>CAWCYQ010000009.1:0-142796 GCA_963799755.1 Terriglobia bacterium | reverse complement strand
CGGTGATGCAGGCTTGCCTGTAGCGAGCGAGCTCTGCATGACCGGCCCCGGTTGTGGCTAGGTCACCGCCGCACGCCACGAGGGAGGAACCAGATGATGGCTGGTGGGACGTTGGCCGGTGCCGGAGGATTCGGCGGCCGGACCCCTGGTCTACCTGGCCCGGCACGGCCAGACTCCGCTCAACGAGTCCGGCGTCCTGCGGGGCCTGGCCGACCCGCCGCTGGACGAGACCGGGCGAGACCAGGATCAGCGGCTGGGGCCAAGCGCTAGGTCCCCTGGGGCTGCGGGCTGTCTATCGCCACCCTGCGACCGCGGGCGAGGCAGACCGCGCAACCGGTCGCCGAGCGCGCCGGGCTGGAAGTGGCAACCTACCAGCGCCTGGTTGACCGTGATTACGGGCAGTGGACCGGCATCAGCCGCGGCGCGGTGGTCGCGCAATGGGGCTCGGTTCTGACCGCGGCGCACCGGGGGTCGAGCCACGATCGGCGGTGGCCGGCCGGGCGGTTAAAGGGTTGTCGGATATCGCCCGGCGCTGCCTCGGCGGCTCCGTGACCGTGGTTAGCCACGACGCCGTAAACCGCCAGGTGCTGGCGGCCTTCGACGCAGGGCTGGGCGACCCGGACACGATTCCGCAAGACAACGGCTGCTTCAACACGTTGCTGTGGAAAGGCGACGGGTGGGCTGTTCTCAACGTTAACTAATTTACCCATAGCCCCGTGATCTTGCCCGCGCTAACGCGGCGCGCGGGAGACTCATCGCCGCGGCAGAACATCCTGTTCGGTGCGGCGTGAAGGTGAAACACCAGCCGTCCTGGACAGCGCCAGATCGGCGGCTCGGCGCGCACTCTCGCTAGCGTTCCGTTACTGAGCGTAGCGATGCGTCCATCGGGTGGATCCGGAGGCGCGGACCGCTGGCTCGGCGTGTGGCTGGTCTGCTGGGAGGTCAGCGTCAGCGGCTGGCTGAGGTGCCTGTCACTGCTGCGAGCGCCCCGGCCGCCCGGTGGCTAGATCGTTCCTGACTTGCAGCCGCCCGATGCGGCAGATGCGGTCGCCTGGGGGGGCTTAGTTCTGCATGTCAGCGCGGGCGGGCCTTGCGCGCCGGATCCGGGCGCGAGACTGGCTGCGGCGGCAGGCCAGGACCACTGCCAGCGGCCATACCGCCTGCGCCCCGGCCAGGACCCGTTCCGCCAGGCCGACCTGCCGGCCCCGTCGATCAGTTCCGCGCCGAACCACACGAGCAGGCCAAGCAGCACCCCGGCGGCGCTGGCCGAGACAGCCGGCCGCAGCCCGGCGGGCGCCAGGTGCCCCGCTTCCGGGCAGCGAGCGGCCAGGCCGCCAGCGCTATGAAGCCGATCGCCGCCCAGACCGTATGCGGCAGCGAGCCGCCGCCCGCCGGCAGGCTCAGGGTTCGCCGCGACCAGAACGGTGGCGACACCGCCGGTCATCAGGATGAGCCGCCCAGCCGAGGCAGCCGGCCTCAGCGCCAGCCCCGTCATGACATGGCAGGCCCCCACCCCCGCCAGCGCGAGCGTCATCACCCACCGGTCGGTAGCGCCCTGCGCCGCGAGGGAGCTATCGTGTCGGCCACCGCGTTGAAGGAACGCGGCTGCAGCCCGGCAGCCACCGTCCAGCCGCCCACCAGCAGCACCGGAGCCACGGCTGAGGAGACCACGCCCCACCACGGCACGCCCCGCACGACCCCACCGTAAGCGAACGCGCCGACGGTCCGCGATCCCTGCGGGCATGCAGGTACTCTGCCTGGGGCCGGGCGCGCTGATTGCGGACGGCCCGGCAACCGGGGCCTGCCGTCGCAGCCTGCTTCGAGCTCCGCCGCTTCCCCAGCCCGGGCTTCCGGTTAGCCCGTCGGCTCCTGTCGCCTTCTGGCTACGACCAGCCGGGGTGGTGCGCTGCTACGCAATGTGGAGCACGACAGTGGTCCCTGAGCGCTGGCAGGCACGCCTATCGCTTAATACACGGGTGATCCGTGTCGCTTCCGGCTGTTCGCGGGCCGGGCTGGGAAGTTGCTGAGATGAGTGACTTCCCTTGTCTTGTCCGCATCGTGTCGGGCTCTGGCCAGGTCCGGTATCGCCTGGGTGAGCGGTTGGTGGACCGGTATCTGGAGTTCGTGGCGGGCCGGTGCCGGCCGAACACGGTGCGGGCGGTGGCCTTCGATCTGAAGGCGTTCTTCATGGTGACTGGGAAGGACCCGGTCGAGGTCACCGCGGCGGATGTGTTCGATTTCCTGGCCCATCAGCGCGGCGACCGCCGGGTGATCCGGCTGGCAGACCGGGAATCGGGGCTGTCGGCGCGGACGATCGCCCGGCGCCTGTCGTCGGTGTCGGGCCTGTATGCCTACCTGGTCGCCCGCGGTGATACGCCGGTGCGGGTCAACCCGGTGCCGCGTGGCCTGATGACCCGCCGCCAGGGCGGGACGATGAGATCACGCATGGCCCCGCTGGTGCGGGTGCCGCGCACCCTGCCGCGATCTTGTCTCCGGAGGAGGCGGACCGGCTGGTCGGCGCGTTGCGCACGCACCGGGACCGGGCGATGGTGCTGGGCATGCTGCTGGCCGGGCTGCGCCGGTGCGAGGTGCTGGGCCTGCGGTTCGCGGACGTGCAAGTCGCTGACCGGCGGCTGGTGGTGACAGAGGGCAAGGGCGGCCATCACCGGGTGGTCCCGGCGGCGAACCGGTTCTTCGAGGCTCTCGGCGCCTACCTGCACGGCGAGCGGCCCTCCGGGGCACCGACAGACCGGGTGTTCGTGGTGCTGAAGGGGCCGCGGCGCGGGCGGCCGCTGTCAGCGGAGGGACTGGATGAGATCCTCGCCGGCGCCCGCCGCCGCGCTGGTCTGGAGCATGCGACCTGCCATCAGCTGCGGCATACGTGCCTGACCCGGCTGCGCGAGGCGGGGATGGCGCTGGAGGCGGTGCAGGCCCAGGCCGGGCACGCCTCGATCGAGTCGACCCGGGTCTACCTGCACCTGGCCAACGACTGGCTGGCCGGCTAGTACCCGCGCGCGGCCGCGCTGATCGACGCCGACACCGCGGCCGTCGGCGAGATGCTGGCCGCGCAGGAGGTGGCTGCCCGGTGACCGCCCTTCCCGCTGGCGAGCGGCAGCCCGCAGGATGGCAGGCCGAGACTGAATGGTCCCGGATCGAGACCGCCGCGCCCCGGATGACCGCGGTGATGCACCGCTACCTGCGGCAGCTGGGCACGTTCCTGGCACCCAGGAGCGTGGACGCGGCCGACAGCGCGCTGCGCCAGCTCGCCCACTGGATGATCACCGAGGCCGGCCTGGCCGCAGTCAGCGACATCCACCGCGATGACATCGAGGACTACAAGGTATGGCTGGCCACCCGGCCCCGGGCCGGCGGCGGGTGATCACGGCCGAGACGCGCCGGCAGCGGATCCGGACCATCCGCCAGTTCTTCGAGCGGATCATCGAATGGGACTGGGCCGACGCCCCGCCGCGGAACCCGGTGATCGCCTGGGACATCCCGAAGAAACCCGAGCCGCTGCCCAAGTTCCTCGACGACCGGGACGCCGCCCGGTTGATGGCCGCCGCCCGGGCCAGCACCGACCCGCGTGACCGGCTGGTGGTCGAGCTGCTGGCCCGCACCGGCATGCGGGCCGGAGAGCTGGCGGACCTGGACGCTGACGCGGTGGTGCGGATCGGCACCGGGCACTGGCTGCGCATCCCGCTGGGCAAGCTCCGCAACGACCGCTACGTGCCGCTCCACCCCCAGCTCGTCGAGCTCCTCGGCGCCTGGACCGCCACCAACCTCGAGCACATCCGCCGCTGCAAGCGGCTGATCGCCGACCACCGCGGGACGCTGGACCGGCACATCATCGGGCGCATCGTGCACCGGGTCGCCCGCGCCGCCGGGGTGCCCGGCGTCCACCCGCACCGGCTGCGCCACACCCTGGCCACCCAGGCCATCAACCGGGGCATGCGCCTGGAGGCCATCGCCGCCCTGCTCGGCCACCAGAAGCTGGAAATGACCCTGATCTACGCCAAGATCGCCAACCGGGTGGTCGCCGACGAATACGCCGCGGTCAGCGCCAAGATCGACGCCCTCTACGGACAGCCACCCGCGCTGCCCGCCGACTACGAGACCACCGGCATGGCCCGGCTCCGCCGCGAAGCCCACGCCCGGATGCTCGGCAACGGCCTATGCACCCGCCCCGCCGAACTCGACTGCCGGATGGAATCAGCCTGCGAAACCTGCGCCTACTTCCGCACCAGCACCGAGTTCCTGCCCATCCTGATCCGCCAGCGCGACCACGCCCAAGACCACGGCCAGACCGACCGCGCAGACCTCTTCACCAAGATCATCCAGAACGTGGAGGCCCCTTGACAACGATCACCCGTATAACGCCGAATCGGGGCGGCTTGTGCCTTTGTGTTCGCTGGGGCCCGGAGGTCACAGAACAACCAGTTCGGGGCGCTGCCGCTTCCAGCAAGGGATTGGTCGGTTCTGAGCACGCGAGTCCTCATCCGGCGGGCAGATCGGCTTCATGACCGTCACAATCTCTTTCGCAGGTGGCAGGATGTTTCGTGCCCGCGTCCTTGAGTCGCTGGCCTCCAGTCAATACTGGGTGGCTTTGATAATGGATATTAAATCCGGCCTGGAAGGTGTTTGCCGTGTAGATGATGCGGGTGCGCGGGCTGGTAGTCGGGCTGAGTCCGCTGCGGTTTGGGGCGTCCGGCGCGAAAGCCGCCCAGCCGGTCCCTACTATCACGCGCGCACCGGCGGGTGTGGCGGCAAGGGCGGTGATCCTCCTGTCGGATACAAAAGAAGCGAGTCCCAGGCCACGCACCAGGTCCCACACCCGCATTGTCAGGTCTTTGCCGCCGGAGACCGCATGGCGGCCGTCCGCGCTGACCGCCACGGTATGGGCGGGACCATGGTGGCCGGGCAGGACGTGCGCCGGCACCTGAGTCAAAATCCGACGCCCGCACGATTGGGTCAGTCCGGAGGCCGAGGTTAGCCGGATGCAGACCAGCTCAGCGCCGCGGCGTCTAGGCAGACAAGCCATCAAAGGAGAGCGCATGAGCGAGCGTGTACAGCTGACCGAGGTCATCGGGACAAGCGCGACTTCATGGGAAGAGGCGGGAGAGGCGATCAGGACGGCAGCAGCCGCGACAATCCGCGATCTTCAGCTGGCTGAGGTGCGTTGCAGGACATGCACCTTGACGAGGGCGGGGCGATCACCTACGCACCAAGCTTCAGCTCTCGTTCAAATACGAACACGAGCACTGAACTCCTGGCCTGTTTTCCCCGTTGACGGGGGTTCGGTGCGCCACTCTAGAGCCGCCCCCCCCCATGCCTGGACGGCCCATACCCACACGTCGTCCAATGCCCAGGAATACCCGCGCGACCAGCAGGTGACAGGCCAGGCATACTTTTGGCCCCTGCAGGGTTAATGTCCTTCCGCGCTCATCGACGCTCGCTGCTGCAGTGGCTCGGCGGACAGGTCGGCGATGCGGGGGACGGGAACAGCGTTCCCATCCGGTCGAGGTAGGCCACCGCCTTCTGGCCGAACCTCGGTCAGAAGGCGCATAGACAACGCGGATGGCCGGGTACACGTCCATAAGCAAGCCTATCGCCGGTGAGTGGACGACGCCGGCCTTGACCGATTCGATGCTCGCGCCCGGCTGCTCCGCATTCCAGCCCCGCTGAACGTTGTGCGCCAACCGGTGGGCCTCGTGCACAGTATGGCTGGAGGTGCAGCGGAGCTGCAGATAGCCGATTCGATGCTCCCTGGTCATACCGAGCACCAGCCCAGACGACCAGACCGGGGCAGAGACGGGGCGGCATCGCGGCGAAGCGCTTGCCCTCGCGCACGTTTTCCAGCTCAACGGTCTGACGCCCCTGGTTGACGGACGCGACCTGCGTCTGTTCGGTTACCAGCGCCTCACTCGCGATTTCGGACGCTTCAATGCCGAGTTGGTCGAGGATTTCCCGGCAGCGGTCGAAATGCTCCCGGTCGGACGTGTCGAAAACCAAGCTCACGGTCGATCCCAAGCGGCTGTCGTGGATGAAGTAGGTCCGGCTGTCGGGCGCCGGCTGATCAGCACATGCTCGGTACGGATACCGACGACATTGGCCTCGAACCCACTCGCTCCACCTCGTCGATGACGACGCCGATGGCGTCGGCGAGCCGGTGAGCTGCCGCAGCGCTTCTTCATCGGAGTAGTCGGGAGAGGTCGTCGGTCATGGTCACCTCACGTTCCAGATTCCCCCAGGCCGAGGCGGCTAAGCGGCGCAGACCCGCTTCCAAGCGAACCAGTTCGGGATGGGTCGGGCCGCGAGTCCGTTACCCTCTCGTGCTCGCGGCGGTCGATGGCATCGTTGCGGTCGTTCCCCGCGGCCAAGGCGACCGCACAGACGCCACCTTGTACGTCGGTCAGTCCTGCTTGCATCCACGCGTCGCTTACGCTGAGCTGGGGAAGAAGAAGAAGCCCACCGTCAGGGCCGCGAATTGGCCGCCGCGGCTTGTGCTGTTAAGCGTGTCGTGGTTGACGTCGCCGGAGTGCCCAACCGCCATGTGTAGGCCCGAACGCCGGAAACCAAGAGTTGGAGAGCTCGACCAGGTCCATCGGGCAGGCTGCGTCGATGAACGCGAACTTGAGATTGCCGTTGCCGTTGCCCCAGCGCGACGAGGTCCCGATGGTCGTGACGTCCGGCTTGCCGAAGTTCCCACAGACGATGATGAAATCACCGCTGGTTGGAGTCGGTGGATTCTACAGCTACCGTGACCGTTGTAGGAGTAGACATCCGGCCGTCGCTGCCACCATCGGCAGCGAGATTGGTTCCGTCTCGAAAATCGGAGCCCCAGACGTCGCCGTCGTCCCAACGGTAAACAGCTAACCCAGCCATGTCATAAAAAAAGCGGAAGTTCCGCCCGGAGGTCGTGCTGAACGGCAGGTCCGGTCCCACCCCGCACCGTTAGTGTAGCTGCCCACACGGCCTGTCGAGTAGCGCGGCATCGCATGTCTCCTCTTCGGCAGTTCCCGATGCGGAAGATACTGATGGCCGAACTGCCGTCTGTCTTAATCGGATTATGGGCCCTTTCCGGCCCGAAGTCCATGCCGGAGTGGTCCCGTGCCTGAGGCAGGCGAACTTCCAGTCCTGCCATCCAAGTGGAGGTTGCGCCCACGGATTACGGACGACTGCTGGGCAGCGCAGCGGAACCTGAGAAGCTCGGTGAGACACGTTCGTATGAAGCTTTCTGTGCGTCCTCGTCGGTGGCTGGCTCGTTGATCCAGGCGATGGCGCTTCGGCGGTGTCGGCACCGGTGTCGACCCGCGCTGGTTGGCCAGATAGGCGGCGTCAAGGGTTTCCTGGCGCTGGGCACGGATCTGGCTCGCGGTGCCGTAGTGGACCGATGCGGGCGTATGGTGCGCAATGCCGGACTGGCGATGCTCGTGGTTGTAGTAGCTGAAGAACCGCTGGCAGAAGGCCCGGGCGGCCTGGAGGGAGCCGAACCGGCCGGGGAAGGCCGGGAGTTCTTCATGGTTTGAACTGGCTTTCGGAGTTGGGTTGTCGTTGCTGACGTGGGGTCGGCCGTGGGAGCGCTTGATGCCGAGGAAGGCGTAAAGGCCGCGACTGGGTGTGATGTATCGAGCTCCGCGGTCGGCGTCGATCGAGAGCCGGCCGGCGGGATCCGGTGGCGGGCGACGGCGTCTTCGATGAGTGCTCTCGCGACCCCGCCGGACTCCGATAACGAGTCGCACCAGGCGACAACGTAGCGGCTGAAGATGTCGAGTACGACATGCAACCGTAATAGGTCCCCGCGCCGGCCCCTTCAGTTTGGTGATGTCCCATGACCAGCACTGGCCGGCGGCGGTGGCCAGACCTCGGCCCTGACCCTGGCTGGGTGGGTGGCCTGGCGCTTCCGCTCGCGCACCTCCCCGTTCGTCCGCAGCAGGCGGTAGAAGGTGGGCTCGAAGGCCAGGTAGATGCCCTCGTCGAGGAGGGTGAAGTAGACCTGGGCCGGCGAGTGATCGACGAAGCGCTCCGAGCGCAGCAGGCCGAGGATCTTCCCGGCCTCCTCGGCGCTCAGCTTGTTCGGCGGCGCCGGGCGGGGCGCGCGGGCCGGGCGCCTGCCGGATTCTTCCGCCGGTAATGGGTGGCCCGCGGCTGCCCGACGGCGGCACAGGCCGCCTTCGTGCCGAGCAGCGGCACGATAGCCGACAAGCAGTCCTGGCTCACTCGCGCGGTCTCTCGGGCTGCTGCGTCGTCTCCGGGTCGCCCTCGGCGAGCAGCCGCGACAGGAGCTCCATGCTTTTCCCTGGATCTCAGCGCCTGGCGGTGCTTGCGGAGCTGGGACTCCAGCCGCTCGTTCGCCGGCGCAACCGCTCGCACCCGCCGACCCGCGCCTACGCCGGCCAGCGCAGCAAAGAAGGCCTGTCGAAGAAGGAGATCATCCGCTGCCTGAAGGTTACGCCGCCCGCGAGGTCTACCCGCACCTGCGCCCGCTGGCGGGCTGACACCTCCTCCCGGGGACGGCCTGACCCTCTAATCGGCTGCCGCATCATGCTCGCCTGCTAACGATTCGCCGGCGTCCCCGGGTCCCTGTGCTGACCTGCTGGGCGTGACCTAATAAGAGCTTTCCCTCACCCGGGTGGACCCACCCTGTCTTGTCCGCAACCCCAGCAAACCGGCCGGAACCTATCCCGTTCAGAACCCCGGAATGAGGCAACAAAATGTCACACGACCCTTGACAGGCCATAGGAGTGCCCTATGTCAAGCCGCTGCGGGTGCTGGGCCTTGCCGGCGAGGGCGGGATCGAACGCGGTGCCGTCTTGCCAGCAGCGCCAGATGATCCGGATCCAGGCGCGGGCAGGCATCCGGATGGTGTGCGGGCTGACGGGCAGCCGCGGCCGGTCGCCGCTGCGTAGATGGCAGCAGCCCAAGGATCGGACATGCGGCTGCCGTTGGCGAAGTCCATGACGGCAGCGCGGAGTTTCTTGCTGCACGACCAGCGGAACACGGCCTGGCTGCGCTTGCCGGACTGGCGCGTTGACGGGCACGCCCCCGCCAGCGCGGCTAGCGCCTCATCGGTGGGAAACCGTTCCCTGCAGTCGCCGATCTCCGCGAGCAGGCTCGCGGCCCGCACGGTCCCGGAGCGGGGCAGGCTGGCGACAAGATGTGCCGGTCGGGATGCCCGGCGAACAGCGTGGCGATTTCCTGGTCGAGGACGGCGATCTGATCGTTCTAATCGCTGCGGCGCTCTGCTCAGTTTCTTTGTCGTCCTGCACCTTATACCGGGAGGTTGGCCGCACGTCCTTGCCCTGGCCGCACCTGCCGGCAAGTTTCAACTCTTCGATTTCCGTTTCTCTTTCTCCTCGGCCTTCTTTCACCGGAATTACAGCTTCTGGGCCGGACTTCTGGGCGGCTGCTTTCTTACCACCGCCAGCCACGGCACCGAACAACTCCTCGTCCAACGCCTGCTTTCGGCCAAATCCGAGCGAGACAGCCGACTAGCGCTCTTCTCGAGTTGGGTTGTTGTCTTCTTTCAGTTTGCCTTATTTCTGCTGATTGGTGTCTTGCTATTCGTCTATTACAAAGATGCTGGCCGCGCCGCTCCCGCCGTGCCTGAACGTACCTATCCACAGTTCATTTGGAATCACTTGCCGGTCGGCATCGCGGGTCTGGTGATTGCCGCGATTCTAGCCGCTGCCATGTCGAATCTCAGCGCAGCTCTCAACGCGCTCGCTTCCACCACCATCATGGATTTCATCCGGCAAATGCGCCCGCGTTACAGCGAAGGCTACTACCTCAAACTGGCGCGTTGGGCCACGGTAGTCTGGGGCGTGATTTTATTCGTTCTTGGATTGATGGCCCGCCACTGGGGCAGGGTTCTCGAAGCCGGCCTTTCCATCGCCTCCGTCCTTTATGGCGCGCTGCTGGGAGTCTTTCTTCTGGGTGTTCTGACGCGGCGTCCGGGCGAGTGGTCAGCCATCATCGGCATGTGCGCCGGATTCGGGGCGACTTTGCTCTTGCGGAACAGCGTGGCCTATACCTGGTACGTGCTAATCGGCTCGACGGTGACATTCGCCACCGGCTATTTTACAAGCTTCATTTCCCTGTCCATCTTCAGAACGTCGCACGCGAAAGAACCGGTCTCTTGAGCCACCTATCCTCCAGCACTACTAGTCAGCCCTCGCTCGAACGCGCTCTCGGTGTTTGGGGTGCCATTTCCATCGTCATTGGGACCGTTATCGGCAGCGGAGTCTTTCTCGTCCCGTCCTCCATGATCCGCTCGGTCGGCTCCGTTCGCACACTCTTCCTGGTTTGGATACTTGCGGGTGTGCTTAGCCTCTTCGGCGCTCTTAGCTATGCCGAGCTGGCGGCGGCAATGCCCGAAGCAGGCGGCGAATACGTATTCTTAGGCGCGGCTTATGGGCCGTTTTGGGGCTACCTATACGGCTGGACACAGTTCTGGGTTGCCAAGAGCGGCTCTATTGCGACTCTCGCCGCCGGTTTTTATACTTACCTGACCATCTTTTTTCCGGTGCTAGGCATGTCCGTGCTTGTGCTGCCCTGGCATATCGGTCCCGGCGGATCGCTGCTTGAAATACATTACGGCCAACTGATAGCAATTGCCTTGATCCTTGCGCTCTGCGGCGTCAACTATCTTGGCGTGCGAGCCGGCGGAGGAGTACAAGTCTCTGTTACCGTCCTGAAGGTCGCGCTTCTCGCGGCAGTTGTGGTGGTGGGGTTGTCGGCCGGCCAAGGCAGTTTCACGCACTTCACAGGACACATCGCCGCGAAAGCGGGAGTGGCTGGCTTCTTTGCGGCGATGGTCAGCGCTCTTTGGGCTTACGATGGTTGGAACAACGTCAGCATGGTCTCGTCCGAGATTCGTCACCCCCAGCGCAATCTTCCGCGCGCGCTGATCTTCGGAACAATGGCGGTCATCCTGATTTACGTCACGATTAACATCGCCTATTTCTACGTCCTCAGCGCGCCGGAAGTGGCTGCAAGCAATCGTGTGGCGGCCGATATGATGAGCCATGCCGGTGGTCGAATTGCGGAGGCCGGCGTGACGGTCGCAGTGCTCATTTCCATCTTTGCCGCCCTAAATGGCTCCATTCTTTCCGGTTCCCGCGTGCCTTACGCTATGGCGCGCGACGGCCTGTTTTTCCGCACTGCCGCCGTGGTTCATCCAAGGTTTCGCTCTCCGGGACACGCCATGGTTCTCCTCTCTCTCTGGTCCTGTATTGTAGTTCTCAGCGGATGGTTCGACGATCTTTACAATTTCGTAATATTCGGATCGTGGATCCTGTACCTCATGACAGCCCTTTCGGTGATTGTTCTGCGCCACAAGCAGCCGAATTTGAACCGCCCGTACCGGGTAATTGGCTACCCTGTTGTTCCAGTACTTTTTGTAATTGTCGCGCTCGCACTTCTCGTCAGCACTCTTCAAACTCGCCCGCGGGAATCGCTTATGGGTTTAGGAATGATGAGCTTAGGGATACCTTTCTATTTCTTCTGGAAAAAACGACAACAAGGCCCCTTTCTTAGAAAACCCTGACACTTTTCGCCCTGATCGCAGAACTTCAACTGTTAGTACTAGGACTAATAAGAGTTCAAGTAAAGCCGCATCTGGTTGAATTTCTAGCAAACTAAATTTAGACTTCGTCTAAATCGTTTCGGTCACAATTAAGTTAATCATTGTTGGCCGACCGATACGTTGTGCGGGTTTTAAGAAGGAGTGAAGTCATCTTGGACGTCGATAAAATGCTAGCCGAACTCAGGCTTGAGCGAGAACAGATAGAAGAAGCGATTCTAACGCTGGAGCGTTTGGGGCGTGGGCGCGGAAGGCGGCGCGGAAGGCCCCCATCATGGTTGAAGGATGCAACTGCCGCGGTCTCCTCAAGCGAGTCCAGCGGTTCTGAAGATGGGCAAGCGGCCTCCTCCGAGCACAAGCGGCGCGGACGCCCTCCGAAGGCGAAAGAGGGTGCCCACGTATCCGAATAACTGCCTCTTCTAATACAGTAAATACTGCTTCCGCCGGGCGTCAAACTGGGTGGCTTCCTGTTGCGCTTGCGCGGAGAGATCACCCGCATCGGTGCCGTCCGTTAAACCCTTAATGATGTTTAGATTAGCAATTAGAAACCGGCACTTCTCGAAGTCTATTTTTCCCGGATAAAGGTTATGTAGCGCGACGGCCACTTCGATACCGAGTCTCGTGCTATCGAATGCTTCACGATCGTTTATAACAAACCGGATACCCTCGATCTCTTTACCGGCGAAGTTCGACGTGGTCGGCCGAAAGCGGGTGGCATATACCCGTACCCCCGGGATCATGCGGGCGTTCAAAACCTGCGCCAAGTCGGCTCCACGAATCCAATCGGCTCCGATCTGCTCAAAGGGAGCATCGGTCCCGCGCCCCACCGAATAGTTGTTGTTCGCTTCGAGCATGGCGAGGCCCGGGTACAACAACGCGGCGTTCAAGCTGCGAATATTCGGAGAAGGGTCGACCCATGTCAATCCGGTTGAATCGAACCAGTCTCCGCGCTGCCAGTTATTCATCTTCACGACATGCAGATCCGCGCCCCAATGCTGTTCGGCGTTGGCCATGCTGGCCAGCTCGCCGAATGTCATGCCGTGACGTAGTGGAATATTGAGGCATCCGACGAACGATTCGAACTGCGTATCGAGCACCGGTCCTTCGACGTGCGTACCGGTGATAGGATTCGGCCGATCAAGGATGTAGAACGGCTTGTGGGCCTTGGCCGCAGCTTCAAGTGCGTAAAGCATGGTACAGGAATAAGTGTAAAAACGCGCGCCGACGTCTTGGATGTCGAACACGATGGCGTCAGTTCCTATCATCTGCTCGGCAGTCAATCTGCGTTGATTAGGACGATAGAGACTCACCACAGGCAGTCCTGTCTTGGCGTCTTTGCTGTTATTTATGTCGAGAGTATCCTGGCTGCCATTGATCCCGTGCTCCGGCGAAAACAACTTCACAACTCGCACGCCAGACGCGAGCATCTGATCGACATTTCGGCTGCCTTGCCTGTCGACACCCGTTTGATTCGTAATCAAACCGATGCGTTTGCCTTTTAACTCTGCAAAATTCTGCTGCTCGAGTATGTCGAGTCCGGTTAATGTCTGCGCATTCCGCGCAATCACGCGATGCACTCCTGCCATGGCGATCGTTTCCGTGTACCCGGTCAAGGACACGGTATTCGGAATCTCTGTTCCATAATGCGCCGCTACTGCCGTGGCGATGCGGCAGCGAAAAGAGCTCAACGATTTGCCGTGGATCGGATGCACGACATTCGTCAACACAATGACAAACGAGTTTGTAACTGGGTCCATCCAGATGGAGGTTCCGGTATAGCCGGTATGACCGAACGATCCGATCGGATACAACTCGCCCCGGTTACTCGAAAATGTCGAGTCGATGTCCCAACCGAGCGCGCGCAGGATGGGTTGATCGGCCGGAGTTGCAGGCTCGGTGAACTTCTCGACCGTAGCGGGACCGAAGATTCGGACTCCTTGGTATTCGCCTCGTCCCAGGATCATGAAGGCATATTTCGCGAGATCGTCGGCTGTTGTGAAAAGGCCCGCGTCGCCGGCTATCCCGCCCATATAGCGTGCCGTTGGATCATCCACCACGCCACGCATGGGCTGTCCCGTATCCGGATCGATTTCGGTGGGCGCAATCCGTGGTCGTAGCGCGGCCGCCGGCTGGAACTCCGTTTCGTCCATCTTTAGCGGAGCGTAAATTTGCTCGTGCGCAAACTGCGAGAGGAGCTCGCCCGATAGCCGGTGAACGATTTCAGCCAGCAGAATGAAATTGATGTCGCTGTACATGAATCGGGCTCCCGGGGGTGCCACGGGCACGATCGTCAATGCCTTCTGGATTCCCGTTTCGTAGCCGCTCCATCGCGGAACCAGCGGTAGATCCGGCGGCAGACCCGAAAAGTGCGTCATCAGCAGTCTGATGGTGATGCCGCTTTTGCCGCCCTGGAACTCGGGTAGATATTTCGTCACGGGATCGTCCAGGCGGATTTTCCCAGCTTCGAAGAGTTTCATGATCGACGGCGTCGTTGCTACTACCTTCGTCAGCGAAGCAGCATCAAAAATAGTGTCGAGTGTCATCGGTTCGCGATCGGGAATCAGTGACCGCGATCCAAAAGCTCTCCTATAAACTATTTGGCCATTGTGCCCGATCAACAGCACCGCGCCGGGTATCAAGTTGGTCTGGACCGCATCGTTGATGATCGCGTCGACTTGCGGGAACTGTTCTGGTGCGCTCGTTATCTGTGCTACCTGTCCGAAACTCAGCGAACTGACGAGCAAAAGTCCAATCCATTTCAATTGCATGTTGAAAGAACCAGCCTAGCGTGCCGCCTGGCGAACCCTTCGGGGAAGTATTGGGCGTATTGTCACGCATTGACTCCCATTTTTGAACTCATACTCCGTCAGGTGCTGCCGAAGAGAACTGCTTAGAGGTTATCTTGACCAGAGCTTTCGCCGCGATCGTCCTTTTGCTCGCTCCGCTACTTGTGTTTGGTGATTCGGCCATGCCGTCTACGATCGGCTATTACGATCAGGCGCAATTTCAACATTATGCGGAGGAACTCGCGCCCTCCGGCGTGCAAATTCTGACCGACAGCTTTGCGAACGGGGAAATAAGCATTCCCGGCGTTTCGGTCAGCTCGGATATCGATTTCGATGGGGTGAATAAAAGCGCGGGCAACGGTCACTTCGTATTCGGCGGCTATGAAGACTTCACAGAGAAGTACTCGGTAGCTGTCTGGACATTCAGCCAGCCTGTCTATGCATTCGGCGGCATGTGGAATCTGTCTTCGATCAATGCTGGGCTCCAAATCAGTTCGGGCGGTGGCCTCTATTTCATGCCCGATGGAATTATGCCGGTAACGAATACGGGACAGGCGTGGCCGGGTGCGCAGTGGTCGGGCTTTTGGGGGTTCATCTCGGCCGTTCCGGTCGAGAGCGTAGAAATTTCTTTCGGAGACGACGGGGTTCCGGGGAATTTCGGTCAAAGCTACCGTTTCAGCGATATGGAAGTGGCGTCTGACGTGCCTGAACCGGCCAACCTTGGTTTGTGGGGTTTGGGCATCTTGCTGATCCGTTTGGCCCCGCCGATCGGACGACGTCTTTTCGAAACACGGCAAGCTCAGTCCCGATTCGTCGCTGCGGGCTTCACTCTGATGAAAAGCTGATCCCATTTGTGATGTTTCTGAGATGGCGCGGACCGCCCGCCGCGAAAAGTTCGATCAAGTATCCGAAGTTCGGAAATGCGATCCACGTCTAGCCACCGCCAATTCGGAAGTTTCCCGCTGCTGGCTCCGCCGACTTGGTAAGCAAGGAGTCTTGTAACGCCTCTCTGGACTCCATAATCATGAGGTTCGAGGATTCGATCCTTGTGGTCGTAGCGAAGCTGAACCAGGCGCCGTTGCTCGATCGCGGTGCGAAGCAACTCATCCAGCTGCGGATCGGCGATCTGCACGTTCTCAGCCGGAAACTGCTTCCGGTTCGGGAGTCCGGTCTGTACTCTCCCACTTCTCCTCGTGATATTCCTGCTCCGTATTCAGGGCCCAAAGATTGTGGCGGCTACGAACATTTCCAATGATGTTGTCGACGGCGGTCATCGCGGTAAGCATCGAATGGTCCTGGTTGTTGTATTTGTGCATACCGTTCCGGCCAATCAGAAACAGGTTTTCGAAAGTATCTGCCCAGGAGATTACTTCCGGGAAGCGCTCATAGGAGCCGAAGTACGCTGGATATGTCTTGAGCATTCGAATCACAGTCGCGTCCAGAATATTGTCAGGTGCGACGATGTTCATCGCGGCGAGCTCCGATTTAGCCAGTTCGACAATCTGCTCATCAGTTCGTATCCAAAGCGAATCACCTTCGTTACAGAAATATTCGAGGCCGATCCAGACGTGCAATGGGTCGGCAACCATGGCAGGACTCCAATTATTAAAGATCTGCAAACGTCCTACCAAGACATCCGGCTCCTGGATGTAAATCCAGTTATCTTTGACCAGTTCGCCCGACGTTTCTCGCAGCGTAACGCGATCGCAGAGCACGCCAACGGTAATAAAATCGCGGTACATCAAGCCGTTTGCAATTTCGCGAATATTCGCCGGCGCAGGCGGATTCATCTGTGCAACCAGCTCTTTTACGGGCATAGTGGAGAAGAAGTAATCGCCTTCAATCCTCTGGAGTTCTCCGCTCTCAACGTTTCTAGCCAGAATTGAGGTGACGACATTATGGCAGTGCTCGATCCCTTCGACCGACCACTCGGTCAAGACCTTTCCACCGAGGTGTTGAACGCGGCGTCCCACCTCTTCCCACATTTGTCCGGGACCGAACTTCGGGTAGAGGAATTGCTCGATCAGAGAAGTCTCAACGTCCTTCTGGGCGATGTCCTCGGTGCGCTTCGGCATAAGCTTTTTGACAACGTGGAGAACGGTTTTGTAGATCGAGAGTCCTTTAATCCGCTGTGCTCCCCACTCCGCGCTAATGGCGCGGCAATCCATTCCCCAGACTTTCTCTGTATAAGATTTGAAAAAAGTGAGGTAAAGCTCGCGGCCAAAGCGATTGATAAAGAACTGCTCGAGATTCGTCTCGTCGCGTATCGGAAAAAAAACGGAGCGCAGATAGCTCAAGCCGATTCGAATGGTTTTCAAGAGGCCGAGTTTCCGTAGAGTATCCGCGCTCAACGTAATCGGATATTCAAAAAAGCGGCGCATGAAGTAGATGCGCGATTTCCGGTGCCGTACCAGCATGACGCGATCAGTCGCTGCTGGATCGGCCGGACGATTCGGTGCGGCAACGGTGGTAGTCGCTCGCCTGATAGGAGATCTTCGTTTCGGTGCCATCAATTCTCTGCAGCGGGAGAATGTTCAGCCACCACCGCATAACACGATCCGATTTCGAAAAGAAGCGATGGCCGCCAATATCCATGCGATTTCCCTTGTAGTTAACTGTGCGCGAAATTCCACCGAGATAACCGCTCTTTTCGAGAACAATCGGAGTGATGCCGGTTCGAGTAAGCAGCTCAAAAGCAGCCGTAAGACCAGCCGGTCCAGCACCGACAATGACGGCTCGCTTACCTTCGCCGGCGATCAGGTTCATGAACTCCTTCCTGAGTGTAGCCTGTTCAACTAAGTGCGGCCGGTTCCGCTCGCGCCATCAGCCGCAGCCCGCGCGAGCGCGTTAGCCCAATGGCGCCCCAGAACGTGATAAGGACATATTGGAGCGCCTGCGCAAGAAGAATGTAAGCAATGGCTGCGGTTTTACTAAAGCCGAAGGGCGTCAGAACGCTCACCGCGACGAATTGGTAAATGCCTACATACCCGGGAGTGGAAGGCAGAGCGCTACCGAGGCCCAGACCGGTGATCAGAAGCAGTGCGACGGAAAGAGTCCCGGCCAAACCGAGGGCGCGCATACCGAGCATTACGCCGATCGCATCGCACATCCAGATGGCCGCAGTGAGGCTGACGAAGATAAAGAGGCGGTTCCCGTCGTGAAAGCTTCTCATTCCGACGAGAACTTGCTCCATCACTCCCAAGAGCCTTGCCTTGACACTCTGCGGAAAAGGAAGCAGGTTCAGGCCGCGTTGCCAAACATTCTCCATTCTAGGTAATACGGCGATTCCGGCCGCACCGCAGAGGCCCAGGACGGCAAAAGGGGTGGCCGCGTGCGCGAACCAGCCAGGTTTCACGGGCAAAGAAAGCAGGACGACCGAACTGATGAGAACAAGGCTGATCGCGTCGCACATCCGCTCGGAGAGCGCCGTGGTGAGCACGAAGGTCTTGCTCAGGCCGGAGGCGCTGCTGACCATGAGGCTTCGGATCACTTCGCCGGCGCGGGCGGGAAGAAAGTTGTTGCCGAAATACCCCGCGCAGGTGGCCCAGAAGGCAGTTGCGACGCTAACCGGAGCGGCGGCACGAAGCAGAACTCGCCAGCGCAGTCCACGCAGGAAGAGCGAAAAACTGCTGGTAGCCAGGCTAAGCGCCAGAAGCCCGATATTCGCGTGAGCCAGGATTTTCCAGACGCCATGCCATTGAATTCCGCGCAGTGAGAAATAAAGCAGAACGGCCGCAAAGAGTAACGCCAGCGGCCAATAGAACACGCGGAAAGAGGATTTGGGCGAATCAGTTCTGGAAACCATGCATGGGGCTTATTGGATACGCTTCCAGATCTTCCTGTAGCGGTGCACCCGGCGCGTATTCAAAATTGACCCGTTCCTTTTCGATGACATGAGGACGCCTGAACAGTTGCGTGTGAATCGCTCCCACGTATTCGCCGAGGATCCCCATGAAAACAAGCTGCACGGAACCGAGGAAGAATAACCCGATCACCAGAGGCGCGGTGCCGACTGAAAAATTGTTCCAGAAGGCCAGCTTGTAGATCAGATATCCAAAACCGGTAAGCACGGAAAAGCCGGCGCAGATGAATCCAAGAAAGCTAGCCAGCCGCAACGGCACTTTGGAAAGACTCGTGATGCCGAGCATCGCGTAATCATAGAGACTGTAGAGGTTGTTCTTCGTGATCCCGCGGACTCGCCTCGGTTGATCGTAGAAGAGTTCATAATGAGGCAATCCGATCTCCGCGATCATGCCGCGGAAATACGGATTCGCTTCATCGAACGAGCGGATCACTTCCACCACTTTTCGGTCATACAAGCCAAACCCGGTAAAGTTTTCGAAGGTCTCAATGGATGACAGGCGCTGGACAAGCCGGTAGTACTTGGTCCGGATCCAGAACATAAGGGCATTCTCGCGGCTGGCTTTCTTAATGCACAAAACCATCGAGTATCCCTGCTCCCATTTTGCGATCATTTCCGAAATCAGCTCCGGCGGATCCTGGAGGTCGGCCACCAAGCCGATTACAGCATCTCCCCGGGCCTGTAGAAACGCGTGAAATGGCGAACGCACATGACCGAAATTTCGAGCATTTACGATGAGCCTGACGTTGTGATCCTGCCTGGCGATCTTCTTAATAATCGCCACCGTGTTGTCGCTGGAAGCATTGTCTATAAAGATGTGTTCGTAGCGGTAGCGGCTGACCTGTGCCATCACAGTGCGCACGCGGTTGTAAACCAGCTCAGCGTTCTCTTCCTCGTTGTAACAGGGAGTAACGATACTAATTATCTTCGGAAGCGCAAAAGAAACGTCCGCGACTCCTGAGTGCTGAGGCATTTCATGCTCGTCGTTCATGTTTTTAAATCTGAAACCTCCCGGAGAAACAGTACGGTGAGCGATTACAGCTCTGCAGGCTGGGCCTCCGCCCGCGCCGCAAGTACAGCCTCGATCAGTTCCCGGACGGCTCCGTTCCCCCCACTGCTTCTAGCGACGAAGGCGGCAACTTTCCTGACCGCCGGTTGAGCATCCGCAGGAGCCGCTGCCAAGCCTGCTAACTTCATGGCTGCGAGGTCATTCACGTCATCGCCCATGAAGCAGATTTCGGAGAGCGGCAGAGCCGCGGCCGTGGCAAAACGTTTAAGGGCGTCGGCTTTGTCCTTGCAGTTCTTTTCCACGTGAACGATGCCCAGTTTGCTGGCAAAGCGTTCAACCAGCGGGCTGTCTTCACCCGAGATGAGTGCGATCGTGAGTCCAGCCTTACGGGCCAGTGAAACACCCATAATATCGGCGAAGGAAAATCTTTTCCATTCTTGGTCTCCGGGCCCCCACCAGACGCCGCCATCCGTTAGTACGCCATCCACATCGAGCGCGATACCCCTCAACCCAGTCATCGAGAAACGGCGTTCGTATCCACCCGCCGCAATTTCTGGATGATGGGCTGCTCACGCTCAAATACACGCTTCACGCCATCGCCGAGCGACTGCTCGATCAGCCGAATGTCGCGAACAAGCCTGGTAATTCCATTAGGCTCGAGCGAGGCCGCATGGTCGCTGCCCCACATTGCGCGATCCATCGTGATGTGTCGTTCCACGCAGCACGCGCCGAGAACCACCGCCGCAACGCTGGTGGGAATACCGGTCTCGTGTCCCGAATATCCAACCGGAACGCAATAACGCTCGCGCAGGGTGGGGATTGCGCGCAGGTTCAGCTCCGGGTAGGCCGCGGGATAAGTACTGGTCGCGTGCATGACTATCAAATTATCCCGACCCAATATCTCCACCGCATGATCGATTTGTTCAATCGTACTCATACCAGTCGAGAGGATCAACGGCTTACCGGTCGCGCGCGTATGGCGAAGTAAATCGTCGTCTGTGAGCGAGGCCGAGGCAATCTTAAAACAAGGAACATCAAAACGATTGATGATGTCGACAGAGTGCTCGTCCCAGCAGGAGGCGAACCATCGAATCTTAACAGCCTTACAGTAGACGTCGATTTCGTCGTAGTCTTCGGCGCTGAATTCCAATCCTCGTTTCAGGTCCCCATTTGTCATACCGAAGGGATTCTCGCGCGGTTTGGCGAGCTCTTCCCTGGTGTAGACGACATCGATAGTTCGCTTCTGGAACTTAACCGCGTCACAGCCGGCGGCGATGGCCACGCTGATCAGCCGCTTGGCGAGATCAAGATCGCCATTGTGATTGATTCCGATCTCCGCGATCACATAGCATGGCTGACCGTCGCCCAGCTTGCTATCGCCAATCGCAACTGGCTCAATTCTTAGCTGCATCGGGCTTCTCTGACCTTGCGATTATGGCATATTTAGAGGCCGTAACTGCCATCTCTTTGAGTTAGAGTTGTGATATGGCCACTGAGACTCTTGCGGCATCAGCTCCGCTCGAATTCTCCCTCGGATATAAGGCGAAGCTTTGCGGCGCTCTTGACAGCATCGACCTGCAGGCGGTCGGCGAGGCGATCTTAATTTTGCAGGAAGCGCGGGCGAATAACCGCCATGTCTTCGTGTGCGGAAACGGCGGTAGCGCATCCACTGCTTCCCATTTTGTAACCGATATGGTGAAAGGCGCTAGTTTCCAGCGTGAGTCGCGTTTCCGGATCATGGCGCTCACCGATTCAATGGCCACCATTACCGCTTACTCGAACGATGTTGGCTATGACTGCATCTTCACTGAACAGCTGAAGAATTTTGCGGGTCCGGGCGATGTGCTCATGGCGATCAGCGGCTCTGGAAATTCTCCTAACATTCTCTCCGCGGTGAAGTTCGCAAACCAAGTGGGCTGCAAAACAATTGCGCTGACGGGGCGCGATGGCGGAAAGCTAGGTCCAATGGCAAATTTGCAGATCAGAGTGAAAGAACCGCACATGGGTCGCATCGAAGACGGCCACTTGATTGTGTGCCACATGATCTGCTACTACTTCATGGAAAATTGAAAGCCATCGCCTCATCGAAGCGATCCGGCAGTATAGCGCTCGCGCTCGCGATTCTGGCTTATATACTTTTGACGGGTCTTGCGTCGTCTCGCCTCTTTTGGCACGACGAGCTTTTCACTCTATATATCTCGACCGCTCCTTCTTGGGGGCGTTTCTGGCAGGAAATGCAATTGGATCTTAACCCCCCTTTGCAGTACCTCGCAGTTCGTGCCTCGACGGCTCTATTCGGCGAGAGCGGCTATGCAGTGCGTCTTCCGTTTATTATTGCTTTTCTGCTAGGTAGTCTCTGCCTATACAAGTTCGTCGCCAGGCGTCTAAGCGTGTGGTACGGGCTGCTCGCGATGCTAGTCCTTTGGGCAAGCCCCTTCTTCTATTACGCGACTGAAGCCCGCCCTTATGCATTGGTGATCGCCTTCCTTGGATTGAGTTTGCTGTGCTGGCAACAAGCTGTGCGGCCGGAACGGAGTGCTGCTTCCTTTCTCCTTCTGGCGCTTTCGATCACCGGCATGATGCTGAGTCACTTGATGGCTCTGCTGTACGTTACTCCATTTTTCCTGGCCGAAGTGGTTCGCACCTACCGACTCCGCAAGTTAGATTTCGCAATTTGGTCCGCGCTGCTGGTGCCCTGCGCGATTCCGTTTATCTATTTGCGTTTGATGGCGCGCTTCGAGGCCAGCATTTTCCCGCCCGTTTTTCAGGCTTCGCTCCGCCGGATCGTCGAGGCTTATTACGGAAGTCTGAAAGTGGAGGCGTTGCCTCTCTTGTTTGCACTCTTACTTGCTTGGCTGATAACTTCACCAGATTTGCGGAATGAAGGGCGAGAAGGCTGGCGGATGAGCACCACCGAACTTGCTTTGACGGCCGGTTTTCTCGCCGTTCCTGCTGTCGTCAATCTGGCTTTGATGAGAACTCATGGCGCTTACTTCGACCGCTACGCCTTGCCTGTGACGTTCGGCTACGCGCTCGCCATTGCCTTTTTCCTGGCCAGCCGAACGGATCTCAGCAGCCTCGCGCCACTGGCCGCCGGCAGCGTCTTGTTCCTCTTCGTGATCGCATTCAATCTTGGTCCCGGATTGAAGCGATCGGTCTGGGCGCATAGAGGAGCGGCTCGGCGCTCCGTCCGAGAGAATATTCGATCAGATCCGGCCGGAGCTGCCGCTGGTCGCCGGCAGCGGGTTGACGTTTCTCGAGATGGATCATTACGAGGATTCGGCAACCGTAGGACGGCTTTACTATCTGACCGATCAAAGCCTGGCGATCCGGTACGCCAATGCCACGATCTTTGAGGGAATGGCGATGCTCAAGAATTATTTCCCGATCCGTGCGCGCGTGGTTCCCTATCGAGAGTTTCTTGCCGCCCATCCGGTTTTTCTCGTTCTCGGGACGCCAGACTATCCGGAAGACTGGCTCCTGCGCGCGCTCCTAGCAGGGCATGCAGATGTGCGCTACCTTGGCGAATTCCCGGAGCTTTATAAAGACACGCAACTCTACGAAGTGACGGTACCGGGCAACTAGCGCGATAGGATATTGGGGGCAGATCAGAATACCGTTCATGGCTCATTCCCCAAAAAACGACCTCTCCAACAAGCTCGCGTTGATTACGGGGGCCAGCAAGGGCCTGGGCAGGGCGATGGCGCTAGCTCTCAGCCAGTCTGGGGCAACTATCGCTTTGGTCTCGCGCGACCGTGAGAAGCTCGACGGAGTTCACCAGGAAATCGGAAACGTTGGTGGCAAAGCTCATGTCTTTGTGGCGGACGTGCGCGACGAGCCGAGCATCACGCAAGTGGAATCGGAAGTGAGCAAAAAGCTCGGCAAAGTTCAAATCCTGATCAATAATGCTGGGATCAATATTCGGAAGAACCTGATTGATTTCAGCCTGGAGGAATGGCGCAGCGTAGTGGATACGAATCTGACGAGCGCTTTTCTGATGTGCCGTGCATTCGTGCCGCACATGAGAGGGACAGGCTATGGGCGAATACTGAATTTGACTTCCATCATGAGTCACGTCTCCCTTCCGCAGCGCAGCGCGTACTCGGCAAGCAAGGCGGCGCTGCTCGGATTGACCCGAGCGCTGGCTTTAGAACTCGCCTCGGAAGGGATCACGGTGAATGGCATCAGTCCAGGGCCGTTCGGCACCGAGATGAATACGTCACTGATGCAGAATCCGGAGACAAATGCACAGTTCCTGGCGAACATTCCGGCTGCCAAATGGGGCAAACCGGAGGATATCGGGAGCCTTGCTTGTTACCTGTGCTCGGAAGCGGCAGAGTTCATTACCGGTACCGACATTCTCATTGACGGCGGCTGGTGCGCGCGCTGAGCGGCGTCGAGATGGAGAGCGAAGTTTATCGCAAGGTAAGCTGGCACATCATTCCGTTTCTCTTTCTGTGTTACGTGTTTGCTTACGTCGACCGCGTCAACGTGGGATTCGCGAAGCTTCAGATGCAGCAGGACCTTGGCATCAACGATGCGGTCTACGGAGCTGGCGCGGGCATTTTCTTCATAGGCTATTTTTTCTTCGAAATTCCGTGCAATATCGCGCTGCAGAAGATCGGCGCGCGTTACTGGCTGGGGCCGATCATTGTCGTCTGGGGCCTGGTTTCCGCAGCGACGATGTTCGTGAAGAGCGAGTTAGCTTTTTATTCGGTGCGATTCCTGCTGGGAGTTGTTGAATCCGGTTTCTTTCCGGGGGTGATTCTGTATCTGACCTTCTGGTATACGAAACGCTACCGGGCGAAGATGGTCGCGCTGTTCATGACGGCTATTCCGTTATCGGGCGTGATTGGCGGCCCTATTTCCGGCGGGCTGCTGAACAAGATGTCGGCGGTCGGTGGATTACGTGGCTGGCAATGGCTGTTCTTGATGGAGGGAATTCCATCGATCTTAGCCGGTTTTGCGACGCTCTATTTTCTACCGGATGGACCATTGAAAGCGAAGTGGCTCTCGCCGGACGAGAGGAGCTTCCTGGCGGCGCAGTTGGAAAAAGAAGACAGGGAAAAGCGCGCCGGCTCTCACTCGCGCCATTCGCTCGGCGATGCATTTCGCAGCAGTAAAGTGTGGGCGCTCTGTTTTGTCTACTTCGGTTTTGTGATGGGCAACTACGGGCTCAGCTTCTTTCTTCCTCAGGTTTTGAAAGACACGATTAGCAAAGATCCTTTCACGATCGGCCTGCTGACCGCGATTCCGTGGGGCGCGGCTGCAATCGCGATGGTAGCGGTGGGACATCATTCGGATAAAACAGGAGAACGCTGCTGGCACGTGGCGATACCCGGGTTGATCGGGGCGATGGCGTTTTCGATTTCCGCAATTCCGGGCATTTCCGGCGTGGCGGGATTGGCTGCCTTGACCATTGCGACCGCAGGAATCGCAGCGGCGTACACGACATTCTGGGCACTGCCAAGCATGTTCGTGACCGGAACCGCGGCATCGGCCGGAATTGCATGGATCAACTCTGTGGGTAATCTGGGCGGCTATGTCAGTCCGGCGCTGGTGGGTAAGATTCGGGACTCGACACACAGTATGACGTTGGCGCTGCTGATGCTCTCGTCCGCTTGCGTGGCCTCGGTGATTCTAACAATCATCTTCTTTCGGCGGGAACGCGAGCAGAGGGTTTTTACCGCCTATAGAGAGGACTTGAGAGTAAATTGACGGCACGAACGCAGATACGGTCAATATTGGCGCTGCTGGCTGTGGGGGCTTCACTTTCGGGGCAAACGATTCGCTTTGAAAAGGGTAAAAACACCTGGTTGATTACGACGAAAACGAGCTCTTATGCGATGGGAGTTGCCGCTAGCGGCGAACTGGAGCACCTCTACTGGGGCCCGCCGTTATGGCGCGAGCAGGATATTGCCGCGGCGGCGAATAGAAAGGATATTTCATCGTTTGATCCGCACCAAGTGATCGACAACGAGGAATACGCGGGCTGGGGCGGTCCGCGCTATACGGAACCGGCGCTGAAGATCACTCGGGCCGATGGCGACCGCGATCTGGTGCTGCACTACGAAAGCCAAAAGATCGAGGGAGATGAACTCACGATTCAGCTCAAAGACATTCGCGACGACATCGAGGCTGCCCTGCACTATCACGTAGATTCGGAAACGGGAATTATCAGTCGTTACACGAAGATACGGAATGGAACCAAACAGGCGTTGACGGTCGAAAGCGCGCAATCGGCGACCTGGTACATGCCGCCTGGAGTGGGGTACCGGCTCTCCTATCTGAGCGGGCGATGGGCAGCGGAGACGCAGCTTAACCGGGAGCCGATCGAAGAAGGCATGAAGGTGCTGGAGAGCCGGCTCGGGCACACCGGCCACAATTTAAATCCGTGGTTTGCGATTGACGCCGGGGCTGCCAACGAGACCACAGGGCGGGTGTGGTTCGGAGCCCTGGCCTGGAGCGGCAACTGGCGGATAACGATCGAGCAGACACCCTACCAACAGGTGCGCGTCACGGGAGGGTTCAACACCTTCGATTTTGCCTACAAGCTGAAGCCGGGTGAATCGCTTGAAACGCCGGTCTTCTATGGCGGCTTTTCCGAGCACGGATTCGGAGAGGCTTCGCGGTTGCTGCACGATCTGGAACGCGCGGAGATCGAACCGCATGGATTGAAGGCGCGCCCTCGACCGGTACTATACAACTCGTGGGAAGCGACCGAATTCAATGTGAACGAGGAAGGGCAAAAGACGCTTGCCGAAAAGGCGGCGAAGCTCGGTGTCGAGCTTTTTGTCATTGATGACGGATGGTTCGGTAAGCGCAACAACGACCATGCGGGTCTGGGAGATTGGGTGGTGAATCCGCAAAAATTCCCGAACGGCCTGAAGCCGCTGATCAGCTATGTAAACGGCTTAGGCATGGACTTCGGGTTGTGGGTGGAACCCGAGATGGTGAATCCAGACAGCGATTTGTACCGGGCGCATCCGGATTGGGTGATGAATTTTCCGGGACGACCGCGGAGCGAGCTGCGAAATCAGCTTGTGCTCAATATGGCGCGGGATGACGTGAAGGAATACATTTTCAATGCGTTAGACAAGCTGGCGACCGAATACAACATCCGCTACTTCAAGTGGGATATGAACCGCACGTTTTCCGAGCCGGGCTGGCCGGAAGTAGCGCCGGACGAACAGAAAGAACTGTGGGTGAAGTATGTCTGGAATGTCTACGACATCATGGCGCGGCTGCGAGCGAAGCACCCGAATCTGGAGATTGAATCGTGTTCAGGCGGAGGAGGACGCATAGACCTGGGCGTGATGCGGTACACCGACGTTTTCTGGACTTCCGACAACACAGAGGCGTTCGACAGGCTGCGAATACAGGAAGGATTTTCGCAGGCGTACACGGCGAAATACATGTCGGCGTGGGTAACGGATGTGCCGAACATGAATCACCGGACGACGTCGCTCGAGTACCGGTTCCTGGTCGCAATGCAAGGCGCACTGGGAATTGGAGCCAATTTGAACAAGTGGTCAGACGAAGATGCGGCATTGGCGAAGAAAATGGTGGCGCTCGATAAGAGTATCCGGCAAACTGTGCAGTTTGGAGATTTGTACCGGCTGCTTTCGCCGCGCACGAGCGATACGGCTGCGAACGAGTATGTGGCGAAAGATGGCAAACAGGCCGTGATGTTTGCATTCCGGCATTCGCAGGAATACGATACGCCGGCGCCGGTGATCTACTTGCGCGGTTTGGATGCGAAAGCTACCTACAGGCTGGAATCGGTCGATGGAAAGTTGCTGGACGGAACGCGCGAAGTGAGCGGAGCCTACCTGATGGGCGAAGGTGTGCGTGTTCGCCTAGGCGGAGACTTTGACGGGACAGCGGTGGTGATGACGAAGGTGGAGTAGAGGCGGGCCGAACGTCCAAAGTCATCGGGCAGATCGCAAACTTTGGCTGTAGATGCTTGGGTCTGGAGACAGCCAATTTCCTCAATCCAGTCTTCCCGGCCACCACTGGCGGCCAGGAGCTCCAAACACAGATGGCGTATTGGCGAACCCGTGCACGCCCGGATCAGCGAAGGCGCGACGCCTGAGGGTGGGCGCGCCTGCCTGTCTGAATCCGCAACAGGTTGAGTTTGTCCAGGGGTGCCACATCGTACGCGGCGCGCTAGAAAATTATCTGGCGTTAAAGGCCGTCATGGCAAGTGACCAGCTCCAAGGAGAGCCCAAGGGGAAGGTTCGGGCACAAGCTCGTACGGACGGGTGGCCATGTAATAAATGCCCTCAGCGAGTGAGTTCTCCGGCGTGTCATTGAGGACCCAGCTAGGCGGCATGCCGGAGGTACAAAAGAAGTCATCGCAGGAAGGGTCCATATACAGAAAAGGGCCTCCGTCGAGACTAAAAAAGGTCGCGTCGAGGGAATACAAATTTTGACCCAGTCCCACATAGCTGATTTCGCCCCCATATCGGAGATCGGACGTTTGAAAGCTGGCATTCCAATCAGGGCCATTGATTCAATGTTGGCGGACTTCAGCACGCCTGACGAATCCGCCACGACGGTGCCGTTGCCAAGGTCTGTGCCCGGAGCGCATTCGCACCAAACAGTCACAAAATGAAGTGAGTACTCTGTCAACGACGCAGCAACCGCCGAGCTGCAGAGCGTGAGGGAGGTCGAACTAGCAATCCGAGTCTCTGTGCAAGAATCACTTCACAGGGATATCACATCAGAGGGTAACTAGTGGCCGGATATTTTTGTGAGCCCCGCTGAGAATGGCTGGGCCTGCCCGGCGCCGACGCGAATGCTGCCTGGACGCTTCGACCGTACTTGGGCCGTGATAGCGTCACCATGGAACTGAACGTGTCGGATTTCGACCGGAGAGTCCGCCGCAAATAGCATTTTGCCGTCGCGCATGACTTCCAGTCCGCGATCGCCCAACGTGACGTCATAGAGATTGTTCTGCACCGGATATTGTTTGATAGATCCTGCTTCGACCGGCTCCAATGTTCCGAATCGCAGTCCGTGCCAGGGATTTGCGTCGATGTATTCCTCGATTGCAATCAGAACCATCAGCGCTCCCCAGGTGTAGTGCGGATCGCTCGAGCCTTCGCCGGTGGTCGACAAAAAATTCTCGTGACACTCGCCCTTCTCGCGCCAGGGTTTCAGGAACATTTTCGCGCTGGATGCGGCGAGCAGGTTGGCTTCGTGGTCCCACTCATAGATCTTGAAACCCTGGTAGACGAGCCAGTTGATGGGACCCCACACTTTGCCGCGCCAGTAATGCTGCCGAGGATACATAGGATCGTCGCGGCTGATGGTGGGAAGAATCCATTCGCCGGCGAATTTATGCGGGTCGTAGAAGATCTTGCGGAGAAGCTCGGCGCGATCGGGCGGCGCGACTTTGCCAAGCAGCGAAAAGAAAATATCGGGCGCCATTTGCGGATTGAACCAGGAGCCGTCCTTCTGAGCCCAACGGCGATTGAAGTAGCACCGACCTTCAGGATTCCAGAGAAGGGCATTGATGCGCGCCGCCATCGCCGCATGCTCGCGCTCGAGTGCTGCAGCATCAGCGGTTCTGCCGAGCTCACGGGCCATCCAGGCGAGCACCCAGGCATCCATCGTGTAGAGGCAGTTGCGCTCGACAGTAGCCAGCTCGCAGGTGTTGGTCTTCTCGTTATAGGCTGCGACATGCCACCACTCGGGGCTGTCGTCGTGCGATTCGAAGTAGGCAACCTGCTGGCGATCTTCGTAGGGAATCTCGTCGGGATAGTTGGAGCCGAGCTCGAGAAGGCCGTCCTTATTGCCATCGCGCCAAGGCTGGCCATCGCCCCGATCGGCAAACCACCAGCGATGACTTTTCAACAGACGGGGATAGATCTCGGCGAGAAACTGTTTATCCGGACGCCGGCAATAGATCTTCGAGACGGCCAGTGCGCCGACCGGATATTGCGTATGGCCCCAGGCGACGGGAAAGATCTCAAGTTCAGGATGAGTGGGCCACTGACCGTACTGGCAGAACATACCGGCGTCGGTTTGCCAATTAGTGATGTCGCGGACCAGATCGAAGGATTTTCGGCGATCTTCCTGGCAGACAAGCAGCGCGCTGAGGAAACTATCCCACAAGAAGTCGGGAGCGGAGTTGTTGCTGCGCGCCCAGGCACGGCTGACAGTGATGTAAGCGTGACGTCTTTCGGGCGTGTAGACCTGGCTCCACTGAAGCTGATCGTTGACGGCAGGCGGCACATCGGCCAGCCAGCCTGCGCCATGCGGGCGAGCAGCCTCATAGTGCTTCCTGTTTTCCGCGAGCAGCCTGTCGATCCAAGCCGAATCGACCCGACTCTTGGTAGCGGTTTCCAGTGAATTGTACGTCTGGCCCTGTTTGCCGCAGAAATACAGGGTTTTCACCTGATGAAGAAAGCCATGCCAATTCGTTGCGCCAGTGCCTGCGACTTCTTCGATAGGGCTGCTGAAAGCAACTACCCAGCGCATGCCATCGCGTGTGCCCGGCACCCAAGAGCGCCCGCGCAGGAAGGTTTTATCGGCGGAGGTGCGAGTAGAGAACCGAAAACTTCGGAGGGCAATTGTCCCACGGGACGTAGGCTTCCAAAGCGACGTCCGCAGGATCTGAATTTATGACGCGGCCGACGATTTCATTCTCGCCGGTGCGCGCCCACTCATAAGTAACTTCAGGTCCGCCTTGCGGCATTTGCCAGATCAGTCGCGCATAGGAATCATCCGGAGCTTTCGGGCCGACAGTGCGCCACCAGCTCGGCCACTTCGAGAGCCACTCGCTCATATTTTTCGCACAGTAGGCGGCGCGGTTTCCGGACGGAGCATTACTCATCCAAGCGGCGGGAATCGATAAGAAGCGAAACGCGAAGATATCGGCATGATCGGCGATGAAAGTTTGACCGCACCAGCAGTCGGGCGACAGGGGACCAGCCAGCCAGGTCTGGGTATTTTTCAGACGGGCCCACATGTGGAGCGGATCTTCACCCGTCATGGTGTTGAACCCAAGCAATCGATAAACGAGTGCTTTGTCGACGGTGGTTCCGACAGATGAGACGGCGGGCGTGGGTGGATCTGGCGAGAAAAGAGGTTCACTCTTCAACTCAACCGTTTCTGTTGCGGCAGAAAGCGTGATGGCAGTTCGCTTCAGCCAGTTCCGTCTGTTCATGTGGTCGACGACCCTTCGGCGCTCCCGAAGAGCACAATTCCGGTGCCGGGCGATGCGAATTCCGCTTCGATAACAGCGTGGGCCTTTTCGTCGTAGTGAACTTTGACGCCGCCCGCGCACCAGGCATTCTTATGCGGTCGATTTTGTGTCACGTAGCTGAATTTGCCTGCGGCAGTGGTAAATAAAACTACCGCTCCTTTCCCGCTGTCAGGCGAGATTTTTTCGTGGATCTCCGGAGCAGTGCCAACCGCGCCGGTCACGATGGCAGGACTAGCAGTGATGTCTTCCCGAACTTTCTTATAACGGCCAAGAATGCCGGCGATGCGCTCGACTCCATCGGACGAGACCGCAGGCAAGTCGCCCCAAATGCCGTTTTGTCCAAGGATGAGACTGCCAACGTTCACCAGTTGAGAGCTGGCGGGATCGTCGGGAAAATAATGCGTTAGGAAGAGAATGGACGGAATCCATTTGTCATAGGTAAGCGGCGACCGGCAGATCCAAGTTCGCGCAGGTCCGGGATAAAAGAAAAGGTTCCAGTTCTGATGCTCGCGGTCGAGCGGCAGATCGTAGTTAAACAGATACGGACCGTTATTGATGAGGAAGTATTTCCCTGCGGACAAGAAACTCAGGCCGACGGCGCGACCCGCTTCGGTGATATCGAAATCGATGATGATATCGGGAACGGCGGCCGCAACTTTCTCAGCGACGCGAGCCATTTGTTGCGGGAGTTGGAAGGCATAGGAGTTCCAGCGCTCTTCCTGGCTGTTGGCCGGGCCGCCGTGCCAATGATGCGGTGAATCGCAGCCGTACTGACCGATGGCATCCCACTTGAAGTAACGCGCGCCGGTCTCTTTCGCTACTCGGATCAGCATATCGGCAAAGGCATCGCTGTAGGGGCTGACAAGGCACATCGGAAAACTTTCTTCCGTCTCCCAAATCGGGTGAGGTTTCCCCTCTTTACCGTCGCGAGTGCGGACGCACTGCCGATTTTCTGCGAGCATCTTAGAGGATTTTGCGGCAGCAGTTGGATCGAACCACAAGCCGAGCTTCATGCCGTAGCCGGAGAGGCGGGTTTGAATATCGCTCAGCCCATTTGGAAAACGCGTTCGGCTTACTTGCCAATCGCCGGTCTTTTCATACCAGCCTGTATCCATCACGAAGACATCGATGCCCATCCGATGAGCGACATCGATCTCAGCCAGGATGCGCTCCGGATTCATCGACTGCAGATAGCGGCCTACCGTTGAACCATTTGTTGCGCTCCTGGAAGTTCCAGGTGTTGTAGAAAATGTAGGGACGACGGGTATCGCCGCTTGTGCTGAGGCCGTGAAGAACGAAGCTGCGGTAATGGCCCGCAAGCTTATCGAGCCCTGCATCGATTGCGGCCGCCTGCATCCAGACGGTCGAGTAACCCTCGGCGGCCTGGCCCGGAACGTAGTTGGCTTTGACTGCCTGAAGGGCGGCGCGCCGTTGAGCATCGAGCTTGAATTGAAGAAAGGAATCGGGAACCTGCGCACCGTGTTCGTATGCAATCAGCAAAGCCCGGTTGCGTTCGTCCGAAGCGGCGAGAATTGGCCCAACGAGTTCAGTCTCGTCTTCAAAAGCTCGCGGTGAAATCGGAAGCTCCGCAACGGTGTAGCTGTGCAGCATGTCATTGAAGGCTGAAAGTTGGATTTGTAGACACTGCTGCCTGCCGGCAAGAGAGACGGAGAGATAACGAACTTGTGAGCCATCACCGGTCAACTTCGCGCCGGAGGCCGCGCGCAGAATGTATCGAAACCGGACGATCGGGCTGTCGTGAGCTAACCGAAACACAAGGTCAAGCCCGAGCGACGGATCATCGGCGAAGGCTCCCGAGAAGCGCTGCTCGGAGATACCGTTGCCAAGCTCTCGGGAAGGCCCAACACGCCTGAGATCTTGGAGGACCGCCGCGCGCAATACTCCGTCAACTAAGAAAGAAGGCGGCGCGATGGTAACTTCCTGCGAGCCGGCTAGCAGGGTCCAGAGAGATTCTGCTGAGCCTCGAATACGCAGCCGGAGACGGGAGTTGCTCCATTCGGCCTCGCCCGTTGTAGGTTCGGCGTGGGCTTGCTGTTCAGCTTCTTCGCCTTTTGCCGCCCTTCGAGTTTCCAGGCCAAGTGCGGACAAAAGGAGGCTTTGCTTCATCCAATCGCGACGCTTCATCTCAGTCCGGTATATCAGTGAACTCAGAAAGTAAGGCGGAGAGCGGTCTGAATCTGGCGGTTGCCATAGCCGCTCAGGGAGCTGCTGATGATGCCGAAGGTGCCATCTGTCACGCTGCCATCCGGGTTTGAAAAGTGAGGCGTATTCGAAAGGTTATAGAACTCGCCCCTGAGCTCGAGTTTGAAGCGCTCCCGTATGGGGAACGTTTTGAAGAGGGAGAAGTCATAGTTCGTAAGATTGGGTCCGCGGATCGTGTTTCGGCCGGCGTTGCCGAAAACGTTCGGGCCCGGTACGGCGAACGAAGACCGGCTGAACCAAGGCTGGCCGGGTCCAACTCCTCCGAGTATTTGAACGGGTGCGATCGCGTCGGCGAAATTGCCATTACCGGGACAATTGCATGAAGTGGCATCCGCGGTTGCAGTGAATGGGGTGCCGGTCGCGAAGCGGAAGATTCCATTGAGCTGCCAGTTTCCCAGGACTCTCGATAAAAAGCCACTGTTTAGGAAGGGTTTCCCTTTACCGAAAGGCAGATCATAAGTATGGCTGATAGTGAGGAGATGCGTTTCGTCGAAATCGGAAGGGCCATACTGACGATGAAAATCAAGATTATCGGTGAAGCTCGCCTGGTTGCTACCTAAATCGAGAGACTTGCTGTAGGCGTATGCAACCGTGAACGTCAACCCGTAGGAGAAGCGCTTCGAGAGGTTTACCTGGAGGGAATTGTAATTGCTATTGACACCATCCGCGCGAATCGAGGTGCTGGCGGTGCGACCCACACCGTACAATCGCAATCCAGTCGTACCCGTTCCGGGCGCCGCAGAATTAAATTCCTGGTTGTACGGAAGCTGCCGGCCGACGTTGCCGACGTAGCCTGCTTCAAAAGACAGACCGTGATCGAGGGCGCGCTGGTAGGTCAAATTGTAGTTTTCGACATAGGGTAACGGATTGTTGAAAGGAATGAAAAAGAATGCCTGATTCGGAGCAGGCGTGATTTGTCCATTCGAGGGAATGGGGGCAAAGGGGACAGCGGGCAGGCTGTTGAAGGTTCCATCCACTTTGTAGTCGCCAGTATTCCCGACCTGGACGTTGTAGATAACGGGGAATTGCGTGGACAGTGTTCCACCTGTAAAACCGAAACGCCCGGTCCAACCGCTAATCGCGTAGCCGCCGCGCAGCACCGATTTATCGTCCAGGCGATAGGCGAAACCAACGCGGGGCTGAACGAGGTTCTGCGCGTGGACCCCAGTAGCCATATCGACGTTGCCTACACCGGCAACCAGCAGCGTGTTATCAAACGGATCGTAATTCGAAGCGGCCCCTTTATATCGGGGCACAATCGGCGAGTAGAAATCGTAGCGGAGTCCCAGATCGAGCGTCAGCTTGGACGTTACCTGGTAGGTGTCCTGTAGAAATCCCGCAATCTGGGTCTGGCGATTGGTAGGGGTAACCGTTTGATAGGTTCGGCCGGTTTCATCAGTCGCTCCGAGCAGGTAGGCCGCGAAGGAATTCACGAAAGAACCGTAGGGTCCAAGGCCCGGGCCGCCGTTCAGCTGCGTTGTTCCGGGATTAAAAATCATAAGGCCGCGGGGGCCGTAGTCCAGACCTTGCGGTTGGAAACGATCCATGCGATTGCGATGCACTTCGACGCCAAACTTGAGAACGTGTTTCTTCAGCAGCTTGCTCCAGGTGTCTACCACGTCGAAAAGATTATCAGTGTTGACCAGCGGATAGTAGACCGGCGTGTTCCCCAACTCTGTCATCCCGTTGATGTCGATGTTCGCGAACCCATTGCTCGAGATTGCATCGGGATCGGGATTAGCGATTCCCAGTTTCTGGTTTGTGACCGTAGTGGTGTCGATGCCGTTCACATTGGTCCGATACCGGTTGTAGCCGAGACGGAGTTCCGTGAGTAGTGTGGGGCTGAAGCCGTGCGTGAAATTGATGATAGCGGTGACTGTGTAGTCGTTGCCGGCTTCGGAATCGCTGATCACATTGCCGAGCGTTCCATCCTGTTGCACCAGATATTTCGACGTCGCCATTTTGGCAAAGATTTTTGTCTGATCGGAGAAGTTATGATCGACGCGGGCGTCATAGCTGTTTCCGTTGTAGAGATAGGGAACGTTGGTGACGTAGTTGTTCTCGATGCCGGGAAGGTTTGGAGCCGGCAAATAGGAGTTCAACTTCAGCGCAATAGGATTGATCTCGGAGGGTTTAATAATGTTATTCGGGTACGGTGTGCGGCCGGTACCATCGGGGTTGCCTGTGTTTGGATCATAGATGGCGAGGCCGGGCACGGAGCTGAAATTTCCAGTCAGGAATGCCGGTTCGGGGAGTGTCGTGGTCGTCGTGCTCGACTGGCGGAGATAACGGCCCTGGTATCCGAAGAAAAAGAAGGTCTTGTCTTTGACGATCGGACCTCCCAAAGTTGCTCCGAACTCGTTCCGGGTGAGTCCCGGTTTGGGCTGTCCAACCTGGTCGAAGAAGTCGCGAGCGGCGAGCAGAGCAACACGGTTGAATTCCCAGGCGCTGCCGTGGAATTGGTTGGTTCCGGAGCGAGTGATGGTATTCACGACTGCGCCGGCAACGCGTCCGAACTCGGCGCTGTAGTTACTTGTAGTGACGTGCACTTCCTGAACGACTTCCGGATTGGGCAGATAGATGCTCAGGCCCAAAGTTGGATTCGTGTTATCCACACCGTCTACGATCGTGTTATTGGCAGAGTTGCCTTGACCATTTGCATTAAAGAAGGTTGTTCCCTGCGGATCTTCGATGGATGTAAAGCTTTGAACCGGAGGTGTAACGCCGGCTACTAAACCCGCCAGAGCCTGAAAGTTGCGGTTCGCGACAGGGAGCTCGCGAACTGTCTGAGCAGTGAAGTTCCTCGCGACTTCCGCATTGTCCGTCTGCAACTGTGGCGACTCGGCAGTAACGGTAATAGTCTGCCCGACGTCGCCGGGAGCGAGTGTGGCATCGAGGCGGGTGACGGTCGAGACATCTAAGACGACGTTCGCTTGAGAAAAGCGGTTGAAGCCTTTGGCTTCGACATCGACCTGATAGTTGCCCGGTTCGAGGTAAGGCACGTTGTAGACGCCATCGCTCGAAGAATTGGTGGTTCTGGAGGTGCCGGTCGATTTTTGGGTAACGGTCACTTTGGCGTCCGGGATGGACGCTCCGCTGCTATCCCTGATGCTCCCGGTGAGAGTTGCGGTGACCACCTGGGCAGTTAACTCGCCCGAAAGAAGAACGCCCAGCACGAGAGCGACCTTTACTGGGAAAGCGAACGAGAAACATATTGCGCGAGTGAAGCATAGACCTAGATCCCCTTGATGGCCGATCACAGATCGACCCCAATTAGCCCAAGGCTCTCACCGCCCATGCGGCACATCAAGTTAAGCAACCGATAAATCACCGTTAAATGGGACGTTACATGCGATGTTAATACTGCGTTTTGAACAGTTTCTATGTGATATGATTCGACTGCTTAAGAAACAATCAGCCGATCGCCGGAGGGAAATAAGGCGTGCAACAGCCCGTCGTGATCGGAGTCGATCGATCAGCATGTTGCGAAACGTATGAAATAGAAGAACAGCTTAGTCGAATTCTTCAATCGCAGCAGTTTCGAAGCTCTCCTGTTCTGCAAGCTTTCTTGCGCTTCGTCGTAACCAAGAGTGTCGATTGCCAAGAAGACACTCTGACTGAGCAGTCAATCGCCACCGAAGTTTTTGGCCGCGATTCACATTTCGACTCTACTGCCGATACAGTTGTACGAACGCAGGCTTACCGTCTTCGGCAAAAGTTGAAAGAGTATTATGCCGCGCCCGGGCAAGCCGACGCCGTTCTAATCGACGTTCCCAAGGGCCACTACCGGGCTTGCTTCAGCCGCCGCGAAACCGAGATGAGCGCGGCACACGTGGATCGCGCTCCCGAAGTGTTGCCGGTCGGCCCGATACGGTCTTCGCGCCCATTCACAACGCTACAGATGGCTGTTGCCGGCCTGTTTCTTCTTCTGGCGGGCATCGGAGTTGGGCGGATGCTAAGTTTTTCGCGTGACACAACGCAGAGCACGGAATCGAAATCGCAATTAAAACTCGATCGATTTTGGAGCAGTTTTCTCGGTTCCGATCGGTCTCCGATCATCGCGTACTCGAACGATCTCTACCTGACGACGGAGAGCGGAACTCTGCTCACGTTTTCCGGACCGACCGCTGATCGGGGAACACTCGCCTCGCCCGAGGTCGCGCGGCTCGGAGTATCGGGTTTCAATGCGCTCAGCGAGACCGGTCCGTTGTACTTTGAAGACGATAAGACGGATGTGGGTGAGGTCGTCAGTTCCTCGGCTCTTACCGCTCAGCTTGCACGGATGGGAGTGCATCCAGTGCTCAAGCGGGGCCGCGTGGTTACCACCTTCGATCTCGAGTCTCATAACGTGATCTTCCTCGGTTCACCATTTGCCAACAAGATTCTGGAGCAGTTGGAAGGTAACAGCAACTTCGTATTCCGACACGTACCCGGTGCACCGCCGCTTTGGGGAGGCGCCATTTTCAACTTGCACCCGCGGGCGGGGGAATCGAAAGCATACGCCCTGGAACGTGACGCGCAAACTCGGGCACTAAAGTCGGACTACGCGATCGTATCGAGCATTCCGGGGTTAGCGACGGGACGGAAGATTCTGATTCTCGCGGGTCTCACTACGAGCGGAACCCAAGCAGCAGCGCAGTTTGTGACATCTACATCGGGCATTGAAGCGATGACGGCAAGGATCGGCCACGCAAGAGGAGAACATGGAGGAAGCTGGCCGCCTTCATTTGAATATCTGCTGAAAGTAACGTTAGACCGAGGGTTGGATGTATTGCGCTCGGAGTGTATTTCCAGTCGAAACCCGACGAACTGAACCGCACCCAAGAGACTAGCCGGAGGCGGACAGTTCCACGGGTTATAGTAGGGCTTGGCGTGCCGGACGCCCCCGTGTCCGCGGGAAGGGCTGAGCCTAGCGGCTGCAATTGTTAGCGCAAGTGAGACGAATCTTCTTTCGCCCGTAACGCGGACACGGGGCAATGACTCGAAGGGAGATCGTCATGTCCGGAAACATTCCACAAACATATCCGTCGCGCAAGCTGCCCGCGCAACCAAGCCTAGAACAGCTGCGCAAACAAGCAAAAGATCTGCTGGATCAGTATCGCGCCGGAGTACCAGAAGCGGTGGCGGAAGTGAGGCAGTTTGAGCGGAAACCTGAGCTGCCGCACTTCGCCCTGCACGATGCACAGCGCGTGCTAGCGCGAGCGTATGGTTACGAGAGCTGGCCGAAGCTCAAGGCGTTTATCGATGGAGTGAACGTCGAAGCGCTGGCCGAGGCGGTGAAGGCCGGCGACATGGCTCAGGCGCGAACACTGTTGCACGCCCGTCCGGAACTGGCTGCTATGGACATGAGCGGGAGCGATGAGCACCGTGGGCTACATTACGCGGTGTTGCGACGTGATGCGGCGATGGTGCGCCTGCTGATGGAAGCCGGAGCTGATGCGCGCAAGGGCATTTTTCCGCATCGCGATGCCACTTCTGCCCTGGTGCTCGCAAGAGATCGAGAATACACGGACATTGTCGCGGTGATCGAAGAAGAGGAACGACTGCGACGGGAAGAGATGAGCTGCCCGAACGCTACGATCTCACCCGTGCAAGAGCAAATTAGCGCAGCTATCGCGCAGGGCGACAACGCGACAGCCATGCGGCTGCTGGAGACGGACGGGTCGCTGATTCAGGCCTGTGACCGGAGGGGCGGAACACCACTGCATATTGCGGCGGAGGAGGGCAACGAAGAAATGGTGTCGTGGCTGCTGAGGCGGCGCGCCAATGTGCGCAAAGAGGACATGCGCGGGTTAACGGCTCTGGACCGCGCCGCGCTTGCGGCCAGTCCGCAGAACGACCAAGCGAAACAGTTCCCGTCCATTGCAAAACTATTGTTAGAGGCGGGCGCGGAAGTAACGATCAGAGGAGCGGTTGCATTGGCTGATGTTTCGCGCGTGCGCGATCTCGTGCGTGCCGATCCGGGTACATTGCGCCACCTCGACCGGGAGGGTGGGTTGCTGACACTGGCGGTCAAGCACGGGCAGCTCGAGATGGTAAGAGTGCTGCTGGACCTGGGCGCAGACGTGGATGAGCGCACCATGCTCGAGGAGTTGGAAGAACCGACGTTGAGTTGGGGCAAGCCGCTTTGGAATGCAGCATTGGCCGGTGAGCGCGACATTACAGAGTTACTGCTCGATCGTGGCGCGGACCCGAATGCGAACGTGTATGCCTCAGGCTGGCCACTTCGTAACGCGTGGGGACACAAGGACGATTCTGTAAAGCGGTTGCTGCTTCAGCACGGTGCGAAACTACAGCCCTACATGGTGGCGGAGGCGCACGATGTCGCGGAAGCGAAACGTCTGCTGGATTGCGATACCGGTGAGGAACTGGCACAGGAGTTGGCTTGGTCGGCCGCTGACCACGGATGCGCAGCTATCGTCGAACTGGCAATTGCGCGGCTGAGCTGGCCGTCAAACGATCGAAGGTGGCACTGGATCATCATCCAGCCGATACGGGGAGCGGGGGGCGATCGCGCCATCGAAGAGTTCTTCGATTGTATGGCGGCACTGCTGCGACATGGTGTCGACCCCAACGTCGCGCGTTTTGGTCAGACGGCGCTGCATTATGTGGCGGCGCGGCATAGTGGCCTGAGCGATGCGGATCGGGCGCGGTTTGCGTCCATGCTGATCGATTACGGGGCCAGGCTCGATATGCGGGATGACCTGCTCAAATCGACACCGCTTGGCTGGGCATGCCGGTGGGGAAGGAAAGAACTGGCTGAGCTACTGATTGCGCGCGGCGCACCCGTTGATGAAGCGGCCGCTGAAGCATGGGCGACACCGAAGGCCTGGGCCGAGAAGATGAATCACGAGAAGATATCAGCGCTGTTACGAAGGGGCTCGCGCGAGGAGAGTTAAATCCGAAGGGCGTTCGCGAGTATATACTGGCTGAAACTTGCCTATGAGCACACGCAGGGACGCTCTCAAAATCTTTGCGGCCGCGTCCGCGGCCATCCCCACGGTCGTTTCCGCTCAGGAAACCAAGGAACTCGGAGATCAACCAGGGCACGTACATACGGGACCAGCCGTTAAGGTACCCCTGCCGTCGCAGCCAACATTTTTTCAGCCGGAAGAACTCCGCATGGTGGAAGCGCTGAGCGAACGGATCATTCCGCGCTCCGACACGCCTGGGGCAAAGGATGCGGGTGTCGCCTTGCTCATTGACAAAGCGATCGTCGCAGAACCGATGCTCGGAGGAACTTACAGAGCAGGCTTGGCCGATCTCAATGTGCTCGCCAGAGCGAGCTATAACGAGGAGTTCGTATCTCTAAACGATGACCAGCAAATTGCGCTACTCACGCCTCTCAGTTTGGAGAGCGATTCCCCGCTCGGCAAATTCTTCCTACTGGCGAAGGATATGACGGTAGAGGCTTATTACAAGACCGAGGTGGGGCTGAAGACGGAACTGGGCTGGCACGGCAACACATACCTGGCGAGCTTTCCGGGCTGCGATCATCCGGAGCACCAGAGTTAACCATGCAAATTCAGAACAGCCCTCAAGTTCACGATGTCATCGTAATCGGCAGCGGAGCGGCAGGAGGAATGGCCGCCTGGAATTTAACTCGGCAAGGCGTGAATGTCACGATGTTGGACGCGGGCCGAAAGTTCAGCCGCAGCGAGTTCTGGACGCATGTGAAGCCCTGGGAGTGGCAGCAGCGCATCGACGCCGGACAGAAGCCGCCGCAAATTGAACTTGACACTTCGGAGCAGCCCTACATCACACCCTTGGGCCAGAATTTTTCACTGACGCGCGTATGGGGAAGGGGCGGCAAGACCAATATCTGGGGTCGCGTAAGCCTGCGCTATGCCGATTTGGATTTCGCGGGACCCGAACGCGACGGTTGGGAGATTCCGTGGCCCATCCGCTATAAGGACATCGCGCCATATTACGACCGAGTGGATCAGCTTATTGGTGTTTGCGGCGGAGACGACGATCAGGATTCGCTGCCGGGCAGCCGCTATTTCCTTCCTCCTCCACCGCTGCGCTGCGGTGAACACATTATAAAGAAGGCCGCCAACAGCCTGGGAATCGGCATCGTTCCCATACGGCGCGCGGTTTTAACGCGCGATTACAACGGCCATACGAAGTGCCACTACTGCGGGGCTTGCGGCGATGGATGCGATGTGGGCGCGTTCTTCAATTCATCGGATTATCTGATCGAGCCGGCGTTGAAGACGGGGCGGCTCAACCTTATCAATAACGCGGTCGCGGCGCGCGTACTAGTGGATGATGCTGGCCTGGCGAACGGTGTGCAGTATTTCGATCGCTACAGCAAGGAAGAGCGGCGAATCACCGGTAAGCGCGTGGTGGTAGCGGCCTCGTGCATTGATTCAACACGGATTCTGCTGAATTCGATTTCGCCCCGATTTCCGAACGGAATCGGTAATTCATCGGATGTAATCGGGCGCTATCTTTCCGAACAGATTCTCTTCACGATGCGCGGTTTCGCGCCGGAATTGCTGGGCGGCAAAGTCTACAACGACGATGGGATCGGCGGGGCCCATATGTACATGCCGCGATTCAATCATCGCGATGGGCGGAGGCGCGACTATCTGCGAGGCTTCGGCTGCCAGTTTTGGTACACGGGAGCGCAGACCGATCTTAATTATGCCAAGCGCATTCCTGGTTTCGGGCTGGAGTTCAAGAAAGCAGTGAAGGAGCGCTACCCTGCTGTATTGGCGCTACATCCGTTTGGCGAAACGCTACCCAAAGCGGACAACAGGGTCACCGTACAGGGCTCGCCGCTCGACATGTACGGAGTGCCGATGGCGCGCATCGCTTACCGGGTAGGTGAAAACGAGCGCCTGATGGCAGACGACATGTACAACACGGTGCTTGAGATCCTGCACGCCGCGAAGGCAGAGATTGTGCCCTTTGAGCGCGGCCACCTGGAGCCGAACGGCAGCGCCATTCACGAGCATGGGACGTGCCGCATGGGAACGGATGCTAAGCGCTCGGCGCTGAACGGCTTCTGCCAAATGCACGAAGTGAAAAACGTTTTTGTGGTGGATGGTTCCGCTTTTACGACGGCTTCAGAAAAAAATCCAACGTTGACGATTCTGGCGCTTGCGTGGCGAGCAACGGACTACATGGCTGGAGAGATGCAACGCGGAAACGTGTAGACGGTTCGCGGCGCCGTTTCGATAGCCCTCTCAGTGTCCGATGAATTTTGTGAGATGAAACGAAGAAGCTTCCTGGCAGGTGCAGGAGCCGCTCTCATAGGACCGAAATGGCTGAGCGGAGAGCAAACGGGCTCAACTGAGATCGATCTGAGCAATGCAGTCATTGTGGTGGCAGACAGTGCTTCCACGCGCGAGAAGAAAGCGGCCCAGGTTCTCATCGAAGAAATTGCCAGACGTTCACAGATTCGGTTGAAGCGAGCGGGTCCCGCCGAGCGGTCCAGAGTAGTTATTTATCTCGGCACGCACGCTTCGTCCCCCAGACTTGGATCGCATGTAGCGTTAGCGGCTACGGCGCTTGCGACTATGCCTTATGAAAGCTTTGTGATGCGCACTGGCGAAAACGCCGATGAACGCTGGATCGCACTGCTCGGCTCGGACGAAAAAGGACTGTTCTTCTGCGTTGGGCGGTTCCTATGCTCTGCAGTTTTCAGCCGCCAGGAGGCTCGAGTGGGGGCTCGTCAACTCGAGGTGGCCAGCTCTCCGAAAGTCGCTTTGCGCGGCCATCAACTTGGGTATCGTCCGAAAACGAATGCTTACGACGCATGGGATGTCTCGATGTGGGAGCAATATATCCGCGACCTCGCCATGTTTGGCACAAATGCGATTGAACTGCTTCCCCCACGGACGGACGACGCATCCGATAGTCCCCATTTCCCGCTCCCGCCCGAACAGATGATGATCGAGATGTCGCGTATCTGTGATTCCTACGATATGGATGTCTGGGTTTGGTATCCCGCGATGGACCCCAACTATGCCGATCCAGCGACTGTCGAATCCGCTCTGAAACAGTGGGGGCACATCTTCGAGATAGTACCGCGCATCGATGCCATCTTTGTTCCGGGCGGAGATCCGGGCGATACCGAGCCTAAAGCTATGTTCGCGTTTCTAGCAAAACAGAAAACGAGCCTGCGCCGCTTCCATCCAAGAGCGCAGATGTGGATCTCGCCGCAAGGTTTCCGCGAAAGCTGGATGTCCGAGTTCTTTGAGTTGGTCAATCATAGTGATACGGCCACCTGGCTGGACGGGGTTGTTTTTGGACCGCAGTTACGGCTAAGCCTCCCTGAGTTTCGCGAAAAGCTGCCGAAACGATATCCCATTCGGTTATATCCGGACATTACACATAGCCTCTCCTGCCAGTTTCCGGTGCCGGATTGGGACCTCGCCTTCGCGCTCACCGAAGGACGAGAGTGCATTAATCCGCGTCCTTCAGACGAGTCGAATATTCTGCGGCGTTCCTTGCCCGATACGGTCGGCTTTCTCACTTACTCGGAGGGATGCAATGACGACGTCAACAAGTTTGTCTGGAGTTCGCTTGGCTGGGATCCCAGCATGCACGTTATGGATGTGTTACGGAACTTCAGCCGCTATTTCTTTGGGGAATCTTACGCGGAAGGGATCGCACAAGAGCTTGCTCATCTGGAGCAGAACTGGCGCGGACCTCTCGCTACCAATGATGGCGTCAACACTACGCTAGCTCGTGTCACGGACATCGAGCGCAGCGCCTCGCCAGCCTTGCTCGAAAACTGGCGCTTTCAACAATTGCTTTATCGCGCCTACTACGATGCCTGGCTGCGCAGCCGGCTGCTCACGGAAATTGCAGCTGTAGCTCGTGCAGAAAGCATTCTGCGACGCATGAATGAAATTGGCTGGACCCCTGAAGCTCTCGATATCGATGACAAACCGAACGCACTTCCACCGAATGGTCTGGACCCCGTAATGGTGCTCGATGAAGCTCAACGCGCTCTCGAAGACGCTATGACGAACCCGGCCGGCGCTCCCCTGCGCGCGCGAATAAGAGAACTAGGGGAAGCGCTCTTCCAGAGCATTCACATGCAGTTGGCAGTAGATCGCTACCGAGGGGAAGCAGTAAACCGAGCTGCGAATCTGGAGACGCTCGAAACGCCTGTGACCGACGTCGCCTGGCTGCACGCACAGATTGTTGCAATCCGGAAACTGTCTTCTGCAGGCGAACAAGTGGTTGGCGTAAGGGCTCTACTGAAACGAACCGATCCCGGGCCGGGCGGCTTCTATGACGAGCTGGGCAACCCCAGCAACCGACCTCATCTTGTTCCAGGACGCGGGCACATCGAAGATCCCGAATATCGCGCCTCCGCTCTCACTGGCTTCGATTATCCGGATCGGCTCTACGACACTGCTCCGGCGGCTTGGAAGCACTGGGCGGAATCGCTCTACGATGCGCCTCTCAATATGCAATACAACGATCTCGACCCTCAAGCGCAATATCGAATTCGTGTGGTGTATGGCGGTGATTCGCGCCACATTCGTGTCCGGCTTGTCGCCAATCGCAGTTACGAGGTGCATAGCCTTCTGGAGCGGCCGTGGCCTCCGCGAGCTCTGGAATTCGATTTACCCATCGAAGCGACGAGAACCGGGGTTCTATCGCTTGCCTGGACGCGCGAAGCAGGTTTGGGCGGTAACGGGCGCGGTTGTCAGGTCTCTGAAGTCTGGATCGTCAGAAAGTGAGCGTGTTGTGAAACCAACTAGTGATATGGCGGAGTGGCAGAACCCTGTTCGGGTCTCTCTGCAAGAAGGCAAACCGGTTGTTGGCATCACCCTTTCGACGCCGAGCATAGAAATCGCGGCCCAGGCTGCAGATATGGGCTTCGATTTCCTATGGATCGAGATGGAGCACTCTCCGATTACACTCGAGACCGCGCGCAACATGATTCTCGCGACTCGCGGCTTCCGAGCCATGCCATTCATCCGTGTTCCAGTGGTCGAACTCTGGACCGCGAAACGCGTGATGGATATGGGCGCTCTCGGTGTGATTTTCCCATTTGTCAGTTCCGCGCAGACTGCCAGAATCGCGGCGGAAGCCTGCAAATACCCTCCTGGCGGGCTGCGCGGCTCCGGTGCCGGACTTGCTACTTTCCGCTGGCCCGCACCCGGCGGCTACTACGAATTTGCCGACAAGAACATCGTTGTGGTCACGAATATAGAAGACATCGCCGCTATCGAGAATATCGACGCGATTGCCGCCACGCCGGGCATCGATGTTCTCTTCGTCGGGACGAGCGATCTTTCGTTCTCCTTGGGCTTACGCGGCGACCAGAATCATCCTCTAGTGCTCGATGCCATCAGTAAGGTGGTACGCGCGGCGCATCGCGCCGGCAAAGCTGTCGGCCGGCCGCTAGTCAAGTCCGATCAATACAAGCGCTTTGTCGATGAGGGATTCACTTTGTTTCAGGCCCAAACTGAGATCAACCTATTGGCGGCCGGGGCGGAGGCTTACCTGGCGCCGCTTGGAAAGTGGCGAACATCTGTCGGGCCACGACCGATGTATTGAGATGCGATCAATTCAGCGCTGCTTCAGGTTCTCCAATTCCTCGAGCGTGCGGGGCCAATCTGAACCGAGCAGACGGGAAAGAGCGCGGTCGGCGAGAACCCGGCCATCTGTCTGGCAGCGGGCACAATAGTTGGTTTCGTTACCAGCGTAACGAATGCGCAGGATCTTCTCGCCGCAGCGCGGACAGGGCTGTCCGTAACGTCCATGGACCGCCATGCCTTTACGGAATGCCGTCACTCTTTCGGGGAATTTCAGCCGCGCCTCGCTCACCAAGCGATTAATCCAAAGCTCGAGCGTGACGCGCGTGGCTTCGAACAGCCGCTGCCATTCCTCAGCTTTGAGCTTTTGAGTTTGCGCTATCGGTGAAAGCCGCGCCGCGTGAAGAATTTCATCGGAGTAGGCGTTGCCAATACCGCTGAGAAGGCTTGGATCGGTGAGAGCGCGCTTCAGCGTATGATTCTCGGCAGTCAGTACTGTTCGAAATGAGTTGAATTCGGCGCTGAGAACATCGAGCCCACCTGGATCGATGGAGCTCAAACCTGCTTCCCCGGCCAAAATGTGCAGCGAAGCGCGACGTTTGACGCCTGCTTCGGTCAAGACGAGCGAACCATTCGGGAAATCGAGGGCGGCGAGATACTGACGACCAGATAGTTTTGTGTCTCGCGGCCGCCAATGCAGCCTTCCGGCGATCATTAAGTGAAAGACCAGCCAGATGTCCCCTTCGACACCTATCGAGATGCGTTTGCCGATGCGATGCAGTTGAGTGACAAGGCGCCCTTCTACACTCGTTACTGTTGGCTGAGTGGTTCTAAGCAGAAATGGGCTCGCCAGCCGAACCCGCTCCAGTGGTTGTGCGAGTATGCGGGACTCGAGCGCGCTGATATAGGCAGAGATGTCGGGCAACTCGGGCATGCACTAATCAGCTTGCATGCTGCGGTTAAGTTTTTCAACTCTGCACGGCTATCTTTTTCTGCGATGATTTGTATCTGATCTTGGATTCGGTGTAAGTGAAGACGGATTCGGCTTCGAATTTACGGTACTTGATAAAAGAGATTTCGTTGCGGTTTTTCTGATTGTCGGCGCGCATGAACATCACGGCACTAACCGGGAGCTCGTAGGCCTGGCTTCCGATATTCACCTTCTTGTAGTCGATGATCGTGTTGCTCTCTTTAATGTGGAAATCCGAAGGTAGATCCACAGCCTGTATGGTGAGTCTGGAAATGACACCGGTTTGAGTATCCACGTACACGAATCCGCGTATGGGAGTCATGCATTGTTGCTGTATCTGATTTCCATCGGCCGCCAGCGAACAGCAATAGAAGAGAATAAACCGGGACTGAGGAAGGTTGACAGAGTAGTTGAATACGGCCCTGCGGCTCCCTCTAAACATTTCCCAATGGTCCCAATTAAGATGGGGGTTCACGCCAAGGCCGAATATGATGACCATATCGCCGCCAAATTCGCCGTTAGAGGTGCTTTCGCCGGTCTTGTCCGCTATTCGTTTTACGTCTTCGGCACCAGAGATGAATCGCAAGCTCCTGGTAAATTTGTCAGTGTGATGAAGCCGCCGGACGTAGTAAGGAGTGCCGTCGGGTTCGATTCGTTTGAGGTTCGTATAACGCTGCGTTACCTGATCGCACAAGAAATTCGGCAAATTGTGAACGTAAGACTGGGCATACTGAATCAGCCGCTGCGAGATTGCAATCTGCTCGGCAGGCGACGGAACAGGTTGGATAGCAACTGGTAATCCGGCGGGAGGCGGCAACAGAGCAGTCTTCTCCTGCAAGTTCCGGAGCGCTTGTAGAGCAAGCGGCCCAACTTTCAGATACTCGAAGTAGGAGACCACAGGAGGGCTCAACTGCTCGACCATTTTCACCTTGTCCAATTGCTGAGCTAGTCCTGCATCGTCGTGATCGGAGTACACGGAGTTGAACACGAGTTCGACGATATCGGCGGCGGTGGCTTTGCGCTCGTCTCCGAAAGCGACAGTCTGAACCAGCGCCAGCAGGCACAGAAACTTCACGATTATCATCATCTCCCAGCCGCAGCAGAAGGATCGAGATCGTCGAAGCTTAAGCCGAGAACTTCCAGCTTATAATTCGGTCACATGCTCGTCGAGCTCATCGTGGAAAACTATGCAGTGGTCGAACAGGCCCGCATACGGTTCGGAGAAGGCTTGAATGTGCTCTCCGGGGAGACGGGAAGCGGCAAGTCGATAGTAGTGGATTCGTTGGGCCTGCTGCTGGGAGCGCGGGCTTCGGCTGAGATGATTCGCAGCGGGGAGAAGCGGGCGCGAGTTTCCGGAATGTTCTCCGTGGAAGCAAGTCCGGAGTTGAAAAAGCTGCTGGCGGAGGCCGGGATTGAGACCGAGGCGGAAGAGGAGCTCATTGTAGAGCGCGAGATTTCGGCAGGCGGGAAATCGCGAGCGTTTGTGGCGAACCGCCCGGTAACGACCGCCTTTCTCCGGCAACTTGCGCCGGCACTGGGAGATATTCATGGCCAGAACGAACAACAGATGCTATTCGTACCCCAGGCCCAACGAAATCTTCTGGACGAATACGCGCGAGCGAAAGATCAGCGGGCCGAAGTGTCGCAAGTGTTCGGGCAGTGGAAGGAGGCGGGAGAAAAACTTCAGGAACTGAACCGGACCGAACAGGAGAAACTGCGTCTGCTGGATCTCTGGAGTTTTCAGCGCAAAGAGATCGACACGGTGCAGCCGCGTGCGGGCGAAGATGCCGGGCTCGAGATTGAGCGTAAAGTTCTGCAGAACGTAACGAGACTGCAGGAGAGCGCCGCGGCGGCTTTCGATTCACTCTATGACTCGCCGGAGAGCGCCACCACGCAGCTTCGGCAAACATTAAAGCGGTTGGACGAGCTGACGAGAATCGATGAGACGCTGAACGATACGACGGTTTCTCTAAGGCAGGCGGCGATGCTTTTGGAAGAGAGCGCCTATACGCTGCGGGACTACATGGGAAAGCTGGAAGGAGATCCGGCGCGGCTGGAAGAAATAGAGAACCGTCTAGCGGCGCTCGACCGTTTAAAAAGAAAGTATGGGCGAACCATAGAGGAGATACTTGCTTTCCGCGAGGAAGCGGCGCGACATATAGAGGAAGTAGAGAATGCAAGCGAGCACCGGGCGGCACTCGAAGCGCGGCACGCGGAACTCGCCAAACAGTATGAGGACAAAGCCGGCAAGTTGAGCAGCACCCGGAACTCGGCGGCAATCCGACTGAGTAAGGCCGTGGAGAATGAGTTGAAGAGCCTGATGATGGGTGGGACGCAGTTTCGGATTGCCCTGAAGCCGGGAGAGTGGACTGCAAGCGGGATTGACGAGATCAGGTTTCTGGTTTCGCCGAACCGAGGCGAAGAATTGAGACCTCTGGAGAAGATTGTGTCGGGCGGGGAACTGTCGCGGATTGCGCTGGCACTTAAGACGGCTCTGGGCGGGACGGATCAACAGGAAGGGCTGCCCACTCTGGTTTTCGACGAAGTGGATGCAGGTGTGGGTGGAGCGGCCGCGGCGGCAGTGGGAAAAAGGCTGAAAGACCTCTCGCGAACGAGCCAGGTGATCTGTGTGACGCATCTGGCGCAGATCGCTGGATTCGCGAATCACCATTACGCAGTTTCAAAGCGCGAAAAAAAAGGGCGGCTCACAACAGAGGTGGAAGAACTCGGAGCGGAGGAGCGTGCGCGGGAGATCGGCCGCATGCTTTCCGGCGAGCATATTACGCCGGAGGCTTTGCGGCAGGCGGAGCAGTTAATCCAGGCGGGAAAGAGGCTCTGACCGCCGCCAACGTTAGCCAAATCCCAATTGCCGGCGGACCGCTTTGAAGATGGATTTCACTTCAGGCACGCCGAGTAGAGCGGTGCCGCCAAAGTAAACGACGCAATACAGAACAATAATGATGGTAGCGAGGGGAAGCGGGTGCCTGACGCCGAGTGTCGTCTTGAGCGCGTAACCAAGGAGCGCAGCGACAAACGAAACGGTCCAGAGCTTGAGGGAGAAGGTGAAGGAAAGAGGCGTGCGTCCAATTCTTTTAGAGAGTGAACTGCGGAGAAGTGAAAACTCTACCCAACCGGCAACTCCCGCAGAGAAGGTTAAGCCAGCGACGCCCCACCTGGGTTCAAGGCCTAGCCAGCGCGGCAGGGGAAAGGCGCAAATCAGTCCGAGTACGGTGGTGAGGCTGACGCGGATGAGCGCGAAATTGAGAGGCGTGCGCGTGTCATGAAGGGCGTAGAAGACGGAGGAGTAGAGCCGCCCGAGGGAAGTAGCGAGGAGACCGACTGAAGATCCGGCGAGGACGGACCAGACATAGACGGTATCGTTATAGTGAAACTTGCCGCCCTGATAGAGAGCGGCGACGAGAACATCGCCGATAATCAGGAAGGCGACCGCGCAGGGAACGATAAAGAAAGCGATGCGGCGAAGACCTGCGGAGAGGCGTTTGCGGAGCTGAGCCGCAACCTGCTCCTGCGCACCAACGGCACTCGATAGCTCGGGGAGTTCGGCCGCCGAAATAGACATGCTGAACAGGCTGACGGGAAGAATGGCGAGGAACTGTCCATAGCTAAGAGCGGAAACAGCCTCGGCACCGAGGAAAGTGGCGATCATCTGATCGACATAACTGCTGATCTGGACTACGCCGCGACTTAGAAAAACGGGTCCGAAATTGTTCAGAACGGTTCGCACGTGGGGGGAGCTTAGATTCAGTAGCGGTCGGAAACCGGGTAAGAGGCGCAGGACCGTCGGAAGCTGCACGAGAAACACGAGAATGCTGCCGACAACGCAGGAACAGGCCAGATAAACGACGGATTGCTCCTGGGGAAGATAGCGAGCAAAGAGTACGAGGGCCACAATCATCGCGCCATTCATAGCAATGGGCGCTGAATAAGAAAGCAGAAATCTGCGATGGCTGTTCAACACACCGAGGCACCAGGCGCTGAGCGCAAGAAAGCCGGCTGCGGGAAAAAGAATGCGGACCAGACGGATAGTGAGTTGGCGTTCCGCACCGTGAAAGCCGGGGGTAATCAGATCGATAAGGTAGGGCGTAAGAGCGACGCCCGCGAGAACAATGAGCGAGCAGACAATGGCGAGGATACTGAAGACAGCGGCCGCGACGCGCTCGGCCTCCCGGTCCTCCCCAAGAGCTCTAAGCTTTGCATAGACCGTAACGAAAGCGGCAGAAAGAACGCCTTCGCCGAAGAGGTTATTGAGCAAGTTAGGGATCTTGAATGCCGCACGAAAAACGCCGATTACCGCTGAATTACCGAAGTAATGTCCTATTGCCCTTTCGCGAATCAGGCCTGTAATGCGGCTGAGAAGGATGCCTAGAGCGACTTTCGAGGACGAGCCCAGCGGGGAGCGTGATGGACCGCGACCCGTCAGCTCAGGTAGTTGCTGTGAGCTCGGCGGTAATTCTTGCGGTAGCGGGACGTATGCCGCGGCTGGTCCAGGCAGGGACATGCGCGTTTCTTCGGCTGCCGGGCGAGAGATACGAATTCTTACTTGCAAGGCGGGTCTACCGCTTGAGATTAACAAGTTGGCCGAAAGGTTCTTTTGCCGCCCAGAAGCCTGGCGAAAAAGCATCTAGTGAAGTGTCGCTGAGAGAACGCTAGCATGAGACCGGACTGGCAGACTGCGCCGATTGCTTGCGCTCGCGGCTCTGAAGGCGGATTCCTGAATCGTAGGTATGCAGTGCTGACGGTATCGGCGGTAACGGAATGGCTGAGACAGGCCACTAGCGCGTGAGAAGTTGGACTGGAATCTTTTCAATGCTAAGCAAACGAAAGTTTTTTAATTTGGCGGTTCTGAGCGGCCTATGCCTGGGCGCAGCCTGGGGGCAAGACTCGACGGAACACGCGGCAGTGGCGAAAAAGGCAGCAACGCCTAATCCGGAGAAGATGGACGTGCTTAAGCAATTGAGTTCCTCGTTCGAGGAGGTTTCACAGCGGTCCGGCCGGGCAGTAGTACAAATTTTCGTCCGCAGCTACGTGCCGACGGAAGCTTCCAACAGCGGCGGCGGATTGCTCACGGCCGAAGACAGCAGCGGGTCGGGAATCATTCTGAGCCCGGACGGCTACATTCTTACCAACGCTCACGTTGTGAAGGGCGCGCACAGCGTGAAGGTGCAGCTCAATGTACGGGCTGAAGCGGAGAAGCGCGAGCAAGGCGACCGTTCGTTAAACCGGCCATTAACGGGAACAATCATCGGCCTCGATCACGACAGCGACCTGGCGGTTATCAAGATCGACAAGAAAGATCTGCCGTACCTAACTTTTGGCGACTCCGACGCCTTACGACAAGGCCAAATCGTGCTGGCGCTAGGAAATCCTTTAGGGCTGGACAATTCGGTGAGTATGGGGGTGGTGAGCGCGGTTTCAAGACAAATCAAACAAGAAGACCCGATGGTCTATGTTCAAACCGACGCGCCGATTAATCCGGGGAACAGCGGAGGGCCGCTGGTCGACGCCGATGGACGTGTGGTCGGCGTGAATACGTTCATCCTGACACAGTCGGGCGGAAGCGAAGGAATCGGCTTTGCAATTCCGGGCAATCTCGCACGCGATGTGTATGAGCAACTGAAAACGAAGGGGCATGTGCATCGCGCGCAGCTCGGAATTGTGGCCGAGACCGTGACACCTGAAGTGGCCGAAGGGCTGAAACTCGAAACCGACCACGGAGTGATTATCTCCGATGTCGAGCCGGATGGTGCGGCAGCCGAAGGCGGTTTGCAAGTAGATGACATCGTGATCGCAATGAGTGGCCGGCCAATCTCAACTCTGCACCAACTGGAAGCGCGCGTGTTTCTGGTGAGCCCTGGCACAAAACTCACGATTCGAGTGCAGCGAGGAACCGAACAGTTGGATCTGCCAGTGATCACGGAAGAACAATCGGGAGGCGAGCTGGATGCACTGGCGGATATGGTTGATCCCGTTAAAAACGTGGTGACGCAACTGGGCATCGTTGGGCTCGACATTACCAAGGCGGTTCGCGAACTCATGCCGGATTTGCGACGGCCGGCGGGCGTGGTCGTCGCCGCGCATAAAGCAACTGCTCCCTATTCCGGGGCGGCACTCAATACGGGTGACGTTATTTATGCGGTGAACCGGCAGGTTGTGAATGGAGTCGGAGATTTGAAGCGATATCTGGGAGTATTGAAGACCGGCGATCCCGTAGTGTTGTTGGTGGAGCGAGACGGACACTTGCTTTACGTTCCGTTGCAGTTGGATTGAAACGATAATCTTGTGCCGGGAATTGAGAGAACGGTAACGTGAATAAGAGATGAGCAAGAGCGCAATCAAGAGCTTCATAAAGCATCACTACCGGCACTTTAACGCGGCCACTTTGGTGGAGGCCGCCGAAGCTTACAGCGAACATCTCGCAAAGGATGGCAAGATGTTTGTCACTCTGGCGGGAGCGATGAGTACGGCGGAACTAGGAGTATCGCTGGCCGAGATGATCAGGCAGGATAAAGTTCATGGCATTTGCTGCACAGGCGCGAATCTCGAAGAAGACGTTTTCAATCTGGTTGCACATGATTTCTATGAGAGAGTTCCGCATTGGCGCGATTTGAGACCGGAAGACGAGCAGGCGCTCCTCGAGCGCCATATGAATCGGGTTACGGATACCTGCATTCCCGAAGAAGAGGCGATGCGCCGCATTGAGAAAGTAATCCTGAATGAGTGGGTAGCGGCGGATAAAAAGGGAGCTCGATTCTTCCCGCACGAATTTTTCTATCGTATTTTGAAATCGCGCGACTTGAAGAAGAGTTTTCAAATCGATGTCAAAGACAGCTGGCTGTATGCCGCAATGGAGAAGAACCTTCCGATGTTTGTGCCTGGATGGGAAGATTCGACGCTCGGCAATATGTATGCCGGACACTGCATCGCGAAGGATGTGAAGAATGTTCACACGGTTCGCACAGGGATCGAGTACATGATCTCGCTTGCGGAGTGGTACGGGAAAACTGCGAAAAAGTCGTCGATTGGATTTTTTCAGGTGGGCGGCGGAATCGCTGGTGATTTTCCGATTTGCGTGGTGCCGATGCTACGGCAGGACCTGGCGCGTGAGGATACGCCGTTGTGGGGATACTTCTGCCAAATCAGCGATTCCACGACAAGTTACGGCTCCTACTCGGGAGCGATTCCTAATGAAAAGATCACCTGGGAGAAGCTGGACATTGACACGCCGAAATTTGTTATCGAGTCGGACGCTTCCATTGTGGCGCCGTTAATTTTTGGATATGTGCTGGGGTGGTAGCTGACATAGGCGATTGATGGAACTCCAATTCGCAATCAAAAATCCCTAGGAAATCTTCAGAAGATGACGAAAAGGGTGGCGAACTGGCCCTGAAAGAGATCAGCTGGCGTTCCGATACGCTGAACACTTTGGAGAATGGAGGCCCACAAGCGCCCCAATCCTCTGTTATGATCAACGGCTATGCTGGTCGACGTTCACAGCCATTACTTCCGCGACCCGCAACATTTCTCTGCAGAATTCTCGGCTCAGGCCAAACGCGCCCGCGCGTTTGATCTCACGGTCTGTTGGGAAGAATACTCGAGCACGACACCCGGCTTTTCGAAGACTATTGTCTTCGGAGGCAAGGCTCGCCTCTCCGGATTGTGGGTTCCCGATTTCGAGGTCGCCGGCTACGTCAACAGTCATCCTGATCGTTTGATCGGCTTCCTCTCTCTCGATCCGACACAGCCGAATTGGAGAGACGAACTCGAACAAGGCCATCTCGATTTGAAACTCAAAGGCATCAAGTTGATGCCCATGTACGCCGGGTTTTTCCCCAACAGCCACGACCTGGATCCTCTGTGGCAGTATGCGGTCAAGCATGGTCTTCCGGTATTGATGCACACCGGCACAACCTTCGTTCGCCAGGCTCCTCTCGAATGCACGTTGCCGCGGTTAATTGATGACGTCGCCATTCGTTTTCCGGATTTGAAAATCATCATGGCCCATCTTTCCCATCCTTATGAAGGTGAATGCGTTGTCACCATTCGAAAGCATCCCAACGTGTATGCGGACTGCTCTGCACTTCACTACCGGCCCTTTCAGCTATACCATTCGTTGATGCTCGTACAAGAGTATGGCGTTTGGGACAAAGTTTTGTTCGGATCGGACTATCCGTTCACCACCGTAAATGCCAGTCTCACGGGCATGCGCGATCTGAATAGGATGCTCACTGGCACGAACCTGCCGCGTTTGGATATGGACGCAATGGAGAGTCTGTTCGAGCGCAAGAGTCTGGAATTGCTAGGCCTTGAAGGCTGAAAAGTATCGGCCTTCATTCCAGCAGGCGGTGATGCTTTCACCGGCAAGATCGCGGCTTCCGCCTGGCTAGCGCTCTCATTGCTAGGCTGGGTTACTTTTCCTCAGCCGCTGCGCTCTCGAGTGCTCGCAATTCACGGGACTGCTCAATTCGCTGCCATTGGTGCCGCGAACAGAACTATAGCTTTGTAACGGCCGTTGTCCAATATGGCGGTGCTGCTGCAGGGGTCTCGGCATTCTGCTAGTCGGATTCTTCAAAGCGGAAATCGGGACGGTGAAGATCATCGTCGTTGCCGCTTCCTTGTTGGTGGCTATTAGTGCGATTTCGTTGATCGCAGGCTCATTTCGCCGCCCAGCCGCCATCGACTGGTAACGTCACGCCCGTGATATAGGACGCTTCATCCGAAGCAAGAAACAGCGCGGCGTACGCCAATTCTTTCGGATAGCCTACTCTCCCGAGCATGGTCTGGTCGCACTGCCACTTGTAATGCGGTTCTCCGGGCTGAGGCGATATTCGCGTTTGAATCGGTCCGGGGCATAGTGAGTTTACGCGTATATTGTGCGGTCCGTAATCGTAGGCCGCGCTCAGCGTATAGCCGAGCAATGCCGCTTTGGTCGCCGTGTAAGAAACAGAAGTCATGCAGGCCGAGATGGCCTGGATCGAGACGATATTCACAATCGAGCCCCGTTCCTGCTTGATCATCGAAGGCAAGCTCTCGCGGGTGAAGTAATGCGTGCCCATCAGACTCACTTGTATGCAACGGTTCCACTCGTGTTCGGTAGATTCCAGAACGGCGCGAAACGGGCCGGTGTAGGCTGCATTGTTGCAGAGAATATCGATGCCCCCGTGCCATTCCAAGCCGGCGGCCACGGCCCGCGCCGCGTCCGAGCTTGACGAACTGTCGGCGCGGCAGAATTTGGCCGTCTGTCCCTTCGCGCGAATGGATTGTGCCAATCTCTCGCCGGCCTCCTCATCGATATCGGCAATCAGGACTGCAGCGCCTTCGGCCGCGAACATCTCGCAAATTGCTTTGCCGATGCCGTTCGATCCACCCGTTACGACGGCTACTTTGCCTTTTAATCGATCCATAAGTTCATTCGCAATTCGAAACTCTTGCGAACCGCCGCGCGTTGTGTGATGGAGCTTATGCAGCGGAATGACGCGTCTGTACTGCCCTGCTGAGCCTAGCGGCGTGCAACAACTTGCAAGGCAATGTATCGGAAAGCGAAGACACGTTCCAACTCGGAATGGCGTCGCCCGGATCCAGGGACTCGCCTCGCAGTTCCTGTGTAATCAGGCGAGCGGTCCCGGTTACGTACGAAACGAGTTCGTTAAACCGGTCTGCATGGATCTGAGCCGTCGTGCCGACAATGCTGATTGCGGCGATCGCCTCGTTATTGCCATTGAAAATGGGTGCGCCTATACAGCGCACGCCGATTTCCTCTTCCTCATCGTCGAGCGAATAACCACGCTCGCGCACTAAAGCCAACTCTTCTTTCAATTTTCGAAAAGAGCAGATGGTGTTGTCGTTATAGCGCATGAGTCCGTGTTCGCTGACGATGCGCTCCACTACGCTTTCAGGCAACCAGGCCGCCAATGCCTTCCCGAGCGCCGTACAGTGCAGGCTCACTTGTTTGCCCACCCAGGTTGCGAACCGGAAAGAGCCCGCCGGATTCATCTTTTCGATCAGAACGCAGGACCCACGTTCCACTATTGCCAGATGCGCCGTGATGCTGGTCTGCTCAGAGAGGCTCTTCAGAAAAGGGCGTACCTTTTCTCGCAGGCTCATTCCATTCAAAGCACATCTCGATAAATCCGATAAGCGCGTTGTAAGCCGGTATTTTCCACTTGAAGCTTGTTTAAACAGGTATCCATTCTCTTCAAAAGTTCGGAGGAGGCAGTACACCGAGCTTTTAGGCAGACTGAGATACCGCGTCAGTTGAGAAAGCGTGAGCCCTCCTTTCGATTGCGCTAGAACCTCCAAAATCGCGAGGCTACGCTCCAGGGCAGGCACCAACGAACGACGAGATGTGTCCATGCTCAAGCTCCTTGATTGTTAAAAGATAACAGGAACGAGATATACCGCGTTCTGCCGCTCTTCACACGAGGCCGGAATTCGTTCTGTCTACTGAACAGTTTGCGAATTTCAGCCCTGGTAAGCAGCACGGAACTGCTAGAATCAGCGATTGTTAAGCCTATCTTTGGATTCCGCTCCGGATAGCTTCAGTTGCCCGAACTCGTTCATAACTTCGATGGTATTGACTTCGATACGCCAGGTAAGCGGCACTACCATGTAGCTTTCCACGTCGATTCCGGCTGGGGCTATTCGCTGGTTCCCCTCACCGTCATTCGTGGATCGCGACCCACTCCTTCCGATCAAGCATGCCCTGGAGCTGCCATTTTCGCGGGCACTCACGGCAACGAATGGGAAGGACAGATTGCGGTCAAACGTCTGTGTCACGATCTTGAAGCTGCCGATGTGTCCGGTCTTGTCATTCTCGTTCCGCAGCTTAGCCAAAGCGCCTGCAGCGCAAACCAGCGAATCTCACCGCTCGATAACGTCAACATGAATCGGGCATTTCCAGGAAACGCTCGCGGAACAATCAGCGCGCGCATCGCACATTTCGTGAGAACTGTAATCTTTCCGCGAGTTCGCCTGGTTGTCGATTTGCATTCCGGCGGAATGGAGGGTGGTTTTGCTCTTTGTACCTCCTGCCACGCCGTTCCCGATGCGCGACAGCGCGGGGAGATGCTGGAGGCCGCTCGTCTCTTTGATACGCCACTGATCTTTCTTTATTCGAGCGATATGGCATCGGGCCTGCTCACCAGCGAGGCCGAAGCGGAAGGAAAAATCGCGTTAGGTGGAGAGTTCGGCTATGGCGAGACGGTAAGCCGCCTCGGAGTCCGCCACGCGTATGAAGGCGTAAAAAACTTGCTGAGACATTACAGCCAATTGAGCGGAGAAATCGTCAAGGTAGATGCGAGCCGTTTGGCCGAACCGATTCTCGTTTCTGCTCCGCATCTAGAGGCGTATGTTCCCTGTCCGCGATCGGGCATCTGGGAGCCGCAGGTGGATTTAGGTCAAGCAGTCAGTGCCGGTGATTTGATTGGATATCTGCATGATTTTGCCGATCACTCGACTGAACCTCTTTCGATTTGGACTTCGCGCGCTGGATACGTAATCATGATGCATGCTCCGGCACGTGCCGAGAAAGGCGTTACCCTTTACGTCATTGCGGAATTGGTTATTTCCACCTGATGCGCTCTGCAAGCCTAAAGGAATGTTCCAGGTGCTGAACACATTGCGATTTCAAATTCATGTTTCATATTTGCCACCCGTAAGGGATTGAGTAAGCTAGCGACAATGAGCGAATGCATCTCCGAGCCAAGCGCCACGACAAGCCAGTCCGACCTGGAATTGTTCCGGCATGTGGAAAACAAGCTCTACACCGCTGTTGTTTGCGACGCACTCGATGAATTGGGGTTTCGGAATCAGGCGATGCGGGAGCGGTTGCGGCCGCTGTTCCCGAAGGATCACTTTGTCGGTTGGGCCCGCACCATTCTCTGCGTAGACGTTGCGCATATTCCCGAAGATCCATACGCCATGGAAATCGAAGCGGTTGATAGCATATTGCCCGGTGACGTTGTAGTCGTTTCGACATCGTATTCGGGCTTCAACGCCCCATGGGGTGAGCTCCTGTCGACAGCCGCCCGAGCTCGAGGTGCGCGTGGCGCAGTCGTCGATGGTCTTGTACGCGATGTTCGCAAAATCGAGGAATTGGGCTTTCCCGTTTTTGCCGCGGGGATCAAGCCCGTAGATTCTCGCGGGCGGGGTCTTGTTCTCTCCTACAACGTTCCGATTGACTGTGGCGAGGTTCTGGTCTCACCGGGAGATATGATCTTTGCCGATTATGACGGCATTGTAGCCATACCAGTACACGTGGTACCAACAATAGTGGAAATGGCGACCAATCGGGTTTTGCGGGAAAACGAAAGTCGTGCGGAATTGTTGAAAGGCGCGTATCTGCGCGATGTGTACGCGAAGTACGGCGTCTTATAGACGCCTCTATCTCTACCCGAAGCTCAGCACTATCAGCGCGAGTATCCCAAGCACCAATCCGGCACGACCGTAACTGCCAACTTTCTCATGAAAGATCACGATGCCCATCAGCGCGACCAGGAATAAAGTTCCTCCAGTCGTGATCGGAAATGCAATGTGCCCTGGCACTCCGGAAGCAAGTGCTCTACCTGTGAAGTATTGTCCGGCCAAACTGCATAGGCCCATTCCTGCGCCCAGAATGATCTCCCATTTCGCGAAGCGGAGATTCTGCCTGTAAACCAAAATCGCCAACACCAACCCTCCCGAATACCAGCTGATCAAATAGGGCAGTTCATAGCTGTCGAGACGTAACTCAGTAAGCACCTTCAAGCCGAAAGGGCCGATGCCATTGGTCAGGAACGCCACCAGCATTAGCTGAAACCACTTGCCGGGCGTGGTCTTCATAAGCTGTACTGCCGTGATTCTGCTTCTGCGGCTCGCCGCTCCTCGATTTCCCGGTCTTTCCAGAGCAACACCATGGCGCCGACAATCAGTAGCAGTGCCAGAGTCTTCCGTAAGCTGATCGACTCATGATAAAGCACAATCGAAGCGACTGCCGGCACTCCCGCGGACAAATTGATTGCAAGCCAGCTTGTCGAAATATTGCCAAAACGCAACGCCGTCTGGAGCGCGAGAATTGCAATCGCTGAGCACATCCCGAAAGGAATGCCGAGCAGCTTTGCCGTCAAAGGCGAGCCCGGCGCGGAAAGGGCTCCCAGGCTGCCAAGCAACAGATATATGAGGGACCAGAAGTACAGGAGCACTGTGATCGCCGAAGGACGACAGTTCCTGACATCGGCTAGTTTGTGGAACAGACCGAGCGTGCTGTAGCTGAGCAGTGCTAGCAGAGTATATAGAAGTCCGATCCCCAAAGCATCGTTTCTCTATTGGATTATAGTTTCGGCTGCAAAGGTTTCAGCATGCGAACTTAATAAAAGATGCAGCCCGTTGAACATTGCTCGTGCATTTTCTTGCGAGCGCAGTTCCGGTTTGTTACTCTTTTGCGGTCGTTACACTTAAGCATTTACGCGATTGCGATGAAATACTCTCTGGTTCTCGCTTGTTTTGCTGCCGGTTTATCTCTGTATGCGCAGCAGCGCTCGCAGGTTCGCATTGATCTTCGGCATCCCGGCAGTCCACTTGAAATAAATCACATGGCTTTGGGCCAGGGAGGCCTCTCACCAGACACAATCTGGGCGGAACGCATGCCCGAGATTCGCGCGCTTCATCCGCGCATGATTCGCCTGTTTGTGCAGGAATATTTTGACGTTCTTCCCGAAGCGGGTCGAACCAATTGGAAGATTCTGGACCAATCGGTAGACCTCATCCTCCGCACGGGCGCGACGCCGCTGATGAGCATCGATATCAAACCGAAAATCTTGTTTCCATCAGTTAATGACGCAATCACTGATCCCAACGACTACGCTGCTTGGGAGGATCTGATCGCGGCCATGGTGAAACATTATAAGGAGCGGAGTTCGCAGAGCTTCTATTGGGAAGTAGCTAATGAGCCGGATATCGGCGAGAACGGCGGCTGCCCGTATCTGTTTACGCCAGAGGGCTATGTTCGCTACTACACCCACACCGTAGCCGCAATCAGGCGGGCTGATCCGAATGCAAAAGTAGGCGGTCCTGCTCTAGCCGACCCCGAGTCGCCGATCCTTCCGGCGCTTCTCGGGGCGGCTCAAGATTCTGACCTGCCGCTTGATTTCATTTCCTGGCACATCTATAACAATGACCCGCTGGCCATTCGCGCGACGATCGACCGTAAGAAACAACTGCTGCAGAAATTCCCGAAGCTCCGACCCGAAACAGTTCTCGATGAATGGAATATGTCGCTCGGCCGACCCGTAACTGATCCGCGCTTTCAGCCAATTTTTCTCGCTGAAACCATTTGGCAGATGAAAGATGCGGGTCTGGATTACTCCTGTTATTATCACATCCGTGATTACCATGTTGAACCGCAGATCTTCAACGCGTTCTTTTCGCAAAAGGGCGCTGCAGCAATGGCTCAGTGGTGGAATCTCAAACCCCAGTATGACGGCTTGTTCGATTATCAGAATCACACGCGGCCTGCATACTTCGCCTTTACGTTGCTGGCCCATCTTACCGGAAAGCGTCTGCCTCTCGAATCGAGCATGAAGGCGGTGCACGGTTTTGCTAGCCATGATGACTATTACGGAAATTCTTACGTCGTGCTCTGGAACTATGCAGATAAACCCGTTGAGCTGACGCTACACTTTGATGGTGTGGGCACTGCTTCAAGAATCAATTCGTGGGTTCTAGACGCCACGGCGGCGAGCGATGATCAGAATGTCCGGCTCCGCCCTTCGGCGACGCGCTCTATCGAAGCTGGAGACGCGCGAATTACCACAGTTCTGGGGCCGTGGCAGATTGCTTTCTGGTCTTTGGAAAAGCACTAAAGCTTCGATCAGGCGATTCGATACTTCGCGATCATTTCCTCGTCCACCTCTACGCCAAGTCCAGGATCCTCGGGCACTTTCACGTATCCGTCCGTGAGTTTAAGAGGGTTTTTCACTAACGAACGGCTCAGCGGCCCTTGCGAGGTATTGAATTCGATAAATACTCCACGCCGTTGATATGCGTTCAGATGCAGCGATGCAGCGGTCAACAGATCAGAAGACCAGGAGTGCGGAACCACTAGCCGGTTGGCTCGCTCCGCCATGTGAACGATCTTTCGTCCGACAGTAAAGCCCCCGCAGCGCGTCAAATCGGGCTGTAAAACGTCCACTTGTCCACGTTCGAGTAATTGTTGAAAGCCCCATTCCGTTGCTTCCTGTTCCCCGCAGGCGATGTTTAGCGCTGTTCCCTCCGAAAGGGTTCTATAGCCGTCATAATCTTCCGGATGCAGCATCTCTTCCAGGAAGAATGGCTGAAATTGTTCCAGCTGCTTCGCTAAACGAAGCGCCTCCTTAGGCGTTCTTTCAATGAACCAACCTGTATCTACCATCAGATCGTTCTGTTCACCAAGTTCTTCTCGCGCCGCTTCCACGAGTTTCAAATCAAGTTTTGGCTTCTTCCCAAAAACGCCCCAGCCGAATTTGACTGCCGTGAAACCCTGATCTAGATAGACTTTCGCGGCCTCTCGAATCGCCTCGGGATTGGGTCTGAATAGCGTGCTCGCATAGGCCCTCACTCGATTGCGCCACTTGCCGCCCAGCAAAATATGAATTGGCTGGCCGTAAAATTTGCCGGCGATATCCCAGAGCGCGATGTCGAGAGCGGAAATTGCCTGGATCGCTACGCCGCGTCGGCCATAGTAAATGCTGCCCCGGTACATCTTGTACCAGAGGCGCTCCACTTCGAGAGGGTTTTCGCCTTCCAGCAATGAGGCTAAACCGTCGAAGCACTCCATGCCGGGTTCGCTCCAATGCGGTGCATCAACGGCGGCCTTAGCAATCGCCGGCGCGGTCTCCACATCCGAATAGCCGCAGACACCCGCGTCAGTCGACACCTTTACCAAGCCCATATACGTTGGACCAGGCGGTTCTTCAGCGCCCTTGGGATTCCGGTAAAGACCCGGTGACTTCAGAACGAACAGTTCCGCCGACGTGATCTTCATCCGAACGTGAGGATAACAGCTGCGTAGCTGTTAGAAATATAACTTCAGAGCGAACTGAATAATTCGTGGATCGCCTGCCGAAAAGATCTGGCCGCCTTGCGGCGTATCGATGTAAGGATTCGGATTGTTGAAGTTGGTGTGGTTGAACACATTGAAGAATTCTGAGCGGAACTGAATGTACCGGCTCTCGCTGATGTGGAAATCTTTCAGAATCGAGAAGTCCCAGTTCTGGATGCCTGGCCCACGCAGGATATTCCTGCCGGCGTCGCCGAAAGTAAACTTCGCCGGTACGCTAAAAGCGCCCACATTAAAGCATTCAACCGGCATGCAACTGGAAACGTTGGGATTCCCGATTATGTTTGGCCTGATGTCATACGCGAAATTTACGTTTCCGGGATCGTTCGATCCGAGAAGAGGCGTAAACGGGAAGCCGCTCTGGAAAGTTGTGATGCCAACGGCTTGCCAGCCGCCGAGGAGTTCATCGATCACCAACGGCGCGTGGCTCATGAAGCGTTTGCCGCGTCCAAAAGGAAGCTCGTATCCATAGCTGATCACCAGGCGCTGTGGGATGTCGTAATCAGATAGTCCTTTCATGGAGTGAAGGTCGAATGGATCTTGTATGGCGTCACCGCTCGGATCCGATGTTCCGTCGATCGATTTGGAAAACGTGTACGAAGCAAGGAAAGACAGTCCGTCAGAGAAGCGCTTCTGCAGCTTAACTTGTAACGAATGATAGGTACTGTTGTTTTGATTAGCCAGATACGAACTGCCGCCGAACTGAGGGAAGGGCACTCTTTCCTGGTATGTTCGGGTATCGGTCGGGTTGATCGACGGCACATTTCCCGGAATGATCATTTCGAGATGCGTTCCCTTGCTGCCGACGTAACCGATGTCTAAAGCCATATTGTTGCCCAGTTTGCGCTGAACAGTAAAATTCCACTCGTCGATATAGGGCGTCTTGGCGCGTGGATCATACGAAAAGACCAGAGGCGAATTGAACTGCGTATCCGTCGTGAACGGCTGGAAAAAGTTTTCGACGCGTTGCGTGGGAAGGCCATTTACAGTCGGCTGCGTTTTACTCTCGTCGAGAATGAATGGCGGATTGATAATCGGGTATGAGACGGTGTTGTTGCCCGATTGAAGTAAGTAGAAAACCCCGGCTCCTGCGCGAATCACTGTATTGTTGTTGTCGAAGGGCCGGAATGCCATCCCTATGCGAGGCGCCCAATTGTACTGGTCGAACCGGAGCTTGTTGGGCAGGCCCGCTTGAGCTGGTGTAATGATGTCGTTGGCGTACTGAGGATATCCGAATTTGGCAACCTGCTGCGTGGTCAGATTGATCGAACCCTTGTAAAGGGCGACGATAATCCTGCCCGTCTGCTGATCGAAATCGGCTGCCTGATCCTGCAGTTCCTGGAAAGCTGGGTTGTATTCGAATCGCAGTCCTAGATTCAGTGTCAGTCGACTGGTGACTTTATAGTCGTCCTGCACGTAAAAGGCGTGGTTTAGCTGGTCTTCTCCGAACAAGTTGCGCGGAAAGTCGCGCGTTCCCGAACTAGGATACCCCAGTAGGTAATCTGCGAAGGCATCCCCTGAGTAGGTTCCAGAGAAACTGAAGGCTCCCCGCGAGTTTGCCGAATTGGTTGACGTGAACTCATAGCGGCGGAGATCGGCGCCAAACCTGATCGTGTGCGAGCCCTTGACCCATGTCACGGAGTCGATGATTTCGTACATATTGCTGGGGTTGGTGAGGGGCGAATAGGAGTTTCCGTTGATAAGGGTTCCATACCCGCTGACCGACAGACTGGGAAATCCGGGGAAATTGATGCTGGTCTGCTCGAATCCGGTGATGCCGGATTCCGCGGTGTAGTTCGTTCCCAAACCCTGTGGGCTATTCGTTGAATACATTCGGCCGTACCCGAGTCTTATGTCATTGATAAGCGTAGGTCTGAAAATGTGTACTTCATCGAGTACCGCGTTCTGTGTACGAATGTCGTTTGATACGCCCCCGACCTGCGGGAACTCACCGGGATTGAACGCGTGAATGTTGTTCACCGAGTAGCGCGCGAAAAGCGTATCGTTGTCTGAAAACCTGTGATCGCCTCGTATATTCCCCTGATCGATATTCGAGTTGTAGGGTGCGCCGTAGACGAATGATCCTGCCGCCGTGTTCGGAAGCGGCATGAATTTAAGGAAGAACGCAGTCGATGGGTCGATAAGGCCCGATGGAATCTTATTGCCAGGAAATGCAGCCCCGGTTAGCGGATCGTGAATTGTTGTGCCGAGTGCCGAAAAATCTCCCGCTCTGAGAGCAGCATTTGGAACAGGAGTATTCGAGGTCAACCCGCGAACAATGCGTGTTCCTTCATAGTTCACGAAGAAGAAGGTCTTGTTCCGAACGATAGGACCGCCCAGCGTTCCTCCAAACTGATTCTGGCGGTACGGAGTTTTGGCGTTATCAAAGAAGTTCCGCGCGTCGAGCGCATCATTCCTCAAAAATTCCCAGAGAACTCCGCGAAACTGATTCGTACCGGACTTGATCGTTGCGTTGATCACGGCGTCCCCGCGGCCATATTCAGCCGAAAATGCATTTCCTTCCACCTTGAATTCCTGGATAGCATCCACGGATGGCGTGAACTGGACACCGTTGTAGAGCTGCTCCTGATTGCTAATGCCATCGAGCAGGAACTCCGTTTTTGGCGCTTGCCCCCCGTTGACGGAGATGGTTGTGAACCCGGTGTTTGATCCTGGCGAGCCTTGAATGGCGCCCGGCGTCAAGGTCGCCAATTGCGTAAAGTTTCGACCGTTTAATGGCAGTTCCACAATCGTTTTGTTGTCGATCACTTGGCCGACAGTTGCGTTATCCGTGTTGACGAGTGGTGCGGATTCGGCCACTTCGATCTTCTCCGACACGCTTCCCACGTTCAGCTTGATGTCGAATCGCGCCTGCTGGTCAACCTGGAGAACAATTCCGCTGATTTGCTGTGTCTGAAATCCTGCTTTGTTTGCCGTAAGCGTGTAGTTCCCGGTGATCGGCAGCAAAGGTAACTCGAAATCTCCGGAATCGGACGTCATCGTGTGCCGCTCGAGACTTGTGGCGTTATTGAATACAGTAACGGTGACTTGCTGAACCACTGCTCCGCTCGCGTCGGTTACCCGGCCGACGATCGTGGCTGTAGGATCTGCCAGCAGCATCACAGATGTCAGAAAAGTCAAACAGAAAACGTTCAGATACAGCCTCACTGGATGCCAACCTCCACGATTTAATGCCTGATGGTATCCCTATCGCGCCCTCACTTCAATGCTTGCTATCAAGATCGTGCAGAGTATTGGACGTGTTTAAGGCGTACCCGCGCTGTTCAGCTTGAGCGACCGCATGGGCCGGTCTGCCTGTTAGCGATTACGCAAACTCTTGAGGTACGGTCCCAATTTCTCGCGCAGCTCGACCCGATCGTAGAGATGCTTCTGGACGAAGGGGTCTGTCAGCGGATAGGGACCGCTTGCTGGCGGGCGCTTCTGAGGCCATGATTCCGCGGTAACACGCGCATCGCCGATCCGGTATCCATACATGTCCAGGTGCCGGATCCCCATTGCGAGCGTTGCCTCACAGATATCGCGAATTTGTTCAAAGGTTGGGTATTTCGCGGGCGCAGGCCTCATCAGCTCTGGAAAATTCGCAACCCAGAATGTGTAAATAATCGTCTTATTCGGACCGACCGCTGTACGGGTGTCTCGAATCACTCTTTGAGTAAGTTCTACTGCTTTCCTCCCCGACTCCGCGCTATCATCCCATTTCGGAATTGTATACGCGCCCACCGCGTCCCAGGGCTGTGCGGCTTTACCGAAATCAAGGCCCACTTGATCCCGAACCTTTGGACCGAATATAGTCCCGATGTTGTCCTCCACATAAATTTCGTGTTTGGGATTTGGATCGATGTCGCGAATAAACTTCATCGTGTCGGATGACCACGCGGTCCACCAGCCGGAACGTGCTGCCGTCCATTCGCCCCAGCCGGGCTGGTCTGGAGATTTTGGCGGCTCCTTCCCATAGAGCTTCTTATCGAACGTGTTGTAGGAGATGTAACGCTCCGAGGGCTTGCTTGGGGGTCCATCTATAGTCCCGATTCCACCCATGCCGAACGTATCGTCAAAGATATAACCCACAAACGCCGGATGCCGGCTAAACAGCCGCGCGACATCCTGTAAGTAGTTCTTCCACTCCGAATTTCGCCAGTCGGTATTGAATGTGTCAAAGGTGAAGAGCAGATGACCGCCCGCGTCCATTTGTTGAAACTCCGGCTTCCTCTGCAGTGTGTTGTGTGACGGCTGCCACACCACAAAGTACGCGCCAATTCCCGCCTTTGCTGCAGCGTCAAGTGCATATCGGGTATCCTCGTCGCGCTTCGTCCATGCGGAGAGATCCAGACCCCAGCACAAGTCGACATCGGTGAACCCGAGCCGCGCCATATCCTGGAAGTCTCGCGCCCATTCATTGCGCGGCGCCGAGTTCAGCCAGTACCAGGCGCTGATTCGTACAGGTTCACGTGGCGCCGCATTCGCCACCTGGATGGCAAGCAGGATTATCAGCGCACAGAAAACAAAGAAGCGCCGCCTTCGAAGCAATTGACGGAAAATATTCACCTTCAAGAGGAGATACCCTCAACAGCATAAAGCAAATCCTCTCTTTTCACATGCCGTACCCCCAGCCGCTCTACGAATCTGTTTCATTAGCCGAATGAGATTCGTTTGCAAGCAGCAAGGCATGCTAAGACTTTACTTGATCTCTTCAGCTGAACCTAATTCTGCCCTCTGCGCCCTTCGATGAAACCACTAGCCTTCGTTTCCGACGAATCGTATCTCGCCATCGCCGCCGTTGTTGCCGAATTCTTTTCACTTGAAACCGGTGAGGTTCATCAACTCACATCCTCGCCGTCCGGAGCTTTCCACGCCGACCTTCCTCCCGGACCGTATCGCGTCACATTGGCCAAGTCTGGTTATGGATCGAAATCCGTTAAGTGCAGCCTTGACTCCGCACCGCCTCAGTTTCGTCTACTCTCGGATTGCCTGCTTGGCTTCGTCTGGCCCAAATGGGTGCGCAGCGGTGAAAGCGGTGAACTGCGTTTTCACTCCCCTCGCGAAGTTCAAGTCTCGCTGTGGCGGTACGGACGAGACGTCGCTCTTGATCGCATGATTGGCTGGTTTGACGAACACGGGCCTCGCGCGAATCTCCAAATCCTTCCGGACGAGGATTTCACTCAAACTGGCGTCGGCTGGAATAAGCACGGCTACCCGTCAGTTCCTGTCAGCCATATCGTTCCTTCACCGCAACGGTCGGGACTCTATTATTTCTGGGCGCGAGACACCGCTGGCACCCTGTTCTCATTTCCTTGGGTTGTCGCCCCCGCCTCTCCTACAGCGCCGATCGCTGTGCTTGCTTCGACAAACACCTGGAATGCTTACAACAATTTTGGCGGTCGATCTAATTACGTCAATCCAGATGCACTCCCTCCGCAACCCATTGTCAATGCCCGTCAGGATCTCGGCCGCTATCAACCTCCCGCCGAAGTCTGGTCTCCGCGCGACGACGAATTTCGCCCGCTCTCCTTTGAGCGTCCGGAGCTCGCAAATCATATCTTCGATTCCGCTCCATGGGATGAACCAAACCCAACCAATCCGATCGGCGGCAGGATGCAGGCGGGGCAAGCGCCCGGCGAGTGGCGTCTGTTAGCGTGGCTTGAGCGTCAAGGCTTTACCTACGACTACTATGCCGATGCACACCTGCACGATGGGTCTCTAAATCTCTCCGCCTACAAGGTTCTGCTCATCCTCTTGCATCCTGAATACTGGACACGCGAAATGTACCTTCGGGTCAAACAGTGGGTTCACCAGGAGAACGGGAGACTGATGTATCTAGGGGGAAACGGTCTCAATTGCGAAATTGTCTTCGAAGGCGATTCGATGCGCTGTCTCTCCCACGTAAATTCGTTCCGCTATGGTCTCGGGGGAAGTCATGACGACGACCCTGAAAATCTCTACGATTCCCGCATGCATCGCACTCTGGAATCGGAAGCGAATCTACTCGGTATCGCCTCGTCCGACACCGGCCTGATGACCGCCGCCCCTTATCGCGTCCTCACTTCTCCACATTGGATCCTCGAAGGTACGGATCTCAAGGCCGGCGACCTCTTCGGTGAGCAAACCCTTCACGAGCGCGTGCCTGGCGGGGCGTCCGGCCACGAGACAGATAAGATTACCGCCCACTCGCCCGTTAACGTCGAACACATCGCGAAAGGTGAGAATCCGAATGGTGGAGGAGCCGATCTCGTCTACTATCGCCACGAGAAGGGAGGACAGGTCTTCTCGGTTGGCTCTATGAGCTGGATCGCGGCTCTCTTTACCGACAAGAATGTCTCGCGCATAACGAAAAATGTTCTCACACGATTTTTAGATTAGGCGTTTGGCAGAATCTGCTAATTCCACACCAAGTCCGGCCTTGTCGAGCGGCGCGAGCACACATCCATCCTGATACCGGATAGCGTTTTTCAGCATTGTCTCTTCGTAATACAGCGGGCCGATGATATCGTGCTGTACTGAATCCGCAAGAGCCGGCGCAGCGGTAGCCAGCGTCAACATGGAAGCCGTTCCGATATCCATCTCGAGATTACTTCCGATCACGCATCGCAATCCTGCCGTAGCCGCTAACTCCGCGATTGCCATCGAGCGTAGCAGCCCTCCGTTTTTACCTGGGTAGATACTGATCAAATCGCAGGCTTCCTGTCGAATCGCCTCTAGCGCGTCCTGCGTGGTAAAAATCGATTCGTCCAACATCAGGGGAATAGCCGTGCGCTGCCGGATGATCGCGCATCCGCGAAAATCTCCGCGTCGCAGCGGCTGCTCAAGAGCTATCACTCCGCACTCCTCAAGTTCCGGCAAGGCAGCCAGTGTCTCCGCCAGCGTCCAGCCACCGTTTCCGTCCACCGCCAGCGGAAAGTCGTTCCCCACCGCCGAGCGCACCGCCTTCACTCGTTGCAGGTCCTTCTCAACATTCAAGCCGACTTTCACCTTCGCAGCGCGTAACCCCAGTTTCATCGCTGAGGCGGCCACCTTCGCTGCACGCGCAGGCTCGAAGGCCCCGATCGAGAATTTTACAGGTATCCTGGGAGCGCGGCGAGCGCCGCCCAGCAAAACTGTCGCAGGTACTCCCAGCGTTTTGCCTACCAAGTCGAACAGAGCCATCTCGACCGCCGCTTTTGTAAAAGGATTGCTGATCAGAACGCGATCCATCGCCTCCAGGCACCCGGCGATCTGGCGCGGATCTCTCCCGATCAGCACAGGCGCCAGTATGTTCAATGTAGCGTGCAGAGCGCTCTCCTGGCTCTCTCCGCTCCAGACCGGAACGACGCTCGCCTCTCCGTATCCGGCTACACCTTCATCGCTCTGTACTTCAAGCAAGGCAAACCGCGATTCAGGTTGTGATCCAGCGGCGCTGACAATTGCAAATTTTGCGCGCACCACTCGCGAAACAGGACGCGCCTTTACGGAAACGATCTTCAATTCATATCTCCTGGGGCCGCCTATCTGACTCTCGTACTTAGTTGACGCGTGCTGGTTCAGCCGTTACATGCACCGTTCCGGTTGGGTTTCGTATCTCGAGTAACCCGTCCTTCACCGTCTGCGTGACTCCATTCACCCTAGCCGTCTCAAAGGACTTGCCCTGTGGCGGATTCAGGTAAACGTGTAGCCACTGAGGACCATTCGGCGGGCACTCGATCGTCGCCTCAACGTCCTTGTCAGTCGAGTGAACTTCGTAGCTCACAATCCCAAACTTCGTTAGCGCGCCACGCACCCGTATGTTTTTTCCATCCTCCAGCCACGCGGAGGGAGAATTTCTCAAGAGGTCTAGTCCCTTGCCGCCTTCGTTCTCGAAAACGAGCATGTTTCGCAGATGATTATCGATAACGGAATTCATTGCCGGCAAATCTTGAATGCCATCGCGGTGTTCGTCGCCGCCCATGAATTTCCGCGAGACGGATCCTGCGGCAAGCGAGTAGAATCCTTCGAGAAACTTGTTGCGCTCGTTACGCAGAAACCGGAGATAAACGTTCCAGGAGTAGCAGGGTTCCACGCTGGACATTTCGTAGCGCAGAGTCGGCGTATTTGAGAATTCGGTCCAATCTGGATCAGCCGAACCGGCATATGGTCCTTCGTTCAGCCACTTCATCGCCAACGTCATAATCAGATCGTCGGCGTTTAGCAATCCTGCTACGCCCAGAAACATGGGGCCGCAATCGACGTAGAAGATATGAAGAGGTTTCGGGTTGGTTTGCTCGAATGACCAAGGAATAAAGGGCATTGATTCGCCGGCAGAGTCCTTCCAGCGGGCCGTGCGTTCCACATGCTTGCGATAGGCCGTCTGAAAACACTCTCGATAATCGTCTCTCTCACGCGCCCAACGCTGGGCTTCCTGGTGATGAATCGATTGAAGCACCTCGGTAACTGAAGCGAGCGCGCGATACATCCAGGCATCGATCCACACCAGGTGTTGATCGTCCGAGCCTCCATCGAAGCCGCGCGCTGCCGGCATCAGCCCCGCATCCGGTCCACCCGCCAGGCGAGTGTGTTTTCGTTCGTCCGCGATCCATTCCACTCCGTGGATCATGGCAGGAAGCCACTCCTTCAAAAACTCCTGATCGTGGCTCATCAGGTAATACTGTGAGGCGGCCCAAAGGATAGCGCCATGATCCCCAGTCCAGGGAATAGCTAGATGCTCACGCGGTCCGCTGATATATCCCGCGTTGGACCAGGCGCTGCTGCTTGGCACAGGCGAATACCGGCTCGCATCCAGGAAGGGTTCAAGAAATGACTTCGCTTCCGTCAAGTAGCCTCTCTCGATCAGATCCACCAGGTTCAGAGACATCGGCGTCGGCCAGTAGGCCTCGTAATGATGTGGCGAGGTCTTCAGAACGTGATCGCCATTCGGGTAGGTGTCAGCCGTAATAAAGCTGAGCGGCACTGTGTAGTTCCACAGCCGGTTGAGTTGGGCATCGGGGACTTCTACCTGCATGCCTCGTGCCTCCTCCGCTTTCCAGAAATGGGAGACCGATGCGCGGCTCTGATCGTAGCTGATCCCACGGAGCGTATTCAAGCTCGCCATCTCTACCGGGCTGAACGGGAGAATCAGATCGAGCGTCTCGCCCAGATGCCTCGGGATCTCGAACGCGCAGAGATTGAAATCCATGCCCGTCTCGGTCAGTCCAACGGAGGTCAGCTCGTTTTCTAGCCTTGAGTAGTATCGGCCCGGTTTACTCGCAGCGAGCACGACGCGGCCCGTTTCGTCCACGATATTCGGTCCCGCCGCGCGTAGCTCGTGTGGATATTTAGGAGCAACAAACGGAATACGTACATTTCGTCGCGCATTCATCGCGTAAACGATCCGATCGCTGGCGATTTGAGCCCAAAGGTGAATGGCGCTCGTTCCGGAGCCTGATGCGATTACAGTGAAACGAAGACGCAAGAAGACTGGCGAATTCCAGGCCGCAGCAGCCGCGTTCCCCTGCGAATCCACCGTTAGCGCCTCTTCGAGCAGCACAGTATCTCCGGATCTCATCTTCACTTCAGAAATGGGCAGGTCTCCTTCCAGCAGGCCAGGCTCCGTCGAGCCGTCGTCATCGCGGCGGTGTTCGAAATCAGGTCGGTTTCCAATAGAGAAGCTGAGAAGTGCCGCTTCTTCTTTGGCCTTGGCAAAAAGTAGCCGATCGGCCTCCGTGATCAGATCGCCCGGGGTCGCAGATATATTCCCGTTCCACATGACCCCGAATTCGAATGGATGATTCTTGCAACCTAAGAATGCAATCGGCCGGCGCATATCAGGCCACCGAACAGCCGCTTGTTCGTAGCTTGGCTCCGCCGTATATGCCGGCAGACGTATTGCCATCAGCAGAGAGAAAGCTGACGAATAGAACCAAGCACGATTTTCGGGTAGGATGTTTCATGGCGCGGACAGCTTGACGGGCTCTTTCGCTACAAGCAACAGCTTAGCCGCTACTTCATTGTTCCGCGAGGACAACGGAGCCTGTATTTCAATAAGTGTTCGAGACTTTGAACAGTATTCGACGTTCACAGTCGACGTCGGCAACCGCTCCAAAGAATTCCTCGCCTCTTTACGACCGGAATTGCATGCCTGTAGATCGGTATCAGATCCGTATAGATGATTCACTGCCTGGGCTCTCCGATACAATTTCGATGCGGGAGCGAAATACGCCGTACTCAAGACGAACATTTGGAAAGATCGCGACTGCTGCGGTGGCAGCGAAGTGCGCGTTTGGGGCGAAGATCGATTCGAAAATCGACGGAGTGCAAATCGGAGTTCAAAGTTATAGCTTTCGGGACCTTCCCTTGGATGCGGCGATCGCGGCGATGAGGACGATCGGGCTTGGCGAGTGTGAGCTGTATATGGGGCATGTAGAGCCGGCCGGCCTCAAAGGTGAGCAGCTTAAGAACTGGCGGCTCATTACTCCGCTGCGCTACTTTGAAGATATCCGCAAAAAGTTCGACGACGTAGGCGTGGAACTTTACGCCTATTCACTGAACTTCAATGATCACTTCTCAGATCAGGAAATCGATCGCGGGTTTCAAATCACAAAAGCGCTTGGCACGGATACCATTACTACGTCCACAACCCTAACCTGCGCAAAGCGTCTTGTGCCGTTTGCTGAGAAATACAACGTCAGAGTGGCGATGCACGGCCACGATGAGATCGATAAGCCGAATGAGTTCGCGACACCCGAGAGTTTCGCCCGCGGGCTCGCCATGTCACCGCAGTTTTATATCAATTTGGATATCGGACATTTCACCGCCGGCGGTTATGATCCCGTCTCGTATATACAGGGACACCACTCTAAGATCCTTGCTTTGCATATCAAAGATCGAAAAAAGCATCATGGACCGGCTGTGCCTTTCGGACAAGGCGACACACCTGTCAAGCAGGTACTGCTGCTGCTCAAAGGCAAGAAGTATTCCATTCCGGCCAATATCGAGTACGAATATAATGACTACCAGTCCGGACTAGACACAATTGTCGAAGTACGCAAGTGCTTCGCCTATTGCAAACAAGCGCTAGAAGCTTAATTCTCCAGATCGTGGCAAGTGCTGCAGCTTGTATTGGCTCCCTTTTCGCGATGACAACTTAAACACCCGCCCATGCTGAGATCGGTTTCGCGCCAGAGGCGATCGCGGCTAGCAACCGGGCCGTGACAAGTTTCACATTTCGCGCCTGCGTCCAAATGAGCCTTGTGACTGAAGTCGACGAAACCAGGAATTTCATAGACGCGAATCCAGGGGACTGGCTGGTTTTCATCGACATAGGATTTCAGATCTTTGATAGACGAGCTATTCTTTGCAATCTGGAGATGACAGGTCATGCAGGTTTTTCCGGTCGGAATAGAAACGACTTCGCCGGAAGGAGCGAGCTTGTGGCAATCGTTGCACTTCATGCGAGCCGTTTCGGCGTGTTGCCTATGGCTGAATGGAATTGGCTGACCGACTGGAGTAGTTTCGGCCAGAGCGCAAGGCCAAACGATCATCGCTAAGAATAATGAAGCCAAAAACTGGCGCACTAGATGTCACCCCGGCGCATCTGTTCAGCCAAGTAATCGGAGGCGCGCATCGACAGGGCACAGATGGTCAAAGTCGGATTTTGTGAACCGCCCGACACAAACGAGCTTCCGTCAACGACAAACAAGTTCTTGATATCGTGGGTTTGATTCCATTTGTTCAAAACAGAAGCCTTCGGATTGGTGCCCATGCGGCAGGTTCCGAGCTCGTGAATGCTTTCTCCAGGTGGGACCATTTGCCAGTGTTTCGCAAGAACTTCGAAGCCAGCATCGCGGCAGAGTTCTTCGGAGACATTCATCGCATCCTTTGCCATTGCAAACTCGTTGTCCGTGTACTTCGCTCGGATATGAAGAACCGGAATCCCCCACGCGTCCACAACGGAGCGGTCGATTTCAACGTAGTTCTCGAAACGGGGCAGCACCTCGCCCATGGCCGTCAGACTGAAGGAAGATCCCTGTAAATCGGAAAGGCTTTTCAAAAGCTCTGTGCCGTATTGCGCCAGATGCTCCGGATGCGGCGTGCCGCCGCTTCCGAAATCCATCGCATAGCCTCGAATAAAAGTCTTCTCAGGCGTCGCGAGATTGCGGAAGCGCGGAACGTATCCATCACCCCCGATCAAACCGGGACGGGGATCGCCCCCGCGCGCTTCAGGGACAATGCAACTCACCACATCCTTGACATAGAACTGATCAAAAAGATAGTGACCGAGTACTCCGCTCGAGTTTGCCAGGCCGGAGTTAAGGAGGAGGCGGGTGCTTTCTAAACAAGATGCACCCACGACAACGACTCTGGCTTTTGCGTGGAACTCCTGCCTGCTGCGGCGATCGATAAAAATAGCTCCGTTAACCAGGCCGGTATGTTGGTCGGTAGTGATTTGGCGGACTACGGCGTTTGAAACGATCTGCAGCTTGCCTGTCTCGAGGGCATCGGGCAGCATTCGATTTACGGAGCTTGCGAGCTGGCCGGTTGCGACCCGTTCTTTGGTGGTCGCGATGCCGCGCCGTTTGGCGGCCCGGATAAAGCGCTGGGAGGTCTCGGTATCACGCGATTTATCTTCGATGAAGACGCCGTCAGGCAGTTGTTTCAGGCCCTCTTTCCTGCCGGTCACTCGAAGCATGGGTTCGGCGAGGTCGTAGTAGGGCGCAAGGTCGTTATACTCAATGGGCCAGTTTTCGCCGAAGCCATCGTGGTCCTTGCACTTGAATTCGTAGTTGCTGAGACGCCAGCAGGCACGTCCCCAGAACAGAGTTTTTCCTCCTACGAGGCGCACGCGAACCCAGTAGTATGGATCGTCTTCTGGATAGGTGTAGGGATTCTGTTTCTCATCGGCCCAAACATTTTCGGTGTATTCGTCGGCTTGAGTCACGTGGGGAAAGCGGCCCGGCCGTCCGAAGCCGCGATACGGGAGTGTGTAAACTTTTTTCAACTCGCGATCGCGGCTAAAATCCACGGCGGGACCGGCATCGAGCATAAGGCAGTGAATTCCCTTTCTGGTAAGCTGCCGGGCGGTGGTCCCGCCCGAGGCGCCGGAGCCGATAATAAGAACGTCGTAAGTGCGATGGAACATACTAATCGAGCGGGTACCAATAGAATGCCGAGGCGTTGCGCGGACGTCTTACTTGAGATACGGCATCGATATAGGGACGTGAGTTTATGGTTGCTCTTAAGAGGTCACCTTTGGCCGCAAGAAGAAAAGCGCTGAACTCGTCGCCACTGGAGGCTCGACCGTAAGTCCAGAGTTCGCGAAGAGGCGTGAGCAGCACGTCCGCTTCTTCAGGGCTGATAGCGGCAAAGGGTTTCCCGAATCTTTCTTGTGAGCGGTAATGCAACGTATCGAGGCCGTTCTTATATAAGTTAATTCGTGATTCAGGCGAGCAGCCGATGAGAAAATCTAAGAACGCGGCAGCACCAGCCTCACGCGCACCGGGATTCCCGTTCCAGGGCGGAATTATGAGTTCACCTAGTCTAGAAAGCGTCGCCATCTGTTCAGGGCTGAATGTCGTGACTATGTTGTCCGCTGTTTGATCGGCAGGTATAACAGGCGTATCCGGAGTCTCAGCGATACCGGGAGGAACTAGCGGAGGCCCGGCGGGGAGGCCCTTGTCTCGGGCGGCCGTTACGTCCTGCTGGGCGGATAGCGTAGCCGCGGCAGGTAAAGCAACTATGGAACGGAGAACAGCGCGGCGTTTCATGATGGTTCAGGAATAAGTATACGGTTCACGCGGGACTGTTGGAGCGAGCAGCAGCGGCCTTCGAAGTCTCCTTCCAAGCCACATTCAGTTTGATACAGGCAAGTTGTGGATTGCGGCGTACTCATTTCTGCTCGCGACGAGCTTAGCTGCCCAGCGATATAAGCTATCAGTAACTCGCGATAGACAAGGTAACTCCAATCGACAATACGTGCCGCTTGATGATCCTTGACGTCATCCAGTTGATGGAGGTAGCTTCGGCCATTCGCCTGGGCCACGCGGGGGAACCAGCTCTGATACCAAGTTGCGGTTGCATCTTTTGCTACGCGCGCTTTCATGTCGTTCGAACCACGGCCGTAGATGCGGTTGCCTTCCACTTCTCCAGCGGACCGATAGCGCGTCCATTCTTGCATGCCGCGGGAATGGTATCGGTGCTGCCGCCGCCCCACGTGACCGGCCAGCGTGCGTTGCAGGCCCAGAGGCGTAGTAATCTTCGACCCGGCGAAGCCGCGCAGATCCCAAACCGCTTTATTGTCCTTTGCAGGTAAGTCTAGGCCACCGTCGACCGATTCGTCAACGTAGGTTGGACGCGTCCGCCGGGAAGCTTATTATGAACCATAGCGCGGGTGACTGGCTTGACTCACAATAATTACTTCCTGATCGTTCTCGATAGCTGCCGCTACGACGCGTTCGCAAAAGCTCATCCGAAAACCATGAGAAGCCTGGGCACGTTGCAGCGGCGTTGGGCATACGCTTCATGGACGGCGCCTTCACACTACAACCTGCTTATGGGCCTGATGCCGCACTCGAGCCCGCGTGGAATCTTTGCGTCCGATTACTACCAGCGCGACTTTTTGAAATTCAACGAGAGACTCGGCGCCGAGGGACTCGAATTCAAAAAATTCGTGCCCCGGCTTTATCTGCCCATTCTGCTCCAGAACCTCGGCTACAAAACGCACGCTATGGTGTCGTTACCCGTGCTGAATCCCCTTACCGTTCTCAACTGCGGTTTCGATAGTTACAAGCTGATGGACAGGCACAACGATATGCGCGCCATGCTGCGCGAAATCATTTTCCACGGCGATCAACCCTCTTTTTATCTGATGAACGTGGGCGAAACCCACTATCCTTACGCGCTTCCAGATGAAGCTCCGGAAGAGTGGCCGCGCGTCAGCGGTGTTCACGGTGTTTTTAAGTATCTTGACGATCACGTGGTCGGGGGAAAGCTTCGCCGGACCCGAGGCAAGATCTTCAACCAGACAAAACTTCAGGAGCTCAAGCAGCGCCAAATCGACGCCGTGAAATATCTCGATACAGTAGTCGAGGAGCTTTTTGACCTCTTGCCTCGCAACACATATGTCACAATCACGTCGGATCACGGCGAGCTCTTCGGTGAAGATGGCTATTTTGGTCACGGCCCGATTCAGCATGAAAAAGTTTTGGAAGTCCCATTTATCGAAGGCCGGCTCCGATGACATGCGGTCCGTTTGAGCTCGCCTACATCGGTCCGGGAGCCGGTTTCGCCTTCCTCGGTTCGTTTCTCACAATCGTTCTTTCCTTACTCGCAAGCCTGATTTCACTGCTCGTTTGGCCGTTCCGGATGCTGTGGCTGGCTTTGCGCCGGCGAGGTAGATTCGGCAACGCGCAGGTGCAGAAAGTTATTTTTCTTGGGCTCGACGGACTTGATCCGAAGCTGGCCGAAAAGTGGATGGAAGAAGGAAAACTTCCGAACTTGAGCCGTTTACGGCAGCACGGAACCTATAGCCGCCTGCGAACAACCTTTCCGGCTTTGTCGCCGGTTGCCTGGTCGACATTCGCTACGGGAGTCAACCCTGGCCGCCACAACATATTCGATTTTCTGAATCGCGATCTGCGAACTTACGCGCCGGAACTCTCCTCGGCCAAAGTTCGACCGCCGGTGCGCTTTTTTAGAGTCGGCAAATGGGCGATTCCTCTGTCCAGCGCCTCGGTCGAACTGCGCCGTAAAAGCGAGCCGTTCTGGAAAGTCCTCGGCCGAAACGCGATCTCGAGCACCATCCTCCGCGTCCCGGTCACCTTTCCTCCAGAATCGTTTAAGGGACGCCTTCTCTCCGCCATGTCGACGCCCGACCTGCGCGGCAGCCAGGGAACTTTCTCCTGGTTCTCGACCCGGCCAGCGTCATTGAACTGTGAAGGTGGCGTCTGCCTGCGACTCATTGCTGTGGAGAATGGCCTTCGCGGCTCGCTTCGTGGACCTGAACGGAGCGCAGTCGAGTTCCTGATAACGGCTGGCGAGGGTAGTCAGAGCAGAAAACTGGAGATCCAAGGCCAGACTTGGAGATTGGTTGCGGGTGAGTACACACCATGGATCCGGCTGCGCTTCGCTGATGGAATCCTGTCGTCAGCCCGCGGCATCGTTCGCTTCCTGCTCACCGAGACCGATCCCGAACTCTCGCTCTACGCCACACCAGTCGAGATCGACCCCCAGAATCCCGCGCTGCCGATCAGCTATCCGACTCATTACGCTGTTTATCTGGCAAAGCTTCTGGGCTCGTTCGCTACGCTCGGCATGGCCGAAGACACCTGGGCTTTGAATGAGGGAGCTATCGACGAGAGTGCCTTCCTGCAGCAGGCGAAACTGATCCAGCAGGAACGGGAGGCAATGTTTTTCAGTGCTCTCGAACATACGCGGCGTGGTGTGCTGGCCTGTGTCTTCGATACTCCGGACCGGGTGCAGCACATGTTTTATCGCTACCTCGATCCGTCGCGCAGCGAGTTTCGCGAATCGCCGCGAGCGGGCACGATCGAAGAACTCTACCGTGACATGGATCGCATCGTCGGCCATACCCTTAACTACGCCGACAGCAACACGGTTGTTTTTGTTTTATCGGATCACGGCTTTTCGTCTTTTCGCCGCGGCGTCAACCTGAACGCGTGGCTACGGCGCAACGGTTACCTCGCTCTCCTTCCTGGAATCAGTCAGGGTGGCGACTATTTCGAAGGTATCGATTGGACGAAAACCCGCGCTTACACGTTTGGGCTCAGCGGCCTGTATCTCAATCTCCGCGGGCGCGAGGCCCAGGGGATTGTTGCGCGTGAAGAAGCCGTTGCATTGAAAATGAAACTGATCGGGGAATTAACAGGCTTGGTGGACGATGAGACCGGCGAAGTCGCGATCCGCAACGTCTATGATTCCAAAATGATCTACAATGGCCCGTATCTCGATGCCGCGCCTGACCTCATCGCCGGCTACGCACCTGGCTATCGCGCTTCCTGGGCCGCCGCAACCGGCAAGGTGAGCGCGGCCGTTTTCGAGGATAATGCCAAGTGCTGGAGCGGCGATCATTGCATTGACCCGAGTGCCGTTCCGGGTGTCTTGTTCGCGAACCGGCAATTCGCGAGCGATAATCCGGGAATCGAAGATATGGCTCCCACCGTGCTGCGTCTATTCGGTATCGATCCGCCAAGCTGGATGGAAGGGCGGGCACTCATACCCACATAGCCGCGATGCGCTCAAAAGTAACTATCAAACTCAGCAAGCCATTGTGCGATCGAGCCCGCGCCGTGGTCGAGAAGGTTGGCTATAGTTCGCTCGAGGAATTCATCGAGCATGCGATGGAAAGAGACCTGACGCGTCTGGAAGAAGCTTCATCCAAAGAGGATCTGATCGAGAAGCTCAAAGGTCTGGGTTACCTCAAGTGAATCAAGTGGAGCTGGGCGTCAAAGCGTTTTGGCTCTTGATCGGGGCCGGCGTACTTTCGGGAATCGTTTCGGTGTGGGCCTTTCGCCGCTGGTCCGATCCAAGAAAGTTGCGGGACGCCTTCAATCGCATCGTGGCACATCTGTTCGAACTGCGGTTGTTCGCCGAGGAGCCGGTCCTCGTCCTGCGCGCCCAGCTTGATTTGCTTGCCGCAAACGGCGCCTTACTCCGCCAGGTGACCGGGCCTTCGCTGCTCCTGGTTCTGCCATTCGCGATTCTGTTTGTCGGGATGGATGCGATTTTTGGACGGGCACCGTTGCAGCCCGGTAAACCGGCGATCGTCACTGTGCAGTGCAGCCCTTCTCTGCGAAGCGGCTTGCCATACGCGCGACTGGATGCGCCCGAGGGAATAAACGTCGAAACTCCCCCTGTACGTATCGCGGCCACGTCTCAGATCAGTTGGCGCCTGAGGCCGGTTCGCGCCACGGCCGGCGAATTGGAGATTCATTGCGATGGCCGTCTCATACGAAAGAAGATTTCTTCCGCTCCGGGCCTCCAATGGCTATCCGACAGCCGTGCAGGATCGGTCAGGACGTTTCTGCTACACCCGCTCGAGCTGCCTTTTTCCGGCGCTCCGATTGACTTGATTTCTATTCGCTATGCGCCGGCGGTGATCTTTCGCTTGAACTGGCTGGTTTGGTTTTCCGTCTCCTCAGTCTTTGCAGCTCTCATCTCTGTCCGAATGTTCTAAACGAGCCGAACGCCTGTTCTTTCTTGCCATACTAAAACTTACCCATGGTCAAGTCGGCGGTTGCCGCTAAGCGAGTTCTTCGTCCGCCAGAGATTCGCGGGGCAAATCGAGCAGCAATACTGAGCCTGCTTCAACAAAACGACTATATGTCACGCGCCGATGCCGCGCGGCAGAGCGGCCTTTCCGAAGGCGCCATTTCGCGCATCGTTACCGGCCTGATAGAGGATCGCCTGGTGCGGGAGGATGGAGCGGAGAACTCAACGGGCGGACGGCCCGGACGTCGCCTGGCGCTCGAACGGCGGCGGGTCATCTTCGGCGCGGAAATCCAGAATTGGGAGACACGTTGCGCGATGAGCACGATGAATGGGCGCATCGTCGAGACCAGGCGGTTCCGCACTCGTGCCGGCGCGGAGGAAACGTTAGCTGAAATTAGCGCGGAGTTCATTTCCTTTCGCAAAAAACTCGGACCAGATCGCTTGCCGGGCATCGGCATCTGCGCTCGCGGCATCGTTAATAGCGAGACAGGAGTGCTGGTTCTCGGTGGCCACCCGGATTGGCGACACATTCCGATTCGTGAAATTCTGGAAACGCGTCTGCATGAGCCGGTGTTTGTCGAAAACAATGTGCGCGCGGCCGCGCTCGCCGAATACACATATGGGCCCGCAGACATGCTGGGGCGGCACTGCTTCGTTTTCGTCAAAATGGATGAGGGCGTGGGCATGGGTGTGCTGTTCGACGGCAAGTTGTATCACGGGCCGCATATGGCTGCGGGTGAGTTTGGCCAGATGGTGATCGAGACCTTGAACAGCGAAGAGCGGCACGACCGGCCAGGTTGTATAGAGAGGCTCGTCTCGAATGCGGCTATCTGCGATCGTTACTCGAGCCTGACTGGAGCCCGGCGTCAGCCGAACACTGGCGACACCTCGGCGCGCGTTCGCCGGATTGCGGAACGAGCCGCCAGGGGAGACGCCGCCGCCCGTCAGACAGTGGAACAGACAGCGCGTTATTTGGGTATCGGAATATCGAACCTGATTTGGGGGCTGGACGCTGACACAGTAGTGATCGACGCGACCATTGCCGATGCCTGGGGGCTGATTGAGCCCGTCCTGAAAAGGCAGCTACCCGATGATAGCGAGATATGGGGACCTCGTAATCTGCTGGTGAGGCCCTCGGTTTTTGGCGGCGAAGCGGCGCTGATTGGCGCGGCTACTTTGCCCCTCAGCAAGATTTTTGCGGGACATTCTCCCGTCCGGCTTCCTTTCCGAATCGCCGGATGAGCCAGCCTACAGCGTCCTTGCGCCGGGTCCTTACCCGGCGGGACTTGGTTCTCTACGGGCTTGTCATTCTCACACCCACCGCCCCTTACCCGGTCTATGGCATCGTCCAGCAAGTCTCGAACGGACACGCCGCGCTCGCCTACCTGGTCGCGATGATCGGCATGCTGTTCACGGCGGCGAGCTACGGCAAAATGTCCGGCGCATTCCCGGCCGCGGGCTCAACATACACCTATGCACAGCGAGCGTTAAATGAACATGTCGGCTTTCTTGCCGGATGGGCCATGATTCTCGACTACTTCCTTATTCCGCTCGAGAGCATCATTTACGCGGCCCTCACCGCGCATCGCTTGCTTCCTTCCGTTTCTTATGGCGTGTGGGCTGTATGCTTCACGCTGGCGCTAACGTTAATCAACATTCCAGGCATTCGCGTCACGGCGCGGGCCGGCGAAGTCATGATGGCTATCATGACGGTCTGCGCCATCGGTTTTGTCGTGCTGGCGGCGCGCTACATCATCATGGTTCACGGCGTTTCCGCGCTATTTGACCGCACCGTCCTCTTTCGTCCAGAAACATTTTCGCTTCGGCCTTTGATGCTGGGAGCGGGCGTGGCAGCCTTATCCTATATCGGCTTCGATGCAATCTCCACGCTCGCTGAAGATACGGTGAATCCTAAGCGGGATATCGGTTTCGCCACAGTGCTCGTCTGCATTCTCCAGACTGTAATTTGCTTTATAACGGTTTATCTCGCGGCTATCGTCTGGCCGGATTATCACAGCTATCCGGAAACCGAAACCGTCATCCTCGACATCGGGCGGAGAATCGGTGGAGCGTGGATGTTCGGCAGTCTGACATTCGTGCTGCTGGTGGCCGGCCTTGCCAGCGCGCTAACCGGCCAGGCGGGAGCCTCGCGGCTGCTTTATGGCATGGGGCGTGACGGCGTTCTCTCGCGACGAATCTTCGCGTATATTAGCCCGCGCTTCTCTACACCCACGCGCGCTGTTTACCTGATGGGCGGCCTGTCTCTGGTTGGAGTTCTCTTCATGCATTTCGAAATCGCCGTCGAATTGCTGAACTTCGGCGCATTTGCCGGCTTCGTTTTGGTCAATCTCAGCGTGATCCGGCATTTCTTCATCAGGCTGAAGCGCAGGCGGGGCAGTGAACTGTTTACGAATTTAATATCTCCAGCACTGGGCGCTGCTGTTTGCCTCTATCTATGGATGAGTCTCAGCGAAAAAGCGAAGATTGCGGGATTCATTTGGCTGGCGATCGGCGCGGGTTATCTGGCCATCATTACACGAGGTTTTCGCTCAACGCCGAAGTCTCTCAGCTCGCTCACCGAAGTGGCCGAGATGGACGATGCGGGCTGAGCCGCGAGGAGAACAAGAAGTTTCTTGATATTGTAAAGTCCGAAGCGCCGCTGGCCGGGGCCGTGTGTCTCGACCCGAAAGATGTGGCCGCTCACTTAGGTCTCGCCTCCTCCCCTATTTCCGCGTCACCCCAAGCAGCCCATCGAGCAGTGGGAAGCCGTCGTTAAAATCAAGCCCGACGATTTCTCCTCGCGCCCGCGCGCTCGGCCTTGCCTACGCCGAGCAGGATTTCCCCGTCGATAAAGCTGTCGCGCAACTCCAGCGTGCTGTCGAACTAAACCCCGCCACAAGAAATAAGCGGCTTACGCGTTGCCAACAACGGAGTTTTGGCGCTTGAGCTTTTTTATTTGACATATTTCGGAGGAGTCTGTTATTCTCCCTTCAATCCGCAATAACTCAGGGAAGAAGGGAGCACATGGCAAGTTCCTTGCCGACTGTAAGAAAGTTTGTTATAGCGGCCCTTTTTTTGGCGGCCCCATTGGTGGCGCAGACCGGCCGCGGAACAGTGACCGGGACCGTTCAGGACCCTTCGAAAGCTACGATCGCGAACGCGAAGGTCACTTTGACAGATACGGCCACTGGCGAAGTCCGCACATCCGTCTCGAACAACGCCGGACTGTATTCTTTCGCCAGTCTGTTGATAGGACCGTACCACCTTTCTGTGGAAGCGACCGGTTTCGACACCTGGGAAACGGACTTCACGATTCAGGCTGGGCAAACGGTCACTGTAGATCCGAACCTGAAGGTCGGTGCCGTGCAGGCGAAAATCGAGGTAAGCGGCGCCGCTTCGCAGATCGCGACCGAAGGAGCGCAATTGAGCGACGAGAAGAGCGCCCAGCAGATTCACGATCTTCCTCTCAACGGCCGTCAAATCAGTAACCTTTTCAATCTGACGCCGGGTGTTGAAGGCGGCCAGAATACGCAGGGAGCGCCCTCGCCACGCACAAATGGCATGATGGTCGGTTCCACCGAGATGCTGCTTGATGGCATGTCCTACGTAGATCGATTTGGCGGCGGCATCTCGCGCGTTCAACCCGGGCTTGACACTGTCCAGGAATATCGCGTTGAAACCGCCGGTTCGGGAGCCGCTTTTGATCGTCCCGCGACCATCGAGCTCGTCACCCGGAGCGGCACGAATCAATTTCATGGAGCGGCATACGAAACTCTGCGTGACAATTATGGCGGCCTGGTGGCGCGAGCCGTTCAGGACGGCAATACACCGGCCAAGCTGATCCGGAATGAGTTCGGCGGCTTCGTCGGCGGTCCGGTGATAAAGAACAAGACTTTCTTCTTTTATGACCAGGAGCTATTGCGCCAGCGGTCGGATACGTTTGCCCAGACATCGGTCCCAACTCCGGCCATGTGGGCCGGAGACTTCAGCAACGAGACCGACAGCAGCGGCGACAAATTCACGATCTACAATCCGTATACCACGACTCCAAGCGGCTCGCGTGCGCCGTTCACCGGCGATTGCTGGAAGTAGAAGAACCCGCGATGATATTGGTTGGAAAGATACCCTGGCAATCCGAGTTCGAGGCTCGCGAGTCCCGTCCCGGTAAAAGGCGTGATGGCCTGTGCTGGAGCGTCGTACAAACCCGTCCAGTTGCTGTCAAAGGTTTCCGATCCTTGCGCCTGTTGCAGTTCCTCCACGTCATTGAATTCCTGCCGCCCTTTGAAAACGAAATTTGAAACTGTGCTTGCCGTTGACCCAACTGGCACTATCGTCGATTTCATATTGGGGTCATGTTCTGCGCTTTGTGATTATCGGAATCCTGTGCGCCCCCGTAGAAGAAGTTATAGGCGTCTGTCGCGATGGTGGGCCAACCGGTTGCGCCGAACGGGTTCGGTAACCCGAGTTTAGAATCCCAATTGACGTTGTCAGCTCCGGTCCCTTGGCCATGGGCGGAGCGCATTCCCGCAAGCTGGAGGTCATTCGGCAGCGAAGGGCTGAACACATGCGTGTAGTGGGCCGTGATGTTGTAAATGGTCGATTTCTGGCTTGAGCTGCCGGTCGCGTCGCCCACATTCACCGGCGGGAAACCATAGTGGCCGCCGGTCTGCAGATAGTCGGAGGTACATCGGGTGTAGCGGACCGAGAGAGTGTCTTTTTTCCGAAAACACGTGATCGAAACGGCCGGTGATAGAGTTAGTGTCTGTGTTTTGCGGATAAAAGGCTTGAAGTTGGGTCCTACCCAGGGGTTTGCATTCGCATTAGGGCCGCTCGGCATCCGAGCGCGCCGGCGACGTCGCTCTCTGGGCCAATCCCCTTATCAGCGCACAAGCAAGAAATCCCCGACCCAACATTCTCATCTACACCATCGACACCCTGCGCGCGGATCACGCGATCCTTTACGGCTAAACCCGCAACACCACGCCCTTCATGAAGAAGCTGGGCGTATCCGGCATCGTTTTCGAAGATTGCCAGGCTTTGCTCTGATCGATGCCCGCTGGAAATTCATTTACCGCAATAAAGCCGCGAAAGCCGGCATGAAGAAGGTTGAGCTCTATGACCGCGCAACGGATCGCGCAGAACGGCACGACGTCGCAGCGCAGCATCCGGATTACGTCGAGGACAAAATCGCAACCCTCGTCCAGTGGATCGATGCCCAAAACAAAGTCCGCGCCGTCATCGGCCATGCAGGCACATCCCAATTGGATCAGCGGACGCTCGAACGACTGCGTAGTCTCGGCTATCTCGGAGCCCCGTGACGGGAAAGCTCCGCTTGGCTGCTGTATTGATTACAGCCCTCTGCCTGGAAAACTGCCGTTCGGTTCGTCGACCGGCCGCGAAACTGATTGTGCTCGGAGTGGATGGGATGGACCCGGGTTTTGTCGAGCGCCACTGGAGCGATCTCCCCAATCTCGCAAGGCTTCGTCAACAAGGGTATTTCAGCCGGCTAGGGACTACCACGCCACCGCAGAGCCCGGTAGCCTGGTCGACATTCATCACTGGACTCGAACCCGCCGAGCATGGAATGTTCGACTTTGTTCATCGCGATCCGAAAACTCTTCAGCCTTTTTCTTCAATGTCCCGCACCGAAGGACCCCGCTGGACACTTCACTTCGGCCCCTACCTCTTGCCTTTATCTGCGTCGCGCGTGAGCTCCCTGCGTCATGGAACTCCGTTCTGGCAAACTTTATCCGAGCACGGCGTCCCCGTGACCGTTATGCGCATGCCTACGAACTACCCAGCCGTCGAAGCCGGTAAGGCCCTGTCCGGAATGGGTACTCCCGACCTGCGCGGCACGCTTGGAACGTTTAGCTTCTACACCGATGATCCCGAGGAACTTTCGCGTTCTGTTTCGGGTGGCCGTATTGTCAAGATTCATCTCGAGAACGGCCGCGCCGTGCTCCCGGTGGAAGGTCCTCCGAACTTGCTGCGCAAGGGTCAGCCGTTCAGTTCAGTGAGGCTGATCGTCGACGTCGACCATGATTCGCCGTTCGCACGTTTGGCCGTCGGCGATGAAGAAGCCATCCTCCGCCAGGGCGAGTGGTCCGATTGGATGGTGGCCGATTTTCCGCTTATTTCACACGTCTCTTCCGTGCGCGGCACTTTCCGCGTCTTCGCCAAGGAATTCCACCCCGGCTTTCAGCTCTATATTTCGCCAGTCAACATCGATCCGGTTTCGCCGGCTCTTCCGATTTCGACGCCTTCCAACTGGAGCGGGATTGTCGCGCACGAAACCGGCCGCTTCTCTACTCTCGGCATTCCGGAAGACACCTCGGTCCTGCGGCAGCACGTTTTCACCCTGCCTGAGTTCCGCTCTCAGACGCAACTCGTCTTCGAGGAGGAGCGCACTCTTCTGCGCTATTCGCTGCGCCACTTTACGGGCGGTCTGCTGTTCTTCTATTTCTCCTCGGTGGATCAGAACTCACACATGCTCTGGGGGCGTCATGAACGCGAGTTGCTCGATGTTTACCGCGAGGTCGATGAATGTATCGGTGAAGTGCGCCGCGCCTTTCCATCTACGCCATTGATCGTGCTCTCCGATCACGGCTTCACCACCTTCGATCGCGCCGTTCATCTGAATGCCTGGCTGAAGGACCGCGGCTTTCTCAGTCTCGAAGGCCAGCCCGGAGACGACACCAACCTTAATAGTCTCGATTGGCCGTCGACTGAAGCGTATGCGATCGGCCTGAACGGTTTGTATCTCAATCGCAAAGGCAGGGAAGCGCATGGCATCGTCGCTGCTGGGGAGCAGAGCCAGGCACTCGTCGCGAACCTGCGTGAGCAACTCTTGGCGTGGCGCGATCCGGCTAATGGGCGGCAGATCGTCGAGTCAGTATATGAGGAGAAGTGCTCTCTCGAGAATGCCGCCGTCGCCCCCGATTTGATCATCGGCTACGGTCGGGGCTATCGTGCTTCCTGGCAAACCGCCCTAGGCGGCACTCCTCCCGTTGAAATCGAAGACAATACAGACGCCTGGATCGCCGATCACTGCATCAACCCCAGTGATGTTCCCGGCGTACTGTTCACCAGCTTTTCCGTGGATGTCAATCATCCGAGACTTCAGGACGTTACAGTTATCATCTTGAAATTCTTTGGGAGAGGCGCCCTAGTCAATATGCCGCTCAAGTGTGCTCCGCCCGCACCAGACCAGCTTCACAGCGGCCTCAACGATACCGGACAACCTGTTTGTCGGTACTTTCAAGGCGTGAATTGGATGTGATCGCATCGAAGTCGATCGCGATCCATGCGCAAGAAATGCGAACGCCTGCTCAGCCAATCACGAGCAAGCTCGCGTACCTTCGCCAGCTATCGCTCGCCGCACTCGATAGTGCTGGTCGAGAGCTTGCGGACAGAAGATCTTAGCCGCAGCCTGACGGCTACGTTTAACTCCCCAGCAGCTCGGTCGAGTTCATTCAGCATTGACGACGTGAAGTCAACGTTTGCCCGCCGCAGTGGCTCGTGCATTTTCCCCGCGTTCGTGAAGAATCCGGATCCATCTTCACCTCTGTCCGCCATCTGCGGCGGAGGGAATTCTCTTCCTCTCACTGGTTCGCTTTATATAGTTCCTTTCCTCGCGAGTTGCGCCCTAGGGTTGCGAGACGGTAGTACTCGCCGAGCCGATCCTGGCGGATCTAAAAGACGAGCAATACAGTCTCGCCTTGACCTAGCCATTGCACGGCATTGCTCAGAGCTATCGGATCGCTTGATTCTCATGATTGGGATGAGAGAAGATCTCTTGCGCGTCCCCGAACCGATTCCGCGTTGCGGCTTCTTTCGTAACTCCTCAATCCTGACGCATATGCGAGCCACACTTAAAGTGGTATTTTACGTCCATATCCTGGCGGTGAGGGTGGGATTCGAACCCACGGAACCCGTAAAGGTTCAACGGTTTTCGAGACCGCCCGATTCAACCGCTCTCGCACCTCACCGTTTCTTAACTTACCAGAACTAGCTCTAGCCCAGGATTTCCTACATCACGTGAATGTACAATCCGAAAATTATCCGTGTTGGCGTGGACCTTCGCTACCGCATGCCGCAGTCATTTAAGGATGCGATGGCCGCCTTCAGCCGCGAGCACATGCACGCAGCGCACGAAGCCAACGGGCCGCACTTCGCGCACGCCATCCTGACCACCGAGGAGCTGCTCTGACCCTGTTCCAATCAGGAGTTCGACCGGCAGGCATTCTCCGGGCAGCCCTACACTGCCGCCATAGCAACACCCCATCTCGAATCCATTTGTTATGCTGCTTACAAGCCAGGTAAATGCTCACGGTTCTCAGCACGCTGCTTCTGGTTGGCGTTGTCCAAGGCGCGCGGCAGAATCCCCCCGACTTCTCGCGGGACATCGCTCCCCTGCTCGAAAAATCCTGCGGAGAATGCCACATCAGTTCTTCGATGGGTAAACTCCGCCTGGATTCACCTGCCGCTCTGCTTCGCGGTGGCGCTTCAGGACCGGCGATTATTCCGGGTCACAGCGATGAAAGTTTGCTGGTGAAGCGTTTGCTAGGCAAGTCCGGCGGACCTCGCATGCCGATGGGAGGTCAGCCTCTTAGCCAAGAGAAAATCGATCTGATTCGTAGCTGGATCGACACCGCGCATTTCGAAACCGGAGAGACCTCTGAGGCGGCAACGCAGTCGCCCGTCTTCGCGCAGAAGATTCGTCCGATCCTGGCGCAGCGCTGCTATTCCTGTCACGGGCCCACGCTCCAGCAGAACGGATTGCGTCTCGACTCTCTCGCCTCCATCCGCAAGGGCAGTGAGTACGGCCCGATCATCGTGCCTCACAAGGCTGATCAAAGCCGGCTGATACGGAGACTGGAAGCGCAGGAACGGCCGCAGATGCCATATGGCGGGCCACCCCTAACAGGCGAGGAGATCTCGACCATTCGGGAATGGATTAACGCGGGAGCTCCGGGGCCGGACGACACCACGCCGATCGCCGCAACCAAAGCGCCGAAGCACTGGGCCTACGTCAAGCCCTCCCTCCCAGCGCTTCCAGCCGTGAAAAACACGGCATGGGTGCGCAATCCGATCGACAACTTCATTCTGGCGAAGCTGGAGAAAGAAGGCCTGCAGCCGGCGCCCGAGGCAAACAAGTCCACACTGCTGCGCCGTGTCTATCTGGACATCACCGGTTTACCTCCAACGCCTCAGGAATTGCACGACTTCCTTGCCGACACCCGGCCTGATGCTTATGAGCGAGTGGTGGATCGCCTTTTTGCATCTCCTCACTATGGGGAGCATTGGGCCAGTCAGTGGCTGGATCTCGCGCGCTATGCGGACTCAAACGGGTATGAAAAGGATAACCGGCGAACAGCCTGGGAGTATCGCGATTGGGTCATCCGCGCTCTGAATGCCGACCTGTCTTTCCGCGACTTCACCATCGATCAGATCGCTGGCGACATGCTGCCGAATCCTACGGAAGACCAACTCATCGCGACCGGCTTCAACCGCAACTCGATGCTCAACCAGGAAGGCGGTATCGATATTAACGAGTACTACTACTACAGCGAAGTAGATCGAGTAAACACGACGGCTTCCGTCTGGCTGGGCTCCACTCTCGCCTGTGCGCAGTGTCATAATCACAAGTTCGATCCTTTCCCGCAGAAGGATTACTACCGGTTCCTCGCATTCTTCTCGAACGTTCAACACGGCGACGCTAATGAGAATGGGGCTCACTGGATGCAGGAACCTGAGTTGGAGCTGCCGAACGAAGCGCAGGCGCGTAAGAGCAAAGAACTCCGAGCGCAAATCGCTGAGCTGCAGCACCGGCTCGACACCCAGACACCGGCTCTCGATGAATCGCAGGCACGCTGGGAGAAACAGCTTGCCGAGACCGAGAAGAAGTGGGTCACGCTTCGTCCCACCGAGTACCGGTCGGAAGGCGGCGCGAAACTACAACTTCTTCCTGACGGTTCGATACTGGCGGGCGGTGCGAATCCCGAGGCCGATACTTACACGATCAAAACGTCAGTCCCGCTTACCGGCGTCACCGGCATACGGCTCGAAGTTCTGCCGGACAGCAGTCTCCCGCATAACGGCCCCGGTCGCGACGCGGCCGGAAACTTTTTTCTGAGCGACTTTGACGTGCAGCCCGCTTCCGGGCCGAAAGTGCAATGGAAGAAAGCGTCCGCCGATGACGCTCAGGAGGGCTACGAAATCGACGGCGTTGTTGAAAAGAAGCCCGGTCGGCTATCCGGATGGGCGATCAACGAAGGTACCGATTCATCCCTCCGCAGACAAGCGGTATTCGTGCCTGAGAAGCCGATGGCGACCGATTCCCTCGTCATCACCTTGAAGCATCAGATGAGGCATTCGTCTCGCAACATCGGCCACTTCCGGATCTCGGTCACCCAGAATGCTGATCCCGAATTCGTAGTTGACATCCCGGCATCCGTTCGGCCGGTGCTCAGTATCCCGGCCGAAAAACGTACCGACAAACAGAAGCAGGAGTTATCGGCTGCTTATCGGGCCGTTGCTCCCGAGCTGAACGATACGCGCAAGCAGATGGCCGATCTTCAGCATGCGGTTAAGGCGCTGAACATCAACACCGCGATGATCATGCGCGAGCAATCTGCCAGCATCAGACCCGCGGCATATATACGGGAACGTGGAACCTACACGAGCCCCGGTGAACTGGTGTACGCAGACGTGCCGAGCGCTCTGAACCCTCTACCCAAGGGAGTCACACCCGATCGCCTGGCGTTGGCACGATGGCTGGTGAGTGACGACAATCCGCTTACTGCTCGAGTCACGGTGAATCATTTCTGGGAAGCGATTTTCGGACACGGCATTGTGGAAACGAGCGAGGACTTCGGAACCCAAGGCGATCCTCCCTCCCATCCGGAGCTTCTGGATTGGTTGGCTGTCCAGTTCATGCGCGATGGATGGAGCATGAAAAAAATCCAGCGCCTCATCGTTACTTCGGCAACTTACCGGCAAGACTCCCGCGTAACTCCAGAGCTACTGGCGAAAGATCCTTACAACAAGTTGTACGCTCACGGCCCGCGATTCCGCGTCGGCGCGGAGACAGTACACGACATCGCTCTCGACGAAAGCGGCCTCTTGAGCAACAAGATGTTCGGGCCGCCTGCATTTCCTTATCAGCCGGAAGGTGTCTGGGATATCCCATACTCTTCCGACAAGTGGATCGAGAGTAACGGTGAAGATCGATACCGGCGCGCGGTCTACACTTTCATTCGCCGGAGCGCTCCCTATCCCAGCTTGGTTACTTACGATGCGCCCAGCCGGGAGTTTTGTACGATCCGACGCGTGCGCACGAATACGCCTCTCCAGGCGTTAACCAGCTTGAACAACCCATACTTCTTCGACGCGGCGCGTGCGATGGCGCATAGACTGATGGCCGAAGGCGGCAACTCCGTGGATGATCGGATCAAGTATGGATTCATTCTCACGGCATCCCGCCAACCTTCAGAGGCTGAACTGGCGAAGGTCGGCAGCTTTTTCCGGGCCGAAGAAGCGAACTATCGAAGCAATCCGGACGCCGCCTACAAGATGATCAAAACCAAAACCGTTTCCCAGGAGGACGCTATCGAAACGGCGGCTTGGACCATGGTCTCGAACGTCCTGTTAAACACAGATGAGGCCATCACAAAGGAGTAAGGGACCGACATGTTTCATCGCGATGACGCTATCAATAAAGACATTCTCCTCTCGGCCACTCGCCGCCATTTTTTCCGCCAGACGGGATTCGGAATAGGCGCCGCCGCATTAACAGGGCTCTTGAACGAGAGCATTTTTGCGTCTACTCCAGAGTCGAATGCGGTAGCCCCCAAAGCCCCTATGTTCCCGGCTAAGGCCAAGAGCATCATCTTCCTGTTCATGGCCGGCGCGCCATCGCAAGTAGATCTGCTTGACCCCAAGCCGACGTTGCAAAAATACGATGGCCAGAACGTACCGGCGGAGCTGACCAAGGGCGAACGTTTCGCCTTCATCAAGGGGACGCCTAAACTGCTGGGTTCGCCCTTCAAATTCACTCGCTGTGGCGAATCCGGATCTCAAATTTCCGAACTCCTGCCACACTTGCAGACCGTTTCGGACGATATCACGATCGTTCGATCGATGCACACCACGCAGTTCAATCACGCACCCGCGCAGATCTATATGAATACTGGTTTCCAGATCATCGGAAGACCGAGCATGGGTTCCTGGATGACGTACGGATTGGGCAGCGAATGTCGAGATCTTCCTGGCTTTGTCGTACTAACTTCCGGCGAGAATCAACCGGATGGCGGCAAAGCCTGTTGGGGAAGCGGATTTCTCCCAACCGTCTATCAGGGCGTGGAGTTCCGCTCCCAAGGCGATCCTGTTTTATTCCTCACCAATCCTGACGGCGTCTCCCCGCAGACCCGGCGCGACTCTCTGGACCTCTTAAAGCAACTGAACCAGATGCATCTCGCGAGTAACGGCGACCCCGAGATCGCGACCCGAATCGCATCGTACGAGATGGCGTATAAGATGCAGTCGAGCGTTCCCGATTTGGCAGATATTTCGAAAGAACCGCCTCAGATTCACGAGCTCTACGGCACTCAGCCTGGGAAGAAGTCGTTTGCGAACAACTGCCTGCTGGCTCGCAGGCTGGTACAACGCGGGGTTCGCTTCGTTCAGCTATACCATCGCGGTTGGGACAATCATGGTACCTCCAGCCACGACGATATAGTCAACCGTCTTCCCTCGCTTTGCCAGGAGACTGATCAGGCTGCGGCCGCTTTGATCAAAGATCTAAAACAACAGGGTCTTCTCGACAGCACGATTGTTGTCTGGGGTGGCGAGTTCGGCCGTACACCGATGAACGAGGCGCGCAACAACTCCAAATTTCTGGGTCGCGATCATCATCCTCGTGCGTTCAGCATGTGGGTAGCGGGCGGAGGTTTCAAACCCGGCATGAACTATGGATCAACGGATGAACTGGGCTACAACATCACTCAGGATGCGCTAGATGTCCATGATCTGCACGCGACCATTCTGCATCAGATGGGCGTCGACCATACCAAGTTGACATACCGCTTTGAGGGACGTGACTTCCGGCTGACGGACGTAGCGGGAAACGTGATCGACAAATTGATTGTGTAAATCGCTTATCGACGGACCGGTCATTCTGCATCCCACAACGCGCTCGCGCGCGTGATTCCGATTCCCGCGCACAACCGCGCGCGTTAAGCACGCGGCCGCGTAGATGGGAACGAAATCACCGGAACGCTTCATTCGCTCAAATTAGGGCAGTTTTGGTGATGGAACATCTGAATTCAATCGTTCAGAGATTGCTCGATCTTCCGGAAGATTTTGAGATTTCTCGCAGCGTCGGTTACCCGGTCCCCGGTAGGGGCGGCCGTTTCGAAGACGCACCATCCCCTATAGCCGATGTCGTGGATGGATTCGATGCAGGCGCGCACATTTACGTTACCGGTGCCCAGGTCGGTTTTGTCTTTGATATGGATTTGACAGATTCGATCTTTGCCGAGGGTGCGAATCTCTTTGGGTACATCGAAGTGCCCCATGTTAGTGGAATTCCCCACGTCATACCAGACCTTTACGGCGGGTGATCCCACGCGATCGAGAAGACGCATGTTGTCTTCTGCGGAGAGGGTGTTCTCGACTCCGAGAATGATCCCGGCGCGTTCGGCTTCAGGAGCGAGTTCGCGCAGAGCATCGATCAGACCAATCTCATCCTGCTTCGTGTTCAGGCCGCATTTAAAGAAGAAGGCCAGTTCCACCATCGTCGCGTTGAGCGCCTTCGTGATCCGGATGGATTCGCGCACCCAGGTTCGGGCGATCTGCGCCGACTGAAGACAATCTTGGTGCATGACGTCGAGATAAGTGCTCGTGATGGCAACGTGGTGTTCGCTCGAGGCTTTGAGTATCTGTTCTTGGCGAACGGGATCAGAGAGTACGAGGTGGTCCGGCCCGATCGGCTTGCCTATCATGACCTGGACGCCTTCGAATCCAATCTTTCCTGCGACCGCGAACGCCTCGGGGCTGGAGCCGAAGCCAAGAATAACGTCCATTATTCCGAGTCGCAGGGGCTGGTAAGTCCTCCCGCTGAGAACCCCAGTGCCGGCCAACGCTAACCCGCTCTTAAGGATGTCGCGTCTGGTTGTCATAAATGTGGGTGATACCGATTCGAGGCTCTTTGCCTTCAGTCTCAGCGCTGGCACGGTTGAGTTTGAGATCGATTTCATGGTTGAGGTACGAAATCCTTGATCTGAATGTTGCGGAACGCGATCGGGCCATGGTCACCCTGGAGCATGAGAGGATTCGTGGACGCCTCCGGTATTTTCATGGCGCTGACCGTCGGACCGGGGAGCTCAACATTCTGCTGGATGACTTCTTCGTTCAACAGGACGCGCCAGACTTTCGCGTTGGCGATTTTTTTCTGAGCCGAGTCAAAGCGCGGAGCTTCAAACCAAATGCGGAATGACTGCCATTCACCGGGCGATCTGCATGCGTTTAGGGCTGGAGGAGAGCCGCCGCCCAGGTGTTCACGCTCGTAGATGCCGCCGCAGTCGCCTACCATCAGGGGCCCCCTGTAACCGAAACTGTCGAAGATCTGTATCTCGTAGAGACCGTGAAGATAGACACCGGAGTTAGAGCCGCGGGCGATCATGAACTCGAGATAGAGTTGGAAACTACCGAACTTTTCGTCAGTAACTAAGTTCGCGGTTTTACCGCTATCTCCGTTGACGAGACGATCGCCGGGTTGGTGGATGGCAACGAGGTACTTCGGATTCCAGATCCGTTTCCAGATTACAGCGCGGCTGGTGAACCACTCATGGGCAGATCCGTCCACGCTGTGCCAGCCGCTGACGTCCTTTCCGTTCAGCAAAGCATGCCATCCGGATTCCAACAGAAACGAGGGGTCTCCGTGAACCTCCTCATGATAGATGTCAGGAAGTTTTTGGCCGCTGAGCGGCGGCCAACACAAGCCTGGCGCGAGGCCGAACTTCAAGAAGGTTCTTCGTTGCATGTTCTGAGTTACAGGGCCCTATGTTCCTCGTGATGGCTCATAAGCTTCAGCGGGGCCCACTCGCCAAGGACAGGAAGCCTCTGTACGGGCTGCCAAGTTTCAGGTGTTCGAGCATGAGAATAAGAAGTGGTAAGTTTTGGTCATCTGCCAAGAAGGCGGTCGTGACACTTTTATGTAAATAGTGGAGTCAGCAGTCCGACAGGCCTGGACGCTGTGCAACCGACTGGGCCATTCTATGCAGATTATCACCTACACATGAACCACGATTCCAGCACTGCAATCTTTAGATCCGCCAAAAAGCTTGGATTACAGCCTCACCGGCGAGAATGCCGCCCGTGCCATTGAGCGTGGTCTTGCCGAGGCAGATTGGTACCAAAGCCCGGTGCCACGAGCGACTATGCGCAAGCTGCTCGAACGGCGGAACGGGCCGGCAATTCGTGACACGATTCTATGGTTCGCCCTGATCTTGGCGAGCGGCCTGGCGACTTGGTATCTATGGCCTTCTCCGTGGGCTGCACTGCCATACGTTGTTTATGCTGTCCTTTACTCATCAACCTCGGATTCGCGTTGGCATGAATCTGGACACGGAACTGCGTTCAAGGCCGACTGGCTGAACAACGCTCTCTATGAGATTGCTTCGTTCATGGTGACGCGGGAATCAGTTGTCTGGCGCTGGAGCCATACGCGTCACCATAGCGACACCATCATTGTTGGACGCGACCCCGAAATCGCCGTCCCTCGTCCTCCGAACATCCGGGCGATCATCCTCAGCTTCTGCGGACTTCCGAACTATCCCAAGTATGTGCAGCATGTCGTGATGCATTCGTTTGGGCGCATGAGCGCCGACGAGAAGACGTTCATTCCCGAGAGCGAGTTTCCCAAGGTATACCGGAGAGCTCGAGTGTATTTAGGTATTTATGCGATCGTGATTGCGATTGCGGTTTACACTCGAAGTGTTTTACCGCTTTTATTAATCGGCCTTACAGACGTTTTTGGCAAATGGCTCATGGTCGTCTACGGGCTGACGCAGCACGCAGGGTTGGCGGAGAATGTTCTCGATCACCGGCTAAATTGCCGCACAGTGTACATGAACCCGCTGAACAGGTTTTTGTATTGGAACATGAACTACCACGTCGAGCATCACATGTTTCCCCTGGTGCCATATCACGCGCTTCCTGCTCTGCACGAGGCTGTGAAGAGTGACATGCCGGCGCCGTATCCCAGTCTGTTTGCCGCATGGCGCGAGATCGTTCCGGCAGTCTGGCGACAGGTTGAACGATCCCGCTTATCACATAAAACGAACGCTGCCTCAAGGGAAGACCGATCGTGCCGAGTTCATAGATAGCTCCGATGCGAAACCCGACCCAGCAGGCTGGGTGGAAGTCTGTGCCGCGGCGAGCTTAAGCCGGTCGGACGTGCTCCGGTTCGATCATTGCAGAAAGACGTATGCTCTGGTGCGTGACGAAGAAGGAGCACTCTATGCGATGGACGGGATTTGCACGCACGGCAATACACATCTGGCCGGTGGACTGGTGAAAGGAAACATTATCGAGTGCCCGAAGCATAATGGGCGGTTTCTTCTGGGAGATGGATCACCTGCGCGTGCTCCAGTTTGCCGCGGGCTCGCTACCTACCCGGTACAGGAGCGGAAGGAGCGGCTCTACATCAACGTTGCGATTGCGCGCGGAGCCGGAGCACGTGAGCACAAGGCCGTTCAGTTGCGGGTGATCAGCAATCGGAGTGTGGCCACTTTTATCAAGGAGCTTACGCTGGAGCCGATGGACGCGAAGCAAGGGATCGCGTTCACTCCGGGCGACTATTTCCAGCTCGACATTCCACCGTTTGAGTGTATTCGTTTTCGCAATTTCGATATTCCTGAGCCATATCGGTTGGTTTGGGAGAATCAGCACGTCTTTGATCTAGTGGCCTGCAATTCGCAGGCCGGACGCCGCAATAACTATTCGCTGGCCAGTAACCAGAAACGTGAGCGCACACTGCGCTTCAACGTACGGATTGCTACGCCGCCGCCAGGGCAAAACTGTCCACCAGGAGTTGGTTCGGCTTATGTGTTCAATTTGAAACCTGGCGATACTGTGTCGGCAATTGGGCCATTTGGAGACTTTCATATCAAGCCGACACAGCGCGAGATGGTGTATATCGGCGGCGGCGCGGGAATGGCTCCGTTGCGGGCGCATCTTTCTCACTTATTTGAGACAGAAAACACGCATCGCAAGGTCACCTTCTGGTATGGAGCGCGGTCGCGGCAAGAGATCTACTACGACGACTATTTCTCCAAACTTGCAGCGGAGCACCCAAACTTTCATTTCGGAATGGCACTTTCTTCTCCGTTGCCGGAAGATGCATGGAGAGGGCCCACGGGATTCATCCATCGGGTCGTATGTGACGAGTATCTCGGTAGCCACCCAGACCCCAAGGCTATTGAATATTATCTCTGCGGTCCACCGATGATGATTAAGGCCTGTACCAAAATGCTGAGCGATCTGGGCGTGCCACTGGGCCATATTGCGTACGACGAGTTTTGACGCTGACTGGCCTGAAACTTTTTCGATCCTTCCCGGTGTAAGCGCCGCACTGGCGCGATGGCTGATCGCTGCTTTCGGAACCCGAGCTATCGATATCGAACAGCTCAGGAGGTTCAGTACTATGGCGGAATCATTTTCGTCCGAGAGATGATTATGCTGAATAAACGTGAAGCTGGCAGATGTCGCAAAAAAGGCGAGGGTCTCGGTGACCACCGTCTCGCGAGTTCTGAATGGAGATGAAAACGTCAGAACTGCTACCCGATCGCGCGTGCAGCGGGTGATTGAAGAACTCAAGTACTACCCGAATCTACACGCCCGTTCGCTCGCAGGAGGCAAGAGCAAAACTCTCGGGATGATCGTCTCGAATCTCGACAATCCTTTTTTCCTGGATGTATATCGGCGCTTCGAAAACCTGGCGCTGCACCAGGGGTTCGAAACAGTCGTCGCCGCCAGCCACTATGATCCGGTACGCCTGTCAGCCATTTTGCGCTCCATGATTGGCCGGCGCGTGGCGGGAATCGCGGCCATTGTTTCTGAAACGCCCCCTGAACTGATCTCCGATTTTACTGGCTTCGGCATTCCCGTGGTGGTTTATGATTTCGCCCAGTCGGGCAAGCGCGTTACGAATATCCGCTCGAACTACGAGCACGGCATGCGCCAGGTTGTCGAATATCTTTTCAGCCTGGGCCATCGCAGGATGGCCTTCATCGCGTATCCGATTCCGCTCGGGCCAACCGAAGAACGCCGGAAGACGTTCCTTGATACCATGGCCCGGCTCGGGGCTGAAGCACGGGTGATTTCGACCCAAACCGACGGGTATGCCGGCGGACGCGAAGCGGCCCGTGAGTTGCTTGAGTCCGGTTTTCGCGTCACCGCAATTCTGTGTGTAAACGACATTACAGCCGTAGGCGTGCTCAAAGAGTTGAATGAACGTGAAATACCCGTGCCCCAGCAGATCTCGGTTACCGGGTTTGATAATATCCAGCTCGCTCAGTTTACGATTCCTTCTCTGACGACCGTGAATATTCCGCGCGATAGAATTGCAGAGCTGTCTTTCGAAAACCTGGTAGCCGCACGTCCATCCGGCTCGAAGGCGGCCCGTGATTTCCTCCTGGAACCCGAATTGATCCTTCGCTGTTCGTCCGGACGGCCACGAGAGAGGTGAGATCTGGCTCCCGAGGAGCTGGATTGGAAGCGCTTCCAAAAAACGCTTGACGTCCAAATTAATTCCCCATACAATGCCACTCAGAGTTCAGTCTCGTTCGAACTTCGCGGGGAGGATGTGTGGGTCTTGCAAACCAAGTTGGTTGCGGGCGATGGAGAACATTACTCGCCTGGGCTGCGATTATTTTCATCTCGACGTTGCCGGTCCCAGCTCAAGATGTGAACGGTTCCATTACGGGCATTGTGAACGATAGCTCTGGCGCTCCGGTGCCTGGAGCTCAACTCGCGCTAAAGTCGCTCGATACTGCGGCGGTGTCCAAAGCCAATAGCGAGACCGATGGCAGTTTCTCTTTTCCGAACCTTGCTCAAGGCAGTTACGAACTGCAAGTCTCATCAAAGGGTTTTCGTGATTTTGTCCAAACCGGCATCGCCGTTCACATGAATTCTTCCCTCCGGATTCCAGTCAGCCTCGAGCTTGGTACAGCATCACAGACCATCGAGGTCAACGCCAATGCCTCTCCGGTGAATTTTGAGTCTCCGGAAGTCAAGGGGACCATCAGCAAACAGGAAATTGAAGCCTTGCCCCTTCAGGTTGCTGGTGGCCAGCGCTCTGCCGCCCAGTTTGTGAGTCTGTTGCCGGGCGTGAATACTGCCGGAAGCTCGAACTCGTTCAACGCTAAGTTCAACGGCGGCCAGCTATATTCCGACGAAGCAGTTTTGGACGGTATCACCATGGAGGAGGGTCTCCTTAGCCAAAGCGGCATGGTTGCAATTCAAAATGATTTCCCTATCTCTCCGGAGGCTGTGGGCGAAATCAGTGTCTTGACATCCAACTACGACGTTCAATACGGTGCATCGGCGGCGGCCGTGATCATCGCCAGCACGAAGGAGGGGACAAACGCTCTACACGGAGGCGCCTACGAATTTAATCGGAACAATTTCTTCAATGCCCGTCCGTTCGGATCGCTTGTAACCCCTCGTGATTCGGAAAACGATTATGGCGGATATATCGGCGGTCCCGCCAAACTACCCGGCTTGTGGACCCACTTCAACAAAACCTACTTCTTCGCGAACTACGAACAGTACCGGTCAGTGGGCGCTACTACCCAGCCTGTGCTGACTGTTCCCACGGCAAAGATGCGAAGCGGGGACTTTAGCGAATGGCCATATCCGATCTACGATCCAACGACGACCGCAGCCAACCCTAACTACAACGCGAACGCTCCTACATCCGCTAGCAATCTTCCCTATGTGCGGCAGCAGTTCATGGGCTGCAACGGCAATCAGCCCAATGTGATTTGCCCGACCGACCCGCTGCTTCAGAGCTCTTTAGCGCAACAGTGGTTGAAGTATGTTCCGATGCCTAACCGCCCGGGACTGGTCAACAACTATGTCTCGCCAAATGGGCTTGCTAGCGCTCTGAACGCAAACACCGATCAGTGGGATGCGCGCGGAGACGAATATTTCGGCAACAACGACCATCTTTTTGGCACCTATCACTACCGGGGATCACTTCCGTTCACGCAGGCCGCTTTCCCACCCGTCATCGATACCAACAACACAAGAATTCCGAACTACAGCAACATCACCAGAATCAATTATGACCACATCTTCTCCCCAACTCTGGTGAACCACGCGGCGTGGGGCTATCTCGACTTACGGACTCAAGAGTACAACGCGAGCGACTGTTGTGTCACTCAGGTTCCTCAAATCGCCGGAGTCTATGATCACAAACACGAACCGGCACTTACTTTCACCGATAACTTCAGCCCGTATGGCGGCAACGCCGATTTGTTAAGTACTCGTCCGACATACGTCGTAAATGACACGGTCAGTTGGGTGAAAGGTTCACATACTTTCCACTTCGGCGGGGAATATCGGGGGCTTCACTACCCCACCAGATCGTTGCAAAACGGCTCAGGAACATTCAATTTCACTTCGGGAAGTACGGGGCTTGTCGGCATTCCAAGCGGCAATGCCATCGCCAGCTTCCTGTTAGGTGAGGTCGGGTCAGCGAGTTCCGAGTTCTTCTCTCTTCCGGAGTTTTCTCCTTACGCGAAGGCCTATGGATTCTTTGCAGGCGACACCTGGAAGACGACATCGAAGCTCACGGTAACACTGGGTCTCAGATGGGATGTATTTACGCCCTCTGTCGAAGAGAACAACAACACATCGTTTTTCGATCCCACCGGCGTTAACCCCGGCGCAGGCGGCCGTCTGGGGACGCTCGCATTTGCCGGTACAAAATGGGGCGCGGCAAGCTACGGAGCCGACGCTCCCGAGAAAACTTACTACAAAGCGTTCGGACCGCGTGTCGGCATCGCATACGCTCTGACCCCCAAAACTGTCATCCGTACCGGCTATGGCATTTTCTACGAGCAAGCCTTTTACCCTGGCTGGAACGGCGGTATCGCGACGGACGGCTTCAACGAAAACGTCACTTACAACAGCAGCCTCGGTGGGATCCAGCCGGCTTTTCTTTTGCAGAATGGCTTTCCGCAAAATTTCACCCCGCCTCCCTTCATCAATTCGTCGTTCTTGAACGGACAGAATGCACCCAACTACCGCCCTGTCGATGCCAACCGGCGCCCGTATACGCAGCAGTGGAACTTCACCATCGAGCGGCAGATTGGGAGTAATGCGAGCGCAACCATCGCCTATGTTGGAAACAAGGGTACCCACCTGCTCTCGCAGATCGACGGGATCAACGTTCTTCCTCCCTCGCTGCTTTCACTTGGGAATGTTCTGAATAATCAATTTTCTCCCGGTCAGACTGTACTCAACGGGGTGCCAATCCCGTACGCTGGATGGGTTCAACAAATGAAGGGCTGTGCGCCAACCGTCGCTCAGGCGCTGCTTCCTTATCCGCAATATTGCGGGAATATCTTCGGCCAGAACGAAAACGACGGAAACTCAACCTTTCATTCGCTTCAACTGACAGCCGGTAAGCGGTATGCGGCAGGTCTCTATTTTCTGGCGGCTTACACGTTCTCGAAAACCATCACTGACGCCGACAACGCCCAGGTTACAACGGGTGCGGTGTACAGAATTTCTCCATTTCAGCAGAATCGCGATAAGTCACTCTCAATTCAAGACACCCCGCAGGTATTTTCGCTGTCCACGTCTTATCAGCTGCCGTTCGGTAAGGGCAGGCAATTTGTGAATGCTTCCAATTCCTTTGTCAATTTGCTCGTATCGGGCTGGGAAGTGAATGCGATCTTCCATTACAATTCCGGCCAGCCGCTTTACTTTAGCTCCGGCTACTGCAATGTTCCCTCTCAGTTCGCGGCCGCTTGTATACCGAGCGTCTTGCCTGGTGCCAATCCTTATGCGCAGTCGCGCGGTAATTTCAATCCAAATGCTCCCTTGTTCAACGTAAATTCCTTCACGCCGGCGAGCGCCTTCAATTTCAACTTCGGCGATGGAGCGAGAGTGTCAAATCTGAGAGGATTCGGATACACAAACTTGGATTTCGGTATCACTAGAAACTTCGTTATTACGGAGCGGTTTAGGCTGCAGATCCGCGGAGAGGCTTTCAACGCCCTGAATCTTCACTCATTGCAGTCGAACTTTGTGACAGATGTCTCCAGCCCCAGTTTTGGGACGTGGAACGGAGGCGTGACGTCCCCGCGAAATCTTCAGCTTGGCGGTAAGATCACCTTCTGAGCATAAAGCCAGATGGTCAGTGTGAACGTCTTCTTCGCGTTTGTTGCTGGCTTCTCGACTGTTTTGGGCCTGTCGGCGCAGGTGCAGCGCACGGCGCCCTATGTACATGCTGGCGTTGATAATCGCTCTTGGACGATCGGTAACGGCCTCGTAAGCCGCACCGTCAGTTATTCTGCGTCAGTCGGGCTTTCGACCCAAAGTTGGCTTCACGACACCACTGGAACGGATTTTATGAAGCAGCCGTTCCCTGAATACTCGCCTTTTGGTCCTTCGGGCGCCGAGTTCGCTTTTCAGGTTGGTTCCAAGCAGTTACTCGGTGTTAAGCGTGATCATAGCGCCGCCGCTGATTTTGCGTTTGTTCGAGCGGACATAGAACACGTGGTCCGGGGCGGCGAGCAGTTACGAATTACACTCCGGGCGAAAGGCGAGGCACTGGATGTGGCAGTTCTCTATGCTGTCTATCCGGACTATCCCGTCGTTCGGAAAACGCTCGCGATCACAAACTCTGGCTCGACGCCGATTGTTCTTTCGCACATGCAGGTAGAGGCAGTGAACATCCGTGCTGCGCCTCCCAACCTTCAAAAAGTATCTACTTACTACGGCGTACACCCGAGAGAGATCTTTCTTACGGGCCGCGCGGAAGATTGTCTCATTACTCAGCAGAATGTCCAAACCGGGGAAGGATTTGCTCTTCTGAACGAATCTCCTGGCTGGATGAAGCGAACCGATTTGCTGAACTGGGGCCAGGGGGTAGCGGTCGGTTATGACACAGATCTTTTTCCTTTCGAACGCAAAATAGTTCCCGGCGAAACGTTTACAACTGCGGCGAGCGACACCGCTTTCTTCTTAGAGAACAAGGGATTCGAAGATCTGCATTGGATTATTCCGGGGTATGTCTCAAGCGTCCTCCAGCGGAAGGGAGCTGTTTTTCACTCTCCCTGGTTCGGCAACACGTGGGAACCGTTCTTTCAGAGTTACAACGAATCGGCTGTAAAAAGTGTCCTCCCGGCGGCCTCCGCCATGGGTCTCGACGTGTACACTCTCGATACCGGTTGGAGCGACGATTACGCAGATGGCGTGCCGAATCCGGCAAAATTTCCGAACGGAATATCCGGTATCCGGTCTGAGCTCGAATCCAAAGGAATGCGCCTTGGAATGTGGGTGCCCTTAGATGTGGTCAGCCCGAACAGCAGCGTCTACAAAGAACATCCTGAATGGGTCATACGCGATTATCTCGGAAACGAGAAGACGGCCGGCTTCCCGGGTCCGCACGATCGCGTCATGTGTATGAATTCGCCTTATCGGAAAGTCGCCGCCGATGCTATCAACCGCCTCATTGAAGCTCAACATCTCGCCTATGTAAAGCTTGATCTGACGAGCGTCTTCAATGCGTACGGCGAGGCTCCCGGCTGTCACGCCAAAGGTCATTACCACGACAACTGGGCGCAGTCTCTCGAAGGTATCTACGAGGGAATCCAATTTGTTACCGGAGAAATCTATCGCAAACACCCGGACGTTCTTCTGGATATAACATTCGAATTGTGGGGCCAGAAACATATAATCGATTACGGTCTGATTGACTCGGCCGACCTCGATTGGATGAGCAATGTCGACGATCAATCGAGCGAAGCTGCCGGGCCGATCCAGGCAAGGCTTCTGTTGTACACCCGCGGCATGGCAATTCCGGTCGAAACCATGCTGATCGGCAATCTCCGTGCCACCACTCCGGATATCGAGGATCGTTTCGCAACTGAGCTTGGTTCTGCGCCCGTCTTGCTTGGTGATCTACGCAAGCTGAACACGGAGCAAATTCGTTGGTATCGAGAAAAGATTTACTGGTTCAAGAAGCTGCGATCAGACGTGCCGCTCAACGAAAGCTTTTTCCCGCTGGGCTCCTGGAAACAGCCGAACGCTCTCGCCTGGGACGGTTTTGCACGTCTTAGTCGATCTGGAGAAGGTGTCGTCGTTCTCTTTCGGAACCAGTGTGCCTCGTCATATGCGACTCCCGCTATTCCCGCATTTCCCGAAGGCCGTTACTCGATGAAATCTATGCTCAGTGGCAGACGAACCGCTATATCTGCCGTCGAGATCCAGCGTGGGCTGCGGGTTCAGTTTCCAGAAAAGCACAATATCGAGATACTTGAAATCCGAAAATCGGAGTAGTTGGTGCTTGCTGTAATTATTCTCATTTTTGTGACTTCACTGCGCGCTTGTGCTCAATCATTGCAGCCCGATTCCTATAACGCTGCGGTTACTCGTTGGCTGACACAATCGACCAACCAGGAAACATCGAGAGCCATCGCAAATCGCGAGTATGCAAGGGCAGAGCAGCTATTGATTGACTCGTATCATGCGCAGCCACGCTCGCCGGAAATACTCCCTCTCCTGGGGGCAGTCTTCTTTCTCGATGCAAAGTATCTGAATTGTGCAAGCGCTCTGGAGAAAGCGAACACCGCTGGCGTCCTCGACGAACGATCGCGCTTCACCCTGGCGATGACATACGTGAATCTAAACCGTTTCGACTTGGCCCGGCCAGAGCTGCAGCTTCTGATTAAGACCGCTCCGGGCCAAAGTCTCTATCCCTACTGGCTCGGACGCCTTGACTTCATCGACCAAAAATTCCAGTCCAGCATCGCCCGCCTCAACGACGCCATATCGCTAGCTCCTCATTTCTCGAGAGCTTACGACTTCCGCGGTCTTTGCTACGCGGCCTTAGCGCAACCGGAGAAAGCTCTCGCTGAACTCAATCGCGCGGTCGAATTGAATCGCGAAGGCCCTCACCCCTCTCAGTGGCCGCCTTTTGACCTTGGAGAAGAGTTGTACAAGCTTGGGCGACTTGAACAGGCACAGGTGTTCATCAAGGAGTCGCTATCCTACGACCCTCGATTTGCGAAAGCTTACTTCCAAATGGGCCTCCTTCAGGAGAAATTGGGCCATGACCTGGAAGCGATACAACAACTGAGAAGAGCGATTGCCTTGGACAGTCGCTCTCCCGCGTTTTATTACGCTCTGGCCCGCATCTTGAGAAGAAGTGGGGATTCCAAGGCGGCGTACGAGGCGACCAAGCAGCTTGAGAGTCTAAGTAAGCATAACAATGAACCGCACTAAGATTGTCGAGCATCTGTTTCTCTTTCTGGTTTCGCCTAGGCTCCGACCTGCGAGGCGCTTATCTCCATCCGATCCCGTCATTCACTGCGGCGCCAGGTCAGGTCCACGCGAACTGGAACTTCATTCTTAACAGGGACTGTCAAAAATGACGGTGGTTCAATTTTGAAGTCGGATAACGTCATCGGAATTGTTCCAGATATCCGGCTCTCGTTTCCTTGAGCCTCCTGTCGGAGTGGGACCTGCTTATATCGAGCGGTTTGGCCACCAAGCTGGATCTCCAGATCAGCTTGGATGGTTGGTGCTGAAGATGCCGCTTCGGGCAATCGGGTGCGCACGGTGACGATAGGAAATTGTGCGCCGCGTGTTGTCTGAAGCATGTGGAGATCGCGGTTGCTGTCCCCCGAATCGAACGACTTAACGGGTACGGCGATCAAGAAATCGCATTGTCCGGCGTGGCAAACGCCTTTGCCGCGGGCGGCATGGCTGACCCCGACAGTCTGATGCAGCGGGTGGGACACACTGTAAGTGAGAGTGGATTTTTCGAGAACCCATTGGCTGTCTGTTCCAGCGAGCAGAGGTAGCGCCGAAAGAAGGAGGGCCGTCAGTATTTGCTTGCGCATAAGACGCTTAGAACTTGATGGATATGGACAAAATAGCGGCCGCGTACGCCACAGCCGTGGCGTACGCGACGGGCGCATGAGCGCTGGCGATGCCATGAACCTTTTGGCCGCGATTTTCCTGGCTATAAGCCATCACCCCCAAGATAGGCGTCAGAATCATGCCCGGGCCATGAACCCAGGCCAAGGCCTTATGGAGGCGGATAGGACCGCGGGTTTTAGTTCCTGGTATTTTCGGCGCGAAGATGGCATAGTAAGCGGTCGTGAAATACAGGCCTGTCGTCACCCCGCCTAGAGCGGCATGCAAATCGAGGTTTGTGGAACTGGCGTTCTTGCCACCTGCGAAGCTGCCACTGATGACCGTGGCGAGTAGAGGAATGGTTGTTATCAAACCCAGCCTTTGATGGATTTTAAGCATATGAGATCGCTTGTCGAGTCTCGCCTGATCCTGTGCATTCCCCTGGGTCTGATCCGGAGGGAAGAGATCCGGCAGGGAAGGTGCTCTGGGATTGTTGGCAGGAGGTTTCGACTGATCCTGGGCACTTCCCTGAACCTGAGAGGATGCCACGTTCTCCAGTTGCGTCGGCTCATTCCCATCCATGGACCAAGGGCGCGAGAACGCCGCCTCCATCGCGCATGCCACGGCACGTTGGAGTGAAGCCGCTGCCGCATTGCTCGAAGGCATCGTAACGGGGCCTGTGCTCGCCTCTAATTCGATCGCCCCTTGTCCGTCAGCCGATCGCTCGTTTGACTGCCAGGCGGCGCACCACATGGTTGCCATGTTCCCCGAGGGGGCCGATGTTGTTTCGTTATTGAATTGTGCGAACGACGAGAACGGAGCCGCGAACAGACATGAATAAATCGATACGACTATTCTCAACAAATTCGTCTGCATACTGTTTACTCGGAGCGGGTAGGGAATAAGGTGAACGAACATTCGACGTGCCCGTCCATCGGCCCGGTTACTAAATGGACAATAAACATTTACTTGCCGAATTTACGAATAAGCCACTCTGGGAGGCGGAAGAGTTGGTCGTATTGAGGATCGGTTCTGTTTGGCTAAACAGACGATAAATCTTACCAGTGCTCATGGGCCTGCGGCCGACCAAACGTGATAAACACGCTAGGTGGGCCGATCCCAAAACTGCGCCGGGCGCCACGCCCAGCTTCCTCAACAGCGTCTTTGACCGAGTGGTCGCCGAGGACAATGAAATCACCGGAACGCGCCCCTATGCGATGCCAGCAGTTATCGTACGGCCGCAGGAGCTCCACTGAATTACAAAAACTATGTCGTGTGATCATCGTCAAAGGCTCCCATATGCGACTGCTCTTAATCGAGGACGAAGAGGACGCTGCTCGGATGATCGCCAAAGGACTGCGGCAGGAGTCGCATTCCGTAGACACGGCGAGCGATGGCGAATCCGGACTCGATACGGCTTTAGCGCATCCCTACGATCTCATTATTTTGGACATTCGGTTGCCTGTAAAAGACGGTTGGACGGTCTGCCGCGAACTGCGGCAAGTGGGTGCTCAGACCCCTATTCTCATGCTGACTGCCAGCGGCGCTTATGACGACCGCGTTAAGGGGCTCGACCTTGGTGCAGACGATTACCTGGTCAAACCATTCGATATCAATGAACTCCTGGCGCGAGTGCGCGCGCTGCTACGCAGGAAGCCCTTGCTGCAAGACCCGGTCATTCACGTGGATACTCTCGAGATCGATACTCGATCGAGAACTGTCAGACGGGCCGGGGAATTTATTCGCCTCACAGCCAAGGAGTACGCGTTGTTGGAGTGTCTCGCGCGAGCTGCCGATACGCTGCTCGATCGGGATGCTATCTCGGAGCGGGTGTGGAATGAGTCTTACGATCCGTTCTCAAATCTTATAGAGGAATACATTAAGCGTCTGCGAAAGAAAATCGACTTCGAAGGGCAGAGATCACTGATTCACGCGCGGCGGGGTGAAGGCTATATTTTGACAGGCAAGGAATTTGCCTGAACCTCGTCCGGGTTCGGAAGCTTTTCAAACACCGGAATCGCGAGCGCAAAGGTAGTTCGGCCGGGACACGATTCCACCAACCAAAGGGTGCCGCCGTGGTTTTCGGCAATCGATTTCGCAATCGCCAATCCTAGACCTGCTCCCGTTACGGCTTCATGGCCGGGCTGGCGTTCTCTAAAGAAGCGTTCAAATACCCGCGATTGAGCTGCTTCAGAAATACCCTTGCCGCTATCGGTTACCGAACAGACCCAGCACTCTCCACGCCTGGACAGAGCGACGTCAATGTTTCCGCCCGGCGGCGTGAACTTCACCGCGTTATCGAGCAAAGCCAGCATCGCCTGCTTAAGAAGATCCTCGTCGCCCAGGCATCTCGCCTCCGCAGGACTGTTCAGCTTCAGCTTCTGCCGTCCGGCATTTGCAAGCGTTTTCGCAGCGCGAACGGCTTCGGCGATCGCATCGTCCAGATACATTTCTTTCCGGTCGAGCTTTAGAGAAGCGGTGTCGCTTTGCGAAAGGAAGAACATATCCTCAATAATCCTTCGAAGCTGGAGCATCTGGTGCGAGATGATTTGCAGCGATTCCTTGCAATCACACAGATTCACATCCGGATCGCGAGTGGTGACTTGGGAGGCAGTAAGGGCAACCGTGACGGGGGTTCTGATTTGGTGCGAAGCATCCGCCATGAACCGCCGCTGAAGCTTGAACGCGTCTTGAAGCCGGTCTAGGAGAGAATTGAAACGTGATCCGAGTCTAGCTATCTCGTCATCCTCATTACGTACCTGAACCCGAGCAGTGAGATTCGAGGAGGTAACCCCATCTATGGTTTGCGCGAGCTCTTTCAGCGGCCTCAAAAACCTCACTGCCAGAAGATATCCGCCGAGACCGGCAAGTGCGAGACCGACCGGAATGAGAACCAGTAAGCCGATACGAATACGCTCAAGTTGCGCCAATGCGGGAGCAATCGGCTTGGCGGAATAGATTTGGTATGCGGTGTGGAATTTAGGTACCGGCAAGTTGCGGGTCGCGATCCGAAGACCGGCGAGAGTCGCTCCATTTCTCAGCTTGTCTCCCGCCATCCTGCTAAGGTCAATAGCGTGGATATCGGCCTTATACGCGGCGTTTCGATCGTGCTCGCGAACTAAAATCTGAGTGTCTGCCAGATCTGGGCTCCCGGTCTCGTCTAACACGGATTGCAGATCTTTCTCGCCGCCGCCTTTGGTGGGGTGCTCGTTGAATTCGTGCTCGGCGGACATGGCAGTCGCTCCCGTTGCAACCTGCAGTGCAGAATCGAGCTTCGAATAGGCGTCGTTCCTAACGAGAACGTACGCTGCGATCCCAAGCGCAATTACAATCACCCCGAAGAGCGCAGTAAATGAAATCGTTAAGCGAGCTCTTGTAGACATACCGGTTCAGCCGAATGGTCAGCAGTATGACCCGCATTCAACTTTTCTGATCGGGCGACAAATAAATGCACGATAATTATTTCGATTAGACCCACTCAGAAGCTTGCACAGTCTTGATCTTATCGTTTCGCCGCACTTATGATAAAGCTTGCCATGTCAAGATTCCTTCCCGGTTTTGTTCTCGGTTTCATTGTGTTGCCAGTCTTTGGCTGGTTGTATTTTCGCTTTGGGTACGCGCCAGTGGCAACGGCAGCTTCCCCAATGCCATTTGAACGGAGTCTGGCCCATGTGGCCTTGAATGCTCGAATTCGAAAAGAAGCTCCGAAAAGTTCACCTTTGGCATCCAGTGCGGAAAGCTATCTGGCAGGGGCTCGCACTTATCGCACCCATTGTGCGGTGTGCCACGGATTGCCGGGCCAGGCCGCATCGCCTACATCGAAGGGTATGTTTCCGCGGCCGCCCCAATTGTTCAAAGGTCACGGTGTGACGGATGATTCGGTTGGGGAAACATATTGGAAGACATCTAACGGCATTCGATTAACCGGAATGCCTGCTTACTCAGAGTCGCTGAATGAGACCGAGAGGTGGCAAGTTAGTCTGCTGCTTGCGAACGCTGACAAGTTGCCTCAGCAGACGCGTATCGCGCTCCAACAGCCATTGGTCACCAATTAGTGAGGTTCTACAACGTAACATTTACGCGTATTAACACGGAAGGACTTAAGAGGAAGCGAGTGACGAAAATGCGCATGGCCCCGCGGCCATCCGCCTCTCAGAAACATTGTGGCGGAAGATGTTTAGCGATTGAGTGTATCTTCCGCTTAGATAAGTGAATCAGGTACATTCGTATGCCGGCATAACTTGACGTGGACCAGCTGATCGATAACTCATCCGGGAAACATCTTGCCTTGCTTGGTGATCTCACTCACACGTGCATATGCGAGTTCTGTTCCGAATGGCTTGAGGAGTAGTTTGGAATTCTTTTCAATCGCCACGAGAGGCGTTTAAGATCCCTAGTTTCCCAGGATTTCTCATCGGTAGGAGGTATTGTGACGACGAGAGTGTTCAGCGCACCCACACTTTTGACGATTCTTCTGACGACCGGCGTGCACGCCCAGAATTCAAAACTTAGCTGCTCTTCGCGCGGGCCGGATGCCCACGCAGTATTTTCCGGTAGCCAGTCTGCTCAAGATTATGACCGGCCTGTTTCCTGGAAGTTGCTCGTTCCTAACATTCTTTGCGACCAAAAAGCTATTTGGCTGTTTCCTGCTAGGCTGGGCAACGATCACAATTGGATTCCGGCGTTAGCGGTCGCTAGTGCAACAGCAGGACTCTTCACGGTCGATCCGATTGAAGGGAGATATTTTCACCAGACCTCAACGTTCAATGGCTTCAACGCGCTATTCACAAGCAATGCGACTGTTTTGGGATCGATCATCGCGCCTGCATCGCTATATGCCGCGGGTTTGGTGTGGAAGGATACTAAAATGCAACACACCGCCTTGCTTGCCGGAGAAGCTGTGGCTAATGCCGAGATCGTAACAACGGTACTGAAAGATATCGACAAACGCGTACGTCCAATCACGTTCACCCGTGGTTCGAACTATTGGGATTCCTGGTTCGAATCCAAAGGCTCTATTTTGCGTGGCGACGGTAGTTTTCCGTCTGGTCACACGATCGCCGCATTCTCAATTGCCACTGTAGTCGCTCATCGATATAGGGCCCATCGCTGGGTCCCTTACGCTGCTTACGGGATGGCGGCCTTAGTGGGTTTCTCGAGGTTATCTTTGTCAGCTCACTTTGCATCGGATGTTTTTATGGGTGCTGCGCTTGGCTATTCCATCAGCCGTTTCGACGTTCTCCGCTATTAGAGAGGGCTCATGCGCCTTCTCTCAGTGCTGCTCATCATTCCCGGCCTCTTGAAGGGACAGTTGACGACCGGCACCGTTGAAGGTACTGTTCACAGTGCCGATGGCCAGCCAGTTACACACCTAGCTCTTTCCATCTCCGATCGTACAGGCTTCCGAATCGCGATACAGACGAACTCTGATGGCCGCTTCACGTTCTCGGGCCCCTATGGACGATATACCGTTTCGAGCAGCTCACAGCCGCCACAACCAACGACTGTCGCCCTGTACGTGAAACCTTTGCGAACGGTTTCGTTAGATCTGACGATCGACAATTTGGGAAATCTCCACCGATCACCGACTGAGGCTGGTTCATGGGCACGGAGCCCGTCGAACTTTGGATTCTGGCTGGGAAACACCCATGGGACGACGCTTCCGCAGGGATTCAGTTTGCAAAGCACCATTGGAAGTGAAGAGCCTGGTAGCATCACAGTTCCGTATGACTTCACAGGCTTAACCGATAGCCGCCTGGCGCTCATTTCTGAACGCGCATTTTCCTGGACTAACACGCAGTTTAAGCTGCAAGGTCTCGATGCAACGGACTCTTACCAGCCCGGGCGCCCTAGCATCCTGCCGGACGTGCAAGCAGTCGCTGATTTCGTTGTACGAACAGACTCGGCCCTCATCACATCGAACAGTTACGGTAATGAGGTTGGCTCATTCTTGACAAAGCCGGACGCATCCTGGCACGCTGCAATTTCGGCATTTAGCACGGGTTCGGCGCTCTCCTCCAACAACCTCCCGCAAGCGCACGGCATGATTCAGCAGCCGGAGCGCTTTCACTGGTTCAGTCGAGATCGATTTGAGATTGGCGGTCCGGTCACGCCGTGGGCCGACCTATTTGCGTCCGTCGCAGGCCAGTGGGCATCGCAAAGTGTTGCGGTTGCTTCGCCGGGGCAGAGTCAAAACAGCCGCATGCTGTTCGGCAACTTCAGAATGGATATTCGGGCCAGCGCTCATGACCGGATTGACGCAGAGTACAGCGGGTCGCAATTGGATCTCTCGAACTGGGGAGTACCTGCGGGCATTGAAGCCCTCACCGGCCGCCGCATGTCGCCAGAGTTTAACCTGCCCTATGGCTTCTCTGATGAAGCGGAGAATGATGGCTTTGACTTTTTTCAATTGGGGTGGACGCATCAGCATGCGGCGGAGGCGCTAGAAGTCAGATATGGATATTCGTCGGCGCGCCTCGATACTTGGCCGGCAACCCAAACGAATCCGAACCAAAGCCGCATAGAATTGTTGGGCAGCGCCGTTACTGGCTCGCCGCCGCTTGCGACCTTGGCAACGCGCCCGCGCCATGAGATTGCGGTCGCATGGCAATCTCCAGTATTCGATGCTCATGGATTGCGCCACTACTTAACGGCGGGTGGCAGCTGGGAACTGGCGTCCCCTCGCAATCGGATGACCGCCCCTTCCGATCTCAATCTGGTCACGGTTGCTGGAGTACCTGCCTATATTGTGGAGTACAACACGCCCGTAAATTCGCTTGAGAAAGTTCAGACCGCTTCGGCATACCTTGCAGATCACATGGCGCTTCGCAACCGGCTGTCGTTCGATATTGGCGCCTTGGCGGACATGTCGCGAGGGTCGTTACCTGCGCAAACCAGCCTCGCAGGTTCTTTCACAGCAGCGCGAAGCTATCCCGGTTCCGGAGATTTGATCACCTGGAATAACGCCTCTCCCCGGGCGGCATTCGCGTGGCAGGTCCCCTACCTGCGCCGCCTCCTGATCGGCGGTGGTTACCTACGGTTGTATTCACCGTTGGCAGCCCGGTATCTCGACTATGGAAATCCAAACAGCCTTGGCGGAAACGTGTATCGGTGGATAGATTCTAACGGTGACGGCTGGTTTGAACCCGGCGAGCAGGGCCCGCTGCTTATGCGCTTCGGGGGCCCTTACTCTTCCATATTGCCTTCGCTACAGCGCCCCTACTCGGACGAATTTGACGTAGGCGCTCGAATCGCAGTCAACCGTAAGATTTTCGCGAGCGTTCAACTCTTTCGACGAGATGAGAAACATCGCATCGTAGCGATTGACAGCGGCTTAGGGGCGGCGGCATTTTCCCCGGTGCAGATCCTTGACCCCGGACCCGATGGCATACCCGGCACTTTTGATGACCAGCATCTAATTGTTTACGATCAGAACCCAGCCACGCTTGGAAAGGATCAGTACACACTCAAAAACGCACCGGGCCTTCGCGAGCTCAACGTGGGATTCACCGCGCAACTCCGTACTGAGTGGCGCAGTTTGATAGTCGGAACAGCATTCACGGCAGAGAAGGCCTGGGGCCCGACTAATCCAGGGAATGCCGTTTTTGAGAATGATCCCGATGTGATTGGGACCCTGTTCATAGATCCGAATAGCACGAATCCAACTCTGGCCCGTAGCTACGTCGACCGGGCCTATCTAGGCAAAATTCAAGCAGTGTACCGGTTTTCTTCAGCTTTGGGGGGATTGGAAGTGGCCAGTATCGCCAACTATATGGACGGCCTTCCATTTGCCCGTGAGCTTCTTGTCTCGGGCCTCACACAGGGTCCTTTTCTTATACCAACCACAGTTCGCGGCAGTCCGCAGGGCGGCAATCGCGCCCAATATATGCTGAATTGGAACCTTCGCGTGATGAGGGAGTTTCAGGTGTCACCAGGCCGACTTTCGGCTTCTGCTGATCTCTTGAACGTCACAAATTCAAATCAGGCAATCCAGCAGTCTGATCTCACCGGTGTTAATTTCAATCTGCGCTCACCGATAGCTATTCAGCCCGCACGTTTTGTGCGGCTTGGCTTAACTTACAGGTTTTAGTTCGCGCCCTCCGGTCCAGTTCTGGCACGCATCTGATCCGAACGGGCCGATGGACTCGGCGTGAGCCGGCGCCGGGACGAACCGGGTTGCCGATCGATCCGCCCGCTGCGTGTTAGTGAGTACGTCACGGTTGTCGTATGTTGTTGCTGATTGCGATCGTGATTTTAACGCTTACAGACTTCTCACCCTTTGTCAATTGGCTGGGTGGCCTGAAGCTGCCCAGCCGAGCGCGAATCTCGGATTGCCCCGGTAAAGGGAACTAATCCGGAGAATTCGTAAACGGTAGGTCGTTTAGCTTGTTCAGAAACAATCTGGAAGCGAGCGGAGAGGCGGCCACGAGTTTCACTTCCCTAAGCCGGTCTTTCGGGCACTGTCCAGTTTGCAGACCATCCTCGAAGTGATACGGGCCGGAGCATCGGACCCCAACGCGCCCGCCTCAAAGCCGGCGACGGCGAAGACGGAGCGCGTTAAACAGACCCACTGATTTCATCTGCCGCTCAGCAGTGTTGATCTCCTGATCTTCCGTTCATTGCCGCTCTGGTCGAGCAGAGTTCTTTCGTTGAATTACTATCCATTCGTTTCCTCCTGGGAAATGGCGGTTATCGGTCGTCACAATCCCCGCCATGTTCCGGCCGGAGCTTGTGATCGAAGATGTAATCGCCAATGCGGGTCCCCAACAGCGCGCCTGCATCCTGATCGGTGCGGAAATGGATTCCTCCATAAACGCGCGCATCGGAGATGTCATCGGTAATCTCCTCGAGTCTTGAGTAATGCAGCGTCACTCCCGGGAGCGCCGGCGTCGATAGGGTAATCGAGAACGGCCCCTCGCCATAGATCTTCTCCATCATTTCTCTCGCAGCGTTGCTTAAAACGCCATGGGCGGAAGGATAGGAGGGGAAACAAGGCGTCGTGATCAGGGGCTTGTAGTTGGGGTCCGGAGTGGTCCTATCATTGCCGTCATCGCCAGCATCGTGAATCGCGGTTTCCGGCCGCCAGAATTTGTACAGGTACTTGTTGTAAAAGGTCGCAACCGCCGCATCACTGATAGCCATGTTGATGAGCGCAAAGTCGCGCGCGTTCTCGGATAATGATCTCGGTTTCGCGGTGGTGATCTGCCTTGCGGCGTCGTTGAAAATGAGGACTGGGATGTCGTAATCGTAGAACAGGGCTACATTTGTCTGGTCCTGCGACCGCGCGGTGCTGTTCACGTCACCGAACTCCTTCACCTCGTCATAGGCCCGCGTATACCGGCCACTGGTGAGGGCGGGAGGTGGACCCAGAAAGGGCTGGCTGGCGCTCCGGATACCGAAGGGCGTCACGTTCTGCCAATTGAAAAATAGCCCACCCGCAGCCGTGCAACCGGGCGTCAGTTGCCAATCCCCGGGATTGGATGAAGTGGGTAGAAAGAATTCGAGCGGGCTCGAGCCGTCGTTCGCGCGCGCCGCAATCATGGCGGCAGCAGAGGCCTGGCCGGCGGCAATTCCTGCCGTTTTCGCGGGGCCGTCCGGGATCGCCGCGAGCGAACTTGCATACGCGGCATTCAGTGTGGAGAGGCTGGCAGGGAAGTAATTACTAAGAACTCCATAAGCGGCAGCCACAGCCGCGGCTTCAGGCGACGCATCGTAGGGCGCGGTTATTGTTCCGAGGTACGGCTTGTATTGTCGTGTGATTGCGTTGACTGCCTCGAATACGGCAAGTTGGGTAATCGCCGCGAATCGAGCCTGCGGGAACGGGGGTTGCGAGCTGACGGTGGCCTGCATGATCGCGTCCCAGTCCTGAACGACATCGGATCTGCCGGTCAATGGGAGAAACAGCAACACCAACAGACCGCAGAAGGGGTTCCACAACTGTTTCCTGCTCATTGTTTTCGCCTTTGGCTGTTTGAGCCTGGCGAACGTTACCCGATCGGCCGCCAGGGGCGTCGTGCTCGCCGTATTATTCCAATCGATGACCGGGTTCTGTGCCTCCGCTTTCCCAATTACCGCAACGCCAGTTGCGGCCGGGGTCCCTAAAAGACGTTTTCCATTGATCATGTGATCCCTCCATAGTGCAAACTGTTGTATTAGCCAACAACGCGAGAGTACGGCGTAATCACCGCGAATGTCCTTCGCAGATTCGGAAGAAATTCGGATAAAATCCTGAAATCGATATGGTGCCCCAGTCAAGTCAAAGCCTGAAGTTTGGACCTTACCGGCTTGACCGGGACCAGCGCCTTCTCTTCAGAGGAAGCGAAATCATCCCCCTCGCGCCCAGGCTCTATGACACGCTCTTGGCGCTGGTTGAGAGTGGCGGCAGGATCGCTGATAAAGAAGACCTGCTTAGACGGGTCTGGCACGACGCATTTGTAGAGGAAGGCAACCTGGCAAGGAATGTTTCCACTCTGCGCAGGATACTGGGCGAGGGTCCGCGGGACCACAAATACATCATCACCGTCCCGAAACGCGGTTATCGTTTTGCCGCAACATTGACAACCTCCCGAGCTTTGGAACAAGAGGCCGGAGCCGATTCGATATGGTCTCGCCCTGCATCGGCCCAAACTTCAACTGGCGAAGGAAACGGCACAACACCCTCCACCACCCATCCGGCTTCGGAGCGGCGGCCTCAGAAGATTGCTCAGAACTTCGTGGGTCGCGACCTCGAGATGAAGCGGCTCGAAGGGCATTTCGAAAACATGCTCGGGGGCGGCGGCAAGCTCGTTTTTCTCACCGGCGAAGCCGGCATGGGCAAATCCTCACTCGCTGAACGGTTTATAAACTCGATTCGCCCTCGGCATCCGGAATTGCGCGTTGCGACGGGTCGCTCGGTGGAGCAATACGGTCCGGGCGAATCCTATCTTCCGTTTTTGGACGCGCTGTCCGAATTGGTGCGTGAGCACGGAAATCAGATCAGGAATCACCTGCGCAGACAAGCCCCGACCTGGTGTCTGCAATTGCCGGCCTTCACTTCGGAAGCAGAAACGGAAGCACTGCGGTCTGAGACCGCGGGGGCGACGAAGCAGCGCATGTTGCGGGAGATCGGAGATGCCCTGGGGGGGCTCTCGCTGGACGCTCCGTTGCTTCTACTTCTTGAAGACCTGCATTGGGCGGATCGTGCCACCGTCGACCTGCTGCGACATTTATGTCACCGGGTAGAGACACAGAGGGTACTGGTGCTCGCCACAGTCCGTCCTGAAGATATCCAGATCCCGAATCAAGCTCTGAAGAACTGCATCGCGGACATGAAAGCGCGGCAGTCGTGCGACGAGATCGTGCTGGACGCGCTCACCGACAACGAAGTCTGCATTCTGCTTTGCCGCCGATTCGAGCCTAATCAGTTTCCGGACGAGTTTGCGTCTCTGATCTGGAAGAGGACGGACGGCAATCCTCTGTTTACAGTAAGCCTGCTGGATTTTCTCGCCTGTTCTGGCGATATCGTCCATGACGGCGTGAGCTGGAATATGGCGAGCCCTCCGGCTCAGATGGCGCAGAAGATCCCGGATAGCGTTCGCGCGATGATCCGCCAGAAGAGCGAGGTGCTCGAACCCGACGCCCGGCTGGCACTGCAGTACGCCAGCATTGAGGGCGAGGAGTTCCTCTCCAGCGTTGTCGCCCGGCTGCTTGATACCGAACAGTTGCGCGTCGAAGAAGAGCTTGTATCTCTCGCTGAGAACCACCGGCTCATCCGAGTTCTCGGCGAAGAAGAGTTGCCGAATGGCGCTCTTGTGACGCGCTATGCCTTTGTCCATGCGCTTTACCAGAATGTCTTCTACGAAGAGATCGTCGCCGCGCGACGAACACAATTACACGCTATTGCGGGCGAGCAGTTGCTGAAAGATTACGGCGACCTGGCGCCGCGCATTGCCGGGCAACTCGCGATGCATTTCGAGCGCGGGCGCAGCTGGGCGCGGGCCGTCGAGTTTCTCATGATTGCAGCCGCTAACGCGCGAAACATGTACGCCAACAGCGAGGCCGAAGAGCACTACACGCACGCCCTCGAAATCTCCGCGAGGCTGCCCGAGAGCGCACGCGCCGAAAGCCAGTTCCGGACTTATGAGCAACGCGCAGCGGTCTACCTCGCGACGAGCCGTTTCGAGTTATCGATCGCCGACTGCCGCGAGATGATCCAACGGGCGCGGGGGGCGCGCTCGGTGGAACTCGAGTGCGCCGGGTTGTACATGCTCGGCAATACGCTGTTCTGGGCTCACCGCCCGGATGAGATGCAATCGACGCTCGAAGATGTACTTCGCGTGACCGCAGCAAACGAAGCTGGTCGCATGCGCGCCCTTGCTTTGATGGCGCAGGGGCATCTCGCGTCGGGCGATTTGTCTGCCACGGACGACAAGCTGCGGGCGCTTATTCAATGTTCTTCTTCGCTCGATAAGAAGACGCTTATCGACTCACTCGACGTACGTGCGCGCCTTTCGTTCTTCCGCTCGGAATACGAAGATGCCGAACAGACGTTTCGGCACAAGATCGACCTGGCGTTCAACCTCGGTGATGCATTCGAGTTTGTGAAGGCGAATTATTTCCTCGGCCTCACGCTGGCCAATCTGGGTCGAGTCTCTGAAGCGCTCGCAGTGCTGAGCGGTGCCATGGACATGGCGAAGCGCAATGGCGAAATCTTCTGGTTATCGCGCATTCCGAACGCATTCGGTTGGATCCATCGTGAAATGCAGGATTTCAAACGCGCGGAGACCTTTGACCGGGAAGGCGCTGCCATTGGGCATGAAGCGGGCTTTGGAGAAGCCGAGGTCAATTCCGTCATCAACCTGGCGATGGATCATCTGCAGTCGAATGATCAGGCGGCTGTTTGCTCCGCGATGAAAACCGCCGCGTCCCTGCTTTCACATGACGCGTGGTTTCGGTGGCGCTTCGAGATCCGATTTTTTCATGCGCGAGCCGAGCAGACGTTGGCCAGAACAGACGCAATCGCGTTGCTCGAGAAAGCAACTCAATACGGCGCACACAAATACATCATCATCGCGCACACCTTGCTGTCGCGGATCGCGATGCTCTCCGCTGATTTCGACACGGCTGCTGAGGAGATAAAAGCGGCATGTGCCATGCTTAAACGCTATCCTGCCCTTCTGTGTGCCTGGCGCGCGCATGCGATGCTCGGCCGAATTGAGAAGCAACGCGGCAACCCTGATGCTGGCATTAAGGCATACAGACTGGCCGTTTCAAACATCCGATATGTCGCCGATCACATTGATGACAAACCTTTGCGTAGTATATTCCTCAGCTCGGACGCGATCCGCGAGGTGCTCCGTGATGCGGGCGAACGAATACGCACTGAATAAAGCAAAGTCCAACTCAGTTACTTACACTAGATCCTTAGCCGCCAGCGAAGTGTTAGGCATCAGACTACGGTTGTTTGCAAAGTATTGTCCGTTGACGAGCAAGCCGGAAACTGAACTCACCAGCCGCGCCGATTCGCGTGGCGCCAGGGTTACCGGTTTACTAGTATTTGGCTCAGTGGCTTTGAAGTCGGGTTGTCGGAGACTGAGTAGCCCGGGAGCATTCTGTTCGGATCACCTCGAGGACGGTCGGCGACGGTCGTCAAAACGTGAGTAGTCGCGAAGGGTTTATCAACCTGACGCACAGTTGCGGGCTGCACGGGTTTGCGTGATTCGCATGATTACCGGAGCATCTGCCGACGTGTGCGCGATCATTTCACCACGCAAGAACGAGCACTTCTGGTGCGTAGGATACGACTATCGTATCCTTGTCCCGCACACAAGCCGGGCCAAATCCATTCACGATGCGCAAGCAGCTAATGCCGAGTGTCCTTTGCGAGGGTGCTTCGGATCGTAAGGCAGCCCGGAACGGAGGATCGCTACGAGGAGAGAAATCAAACGGTCGCAGACACCCCGCAAAGCACGTCCGTGACCGTGTCCGGCATCACGCAGGTCTCGGTAGTGCTGACGCGCCTGTTCGTCCCCGCTGCATGCTCACGCGAGCCCAGTGGTAACAGGCTTCGCGTACGCGCTGATTACAACCATTGCGCATCTGAACCCGCTTTGTTTTCCCGCTTTGCTTGGTGACGGGCGCAACACCGGAATAGGAGCGCAGTCCGGCACAATCTCTAGCTGCAAGCAAGTGGCCGGCTTCGGCCAGAAGCGTGGTCGCCGTTTGAATGCCCAAGCCAGGCAAAGAAAGCATGGCGCGTAAGGTTGCGTGCAGCGGATGATCCGGACACATCTGAACCTCTTTGATCACAGCGCAAAGAGCATGCAACACCTTCTTCCGCTGTGTGTTGAGACACTGCAATACCGGCAACAACGAGAGAACATGTTCGGCACAACTCTCGGTCGACCCCGCCGCTAGAGGAAGCGCTTTCTGTCGGAGTACTTCACATACCTGCCAGGCCGTGAACCGGCGGATGTGGTGCGTCTTCAACACGCGAGCGATTTCTTCTTCTGACAACCTCGCCGCCTCTGCCGGAAGCGCAGCCATCTCCAGTAGATCCCATACCCATTGGTCGTCAGCCGCTGGGGACAAACGAAGCACGGCGGGAAAGTAGCTAACGAGAAGATCGTATAACTGATTGCTCCAGCGGCGATGGTCACGGGTGATGGCCCCCAGAGTCCGTGAGAGTTCCCGAATGCGGACTGTCAAGGCGTCCGGCGCTTGCAGTTTTCGAAAGGCTGGCAAATCCGTTCGCATCGACGCAGCCAATACATAGGCATCCCGCCGGTCATCCTTTGCTCCGGCGACGGTAAAACGGTCGCGGAAACGATCGAGTTGCTTCGGATTCACGGCAAACACGGCCGCCCCCTGATCTAGCAGCGCTTCGACCAGGGCGCCGTGCGGACTCTCAAGAGAAACGGCCAGGCCGCAGAAGGAATTACCGATCAGGCGCTTCAACCACAGGAAAAAACCGGCCAATCCATCTCCCGTGTGATCGAACATTCTTCCTTCGATGAATTGTCCGTGTGCATCGAGCAAACAGACCTGATGCTTGCTAAAGCCGCAGTCTATGCCTAAGAACCACCGATAATCGTTTTCCAAGAACAGCTCCTGAGGTGAAGTGGACCATTGCCGTGACCAGGATCGCCCCTGTACTGGCGTTCAAATGACGCCACTTCTCACGGGATATGTCACGGACGCGGCGTTTTGCTGAGGCGCAGTTCCCTAGAAGGTGCTCGAAACACAGGCTTCGCCCGGCGCCCCCAGCAAAACGTGGTCAAGCTGTCTTTCTCAAGACAACCTAAGCAGAAGGGTACAGGGGCCTCGCCCCGTATGATGGACGAAAAGAAATGGATCAGAAGCAAACTCTTCTCCATCACTTCCTGGCTGCACTCGCATACCGCACTCAGAAGGCGCTCCGCGGCGCTCCCGCAGAATTTGCTTCATTTCGAGCGGCTTCAAAGGTTCGAACGCCGCATGAACTGATCCGTCACATGGACGACGTGCTGGGCTATTCACGGACCTTCTTTATCGGCGGGAGTTACCGGGCGCCCGAATTTTCCGGCTTCCAAGCTGCTATCGCCCACTTCCATGAAACGCTCGCCGATGTCGCGCGGCACATCGAGTGCGGGACTCAGCTCCGTGAGGTCAGTCCTGAGATTCTGTTGCAGGGCCCCTTCTCCGACGCCATGACCCACGCTGGACAGCTTGCTCTTTTGCGGCGTTTGGCGGGGAGTCCTGTGCCACCTGAAAACTTCGTTTTCGCCGACATCAACACCGCAAACTTCGGTCCGGATCAGCCGCTCCCCGCGCACCCGGATGAGGTTTGGCCAGACGGCCCGGAGACATGATCAAGCCCCGTGCTCTTCGCCCCGGCGACCGAGTTGCGGCTATTTCTCTTTCGAGCGGTTGGCCCAACGTGTTTCCGGTTGCCTACCGTGATGGAAAGCGCCAGCTTGAAGAGGCTTTTGGTGTTCAGGTGATTGAAAGCCGCCATGCGCTGGCAGATCCTGATTGGCTGGCCGCCCATCCCGAGGCTCGTGCAGCGGACCTGATGGACGTACTCAGAGATCCCTCGATCCACGGCATCATCTCCACGATTGGCGGCGACGATTCGATTCGGATGTTGCCATTTCTGGATCTCTCGGTAATTCGTGAAAACCCAAAAATCTTTGTGGGTTACTCGGACACGACGGTCACGCACTTCGCCTTCTTGAAAGCAGGAGTCACTTCATTCTATGGACCATCCATTATGGCCGGCTTCGACGAGAACGGTGGATTGCTACCGTACATGGCTGAATCTGTGCGGCAGGTGCTTTTCGGATCATCTATTCCTGAGACGCCCATTTCTCCAAATCAGGATGGCTGGACGTGCGCATCGTTCGCTTGGGATGATCTAAAACGAAACGAGAAACCAAGACCGCTTCAACGGTGTTCAGGTTGGCACTGGCTGCAAGGGATGGGGTGCCATCGCGGTCGCCTGGTTGGAGGATGTCTCGAAGTCATTGATTGGCTCCGCGGTACACCGATCTGGCCTGACCGGTCTGTGTGGCGAGATAGTATCGTGTTCCTCGAGATCTCCGAGGATGCACCATCTGCCTCGGCCGTGGTGCGTATGCTTCGGGCATTAGCCGCGACAGGCGCCTTGTGTGAAGCTCGGGGCATCCTCTTTGGACGGCCCTACGGTGAGGAGGAGAAATTCGAGAAATACGACGGCGCCGTTTTACAAGTGCTCGCGGAATTGAGGCTAGGTTCGCTCCCCTTGGTAACTCGAATGGATTTTGGCCATACCGATCCTAAGTTCATCATCCCTTACGGAGTGGAGGCGGAAATAAACTGTGACGCCCAGCGCATCCGGTTCCTTGAATCAGCCACCGTTCCGGCGCCTTAACAATCTTGTCGCCGCAGAAAAACTTTCACCTCTTCTGTCGTTGAGATCCGCCGCATGGACCCTTAGAGCTATGCAAATGCGCAGACTCGCTGGTTCGATTGTCCTCCTATTCGTCCCCCTGATGCTGCACACGGACAGGAGGTCAAGAGCACGAGTACAGTAACCTTTGGCATCGGAGGCGGCTAGCGAGGAAAGCACCTTTCACGAAGCACTCCAATGCCAGTTGTGGGGCAGAATGTTCAACCGCATTGAGCTTAACTGTTTGTCTCACCCCAGGGGCCACGCCCAGACGAAAACGGAAGACTATACATCGCCTTCGAGATATGAGCATCACAAGCTTATCTTCGATAAGATCTCCGCAGGTGTAGAACTGCCACATATACGTGTGGGGCAGAGTATGAGTGACGTCAAGAATGCTTGGGGAAATCCGGACCAGGTTTTCGAAACCGGGGACGAGACTACATATGTCTACTTCAATTGGCTTTGTGGACGTTTACGAATCTGTAGTCAGAGGATCAATTTTGTCCACCGGAAAGTTGTCGAGACACATCCATCGTTGTTAGATGCGACATTCGGTTCTCATCGTCGTGGTCCGCCACCAGCCTTCTGCTTGATCCGCCGTTTGTGGGAAAAGCTTGCGGGACGAACCGTCTGGCGCGCCGATCATTGGCAGCCCCGATAGCTATCAGGCATTCCCGTAGCCCGGTAACCTAACTTCTCGCCAAGGCATCGTTTCTACCACTACTTCATCAGATCGAGTTTCTTTTTTTGCCGCGTTTAGCTTTCATATTTCTTGTACTCTATTTCCTCTGCGCCATTGGCCCCTTACGCGCAAAGCGGCTTCCTGCGATCCGGGGGGCCAGCCTATTTCCGGCGCAACCTAGCCACGCGCGTGCGTCCGGGAATCCAGGCTGACATGTCGTCGGCCGCGTAGCGCCGACATACGTAGCCCAGAGAATTATCTGAACGGATATCGGTTTAGCTTTCTCGTACACAAAAAAAGCTCCTTACGTTCCTAAGACTTAAGAATCAGAGCCGGGTCCGGTTTGGCTTTGTTCGTGCCTTGGCGTAATGCAACTCGACGGCTTACAAGATCCGAACTGGGACTCTGATCAGGTGATTACCTGACTGTCCAGCAAGCCATTTCTAGGGATCAAAGAACCGTCCGCATTTAACGCGTCACATCAGGAGGAAACATGAAGAAACGAACAGGACTTATTACTGCCGTAGCTCTAACACTGACCACGGCGGCCATTGCTCAAAATACCAACCGTCCAGTGGCTGGGAAATTCGTTGTAAGCGATGCCCAGCGCTCAGCGGCGGCCGCTTTCTGGACAAATGACTTGCTGGAAAATGCCACTCCCATGCCGTTGCCCACGCTGGATCCGTTGTCTGTTCGAACTACTGACAACACGCTCCCGGTAGCGGGGGAACCGCGAGTGTCAAAGCCAGGCGGCGCTCCTACCTTCTTCCCAAGCAAGGAGGAACAGCCCAGCCTGGAGCCCATACCGGCGAAGCATCCGGACATGGCTCCAACCACCACGATCCAGCCCGAAGGGTTTGGGTACGAAATGCCATTCACTAATCACAGGATGGCTTCAGTAAATATGTATCCGCATGCCGCCGTGGGCAAGCTGTTTTTCTACATTCCTGCCGGAGCTAGTGAACCTTCGGGTACCTATGTGTGCTCCGCCAGTGTCGCGATGAACAACCACACGCTCATCACAGCACGACATTGCATGTTCGACTATGCTACCGGAAAGTGGTATCAGAACTTTACGTTCTATCCTGCTTACTCTAACGGCGGAAATCCCGCTTACAACGGAGGTTGGACCATCAGAAAACTTACCACCTGGGTCTCGGGCGCAAGCACCTATGACTATGACATCGGCTTCATGCAGGTAAACGATAACAAAGGTTACGGCTGCGCGGGAAGTAGCGGCGGGCTGCCGATCGGCTCTTACACGGGATGGCTCGGATACACCTACGGAGGCGACTACTCTCAACGTCAATGGGATATCTTCGGCTATCCGGCCGCACCTCCCTTTGGCGGTGCTTATCAGTGGGACGATGAAGCGGGTACCGGCACGCTAAACCCGCTGGGAACAACGAATATCATCGAGGTTGGCAATCCCCAAACCGGCGGTACAAGCGGCGGTCCATGGATCATTGGCTTCGACCCCCAAAACCTGGCCGATCAGAACATCGGTAACAATACGGCGCCGACTTACACAAACCTGGTGAATGGCTTGAACTCCTTCAAGTGGACCAATCCGAATCATCCGGAGTCGATTAATGGTCCGGCGTTCTACGCATACAATTTCTGGAACCTGTTCACAGCCTATTCTGGAAATTCGTGTCCTTGATTCGATGAAAGGAGAGTGCGCCGGAGAGGGCTCCGGCGCACGCTAACCCGTGAGACGATTGTGCATTGCCGTGTTAAGCCTTTCTTTCGAGTTGGCCGGTTGCGTTCACAAGACACCCGTATCTCCTTCAGGTCCGGTGAATCCAGTTGCGCCTAAATCACCGGATGCGGTGCTCTCCTGGGCCGATTGCACCAAGATGAAGGGCAGCAAAATCGAGCAGACGTACCCGGAGATTTGCGTAGCACCAGACGGCAGAAAGGCCGTTCAGCCACAATAGAGGAAGCGAATCCGTCGCTGTCCCAGCCGCGAAGAAGAAAACAGCCGGTTTGATGCTGGCAAGATCGCAGACTGCCAACTAGCCAACGCTTGCTATAGGCGGCGTTCTCGCTTCCCGGTGAAATCGTCGATGGAGACGCTGCAGTCCACCAGAACCAATCGGCTATCCTCAGCCCGTCGAGATTCGCCCTGCGAATTAATTTGAGCCCCTGTCAGGCGTGTCATTGGGCGCGCTTGTCAGGAAGCATCGAGCGAAGGGTGTATTCACAGACACAAATCTCCTCGTCCTTCTTCTAGTCGGTCGTGTCAACATCCTGCGTATCAGCACATTCAAACGCACCCAAAACTTCACGGTCGACGACCTTTCATCTCCTGATTCAACTCGCTAAGTGGCTTGGAGAGCCGATCTTCTCAACGCCACACGTCCTGAGTCAAGTGAGCGATCTCACCCGATCTGTCGGGTCAGGAACTGATTGCCATTCGCCGGCTATTCAAGGCCACAGTGGCGACTGTAAAGAACAACATGATGCAGCGAGGGTGCTTGTCGACGACTCGATGTTCGGGGGGTTTGGCCTGGGCGACGTATCGATAGCATGGGTTTGCAAACGAAACATACTCGTAGTGACGGCGGATCTACCGCTCTATCTTGAACTCGCATCGCTTGGCTTGGATACCGTCAACTTCAATCATTTACGCGCGCTGGGCTGGCGGTTGAGGCGACTCTAATCCATGCGATCTGCGCTCCCCTCCTCGGCAGACCGCGGGCAGGACATCTTTGAAACGTCAGAAGATCCCGCCCCGGTAACCTAACCTCCCGCCCCGACATCGTTTCTTGCGTACTTCACTCGATTGAGTTCTATCTTTGTCGCGCTTAGCTTTTCTACTCCTCGCACTCTATCTCTGCGCCACCGGCCTCTACGCGCAAAGCGGCTTCGTGCGGTCCGGCGGCCAGCCTATTCCCGGCGCGACCGTAACCGCTTCGCAAGGCTCCCAGACTTTTACTACCGTCACTGATGCCGACGGCCACTATGGTTTTCCCCCGCTGGCAGCAGGTGCATGGAGCGTCTCCATCGACATGTTTGGCTTCGATCCGCAAAAACGGCAAGTAGATTATGAGGCAGCCAAAGGGCCTGTCAATTTCGACATTCAGTTGAAAGAATCTCCGCTCGTCCGCCGTATGCAGCAGTTCGCTGCGCAACGCACTCGTCAGGGTACCGCTGCCACTAGCAGTAATCCACCAGATTTCGCCACTCAGGCACTCGAAGCGGAGCCGCAAAACGGATTACCTAACGAAGGTCAAACCCTCCCGTCGGCGCCCGGAGCCCCGCAAAGCGGCAATGAATCGTACTTGATCTCCGGTAGCCTCAGCCCCGGCATGGCGCAGGGAGCCCAGTCGGATTCCGGCCCCGATATGCGGTTCGCCGGTCCTAATCCTTTCGGCGGCGGCATCTCCGCGGCAAACGGCAGCTCGAGCGCTCCCGGTTTCGGTACTCAGGACGGCGGCATCGGAGGCGGTCCTGGCGGGGAGGTGGCGGTGGCTTCGGAGGCCGGCGGAGGCGGAGGGCGCTTCGGCGGAGGCGGAGGTGGACGCGGTGGCTTCGGCGGTCCAGGCGGGCGGCGCCCCGGTCAGGTCGCTGGAGCTCAATTCGGCCATTATCGCCGCCGTAATCAGCAGATCCATGGCCAGGCGTCCTTTACCATTCAGAATTCTGCTCTCAATGCCAAGCCCTTTTCCCTGAATGGTCTCGATATTCCGCAGGCGGCCTATGCACAAACCCGCTTCAGCCTGATTGTCGGTGGTCCGCTGGTCCTCCCGAAACTTGTCAAAGACCCCAAGACTCAGTTCTTTCTCACCTATTTCGGAACGCGCGCCAAAACGCCTGAGCTCTTCGCCGAAACCGTGCCGACCGAGGCCTTCCGCAACGGGGATTTCTCGCAGGCAACGCAATCTCTCGGAACCTCCAACACCAGTGCGCCCGTAAACATCTATAACCCGACTACCCACCAGCAGTTTCCCAATAACATAATCCCCACCAATATGCTGAATCCCATCGCGCTCGGTCTGCTGAAGTTTTATCCCACACCCAACGAAGCCGGTAATGCTAATAACTATCAGTTCGAAACTGCACAAGCGGCGAACGCAGATAACCTGGGCTTCCGGATTCAGCGTTCGATTACGAATTACGATCGCCTCTCGGTCAATTTCCAATATCAGGACCGCAATGGAACCACCGCCCAGCCCTTCGGGTACGCCGATTCAACCCATGGCTACGGTCTCAATGCAACTCTGCAGTGGACTCGCAACCTTTCGCCAACGTCCGTAAACAACGCTCAGATCCGGATTAACCGCAACTACACACAGATCACGCCGTATTTCTCGACTGGCCCCAACGTCGCCGCCCAGCTGGGCATTCCTGGTACGTCAACAAATCCTCTAGACTACGGGCCGCCGACCCTGAACTTCACCAACTTTGGTGCGCTGTCTGACTCCGCAGCCACCCTGAATCGCACTCAGTCGCAAGGATTGAGCGACAGTATCAGCCTTTTGCACGGCACGCATAGTGTTAGCATCGGCGGCGGTTACACTCGTCCGGATGTCAGCGTAAGAACGGACCCGAACGGCCGTGGAACCTTTAACTTCACCGGGGTTGCCACTAGCGAAGTCAATGCCAAAGGCCAGGTGGTTCCGAATACCGGTTACGATCTGGCGGATTTCCTGCTCGGTCTGCCGCAGTCCAGATCGATTCAGTACAGCGGTTTCAATGAATATTTTCAAGAGAATCAATGGAACGGCTATCTGCAGGATGAATGGAAAGCTCGCGCCAATCTGACCATCATCGCGGGCGTGCGCTACGAATATTTTTCGCCCTTCTCTGAAAAGTATGGGCGCATGGCAAACCTGGATATAGCCCCTGGCTATAGCGCGGTAGCCGTCGTCACTCCGAATCAGCCCGGACCCTACACCGGCGCTTTCCCGAGCGGCCTCATCAACCCCGATTTGAATAATTGGTCGCCGCGCGTGGGCTTGGCCTGGAAGCTGCCCTGGACCAAACGCTCGACCATCTTTCGCGCCGGTTACGGAATCTACTACAACGGCCAAGCCTATTATCAGTTCGCGAGCCTGCTCGCCTATCAGCCACCCTTCGCGGTATCGAATAGCCAGAACACCAGTGCGGCGGATATCTTGACGCTCGCCAACGGTTTTCCGAATACACCGACCGCCCGGGTGACAAATACTTTTGCAGTGGATCGCAACTATCGAACGCCCTATGCCGGCACATGGAACGCCTCCCTCCAGCATGAATTCGGCGGAGGCTTCTTTGCGGAAATCAGTTATCTCGGAACTAAAGGCACTCGCTTGGACGTGCGCACGTTACCGAACCAATCGCCGCCTGGAGCTGCTATCGTTTCCGCTCTGCCTACCCAGGTCTTGAATGCGACGGGCTTCACCTACGATCAGTCGATCGGCGATTCCATCTTCAATGCCCTGCAGCTTCGTTTGAACCGCCGCTTCAATCGCGGCATTTCGCTTGTTGCGTATTACCAGTTCGCGAAGTCGATCGATGATTCGTCCACCTTCGGCGGTGCCGGCAATACCGTTGCCCAAAACTGGCTGGACATCTCCGCCGAGCGCGGCCTGTCGAGTTTCGATGTGCGGCATGAGTTCAGCGGCACTTTCGTCTTCACCTCGCCTGTTGCCGGGCCCGGCTCTCATGTTGCCGCTGACAGCAAGACCGGTCGCCTTCTCAAGGACTGGCAGTTGAGCGGCGGCATTACCGCTCAAACCGGCAATCCGCTCACAGCCCGCATCCTTGGAAATACGCAGCAGCTCGCGCAAACAGGAGGCGTTGGTAAAGGACGAGCCGAAGCCACCGGCGAACCCATTGAAACCGGCTCCGGGTTCTTCAATCTCGACGCCTTCACCGCGGTACTCCCCCCTGGAGAGTATGGAAATGCCGGACGTAACACTATTCCGGGCCCCGGTCTATTCAGTGTAAATTTGGCGTTCGCCCGTTCCTTCACTTTTGCCGAACGGCGTCGCCTGGAATTTCGCTTCGAAGCAAACAACGTGTTCAATAACGTCAACTATACGAATCTTTATACGGTCGTAAACGCCACCAACTACGGTTTGCCAAGCGCTGCGGGAGCGATGCGTACCGTTGATGCTGTTGTGAGGTTTAGGTTTTGAGAATTCTTACGTTCTGCTTGGCGGCTCTTTTTTTTAGGGCGGTAATAACTGCCCAGCGGCCGACGTTCTCCGCCACCACAAACGTCGTTATTGTTAACGTCACCGTTCTCGATCGGAACGGCAAACCCATTGATAATCTTACGTGCTAAGGACTTTCAGGTCTATGAAGACGGCAAGCTGCAAAAACTGCAAGCCGTAGATCTGCAACGCCTGAGCGACAAGTTATTACCCTCGACCGAACAGGCATTCGCTCAACGCCCGCCGGAAAAGCCAAAGGGCTACAATCCGGAAGCAGCGAAACAAGCTGAAAAAAACAACCTGCTTTCCAAGTATCAGGACCGCCGGCTCATTGTCATGCTCTTCGATTTCTCCTCCATGCAGCCCGCCGAGCAGATCCGCGCTAAACAAGCTGCAATCAAGTTCCTCAACAGCCAGATGACTGCCAGCGACACGGTTTCCATCATGTGGTACGGCAGTTCTTTGCAGACAGTCCAGGACTTCACTTCCGATCGCGACCTGTTGATCAATACCATCAACAAATTTCGCGTCGGAGATTCGAGCGAGAACGCAACATTCGCCGACGAAAGCGCGGATGCTCAGGATCAGAGCGGCCAATTCGTTGCCGATGAAACCGAGTTCAACATCTTCAACGCTGACCTCAAACTGGCTGCCCTGGAAGACGCCGCGCGTGGTCTCGCTCAATATCCGGAGAAAAAAGCGTTGGTTTACATCTCGAGCGGTATCCAGAAAAACGGAGTCGACAACCAATCGCAGTTGAGAGCAACTGTAAACACCGCGATTCGCGCGAACGTCGCTTTCTACCCGATAGATGCCCGCGGCCTCACGGCGCTGGTTCCCGGTGGCGACGCCACCCAGGCTGGAGCCGTAGGCAACAACCTGTACAGCGGCGCCGGACAGAATACTCTGAAAAACAACTTCAACAACCAGCAGGAAACGCTGGCAACCCTGGCGCTGGATACCGGAGGAAAGGCGCTGCTCGATTCCAACGATCTCACCGATGGCATGCGTCAGGTCCAGAAAGATTTCGGAACGTATTACGTGCTGAGCTATGTCTCGTCCAATACCGCCCAGGATGGCCACTACCGGCGCATTCAGGTGAAACTCGCGCCAAATTTGGCTGGTTTAAAAGCCAAACTGGATTATCGGCAAGGCTACTATGGCCCGACGACCTTCCGGCATATGCAGGAAGGAGACAAAGAAGCGCAGCTCTCCCAGGCCTTGTTGTCCGACAATCCTGTTACCGATCTCCCCATTGCGGTGGAAGCCGATTATTTCCGGATCGACAAGGATAAATACTTTGTGCCGATCAGCGCGAAAATCCCCGGTTCTGCCCTCGCTTTTCAGAAAAAGGGCTCTAAACAGGCCACGGAACTCGACTTTATAGCAGAAGTTTTGGACGCTCGCCACAGGCCGGCAGCCACCGTTCGTGACACGATTCCACTCAAAGTGGCGACTGACCTGGCGGGCCAGGTTGTCCGTAAAAGTATTCAATACGATACAGGCGTTACACTTACGCCCGGTAAGTACAAACTCCGTTTCGTCGCTCGGGAAAACGGCGAAGGTAAAGTTGGCACCTACGAGGCCGATCTCACAGTGCCCGACCTGGATCGCGGGACCGCTTTGCGCGTCAGCTCTATCGTCTTGAGTAATCAGCGCGAACCCGCCGGTACGCAGGTCGCGGGCGTGAAGAATAGCCGCAAACTCACCGCCAACAATCCTTTGATTGCAGATGGTCAGAAGCTTGTCCCCAACGTTACCCGCGTTTTTGATCCGGGCCAGAAAATGCTCGTGTACCTTGAGGTCTACGATCCTAAAATCCCCGACGGAATGCCGCAAAACTTCCGCCGCGCCGACGTTGAAGCCAGTCTAGCTCTCTATCGGGATAAGAAAAAAGTCTTCGAAACTCCCGCCGTGCGAGCCAATCGGCTGAGCCAGGAACGGGAAGGGACCCTGCCTGTCTGGCTGCAATTTCCGACTTCGTCAATCCCGCCCGGCCGGTACGACTGCCAAGTAAACTTGATCGACGAGTTCGGGCGTAAATTTGCATTTCCCAGGACCTCGGTTGCATTCCTGTCTCCGGCACATACCGAGAACCCGGCTGCCACAAAGGCTAGCTTTTAGGCTCCAGGTGCGGCCTAAGCTTCTGCCTTGTTAGCGGAATACCCCTCGTATTCGTCTGGTAGTATAGCTGTATGCACGTTGGTTATAAGTGTGTACAGACCAGCCTGCCCGCCGCATCGAAGCGCATATTAGTTGCCGCTTGTCTGATCCTACTTCCGCTGAGTGTGCAGTTGGAAAAAGCCGCTTCGGTCAGGTCTATTCCTGACGCCAAGCGCAGTTCGACCAAAGTTTTACCTCCTGTGACAGTGTCTACGCAGCCCGTTGCTCCGGACCCGCGCACGATGCGACTCAAGAGGTTCTTTTCGAGCCTGCATTGTCCTGTGGTCAACATGGCCGAAGATTTTATTCATGCGGCGGACGACAATCACCTCGATTGGCGTTTATTGCCGAGCATCTCCGTAATTGAGTCCAGCGGCGGAAAAGCATACATAAACAACAACATCTTCGGCTGGGGAACCGGGGGCCCGCTGCCTTTCCCTTCGATCCGCGCTGGATTGAATACGGTGGCTTTTAAGTTAGGGCAGAGCTCTCTTTATCGAAACCGCGATATCCTTGGCAAGCTTAAGATATACAATCCTGACGAAAATTATCCGTACAAGGTGATGAGTGTGATGAACCGGATTAGCCCCGTGGTCGACTTAGCTAAATTTGATCGACAACGGGCGTCCCTCCGCTTCTGACGCCCGCCGACGGTTCTCCCAAACTCACCCAACTAGCTTTTTAGACGAGGCGAGTCACACAGATGTTTACCTGGCGATACTGATGGAGCGGCGTCCGGCATTGCTGGGCAATGGCGGCGGTTCTTCGACCACGACCTTCTTCGGCTTCGCATCCAGCCGTGTGGCGATAAGCTGCCATCGCAGCTTTTCAAATTTGGGCGTTCCCGGCACTCCGCCCTTTTCGACCACGTCGCGATCGGTGATTTCCTGTGCCGCAGGGAGATACTTTTGCAGATAGTTCTTGATGCGATCAAGGACGAGGCGCTGCCCGGATCTTGCTAGCAGGAAGACCAGAATCTCCCCTGGAACCTTGTGAAGCAAGGAATAGAGCGCCGACGGACGCGTCAATTTGGCGGTTGCCAACTCTTTCTCGAGTTTGGCCGCCCGGGCCTCGAGTTTGCCGGCGGCTTCCACCTGAGCTTTGGGAAGCGCAATTGTCTTGATCAGTTGCGAGCGCTCGCGCGGCGACAGTTTCTCAAAGAGCAAAAACAAGAAGATTGCTTGAAAATTTGCTCCGATATCTATCCCAAACGGCAGCGATTGACGTGCTTTCTGAAGCCGTTGAAAGCCGGCCAGGTTTAATTTGGGGCCAGATAAGGCGGGGGAAACAAACCGGATAAGGTTTTCTTCTTCGAGTGTCTTCAGGATGTCCCCGGCCAGCGGATCGGCAGCTACCTGCAGAAGCTCGTGCTCCCACGCGGCCGCTGAGATTTTGCTGTCCAGTCCCGCTTCCCGGACGTTTTGATACTGGCTCAGAGTGCGTTCTTCAATAGAAAATGCCAGCCGCACGCGTAACCGAATCATGCGGAGAATCCGCGACGGGTCATCGTACAGTGTGTAGTTCGAGAGCGCTCGCAGTTCTTTACGACTGAGATCTCCGAGCCCGTTCGCCGGGTCCAACAGCAAACCGCGGGATGCCTTGCCCAAAGAAAGAGCCACGGCGTTGATGGTGAAATCGCGCCCGCGAAGGTCCTCGTGAATCGTGGCCGGTTGTATCTGCGGCTTAGAGCCGGGTTTGCCGTATCTTTCGTGCCGCGCCATGGAAATGCTCGCGCTGACACTCCCCGGAAAGCGCAACTCAACACTCTTCCGGCTCTCGTCTACTTCGAGAATCTCGGCCGAGGCCTTCTGGGCCACGAACTTGGCAAACTTTACCGTGCCGCCCTCAACTGTAAAATCGAGGTCGCGGATCGGAAAGCCACCCATCATGTCACGCATCGCGCCACCTGTGAGAAACAGGTTCAGATTGGCTCGTTCGGCAGCTTCCCGAACTTCGGCGAGCGTTTTGCTTTGCTCGCCATTCAAATGGCTGTCGAGCATGAACATGTAATCGCTCATAAGCTCTTACGCTCCTATCCCGGACGAACCTCCCCGCTTGCGTCGCGCACGCGGATGGTGGGCATCCACTATCTGCTTCAGGCGGGAACGCATCACGTGTGTGTATATCTCGGTGGTTCCAACGTCGGAATGCCCCAACATAGCCTGCAGGCTGCGGAGGTCCGCACCACCCTCGAGCAGATGAGTCGCAAAAGTGTGTCTCAAAACATGAGGACTCAGCGACCGGAAAATACCGGCATTCTTGCCATGGCCTTTCAAGAGTTTCCAAAAACCCTGACGTGTCATCGCTTTCCCGCGCCCTGTAACGAACAGATGAGGACTCACTCGTCCTCTGAGCAGAAGCGGCCGCTGTTCCTGGTTGTACTGATCTAACGCCCGAAGAGCTGCTCGCCCTACCGGGATCAGTCGCTGTTTATCGCCCTTTCCAATAACGCGAATCGTGCCGGCGGCCCCATCGATATCCGAGATGCGAAGCTTGATCAGTTCACTCACCCGCAGACCGCAACCGTAAAGGAGATGAATCATCGCCTGGTCACGCAGACCGGTGCGAGACTGGCGATCCGGAGCCGCCAGGAGCCGGTCCACTGCCGGTAAATCGAGATACTTCGGAAGCGAGGAACCGATTTTCGGCGCGGCCAGCAGCTCAGTCGGATTTGTGCTGACTTCCCGCTCGTCTGTTAAGAAGCCGAAGAGGCCACGCAAAGTAGTGATTTGCCGAGCTATGGAGCGGTTGGAGAGCGCTGTCCCTCTCAAGTGGTCAATGTAATTCCGAAGAGTATCCAAGGTCACTGAGCTCAGAGGAGCATGCCCGAGAAAGGCCTGAAAATGGTGCAGATCCTGCCCGTAAGCGCGTAAACTATTAACCGATAGCCCCTTTTCGACACGGCAGTAGTACAGATACGAACGAATCTTCTCTTCGGATGATGCCGTTCCTGCCATTCAGCCAATGATACAATATTCGACAAATTGTTTGAAACAAAGAACTAATAAACCTCCACTTGGCTCCTAGTACAACCAAACGGGTTATTCTGTACCGCTGGGACCGACTTCCCTCTGACGGCATCATCAATCCCTCGTCTTACCTCTTGGATGATCGTATCGAGTGGATCACTCTCGATGGAAGGCTGCAGTTTTGTGCACTGGAAGACTGCAAAGCCCTGTGTTTTGTCTCTGAAAGCGGAAAAGCCGACCTGTTCACCGAGCATAATCTGTTCGAACGGCGGCCGCGAGTTCCCGGCCTATGGACGCGATTTCTTTTTCGCGACGGCGCAGTGTTGGATGGTGTGCTCTCGCACAATTTAATCGAGTGGCCGACTTCGGGATACCTGGTTGTACCACCGCAGGCGAGAGCGAACAGGCAGCGGGTCTTCGTCCCGCGGATCGCGTTGATGGGTACGGAATTACGAGGTGTGGTCGGCGGCTGGGGCCGACCGGTCGGCAAAAGCGGTGAGATCGGGCTGGATCAGCGCTCCCGTCAACTTACCATCTTCGATTCGTGAGCTTCCGGGCGCAGTTCCCCGTCACGCCCTTGTCCGGCACGTAAGAAAAAAGACCGATAACGGGTCCACTCAGTGCCTGCGCTCTCCGGATCCATCCAGAGGCAAACGAGCTCATCGATAAGGATCCGGCGAGGGCAGGACGAGGAGTTCCATTCTCTTTCAATTCGTTGGCGCTCACCTTCCAGCGATGCCTCCCGGATCGGACCGCCCAGGGTCACATGCGGACGAAACTCATAAAGTTCGTTGTACTTGAGTTCCCCAGAATTCAAATTCTGATGAATTTCGCGCAGTTTGCAACTACCTTCGGCAACATCAAGGTAGAGAAAATCCGTTTCCGAGAAGTAGCAAACGTCTGATAATTCTGCGGCAAATGCGGGTAGTCTGTTGGCAAGTTCGGCGATCAGAGTACAAGCCCGGTCGATCGAAAAGCGAAGAGGGCGAGGAGGCAAAATCGTAAGATGCACCGGCGCAACCTCCCCGCCGGGAATCGAGCGACGCAGTGAATCCAAGAATTCCTTTTGCGGCTCCTGTATATAGCAGACCAAGGCAAACCACCCGCAGGCGCAGGGCTCAAAAGCGCCGTGGTGCCGCGCGATATTCTTGGATCTGATCAATGCCGGTCCGCTAATGCCGTTTCCGAGAAGGATTCCGTTGCGGCACTCGAATTTTCGGAGGATGCCACCACTTCTGCCGCAGGCGCCTTCGGTTCGGGAATAAACCATCGAGCGGGTTCAAATCCGATGTATTTCGCGATTTGCAGGTCTCCGGCGGATTCATCAGAGCCGCCTTCGAAATTTAACCTCTCCAATACGTCGCCGGGGTGTAGGGGACGCCCTTCTATAGTCATGCTTTTCCAGATCTCGTAAGGATTACCTGCTTCCATCTCTTCCGCCGCCTCGTAATCCTTCTCTTTCACGACCGCCACTCCGCCAGTGTGCGCTGCCCAACGAAAATTTTCCCTTGGAGCATCCTTCATCCGGTGAATACGATAGCGCGGCATTCAGCCAACAGTCTAACGCGGACACAGCGGACTGGACGTAGCTTTCTTAGACTTACAAGTCTGTCACAATGTTGACGGGACCTGAGGATGTATCCAGACAAGATCCAGTAGATGAAGAGATATTGGTGGCTGTTGATCTTGCCGGCGAGCCTGCTCTTATGGTGGGCATTCAGCCGTGACCAGTCTGCAGTGGTCATTCACTTCTCGACCGCAGAGTACGGCAGCTTGTCGAGTGTTGTACCGACAAATGGAAAAGTTGAGCCAGCCGAATGGTCGGCCGCCCGTTCCGAAATTTCGGGAGTGGTGCGCAGCGTGGCCGTGCAGCGCGGACAAGATGTGCAGGCAGGTCAAACCCTCGTTACACTGGACACCACGGCGGCCCAAGCAGATCTCGCGGCGGCCCTGGCCAAGCAGCAAGAAGCGCAAGCTGAAATGCGAACCCTTGCTCAAGGCGGCAAGGCCGCTTTTGTGGCAGGTCTGGAGGATCGTATCCGGAGCGCTGAGACGGCGGTCGAGGTCGCCCAGCGCATTTACGACTCCGACAAAAGGCTGCTTCAGCAGCAGGCCATTACGAAGTTGCAGGTTCAAGCCGATTCCGACGCTTTGGACCGGGCCAAACTGAACCTTTCGGCTGCACAAGATCAGAAGAGGACCGCGGTTACCGCAAGCGACCGCAGCGTGGCGGAAGCCCGCCTTCACGATGCCGAGGCCGCAGTCGGCGTTGCGCAGCATCGTGTCGACCTCAGCATTATAAAAGCTCCCATGGCGGGTACTGTCTACCAGTTGGGCGAGGGTGGAACAGCAGGCGATATAAAGGTGGGGGCATACTTAACGCCAGGCTCCCTCGTCGCTCTAGTGGGCAAGATCGATCAGGTGAAGGTCATCGTCTATGTGGACGAGCCGGACCTCGGGCGAGTCGGATTAGGAATGCCGGTCAGCATCACCTCCGATTCTCGGCCAGGTGCGAAATGGTGGGGAAAAGTAGACAAACTACCTACTCAGATCGTGCCGCTTCAGTCTCGGACGGTCGGCGAAGTCAGCACCATTATCGAGAACCCGCGCCATGATTTGCTGCCGGGCGTCTCCGTGGATGCGCACATCGTTTCTCAGGTCGTGAAAAACGCCCTGATTATTCCTAAGGCGGCTCTACGCAGGTTGGGAAACACGGATGGCGTTTACAAGCTCAACGGCGATGTGATTAGCTGGACGGTCGTTCATCCCGGTATCAGCGACATTAATAATGTTCAAATCTTCTCGGGACTGAAGCGGGGAGATCGCGTGGCCGACCGCATTGTGGACCCGCCAGACGCTGAAATTCGAGACGGCATGCGCGTGAAGCCATTCAATTGAGCAGCAAAGCCATTTTTGCCCTTGCGTTACTGAATGGCATTCTCTATTGCTGTGTGCTCCCGCTTTGGGAAGGCTTTGACGAGCCGTTCCACTACGCTTATGTGCAATCGATTGCGCGGTCACACGACATTCCTGTGATCAACCGCACGCCGATCTCGCAAGAAGTGCGCGCATCGCTGGAGGCTGTACCGCTCAGCCGTCTCCTGAGCCGGGTGGTTCCCGGTAGTGTGTCTTTCGAGGAATGGTCGAAGCTAACCGAATCGCAAAAACTCGCTCGCCGGAACCAGCTTCAATCGCTCACGACGGCTATGGGCGCCCGCAGCGACTCGATCGTAAATTACGAGGCGCAACAGGCTCCGCTGGCGTACTTCGCCTATGCGCCGTTTGATTGGCTCCTGTCAGGTATGGCTTTGCCATGGCGGATACTTTGTTTGCGTGTGCTTGGCATGATCGCGGCGGCGGCCTCCACATTCTTCGCAGTGAATCAATTGACCAGCGCACTTGCCGTTACGGGTGTTTTCCGAATCGCGTGCCTGGCCGTCATTTTTGAAGGCCAGATGTTCTGGGCCTCAATTGCCCATGTGGGAAATGATCTGTTTGCCATACCATTGACACTCTGGTTTTTTAGTCGCCTTATAATTGCGGCCCACAACAGCAATTTGAAAAATGTGCTCATCCTGTCGGCACTTTTCGCAGCGGGCTTGCTGGCGAAGGCGTATTTCCTCGCTTTTGCTCCTTTGCTGCTCTGCTTTGTGATCTGGCTATTACTCAGACACAGAACGTCTTCTAAAACCGCCGCGATGAGCGCCGCGCTGGTGGTGGGAGTTGCCGGGCCCTGGTATCTTCGTAACCTGTTACTGTATGGCAGCTTCAGCGGTACGCAACAGAGCGCAGCAGGAATCGGCTTCCGCCAGGCGATCGCCGCCCTCGCGCATATTGATTGGTTCAGAAGCCTTGGCGAGTTTGCCATGTGGTCTCTGTGGACGGGGAACTGGTCGTTCCTGTCATTTTCTAAAGCGACACTCTGGACTGAGTTGCTGCTTCTTTCGGCAGCCTTTCTCGCCTACCTGCTTCATATCCGGCGAATTACCAAAGCAGAGTTGTGGCTGCTCGCCGGATGCGTTTTATTCGGCTGCGGGCTGGTTTACCAGACGTGCGTAACCTGGGTGCATACACTGGGCGAATCCACTCATCCGGAACCGTGGTATGGCCAAGGCGTCCTGATTGTTCTGATCGTCCTTTGCTTTCGCGGACTTTCACAGAGCGCCGCAGTGGGGCGCGGAATTGCCGCTGCCCTCTCGATGATTACCGCGTGGATTGCCGGTATGACCTATCTGGCCAAGCTGCTGCCGTATTACGGAGCCGCAGTCACGCGATCTAATCTCAGAACCTTGTGGGTCTGGTGGCGTGCTCATCCAACGCAGGATCTGAGTACCGTGACCCTGGCGCCGCCCGCTTTCGTATACGCGTTGCTGGTGCTGCTGATTCTCCTGCTGGCGATCGTAACATCGCAACTGGTTCTGCGCCTGCGAGCTCGTCAGGCTATGGATGAAGCTTGACTAGCGATTCGTCGCCGGAGGCGGCCAGAATAGCGGCGGCTTCTTCTTCAGTAAACTCCTGCGTCTTTGCGGAATGATTCATCGAGCAGAACTTCGGTCCGCACATGGAGCAGAACGCCGCATCTTTGAAGCCTTCCTCCGGCAGCGTCTCGTCGTGATATGCCTGAGCGGTTTCCGGATCGAGGCTCAGTTCGAACTGGCGCTTCCAGTCGAAGCTGAACCGAGCGCGAGATAATTCGTCGTCGCGGTCACGCGCGCCGGACCGATGGCGGGCAACATCCGCCGCGTGGGCAGCAATTTTATAAGCGATGATGCCTTGCTTTACGTCTTCCCGATTCGGCAACCCAAGATGTTCTTTCGGGGTGACATAACAAAGCATCGAGGCTCCGTGCCAGCCTATCATCGCTGCACCGATGGCGGAGGTGATGTGGTCGTATCCGGGGGCAATATCGGTAACCAGTGGGCCCAGAGTGTAGAAAGGCGCCTCGAAACACATTTCGCGCTCTTTCTCTACTTGCAATGCAATTTGATCGAGTGGAATATGGCCGGGCCCTTCGATCATCACCTGCACTTCCTGTTCCCAGGCTTTTTGAGTAAGCTCGCCTAGCGTTTTCAGCTCCGCGAACTGCGCCGCGTCGCTCGCATCGGCCAGGCAGCCAGGGCGCAACCCATCACCGAGCGAGAAGCTTACATCATGTTTCTGGAAAATCCTGCAGATCTCGTCGAAGTGTTCGTAGAGCAGGTTCTGTTTGTGCTTCTTTACCATCCACTCGGCAAGAATCGCGCCACCCCGGCTCACAATTCCTGTAATCCGTTTGGTGGTGAGAGGAATGTACTGGATCAGGACTCCCGCGTGGATCGTCATGTAGTCGACCCCCTGTTCCGCCTGCTCCTCGATAACCTCAAGGAGGACCTGGATATTCAAGTCTTCCACCCGGCGAACGCGGTTTAGCGCTTCGTAAATTGGAACTGTGCCGATCGGCACCGGAGATTCATCGATGATCGCCTGGCGGATGCGCGGGATGTCGCCGCCAGTTGAAAGATCCATCACCGTGTCCGCGCCGAATTTGACCGCGTATTGCAGCTTCGCAAGCTCCTCGTCAATATTGGAGGTTGTTGCCGAATTTCCGATGTTGGCATTAATCTTGCATTTGGACGCAACACCGATGCACATCGGCTCCAGGCGCGTGTGATGAATGTTGGCCGGAATGATCATGCGGCCGCGCGCCACCTCCTCGCGGATCAGTTCCGGAGGCAGGTGCTCGCGTTCCGAGATATAGCGCATCTCTCCGGTGATCTCGCCCGTGCGGGCATAATGCATCTGCGTACGGACAGCATCGGTAAGGCGAGGCGCAATCCACTCATGGCGATTCATGCTTAAATTATCCAATAGGTTGATCGCCGTCGATCTATTCCCCGTAAAACATCCAGGAAAAAAGATTGCTGTAGGTCGCGCTCTCGGCTTATTGCGCCACCCACTACGGAATCAAGTGATCTTCCAACCTTTGCGAACACTGGGTTTCAGCAGCTCATCGGCTTCCGAGTTGTTGGTGATCTTCATTTTCTCCGCATCCCATTCGAGCCTGCAGTTCAATTTCAAAGCGATCGCCCCGAGAGCTATCCACTCCGTAAAGGGAGCAGACACACTGAAGTTGGAGCAAGCCGGCGCGCCGCCTTTGCAGGCACGAATCCAATCGCGATAATGCCCAGGGGATCGAGGAATGAATTCGGCGGGAAACTCGTAATCCCTCATTTTTTCGACCGGAATGAGTCTCGTGTTTTCTCCGTACGTGCCCGTAGTGATCATGCCCTTACTGCCGACCAGAAGGCTTCCGTTCGTTCCCTTGTCGATAAGGCTCATCCATTTCTCGAGTTCACGTTGGTGAGGCGTTAGTGACGCCTCGTCCCGACTGGGCTGCCGCGGCTCTTCGGGAGGCGCGGGTTTTGGCGAGAAGAACTGATCGGTGAAGACCTCTCCGACAATCTGATGCTCGGCCGGCTTTGCGCTGCTCTCCGCATTTCCGATACGATTTTCCGGCAGATCGCCCAAGATTTGGTCCTTCGGCGCATTGGGCAAATCCGGCTGATCTTCCCGCTTCGCGTCGTACCAGAAGATCTTGACCGGCGGCATGGAGCCACGCGCAGGAAAATCGAAACGGATCACCGATTTAGCCGGGAAGAAAGTGTCGCTCTTGCCTTCCGCGCTTACGCACTCAACAGACGTGGGAGCGGTGAGTCGAAGAGCCATAGTCGGCGCTCCGAGAATGTGGCAAGCCATGTCCCCCAGTGACCCGGAACCAAAGTCATAAAAACCCCGCCAGGTGAAGGGAAGGTAGGCATCGCTGTACGGCCGTTCTTTCGCGACACCTAACCACAGATCCCAATCGAGGGTGCCGGGAACGGGCATGGATGTAGGAGCGGGCAGCGCGCCCTGCGGCCACACCGGCCGGTTCGTCCAGGCATGTACTTCCGTGACATCCCCGATGGCGCCCGACCACACCATCTCCGCGCACTGACGTGTGCCCTCGTTCGAGTATCCCTGGTTCCCCATTTGAGTGGCGACGCCGTATTTCTGGGCTGCCTTGAAGAGCTCGCGGCACTCCCAAACGGTGTGGGCCAGCGGCTTCTGTACATAGACGTGCTTACCGAGCGACATGGCGTGAATCGCTGCCGACGCATGCATGTGATCCGGAATTGTCACAATCATGGCGTCGATGTTGTTGCCCTGCTTGTCCAACATCTCGCGGTAATCCTTGAACTTCGGCACATTCGGGTATCTCTCGTAAGTCCTTGCCGCGGACGTTTCGTCCACATCGCAAAGGGCAACAATATTTTCGGTTTTCGAACACCCAGCGATGTCGCTGCGGGCCTTTCCGCCAGCCCCGACCGATGCT
>CAWCYQ010000008.1:0-128298 GCA_963799755.1 Terriglobia bacterium | reverse complement strand
GCATCAACAGCTTCGGAGACCGATCCACAGCATACAGAAAATGCATCAGACTCTCGTACGAACCTTCGAAATTGACGGTGTTCGTGAGTACCGACAAATTCGCTGTTCCCTCGATGGGCTCTTCGGTCGCCTGCCCGTCGCGCTCCGTCAGGTTTGAAACCTGTGCCATCCGTTGTATCTCGGCCATGATCGATTCGTAAGCTAGTCTCTTCGGAAGAATGTAGCGTGACTGAAAATCCGCCGCCTCCTGGCTGCCTATTTGTACCTGCCCCGATACTTTCTTCAACCTCATGGCCTGTGCCTTGGCCGCGTGGATGGAGACTTGCAACTGCTGGCTCTGCGCCATCAACTCGGCACGCGATCCGCCGGGAGGATCGAAATAGAGAAACAATGCCACCGCATTTAAAATGGCCAGTATTCCCAACGCAGTCTGCAGCCAGAAGCGCACGCCACGGTGTACATCTCTAAGACTGAGCGAATGCCAATCAAAGTCGCTGGGCATAGGAAACCGTCAATCTGTACTGGTATAGGGGATTGTTCTGCGTGGGCGGTGTTTGCGTCATCACAGAGGCATCCCCAAAAAGCTTCGAGACCTCGAGCTGTTTCAAGAACTGGATGACGGCCGCGGGTTGCTGCGTTCCCACCCACATATCGAGCTGTACACGGTTGCGCCCCGTCCCGTTCTCCGCAGCAACCTGAGGCAAGCGGATCGAAAGCAGCCGCATGTTGTTGGGCAGCACCGTACCTAGATCTTGAAAGACGCGGGTCCAGCTCACGGTTCTACGCGCGATTAGCTCGTTCAACAGTACGCTCTGAGAGAACACATCCGCGTTGTCCGGTTTCGCAAGAATCGTCGAGTACTCAGCTTGAGAACGCTGTAAGCTCGTGAGTTGCGCCTGTTGTGAATCGATGATGTTCCGCAGGTCCGCCGCCTGCGCTCGCGAATGAAGAATCAACGTCGCTAACAACAGCAGGGAAGCTGCGAGCCCCGCCGCGATGGTAGCTGTTATGGCATTCTGAGCTCGCTCGCGCCGAAACGGCTGTGACGCGATATTGATGTCCGAGGGAGAAAACGTGATCATGCCGCGTACTGCTCCAGCAAGCCCAGCAGGCCTGCGTTCTCCTGCGACGCGATCCCGAATTTGGATCGAACCAGCGAAGTCGGAATTCCGAATTCACGCTCGGCAAGTTGTCCCAGCAAATCGGTTTCCGCCCGAAGCCGCAGAGCAGTAGCCGCGCCGCCGGCTCTCCAATCTGGTCTTCGCAATAGGCAAATGTTTGTTGCAACAGCGGCATCACTGCTTCCGCTGCCGGACGGCGCCATTCACTTTCTTCACCCGTCAGATCGAGCGAACGTACCAGGCGCACCCGCCCCTGGTCCAGCAGGATCACTGAAAGAATTGAGCCCGCGGCCTTGACCAGCAGCGTTAGTCCCTTTTCTCCCCGATCACATAAGCGCAATGCAGCAACCGAGGACGGTTGCACCAGTCCCAGGCGATAACCTGCCCCCGCGATGATGCTTTCGTATTCCGTTAGAATGGGCATCGCAATCGCTACCACCAGCACTTCTACCCTAGTGGGCTGCGACATCTGTATCGCATAAGCTAGCTGCGCCTCATCGATCGGGAACGGGACGCTCTTTCGCAGCCGGAACCGTAGCAGCGTCATCCGCTCCTCTGCCTTTGCGGGAAAGTTTTCGAAGTCGAGAATAGCCATCCTGGCGGCGTAATCCGGAATTACCAGCGCTGTCGTTGCACGCTTCGCCTCGCCGGCAGCGCATACTCGCGGCAGAGCCTCCCGGTAGAGATTCGGCTTTAGAAGATTCGGCGCGCTCGGCGATGCAGCCAAACCGGGCTCCGGCAGCAGTTCCCGCCGTTGTTCGCCAGGAAGGCGCGGTGAGACGCAGGCGACGGAACTCTCCGTTACTTCAAATAGATAATCTGGCGGCGGATCCGCGATCCAGCGCTGCAGATATTCGGTAAACAACTGCTTCGATACCTACCCTTCGATGAAAGTGACTTTGTTCGCTTCCCGCAGCGTCGTTACACCTTCGCGCACTCGATCCAAAGCCGAATCTCGCAGAAAGGTCATCCCACCTTCTCGCGAAACCCGCTTGATCTCCGAAGACGGTCTACGCTCCAGAATCATTTCGCGAATCTGTTCGGTCAAATCCAAAACCTCATGGATCGCCGTTCGGCCCCGAAATCCCGTTCCGCTACACTCCATGCAGCCGCGGCCTTCATAGAAAACATGCTCGCGCCAAATTTCGAGCGCCAGGCCGCTTTCAATCAGATACTCATCGCCGTATTCAACCCGCATCTTGCAATGCGCGCAGATTACACGCACTAGCCGTTGCGCCAGGATGCAATTCAGCGAAGAAACAAAGTTGTAAGGCTCAACGCCCATGTTCAGAAAACGTCCCAAGACATCCAGCACATTGTTGGCGTGAACCGTCGTGAAAACAAGATGTCCGGTCAGCGCTGCATTAATCGCAATCTGCGCCGTCTCCTGGTCGCGGATCTCGCCCACCAGAATCTTGTCGGGATCGTGCCGCAGCACGGACCGCAAGCCGCGTGCGAACGTCAACCCCTTCTTCTCGTTCACAGGAATCTGCGTGATCCCCTTAATTTGATACTCCACCGGATCTTCAATTGTGATGATCTTGTCTTCTTCGTTCTTAATCTCGCTCAGTGCGGCGTAGAGTGTCGTCGTTTTACCTGATCCGGTCGGGCCAGTTACCAGCACCATGCCGTACGGCTCCTTGATAAACCGCCGGAACTTAGTCAGATCATGGTCGGCAAACCCGACGACATCCAGCGTAAGCTTCGAAAACTTTTCGCTCATCGACTCTTTGTCGAGCACGCGCAGCACGGCGTCTTCACCATGGATCGTCGGCATGATCGAGACGCGGAAATCGATCAGCCGTCCCTTATAGCGCACCCGGAAGCGTCCGTCCTGCGGTACCCGGCGCTCAGCGATATCGAGCTCGCTCATCACCTTGATGCGCGAAATCACCGCCGAATACCATTCCTTGGCGATCGGGCTCATCGCCTGCTGAAGCACGCCGTCAATCCGGTACTTAATCGCCAGTTCCTGGTCGCGTGTCTCAATATGAATGTCGCTTGCCCGCCGCTCCAGCGCGTTGAAGATGGTTGTGTCCACCAGCTTGATGACGGGCGCTATGTTGCCTTCATCCGATGCCAGCCGGTCGATCGAGAGGTTCTCGTCCGAATTCTCGTCATCCCCGACCACGTCCAGCGTGAAGCCCTCCGTGACCTCCTCGAGTACACGCTGTGACTGCTCCGTCTTCTTCAGAAGATCGGAGATCTGCGAGTGCGTCGCTACTTTGACCTTGAGCTTTTTCGAAAGCAGGACAGCTAGCTCATCGATCAAAACGATTTGCCGCGGGTCGGCCAGCGCGATTTCGAGCGTCCCGTTATGACTTTGCAGCGGCACAAAATGGTACCGGAACATCAAATCGACCGGTACGGTACGGAACAGTTCGTGGTCGATTTTGGTCGCCTTGAGATCCACGAAATCGCAACGGTAACGCCGCGCCAGGGCCTCCGCTTGCCCCGCTTCGGTAACAGGATCTGTAAGCTTGAGCGTGTCGGTTGCCATTATCTCGACTGTCCCATGCTGTCCGCCAGCGAAAAGATGGGCAGGTATAGTGCCACCAGCACAAACGCCACAAACGCGCCCATGCAAATCATAATGACCGGTTCGATCAGCGAAAGCAGTGCTGTCATGCGCGTTGCAACGTCCTCTTCGTAAAATTCCGCCACGCTGGTCAGCATTTGCGGCAATGCCCCTGTCGATTCTCCGACTTCCATCATGTCGGTCGCCAGATCCGGAACAATACCCGTCGATTTCAGCGACTTTGAAAGCGATCGGCCCTCTCGCACTAGAACCGCCGTTCGGTCCAAAGCCTTCTTCATCAGCACCGTGCCCAGTGATCGCCCCGTCGTTTCGAGCGCCTGCACCAGCGGAATTCCACCGGTCAGCAGTGTTCCTAACACTCTGGAAAGCTGCGCTACCTGATACTTGGTCCAGATCTCGCCTAAACCCGGTAGCCCGCTCTTCCATTTATCCAAAATTTCCTGCGACGACTCTTGCCGCGACCAGAGATAAGCTGCTATCGCAGCCGCAACCGCTATCCCGAATCCTGCCAGTACGTACGCACGCGCCGTGGTGCCAATCGCTATTAGAATCACCGTCGCGGTCGGCAGCCTCGCCTGCATGCTGTCATATAGCGCGGCGAAGTTCGGTACAACGTATGTGACCAGAAAAACAATGAGCGCTATAACGAGACAGATCAGCACGCAAGGATAGATCAGTGAAACCAGCAGCTTCTTCTTCAGCGCCAAGGTCAATCGCTGGTACGCAATAAAGCGTTCTAAGACCTCTACCAGGGCCCCGCTCTTTTCGCCAGCCAGCACTGAAGTCACATAGATAGGCGGGAAAACCCCCTGTTTGCCAAATGCGTCCGAGAGCACTGTCCCCGTCTTGACCTCATCTCTCACTGCCCGTACATGCCGTCCCAGCTTCTCATCTGTGAGCCGGTCCGCCAGCAGATCCAATCCCTGCAAAATGGGCAAGCCTGCCCGCACAAGCGTGACAAACTGCTGGTTGAAGATCAGGAATTTTTCAAGATTGACAGTCTTATTGCGGCTGCCCGATGTCAACCGGGAGCTGAAATCTTTGGCGCGCACAGAGTAAACCAGGTAGCCCTGCTGCGCCAGTCGGTTCCGCACCTCTTTCTCACTAGCCGCGTCCGCCACCTGCTCATGCATCTGACCGCGGGGATCTGTATATCGAAGAAGAAACTCCGCCACGCGCTATTTCCCTTTGTCCTGCAACTCTACTGCGTCCACCACTTCCGCGCCTGGAGGAATCACGAAATGAAACAGCTTATCGTCTAATCGAGGATTGAGAATCTCGTCCGAAAACGAAAACCTGAGCGACGAGCCGTCTCTTCCGATGACCTTCAACTGCCCGACCGACCCGTCCCTTTGCACCAGCATCTCGACCTTCATATACGGTGTTTGGTCGTTCTTCGCCGTGGCGTCGAGCCACACTCCCCCATCGCCCGGGCGTGTTTGAAGGTTCCTGAAGTCCTTCTTGAAGTCCAGGTGCCCCAGCAAGAAAGCGAGCGGAGCCCGCATATCTTCAGTGTCCCGAATCGGGATTTTCTCTACCCTATTATCCCCCGAGGTATATAGGTAAACCGTTTTTCCATCAGAAATAAACACCTTACCTGCCGGTTGAGCATAATCCCACCGCATCTTACCTTGTTTTCGTAAGGTTAGTTTGCCCGATTCGACCGGCCGCGTATGCCCCTGTATCTCGTAGTTCTCTACAAATTGAACTGATAACGTATGCGCCCGGTTATAGCGTTCTTGCACTCGCTGGGCCAACTGATCCGAAACGCTGTTAGCGAGGCAAACCGACGCACCAAGGGTAGCTATCAGCAGGAGCCGGATCATAGACAACAGACGTTCGGGTACTCTACTTCGTTTAAATCTAAGGAGACAAGCGCTCGATCCGCCATTCGTCACCGCTCTTGGAATAAAGCAATCGGTCATGCAGACGGTTCGTCCTACCCTGCCAAAACTCAATAATGTAAGGAATCACACAATAACCGCCCCACTCGGCTGGCGTGGGGACGTCCTCCGTCCCGGCATATCTCGCTTCGAGAGATGCCAATCTCTGAATCAGCGGCTCTCGCCCGGGCAGAACCGTGCTCTGATTCGAGGCCAGTGCCCCCAGGCGGCTCCCCTTCGGGCGTCCTCGAAAGTAGTTCTCTGACTTCTGCCTGCTGACCTTCTCAGCCCGCCCCTCGACCCGCACCTGGCGTTCGAGTTCAGCCCATAAAAATGTCAGCGCGCAGAACGGATTCGATGCCAACTCTCTACCCTTGCGGCTCGCGTAGCTCGTGTAAAAAACGAACCCATCCTCGCTGACTTCTTTCAGCAGGACGATCCGGCTAGACGGTTTGGCGTCCAATGTGGCGGTCGCCAACGCCATGGCATTAGGTTCTTTCAGATGAGCGCTTTGAGACTCCGTGAACCACTTTGCAAACTGTGCGATTGGGTTCGTTTCGCAATTTTGTTCGCCGAACTCCGCCCGGCGGTAGTCTTCGCGCAGACTCTCTAGCGACAGGAGGTGGGTTCGTTTGGCAGAATCGGCCATCCCTAACAGTCTGACATCGCCCTGCGCTGCTATAATCATCATTTCTAGCCATGGTGTACCTGATTGCGACGCTGCACGTCGTCATTTGTTTTTTCCTGATTATTGTTGTTCTTCTGCAGAGCGGTAAAGCGGCGGATCTCGCCGGAGCGTTCGGCGGAATGGGCTCTCAAACGGTATTCGGCCCGCGTGGAACCGCAACCCTTCTCTCCAAAGCGACTACCATCGCTGCGGCTCTTTTTATGGTCACGTCGCTTGTTCTGGTAATCCTGGCGAATAACCGCAGCCCGAGTACTGGGAGTGTTCTCGAGCATCGCCGGGCGCCAGTTGTCCAGAAGAACAAAGCTACCCAGTCACAGCCTCGAAATTTGCCCACAAAGAAGCAGTAATTCAAATCGCGGAGATGGCGGAATTGGCAGACGCACTAGCTTGAGGTGCTAGCGGGTAACACCGTGGGGGTTCAAGTCCCCCTCTCCGCACCATATTGATTCCAAACCTACTTAGCACAAAACAGCCGCGAAACCTCCAAGCATTACATTGCTTTTGGACCTTGTGATTCCCCAGAACGCTCTGGACCTCATAAGGCCGCTCGGACCGGAGCGTGACCGGGTCTTCTAAAGTCTCAAAAACCTGAGTTTGATAGCGAGCGTGCGAGGTGCTGCAACTGCCGGTCTCGACCTTCCGCTATGGCTCAGTGCGGTGCGATGCCGACTGACGCGAGAAGCTCGTGGACCTAGCGCGGGAAAAGCCACGTTTTGGTTACCGCCGCTTGCATGTGTTACTGCGGCGCGATGGCGAGCAGTGAATCACAAACGCGTTTGGCGCGTATATCGCGAAGCGGGACTCTGCGTGAAGCGTCGCAAGCGTAAGCGCCTGGTGCGGGCCGGTGTGAAGCCTGCGATTGCGACGGCAGCGAATCAGGAATGGGCGCTGGACTTTGTCGCCGACGTGCTGGCAACCGGCCGCACAGTTCGCGTGCTCGGAGTCGTCGATACCTTCACCCGCGAATGCCTGGCACTGGAAGCCGACACGAGCTTCGCGAGCCGTCGCGTCACACGCGTGCTCGAACAGATCATCCGCGAGCGTGGACGGCCACAGAGCATCCGGTGCAATGACGGGCCAGAGCTAACCAGTCGGCACTTCCTCGCATGGTGCATCGAATGGCGAATCTTACTCGTGCATATTCAGCCCGGACGGCCCGCCATCAGAGTTCGCGGCTTTGACTAGCTTTAGGTGGACTGACGCGGGGCAAGGGACCTGGAGTGGACCCCAAAAGTGAGACAGCGAGTTAAGGGAACAAATACATTGAACGGAGAGAGGAATGGATTTGTCCCGAGCTGTTTACAGCCGCGATCTGAAGATCACGGCGATGCGCGCGTTGGATGCGGGATCGACCACAACAGAAATTGCGCGGAAATATCAGTTGAGCCCGAAACTGCTGGAGCGCTGGCGCGGTGATTGGCGAGCAAAAGGAGAATTGGCTTTTCCGGGGATCGGCCGGCGCGGGCTGGAAGCGCCGGGGCTGGAGGAAGCGCGGCGAATCGCGGAGCTGGAGCGCAAAATCGGCCAGCTCACGATGGAGAATGACTTCTTAAAAAAAGCCTTACAGCATTTCAGGGATCATCACCCGCCAGCCGTAGTCAGTGGCGCGGATGTCTGTTTGAAGAAATCCGCCACGCCGCGAAAGAAGGCAAAGCCGTGACCGCGTTGTGTGCCATGACAGGACTAAACCGGGCCGGATTTTACCGGTCGCGGTTGCCGCGTCAAGGCATTCCGGTGGAAATGGAACTGCGCGATGAAATGCAGAAGATTGCGTTGGAATCGCCGAGCTACGGCTATCGCCGCATTACCGCCGAACTACGCAGGCGCAACTTCGACGTCAATCACAAGCGCGTGTTGAGGATGATGCGCCAAGACAATCTGCTTTGTGTTCGGCGCCGCTCGTTTATCAGAACGACAGATTCACATCACAGCTTGCCCGTGTATCCGAATCTGGCACGCGAGCTGGAGCCCACAGCCGTCAATCAGTTGTGGGTGGCTGATATCACCTACATACGATTACGCGAGGAGTTTGTGTATCTCTCGGTCGTGCTGGATGCTTACTCGCGCCGTGTGATCGGATGGGCTCTCGGAAGAACATTGGAAGCCGAGCTTGCCGTCACCGCCTTGCGTATGGCATTGTTATCCCGGCGGCCAGCGCCCGGCCTGGTGCATCATTCCGATCGCGGCATACAGTACGCATCACATGACTACACACAGCTCCTGAAAGAACATGAGATCGCCGTCAGCATGAGCCGCAAGGGAAATCCGTACGATAACGCAGCTTGTGAATCATTCATGAAGACGCTCAAGTATGACGAGGTCTACAGGAATGAATACCGGGATTTCGATGACGCACGGCGAAGCATCGGACACTTCCTGGATGTCGTTTACAACCGGTACCGGCTGCATTCGGCTCTGGGATATCGCGCACCGGCTGATTTTGAGAAAGGCGCACAATGAGGAACTCGCCTTCTTCAATCAGGGGCTCTGCCCCTGAAACCCCGAGATTTATCGCTGTTGCGCCAGAATCGCTCTGCTACTTCGGGGCGGCCTTCACCGCCCCGGCCATTCCGGCATCTGAGTCGACGCTCGGGTCGCATCTCTGCGTTGCCCTATCCTCCGCTCAGATGTTCTCAGAATGGACAACATCAACCCAGCCGTGCAATGATTTTTCATTGAACGGCAACTACCCTCTTAAGTTGCTGTCTCACTCCAGGGGTTCACTTCAACCTCAATTGCCGGCCCCTTGCCCCACACCCCCATCCCCGCTTTCAAAGAAATGGTGGATGAGTGAGAAGTTGTATCGTCAGATGTGCGGATTTACGGTGCAGGTCAGTGCAAAAGGTCGTATGACGACCGGTTGAAAGCCTGTATGCGGCCTTCGCTATAGAGAAACCGCGTGCTCCGGCCTATATCATTCTGGAAGCGTATAACGAGCATCGATGAGGGCGCGTATGAGCTCTCGGGACTCCTTGGAATTGAGAGGAAATTGAAGCTCTATCCGAGACGCTTGCTCCGCCAGATAAGGATCTTTCACTGCTTCACGAAACCAGGTGGAGTAGTCGTGGCGCCGCAGATGGAAGAACCACGTTTCGTCGTCGATGCCTTCCGCGATCTGCGAAAAAATAGCAAGGTTATGGGCCTTGAGGTTGTGACGGTTCTCCGGTCCGCGAAAGTAAAAGCTGTGGTAGTGCATGTTGCCTTCAGCATACTTTCGGCGATGACGGATACGATCTCCTTTAGGCGGCATGATGCCCATCGGAGACGGGGGCTTTCCAGTCCCGGGAAACCAGACAACAGCCTGCCCCGTCTTGTGAGACAGACCGTTGGGCCAGAGTAAAGAACAACCGGTTGCACCGCTGAATCTCTTCATAGTTTTTTCCGGGAAAGGCCCCACAGCGATGACTACATCGATCATCGCCAAGATCGTGGCGGCCAAGTGATCGGGCCGCACGGTCACGAGCACCGTTTCACCCAGCTTTTGCGGCAGCACTTCCGGCAAGTGGCCCCAATCGAGAGGCAAGAGATGGTGAGCCTCATCGAAAATCATCCAGTGCGGCCGTCCCGTACGCGTCCTCAACGTTCGAAGACTTGGGAAAAGCTGCCCGAAGAAACTTGGCCGGTCTGCAAGTGGGATCCCGAGAAGGTTGAGGCTCACGTTCATCTTTGGATCCTCAAGGATGCTAAGCACCTCGTTGATGCTGATTGCACGACTCGAATCGCCAAGATTGACCACGTCTTGCGAGGTCCCATAGTCCCCCTCTGGATCGACAATGCAAACTTGATACGTCTGTTCAATCAGTCGTTCGACGATTCCTGCTGTAATGGTGGATTTGCCACTCCCTGAGGGTCCCGCGATGAGGATATTGGTTCCATAAGGAGGAACCGCGATCTCATCCCCGCTCTCAAGCAAACCGATCGGGATGAAATTGCGGCGGAGCTTTCCTTGCATTCTGACGAGGTCGTCAGCGATCAACTCATTCGCCAACTCTGCCACGCCGCCGCCCGCTTCTCGTTTCGTAGTCCAGTCGGCGAGCGCAAGTATGGAGGGGGAGGCATTTGCGACTGCCGCGGAACACTCGCAACGTTCGAGAAAGGACTGATCATTCTCTCCGTCTCCAATGCCCACGGCCTCATGAAAAGAAAGTCCAAGTCTCCGCAGAGCCACACTCAGTCCAGTCGCTTTGTTGACCCCTGTGGGAAGCACCATCACCGCGCTTTTGTTGAAAACGATCAACAGTTCCAAACCGGTTTCTTGAATTGCTTGAAGAATCGCATGTTGGTTAGGCAACCACGTTGCAACTATGACCCGGCCCACTTCGATCGGGTCGACGCCTAGGCTTCGGAGACGTTCGACAAAAGTAACGGGCAACGGGCGGCAAAGCAACGTTTCCTCTCTTGTCTGAGGAACGTAGAGAACGGCGCCGTTCTCCGCCACAACACAATCGAACAGATCAATTTGAGGCAAGACCTGAAGCAGATCGCCAAGTCGTCTCCCGGTCACCAGTATGGCCCGCCGTCCGGAAGCTTTGAGACGTCCGATCGCCCAGATTGCTTCGTCCGACATTTTCCCGTTGGTAGCAAGGGTACCGTCGTAGTCGGTAGCTAATGCTAGGTATCGCAATGTAATAGTCCTTGAGTCGCGGTTTTACCACGCTCCTGCAAGTCTAGTCTGCCGTATCCGAAATTGGTTGACTAGCTTGAGGTGCTAGCGGAGGTTCAAGTCCCCCTCTCCGCACCAGTAAGTCGCTGATAGGTTGCCGTTACCAGTCGGTCCTCTATTCCTATTTCTCCTGTTATAGGACCTCGACATACCCTTCTGTTCCATGCACCCGAATTCGCTGACCATCCTTGATCAGCTTGGTAGCATTCTCTACTCCGACAACTGCTGGTAATCCATATTCACGTGCGATGACGGCTCCATGGGTCATCAGTCCACCAACTTCGGTCACCAGGCCTTTGATGGATACAAACAACGGTGTCCAGCTAGGGTCCGTAAACGAGGTGACCAGGATATCGCCATCTTCTAGAACAGCATTTTCCAGGTTCGAGATGACGCGTGCGCGTCCCTCGATCACTCCGGACGAAACAGCAAGACCGACGATAGCACCGGCTGGGAGATTTTCCCGTTTGTACTCACCGGCGACGATTTCACCGTCCGAAGTGATGACACGCGGCGGAGTTAGCTTTTCATATGATTTGTACGCGTCTTTTTGCTTGCTGATCATCCGGTAATCCACTTCATGGGTGCGCACCGCTTCGTGAAGCTCCTCAAAGGAGAGGTAGTATATATCCTCTTTGTCATGAATGACGTTGGCCAGCACGAGTCGTTCGGCCTCCTTCAGTAACGCCTGCTTATAAACGAAGTAGCGAGTGACGATGCCGTACTTTGGATACTCACGATAGCCGCTGAGATTCCGGACCAGGCCGATCATCCGTTTTGTTTCTTTGACCTTTTGTTCACCGTCCGGCAAGTGCTTTAGTCGCCCTAGCAACTCCTGCTCTTTGTGCAATGCCTCCTGTCGTCCTTGCTCGAATTTCCGTTGGCTGGCATTCGGCTCAACGTTCCTGATATTGCCAAGAACCATCGGGACCAGGGTCGTTGGTTTTTCGCTCCAACGAGGTCTGGTAATGTCGATTTCTCCAGCACATCGCATCCCGTATTTGTTGAGAAAAATGTCGATGGCATCTCGAGATTCCTGTCCACCATCGAACTGGACCAGTTCATCCAGGAAGTCGTCCTCTTTTACCTGTTGCAGGTATCTGATTACTTCTGGATGACGACGAATCACATCCGCAACGTCCAACAAGTCTAAGCCCATTTCCGAAGTGATGTTGTTCGGTACAGCTTGAGAAAGCGTGTCGGCTGCATTTTTCTCGCCCAGCCAATCCATCATTTTTTCATTGATCCATAATGAAGCGTTCATGGCAGTCACGATGACGCCAAAGCTTTGTGAGTCAGTTACGCTCTTCCTAAATTTCTGGATGTCTTCCAGGATAAAGTCAAAGAGAACCGATCCTGATTTTGTTTGGATGTCACGTCTTAACTCGTCTATCGATGTCTGACTGCTCTGGATCAAATCAGAAACGATTTGCGGATCGTAGTCGTTTAGCGTTTGAAAACCAGCAGGCGTCGCGCCGTGATTGCTTGTACCGGGGCTCGGTTGCTTCATTTCGTTCGGCAGCGATTTTATGAAATCTCCTCGCTCCAGGATCGTCATCAGTGCGTCTTTGATGAGCGGATCGGATTTTCCCAAGACATTGACGAGGATGTCTCTTTTAGCAGGTGAGGCCAGTTCATGTGTGATATCGACAAACAACCTTCCGCCAGCCTTATACATCGGTCGAGCGGCTATTAACTGGAAGAACGACAATCCCAAGGGTTTCAAGGAGTCGGTCATCATCTGTTGATGGCCGACAGATACATAAACGTGATTTCCTTGATCGTTCGCTTCAGGAATTGGAAATAAAGTGGTGATCGGCCGGCTCTGGACAATATAAAACGTGCCGTCCACCAGGCACCATTCGATGTCTTGGGGATGGCCGAAATGTTCTTCAATCTTTCTGCCCATGTGCTCGAGCTGCAAAATCTGCTCATCCGTGAGCGCTTGCCTGTTCTGCCGCTCAGGCTCAATCTCCTGTTCTTTCGTGCCGCCACCTTGCGAGGCAAATACAGCCAGCTTCTTGATGGATATCTTCTTAGTGACAATCTTTTCGTTACGCACTTTATAGACATCGGCATTCACTAGGCCGGAGACCAAGGCCTCACCAAGGCCGAAGCTGGCGTCAATGGACGACACCTTCCTGTTGGAAGTGACGGGATCGGCAGTAAACAAAATTCCTGCCGCCTGTGGGAAGATCATCTTCTGCACCACGACAGCCAGTTGGACTTTGCGATGATCGAAGCCGTTTTGAATGCGGTAGGTGACCGCTCTCTCGGTATACAACGATGCCCAGCACTTGCTGACGTGCTTTAGGATTGCGCGCTTCCCAATGATGTTCAAATACGTATCCTGCTGGCCGGCAAAGGAGGCCGTCGGTAAATCCTCAGCAGTTGCGCTGGATCGTACTGCATAGGCATCCTCCTCGCCAAGCCTGGAGAGATGCTGGCCGAGCTCTTCACGAATGTCTTTAGGGATGGCTAACCCTTCGATGATCCTGCGAATCTCACCGCTCAGCTCGCTGATCTTGTTCCTGTCCCCCGCCTTTAGAAGCGACAACTGATCAAGTAGTTCGTTAATCGACGGCGTTTCCCCAACGATTCTCTGAAAGGCTTCAGCGGAGATACAAAAGCCATCTGGAACGCGTATTCCTTCAATCTTGCAGATTTCCCCCAGGTTCGCGCCTTTACCACCAACCACCATGATTTTTGTCTTGTCGATGTCCTGAAAACCAAGCACATAGGAACTCATACGTTTACCTCCTTTCCCGAGGCGGTGGTGGGCGATGTCGATTCCCGCGGTACCAAGGGTCGACGCCTTCTCGTCCTTGATTAACCCATTAAATCCGTCTAAAGGCTCGGGCATCCAATCTCCATTCAGTGTGCTGATTGCCTGAAGTCCCCGGCTGTAGCATGCGGAACGATGGCCATCACGTAGGTTGCTGATTTCAATTTCTGGGGAAGCACGGATGATTAAATCAGATGTGCTGTTCTTCCTCATTCAGGCTAACCGAATTCGGGCCGGCAAATCGAGTGTTCTGAACGATCAAATATGAACTCTATCTCTCTTGCTATCAAAGGGTTAGACTTCGAGTTGGGCGGGCTGCTATCCTTGAATTGGGTACAGCACGGTGCCCGCTCGCACTCGATACTTCTCGTTGCTTGTCGTGGTGCTGGATAGCCGCAGAGATTCGCGATAAACGGCCAAGGGGGAGTTTGGGCAATTCTGACTGAAGCGGGCGCAGGAGACCGCTCAGAATGCTATTGCCAAACAAGACCGTTGTGCAAACACGGTTCTGCAACACGAAAACAGAGAAAACAGGATCAGCCTCTTTCGTAGCGCAAACCTCGTTTCGCAACTGTAAGAACCGATCGGTACTTGAACGACTCCGAAGATTATTCGTGACGCAATGCCACCATCGGATCGACTCGCGAGGCGCGTCGCGCGGGCAGCCACGCCGCTAGGAGACCCGAAAATAAAAGCACCATCGCCGCCATGCCAAACACTCTCGGGTCAGCAGGGCTGACCTCGAACAGCAACCCCCGCGCGAGACGTGCCACACCGAACGCGGCGAATGCGCCGACGACGCATCCGGTTACCAGCATGGCCATGCCTTCACGAAATACCATTTTCAAAATGCCGAGATGGGTAGCTCCGAGTGCAATACGCACCCCGATCTCATTGACACGACGCGAGACCCGAAACGCTGTGACACCAAAGATCCCAATGCAACCGATGATCAGAGCAAGCAGTCCGAAGAAGCCGCCGAGCCCAGCCATGATTCTTTCCGTAACGATAGTTTGGTCGACCACCGTTGACCAAGCCGCGGCAGTGTTGACATGTAAAGCCGGTTCCACCTGTTGTACGAGCAGTTCCATTGTTCCGGACAGCCGCATTGGATTGCCTTTGCTGACACGTGCCAGGAAATTGAAATCTGTAGGTTCTTCGCCGGTTCGCTGCGTCCAAGGAATATAGATCGTCTTCAGCGCCGGTTCCTTAAGATTGCTGTATTTTGCATCCGCAACCAAGCCAACAATTTCATAGCTCACGCCCCGATTTGTCACTCTCCGGCCCAGCGGCGAGGACTTGCCAAAGAAATAGTGAGCAAAGCTTTCGTTGACGATTGCCACTTTCCCGGACTCGTTTGTGTCTCGTTTTCCGAAATCACGGCCGGCCAGAAGCGGCGTTTTGACGGTCACAAAGTACTTCGGCGCGATCGCATTGAATGCCGCCGTCTCAGCTTCACCTGAGCGAAACGTGTAGCCTTCTACCTCGATATCACGTATCCATAAACTGCCACTGATCGGGAGAACATCGACGGCAGTTGCAGAAACGACTTCAGGTATTTGATTTAGCCGTTGAATCAGAGAAAGCGCCGCTGCACTACAACGCTGCACTGGGCACTTGCCGTCGGTTCGAAGAGTGAACGTCAGAATGCCGTCCGTATGCACACCACGGTTCACACTATAAAGTTTGACCAGAGTAGCCGCGAATAAAGCCGCACCCGTGACCAACACCATCGAAATCGAGAGCTGAGTGATCACGAGCGCTTTGCCGAGCCGCTGATGGCCGCTGCTCGTAGAGGAGCGCAGTCCCAAATTCAGACGGCTCCGAACACCGTGCAGAGCAGGTGCAACTCCTGCGAGAACACAAGCGACCAGTGAAATCGCTGCCGTGAAGACAAGTACCAGCCAATCTGGTGCGCTGGAAATTGTAACGGCCTCGCCATTTGCCATTGTGGTCACCAGGATGCTACTGAACCAGCGCGCTAAGAGCAAGCCAGCAGCTCCGCCAAGTGCAGCCAAAGTGAAGCTTTCAGTTAAGAACTGACGAATCAGCCTACTCCGGCTCGCGCCGATCGCGAGGCGGATCGAGATCTCGCGGTCGCGAGAGACAGCCCGCGCCAGCAATAGACCTGAGACGTTCGCGCAGGCAAGCAACAGGACAAGAGAAACGATGCCCATCAGGACTAAAAGCGCCCGCGAGTAGCGGTCGCGGAGCGGATCGAAGCCGTTTCGTCCATTTAGAACGGCTGCGCGCTGTTGCAATATGCTGGGACGATCTCTTTCAGGAAGAGTTGCGGCTACACGCTGTTTAAAAGCTTGCCAAAGGACCTGTAACTCAGCGTCTGCCTGCTGGCGCGTGGCGCCGGGAGCTAAGCGCCCCATCATGTCCAGCATGTTGTTAGTCGGTTCGTTCCGGTTCTCCGCACTCAGCATCGTTGTGAGCGGTAACGTTATTTCAGGATCATTCCCAACAACCGCACCGTGATACCCCGCAGGAGTGACTCCGATGATCGTGAACACGTCTTTATGGCCTTCGACATTGAAAGTTTTCCCAATGACATCCGGATTTGACCCGAAGCGACGTTGCCAATAACGGTAGCTGATCACAGCGCTTGTCGCCTCAGGAGCAATCTCGTCGTCTGCCGGGATGAACAGCCTTCCAACGAGTGGCCTAATCCCCAACACGGCATATTCATTTGCAGAAACTAGTGCTGCGTTGACTACGTCTTCCTCGCCGTTGATGACGATTACTGACTTTTGTCCCATTTCCGCAGCCGCTCCGGAAATCGATTTGAGATTGTCACGCAAAAACGAATAAAGCGGATATGAGACAGCCGATGGCTTGCCATCAGCGTCGACCCGTGTGATCTGAACCAGTTGCTGTGAGTCCTTCGCAGGCAAAGAGCGCAACATGAGCGCGTTGATGAGGCTGAAAATAGCGGTGTTCGCACCGACGCCGAGTGCCAAGGAGAGCACCGAAACGGCGAGGAAACCGGGACTGCGGCGCAGTGTACGGCTGACGTAGCTCAAATCCTTTCCAAAATCTTCGAGCCAGTGGCCGCGCGCATCCCGGCAGTCTTCTTTCACTTGCTCGGCTCCGCCGAACTCCTGGCGTACACGCCGGCGCGCTTCGTCCTCACTCAACCCACTGCTTTGAAACGCTGCGATTCTCTCGGAAATGTGGAACTCAAGCTCTCGGCTCAGATCCTGCTCCAGTCGTTTCCGCCGCCACAACCGGGACCACCAATTCATCAGGCACCCTCCTCGCCCAAGTCCAGAATCAGGCCCACGGCTCCGGCTAATCGTCGCCAGCTCGCCGCCTGCGACTCCAAATGGGCTCGCCCTTTGTTTGTCAGACGGTAAAACTTGGCATCGCGCCCGGTTTCCGTTTCCTTCCAGCCGGATTTAACCAATCCCCGATTCTCCAGCCGGTGCAGGGCAGGGTACAGGGAGCCGCCCGGCACCTGAACGATGTCACGGGAAATTTGCTGCAGCCGCTGCGCGATGGCATAGCCATGCACCGGTTGAACAGCGACAATCTTCAGGATAAGGAGGTCCAGGGTTCCTTGGGGCAAATCAGATTTCGGGGAAGAATCGGCCATAGCTTTAGCTTCTATCTATTTATACCGCCGCTATAGATAGAAGTGCAACCTATTCAGTTCAGGCGTCCGATAGTCCAACATAAAGGCCGGTTATGTTCAGCCAATCCGGCTAAAAACTTGCAAAGTGATGCGCAGAGTTCAAAGACAAGAACCAGCGGTGACTCGGTGCAAGTAATTAAAAGCCAGTTAACTGAATTGAGAAAGATCTACACTGACGGCTACCCCGGATTGTCGCTTTAGAGAACCAACTTCAAAAGCTCCAACAACAGGGCAGCATTGAAGCTGAAACGAGTGTCTCGCAAGCGAGCCAAATCAAAGCAATCGCTGCGCAATTGACCGAGCTGCGTAAGGTTTATACTGACACTTACCCGGATATTGTCAGACTACAAATCCAGCTGAAAAAGCTCCAGGGCAACTCAGCCAAGTAGCGGCGTTTTTCTATTTCCGAAGGATAGCTTGACGGGGTAATCTCATCCCTGAATTCTGCACGGACATCGCGCTCTTTCATGTAGCGAAGAACCGCAGGCGGCTTGGCTGGCTCCAGAGAGGAAATTAAGCTTGGCGAATTACCGCCGAAAGCTGGGAAGATTCGCGAAGCTATTTCTTACCGCGGCGAGCTTTCCGGTCGTAATGTCAATGCGACTCGGACTGGCGAACGCCATGCCCGCCGCATCGTCTCTGCGCTCGTGGATAAAGAACGTGCTCACATCCGGCAATTCCTGCTGCTCGTTTCCAGCCGCACTGGCGGACCGCTGGATGCCAGGCCTGCTTCCGGAAAAGCTCATTCACTCTTACGACCCAAAATTGGTTCGTCTTTGAGGCTTGCCTCAACGGTCCCTCATTCTGTACCCCGTAACCAACTTACGCTAAAAAACCTTTCAGCTCTGCAACCTCTTGACAACCTAAACGAATCACCTACAATACGTGATTGGGAGCTTCACTTGAATGCCTAAAGAAGAACGCGCCCGATCACAGGTCCCGCAGGGAACTCTGGACCTGATCGTTCTACGAACGCTGGCCACCATGGGGCCGCAACATGCCTACGGACTGGCGCTGCGCTTGCAGCAGGTTTCTGACGACCTGCTGAACCTTAATCAAGGCACGCTCTATCCAGCCCTCTTGCGATTGGAGCAGCAGGGCTTCATTAAGGGAGCATGGAGGACAACCGAGAATAATCGCGAGGCGAAGTTTTATTCGATCACGCGAGCCGGAGGAAAAGCTCTTGAAAGCGAGACGAAGCGCTGGAAGCGGCTAACCGGTTTGATGGAGAAGTTATTAGGCGGTCCGGCGTAGCGTATGCGGTACTTGCGGCAGTTTGCCATGAAAATCAGCGACTCCTTGCGGCGCAGGCCATCGGAGCGCGCGCTCGAGAAGGAGATATCGGCGCATCTGGCGATGCTCGAGGAGGATCTCCGTAGGCAACGATTCACTCCCGAAGAAGCTCGATTCGCTGCTCGGCGCGCATTCGGCGGCGAACTGGAGCAGACAAAGGAGCGCTATCGCGACCAGCGAGGTTTCGTGCGCGTGGAACAATTCTGGCAAGACACGCGGCACGCCGGACGAAGTTTGCGAAAGAGTCCCGGTTTCGCGCTGATAGCTATTCTTTCCCTGGCGCTCGGGATTGGCGTGAACACGGCCATTTTCACGCTGGTTAATGGAATACTGTTGAAGCGGCTGCCCCTCCCTGAAGCGGACCGAGTCGTGCAACTCGAGGCGCGCGGGAAAACATGGACCAGCCAAGGACTCAGCTTCCCTCAATTTCGCGAATTACGGCGACAAACCTCGATTTTTTCAGCCGTCACCGGTCTCGAGCCGAACCGCGCGGTCCTGGATTTAGGCGGTAATCCACAGCAGATTGACATTGAGCTCGTCACGGGAAATTATTTCTCGTTTTTTCATGCTGAACCGGTGCTGGGGCGGCTACTGGGGGAAGAAGACGATCGAGTGGAAGGGGCGCATCCGGTCTGCGTGTTGAGTTATCAGGCGTGGCGAAGCCGATTCGGTGCGGATCCGCGCGTTTTGGGGCGCGTTGTCCGGATCAACGCGTTTCCGTTTCAGATCGTAGGGGTGGCGGGGCCGGATTTCGTAGGCGCCGAGTTGCAACGCCGCTACGAAATATGGGTGCCAACGGCCATGGCGCTGCCGCTTACCTGGAACGCGCGCAGCAATCCCCATTTTGCGTGGCTTCGGACGCTAGCCGAGTTGCGTCCTGGCCTGGCTACTCCGGAAGCGCATGCACGATTGCGCGCGGCAAGTAAGGGAATCAATGAGGCTTTGCCGAAAGACCGCGTCAACGCGGATGCGGTGTTCGAATTTATCGAAGCGAGCAAGGGCTTGGATAGTTTTCGGACTCGCCTCCAGCAGCCGCTCATGATCTTGATGGGAGCGGTAACCCTGGTGCTGCTCATCGCGTGCGCCAATCTCACCAATCTGCTGCTTGCTCGTGCGCATGAGCGCACCCAGGAATTTTCAGTGAAACTGTCGCTTGGAATTTCGCGCTGGCGCTTGATGCGGCAGTTGCTGATCGAGAATTGTCTGTTGACGCTGGCGGGCGGAGTTATTGCGATGATAGCGGCGCGCGAGCTTCTTGTGCTCTTGCTTGCCCTATTCAATGCGGGAGAGAGCTGGGAGGTGCTGACTGTGTCGCTGGACCGGGCGGCGCTGACGTTCACCTTCGCGGTTTGTGCAGTTACGACGCTGGTGGTGGGGCTGTATCCAGCCTGGTATGCGATCCGTACAGACATGACACCGGCGCTCAAAGGCGGTACGGGACTGCGCAAGACATTCGCTCGCAGAGCGATGATCGTGGTGCAGATCTGTCTTGCCGTCGTGCTTCTTTTCGGAGCGAGCGTGTTTTCACATAGTCTGCGAAAGCTGAAGACCGTGGACCTTGGGTTCGACATCGAACATGTTGCGGTGATTGATATCGATTTTCGTGGGAAAGAGCCGATTACTGGAGTACAGGCGCTGGACAGTGTTCTGAATCGGACACGCCAGATTCCAGGGGTGGAGTCGGCAGATTTGGCGAATCCGAGCATGTTATCGGGCGCCTCCATGACGTCCAGCGTGGAAGCGCGCCACAGCTCGAAGGCCGGCAGGACAGAGAAGGCCGACAATGCCTACTTCGTATTTGCCAGCCCGCACTATTTTTCGACACTGCGGATGCCGCTGTTGCGCGGACGCGATTTTTCAGAGCGAGATCGCAAGGGCTCGCCGCCGGTTGCGATTATCAATCAGCGTTTGGCTTCGCTGCTCTGGCCGGGACAAGATTCGGTGGGTAGACAGATCATCGGGGGCTGGAACCGCGAGAACCCGGAAGTAATTGGAATAGTCGAGAACAGCAAATATACGAACGTCCGCGAATCAATCAAACCAATTGTCTATGAACCACTGGATCAGATGCCGGTGATGGGCGCCAGCCTGCAGGTACGCAGCCGGTTTCCGCTCGCCCAGATAGAGCAGCAGATCCGGAAGCTGGTGAGCTCCGCCGCCCCTGGCTTTCAGGTGGCGAATGTCTCGACGATGGAGTTGCTTCGCGATAACGTGATTGCGCAGGACCGGCTCCTAACTTTTCTTTCGGTGCTTTTCGGAGTGTTGGGAACAACGCTCGCGCTGGTTGGAATTTATGGCCTGATCTCCTATTCCGTGACGCGCCGCACACGCGAAATCGGTATTCGGATGAGCGTGGGCGCACAACGCCGGCAAGTGCTGCTGCTCTTTGCGCAAGAAGTGATTCTGCTGGTTGGCTTAGGTGCGGCCATCGGATTGCCTCTCGCGCTGGTTCTAGCAAAGCCGCTGAAAACCTTGCTTTATGAAGTTCCAACGACTGATCCGCTTGGAATTGCGCTTACGCTCCTCCTGATCGCGCTGGGCAGTCTCACTGCCTCCTTCCTGCCGGCGCGGCGAGCGACAGAAGTGAATCCGGTGGAAGCTCTGCGGCACGAATAGCCGAACAGGTGATGCCGGTAATCAGCCCGTCGAATCGATTTTGCAACTCGATCACGCCTCGACGAAATATCGCTTACTCGTTCATTCCAGACGCGTTAACCCCGTTCCGGGTATCCCTCAAGTTCGTTTTGGGTCCTTCGTGTGCTATCTCCTGTGGCCAGGAGCACCGCCCACTTATGACCGCACGATCCATCCGACGCGCCGCCGAGCGCAAAGCAATAAAAGCTTCCGAGAAAGAAGCGCGCCTGCAACAGCCTGCACAAACGGAATCAATTTCCGAATCACGCCTGATCGCCAATCGCGCCAATGCGCAACTCAGTACTGGTCCGCGCACCCCGGAAGGGCGAGCCATCTCTTCTATGAACGCGAGGGATGAGGCCGCGCTTCTCAGCGTGCCGAAGACTCAAGGTGTAGTCACGGGACTCACCGGCCGCACCGTTCTGCTGCCCTCCGATGACGCCGAAGCCTATCAGCAGCATCTCTTGGCGTACGAAAATGAGTTCCAGCCCGTCGGTCTTCGCGAACGTGAGTTAGTCCAGTCCCTCGCCGATATCCAATGGCGTCTGCAGCGCATTCCCGGTCTCGAAATGGCGATCTACGCCCGAGGCCGCGACGAATTTGCCGCGCAATTCGAAGAACTCGACCCCGCCGTCCTCTCCGCCCGCATCGACCTCGAAACCTTCCTGCAATATCAAAAGCCGCTGCGCAATCTGCAAATCCAGGAAGGGCGTCTGCAGCGCCAGCGCGAGAAAGACATGGCCGAACTTCGCGAATTACAAGAGGAGCGGCGTCAAAGCGCGCAGCCGGAAACCGAAACCGCCCATCTTTCCTCCACTGCATCGAATCTCGACGGCCCGAACACCTTGGCTTCGAATTTTCAACTGCGCTCCGCCCTTCTGAACAGCTACCGTCAGGAATTGGAAGCGGCTCATTCAGAAGGCAATTGATTGGAATGCCTGCTTAAGATCCGCAATCAAATCGTCCGGATTCTCAATTCCTGTTGAGTAACGAATGAGCGCTTCAGGGATCCCCATGGCCGCTCGACCCTCGGCCGATACCTCGACATGACTTGTAGTCGCCGGTGGCCCGACCGTGGTCTCGACGGAGCCCAAATTGGCCGCCCGGTGCGCAAAACGCAGGTTCGGAAGAAATCGTTTCACGGTGTCATAATCACCGTGCAAGACAAAACTCATAACACCGCCGAAGCCGCCCGGCATTTGCTGTTTGGCGATTTCGTACTGCGGATGCGAGCGAAGACCCGGATAGTAAACGCGAGCAACTTCTGGTTGTTTCTCAAGAAATTGAGCGATGGCCAAGGCACTCGAGTTCTGGCGCTCAACGCGCAGCTCGAGCGTCTTCATGCCTCGAAGCAAGAGATAAGCGGCAAAGGGATCGAGAGCGGCGCCCGTGATCTCACGATAGTGGTAAATGCGATGAATGGTATCCGGCGGTCCGCACACCACTCCGCCGAGCGCGTCGGCATGACCGCCTAGAAACTTCGATGCGCTGTGCAAGACCAGATCCGCGCCGAGCTGAAGAGGATGCTGATTGATGGGCGTGGCGAACGTGTTATCCGTCACGGTGAGGGCGCCGGCGGCATGCGCTGCGCGCGAGAGTCTTTCGATATCGAGCACTTTAAGCGTCGGATTGGTGGGTGTTTCGAGATAGAGAATCCGGCAACCCCTGGTGACCTCGGCCTCAATCGCCTCGTGGTCCGCCGTATCGCAGAGTTTTACGTCTATCTGCATAGCCGGGAGAAATTCTAAGAACAACTGGTTGGTACCGCCGTAAGTGTCTTTGACCGAGACCACACGATCTCCCGGCCGCAAGAGGGCAAACAGAGTGTTGCTGATGGCAGCCATGCCTGAGGCGAAACTAACCGCTGCTTCGGAACCCTCAAGCGCAGCGATCTTCTCTTCAAACGCTGAGACGGTAGGATTCGTGTTGCGGCTATAAATGTGCCCGCTCTGCTTACCGAGAGCTACATCCTGCCACTCTTCAAGGTTTGCGTAGGAGAAGGCGATACTTTGCGCGATCGGGACCTGAGTCGATCGATGCCATTTCTCGTGTTCCTCGCCGGCCCACAAAGCCCGAGTGCCAAGGCCGGAACCTGTTGTGTGCGAGTCGTTAGGGAGCTTTTCTGCAGTGTCCAAAGGATGACCTTATCGGCTTAGGATATCGCTGCCAAAGACAAGCTGATCCGAATCACAGCAGGCTGTTTCAGCTCGCCGTCCGGCTCCGACGCAGACTGAAATGCTGCGAAGAGTTTCTCCGGCGGGAGGCTCTGCAGAACATTCAATTGCGTCGGAGCATCGAAGGGAGACTGCTGCCTGATTGATAGACAGCCACACGCGGGGTCTAAGTTTACTTCGGGCCGACAACGGCAAATATGGCCCCTTGCGGGTCAAGTCCGAGAATGATCCACTGGTCCCCAGGTACTTGGTGAGGACCCATCAGCACCTGGCCATTCTTCTCATTGATGCGATTGGCGGCAGCATCGATGTTATCGACGTTAAAGTAAAACAGCCAGAACGGTACGGGAGAGGTTTTGGGATCGCGCGTCATCATCGCGCCTGTGGGGCCCGCGCCGTTGTTGAAGATGCGGTAAATCCCGTTCGGCCCCATGTCCATTGTGCTATCCACCTTCCATCCGAAGAGATCGGAGTAGAAGGGCCATGCGGATTTTTCATCGTCAGCGGAGAGCTCATTCCAGCCAACCGTACCTGGAGTTCCGGCAGCCGGACGCGGCGGCGCATATTCGAGAGATCCCTTAAATAGTAGGAAAGTGGCGCCCTGTGGATCCGCGACGGAGGCGAAGCGGCCGACAGTTGGAATATCCTGCGGCGGGGTGTGCACCTTACCTCCCGCCTTTTCGACACGCTTGGCATAGGCGTCGACATCGTCAACACCAATGAAGCCGGCCCAGGCAGGCTTCATACCACTTTGGAGCATCTCTGGAGTCAGCTGCATGAGACCGGCGGTGCTGAGATCGCCGACTGAGAGAAGCGTGTAAGGGACGCCTGCGGGATCGCCGAAATCCTTTGCCTGCCATCCGACGACGTGAGTGTAGAATTCCTGAGCGCCTTTGGTATCGGTGGTCCTGAGTTCATGCCAGACAAAATCCCCGGTGCCGGTTTTGGGTGACGGGTTCGTTTGCTGTTGTGCTGATGTGCTCATGTTTTCATCCTTTCCTGTCCATTAAATGTATCTCAAGCGCGGGCTCACTGGGATTGCGTTTCTCGAAGCCACGCGGCGCGAACAATGGCCAGCCCCGCGATAGCCGCGGTTTCAGCTCGAAGGATCGTCGGACCGAGACTGCAGGGTAGCCAATGGGCGGCAATGGCCTCGGTCCGCTCGGAATCGGTGAAGCCTCCTTCCGGCCCGAGCAGGAGAGCAATCCGGCTGGTGGGTGGCCGATCCGCCGGGAGGACGCTCAGAATGGGCGGGGCAGCGGCGTCCTCATCGAGTAGCAATCGTACCGTGGCAGCACTTTCTAGCGCACCGGCGAATTTCACGACAGGCTCGATATCGGGAAGACGCGCGCGGCGGGATTGCTGGCTCGATTCGAGCGCGATTTTCCGCCAGCGGGCCAGACGTTTGGCGGAAGCTTGCGCGAGCCCGCGTTCCGTACGGACAGCTTCCCAGGGCTGAATGGCGGCAACGCCCAGTTCGGTGGCCTTCTCGACGAGCCATTCGAAACGATCGAACTTGAAGAGCGCGGCTAGGAGAGTGATGGCGGCCGACGGCGATGGAGCGGGAAGATCTTCGAGGACACGGAACGAGACCAGTGACTTCTGAACGGTTTCGATTTCGGCGAGGTACAGGTTCTGGTTGTCGGAGAGTTCGAAACGTTGGCCGGGCTCGACGCGTAGCACACGGGCGAGGTGTTCGGCCTCGGGACCAGTGAGCTGGGCGGCCCTGCGCCGGATTTCGGGCACAAAGAAACGGCGGCGGGACATGAGAGTAGCTTACGGCTGACACTTGGAGGAGCGCGGCCAATTGGATAATGGTCGTGCGACATGATCGGGCATTTGCGCGGAACGGTTCTTGAGAAACATCCAAATGAAGTGGTAATTGAAGCGGCTGGCGTGGGATATGAAGTGCAGATCCCGATCTCGACCTATACAACACTTCCGGGCACGGGCGCAACGGTGGCGCTGCGCATACACACCCACGTGCGCGAGGACGCGCTGGTCCTGTTCGGCTTCGCGACGGCTGAAGAAAAAGCAGTGTTCGAGAAGCTGATTTCTGTGAGTGGGATTGGCCCAAAGCTGGGAATTACCGTTTTATCGGGCTTGCCCACAGCTGATCTGATCGGCGCAATACGGACCGGAGATATCGGGCGGCTGGTGCGGATTCCCGGGGTGGGGAAAAAGACTGCGGAGCGCATTGTGCTGGAGCTGAAGGACAAGCTGGCGGCCATCGAAGTAGCAGGCGCAGCGTCAGCGCAGCAGAGCGGGCCGGCATTCACGGCGCTCGAACAGGATGTACTTTCGGCGTTGCAGAATCTGGGGTGCTCGCGGGCAGCGGCCGAAACGGCGGTACGCAAAGTGAGCGAGCGGGGGGCTCCAGAGGGCTTCGAGCCGTTCTTTCGGGCTGCAATGGCGCAGGTACGCTAACGTGGGAAGCGGATGCGCGACGAAGGTTTAGTATCGCGAAAATCGCAGGAGGAAGAGCGGGAGTTCGAAGCGGCGCTGCGCCCCACGCGGCTGGCCGAATTCGCCGGACAGCCGCATGCGCGAGAGCTGCTTTCGATTGCGATTGAAGCCGCCAGACAGCGCGGCGAGGCGATGGACCACGTTTTGTTGTGCGGACCTCCCGGGTTGGGCAAGACAACGCTGGCGGGCATCATTGCGCACGAATTGGAAGTTTCGCTCGACCAGACTGCCGGGCCAGTGCTGCAGAAGAAGCTGGACTTGACGGGCATTCTCAGCAGCGTGCGCGAGCATCAGGTCTTTTTCATCGACGAGATACACCGGCTGATGCCGGACATTGAAGAAATTCTATACGCGGCACTAGAGGATTTCCGGCTGGACATTCTGGTGGGAACAGGACCGGGAGCTCGAACGCATTCGCTGCCCCTGCCGCGTTTCACCGCCGTCGGCGCGACAACCAAGCAAGGTCTGCTGAGTGCACCGTTGCTCGGGCGTTTCGGGATTGTGCTGCGGCTCGAGCCCTACGACGAAGAGACACTCGGCGGTATCGTGGAACGCTCGGCGAGATTGCTGGATGTGCGGATTACGGGAGCCGCGGCGCGTGAAATTGCGCGGCGGGGGCGGGGCACTCCGCGGATTGCAAACCGGCTGCTGCGGCGGGTGCGGGATTATGCGCAGGTGCGGGCGGCGGGACACATCGATTCCGATGTCGCCGAAGCGGCGCTGAATCTATTGAAGGTGGATCGCTACGGGCTGGATTCCGTAGATCAGAGAATCATGGAGACCGTGATGGTGAAATACGGCGGCGGTCCGGTAGGGCTGAGCACGATTGCGGCCTCGATCGACGAGCAGACAGATACGATCGAAGAAGTATACGAGCCTTACCTGATGCAGCTCGGGTTTCTGGACCGCACGCCGCGCGGGCGAGTAGCGACGGATCGGGCCTTCGAGTATTTCAACGTCTCCCGCAAGGCCCGCTTTGCCGGCAGCACACAGAACCCGCTGTTCTGAATGCAAGCCAAGAAAGTTTATCTTTCGCTTGGATCGAACCTCGGCGACCGGAAGCAGAATTTGGAGCAAGCGATTGCGGCGCTCGAGCGGGAGAACATCCGTCTGAAAGCGCGTTCTTCGATTTACGAAACGGAGCCCCGGGACGTGACCGATCAACCGTGGTTCCTGAATATGGTCATCGAGTGCGAGACGGAATGCTTTCCCGTGCAACTACTCGCGGTGCTGCAGAAAATAGAGCGCGAGATGGGCAGAGTGCGGCGAGGCGCGCCACCGCGCGGGCCGCGCATAATAGACATCGACATTTTGCTGTTCGGGACGGTCACCATGAAGACCCCGAAGCTCGAATTGCCGCATCCACGCATGCTCGACCGGAGATTCGTACTGGAGCCGCTGCTCGAAATCGCTCCGGGCTTGCGGAACGCCGCCGCGGCACTTGCGAAGCTGAAAGGACAGATTGTCAGGAAACTATAGAAGCACAAGCTGCCGGGCAGCGCGGGCCATTACGCTCCGACTTTTTCTCTGACCTGCGTCCGCGCGTATTGCTCGAGCTTGCGAGCGTCGGCGTTGAACTTTCGAATGCCTTCGGCCAGTTTATCCGTACCCATGGCATCTTCGTTGTGCATCCAGCGGAAGCTCTTTTCATCGAGATGAATCTTTTCATCCTTGCTGGCTTTGGCCTGCTCCGGCGTGAGAGCAGCCTTCACATCGCCCTGCGTTTCCTGCATTTTTTCGAGTAGATCAGGGCTGATCGTGAGCAGGTCGCAACCAGCGAGACGGGTGATTTGTTCCACTTTGCGGAAACTGGCGCCCATGACCTGAGTTTTATAGCCGTACTTCTTGAAGTAGTTGTAGATGCGGGTCACGCTGGCGACCCCGGGATCCTCATCGATCGGAATGTCTTTGCCGCCGTTTTCCTTCTTGTAATAGTCGTAGATGCGTCCCACGAAGGGGGAGATGAGAGTGACGCCGGCTTCGGCGCAAGCGACGGCCTGAGCGAAGCTGAACAAGAGAGTCAGGTTGCAGTGAATGCCTTCCTTCTCTAATTGTTCAGCGGCCCTGATGCCTTCCCACGTGCTCGCGATTTTGATGAGGACGCGTTCGCGGCTGGTTTTATCCTTTTCGTACATGCCGATCAGGTGACGAGCTTTGTTCAACGTTCCCTGAGTATCGAAGCTGAGCGAGGCGTCCACCTCGGTAGAGACGCGGCCGGGGACTACTTTGAGGATTTCGCGGCCGAAGCTGACGAACAGACCGTCCATGAAGGCTTCGGATTGTTTCTTCTGATCGCCGCCCTCTTTATCGGCGTGTTCAATGGCTTCTTCGACCAGATGATGGTACTCCGGACGCTGTGCCGCGGCTAGGAGCAGGGAAGGATTGGTGGTGGCATCCTGCGGTTTGAGGCGCTGGATAGCCTGGAAATCGCCTGTGTCTGCCACAACCGTACTATGTTTTTTCAACGATTCGAGTACTGTCATATGGGCTAATACCTCTATTGTAAGACGGTTCGATGCGGCTTGATCGTAGCAGATTTTCTGGGGCTCCGGGCAGGTTGATGGGCGAAACTATTGACGAGTGATGGTTAAAGGATTGTTTTGGACGGGCGTGCTGGTTGTTTGCGTCAACCCTGCAACATGGGCGGACAACACCCCGGGTAAGCCAGTGAACGCCGTGGTGCGCGATTATGTGCAGGCTATCGGCGGAATGAAGGTGGTTGAGCGGATCGAAACGCGGGAGACACATGCGCAGCGGCATCATTCGAAACTGACGTATTTCTGGCAAAAGCCGAACAAGGTGCTCTTGCTGGATGGCAAGAAGAAACTGGGCTATGACGGAGGCAGTGGATGGATGCTCTCGGCGAAGAAGCGGGTTTCGAAGTTGTCGAAAGGGTCAGAGGAGCCGCTCGAGATAGATGCAAATCCGATACGCTACGCGCATTTGCAGCAAATCTACTCAGAACTGGCGGCGGCGGCTCCCGAAACGATAGATGGTCGGAAAATGGACGTGGTGGTTGCGCCGAACGATCTTGGCGCGACTAAACTTTATTTCGACGCTACGACACATCTGTTGGTGCGGGTGGACGAGACCGGAGTGACGTCGGCGTATTTCAAACACGTGACCGATTTTCTGGATTACAAGGACGTGGACGGAGTGAAGCTTCCGTTCCGAATCGTGCATCGCTCAACAGAACCGGGCATAAAAACCGAGGAGATGAAGATCTCAAAAGTGATACAGAATGGGCCTTTAAAGCCGGATATTTTCAATAAACCGGCGGGGGGCAGCGTCACATTCGGCGGAAAACGATAAGAGGAGAAGATGTTAAGCAAACGGAAGTTAGGAACACAGGGGCTCGAAGTTTCAGAGCTCGGACTCGGCTGCATGGGTATGAGCCAATCCTACGGCGTAGCCGATGAGAAGGAATCCATCGCAACGATTCATCGGGCTCTCGAATTGGGATTGAATTTTTTTGATACAGCCGAGGTGTATGGGCCATTCGTAAACGAAGAGCTGGTGGGCCGCGCGCTAAGGGGAAGGCGGGAAGGCGTCATTCTGGCGACCAAGTTTGGATTTCACATCGAGAACGGAAAGATTAATGGGACGGACAGCCGGCCGGCGCATATCCGGGAAGTTGCAGAGGCGTCACTGCTGCGGTTGCAAACGGATCGCATCGATCTGCTCTATCAGCACCGGGTCGATCCGAAAGTGCCAATCGAGGATGTAGCAGGCGCAGTGGGGAATTGGTCCGTGAAGGCAAGGTGCGATATTTCGGGCTTTCCGAGGCGGGCGAGAAAACGACCCGGCGCGCTCATGCCACGCATCCTGTCAGCGCATTGCAGAGCGAGTATTCGCTGTGGGAACGGAACCTTGAGCCGAAAATCATTCCCTTGTTGCGTGAACTGGGAATTGGACTTGTGCCGTTCAGTCCGCTGGGCCGCGGCTTCCTGACAGGAGCGGTGAAACGGGCGGAGGAATACCCGGAAGGCGATTATCGTAGAGGCGATCCGCGCTTTCAAGGCGAGAACTTCGACGCGAATATGCGGGCCGCTGCGCTGGTAGAAGATATTGCGAAGCAGAAAAATGCCAAGCCAGGACAGATCGCGCTGGCGTGGCTGCTCCACAAGGGTGACGACATTGTGCCGATTCCGGGCACCAAGCGCATAAGTTATCTGGAGGAGAACATCGCGGCGGCGGCGCTAGAGCTGACGGCCGACGAGATGACGAAACTGGACGAAGCGCTGAAATCGGAGGCAGTAGCAGGGCCGCGTTATAGTGAGCGGATGATGGCCATGGTGGACCGGTAAGACGGCGATTAGCGGCGAGCCTTTGACCTGCGGCATACCTTGACCTTCTACACTACCCGTATGTTAACGTGTAGAAGAAACAGGTGTACGCATGAATTGGTGGCGGCGACTGCTGAATAAGGCTGAGCTCGAAAAACACCTTGACGCTGAGCTTCGATTCCATTTCGACCAACAAGTAACCGACAACATTCGCTCCGGCATGAAACCGGAGGAAGCGCGACGCAGCGCGAGTCTGAAATTCGGCGCGCTTGAATACATGAAGGAAGAGTGCCGGGACGCGCGCGGCACACGGTGGCTGGAAAACGGCGTTCAGGATGTGCGATTCGCTCTGCGCATGCTGCGGCGCAGTCCGGCCTTCACGATTGTTGCCGTGCTGTGCCTCGCTCTGGGTATAGGAGCGAATACGGCGATCTTCAGTGTGATGGACGCGCTGATGCTTCGCAGTTTGCCGGTACAACATCCGGAGCAGTTGGTGTTATTTGGCGAAGGGCACGTTTCGGGAATTAACGATGACTTCCCGCACAACCCGCCAGAGCTGTTTTCACATCCGTTCTTTGAACAGCTACGCGGCACATCTGGTGCATTCTCCGGCATCGTGGCCATGGAGAGTTTGGCCCAGGATGTACACGTGCGATTCGGCGGCGGTAACTCCGAATTGGAGCCGCTGAAAGTCCGGCTCGTCTCGGGAAACTATTTCACTATGCTGGGCGTGTCTGCGGCGGAAGGGCGCGTACTGCTACCCGAAGACGATCGCAGACAAGGAGGCCCTCCCGTCGCAGTGTTGCGCTACGGATATTGGAAGCGGCGCTTTGGTCAGAATCGGAGCGTTGTTGGCCGCACTTTTTCGTTTAACGGAACCGCTTTGATCATTATTGGCGTGGCCGCTCCCGAGTTTTTCGGCACTGTGGTGGGAACGCCTCCGGATGTCTGGGTTCCGCTGGCGGTCGAAGCCCGCGCTCAAGCGGATACGAGCGATGCGCATGGCGCGCTGACGCAATCATTATGGCTCATCGGCCGCATGAAGCCTGGCGCCACTCTTGCTGCAGCGCAGGCGAGCGCAAATGTGCAATTCCAGCAATGGCTGCATACCGTGGCGGGTTCTTCTCCTTCGGCGGACCGCATCGATGCTATGCGGAGGGCACAAGTGAGATTGACGGAAGCATCGCGCGGCATTTCGCGGTTGAGGCGGCAGTTTTCACGTCCACTGCAAATCCTGATGGTTTTAGTTGGTCTTGTTTTGCTGATCGCCTGTGTCAATATCGCCAATCTCCTGCTGGCGCGGGCCGAGGCACGCCAACGGGAAATAGCGGTGCGGCTTGCAGTCGGTGCGTCGAGACGTAGATTGATCGGCCAATTACTTTCGGAGAGCCTTTTGATTGCATTCCTTGGCGGGTGTCTCGGCCTGCTCTTGTCAATCGGCGGCGCGCATTTGCTGCTGGCGATGGTCTCTGCGGACGCGAATCGAATTCCCCTTGATGTAGGACCGAACAGCGGAGTCTTGCTGTTTACTTTCGGGCTTTCCTTATTGACGGGCCTGCTCTTCGGCACTCTGCCGGCGCTCCAAATGACCGGAGTGGACTTGGGACCGTCGCTCAAAGAAGGCATGGGATTGGCAAAATCGCAATCGCACAGCCGATTGGGCCAGGCGCTGGTAGCAGCTCAAGTGGCTTTGGCGGTTTTCCTGATCATCGGCGCGGGACTCTTCGTAAGAACGCTGCAGGAACTCGAACAGACAAACACCGGATTTGAAAAGGATCGAGTTCTGGTGATGCAAGTCGACAGCGATTCGATCGACGTCAAGGGGCCGGCGTTACGAAATCTGTATCGCCGATTGGAGGCGCGTATTCAGACTCTGCCCGGCGTGGAAGCCGCCAGCTTCTCCGAGGTGAACTTCGGTGAGGGACATTGGAGATCTTTCGTCTGGCCAGAGGGTGTGGCGCGTACGGAGGCAAACGCCAAAAACATCGATGGGAATCACGTCGGTCAGCAGTATTTTCGCGTTCTCGGTATTCCTATTCTTCAGGGGCGATCCTTCGGCGCGCAAGATACTCTGAAATCGACGCCGGTTGCAGTAGTGAACGAAACTTTCGCACGCCAGTTATTCCCGCATGAATCGGCGATAGGACGCCGCTTCTCACTTACGCCCTCAGACCCTTACGATTTTGAAATAGTCGGCGTGGTGAAAGACGCGAAATATGAGAGCGTTCGCGAACAGCCTGTCGCGGCATTCTTCGTTTACAATGAACAGGACTCAAATCCGGACGGATTCAGCGACCTGGTTGTGCGCGCAAAGCGCCGGCCGGAAGCGCTGATCGGCTCAATCCGTCAAGCGATTCGAGCTGAGAGCTCGAGTCTGGTGATTTCGGAGGTCAAGACGCTGGCTGAAAAGGTGGATCGGTCGTTGCGCGAGGAAAAGCTGTTGGCTGGTCTCGCCGGGTTTTTCGGCGCGTTGGCGTTATTGCTTGCTTCCATCGGGCTATATGGCGTGATCGCCTATTCGGTGGCGCGGCGTACTAACGAGATTGGAATTCGTATGGCGCTTGGCGCGCGGCCGCGCGCCATCGTTCACGGCGTGCTTAGCGAGTCGATGATGTTGGTGCTCCTCGGACTGGCCATCGGACTGCCCGCCGCGCTTGCTTGTGGGCGGTTTGTCGCAAGCCAGCTTTATGGAGTGCAGTTCACCGATCCCTGGATCATCGGCAGCTCTGCGGCGTTGTTGCTGGTAACGGCGCTGGCGGCTAGTTTCTTGCCTGCACGTCGAGCCGCGCTGCTCGATCCTCTGATTGCGCTGCGGGAGGAGTGAGCGAGTCCAACAACCGGATCTGGCCCTTGCAGTAGACTATCTGGGGGGTTACCTATGAAAAAAGGATCAGTGGCACTTACGCTGCTCGCAGCCGTGGTCTTTGCGCCAGCCGTTTTCGCACAGTCGACAGACTTCATGCGGGACACAATTGTGAGCCGGTTGAAGAATTCACGGGACTTCACGCTGAAAGTAGCGGATGCAATGCCGGCTGCGGACTACGATTTCAAATTGACGAAGCCGCAGATGAGCTTTGCCGAGCAGATGGCGCATATCGGGGAATCCTTAGACTATTTCCTATCGGTATTCAGTGGAGAGAAACCGAATCCGCCAAAACCCACGAGCATGAGCAAGACGGATGTGATGGCGTATGTCAAATCGCAATACGACAAGGCGATCGAAAGTGTCTCGAAACTGACGCCGGAGCAGATGGAGAAGAGCTATAAAGGCGAGGGTGGAGCTATGAACGGTTTGACGACGCTGATTGCAATGCTGGAACACGCGGCACATCATCGAGCCTCAGCGGAGATGTATCTGCGGGCTAAAGGGATCAAACCACCGTCTTACATGGACTGAGGCGGCGACTGGTCTCGCTCCATCTGACGAGGGCAATGCCAAGGAAGATGATGAGCATGGGGGCGAGCTCGCGAGATCCGAACGGCTCGCGAAAGAAGACCCAACCGAGCAGGATTGCGACAACCGGATTGACAAACGTATAGATAGAGACAACGGCTACCGGCAGACTCTCGAGGGCGATGCGGATTCCAACATAGGTGGTCCCCCCAGAGAAAGCAAACGGCGACAAGCGCGCTGAAGGCAAGGCGCTCGTGCTGCTGCCGCGCGGGAAGGCTGTTCGAGTCAGCCCTCATTGAGCGGATCGGGCTGCTGCGTGGAGTCGAGTCTTTCGATCAAGACGGTAGCGATCCTATTACGATCCATGTGAGTGACAGTGAAGCGCCGGCCATCGTAATCGACCGAATCTTTCACTTTAGGAATACGACCGAACTGATAGAGCAGAAAACCAGCTAGCGTTTCGAATCCCGCGTCCGCCGGGAGAACGAGATTGTAGCGCGTCTCGAGATCGCGAATAGAGGTGGTGCCTTCGAGCTGAAGGACGCGTTCCTGGTAAGAAGGCGCCGGCGGGGAGATATCGTGTTCGTCGCCGATTTCTCCGAAGAGTTGTTCAAGAAGGTCATCGAGCGTCACCAGGCCCGTGACGGTGCCAAATTCATCAACGACTAGCGCCATGCGCGTATGGCTGTCACGAAATTCTCCGATCAACTGGTTGAGCGGCTTTGTCTCAGGCACGACGAGCGGCTTGCGTACAAAGCGGCGCAGGCGAAATGGGCGCAAAGGGCGACGCCGGTCATAGGGGAAGCGGGTCTCGACCCAGACGCGCATCAAATCTTTGTAGTGAACGATGCCGATAATTTGTTCCGGACGTCCCTCGAAGACAGGCATTCGGGTGAATTGATGCTCGGTCATAACGTCGAGCACGGTTTCCAGGTTGGATTCGACCGGCAGAGAGACGATGTGATTACGAGGCGTCATAATCTCGCGAGCGTTGAAGTCGGAGAGATCAATCAACTGCTCGATAGCATCTTCTTCGAATTGCTGAAGACGTCCTTCGTGACGAATGCTATGTACGATGTATTTCAGCTCTTCGGGTGTGTGTCCGCCGCGGATGTGACCTCCGGGAACGCCGAGTGCCCGCAGTATCAGCGCGGAGGAGCGTTCGATTACATAGACAAAGGGCTGCGAGAGGCGATAGAAGACGAGCAGAGCGGGGGCAACGAGAATGGCGAGGCGGTCGGCTTTTTGAATGGCGAGATTCTTTGGTACGACCTCGCCTACGATAACGTGGCAATAACTGATGATCAGAAACGCGAAGGTGAAAGCGACAGCGTGGATGAGAGCAGCCGGGGCGTGAATATGAAGCGGGTCAAGAGCGGACCGAAAGACGCCGTAGAGCGTGTTTTCGCCGGCCCATCCGACACCCAGACTGGCGAGCGTCACGCCTACTTGAGTAACCGATAGCAGTCTTCCCGGGTTCGCCAGAAGGCTCAGCGCGCTTTGAGCTCCGGCGTGACCGGCTTCGGCCAATTCGTTCAATCGCGATTGACGAACTGAGACGAGCGCTACTTCGGAAGCTGCGAAAAAGGCGTTGGCGGCGAGGAGCAGCGCAAGGATGACGAAGCGAATGGTCATGGGTAAAGCTGGCGATCGCGTTTGCTGCCGCTGTGGGAAGCGAATGCTGCGGCAGAGTAAAATCGGTCCGTGCTATCCCGCTTGGTGCGCATTATCAACGTAAGCGTCGCACTTGTTCTTGTGCTGCTGGCGATCGCCGTTTACTGGTATGCTGTGCGTCCGCTGCCGAAGACATCGGGAGAACTGGAGGCTCCTGTCCGCGGCGAGGCCACAGTGACGAGAGACGAGCGCGGAATTCCTCATGTGCAGGCAACTTGCTGGCAGGACGCGATCTTCTTGCAGGGATTCGTAGCGGCCCAAGACCGATTGTGGCAGATGGACGTGCTCCGGAGGTTCGCGGCGGGGGACCTTTCGGAGGTTTTCGGAGCTGCCGCTTTGAAGGCGGATGAGCAAGCGCGGCGCATGCGAATGCGGTCGATAGCGGAAGGAGAGGCGGCCGGTCTGCGCGCGTCGGACCGGGCTGTGATGGTGGAGTATGCGCGTGGAGTGAACTACTTCATCAAAACCCACCGGGGCGATTACTCGCTGGAGTTCTCACTTCCGGGTCACGCCTACGATCCGCGGCCGTGGACAGTGGCGGATTCGCTTCTGGTGGGCTTGGTCATGTTCCGGGATTTGACCGACACCGCGGAGTTCGAGTTCGAGAAAGGCGCCTTGCTGGCGGCGAGCAGCAATCCGGCCAAAGCCCGGCTCCTGTTTCCAGCATTGCAGGGAGGATATGTGAGTCCGGGTTCGAACGCGTGGTCTGTATCGGGTGCGCACACGGCCGATGCGAGGCCGATGGTGGCGAACGATCCGCATCTCTCCTACGGCATTCCACCTACGTGGTACCTGATACAACTGAAGGCGCCTGGAATGGACGTATCCGGAGCATCCCTGCCGGGCTTGCCTTGCGTGATCACGGGGCACAACCAGCAGCTTGCCTGGGGCGTTACCAACGTGCAGGCAGACGTCATGGATCTGTATGACGAGCGCTTGGATGAGCGAAGCGGGCAGTATGTCTTCAAAGGGAAGATCGAGCAGGCGCAGCTTGACCGCCAAATGATCGGTGTGCGGGGACAGAAGCCGGTTGCCATAAACATCTGGGTGACCAGACACGGACCTGTGCTGATCAATGCGGGCGCCAGGGCGTACAGCCTGCGCTGGTCGGCGACGGACGGGTTCACTTTCCCGTTTTTCGATTTGGACCGGGCAAAAAACTGGAGCGAATTCCGGGCAGCCTTACAGGACTTCTGGGGCCCGGGGCAGAATTTTGTCTATGCCGACAAAGCGGGAAACATCGGATATCAGGCGACTGGAAGGTTTCCGATTCGGCGCGGCTTCGACGGAGATGTGCCGCTCGATGGAGCTTCGGGGAATTTTGAGTGGGACGGCTACATTCCTTTCGAACAGTTGCCGAGCATCTTCAATCCAGAGTCGGGCATCGTTGCTACGGCGAACCAGAATCCGTTTCCGCCTGGCTATCCGTATCGGGTCGACGGCAGCTATCACGATCGGTATCGGATCCGGCAGATAAGGGCGCGGCTCGAAGCAACCAAGAAATTGACCGTCGCGGACATGCTTGCGATTCAGAAAGATGTCTATTCAGCGTATGACGATTTTCTAGCGCGCCAGATCGTGGCGGCATTTGCCAGGAAGGGCAGCAGCGATGCGCTGGTGCGCGAGGCGGTCGATGTGCTGCGAGGGTGGAACGGCCAGATGGACAAGGATGAAGCTGCGCCCATGATTACGCAATTGCTAAACAGACAGGCGGGAAGCGCCCTGGTTACGGCGATACTCCCGCCTGCTGTCCAGCCGTCGGTAGAGAAGGGACTGCGGTCCGGATCGCCAGCTTCCGCGGAGAAGACGGGTGGCCTCCCGAGCGAGAAGACGCAGCTCACAGACGCGCAAAACCGTCAGGTTCCGTCGATCCTTCCGAGGCCAAGTATTATCGAAGATTTGCTGCGGAGCAGGCCCTCCGGGTGGGTGGCCAAGGACGAGTGGGACGGCTGGCTACTGGAAAATTTGAGCAGAGCGCTGCGGGACGGGAGAAAGCTGCAGGGAACTCCCGTTTCGAAGTGGAGATGGGGTCGAATGCTGCAATGGAAATTCGCGCATCCTGTCGGGAAAGAGCTGCCCCTGGTCTCCGGCTATTTCGATATCGGGCCGGTTCCGATGAGCGGATCGAGCACTACCGTCAAGCAAACCACCCCCACCTTGGGGCCCTCCGAACGGATGGTCGCAGATCTCGCGGATTGGGACAAATCGGTACAAAATCTGACGACGGGTGAATCCGGGTATGTGGCTTCCAAACACTACAAAGACGAGTGGCCGGCTTACTACGTAGGAAAGAGCTTCCCGATGGAGTTTGAACGAATCGATGCCAAGGAGACACTCAGGATCAGGCCGGCGCCTTGAGAAAGGACAGACGGAGTGATCTTTACGGTTGGGCACTCGACGCGCACGGCAGAGGAGTTCGTCAGGCTTTTGCAGGCGTTCGAGATTGAGCTGGACGTCGACATCAGGACCATTCCCCGTTCGCGAAGAAATCCGCAATTCGAGGGTGACGCGCTGCGAAAGAGCCTGGAGGAAAACCGAATCGAGTACGTGCAAGCGCCAGCGCTCGGCGGATTGCGGCACGCGAAGAAAGGCTCGATCAACACGGGCTGGAAGAACGCTTCTTTTCGCGGTTTTGCCGACTACATGCAGACGAGCGAGTTTGCCGAGGCGGTGGATTGGTTGGTCGAAGTTGCAACGAAGAAACGGACAGCGATCATGTGCGCGGAAGCTGTTCCGTGGAGATGCCATCGATCGCTGGTAGGAGATGCGCTGCTGGCGAGAGGAATCGAGGTGATCGATATTCTAAGCGAAACCACTTCGAAGGAGCACAAGCTGACAGCTTGGGCCCAGGTGGATGGTAGGCGCGTGACGTATCCGCAAAAGTGAAAGTTGCGCGACAATGTTACTAGTAAATTCGATGGCTACAGCACCGAAGCTGGTTGCGCTCGAGGAATACCTGAACACGGATTATTCGCCGGATTGCGAATACATTGATGGCGCCGTGATCGAGCGGAATGTGGGAAAAATCAAACACGCTTTTTCGCAGACAGAAGTCGTTTTTCAGTTGAAGATTCTGCTCAAAGGCAGGTCAGAGTTTGCAGTAGTGGAACAGCGAGTTCGCGTCTCGCCAAATCGTGTCAGGATCCCCGACGTTTGTGTCATAGCAGCCTGGACCAAGAAATCATCAGTGAGCCACCGCTGCTTGTGTGGAGATTTTCTCACCAGAGGATCGCTGGAGCCGGGTCAACGGTTCCGTCGGCGACTATCAGAGCATGGGTGTGCCCTGCGCGTGGGTCATCGATCCTTATCGGCGTCAGGCGTGGATCTTTGATCGCGAGCAGCCGCCCGCAGAGATTGGAAGCCAGGGAGCGCTGCGGGCCGATATCCTTGGTATCGAACTTCGACTGGACAGCGTGCTGCCTCCCGAAGGCTGAGAGGATATTTAGCACGCTATCCCAATGCAAGGGACCACCTGATTCGGGCAGTCATCTTGGGCTGACTGGGAACGCGTCTGGCTGGCCGCCCTAAGCGTTGCCGCGACTATACTATCTAGAGAAGCGCCACAGCGCCGGCGAAAGGAGGAAGGGAACGGTTCATCTCTCGGGCGGATGTAGAGGGAGATTACCAGTTCCGTATGCATAATCCATATACATAACGCGACCGGCTCAGAAACCGAAGAAGAGAGCGGCCCAGACAGATTGGAAAAGCGAGATGATCTGCTGATCCTGAAGAAGACCACTAAGAGGTGGGCGACTTTTTTCGGAAGCATCGTCCACGGGTGGTGAATTGAGGACGAATATCCCGGCTGCCTCTGCGGCCTATTGCCCGCAGGCCGACGGGCAACTGAACCATGTTTGCAGAAGAACAAGGCGCAGCGTTGAACTGGGTAGAACGGAAGAAACGGGCCGAAGAACACTTGGTGCGCGGTGCCTCCTATTTATGGCGCGATCTCTGTAACGCATTAACGGACGCGTCGCACAGTTTCAACCAGCTCTACCAAGCAAAGACGGAGGCGAAGCCGATCAGTGCAGATCGCTTTCGCGTAACTTACACAGCCCGCAATGGGGCTCAGCAACTGATCAACATCGATTTCAACGAACAGGACCTGAGCGTAGATGTCAGCTATCGTCACAGCTCCCGGGGTGGGCAGCGATACTCGTTAAGCGCCGACGAATCATCCGCTTTTTTCTCCGACTCGCACGGTCATGCATTGACGGCCGATGCCGTCTCGGAGCTCATTCTGAAACCGGCATTTTCCTTTGAAGGAATGACTACCCCGCGGGGAAGAGCGAAGGCAAGAGTTAGAGCCGCTTCCGGGAACGGATGAGAAGCCGAATCGTTTCAGCACCGGCCAAACAACTCTCGCGCCGGCTCAATTCGGAGCGTGAAATCTCTCCGCAGGAGATTTCCTTTGACCCAACTTTAGAACGCTCCTTTTACCTCTCCAGAATGAGACAATATAGTTGACTTCTTAGGGGAAGGCTATGGGTTTCAGTACGGTTTCGGGGACGAGTGCGTCTCCGGAATGCGAAGGCGCGTGTGCCGCTCCGGCGCAACTTGAGGCGCGTCCGATTCAAGCAAGGAAATTCGACTCAGATGGTGTCCTCGCCGACAGCGGATTCCTGTGGCGTGTCGCGGGGGTGATCGAACGGATTTGGGAGCTGCATGGCGAGCGTTTTTCGCTGGCTGTGACGAAGCCCGCTTCGAGGCAACGCGCGCTCGCGGAGCCGCATCAGTTTTGTGTCGAAATGTGAAGTGCGCTGTCTATAGCCCGGTTCCGAACGGCTGGGCGCATTCGAAAGTGCAGCCGGATTTTGTGCTGCCGGCCTTTGGCCCGAAGTGCTTAGAGTGAGTTTCACCGGATCGAAGGTTTCGGAATCAATATGACGGAAATTGGATCTTTGCTGTTGAGCGTGGCTATCGTCGGGATTATTTCCTCAACTGTCTACCTGCTACTGGTTTTGGCGGGGCTGGTCAAATTCCGCAGCGAGGCAAACCGCCAGAAGCGCGAAGCCTCTGCAACCGGCGCGAACGACTTGCCCGGCGTCTCGATTCTGAAGCCGTTACACGGGATCGAAGTTCAGTTGGAGCGAAATCTGGAGAGCTTCTTTTTACAGGATTATCCAGGCGAGTTCGAGATTATCTTCGCCGTCGACCGCGCCGATGATGCAGCGCTTTCCATAGCCGAGAAGGTGAGGGCGAACTATCCAAATATATCTTCGCGAATTCTGGTTACGGGCGAACCGGTTTGGCCTAATCCTCCGGCGCATGCTTTTGCAAGGATGGCAGAGATTGCTCGTCACGATCTGCTTGTCACAAGTGATAGCGATGTCGAAGTAGATACGAAGTATCTGTCGGAGATAGCTCCTGCTTTTCGTGAGAGCGTTGCCGGAATGCTCACATGTGTTTATCGGGGACTCAGCAGGGGCAGCATCTGGTCAGCGCTGGACGCATCAGGAATGAGTGTAGAGATGACGGCCGGAGTGCTGGTCGCGAACCTTTTAGAGGGCATGAAATTCGGGCTAGGTCCCACCATCGCGGTGCGGCGCAGGGCGCTCGATGCAATCGGCGGATTCAAGGCGCTCGGCCATTATTTCTCGAACGACTTTGTGATCGGCAATATGATCGCCGCGCAGGGCTTTCGAGTTGTCTTATCGCGGCACATCATCTCGCATATCGTCCCGCCGATGAATTTCCGCAAAATGTGGCAACGTCAGGTGCGCTGGGCGACGGGCACTAAATATTCACGGCCGAAGGGGCATTTCGGAACGGTCTTTGTGTTTGCGATGCCCTATGGAGTCTTAGGGCTGCTGGCAGGTCTGTTGCTGCGGCATCCGGCACTCGGAATGGATCTTTTCTGCGCGAGTCTTCTGAACCGGGTGATCGAAGGTTATCTAGTCGGCTGGGGCGTTGCGCGTGATCAGGAATGCTTAAACAAGCCCTGGCTCTATCCGTTAAGAGATTTGCTCGGCTTCGCGGTATGGGTGGCGAGCTATTTGAGCCGAAACATGCGCTGGCGAGACGGCCGGTTCGAATTGGTCGAAGGGGGCCTGATCCGCACGCGCGATCGCGTACCGGTGGAACAGGAATAGGAAGCTACTCGCTCAAGTTCTTGCTCAAAATCGTTTCTCTGAGGCGCCCGATGAAGTTATCCACGCCGGTAGCTCCCTGATCGCCGGTTTTACGGTTCCGCACTGAGACCTCTCCGGCCTGAGCTTCACGCTCACCGACGACCAGCATGTAGGGAACTTTTTGAAGTTGCGCCTCGCGGATTTTCAAATTCACTTTTTCACTCCGCTCATCGAGTTCAGCGCGGAACCCGGCATCCATCAACTTCTCTAAAGTCCGGCGCGCGTACTCGTTTTGCTTGTCCGTGATGGGGAGGACGACCGCCTGTACCGGGGCGAGCCAAACCGGGAATGCGCCTCCATAGAGTTCGATGAGATAAGAGATCATGCGCTCCATGGTGCTCACGATCGCACGGTGAATCATCACCGGGCGCGCATGTTGTCCGTCCGGGCCGATATATGACAGATCGAACTGATTGGGCAAATGAAAGTCGATTTGAATCGTAGAATATGTTTCTTCAGTGGCCCATGACATCGGCCAGTTGAATGTCGAGTTTGGGCCCATAGAATGCGGCTTCGCCGGGGGCTTCCGTATAAGGCAAGCCTAAGGAATCCATCGCTTCGCGGAGCACGCGCTCAGCCAGTGTCCACATAGCATCGTTCGCGACGTACTTCCCGCAAGCTTTATCGCCTAGGCGAGAGCCGGTAGCTGTATTGCGTGATGCCCAGGTCGCGGTAAGCGCTCTCGACCAGCCGCATCACGGCTGTGAACTCTTCCTTGATTTGGTCGGGCGTGCAGAAGATATGCGCGTCGTTGAGAGTCATGCAGCGCACCCGGCTCAAGCCGCTGAGCACGCCGGAGCGTTCGTAGCGATACATTGTGCCCAATTCCGCAATCCGTACCGGAAGGTCGCGGTAGCTGTGCATCTTCGATCTGTAAATCAGAATGTGATGCGGACAATTCATCGGGCGTAAGACCATCTGCTCCGTTTCGAGCTGCATGGGAGGAAACATGTCTTCGTGATAATGCTCCCAATGACCCGACCGCTGATAGAGCTCGATCTTCGCGAGATCGGGTGTGTACACATGCTGATAGCCCGCTTTACGCTCTTTTTCGACGATATAATCTTCCAGTACCCGCCGGACCGCAGCGCCCTTGGGCAGCCATAACGGCAGGCCAGCGCCGACCAGTTCATTGACCGCGAAGAGTTCGAGATCTTTACCGATACGGCGATGATCGCGCTTCTTCGCTTCCTCAAGCCGATTCAGATAATCGTCGAGTTCTTTTTTGGTGAAGAAGGCGGTCCCGTATATCCGTTGAAGCTGTGGGTTCTTTTCGTTCCCCTTCCAATAAGCTCCGGCAATCGACAGAAGCTTGAAGACTTTGAGCTTTTCAGTGGAAGAGACGTGCGGACCGCGGCAGAAATCGATGAAGTCGGGGCCGAGAGTGTATTCGGAGAAGATATCGCCGGCACGTTCTTCGATTAATTCACGCTTCATCCAGTCGTTTTGGTATTTTTCGAGGCCGACAGGCTTCGGGGTGAGTTTGCGTTCGAAGAGTAAATTGCGCGCCTGAATCTCGCGCATGCGCCCTTCTATCTTCTCGAGATCCTCGGGCGTGAACTTGGCACCACGTTGAAAGTCGTAGTAGAAGCCGGTTTCGGTGGGCGGTCCAATGCCGAGCTGGGTCTCGGGAAACAATTCCAGGACGGCGGCAGCCAGCAGATGCGCGGTTGAGTGCCGATATACTTGCAGGGATTCCGGATTTCTAGTGGTGAGAATCTCGAGTTTAGCGTCGGTGTCGAGCGGCCGCGTGAGATCGAAAAGCTCTCCGTTGACGCGGGCGACGATGGCGTCTGACGCCAGTCGGGGGCTTATGGACTGGGCTACGTCAAGCGGGCGTGTGCCTGCTGCGACGGATTTTTGGCTCCCGTCCGGCAATGTAACGGTAATCGGGCTGCTCATTCTGATGGGTCAATTCGAGCGTAACAGACGATTCAAACCTATGCGTCGCGTTCGATCATTCGTACCGCAAGGCTATGACGGGATCGACGAGCGCGGCCTTAACTGCCGGGCCGCACGACGCAAGTAGTGCAGTTGCTGCGAGCGTTAGAGCCACGACCAGAAATACAGAGGCGTCGTGCGGCTTCACGCCATAGAGCAAGCTCGCCATGTAATGTGTCAGTCCAACGGCGGCAGCCAACCCTGCTGCGATGCCGGCCAAGGCAGTCCCTAGTCCCTGCCATAGCACCATGCGAACTACTTGATTCCGTCGCGCCCCGAGTGCTATCCGAACTCCGATCTCTTGTGTACGTTGCGTGACGGCGTAAGAGATCACGCCGTAGATTCCTGTTAGCGCCAGTAACAACGCGACTGCGGCAAAGCTTCCCAATAGCAACAGGTCCAAGCGCCGCGGAGCAATCGAATCACTGAGTGCTTGCTCCATGGTCATCACGTCGAAAATGGGAGCCGTGGGATCAATCCCCGCGATGAGCTTCCGCATGGAACGGGCGGCGGCTGCGGTATCGCCGGTTGTGCGGATCGCAATGTACGGATTCAGGAGAACTGGGAACTGCTCGTATGGCATATATACTTCCGGCATCGTGTCCTGGTCGAGCGCAAAGCGCTTGAGATCGGAGACTACGCCGACAATGGTGCTTTCCGTAGTGCGGCGAAACACGCGGATGCTATTACCGATCGGATTACGGTCACGATACAGCGACCGAGCGAAGGTCTCATTTACTAGCACCACTCCGTTCGATTCCTCATTCGTTAGCCAGCGCCCTTTGATTAGGCGCATTCCAAGGGCGCGAAGATATTCCGCTGATGTGGATGTAAACTTCACCGCGCCGATCTGCTCGTGAAATGGATTTCCCGGCCCGATCATCGTGATGGCTCCCGCTTCGAAGCCGGCTGCCTCCAAACCGGGCGCACTCTCCAAGCGTTGCAGAAGATTCCGGAAATAGACTTCCTTCGCCGGCTTGGTTTTGTATTGCCCTTCCGGCAGCGAGACTTGCATGGTGACGATCTTCTCTGGATGGAATCCCGGTGGCTGAGTATACATGCGCCAAAAGCTCTTCAGCATGAGTCCGGCGCCAATTAGCAGGATAATCGCCAAGGCAAGTTCCCCGGCTACTAGTAGCGCCCGAATTCGCAAGCGTCCTGGACCTGCCGACGCGCCTCGTGCCCCCTCCTTGAGTACGTCATTCAGCTTCGCCCTCCACAACGACACAACCGGTCCGAATCCAAACAGGATAGCGGCCGAAAGCGAAATCATCAAACTGAACGCGAGTACGTTGCTGTCGATCCGGCTCTCATTTAAGCGCGGAATGGTTGTAGATCCCAGCCGAACCACTAATACAATTGCCGCCTTTGCCAGACCTATCCCCGCAATGCATCCCAGGAGTGCTAAGACCAGACTCTCCGTCAGGAACTGCCTGGCCACTCGCGCTCGCCCCGCTCCTACGGCTACGCGAATCCCTACTTCACGCTGCCTGGTACTAGCGCGGGCCAGCAAGAGATTGGCTATATTCACGACGGCGATCAGGAAAACCAGGCAAGCCGCCGCCTGCAGAACTAAAAGCGCAGGCCTGATATCGCCGACGATTCTCTCCTGGTACGGTATGGCGCGAAGTTGCGCCAGGGGCAGAAATGGCGTGTCCGACGAATCGTGCGACCGAAGGCTTCGGATTTCCGTTTGCGCCTGTTCGACCGAAACGCCGGATTTCAGTTTTGCCACTACCGACACTACGCTCGTGGGAGACGGTTCCTTAGGCTCGCGCGATATGACATCGGCGGGCTCATCCGGTGGAATCGATGTATAAAGTTGCCGTTTCAACGGCCGAGAACCGCCGGCAGCAGGTAACAAGCGAAAGCCTTTCTCGAGCACGCCGACGACGGTAACAGGACGATTGTTCAGACTCACTGTCTGTCCAATCACCTTGGCATTGCCAGCGAAGCCTTGTTCGAACAAGTCGTAGGAAAGAACAAGAGAGCCGGTTTCCTTTGGCCCGAAGAGCCGTCCGAGGCGAGGATGGCCCCCTGTGAGGCTCCAAAAATCTCCAGCTACGGCGGCAAATTGCTCTTGTTCGCTTCCGCTAGGCGTAGCCAAGACGCCGGTTTCGTCGGCGAAGGCGGCAACTTTCTCAAACGACTCGACATGACTTTGCCACTTGAAGAAGACGTTCCGTCTGATCGGAAAGTCCGCCTTGCCGGACTTGTCGTAGTCGCTGAGCCATACCAGCCGCTCTGCATCCGGATAGGGCAAGGGCCGGAGCACCGCGGCCCGTACCACGCTAAACACCGCCGTGTTCAAGCCAATTCCTAAACAGAGCGTAACGAGCGCCACGGCGGTGAAGGTTGGAGTGCGGGCCAGCATGCGTAGTCCGTAGCGGAAATCCTGCAACAACTGTTCCAGCCAGACAGGGTTCCAGACAGCGCGCGTGTCTTCTTTCACCAGTGCCCTGTTTCCGAATTTGAGAAGAGCTGCGCGACGCGCTTCCTCCGGCGCCATGCCGCGCTCGATGTTGTCCTGAGTTTCGATCTCGATGTGCTGCCGGATGTCTGCCTCGAGACTCTTTAAATGGCGGCGCTTCATGATTTGTCTTCTTCACTCCTACTCAGCGGAGATTTATCCTGAGTAGACATTCTAGGTGAAGGGTAGTCCCGTTCCAATACAATGTCAAGGTTCCTTATGCAGAAGCTAAGGCCGGGTGAGATGCGGGATTGATGGATAAAGGTCGCTGCTAAACTGGTGTTACCGTCTCCTTGGGCACTTCCGTCACCAGTCCTCTCTTCGATGAATCCGCGTTGGTTGCGCGCGCCAAAGCGGGTGACGCCGACGCCTTTTCAGAACTTGTGCAGCATTATGACCGACGCGTGTTCCGCATGGCCAAACAGATCACGCAAAACGATGACGATGCGGAGGATGTGCTGCAGGAGGCCTTTTTGAAGGCCTATACCCATCTCGATGATTTTCAAGGCAATTCCAAGTTTTATACCTGGATCGTCCGGATAGCGGTGAATGAGGCGTTGATGAAGTTGCGGAAACGGCGCTCCGACCGGTCTGTTCCGCTCGATGAGCCGATCGACACCGGTGAGGACGAGGTGCCGCGGGAGATCGCCGTCTGGGACGAGAATCCTGAGGAGACCTATTCACGCGAGGAGCTGGCCGAGCTGCTGGACCAGGCTGTGCAAAGTTTAAAGCCGGCGTACCGCACCGTTTTTGTGCTTCGTGACATCGAAGAGATGTCAATAGAGGAAACCGCTGAGGCACTAGGTTTGTCAATTTCCGCAGTTAAGAGCAGACTACTTCGAGCCAGGTTGCAGCTTCGCGAGAAGCTTACACGGCAGTTCAAGCACAAGGGGGACGACGCGTTTGCTTACCTGTAAGCAGTTTCTCCGAGAGCTGAACGATTATCTCGAAGAGACGCTCGACCCCGCCACGCGGGCCACCCTTGAAAAGCACGTCACCGAGTGCCCGAATTGTTGGGTGGTTTACGATACGACAGCGAAAACACTCCGAGTTTTCAAAGGTTTAGAAGCACAGGCGGTACCCGCTGACATCCACTCACGCCTGATGGCTGCAGTGGAAAAAAAAATGCAAGAGGAAGGCCCCTGCTGCAAAAAGAAGAAGCCGTCAAACCAGGGATAGCCAATTACGAGCGGCCTTGACCGACTATCTCATTGAAGAGTTTTCTTTGATCTGGAGTTAAGACTTCGAGGATGCGCCTCTTGCCATCCTGCGCCACGTCTTCCCGTTCGTCCTCGATGTTTTGATAAAACTTCCCGTAATCGTCGAGGATTTTCATGATCGTCTGCTCTTGACTGGGGGTCAGTTTGAGCTTCAACTTGAGATTTGACAGGCCGACATGGCGAGCTCGCTCGATAGCCGACGGAACTGCTGCTTGAGGCGGCCGGTGCGAATGGAAATAGCCACTGGCAAGAGCCACGCCAAATGCGGCACCGCACAGGAAGATCAGCGTCAGCGTCAACAGCACCCTGGGATTGGACCAGGTCACGTCACGGTGCCGCACAATGCTTCGACGAATGGACGCTGGAGTAGCTATCTTGTTTGTCCTTGCTCTTCGGCTAAGTGATGTTCGGCAAAGTTGTCTAATACCGCGTCGCGCTGCTCCTCTTGACTGCCCATAACAGGGAAATCGTAGTGAAGCTTGCCGTTTATCGCTATGACATTTTGGCGGGTCAGCGAAGATCCCGCGCTTTGGAAGACAACGTAAGTGCCGAGCGCCAGGGCGATCGTCAACGAAGCCGCTGCCAGGCGTTTACTGAATACAGAATCGCTGAAGAATGCCCAAAAGGAATCTATCTCGTACTCTTCTATGCGCTGCAAAACCCGGGCGTAAAATCCGGCGGCGGGTTCCACATTATCAGGAGGGCGAAGGCTGGCAAGCTGCATAGATTGAGACTTCATCGCGTCGAGCTGCGATGAACACTCGGTACACGCGGCCAGGTGCTCAGCTAACTCCGTCTTATCCCGATCAGCGTGCAGCAGATCTTCTAATCTTTCCCGAACGGGCCCATGCATAATTCCCTCAAAAAATGAACTACTATTACGGATCTTGATGTCCGCTTATCCAAATCTACATCCGAATTATTTCATCGGAAAGCTTAAAGTGAAGGCAACAACGGCGCTTTCTCCAACCGCTGAGCCGCCTTCAGCAACTTCTGCCTTGCACGGAACAATTTCACCTTGATCGTGTTCTCATTCATGCCGGTCATCACGGACAGCTCTTCGACCGAGTGGCCTTCCACTTCCTTTAACAGGATGAGAGACCGATCCTCTTCTGACAGCTTTGCCAGCAGCTTCAAAATCAAATCGTGCTGCGCGAGGCGGTGATCTACCGGCGGAGCCTGATCGGTGGCGGGTTCGGAGTTCTCCATCCGGAGCGTGTCGTCCGAAGAGAAGTCGCTCTCATAGATCAGCTTTCGGACTCGCTTCTTACGCAGATAGTCGTAGCACTCGTTGACTGTGATCTTGTAAATCCATGTGAGGAGTGAACTTCTGAAATCAAAATTCTTTATCGAGAAGTAAATCTTTGCGAAGACCTGTTGCGCAATGTCTTCCGCATCGTTCCGGTTGCGAAGAATCCCGTAAATTATGGAGAAGACTTTGGCCTGGTAGCGGTCCACGATCTCGCGAAAGGCGAGCTCGTCCTTGCCCTGTACCCGCCGGACTAGCGCCGCCTCATCGGTGGTTCGGTGATCCAATTTGGTTTTAGCCCGGGGTGTCTCCCCGGTTATCGCCGGGAACGGTAGGCTAGAAGTCGACCCGTTCATATGACGTTCCGGACGTGGTTCCGTTTGAATGGGTTGCAAAAAGGTTGAGGCGCTCTGGAGCCGATCTTACAATGGTCATCAGACTCGGGAAGCGCCGCACCGAGCTGGCTGCTGGTTGCATCAGAAGGGTAAGCAAGCTGTAGAATAGTAGCAGCCCTAGGAAATCAGGAGATAAAGCGATGATTCAGCTAACCGAGACCGCGATAGGAAAAGTCAATGAAATCTTGACCATGCAAGAGCCGAGGCCGGCCGGCCTGCGTATTTCCGTAGTGGGTGGCGGCTGTTCCGGTTTTAGCTACTCGATGGCTTTTGAGAACCAGCCCAATATGCTGGACAAGACCTATAAATTCGGCGACCTGCAGGTATTTGTCGATCAGGCCAGCATGCTCTATTTGGAAGGGGCAGAGGTCGACTACGTAGAGACGCTCGAAGGTTCCGGTTTCAAGTTCAACAATCCTCAGGTGAAATCCACCTGTGGTTGCGGTAGTTCGTTTAGCGCCTGAAAAATCGGCAATCTCGCATCCATTCGGGCCGGAGGGCTAAGTCCCGACGGCCCTTTGTGCTTTCAACCCTATTTTCAAAGTGCGCCACGATCTTCTCACAGAAAAGCAGAACCCCGCTTCGCTGGCCATTGATTCTCTCCCTACCGTCGACATGCTGCGTGTCATCAACGCTGCAGATCAGGAAATCGCGGTTGCCGTTGAGCGGGAAATCGGGCATATAGCCCGGGCGGTGGACGGCATCTTCGATCGCATTCAGAGCGGGGGGCGGTTGTTTTATCTCGGTGCGGGAACGTCCGGCCGTCTCGGCGTGCTGGACGCATCCGAATGTCCTCCGACCTTCCAGACTCCTAATGGACTTGTCCAAGGCATTATCGCTGGCGGCGATCGGGCATTGCGGCACTCCGTTGAGAGTGCCGAAGACGATCCGGCGCAGGGCCGGCGCGATCTGGCGGAGCGCGGCTTCAACGAACTGGACGCTCTGGTTGGCATTGCCGCAAGTGGCCGGACTCCTTATGTGCTGGGAGGCCTCGCTTTCGGTCAATCGCTGGGCGCCTTGACTATTGGACTGAGCTGTGTGCCAGGATCGGAGGTCTCCCGGGCTTGCGATATCAGCATTACGCCGGCGCCGGGGCCTGAGATCATCACCGGTTCTACTCGTATGAGAGCCGGAACAGCCACCAAACTTGTTCTAAACATGCTGAGTACCGGGGTCATGATCCGCCTCGGTTATGTTTACGGCAATCTCATGGTCAACGTGCAGCCTAGCAACGGGAAGCTAAAGGACAGGGCGCGGCGCATCATCGCGCAGATCGCGGACGTGTCTTATGATGAAGCTTCGCGACTGCTGACGGAGAGTGGTTCGGTGCGGACGGCGATTCTCATGCATGTGCGCCAACTGGACCGGATCGAAGCCGAGAAGCGGCTCTCCGAAGCGGGCGGCGGCCTTCGGATGGCGCTCGAAGACTAACCGGCGCTCGATCACTACAACGGTAGATGGATAAATTCAGCATCCAGGGCGGTACGCCCCTCAGCGGCGAACTTCCGGTGAGCGGCTCCAAGAACGCCGCGCTACCTGTACTGGCCGCTTGTCTGCTGACGGAAGAGCCGGTCGCTTTGACGAGGGTGCCGCGCGTCAAAGACATCGCCACAATGGAGAGCCTGTTGAGCTACACAGGCGCAAAAGTCGAGCACGGACGGGGCTTGGTACGTGTCGAAGCGCGGACATTGAACCGTCCGGAAGCTCCCTACGACGTGGTGAAAACGATGCGGGCATCGAGCCTCGTATTGGGGCCGCTGGTGGCGCGTACCGGACGCGCACGGGTTTCCATGCCTGGCGGCTGTGCCATCGGCGCCCGGCCCATCAATATGCATGTCGCCGCGCTCGAGCAGCTTGGCGCGAAGATCGAGCAGACGCACGGATACGTGGAGGCGCAGGCACCGGGAGGGCTGCGCGGGGGACAGATTTGCTTTGACCGCATCACCGTCACCGGCACGGAAGATGTGTTGATGGCGGCCGTCCTGGCACGCGGAGAGACACGCATTCGAAATGCCGCGCGCGAGCCCGAAGTGAAGGATCTAGCCGATCTGCTGGTCCGGATGGGAGCGAGGATCGAGGGCGCGGGAACTTCGACCGTTATTGTCCAAGGAGTTGAGCGATTACATGGGGCCGAATACACGATCATTCCGGACCGCATAGAGGCGGGAACGTTCATGTTGGCCGCCGCGATTACCAGAGGCGAGGTCGTGGTGAGTCATTGCTGCCCCGAACATGTCTCCGCTCTGACGATTAAGATGCGTCAGGCCGGGGCGGAGATTACCGAAATAGGCCCCGATGCACTGCGCGTCAGAGCGACCGGCCGGCCTAATCCGGCCGATGTAACTACGGAAGAATATCCGGGCTTTGCGACGGATTTGCAGGCTCAGTACATGGCATGGATGACGGTGGCGCGCGGAATCAGCTTCGTAACGGAGAGCATCTTCGAAAATCGCTTCATGCACACGCAGGAACTGGCTCGGATGGGAGCAAACATCCGGATTGAGGGCCGGCGTGCCATCATTGCCGGCGAAAATACGTTGACCGGAGCGCAGGTCATTGCATCTGATCTGCGGGCTAGCGCCTCATTGGTGCTGGCGGCAATGATCGCCAAAGGCGAGTCGATTGTAGATCGCGTTTATCACATCGACCGGGGTTATGAGCGGATTGAACAGAAGCTAGCGGCGGCGGGAGCGGATATCAAGCGAATCCGCTAGGAAGATTTCGTCTCGGAAGAAGATGGACTGCTCACCCCGGTGGTCGCGGTCGACGGTGTGCCTGAATCTTTCTTGTCTGTGGTCGCCTTCTTGTCTCCGGAATCCTTCTTGTCCGCGGAATCCTTTTTGTCCGATGACTCCGTTTTTACGCCGGTGTCCCCGCTGCCCTTCGAGCCCTTACCATAGTCGTTTACGTACCAACCACTGCCTTTGAACTGAAGAGCCGGGACCGACAGCAGTCGGTTTGCCAGACCGCCGCACTTTTCATGGATACGGAGAGGTTCGTCAGCAAACTTCTGCCTGACTTCAAATAACTCTCCGCATTTCTCACACTTATACTCATACAGAGGCATAAATCTGTTGTCCTGACAGTCCTCCTGCAGTTACTGTGGGCTGTTTTCAAGAATCGCATGCTGCCCGGTAGCACTCACCATAGGGCCGTTTGCCTGATTCGTAAGCTGGGCAATTGTGGTTTTCCCCGTGACCAGCTCAATGGACTGCTTTAGCAAGTTGTCCTCGGTGTTTTTGGGTGCCGTACCGGGTACCGGATTGCCGTCCTGGTCATATTCAGGCGAATTATCGTTTTCAGCAAGTTGCACCGTCGGAACCACGCCGGTGTCTTGGATGGCCTTTCCCGATGGCGAATAGTACTTTGCTACCGATAGGATCACAGCGCCTCCGTCGTCCATTTGAATGGTTTTCCGAAGACTGGCGTCTCCGTAGCTGCGCTCCCCCACCACCTGTGCCCGTTTATCGTCCAAAAGAGCGGCTGCAGCAATTTCGGCGCCCCCGGCAGTAGCGCGATCGGTGATAACCACGAGCGGGCCCTTCCAAACGGCATCCGAGGGGTTAGCGGTGAAATCCTTTTTCGGGGTTTTCTGACCCTGGAGATAAGCAATCTCTCCGCTATCTAGGAAGAGATTGGCCAACGAGACACCCTTCTCCTGTTCGCCTGTGGAACAGTGGCGGAGATCGAGAACAACGTATTTCGCCCCTTCCTTTTTCAGATCCTGCAGCTTCGTTTTGGCATCTTGCAGACGAGTGCCGGCCAAGCTGGCTACATGCAGAAAACCGACCTCGTTAGGCATGAGCTTGGCGGTGGCATCGGGTAGGACTACGTTCGCCCGTGACAACGTGACCTTTTGCGGATCACGATCCCTGAGCCGCATCACGGTCATTTGGACGGTCGTGTTGGGATCACCCCGAAGTATCTGTTCGGCGTAGGCCAATGGCATATCCCGGGTCGCCACATTGTTGATGCTTTCAATCAGGTCGCCGCTCGAGATGTTCGCCTTGTCGGCAGGTGAGCCCGGCAGCACGTCCACGACTGCCACATAACCGTAGCGCTTTGCCAGTACAACGCCCACGCCAGCTTTGTAAGTGTCCTGGCGCTTCTCATATTGCCGATACTGGTCGGCGTTCAGATAGCTGGCGAAGGGATCGACCGATTCAAGCAGACCGTTGATGGCTCCGAGCGTGACGCTCTTAATGTCGGGTTCTTCGACGTATTCCAGTTTGATGCGTTCAAGAACCTCGGTATAAACCTTTAGATGGCCATAAACATCGTCGGTAGCCACCTCGCGCCCGCTTTTTGCGCCAAGTAAAAGTAGCACAACAACTAAAGTCGAGCTACTAACAATAATCCATTTTAAACGACTATTCATGGAAGAGTTTCCGGAGGGTTGCACTAAAAGTATAACGAACCTAAGGCTTGGACGGGATATCTTCAAGGATGTCCCTTATTTAACGGCCAATCCCAAGGCGCCCTGCGGCTCCCCGCAGTTTCGGCTGAGGGCGGTTATACTTCCCTGGAGATTGGATTCCGACTCAATATGGTTTGCCGCGTCCTTCAAGTCCATCCGAGCCGTGAACTGGAAGGTGCTCCCCTGTCCTATTTGGCTTTCCACCCAAAGGCGGCCGCCCATCATCTCCGCCAGTTGAGAGGAGATGGTTAGGCCGAGGCCCGTTCCGCCGTAGCAACGGGTGGACGAAGCATCCGCCTGGGAAAAGGCCTCGAAGACGGTTTTCTGCTTCTCTTCGGAAATGCCAATCCCGGTGTCTTCTACGGAGAAATGCAAAAGAACGTTGCGATCGGACGCCGATTGCACGGCAACCGCGAGCGATACAGACCCTTCGCCGGTAAACTTAAGCGCGTTATCCAGCAGATTCAACAGCACCTGTCTGAGACGAAGCGGATCGCCGACAACTTCGTTGGGAATGTTCGGGTCCACTTCGAGGTTGAGTTTCAGTCCTTTTTTCTGAGCTCGGATCGAAAGCGAACGCATGAGTTCCTGCAGAGAACCGCGTAGCTGGAACGGGGTTTCGTCGAGGGTCAGCTTCTTTGCCTCGATCTTCGAGAAATCCAGGATATCGTTGACGATGCCGAGCAGCGAGTCCGCCGAAAACTTTACAATTTCGAGGTATTCCCTTTGGTCTTCCTCTAAGGAAGTGGCCAGAGTAATTTCGGTCATGCCGATTATCCCGTTGATCGGAGTCCGGATTTCATGACTCATGTTGGCCAGGAATTGGCTCTTCGCCCGGCTCGCGGCTTCCGCGGCCTCCTTGGCGATCACTAACTCGCTGGTGCGCTCGTGAACTCGAACCTCCAACTCATCCCGCGATCGGCGCAGCTCACTCTCGCTTTTGCGAAGGGCGGCGGTACGCTCCTCAACCAGGCGCCGGAGCCTCAGTTCACGAAGCGTCAGTTGACGGACGCGGATACGGTAAGCTGCTCCGCAGAGTGCCAGAGCGGAGAGGATGACAAAAAGAGAAAAAGCTTTCGTCTGATAGTAGTGGGGCTCTAGAGTGAGCGGCAACCTTGCTGGTGCGTCGCTCCAGACGCCGTTCCGGCCGCTCTCTACAAGAAAGCGGTATTCTCCGGGCGGAATGTTGGTGTAGTAGGCCGTGCGGCGTTGTCCGGCGTCGCTCCAGTCCTTATCGAAGCCTTCCAGCATGTACCGGAACTCGATTTTCTGGGGCTCGACCGAAGTGGGCGCTGTGAATTGGAACTCGAGCTGTCCTTTGCCGGAGGGGACAACCGTAGGACCCTCAGGCCCCAGGTCTTTCTGATTCACCAGGACACGCTCGAGCACGGCCGGCGGACTGGTCCGCGCTTTCGCTAGATGCGGGTCGACCGTTGAGACTCCCTTCATTGTGGGAAACCACAATGAGCCACCACGTGATTCGAGTACAGCGGGTTGGAAGCCTCCGTTGCACTCCGGACTTTTCATCCCGTCACCGGTTCCGTAGCTGGTGGATGTGATTCTGGCCGCGCGGCCTTCCGCATAAGCGTTAAGCTGTGCTTTGTTGACTCGGAAGACGCCCTTGTTGGAACTGAGCCAAAGATTACCCAAATGATCATCGGCAATCGCCAGGACGGTGTCGTCGTACAAGCCCGCTTTCATGCCGTAAGCGGTAAAGAGCCCGTTTCGATATCTAGTCAAACCGCCCCCGCTGGTGCCGAGCCAAAGCGTGCCGTCGCGCTCCCCGTAGATCGACCAAACGACGTCGCTTCCTAAGCCGTTCTTTGTGGTGAAGGAAGTAAAGCGGCCTGCTTGAAAACGGTTTACACCACCGCCTCCTGTGCCGACCCACATAGCACCCTTCGAGTCCTCGAACATGGCAACCACATTTTCGTTGGAGAGGCCGTCCTGAGTTCTGTAGGTCCTCACAACTCCATTGCTGAAGTGGCTCAAGCCATTCCGCGTGCCGACCCAAAGGTCCCCGTTGTGATCTATGTAGGTAGACAAGACGAATGCCTGCGGGATGTCTTTGTCCACCCGGATTTTCCCGTTTTTCAGACTTGCGAGGCCACGCCGGGTGCCAATCCAAATGGTTCCGCTCCTGTCCTCGGCGACCGAAAAGACGAAATTGTCAGGCAGTCCCTGCTTGGTGGTGTAGCTTGTAATGCGGCCGCTCTTGAAATTCATCAGCCCCTGATCGGAGCCGATCCAGATACCGCCGCCGTTGTCTTGAAAGAGACATAAGATAAGGTCGCTGGCAAGGCCGTTTTGCCTGGTCATGCCAGAGAAAATGCCTGCTCTAAAGGAGTGCAGGCCGCCCCCGGCAGTGCCCACCCAGAGGGTACCCTCGCTGTCAGTCAAGATTGCCCAGACATCCTTGCCCGCCAGACCATCTTTTTCGGTGAAGCGGCTGAATCGCCCATTAGCAAATCTGTTCAGGCCGTTGGTGGTTCCAATCCAGAGGGTGCCGGCGTTATCCCCTCTGATGGAGAAAACGGCATTGCTCGAGAGACCATCCCGCAGGCCAAAACGCCGCACTGTCGAGCCGGTGATCTGCAGCAGACCGTTGTCGGTGCCTGCCCATATGTTCCCACCGGCATCGGAAAAAAGAGCACGCACAAAATCGCCTTCGGGTCCGGCACTCGTTTTGACAGTCGAGAACCGGCCGTTCTGAAAACGGCTTAGCCCGGAGTGCGTGCCGATCCAAAGCGCGCCGTCTGTATCGCCCGTGATAGAAAAGACAGCATTATCGATCAAGCCGTCCGCTCGCGTGAATACACGGAATCGGCCGTTTTCAAAGCGAGCGAGTCCGCCCGCGTCGGTGCCGATCCAAATGGCGCCGCTTCGATCCTCGTATAGCGCTCGGACCTGGTTCGAAGGCAATCCGTCGCTTGTCGTGTAAGAACGGAAATTCCCGTCGTGCAAACGGGCAATGCCGCCTCCATACGTCCCGACCCAAAGATCCTTATTGTGATCCACCAGGAGGGCGAGCACCATATTGTTTCGTAGGCCGGACGTATTCTTGTCGAAAACGCTGAAGTGGACGCCATCAAAGCGAACCAGGCCCTCTTCGGTGCCTAACCATAGATATCCGTCGGATGTCTGAGCCATCGACAATACCGAATTTTGCGGCAGTCCTTGAGCGGTTTGCCAGGATTGGTGAATGTATTCCGAGATGGGCTGATTCGGATCGAGAGCTGCTTGGAGCGATGCAGGAACAAGGAAAAGGGCTAACGAGAGGGCAAGCGTCACGGCCGGTTCGCGCTTGAATGCGGAAGAGCGTGCGCCGGGCAGTTGCCTCTTGGTCAGGCCAGTCATCTAGCCTGTCTATCGGCACATCCTCCAGGTCAGAGTAGGGTTACCGCGGCGTTTTCGCGAGACCGAATACAGGAGCCGCTGACTTCATCGAGGAGCGCTCAACTCGCAGACCGCTTTGCAAGAGTCTCCAGATCTTGCGGCGTAAGTTGCCCGAGCGGCACCTTGCGCATGCCGATCTCGACAAAAGCGGCTTGAAGACCCTTCACCGATTCGACGGCTTGCTTGATCGCATCCACAACTTTCGAGAAATCTTGAATAAATTCGGTGGACTCGTGCATGACAGCGCCGGCTATCGTTAAACCAGCGATTATTTCAGCGGGACCGATAGAACGATATTGATCGACGCGAGGCTCCTCGGTTTGAACGTTCAGGGACAGCCGCGAGCGCACGTTCCAGTTCCTTTGCCGCCGCGGCAGGATCGACGCCGTCAGACGGTTGAAAATGCAGAGTGATCTTAGACAAAGGTTGCTCCTTGAGATTCGATTCCCTTCCAAGTGTACTTAGAGAAGCTCGCAACAGCGCTTGGTGCACCGTTCCTTCGGTTCACAAAGCAATCAGTGCCGGTGAGGGTTGTTACAAGTTCTGTTGTTCAAAGCAGTTCGGCTTTCGCGCAACTCCTCTTTCCAACTCCCGGATAGCGGTGCTCGCAACGCTCGTTCGAACAGTTCGTTGTTCTTCTCGTCCCCTCGATAGAGTCTTACGACATCGGCGACACTGATGCTGTCGTCATCATGCGCAACTCGTTCGATCAAATCGCCAGCTGCCAGATCGCCTTCCGTAACCACCGAAAAATAAATGCCGGAGCGGCCACTCTGCCAGAACCGCTTCACCATGTCGGCACGTTGAAACCGGATGCCTAGCTTGTAGCAAGGCATTCGCGGTTGTGTCACCTGCAAAACGGCCGAGCCGATACGGAATTGATCCCCGATGGAAACTGCCTCTTCGGTGAGCCCCTCGGTCGTCAGATTCTCGCCGAAGACTCCGTACTCTAACCTCATCTCTGGAAGTTGCTCTTGCCAGAACGAGTAGTGCTCGATCGGATAAGAGTACACGGCCTTGTGAGGACCCCCATGTACCCTGAGATCCGACTGCCGGTCTCCTGCGATGTTATGACGTTGAACAGCAAGCCGGCCTGCCACCGGGGATTTAAAGATGCTTGTCAATACCAAGGCAGCGGGCGTCTCTACTTGCCTCGGCATCCCGACGTTTACCGACAGAACTCGCCGGACGACAGATGTTCCCCCATCCGAAATCGAATTGCGAGTCATTTTCCTATTGTGCCCGGCTCTCCAATCTTTGCCGCCTTTCCATCAACTCGCGCCAGGTGGTGACGATGATCTTTTCTTGCTGCAACGCCTGCTTCAGCTCAGGAGCTACCATCGCCAGCAGATCGCCTCGGCGCGTCGGGCCCGAGGACGAGATGAAACGAAACTGGTCCGATGTTTTTGTGCAATGCATGATCATCATCGTCACGCCCGGGCGCAATTCGTGAAATGCTTGTTCGTATTTCCGAACTTTGAACTCTCGTAATTCGTCGTCGGAGGCGGACTGCGCGGATGGCGGCGTCCAGCCGTAGCTCGCATTGTGAAGGTCATCCAATACCGGGAGCCCGTTATTCCAGATTCGCTCGCCAGTTTTCTGTGCCGCGGTAATTGCCGGATTTTGCGGCAAGGTTTGCCCTTCCTTCCACTGGCCCGCTTTTTTCAGGTTTTCGATCGTCTCCTCTTGCAACTCTTCTGCTATCAGCGTGTCGTGGCCGCCCGGAAGCATCACCGGAATGTGATTCTCAATACCAAGCCGAATATAGCGCTCCAGGAACTCGGGAGAGGCAAAGAGTGTACCCATGTGCGAATCGAGATGCGTCGGATTGAAACCCATACGACGCGCCCGCTCGAGTTGGGCGCGAATCTCTTTTTGTGTCTCGTCCGCGCTAGCATGCCGCGTGACTTCTTCCACGTTCGCCCAAAGCGCGCCCTCGGGATCTACCAGCCCCGGTACCGCAGGCCGCCCGGCGACCGGGCCCCATCGATAGGTTTCCCACTCTGACGTTAGCGTTAGATGCAGACCTGCATCTACATCGGGATGTGCGTGAATATACTGGACGATCTCCGCCACCCATGGACACGGCATCATGACACTGAACGATTTGGGCAGACCCTGTTCAATCGCCGTTTTTACGCCCATATCGGAATCGTGGGACATCCCGGCATCGTCGACGTGAAGGATCAGAACCCGATCTGCGGCCTTCCAGCCGAGGCGCTCAGCATAGGTTTTCGCCAATAGGCCGCTGGCCAGCAGCAGCGCACAAGACATCACACGGAGGCAACTCATGAGGTTCAGAATATCTGACCTGCAGAACCTAAAGTCGTTGCCGGAGCGCGCCGATGGAATCAGTGTTCGCCGAATGCGACGGAGGTAGAAATGAGATCACTGATTCTTAAAGGCGCGGCCGCGGTCCTGCTTATGGGTTCGACCGCAACATTATTTGCGCAGAGCGTTACCAGACCGGGCCAAATCGCGGCGGAATCCGCGGCCGTTCTGTCACCCGGACTTTCCCCCGCGAGTTCATACCCGGTAAGCGTTACAAACAGCCTGCCAACCTATGAAGATAGGCACGATCGGACAATGAACCGGATCTGGGTCGCGAGCATGTTTGCCATGGCGGCCGCGACCGGGATGGATGCTGGTACCTCATGGGGAAAACGGGAAGGAAACTCCTTTCTGGCATCGCCGGACGGAACATTTGGTGCTAAAGGGATGAGCATAAAGGCGGGAGTTGCCGCCGGAGTGATTCTTCCGCAGGTACTACTGCGCCACCATAAGTACTTGAAATCCAAATTTGCTATCGGAAATTTCGCGGAAGCGGCACTCTTCGGTGGTGTAGCCATTCATAATATGGGAATTGCGGCAAGTAAATGAGAAATCCGTCTGCCCCGGTTATTCGCGGCCCTCTAGAGGCTGAGCCGAAACGCTATACTAGGCTAGCGGTGGTCAATGTTTTCCAGGGGAGTGCATGAAGGGCAAAAACGGCCTCAAGCTTTGCTTAACATTCCTACTATCTGCAGCGGCATGCTTTGCGTTGCAGCCGACAATCGGGATCGCGACCGCAGTCGGAACATTCATCGTCAACAGTAATCGAGTTGACGGAAACGCCAACCTGTTTGATGGGTCTGACGTAAAAACAGGTAAAGCATCGAGTCAGGTATTTCTTCAGAATGGCGCGGCTCTTACTTTGGGAATCGATTCGGCGGGAACAATTTATCGCGACCATTTATTGCTTCATCAAGGCGCGACTAAAGTTGACAACATGACCGGCTACAGTGTTCACGCGTCGAGCTACCGGATCGAACAGGGGCAGTCGGCATCCCAGGCTGTGGTTCGGTTGGATGGCGATATGGTCGAGGTCGCCGCGCTGGCCGGCTCGCTAAACGTTTTTGATAAGAAAGGCGCGCTCCTGACGCACATTGGGGCGGGGACTGCATCCGCATTTCAAACAGGGGCATCGGGCGGAGGCGGGCAGGGCACGGCTAGTCCGAACAACAATAATCGTCTCAAATACGAAGCTGCTACTGCGCTGTTGCTGGCCGTGACCCTTGCGGGACTCGGACTCGCGGTTGCCGCAATCGTGCAGCCAGCGCCTACCAGCCACTAATCTCAAAGAGATGATAGCCCCAGGGGGGCAGGGCTAAGTAAAGGCCGTCCTTTGTCAGAGCGTCGCCTTCTCTTTTGTAAACTGCCGATCCCGTGACATCCCGCAAAACGATTGGGCCTGAATGAAGGGCCCCGGAAGCAAACCGCAAATAGCACTGGCTGTCATGATTCGCATAGTTCACCACGATGAGCAGGGTAAGCCGATTCTCCAGACGCCATGCAAAACAAATGAAGTCGCTATCCGTCGGGTTTGACGGCCAGGCCGGTACGGTCTCTAGCAGAACCCAGGTGAGTTCCCGCATAGCTTGCAAAGCCTTAAGTAGTTGGGTATAAAAACGCTGCAGCTCCGGGTTGACCGATTCGATGCCTCTCCGAGCAAGATGAATGGACGGTTTTCGAACGTATCCTTCCAACTGACCGTCATGAAACAGCTTCAGGCCCGGGATCGTAAATGCGATCATGGCAGCGGCCTCTTGCACCGGAACCGGCAGGACTGCCGCAGAGCGGGGCTCGTCGTGATTTTCGAGGAAGCGCGCCAACTTTCGCTGGAAGCCGATCTCCGCTCTCAAGTGATCTCGTACCGGAACTGCGGTCATGTCCAACAAGCGGTCGTAAAGCGTTTTATCGTACGTATAGTCAAACCCTTGTTGCTGGAGCTCCCATTCCAGCCCCCAATAGACCTCGGCCAGGAAAAGAAAAGCCGGGACTTGTTCGCGCGTCATGCCGATCGCTTTGGGCCAAAATGCCCGGGGCTGGATTCCCCAGGTGCGCTGGAAGACCTTAGGGAGCAGAAGCATGGCCATGTCGCAGCGTACGCCGTCGCAAAGAGCGGCTAGAGCAAGTAGCTGCTCGAGCATGGCGTTCTGCATCTTGGGGTTGCCATAATTCAGTTGCAGCGTGTCCGGCCAACCAGGGAAGTAAGGATCGCGTCCATGCGCCAGAATACGTGAACCCTGGCCGTTGCTCACACGCGTGTAGTTGGCTGGGTGATTGACCAAATCCGCTTCCGTACCGGCGAGATAGTAGTCCGGGTGTTCGGTTACCCAAGGATGATCCAGCGCGGTGTGATTTGCGACGAAATCGAGCATTAGCTGGATTTTCCTGTCTCTGAGGCGCGCTCGAAGCTGGGCCAGCGCTTCGTTTCCGCCAAAATCAGAGTGCACGCAGTAGTCTGAGATGGCGAAGGTCGAACCTGTAATGTCGTCTTCTCTTAGATCGGGGAGAGCGGCCTCAAACGAGGGTCGCCAGTCAGCTTCGGCCCGTGAGATTCGGGCGCCCGCCGGTCCAGTCTGCCAAACTCCCAATAGCCACAACCAGTTGAAGCCAAGCCCGGCTAACCGGTCGAGTTCGTCGTTGGGGAGTTCGTCCAGCCGGATGATGCTTCCCTCGGAGCCGAAGCGCAGGAGCCAGTCGCGCGCGTGTATTTCGTACACCACCGGATAAGTCGAGCTACACTCTGTGGGCATTTGCGATGGCTCAATAGTTGATTCTAAATCGAGGAGCCAGTCTCAAGTTCGTGACCGTTTTTGTTCTAAGGTGGCGTGCCGGTTAACTTTGAAACTGTAGAGAGCCGAATAGCATCGAGCAAGCAGGTGGCTCCGCCCACTTGCACGGCGGCAGTAGTGAGGCCCATCGGACCAGAAGCCATGCCCCTCTAAGAAGCTAAAAAACTTGCGATCGCAATTCAAGCTCGGCAGGATCTTCGGGATCAAAATCGGACTGCACTACAGCTGGTTTCTAATCGCACTTCTCATCGTCTTTTCGCTAACCTCCCAGTTCCACGCCAACAACCCGCAGTGGGGCAACGGCCTTATTCTGGCTTTGGCCATAGCGACCGCGGTCCTGTTCTTTCTCTCGCTTCTTCTTCATGAATTGGCGCACTCACTGGTAGCAACCTCAAACGGGCTGCCGGTGCGCGAAATTACGCTCTTCGCCCTCGGGGGCGTTTCTCAGATTGAAAAAAACCCGACAAGCGCCAAGATCGAGTTTTGGATGGCGTTCGTCGGTCCGCTAACCAGTGCTGTCATTGGTGTGTTGTGCTTGTTGGCGAGCCGTGCGATTGGCGGAGGACCGTCAGATCCATGGATGGTGGTCCTGCTTTGGCTCGGATACATCAATCTCGCTCTGGCGGGCTTTAATTTGATTCCGGGCTACCCGCTGGATGGCGGACGCGTGCTGCGAGCGATCATCTGGTGGAAGACCGGAGATGCCGACCGGTCCACCAGGGCTGCTGCAAAAACCGGTCAAGTGGTGGCTCTGGTCTTTATTGCCGTTGGTATTTTTCGATTTTTTGGCGGCGCGGGGATAGGAGGATTGTGGATAGCCTTCATTGGCTGGTTTTTGCTGCAGGCGGCGCGTGAGAGTTATGTCCGGGTTGGTCTGACCAGTGCGCTGATTGGTATCCGCGTAGCGGACGTGATGACCCGGGATTGTCCAACCGTTGACGGATGGTTGAACATTCAGAATTTTGTGGATCACGAGCTCCTTCGCACTGGCCGGCGGTGCTTCATCGTCATTGAAAAAGGCGAAATCGCGGGATTGGTAACCCCGCACGAGATCAAGACGATCGAACGTGCAAGATGGCCATTCGTGACACTGCACGATGTTATGCGACCGCTTGAGGAGATGCGCTCCATCTCCCCTGGTGCCACTCTGGAAAGCGCTCTGGAATTGATGGGGCGCGATGATCTCAACCAGCTTCCGGTGATCTCCAACGGTCACCTGGAGGGAGTGCTGTCACGAGCTAATGTCCTCAGCTATCTGCAAACACGTGCGGAATTAGGCGCTTCTACGTGAAATCCTCGATGCCGTTGAGACCCGATCTAGCAAGCCCTTAATGGTGAGCCGAGACACGTCTCGAGTTCATACGGGTCAGTTTCGCCTCGAGATAGCCTTTCAAAGCCACTGCATTGTTGTGTTCGGTGTCATGCGAGCTGTAGAGCAGCGTGACTGTGCCGCGTTGGGCGGCTTCGAGGATCGGTTTCCAGGCATCTGGCTGTGAATCGAGCTCGGCGAAATACTTCCGCTGAAACTCATCCCACTTCTTAGGATCATGACCGAACCACTTCCGCAACTGAGTACTCGGGCCGGCGTCCTTATGCCAGCCGTCGGTCCGCAGATCGGCCTTGCGAATGCCTCTCGGCCAAAGTCGCTCAACGAGAAACCGCGCTCCATCCTGTGGCGCCGCCTCGTCGTATACGCGCTTCAACTGAATCACAACGACCTCCGAGCTTTCCATCCGGCAGGTGAGAGTGCCCGGTGCCCCTAGAATCCTACCGTTGAAGGTGTGCGCATGCCGTTCAACAGCTATATCAAATCATGGACGCATATTATCGACATCGGCGAAAGCGCTTATGGCAGTCTGATTATCGGCTCGGCAGCAAGGAGTTTCATCCGCAACAGCGAACTCTGTAGCGTTCGAAAGCAGTCTTTTACGCTTCCGGCATCGCGTAGCTGCGAGGAGTGTTCAATCGGCTATTAAGAAGTGGGAAGCTGGAACGATTGGCCTCAATGTAATCCACGCCAAGGCACGTCAACGCCAACTCGGCACTGTCTTCCTGCCTGATGTATTTCTTGCTTCGGAGATACCAAAGAGTAAAATCCAGATATTCGCGCGGGACGCCTATCTGTGCCTCGAGGTCTAGCAGCGAGACATGCGGGCTATGAATGTTTGCGCGGCATTGCCGGTACAGCAGCGACAGCACGGCAAGCCTCCGGTTCACTTCGCCTTCAATACCGTCCATAAAATCGACAGACTCGAAAAGCGTCCCCGGCGGTAACTCGTGGCCGTTGAACGTGGCATCGTACCGGGCGCGGCGCTCCGGGTCAGATAGCACCTCGTAGGCTCGATTCAACAGCAGAAACTTCTCGGGATCGCCCGTTACCCGGTTGTCTGGATGGTAGCGGGCCGCCAGGAAACGGTAAATGCGATGAATTGTCTCAGCCTTCGCATTTGGACTGATCTGAAGAAACTCGTAATAGTTGGCAGCTAACGTCAGCCCCAGCTCGGCTTTCGCTTGATCGGACAATTGCTAAATAACTCCATTCTGGACGGCCGCTAATAAGCAGAAGGCCGGAGTTACAAACGCGAGCCTGCGCGCGAAAATACGGAGCGAGACGCCCATAGAACAAGTGTGTGGCGGGGGTTCAAATTGTCTCATCGGCACGAGCCGCTGAACAGGTCGGTGTCGCAGTAAAGTAATGTCTAAATTCCTGGTTGCCGTGTCTATGTTCTATCGCTGTCTACTACTCGGAATTCGATGTGAGCGATGGACCCGCGACTGATCGATCTGCAAAGCAGGAGTTAAGCGGAAGCGTCATTGGCCCGATTACTCTTGCTAGCCTCCTGTTTATGCGGATATAGTGCTGCCGCCAGGACTTTTGGAAGGTAAAATCTCTTCCCGCAACGGCGGCATCGACAAGCCCGATTTCTCAATAACGCCATCAGGAAATCCAACGCATGTCTCTTGCGTGAGCGGGCCAGTTTGGTTGACAAGCATCTCGGGCACTGCGGTTTGGGAGACTGCGTTTGAGGACTCCATTTCGATCCGATCGGATAATAGGCGGGAATAATGGAACGTCGGTTACGGGATTTATGGTAATCGCGAGCCTTTTTTTCGATATAGCTTGCGTGCAATCTTTGAAACGTTGCGTTTCGAGTGGGCGATTGTCCGCCGGAGCCTTCGTGCAAAGAGTAGCGGGCGCGTGCTGATTCTATTTGCTGCTTAGTGGTAGGGGCGACAGGGATCGAACCTGTGACCCTCAGCTTAGAAGGCTGATGCTCTATCCAACTGAGCTACGCCCCCACTTTTCGCTATTTCTCCAGTCTAGCGGGCACGGCGAAAATCTATTCAATCGACGCCAATAAATCCCGGGCTTCGACGCTGTCGCGAGCCTTCACAGTCAATTCTCTAACTGTGCCGCTGACCGGCGCATAGACCGTGGTCTGCATCTTCATGGCCTCCAGAATCAGGAGACGCGTGCCCTTTTCCACCTCGTCCCCTTCCTGAACGTAGATCGTGGTGATCGCGCCGGGAATGGGGGCGCCCACCTGTCCGGGTTTTCCGGATTCCACTTTGCGGCGCACGCTGGCTACGGCTTTGATGGATTTATCCGTGACTTCAACCTGGCGAGGCTGGCCGTTGAGTTCGAAAAATACGGTTCTCGTTCCGTCAGCCTTCGCTTCGCCGACCGTCAACAAGCGAATGATGAGGGTCTTTCCGGCTTCGAGTTCGACCGTGACCTCCTCCCTCTCTGACAATCCGTAAAAGAAAGGGGGAGTCGGCAAAACCTCCAGGTCGCCGAACTGCAAGCGTGCCGCCGCGAATTTGAGAAATACATCCGGGTACATCAGGTAGCTCATCAGGTCCGTGTGGCTGCTCGATTGAGCCTGATCTGCAATAATCTTGGCCGCGACCGTGAAATCGGCCGGCGGCATATTTGCGCCCGGCCGACCCGCTTCCGGTTTCTTCCCATGGAGAATGATCTGTTGAAGTTTGGCAGGCCAACCGCCTTCAGGTTCGCCAAGCGAACCCTTGAACATATCGATAACCGAGTTTGGCAGCGTTACATGGTGATCAATAGGCAGGTTCTCGAGTTCCCGCACTGTCATGTCGTGACTGATGAGATACAGCGCCAGATCCCCGACTACCTTGCTCGAAGGTGTGACTTTCACAATGTCGCCGAACGCCATATTTACATCGGCATACATTCGGGCCACCTCGGGCCAGCGGCCGCCCAGACCCATCGCCTCCGCCTGCGCCTTCAAATTGGTGTACTGGCCGCCAGGCATTTCGTGCAGATAGACGTCCGATCTACCGGATTTTGGAGCCTCGTCGAATGGTTCGTAGTAAGCGCGTACCGTTTCCCAGTAATCCGAACAGCGGTCGAGGGCATCGAGGCTCAATCCGGTCGCGCGTTCGGTGTGCGCCAGGGCTGCCACGATCGAGTTGAGGTTCGGTTGGCTGGTGGTGCCGCTCATGGCCGAAATTGCTCCGTCCGCGACATGTGCGCCCGCTTCGGACGCCTTCAGAATGGTGGCTGCGTTGATTCCGCTCGTGTCGTGCGTGTGCAGATGAATGGGCAAATCAACTTCTTCGCGCAACGCCTTTACCAGGTTGTACGCGGCGTACGGCCTTAGAAGCCCGGCCATGTCTTTTATGGCCAGAATATGCGCTCCCATGCGCTCCAATTCCTTGGCAAGCCGCAAGTAATAGTTGAGCGAATACTTTTCTCGGGTGGGGTCGAGGAGGTCGCCGGTGTAGCAGATCGCAGCCTCGCAGACCCGACCGGTCTGTAGGGTTGCTTCTACCGCGACCTGCATGTTGGGAATTAAGTTCAGAGAATCGAAGATGCGGAAAATATCGATCCCCTGCGCCGCGGCTTCCTGGATAAACTCGCGAACCACGTTATCCGGATAAGCCGTGTAGCCGACCGCGTTAGAAGCACGGAGCAGCATCTGAAAACAGATGTTCGGGATACGCTCTCGAAGCGCCTGCAGGCGTTTCCATGGATCTTCCAGAAGAAAGCGCATCGATACATCGAAAGTTGCGCCGCCCCACATCTCGAGACTGTAAAGCTGCGGCAGTTCTCTGGCGACATAATCTGCGATGCGAAGCAGATCATACGTACGGACGCGCGTCGCCATCAGCGACTGATGAGCGTCTCGAAATGTAGTATCGGTGAGGAGGAGCCCGGGTTGCCGTTTAGTCCACTCCGCAAACTCCTTCGGGCCCGATTTGTCGAGCAACTGGCGAGTTCCAGGAGGTGGCGTCAGGGCTTCCGATTTGGGTACGGGTGCTTCGCGAATCACATGAGGACGAGGCTTGCCGGCGGCTTCTGGATTGCCATTGACGATGACGTCTCCGAGGAAGGTGAGCAACTTTGTGGCCCGGTCGCGGCGTGGTTTGAAGTCGAATAGCGCCGGTGTTTCATCAAGGAAGGACGTGGTCATCTCGCCGGACTGAAAGCTGGGATGCCCGACCACATTTTCGAGAAATGGAATATTGGTCTTGACGCCACGAACGCGAAACTCGCGGAGCGCCCGATCCATGCGCTGGCAGGCCTGTTTGAAATCGCGGCCCCAGGCAGTGACTTTTACCAGCAGCGAGTCGTAATAGGGGGAGATGACGGCGCCCCCGTAGGCAGACGCTGCATCGAGACGGATGCCGAATCCGGCGGGAGAACGGTAGGTCTGAATCTTTCCGTAATCGGGAACGAAGTTGTTGGCCGGATCTTCGGTTGTCACGCGGCACTGCAGTGCGGTGCCATGCAGGGGAATTCCTTCCTGGGGTGGAAGGTCGATTTCCGAACCGTGCAGGCTGAGACCTTGCGCCACCTGAATCTGGGTACGCACAATGTCAATGCCTGTGATCATCTCGGTGACGGTGTGTTCCACCTGCACGCGCGGATTCACCTCAATGAAAAACCATTCGTGCGTATCCGCATCAACCAGGAACTCGACTGTTCCGGCGTTGTAGTAATTCGCGGCGCGCGCGAGGGCGACGGCGGCTTCGGCAAGCTCGGCGCGCACTTTCAATGGAAGACCGATGGCTGGAGCAATTTCCACGACCTTCTGATGCCGCCGCTGTACGGAGCAATCGCGCTCGTAGAGGTGCAGGATATTGCCCTGCTTGTCCCCGATGATCTGAATCTCGACGTGTTTGGCGCGGCGGATAAAGCGTTCAAGAAAGACGGCGGGATTACCGAAGGCCGCAGCGGCCTCCCCGCTCGCTTCCTCTAGTTTGGCTTTGAAGTCGACGCGCGAATCAACGACGCGCATGCCGCGTCCGCCGCCTCCAAAAGCTGCTTTGATGATGAGCGGATACCCGATGCGTTCCGCGATGGCTTCCGCCTCCTCGCTGGCAGGATCGACCGGCTCCTCGGTTCCTGGAACCACTGGAATGTGTGCGCTCTGCGCGAGCTTCCGCGCGGCGGTCTTGTCCCCCAAAGACTCCAGAATGGCCGCGCTGGGGCCGACGAAAGTGATACCGGCCCGCTCGCAGGCGAGAGGGAGAGCGGGGTTTTCGGAAAGAAAACCGTAGCCCGGGTGAATCGCATCCACTGCCTTTTCCGCAGCCAGCTTAACGATTCCTTCCACGTCCAGGTAGGCCTGAACCGGGCCTTTTCCCTGGCCGATCATGTAGGCTTCGTCGGCTTTGAAGTGATGCAGGCTGAGACGGTCTTCCTGCGAGTAAACAGCAACCGTGCGGAGACCTAACTCATTGGCTGCGCGAAGAATGCGGATAGCGATTTCACCGCGGTTTAAGGCAAGCAGTTTTCTCATCTACAGGCGGGAAGGTAAAGGTTAGCATGCGGGGTTTTTACCCACTATAAAAAAAGGGGAATAACCGTTGTATAAAGGAGGCAGTGAGAGCTCTGATCTTACTGATATGCGCCGTGGGTTTGGCGACGGCCCAGAATCATGAAGGAAATTTCATTATTCGCTTCGAGCCGACCGTCGATCTGCAGGCGAATGCGGAAATTCCGTTTGCGATCAACGTGGTCGATGACAGGCATCACCCCGTCCTGAACGCCACAGTCAGCCTACAGATCGAGACTCAACAGAAAACGCAGGTGAGCGTTTACAAAGCTACCGGCACGGAACCGGGAGTCTACGTGGCGAAGCCCGTTTTCCCGTCCAAGGGCGAATGGAGCGTATACGTGGAAGTGCGTCAGGGGCAGCAGATGACTGCCCGAACGATTGACTTCCATGTTCCGGAGTCCGCGAGCCCGTAAAAGGGTAATTAGTCCTCGGGTAAACGGCCTGCGAGATAAATTCGCTGTGGAGTGTCGGTGCGCTGGCCGTTGATCCGGTTGCGGACGATATGCACGGCTACCGGTTGCCCGGCTTTGATGCTGGATTGGGCCTTGACTACGTCGTCGGGCGAAGAGACCGGCTGCCGGTTGATCGAAAGAATCACGTCGCCTTCGGTCATGTTGATGTCGTCGGCAAATGATCCGGGGTCGACCGAGACAACTTTGACGCCGCTGCGATCGTCGATCTGCAGATCCTGGCGCTCTTTCTCCGTCAGCCGCATAATCGTGATGCCGAATTTCGCCGGACTGACCGGCTTCGACGGTGCTGGAGGAACAATTTCCGGAACGTTTTCCGCAAGCTGCGGCTGATCTTTCCAGATCACGGAACGGTCAGCAACGGGGACCGTGAAATCCATGCGTTTGCCGTTTCGATCAACGGTCAGGACGGCATTCGAGCCGATCGGCATTTCCGCTACTTTGGTAACCAGCTCTTCGCCATCCTTGACAGGAACTTTATTCATGGCCAGGATGATGTCATCGGGTTTGAGTCCCGTCTTGCCGGCCGGGCCGTCGGCCTTTACAGTTTCTACCATCACGCCGTGGTCGAGGCCGAGAGCCTGCAGTGTATCCGCCTGGTTCTCGTTCTTCAGCCACATGATGCCGAGCGAGCCGCGCACCACGCGGCCTTCCCGGATGATGTCGTTGTAGACTCTGACCGCTTGGTTGGAGGGCAGAGCAAAGCCTATACCTTCATAGGAACCGCTGCGCGTCGCGATCATCGTGTTAACGCCGATCACTTCACCGCGTACATTCAAGAGTGGGCCGCCGCTATTGCCTGGATTGATGGCGGCATCGGTCTGCAGAAAATTCTGAAAATTGGTAGCGCCGGGCAGGTCGCGGCTGGTGCGCTGCGCACTCACGATGCCCGCAGTCACGGTGGCTTGCAATCCAAATGGGGAGCCGATGGCGATGACCCAATCGCCTACCTGGACGGCGTCCGAGTTGCCGATCTGGACGGGAATCAATGGCTGCCGGGGATCGATCTTGAGAACCGCCACATCGGTCTCCTTGTCAACGCCGATGACATGCCCGCGATAATCCACGTCATCGCCTGCCAGCCGAACTTTGATGCGGTCGGCGTTTTCGACCACGTGGAAGTTGGTGATGATATAGCCCTTCTTGTCGACGACAAAGCCGGTGCCCGATCCCTCAGTGCGAAAGGAGCGAGGTTCGTCGTTGCCGAAGAAGTGCTTGAACATATCGGAAGGGTCGTGGCCTTTGGGCGCCGCTTCATTCCCATTCTCGTCCCCCGGATCGTTGCGCGGTTTGGCGCTTTGCTGGCCCGGCTTCGGCAGATAGTCGGATTCGATGTAGACGACGGAAGGTTCGACGCGCTTGGTGAGCTTGGTGAATTCGTTGGCGATGGGAACTGGCTGAGGAATGGTGAGCGGCGTAGCGTCGTGGGCGGCGGCAGTCGTGTTCTGCCGGTCGGCCTTCACCCCGGTGTTGATAACCGTTCCAATGAAGACTCCGATGATCAGGGTGAAGAACAGCAACAGGAAGCTGAGCAGCTTCGCCCGTCTAAAGTTTTTTGGAAACGGCATGTGCGGAGATCTTATCCAGACTGTCACTCTCAGTATAGAGAAAAAGGCGCGGAGCGACACGCGGCCGCTGCGGAAATGAAGGCCTTGACGCGATCTGCCGCTACTATCGCCAATGTAGTTGTTACCAGGCTTGACGAGTTTCAGTACTTTTCGATCAGCGCGGCGGCTCGACCGTCACGTCGAGATACACCAGGCGGGAGGTGGCGGTGAACGTCGGCGTCCCGGACGGAACTGTTTGCCCTACTGCGACCGGAACCGAAAGCAGATACAAGACGGCCGCGGACCGCACTACGGAGCGCCGCACCTTCGATGAAGGTTGAAGTAACACTTCTACGAAGTACCTTCCAAGGTGATCATAGGACGTCGTGTGCGGAGAAGAAATACTGCCCGCAGAGCATTTTTGTTAAAGATCGAGCATTACTCCTCCAGCTGTGAAGGAGAACCCAGCAGGCAGAATACAGGCGTCTACTCTGCGCGTAGAGCTTCTACGGGATCGACCCTGGTAGCTCTTCGAGCGGGTAGATAACTGCCAAAAGTGCCGCTAAAATCATCCCGCCTGAGGCTGCGGCATAGGTTGCCGGATCGGCCGGGCTCACCCCAAAGAGCAGCGATTCCATCAGGCGCGTCGCCGCAAACGCCGCAACCAGCCCGCAGATCGCCCCAATCCCGGACATCGCCAGGCCATAGCGCACGAATAACCCGGTGACGTCTTGAAGGGGAGCGCCGAGCGCGAGTCGTATTCCGACTTCCCGAGTTCGCTGCGAAACTGAATAGGAGATCACCCCGTAGATCCCGACCACCCCCAAAAGCAGCGCCATGCTGCCGGCGATGGCTAACAAAGCCAGCGCGAAAGATGTACGAGCGAGTGACCTTTCGTATACCGCTTGCAGCGTCATGGCGTCCGCAACCGGCAGGTTCGGATTCACGCTCGCCACTGCTTGTTGAACCTCCCGGCGCAATTCCGCTGATCCCGCTCTCGGTGTGCGAATGATGTACGCCACGTTGCGGATCACGGAGTCCCCTGCCTCGAAATTCTTCTGCAGCAGGGGCCAATAGACAATCGTTGGGGGTTTTTGATCGATGCCATCGTCACGCAGGTCCGCGACTACGCCGATCACTTCCCGCCAGTAGTCTTTGAGCGTGACGCGAATGTGTTTGCCCACCGCCGCGCGGGGATCGTGCCAGAGCTCGCGCGCCAGGTTTTCCGAAACCAGGGCTGCGGGGGTCGCATTGTAGAGCTCGTTCCAGGTAAAATCGCGTCCCGCAATCAGACGGCTGCCAACGGCCGAAATATAGCCCGGCGATACGAACTTGAAGCGCCGTACTGGTGGAATGCCACCTTCGCGGTACCGCTGCTCCTTTGCGAAAATTGGATCGTTCTCACCGCCATCGAGCGGCAGATCGCTTATAGCCGCAACCTTGGAAACACCTGCTATGGTCTCGATTTTTCGGAGAATATCCTCCTCCATCCGAACGACGCGCTCCGGAACACGGACCTGTACCTCTGGAATACCGACGTGCACCGTCTCCAGTTCGGTCGCCGCGGAGAAGCCGGGATCGACGTGATGCAGCGCGCGGAAGGTGCGAATCATCAACCCGGAGCCGACCAGCAGCACGAGGGCCAGCGCCATCTGCACAACCACCAGAACGCGGCGCGCGCGATGTCGTTCTCTGCTCCCGGTAAGCGATCGACCGCCGCCGCGCAGTCCGTTCGAAAGCTGCGGGCGCGCATACCGCAAGGCCGGGATTAGACCGAAGAGCAGACCCGCAGTCACTGAAACAATCAGTGCAAACGCCAGTACCGTAGTGTCGATCGAGATATTTTGGATGCGCGGCAGATGCGGCAGCTCCGAAGCGACGAGCAGTCGCAAGGCGCCATAGGCAAGGGCCAGTCCGAGCGTGCCCCCGGCAATGCCCAGGAGCGTGCTTTCGAGCAATAGCTCACGCGCGATGCGTCCCCATCCCGCTCCCAGCGCAGCACGAATCGCCAGTTCCTGCTGGCGTCCGTCCGCGCGTACTAGAAGCAGATTCGCAACATTGGCACACGCAATCGACAGTAGTATAATCACCGCTCCCATCAGCACCCAGAGCGTATTGCCGATATCTCCTATCAGAACGTCCTTCAAAAAGCGAAGCCGGGGAGCGATGCGCGCATCCGTGAACGAATTCCGGTTCCATCCGGGATTCATGGGAAAGTTTTCCGCAGCGATGGGCAGCATGCGCGCAACGTCAGCGTTAGCCTGTCTGAGCGTTACACCCGGTTTGAGCCGGGCCAGGCCCTGACAGCAGAAGCTGATCAGCCGGACCTCCGCGCGTCTGAACCGGAAGGGCGCCAGCAAGGAGATCTTCCGATCCATGAACTGGAAGGATGGCGGCAGTACCCCGATCACCGTGTAAGCGTTGCCATCCAGCAGCATGCGCCGTCCGACAACACCGCGATCCGCTCCGAATCGCGATCTCCAATATCCGTCCGAGAGCATCACTGTGCGTTCGCTCTTCGGATCTTCGTCCAAAGCTGTGAACGTGCGCCCTAGCGCCGGGTGCAGACCCAGCACAGCCAGAAAGCGATCCGACGCTGACAAGCCCGGAACTTCCTCCGGCTTGCCCAAGCCCGTCACAGTCCACGAGTCGCCCGACCACATGGCGACGTCCTCGAAAACGTGGTTCTCTTCGCGGTACGTGAGGTAGAGCGATGCCGCCAGGTTGAGTTCTTTGATATTAAGCCCCGGCGCGGTATGCAACAACGCGACCAGTCGCTCGGAGTGCGGGTACGGCAGAGGTTTCAACAGCACTCCATCGATCACGCTGAAGATCGCCGCGCTGGCGCCGATGCCCAGAGCCAGCGTGAGCACGCTGACCACGGTAAAACCCGGGTTGCCGGCCAGCCGGCGAGCGGCATAGCGCAGATCCGAGAGCGGCGTCGCGATCGCGTTTTCCCATCCATAGGAGCGAACCTGTTCCCGGACCGCGGTCGCGTTGCCCATATCTATCCGCGCTGCACGTCGAGCCTCGTCAGGCGGGAGCCCGCGCGCCTCGAATTCGGCGGTGGCTTGCTCCAGGTAGCTCTTCACTTCGTCGGCAATGTCCTGATCGGAGGCCTTGCGGTTTGTAATCGCGTACAGGCCGCGGACCACTTGGCGCCAGATAGACACCCCCTACGCCTCTGCCTTCAGGAGCCGCGCGATAGCGGATGCCCGACGTGACCAATCCGACGTTTCACTCTCGAGCTTCTTCTTCCCCGCGCGCGTAAGCCTATAAACTTTGGCCCGGCGCGAGTTCTCCGTTCGAAGCCATTCCGCATCGAGCCAGCCGCCGCGTTCCAGCCGCTGCAGCGCGGTGAGGAGCGAGCCGGGATTCACTTTGAATACTCCGCGCGACATCTGCTCAATCCGGCGTGTAATTCCGAAGCCGTGCATCGGTTCAAGGCTGAGCGTCTTAAGTATCAGCATGTCAAGAGTGCCCTGAATCACGTCAGTGTTTGTTTCTTCCATAGATATCCCAAAGCTGTGAAGCTTCAGAATAGTACCTGCTCATAATGAATGTCAAGGGATGATGATCAGGAGCTGATGTGCTGTCGACCTTGCGCCGTTTATCATAGATACTCCGACGCACTGCTGCCGAACAGCAACCTTGGTCCTTATCGACAGAAAACAAGAGTAGAGTCGCGGTACGATTGAGCGTTTACGCGAGGGCAAGCATGCATCCGAAGTCGGAAGGAGTTCTCGAATCTTCGCTATACGTCGATGATGTGGCCGTCTCAGCTCGGTTTTACGAGAAGGTCTTTGGGTTTCAGATTATCAGCGATTTCGGAGAACGCGGCTGTGCAATGCAAGCTGGCCACCGCCAGGTCTTGTTGCTATTCAAGAAGGGCGGTTCGCGGTCTGTTCAGTCTCCGCACGACGGCAACGGCGAGCTCCATCTCGCGTTCGCAATCCCCCTTTCGGAGCTGGCGCGTTGGGAAGTCTGGCTGGAGGAGAACGGAATCGCCGTGGAAGAGAAACGAACATGGGATTTGGGCGGCCAGAGCGTTTATTTTCGGGATCCGGACCGCCATTTGATAGAAATCGCTACACCGGGTGTCTGGGCGATTTATTGATCTGCTCGACTCGCCAGTTATGATCCACCGATAAGAAATAGATCCATCCTTGGCAATAAGCGAGGACACACCGCTCAGAACGATGGTTCTGAAACCCGCCCCTCGATTGCAATTTCTGTTTTTTTAACTCCACAATGATGGTTGAAGCTAATCTTATCCGGAAAGCAGGAGTACCTTGCCGATTCCTATTCTGAAACCTACCGCGGCGCGTGACGAACAGTTTGCTGGCGTGACCTATCACGTCGAAGGCGAACTCGTTCCCGTATTGCGAATCGAGTTGGGGAGTGTCCCCGTCTACTTCGAGCACCACATTCTTCTGTGGAAGGAGCCCAGAACGCAAATTGGCATCAAGCCCTTGAAGGCCGCGTTTAAGCGCGCAATGGCGGGAATGCCCATCCTGATGACCGAAGCCAGTGGTCCCGGACAGATCGCTTTCAGCCGCGACGGTGCGGGTCACGTTTTTGCTATTCATCTGAACCGTGGCGAAGGAATCGAGATGCGGGAACACCAGTTTCTCGCCGCAACCGCCAGCGTCGAATACACGTTCACGCGGGTGAAGGGGATCTCCAACATGCTGATGGGCGGGACTGGCTTCTTTATCGACCATTTCTTCGCGCAGCAAAGTGAAGGCATTGTGTGGGTGCACGGATACGGCAATGTTTTCGACGTGACGCTGGGAGCCGGCGAGCAGATCGACGTCGAACCCGGCGGCTGGATCTACAAAGACCGCTCTGTCCAGATGGAAACGCAATTTCAGCGATTTTCAACCGGCCTGTTCGCCAGCGCCGGCCAAATTGTCTGCAACCGTTTCACCGGCCCGGGAAGAGTCGGAATCCAGTCCATGTACATTCATATGCCGACGGCGGAATAGGGGCGCAAGATGGGCACTGGTTAAGTCTCTGCGCTAATTGCCTCGTCGCCGAACCGCAGCGCTTCCGGATTGCTATAACCAGATCCCATCCGCCTCAATGAATCGTTGACCACGGTAATAAACGGCGCCTCCGGCCGTCTTTAGCTGATGAGAAGCCGATTTCACCGGACGGCGATAGCCAGCGTTAGCGCCACATTTGTCCTATGACTCTTCCCGATACCGTACTCCAGGACTTGCGTTATGGAATTCGCATGTTGTATCGCAATACCGGGTTCACCGCTGTGGCGGTCGTTGCTCTCGCGATCGGCATCGGGGTTAACACCGTTGTGTTCACTGCCTACAAGGCGATGGTTGCCCGGCCTCTCGATGCTAGCGACCCCGGCAAGATAGTCAACCTCGCACTGCTCCGCAACTCGGGCGCTGCGGACTTCACTTTCAGCTATCCCGATTACGAAGCCTATCGGGATCACCTCCATTCCTTCCGTGGGCTGATCGCTTTTAGCCGTGAGCACCTGCGCCTTTCGAACCCCAGTGGCCTTATTAGTCAGCCTGCTGCCGCCGCCGGATCGGGGATGGGACTATTGGGGCTTCCATCTTTCCCGGCAAGCAATGCGGAGTTTGCCGGCGTCTCTGTTGTCTCAGAAAACTACTTTAAGGTTGTCGGAGTCGCAGCCTTGCGCGGCCGTACCTTCGACTCCATAGGTATCCCTGAGCTCGTGGCCTCGCCCTCGGTCCTTATCAGCGAGAACTCCTGGCAAAAAAGGTTTGCGGGAGATCCGGCGGTGCTGGGTAAAATCATCCATCTGAATGGCGTCGCCGTCACCGTAGTCGGAATTACGCCGCACGACTTCGTCGGCACCGATATCGGCGCGCCCGATTTCTGGCTTCCACTCAGTCTGGAGCCGCTCGTGCACGCGGACGAAAACTGGCTGCGCGATCGTGAAAACCGACGCTATCGGCTCTTTGGACGCCTCGCTTACGGAGTCCATATAGACCGCGTCCAAGCGGAGATGACCATCCTGGCCAATCACCTCCGCACCCTGCATGATCCGCATTCTGACTCGGCCACCAAAACTGTGACCGCACTCGTCTGGCCAGGTTCCGTGTTTCCTCTCCCTTTGCGGATGTACAAGGGACTGATATTGACCATTCTGCTCATCATGGCTGCTGCCGGGATGGTGCTGTTCATCGCCTGCGCCAATGTCGGTAGCCTGCAACTGGCTCGTGCCAGATCCCGGCAGGCTGAACTGCACACTCGGCTCTCTCTTGGGGCCAGCCGGCTACGCATTATGCGGCAATTGCTGACGGAGAGTGCTCTGCTTGGCCTGCTAGCCGGCCTGCTTGCGCTCCCGTTGACCTGGGCGTTCACCGCGATACTGGCGGCCAAGTTCACCGAAAGCGTTCCCCCTGAGGATGGCACGCTGGTTTTCCATGTGACCCCCGATCCCGCAATTTTTGCCTTTGTCCTTGCGACCTCTCTGATTGCCGGTATCCTTTTCGGGCTCGCCCCGGCGATGGAAAGCTCCCAAGCCGCGCTCTCCTCCGGCGTCAGAGGAAGTAGTGCCGCGCTTCGCAGTCGCCGGATCCAAGACCTCCTTATTGCCGCGCAAGTTGCCCTTTCCCTGGTGCTGATGATCGCCGGAAGCATGCTAATTCGGAGTTCCATCAACTCGCTAAACATGCGAACCGGGTACGCTAGCAAACAGGTCGTCGATCTCGATCTTCAATTTCCCGAAGGCTCGAAATACAACCCAGCCCGCAAGCTTGCTGTCGTTCATGAGCTTCGAAGGCGCCTGGCTACGCTACCCGGAGTGGTTGCCATCACCAGCGGTCGGCCGCCGGACGGTTACAGCTTTCAAACAGCCGCCATCTCGCTCGCTGAGGAAAAATCCTCCGCGGAAATATGGAGTCGATCCTTCACTACAAGCACGTTCAGGCCAAACTACTTCGAGACTCTTGGCATTCCCCTGTTCCTGGGCCGTAGCTTTCAACCGCAGCGCGGCCAGCCTGAGAACTCCGTCATTCTCAGCCAATCAGCCGCTAAACAACTCTGGCCGGACCAGAACCCTGTCGGCCGCGGCCTCCGTTTGGGTCCCACCGACGAGCGGGTCCACGATTCGAGCGAACTCTTTGCCGGTGGTCCTGCCTACCAGGTCATCGGCGTTGCGCGCGACACGCGTGGTGTTGAATTTGACGGCAGCGACTCCAAACAGATCTACCTCCCGCTTCCCGAAGATCAGCTCCAGGACCATCCAATACTGATCCGCACCCGCTCCGATCCGGCACAGGTCATCAAAGCAATCGACCCGTTGATCTCGTCGATCGATCCCGAATTGGTAGCAACCTCCTCCACTCTCGAGGAAATGCTCCGCCAGACGGCGCCATTCATCAGTTCCAGGCTTGCGGCCGCGGTTGCGTCCCCAGTCGGCCTGCTCGGGCTGCTGCTTGCCTCGATGGGCATCTATGGCACCGTCAGCTATATTGTTGTCCTGCGCACGCGCGAGATCGGCATCCGCATGGCGATTGGCGCGCAAAAACGCGACGTCCTCACGCTGGTCCTAAGTGAAAGCACACGGCCGGTCCTTGCTGGATTAGTCGTCGGAATATTTCTCGCCGTTGGAGCCTCCTACCTGCTGCGCCGCGTACTCTTTGGACTCAGTACCGTTGATGGAGTCTCGTTTGCCGGCATGTCCCTCTTGTTCTTAGCCATCGCACTACTTGCCGCTTACCCGCCTGCCCGGCGAGCCATGCGCGTCGACCCGATGGTGGCGCTCAGATATGAGTAACTCGATGGCGCTCTTGATGCGCCACAATAGCTAAAGTCGCTCCACTTTCTCGACGACAGGCGCGAACAGCGGGCTGCGTTTGCGGCTGTACGCCGAGTAGATCACCAAGCCGATCGCGAGCCAAACAACAAAGCGTATCCAGGTTTCGAGCGGGAGCCCGAGCATCAGGCCGAAACAGCACACGATTGAAATGCCTGGCGTGATCGGAGAGAAAGGCACCTTGAAAGAGCGCGGCCGGCTGGGCTGGTTTTTTCGTAGAATGACCACCCCGCAGGAAACGATGATAAAGGCGAACAAGGTCCCAATGTTTGAGAGGTCGGCAAAAGTGCCGATGTCCCATATCCCGGCGGGAATTCCGACCGCCAGACCCGCGAGCCAGGTACTTACATAGGGTGTTCGAAAGCGGCGATGAACTCTCGAAAAGACATCCGGAAGCAGCCGGTCACGCGACATCGCAAACCAGATTCGCGCCTGGCCGTACTGATAGACCAGCAGGGAAGAGAGCATTCCAAGCAGCGCGCCTACGGTAACTGTGAAGCGCAGCCGGTCCATCCCGATTGCCTGTAGAGCATTAGCCACGGGCGAAGCGTTGTTCAGCGTTTTCCAATTCACGATACCGGTGAGCACCAGAGCAACCGAAGTGTAAAGAAGCCCGCAGACAATCAGTGTCCCGATGATCCCTATAGGCATGTTGCGCTGCGGGCTCTTGCACTCTTCGGCTGCCGTCGATACCGAATCGAATCCAATAAAAGTAAAAAAGACGATAGCGGCTCCGCTCAACACGCCACCGAACCCATTCGGCAGAAAAGGATGAAGGTTAGAGGCTTGTATGGCGTGTGCTGCTCCAAAGACAAAAAGCAGAATCGCAGCCAGCTTGATCGCGACCATAACGTTATTGGCGCCCGCGCTCTCCCGCACACCACGCACCAGAATCCAGCTCAGAACCATTACGACGATCAGTGCCGGAACGTTGAACACACTGCCGGTAAATCGCCCATCGACTATCGCGGGCTCAGATAGATATCGGGGTAGATGCACGCCGAACAGGTAATCGCACATCACGTTGAAATACGCCGAAAAACCAACTGCGACCGACATGTTCGAAACTGCATATTCCAAAATCAGATCCCATCCGATGATCCATGCGAAGATTTCTCCGAGCGTCGTGTACGCATACGTATAGGCGCTGCCGGCAATCGGGATCATGGAGGCGAGTTCGGCGTAGCAGAGTGCGGCGAATCCGCAGGTGAGCGCGACCAGAATAAAGGAAAGCGTCAATCCGGGTCCGGCGCCCGGGCGTCCGATGGTAGAAGCGGCGTGACTGCCGTGCAGGATCAGGTCGAGCAGAGGCGCGTTGAAGACGGAGGGTACCGCCATGCGCTGCCCCGCGGCTGCGGTCCCGGTCACTGTGAAAATACCGCCGCCGATCACCGCGCCTATGCCAAAAGCGATCAGACTCCAGGGCCCGAGCGAACGCTTCAGACTCTTGCCTTCGGTCTGCGTTTGCTCGACAAGGTCGTCGATGTTCTTCGTCCGCAGCAACTGAATCATCGTTACTGCGTAAGTATACCGGCACACGGCCAACGGGACCGAATAACGTAAGCCAGGCCATCATCGCACCTGCCCATACTCGGAAAAATCACAGTCTGGCTTCGTAAATGCGGCCTTAATATGCTTGTATTTCCGTGAACTCGAAAGAGCGACTGTTATGTCTTTTCGAAAGTCCTGTCTAACTACCCAAAGAGGTTGCTATGTTGCGTGTGTCTTCAGTCCCGTATTACCGCTTTGTCTCGACGTTGGTCCTGGCTTTTCTCGCCCTCGCACTTACCCGGCCCCTGGCCGCTCAGTTCCGTGGTGGTCTGCAAGGAACGGTGACTGACCCGACCGGCGCTATCGTTCCCGATGCCAAGGTGACGGTTACCAGCAACGACACCAACGTTTCGCGGGACACCACCACCAATAGCAGCGGCGTCTACTCCGTGCCAAGTCTCGCTCCCGGACGCTACAGCATCAAAGTTCAGAAAACAGGCTTCACCGACCGAGTGCTGAACGATATTGTGTTGGTTTCCGAACAGGTGCAGTCGCAGGATATCCAGCTTCAAGTGGGCGCGCAGACGGCGCAAACAGTGACCGTAAATGCGAGCGAGGGACCGGCGCTCGATACCGAGAGCGCCACCATCTCAGGCACGTTCTCCAGCAAGACCGTGCAAGCACTGCCCACCTTCGGCCGCGATACTTTTCAGGTGGCTGCTCTTGCTCCGGGCGCATTCGGGGACAACGCGCGGACGAATAGTGGCGGATCGCAGGATTTGCCTGCTTCCCAACACGGCGCACCGAGTGGCACCGATAGCATCTTCGCCACAGAGAATGGAGTCCAGATCAACGCGAATGGAACCCGGCAGAGTTCCAGCAATATCCAAGTCGATGGTTCATCGGTGAACAGCCTGGCTTGGGGCGGCGCAGCCGTGATCACTCCGAACAAGGAATCCGTTAAGGAAGTAACGGTTGAATCCAGTCCCTACAACGCCGAAACTGGCCGCAACAGCGGTGCGCAGATACTGGTTGTCTCGCAAAACGGCACCAATGAGTTCCATGGCAGCGCGCTGATGAAGTTCGATCGTCCTGGCTTGAATGCTTACCAGCGCTGGAACGGTCCCGATGGCAATCCGGTCCAGAAGGACACAGATCGCTTCAACCAATGGGCCGGTAGTCTGGGCGGCCCCATCATCAAGAATCACCTTTTCTTCTTCTTCTCTTATGAGACCCTGCGGGATGCCTCCACTACCACCGCGCTTGGCTGGTATGAAACTCCCCAGTTCCTAAAAAGCGCCGCCCCGCCCAATAGCATCGCCGCCAAATTGCTCGGCTATCCGGGCGAAGGCGTTTCGTTTAACCAGATCATTCCGAAAACGTGTTCGGATGCGGGTCTTGGCGCAGGTCAGTGCCAGGTGATCACGCAAAACGGTCAATACATGGGTTTGGATATCGGCTCTCCACTGAAGATTGGCCTGGGCAAACAGGATCCCACTTACGTCAGTTCGGGCACTCCCGGCGTCGGCGGCGGTCTCGATGGCATTCCCGACATCATGTATGTCCAGAGCGCTACTCCGTCCAGCGCCGTCCCGCAGCAATACAACGGCCGTATGGATTTTCAGGCCACCGATAAGGACCTGATTGTCTTCAGCACATATTACGTGCCAAACGACTCAACGTTCTACAATGGCCCGGCGCGCGCCGCAAATCTCTGGCACACAGATCGCATTAATGAGACGGCCGCCTTGCTCTGGAACCACACTTTTTCTCCCAGTTGGCTCAACGAGGCCCGCTTCAATGTCACGCGCTGGTTCTTCAATGAGATCAATAGCAATCCGCAAGAGCCCTGGGGTCTTCCCTCTGATAGCCTTGACAATATCGGGTCTGCCTCTCTGCAGTCTTATGGCGCTCCTGGTCCCGGCGTTTTCTACCAGACCACGTATAACGTTCGCGATACGCTCAGCACGGTCCGGGGAAGTCATTCGCTTAAGACGGGTGTAGATATCTACAAAGAGCAGGACAACGACACCCAAGCCTACGCCGGACGACCCACATACACTTTTCGAAATCTATGGGATCTGGCGAACGACGCGCCTTATATGGAGTCCGGCAACTTCGATCCGGTAACCGGCGCGCCTACTTCCGATACTCGATATGTGCGTTCTTCGATTTACGCCGGCTTCATTCAGGATGATTGGAAGCCCAAGCCGAACCTGACGCTCAATCTCGGCATTCGCTGGGAATACTATACGCCGATCCGTGAAAAATATGGCAACATCAGCAATCCGATTCTCGGCTCCGGCCCCGATCCGCTGACCGGTCTCACTCTCAAGGTTGGCAACGACATATATACAACGAGCACGAACAACTGGGCGCCGCAAATCGGCTTCGCATGGCGTCCGAATCCCGCGAGCGAACGCTTTGTCGTGCGAGGCGGCTTCGGCATTGGCTATGATCGCATGCAGGAAGCTACTACTCTCAACGGGCGCAACAACCCTCCCATCGTCGCGAGTTTCACGTTTAATCAGGCGAACCTTTTGTATAAGATCCCCGCCAGCACGACCCAGTTCTACAATTGGCCCACGAATCCGAATGCCGTGCTCACCTTCAATCCTGCCACCGGTCTGCCAATCTCGGGCTCGGCGCTCGATCTCACAGGATTTCAGCAGAACCTTCCGACCCCGGTCACTTACCGCGATTCTCTCGAAGCTCAGTACGATCTCGGCGCAGGCTGGGTATCCAAAGTGGGTTATCAGGGAAGCCTCAGCCGTCATCTGACACTACAAAACAACGAAAATTTTCTCTATGCTCCGCTCAATCCGCAGGTTGCCAACTTGTACTTCTACACCAACGATGGCAATGCCAGCTACAACGCGCTGCTGACTGAGGTCGAGCATCGCTTCTCACAAAACTTTCAATTGGATTTTCAGTACCGCTGGAGTAAAACACTCGACGATGGCTCGAACGATGCATACATAGGCGAATACCCCTACGGCAATCAGTATCGGCGTGGCTTGGCCGATTTCGATGTGGCGCATAATATCAAGCTCTATGGCGTTTACACGCCTACTCTCTTCAAAGGCCATCGCTGGCTCGGCAAAGTTTTCGGCGGCTGGCAAATCAGCGGCATTTTGAACTGGCACACCGGCTTCCCTTGGACGCCCGTTTATAACAATATTCCGACCGGTAACCTCATCTACGCCAACAGCGGATACACGCAGCTTCGCCCCGCCGCGGTCATCGGCAACTACGGCACGAATTACAGCAACAGCAATTTCCAGTCGGTTGGCAATAACTTTCCCAACGGCGCGCTGAGCTACTTCACGGTTCCCACCTTCACCGTTCCTGGCGCGTTCCCCGCCTCGACCGGACCGCCTCCTGCGCCCCAAGTCGGACGCAATATCCTCCGCGGGCCTCAGTATTTCGATACCGATGCAACGATTCAGAAATCGTTCGGTCTTCCGAAATTGCCAATTTTTGGCGAGAATGCCCGGTTCGAGTTTCGGGCCGATCTCTACAACATCTTCAACAAGCTAAATCTCACTCCCTTCACACCGAGCGGATCGAATGCGAACAACACGCTGATCAGCACTGACGGAGTAACTTCTAATCCGCTCTTCGGCCAGGCACAATCCGCGCTCGGCGGACGCGTCGTAGAGTTGCAGATGCGCTTTAGCTTCTAAAGGAAACAGGCTCTCACGATAGCCTGAGTGCCGTCTGAACGCCAGGCATATCAACAGCGTCATTGCTCCGCATCGTTGACCCCTGCGTTAGCATGAAGCAATATTTAAGGTGGACACGGTTTTAGAGCTGCGCGCTCTCAGCAAGCATTTTCCAACTCACCGCGCCCTGGATGGCATCTCTCTGCAGCTGAGTCGCGGAGAATTCTACTCGTTGATCGGCCCCTCCGGATGTGGCAAGACCACAACCTTGCGGCTCATTGCCGGGCTCGAAGTTCCCACTTCTGGAGACATTCTGCTCGACGGCGTCTCCATTATCAATCTCAAGCCATACCAGCGCGACGTCACCACTGTCTTTCAAAATTACGCGCTCTTTCCTCACTTGACCGTTGGTCAGAATGTTGCATTCGGATTAGAACGCCGCGGGCTCTCGAAGCCGGTTATCTCCAATAAGGTTGCCGAATCACTGGCTCTGGTTGAGCTACAGGGAAAGGAACAGCGGCTGCCGAATCAGATCTCGGGTGGCGAGCGCCAGCGAGTAGCCCTAGCTCGCTCATTGGTTCTCGAACCCAAAGTTCTCTTGCTCGACGAGCCGCTTTCCGCGCTGGATCCTAAATTGCGCCGCCAGATGCGCCGCGAATTGAAAGATATCCAACGCCGCGTCGGGATTACCTTTCTCTTCATCACTCACGATCAGGAAGAAGCGCTCTCGATGTCCGATCAAATCGCTGTGATCAATTGCGGCCGCATCGAACAGGTAGGTTCGCCGCGAGATGTCTATCGCCGCCCGGCGTCTAAATTCGTCGCCGAATTTCTGGGTGACGTGAATTGGATCGACGGCATTGGCGTGCGGCCCGAAGCTATTCGCGTCTCTCGCCAACGCCCTGTCGACATTGCGCACTCTATTCTCGCCACCGTCCAAACCACCAATTTCCTCGGAAATTGTATCCACCTGCGAACCGTTTTGCATGACGGTGCATCTTGTATTGCCGAACTCTCTCAGAATGGTTGCGACTTCCAATCGGGCGAACAGGTCCACGTCTGGTGGCATCCGGACGACGAGCTCCGGCTGGAGCCCGTTTAGAACATGCTGCGTTTGCGTAATGTATTTCTTCTGCCGGCCGCTGCGGTGATGGTTGCGCTGTTCTTTCTTCCGCTGCTCATTGTCCTGCTGTATAGTTTTCTGACACGCGGCGCATACGGTGGCGTCACTCTGCCTTTCAGCTTTGAAAGCTATCTCCGGGTTTTCGATTCGCTCTATCTCGCCATCGCCTGGCGTTCCTTTTGGATCGCCGCTGTGTCTACCTTGGTGTGCCTCACTCTTGGCTTTCCGCTAGCGCTTTACATCGCCCGCTATAGCCGTTACAAGACGTTGCTTCTCAACCTGGTGATGCTGCCGTTCTGGACCAGTTTTCTCATCCGCACTTATGCCTGGATGTTTCTCTTGCGCGACACCGGGCTCATCAACACGCTGCTTCAATCCCTTCACTTGATCAAAGATCCGCTGCCGCTCCTGTTCAATACGCCGGCGGTGATTCTGGGCCTCGTTTATGGCTATCTTCCGTTCATGGTGCTGCCGCTTTACGCCACCATCGAAAAGCTCGATCCCGCATGGCTCGATGCCGCTGCCGACCTGGGTGCGAATCCGTTGGTCGCGGCCCGAAAAATAATCGTCCCGCTGAGCCTTCCGGGTATCTTTGCCGGATCGTTGCTCGTCTTCATTCCTTCTCTCGGCGCGTATCTCACACCCGATCTGATGGGCGGCGGCAAAACCGTTATGATCGGGAATCTGGTGCAAAACCAATTCACTGCATCGCGCGATTGGCCTTTCGGAGCTGCTGTTTCCCTGCTGTTGCTATTGGTTGTGCTCGTTCTCACCAGCCTGATCTCCAGGCGCGCACAGGAACTGATATGAAGCGCTTTCTCGGTTTCTACGCTGTGCTGGCGTACCTGTTTCTGTACGCTCCGCTGGCCGTGTTAGGCGTTTTCAGTTTCAATTCATCGAAGTTATCCGTGTGGCACGGCTTCACTCTGGATTGGTATGCTTCCGTATTCCACAACCCGGCGCTCGCCGAAGGAACTGTCAACAGCTTGCTCATTGCGGTTGTCGCCACTATTGTCTCTACGCTATTTGGAACGCTTGCCGCGTATGCACTCTGGAAGCAGCGAGCGGCCTGGCTCACGCAATCGCTCTATCTCTCTTTGCTCACTCCCGAAATCGTGACCGGTGTCTCGTTGATGGTGCTCTTTCAATGGATCTTTCGCTTTCTCCATCTGCATTTGGGCATGCCGACCGTCATCCTGGCACATATCTCGTTTTCGATTGCCTATGTCGTCATCGTCATCCTGGCACGCCTCCGAACTTTTGACGTTGCGCTGGAGGAAGCGGCCCTCGATCTGGGAGCCAATGAATGGCAGGTGTTTCTCCGAATCTACGGTACCCATCCTGATGCCCGGTATTCTAGCCGCCGCACTCCTATGCTTCACTATCTCTTTCGACGATTACGTGATAACCAGTCTTGTAGCCGGCGTGAATTCGGAAACGCTGCCCATGATCATTTACGGTCTCGCTCGAAAAGGAGTTAGCCCCGATATCAATGCGCTCTCGATGCTCATTACCTGCGGGCTAGGCCTCTGTATTCTGTTAGCGGCGCGCCTGGAGAAGGCATAAACATGCGGCGGCGCATCTTTCTCCTGGGCATTGCCGGAGCAAGCGCCGGGTGCTTTCGGAAAGGCCTTCCCAGACTCAACGTCTATAACTGGGGAAGCTATGTTGCCCCCACAACCGTCCCTGATTTCGAGCGCGAATTCCACTGCCGCGTCCGCTATGCCACTTACAGTAGCGCTGAAGAGATGCTCGCGAAAGTCATGAGCGGTAACTCCGGTTGGGACGTCGTTTTTCCCTCCAACAGCTTCGTCCAACCTATGCGCGAACTCTCACTGCTCCTGCCGCTCGATCACGCGCGCCTGCCGAATCTGCGAAATCTCGATCCACTCTTTCGGGCGCCAGAGTGGGACCCCGCGCTGGGTTTCTCCGTCCCGTACATGCATGGCGCTACAGGTATCCTGTACGCTAAGTCTGCTACACCTGCTGCGCTGTCCTGGAGCGCGCTTTGGACCAACGCGTATCATCGCCGTGTGACGATGCTGGACGATCCGGCCGAGGTTTTCGCCGCATGTTTGAAGCGCGACGGATACTCGATCAATTCCGCCAATCCGGCGCAGCTTCGAAGCTCCCGCGATCTGGCTGAAAAGCAGAAGCCGCTACTGCGTGCCTATTTGAACGAAGAAGTACGCGATCAGGTTGTCGCGGGAGACGTCTTGGTCGCGCAAATGTGGACGCAGGTGGCCCAAGTGGCGATCGAGAGCGCCCCCGACATGCTGAACTTCGCTTATCCCAGTGAAGGCTTTGCTCTATATGCGGACGTCTGCGCGATTTTGCGTGAAAGCGAGCATGCCCCGCTAGCTCACGAATTCATCAATTATCTTCTGCGCCCGCAAGTAGCGGCGGCCATTGCGGTCGAAACCCGCGGCGCTACTGTCAACGCCGCCGCCCGCGCCATTCTTCCGAAGTTCCTGAGAGACAATCCGAGCCTGTATCCGGCCTCCGATGTTTTAGCCAGAGGCGAATGGTTCACGCCGATTCCGCAAGCCGCGCAAAAACTGCGGGATCGTTATTGGACCGAAATCAAATCGTCCTGACGCGCTTCTAGAGCCATGACCGAGGGAGTGGTTGCGACGAATTTCGTCTAACGCGCGCTCCGTCTCGCTATCTGCCGTTTCAATGTTCGAGCTTGCTGGACGAGCTGCAGCGTCAAGAAATCACGATTCACTACGGAAGCCATATTCAGGAGATCCTTGCGGATGAGCGGCAGGTCCTCGCGAAGTTTGCTAACGCGCTAACCGCGGCAGGAAGCATTCTCATTCGGGATGGCATTCATTCCCAGACTGGTCAGATCATCTTCCCCGGAACGCCGAACGGCAGGCTGTGAAGAAGCACTCATCCGGTGCCAAGCGCATCAACTTCACCAAAACGGCTTCTGTCTACTCAAAGCGCAGTACGCGACAGCTCCCATACGCGCATGTCGAGATGCGTTCTGGCCGATACTCTGCGATTACGTAGATACAGATCGCGGTTCACCTAATCGAGGCAGTAGTCGCCACCTGTTGCCGCCTTTTGAGCCTCCCTACATACTGGTAGTCAGCTTCGGTCTGATCGATGTAACTCTCGCGCACGGTCCGATTGAAATCGCATCGGGCAGTCATCGAATGGCGAGAAATGAAGCACTGCGAGCTATTGAGCTTGCCCAAATTCGGCTCGCGCCAGTGCCTATGGAGTTAGGCGACGTACTGATTCGGCACCCCTGGGCGCTGCATCGCGGCACGCCAAATACCACTGACTTGCCGCGAGCCCTTCTTACGATTCGTTACGTGCGTCGCTGGTACGCAGACCACCGTCGTGAAGTTAATGCCATTCCTGAATACATCTGGCGCGCTCTGACATCGGAACAACGTACTTCGATGCGTTTTCCAGTTCTTAACACCCAGGTCGCGGATTCTTAGACGGCTATTGTGGCTACTAAGCTTTCGCTGAAGCTGCTTCCTCTACTTCCTCATCGAACTCGTCCACCCTTGCCTGCTGCAATAGAGGCTTCGAGATTTCCGTCAAGAGAAAATCTGTGCTTTCCTCTTCTCCCAGCGTGTGAGTCAACAGGTTAGCGACCTCTTTCTCGCCAATCAGGCGAGCGAGGCTGCGAACCGTACCGTACCCTGATATCTCGTAGTGCTCGACCTTCTGCGCGGCGGTAATGAGGGACAGATCAGCCGCTAATTCTTCTTTTTCGCCGGATTGATCAATCTTCTCCTGGCCTTCCTGGACAAGACCCATCATCGCCTTACACGGCTTCGGCTCCGCCTTTTCTCCAAGCAGCTCAAAAGCCTTCTTCAGGCGTTCTACATGGACCTGGGTCTGGGCGAGATGTTTCTCGAAGGCCTCCTTGAGCTTCGGAGCATGCGCGGCTTTGGCCATCTTCGGCAATGCCCCCACTAATTGGCTTTCCGCGTGTAGCAGGTCCTGCATTTCCTCAACCAACAACTCTCTTATTTGTGGCACTTATCCAATTCCTTTCGTCAATGTTTGTCTCAATGAGAGCTATTTCTTTCCTACGGGTTTGCGCGACGTGGCCTGTTTTACGGCTTGTTCGCGAGAGCCGTTGCCAACACGCGAACCGCCGTTCGAAGTGCGTCCGCCATTGGTTCCCTCGGTCGGGGTTCTAGTTCCGGCTTTTTCGGACTGCAGTTCCTGAAAGGCGGGTGAATCCACAAACTGCCAGTCACCGCCCTGGTTCCACGGCCCACGGGCATCGGGCTCGCCTCGGTCGCCGAATCCAGTCGAATCGTTGAAGTATTGATTCACAAGTCCTGGAGTCGGCGGAATTCTGCCGATCGAGAAGGGGGACTTACCCATGCTGTCAAGTGCTGCGCTAAACGCCTTCATGTGCGTGATCTCGCGCGTCATCAGAAATTGCAGAGCATCGATTGTGCCTGGGTCATCGCAAAAGTCGATGAGGCGTTCGTAGACGATCTTGGCGCGGCCTTCTGCTGCAATGTTGTTGCGCAGGTCAACGTCGAGCTCTCCAGTTATCTTTAAGTAGTCTGCCGTCCAGGGGTTTCCCATCGAATTAAACAGGGAGACTCCGCCCCCTCCGGCAATCGCGATCAGCGGATCCGCGTGAGCGGCGTCGCGGTCGCTCTTAGTCGGTTTGAGATGCATGCGTGCGAGCGTTCCGACGACTTCGAGATGACTCAATTCTTCGGTGCCAATATCCAGCAGCAGGTCTTTCCGCTCTGGATCATCACAGTTCCACCCCTGGATAGAGTACTGCATAGCTGCGGCAAGCTCCCCATTTGCTCCTCCGAACTGTTCGAGCAACATGTTGCCGAACCGCGGGTTAGGCGTGCCGACATTTACGGTATACATCAGTTTCTTTAAATGGTGATACACAGACTTCCCTTCATGCGTGCGCCCGAAGTTGGCCGGGCCGAATTACATCGTGTAGACGAAAACCCCGTGCACATATGTCCCCCGCAGTCTTACGAGTTACGGAAGTTGCCGAACCAAATTTTGAGCGCGTTCGAGAAGTAGCGCAATGGGATCAGCGGTTTCAATAGCTTGGCGGACGAGTTCATCGATCAGCTCGGCAATGGCGGGCCAATCTGCCCGGCGAGGCAGTTCACGAGCGTTTTCGTGTAATTGCGGTAAGCGCTCAAAGAACGGGGCGACGCGCGCCACATCGGGATCGAGCCAGGTAGACCGCCGGCAGCCGATGCCTCCTTGCAATGTAAGTAGCTTGTCCATATTGGCTGTGACGCAATGGCGTAGGAACCGATAAGCCAGACCCGGGTGCGGGCTGTCGATCGGGATTCCGAGGAGCCAATATACATTGAGCGACGCCGAGCCGCAGTTCTCCGCGTAAGGAACTGGAGCGATATCGATCTGGCCCTTGATGCGGCAGCTGGGCATGGTTTCGCACATGGCAGCGAATCCGAACCAGTTCACCATCATGGCGGCTTCGCCAGCGGCAAAGGCCAGACCGGACTGAACGGAGTCCATTTCGCGGCAGCGTGGATGCACAGCGTTCCCGTCGAGCAAAATGGAGCGATAGAACGACAAGGCATCGCGGGCGGCAGGGGTATCGAGCTGTAACGACCTCTCATCCGCGAAAAGCTCGCCGCCGCGTGTCCAGAGCTGGAGCAGGAAATCGTAAACGGAGTTGTGGCCGTCCGGGAATGCGGCGAAGAGGGTGCCGTATAGTCCACTTGAAGGCCGATGGAAAAAGCGGGCTACTTGATGGAACTCTTGCCAGGTGGCAGGCGGCTTCAATGGATGGCCTGTGAGCTGTTGAAAGGCTGCCTTTTCGCGTGGGTCTTCAAAGAGATCACGACGAAAAATGAGACATTCGGGACCGTCATGATAGGGAACGCCGGCGATGAATCCATCTATATTCTGCAGGCGAAGCAAGGAAGGTGTCCAGCCATCGGGGAAGCCATCAGGTGGATCTTTCTTGAGATATGGCGCGAGATCGATCAGGCAATTGCCACTATGAGCTGCGGCAACCCAGTCGGTGTTTAAGAAAATAAGATCCCATGGGCCGCTCTTATTTTCGTGCGGCGTAAACAACGCGTCCGACAGGGCGGCCAGATCGTAAGCCTCGGCCTCGAGCTTCAGTCCCGTCTTGAAGCTGGATTCGAATGACTCCCATTGCAGGCGAATAGCCGATTCGAATGGGTCGAACCGGCGCACCGCGATGCGGAAAGTACACTCACGCTGCATTAAAGTCCGGCTCAGCTCTTCTTTACCTCAGACTGAAACTGCGAGGGATCGCGATACCTAGCCATCTGGAGATGTTCGCAATAGAGTACGAGCTCGCCTGGATGCTTAAAAATTTCATAGGAAACTCGGACCATGCCCATATCGGGATACTTCGGGTGTTTCTCGAGATTAGTGCGAATGGTGTAAATCGTGTCGCCGAGAAAGACGGGTTTGATGAAGCGAAGTCTGTCATAACCGTAGCTGAAGGTGTGTACGCAGTTGTGTGCCATCAAGCCAAGTCCCATGCTAAAGACCAGTGCGCCGGCCACGATTCTCTTTCCGAAGATGCCCTTTTCGGTGGCGAAGACTTCGTCGGCGACATAGGGATGCATGTCGAGCACCAGGGCATTGAACATCATGCTCTCGCCTTCGGAGATTGTGCGCCGGATCGAGCGGGCGCGCTCGCCGATTGCGAAGTCTTCGTAGTGCCAGTCCTCGGCATTCCAGATTGGAATTCGCTCGTGTTTGGTGGGATCAGGATTCGGATTTTTCATTTCGATCGAGCGCCAAGTCGCGGATGATTTCAGCCGTATGCTGGCCTAGAATGGGAGCGCCACGAGCGCTTTTGAAGATTTGGCCGTCGATGCGAATGGGGCAGCGGGTGGTCTTGAGCACGACGCCCGGACGCCGGATTACGTCCTGGACCATATCAAGTACCTGAAAGGCTTCGTCCGCAAAGAGGCGTGGCCAGGTGTAGACGTCGGAACACCACACGTCAGCGGGTTCAAGAATTGATAACCAGTGAGCTGTCGTCCGAGTCTTCAAGTGCGCCGCGAGCACTTGCTTGATTTCATCGCGCTGATCGAAAAGAGATCGAGCATCCGAATAGCTGCACAATTCCTGACAGCCAAGCAGATTCCCGAGCCTTGGGACAGATCCCATCGCGATGGCCAGATAGCCATCGGCCGTAGCATAGATGCCGTAAGGAGCGCCGAGATACGCATGGGCATTATTGAAGCTGCTTCGTCTGGGTAACTGGCCGCCATCGTTCAGGTAAGTAGTCAAAACTTCAAACTGGAAATCGAGAGTAGATTCGAGCAGGCTGACTTCGACACGGCCTCCTTTACCAGTGATCCCGCGCCTGACAAGGCAGGCGAGTATGCCCTGAACCAGGTGTGCGCCGGTAAACAGGTCGGCGACGGCTAATCCAAAAGGAAGAGGAGGCTGATCCGCATCGCCGTTGAGCCAGGCGAGCCCGGAGAGCGATTGGACGAGAAGATCCTGACCTGGCTTGTTTTTCCATGGGCCCTGCGTGCCATAGCCAGTGATTTCTGCGTAGACCAGCTTGGGGTTAGCGCGAGAAACCGCATCGTAGCCAAAACCGAGCTTGTCGATGATGCCGGGGCGGAAATTCTGGATCATCACATCCGTCCGCAGCAATAGACTGCGCACGAGATCACGATCCGCGCTGCTTTTCAGATCGGCGGCGAAACTTTCTTTGTGGCGGTTGATGGAATGGAAGAGTGTACTATCGCCATCGAGCGCGAGATTTGAAATATACAACTCACGGCAAAGATCGCCGCGGTCCGGCCGCTCTATCTTGATCACGCGAGCGCCGAGATCGGCCAGGCGCAGGGAAGCGGCTGGGCCCGCGAGAAACTGGCTGAAATCGACGACGAGCAATCCTTCGAGAGGCTTCATTGAGACAGAGAGTGACTGGCGCTACGTGAGGCGTCGAGAGCCAGACCCTGCAGTCTAGCGAAAACAGAGCTCTCGGGACCACCCTCTTTCAAATATCGGTAGACCACCCGGCCCGCTTCTTCCTGGAAACCGATGTAGCCTTCGAAACGCGGACGAAGATAGGCGGCGTCCAGGGTGGCGAGCGTATCTGCGAAGAAATTGTTAGCCCTCCGATTCACCTCGTGATCCGTCCACGCGGCGCGGTGGCCAGGCTGACCACCGGCATCAAAGTATAGAGTCTTCTGACATGCCGGGGCGGCGACAAATTGCGCGTAGGAGACAGCCAGCTTTTTATGCTCGCATTGGGAAGAAATGGCGAGTCCCGTGCCACCAAGCGTCGAGCAACAGGGCACGCCATCGTCTAATGTCACCAGACTGCCCGCCTGTAGAAGGTGATCTGCATACCCGGGACGGAAGTAGTTCGAGTAGCCGTAGGCGAAAGGACAGTAAGCGACCGTGTCGCCGGCGGCCAGGAGTTCCCAGGTACGAATCGGATTTCGCTCGAGACAACCCGGATCGCAAAGCGAAACCAACTCGCGGAGCATACGTAACGCCTCCAAACCGATTCCGGGATGCACAAGGCGCCCGGGTTGAGCGAAAGGAGCTTCGCCGAGCGCACCGCACAACATATAGAAATGCATCAAGCTGTCGACCGGGATGGCCGGAAGGGCGACTAATCCGCGCTCCGCCAATATGATGAGTTCGGTCCAGGTGTGTGGCGGATCGACGGAGGCGCGTTTCATGAGGTCTGGACGCCAGCCGCTAATGGGAGCAGCGGCATCGATTGCCAAGGCCCACTGATGACTGCCATAGAAGTAACTGGCATGTGATTGGCCAACAGTATGGCTTTCCTGGTCTTCGAGGAATTCAGAGGGCAGCCATTCGTTCAAGGGAAGAAGGACGTCGTGCGAAGCCGCGTATCCGGAGAAAGGATGATCGATCACCAGGAGATCGAAGCGGGCGGCGAGTTGTTCGAGCGGTGAATCCGCGAATTCCTGAAGCGAGCGGACCTGCCAATCGATGTGCACATCGGGGTTCAGTTCAGAGAACCGCTGTGCGGTGGCGACCATCGGCAGGTATCCCCGGGTGTGATTCCACGTGATGCCAGAGAGTTGCGTCACGAGTCTGAATTTTACCAGCAAAAGATCTTTTCTTCAATGAACTGGCGTTGCAAATGGGTGAAAGTAGTATCTGGGCTCCCAGGAGGCAAAACGTTGTCGCCGCTTTTCCATTTGGATTACAAACCGAAACTGCCGATCAAAGCGGACTACGGCATAGGAATGATCGGCGCAGGTCAAATTGTGAATCAAGCGCATCTTCCCGCATACCGGAAGGCTGGATTTCGCGTGCTGGCGATTACGGATATCGATTCTGCCGCCGCAACCGGAACTGCCGAGCGATTTCAGATTCCGCGCGTGTGCCGTTCTGTCGATGAGCTGCTCAACATGCCGGAGATTGAGATCATCGACATCGCAGTTCCAGCGAGTCACAACTCCACTCTTGCGGGGCAGGCTTTCGAAGCGGGGAAACATGTGCTGGTGCAGAAACCGATGGCCGAGACCACGTCCGAGGCCGTCGCGATGGTAGAGGCCGCGCGCCAACACGGGCGGAAGCTGGCGGTGAATCAGCAGATGCGATGGAGTCCCGCAGTGCGCGCGGCCTCGGATGTCTTACGGAAGCGAGTGCTCGGCGAGTTGCTCGAATGCAGCATAGACATCGAGATTCGAACTCGCTGGGATCTGTGGCCCTGGTTGAGCGAGCACCCGTATCCTGAGCTCTACTATCACACCATTCACCACGTGGACACGATTCGCGCGTGGCTGCGCGATCCGGTGCGGATCTATGCTTCTCTTGCGCGCCATCCAGACTCGAAAACTAAGGGTCCGACGCGGACGTATATGATTTTCGTCTATCCGGGCGACCTGCGAGCGACATTTCTTGTGAACCACCACACTGCCGCGCCCAATGACGGGTGGCGAGCCGAGTTTAGGATCGAAGGAACCGCCGGCCGATGTCAGGGAACGATTGGACTGCTTTTGAATTACCCAACTGGGCGATCCGATGTCTTCAAACTCGCTCATCAGGAGCTATTACCCGGAGGCTCGCTCGAAATGGAGCTCGAAGGCCGCTGGTTTCCGGATGCCTTTATTGGACCAATGAGTTCCTTGATGGATGCGATCACGACTGCGACCGAGCCCGAAACATCCGGCGAAGAAGTGCTGGGCACTCTGCGATTGTTGGACGCGATTCGCAAGAGTCACGAAACGCAGCAGTCTGTAGCGCTCTAGGAAGCCAATCGCCCGGTCAGCTGCCTATCGGAGGATGGCCAATGATGTTCGGATCGTAAGCGTGTAGGGCCGCCAGCTTTTCTTCAGGCACGAAAGGGTCCCATTTGGTGATTGATTGCGGCTTGGGAACGGCGGAATTGGTGGTCAGGCGCACCGTCAAAATCTGTTGAGGCCGAACGGGTATTTCGTACTTTGGTCCGTTCGAAAGATCGGACTTCTTCTTGCCCATTGCATCCGTGAGAGAAGCGCCTGTATGGGGCAGGTTAATAGTCAATTGCCCATTACCCTGCACGCCCAAGCATTCAAGCAAACGAAGTTCGATGTAATCCTCCTCGCAACGGGCCGCTTCCAGGATGAGATTTTCCGAGGTCTCGATAAAGGGCGCGGCTGGGCGCGATGCGGCGTTCTGAATCGCGAAGGGAGGGGAATTGTACTCCCAGGCGCGGTGTGGGACCTGTGCCTCAAGCCAATCGCTTTCGTGAGCAAACAAAGAATACTCGAGAACATGCTTGCCCTTGCCGCTCAACCAGGCGTTCGGGTATTTGTAATATTTGTCCTCCGCATTCAAGAGATAAATGATCGGCGTGCGCTGATCAAGCTCGCGCCCGCTGCAGCCACGATCAAAGATGGCCACTCCTCCACCACCGGCCAGGGCGTAATCGATCCAGCGAACGGCAGGCACGATCCCTTTTGTCCAGCCCTGAAGAGTTGCGTTTGGCGTTGACCAGGAGCCATGCGAAAAGCCGAATGGTATGCCCCGGCGAATTTCAGTGATCTCCTCGGCCAGGGGGAACTCTGACACGATGACGGTGAAATTGGGAATGTCGTTGAGTTCAGTTTGAAAGTCGATGCGCGGATGGTCGTGATACAGCCGCATGATGCGACGAATCGTCCCGCCCCCGTAGAAACGTACCTTTCGCTTCAACGACTGTGGCAATGGGCCCGGCGACCACGGAGACGGTGGAAACCTGGTCGCTCGATGTGCCGAGACGTTTGCGCCCGGGTCTGGGCGGCATGAAATCACCCGGATCATCACCAGCGCCAGGCATCTTGATGGGCCGTTCCGCTACTACGACGTTGGCCGCCGCGGAAAGGAGTTCGCGGCCGTTGCTCTTCCATTTCAAGCTGATTAAGGCACCGCTCTTGGGATCGAGTTGCGCGATATGGTGCCGGGTTTCCACCTTTGCCGAAGGGCTGACAGAGCGTGGAGAGACAGGGCGCTCATCCGAGAGTTTCGAGCCACCGATACTCACAGGAGGAAGATCGAGAAGGAACAGAGCAGAGCCGTCAGAGAGCGCCTGGCACTTGACTCCGGAGATCGATTTGCCTTCCGGAAGCCGAAGCTCAAAGGGATCTCGGCGGCGCCAATTCAAGGGGTTAAACAGGCCCACACCATCGCCCGATCCAAGCATTTCCTTTCCGGCGTTGTTGACGGCACGGGCGGTGGTTCCACTCACCCATTCGAAACGGTCGTTCACGTCCCACGATTCGCGGTCCACAAATACCATTCCCCCCGCAGATCCCCACAGAGTGTTGCGATCCATGTTCAGACACATCAAAATCCAGGCATCGTTCAAGGCCTTGGCGGGGTATGCATGATGAACCTTCAGACTGGCAGCGGTGGCAAGAATTTCAGCCGCCTGAAGCGCGTGCTCGTTGCGGCGGTATCTGGTCTTCACTTCCGGATTTTCGATCCAGAAGGCATCGAAATCATAAGCAGTGCCAGCGAGCGATGTGGGAATGGAAACTTCGCCGGAATCGATCCGCGGACGAACGGTATCGAGATACTTGCTCAGTGTAGAGAACCGAACGTCGCGGCCGAGTTGCGCGTTCTTCCAATCGGAGAGAAGCTGAGACGGATAGCTCTTCAGAACCGGCGCCAGAGCGTAATCGCCGGAGCCGGCGAGCACGAGCAGGGGAGCATTCGCCGGCGTAATCGGCTCCTTCGTCTCGAAGAATGCATTGACTTTCTCGAGTTCAGCGGAACTGAGAGGAGTCTTGCTGTTGAAGATGACGGAGGCTTCACTGTAATGGCCTGGACAGAGCGTCAGGATCTTCGAGCCATCCGGGGACACCGACCAAAAGAGGGTCTTGCCGGTGGGATTCTTGCGCGTGTAAACCAATGCTTCCAGTCCGAGTTCCGAGGCGATCTGGGGCATCTGCTCGTGTGTGCCGCAAACGTCGATGTTCCAGGAGAAGCGCGGCTTCAATCCGAATACGCTTTGATACCAGCGAAGGCCTTCAACGCCGAGACGCATGAGTGCCTCGCCACCGGAAAGATTGATTGTGGATTCGAGAAAATAGCCGTTGACGATTTCGACGCGTTTCTCTCCGATACGCTGTTTCAGTTCCGGAATGCGTGCCGGCTGGAAATTCATGATCGCGATGATGTTGTTCACCTCCGATATGACGAACTCGTATTGGGGATCATCGCGCACCCGGTCCAGGTGATTGAGATAGCTGTTAGCGCAATAGACACGCTCCTTCGAAAACGTCGTGAGCCATCCGCAGCTCGCTGGATGGAAATTGGGAACGATGAACACGGGCCGCTTGCCGCTGGAGGGCATCCCTTCGGCCCTTGACGCAGGCGGAGCCAGGCCCAGCATGCCGAACAGGCCCAAAAACCGGCGGCGATCAAGGCTGGTTAGCCCGCAGATGTCACTTGTTTCAAAGCGGTTGGATATCACAGCCGGTATTTTATATGCGAAATAACAGTTTAGTAAAGAAATATAATTAAAGCACCATCTCGATCCAATTGGAGACCTAATGGTTCAGGAGCAGTATTTCGAAGATTACGAACTGCACACCGAGCGCGCCACGGGCGGGCGCACGATCACAGAAACAGACATCATTCTGCACGCGGGCCAGACTGGAGATTTTTATCCGCATCATTTGGATGCGGAATGGTGTAAGACTCAGCCGTTCGGCCAGCGAATCGCTCATGGAACGCTCATTTTTAGCGTCGCAGTGGGAATGACGGCGGGTTTGATCAATCCACGGGCGATGTCATATGGCTATGACCGTCTGCGCTTCATCCGACCGGTGTTCATTGGTGACACCATACGGGTCCGGGTGGCCATCAAAGAGAAGCGCGATGATGCGAAGCGTCCGGCGCACGGGGTCGTGGTCGAAGCGTGCGAGGTGCTGAATCAGCGCAACGAGACCGTACTGGTCTGCGAACACCTTCTGCTGGTGGAACGAAGAGCAAAACTTAGCGCCGGGAATAGTGAGCAGGAGTCAACCCAAGAGCTAAGGTGATCCGGTTAGCGGATTCGAGAACTGCCGGCAATGCCCGCTTTTCTTTTCCCTGATGGCGGCCTCCTGGGAGGAACGGAACAGCCAATGCTGCGACCACGCCCAGCGAAGGATTACCCACCAGGCATGAAAGATCTAAGCCGGTACGCCGCGTGCTCAGAGCCAGGTGCCAGCCTTGCGAGCGAATCGTGGCGAATCGCTCTTCCAGTGCGGCTTGTTTCTTGCGGGACATCTTGGCGTACAGGGAGTCCTGTTTAAGAAAGCGGCGCCGCTGCCCGGCCTCCATGAAGGCAACCAGAAGCAGGCCGGAGGTAGTGTCGAACGGGGACACAAGGGAACCGACCTCGACCGACAAGCGAACTGGCTCCGGACTTTCCTGTTGGGCGATAACCACCAGAAGATCGCTGTGTAAGACGGAAAGATGACAGGATTCATGGAGCGTCTTGACGAGCTGTCGCATGGGCAGATCGGCTGCGCGGAGAAGTTGATCGACAGGGGAGTGCGTATGAGCCAGTTCGTAGAGCTTCAAGGTGAGACTGTAAGCGCTGGTAGCGGAGTCGCGAACGATGTACGATCTCTTTTCGAGCGCATCGATCATGCGAAACAGTTCGCTCGAGGTTCGATTGAGTCTGCGGGCCAGCTCCGCCAGAGTTTGCGGTCCGCTGGCGTTGGCAAGCGTCTCGAGAACATCCAGGCCTTTTTCCAAAGCCGGAACAAAATAGCTGGGTTGTTCTCGTTTCTTCATCCGCGCAGCAGGACGTTATTTCCGAATGTTCCTGAAGGTAGCACCTCCATCAGGCTGACGCTAGTGCGCCGGCACGAAAATGTCACTCGAATAGTCTACCGATTCTGCAACTCCGCGGCCTTGAGATCGCATTTTCAGCGGTCAGACGCCCCGACTACTTTCCGGGACGGAAATTGTTTGGAAGACGCGGAAATCTTCAACTTACCCGTCGTCCTAACGATTCTTACAACGGGTTATGACACACTTGAGAAAATCCACGGCCTAAGAGCCTGAGCCGGATCGCATAAGCATGCAAATAAAACCTGTACTTCTCGCCCTTGTAGCGGTCGCCACTTCCGCCACTGCTGCTTTGGCTCAAACGCCAAACGCTGACGATCTGGTCTGGCAAAAATCGGTCCAGAAGTATGATGCGCGTCGCAACGCGCTGCTCCAGGATGTGGACAAAGAGGCTCATGCCGGCCAGTTTCAACCGACTTGGGAATCGCTCGAGAAATACAAGGTTCCGGAGTGGTATCAGGATGCCAAATTCGGCATTTTCATTCATTGGGGCTTATATTCAGTTCCTGCTTTCGACAGTGAATGGTATCCGCGCGAGATGTATCTGCAGGGGAGCGAAGATTTCAAACACCATGTCGCCACTTACGGGCCTCAATCGAAGTTCGGGTACAAGAATTTCATTCCGAGTTTCAAAGCCGAGAACTTCAACGCGAGCGCCTGGGCCGATCTATTCCGCAAATCGGGCGCGAAGTATGTCATTCCGGTAGCAGAACACCATGATGGCTTCCCGATGTACAACTCGGACCTCACCGATTGGTCGGCTGCCAAGATGGGTCCCAAGCGCGATGTAGTCGGAGAATTAGCTACCGCCGTGCGCGCGGCCGGTTTGCATTTCGGAGCATCGAGTCACCGGGCGGAACACTATTTCTTCTTCAATGGCGGCCGTGAATTCGATTCCGACGTACGCGACCCGCGATACGCCTCCTTCTATGGGCCCGCTCACGCGGGTGTCACTGACAAGAATCATCAGGAGTGGGCAGGACACCCGGATCAGGCTTACTTGAACGACTGGCTGGCGCGCAGCACGGAGATTGTGGAGAAGTACCATCCCGAAGTGGTTTGGTTCGACTGGTGGATCAACACCAAGGAGTTCGAGCCCTATTTACAGCGTTTCGCGGCGTTTTATTACAACGACGCGGCAAAGAACGGCTATACGGCAGCGATTAATTATAAGTACAAGGCCTATCCGGAAAATGCCGCGGTACTCGATATCGAACGCGGACAGTTGGATGCCTCAAGACATCTGCTGTGGCAAACGGATACGTCTATCAGCGTAAAGTCGTGGGGATATATCAAAGGCGATACGTTCCGCACACCCGAATCGCTGATCCAGGAACTGGTCGATATTGTCAGCAAGAACGGATGCCTGCTGCTGAACATTGGGCCTAAGCCCGATGGCACGATCCCGCAGCAGGCGCAACAGATCCTGCTCGATATGGGGCGTTGGCTTTCGATTAACGGCGAAGCGATCTACGGAACACATCCATGGGAGGTCTATGGTGAGGGACCCACGAAGGTTGCCGGCGGAGCGTTTCACGATACGGCGACGGGCAATTATTCGAGTCAAGATATCCGCTTCACAACCAAGGGGCATACGCTGTACGCGATCGCGCTCGGCTGGCCTCAGGACGGAAAGCTGACTATCAAGTCGCTGGCGGAGGGCTCACCTCAGGGTGAAGTAAAGGTGAGCGACGTGCATCTGCTTGGTTCCGACGCGAAGCTGAAATGGACGCGCGACAACAACGGACTGAACTTGAATTTGCCGTCGCAACCAGTCGGCCAGTATGCGTTCGTGTTCGAAATCTCACAGTGACGTGACAATGGTTTTTCTATGCGCTCGTCATTCTGATGACTGTTACATCGGCGTCGGGCGCCTGAGCCGGCAAGTGCAATGTGAGATGTCCGTTGTCCTGATGAAAGTCCAGCCGCTCGCCAGAAGCCAGGAAAGTGGCTGAGCGGAAAGTGGGCAGAGCGTTCGCGGTGAGTTCAATTGTTGTGCCCGGCCAGTCGAAAATGTGCACGAACAGATTGGCTCCTTTTGCGGTGGTGCGCACCGCGCGGTTGCCCTGAATCGGTCCATAGGTTGTGCCATAGATCGAGTCGCTGTTGCGATCCATCCATTTCCCGATGGCCTGCAGACGCTCCGTGAATTCGGGTTGGATGGTTCCATCCGGTCCGGGACCGACATTGAGCAGAAAATTGCCGCCGCGGCTCGCGACCTCGACCAAAGTGCGGATGAGATGCCTCGCCGATTTGAAATCGCGGTCGTTCTTGTTATAGGCCCATGTGTTATTGATCGTCATGCACGTCTCCCACAAGCGGAACTCTTGTGGCGGCGGCACGTAGTCCGCTTTCGCGCCCGCATCATGATGATTGAAATCTAGAGTATGTCCCTTTACCGGAATCGCTGCCGGTAAGAACTGCTCGGGTGTTTCGTAATCGCCGGGAATACCGATCCGGTTATTGATCAACGTTTGCGGCTGCACGTCGAGAATGGCGCGCAGCATGCGATATCCATCGAATTTTCTCTGGTTGTATAGACCGTCGAACCAAATGATTCTCACTTGACCGTATCGAGTCAATAGTTCACGCAACTGCAGCTCCATATAGTGCAGATACAACGGCCAGACTTCGCGCGTAGGTTCCCCGTTCCAGTTGCTGCTAGCAGGCTGGGAGGTGTCTCTGAAAGCCGGATGATTCATGTCCGGAGGCGAGTAATAAAATCCGAGCGGCATGTTCTGGCGCTGGCATGCTGTGGCGAGTTCGGCAACGATGTCTTTCTTGTACGGAGTGTTCGTGATCTGATAACCGGTATAAGCAGAATCGAACATGCAGAAGCCGTCGTGATGCTTAGTGGTGAAAACGATGTAGCGTTGACCTGCCGACTTGGCTAATGCAACCAAAGCGTCCGGATCGAAGTGAGCTGGATTGAAATCCTGCGGCAGAGATCGGTATTTCTGCTCCGTTATCGGGAACTCTTTCGATGGCCGCATAATGGGCCACGAAGCTTCCACGCTTGCCAGCGAATAAGGTCCCCAATGAATGAACATTCCGAACTTTGCTTCGCGATACCAGGCTGTCCGTTTCTCTTCGTCCTGTTGTATGGAGACGGACTGCTTCTCGGCTGCTTCTTGAGGCACATTGCGCTCAGGCGTGCCGGGGGACGCAGGAACAGCCAGCAGCGGCGTAGCCGATGTCGCGGCAAGCAATTGGCGACGTGTCACATTTTGAGCGCTCATATTTGAGGTTCACTATATCGCTAACCGCGCGGTGCGATCAGTGCGGTGGCCAATACCAGCAGCAAAAGGCTCAGCGCCATGCCCCACTTCGCCGGAACGGGAGCGCCTTGCCATTCCGCAGTGAGGAGCCCGGAGCCATTGGCGGTCATGATCATGAAAATCTGGAACAAGGCCCAACCGGCGGAGGTCCCAAGCACGCCGAGGTACACGGAGCTGACTCCATAGACGGCCATAGCTCCCATCCACAAGATGCCCATGGCGATGCCGCACCATATATCCGGCCGCAATGTGTTGCGGAAGCTCGACCAGGTCCGATTCCGCGAAAGAAGAAAGGCAGCGTAGCAAATGTTCGGTGCAAGTCCGCCCAACAAGGCAATCGGCCAGACAGCGTAGCCGGCCGCTTCACGCGAATTGCCTAGCCGGACAGCCTGGTCGGCGATACTGTCTCCGAAGGCGAAGGCATAGTTCAGCATTGGAGCGAGCAGGCCGCAAAGTATGGCCAGCGCGAGAGCCGATCCATATTTGCTGGTGGCTGCGGCTTCGCGCTTCCGGCCAGCCCAGGAAGCCATGGCGATGCCCAGCAGCATAACCGCGATACCTGAGAAGACCAGCGCACCCCTGCGGCTCGCTGCAATGTCGCTGTGCTGTACGAAAAGCGGGATTAGCGTTCCGAGCAGCGCGCCCAGTCCGATCACAATGGCGTAGCCGAGGGCCATTCCCAGCCGCGCGATGGATAAACCAAAGAGCACTTGCGCGATGCCCCAACCGGCTCCGAAGAGAACAGGCGGGATGAAAGCGGAATGAGGCAGTGCAGCATAGACGGCGAAAAGGTTCTTAACAATCGCGAGCGCCAGACCCCAGGGAAGGATGACGAGCGAAACGATGCTGAAGACGAGCCAAGTGTTCTCCCATGACCAGCGGCGAGCGAATTTCATGGGCAACATACAGGTGCCCGCGAGCACGCCCGCGAGCAAGCTCAATGCAAATCCGAACCAGGAGCGCTCCGTCATCTGGCGGCCTGTGCTTGAAGGTCGCAGGAAAGGCCTGGATCTTGCGGCGTCAGATACACTCCTCCTTCGACGCGCGCCGGATGAAGGAAATAATCGCGCAAGTGAGGGATGTATTCCAGAAACAGTGCTTCGTGTCCTAGTGCCACATGATTGAACAGAACCAGATGTTGATGGATCTGGCCCATATCGCCGACATGCGGCACGACGGGCAGCCCATACTTACGCGCGAGCAGACTGACAGTAAGAAATTCTGAGACGCCGGCCAGGCGTGTGCAGTCCGCCTGCACAAAATGTACGGCGCCGCGCGCCATGAAATTGCGGAAGACGACGCGATTCGGGACGTGCTCGCCCAAAGCAACTCGCATAGGCGCGATATGGCGGCTCAGCTTCACGTGACCCTCGATGTCGTCGGGATGAGTTGGCTCCTCAATCCAGTAAGGATTGACTGAGCGGGCCGCATCGCAGACTTGTTCCGCCTGGGGAAGAGTCCATTGTTGGTTCGCATCGAGCATCAGGCAGCAGTCTGGGCCGGCAAGTTCGCGAAGCATAACCGCGCGGCGAATATCGCGGGCGGCATCTCTGGAGCCCACTTTTAGCTTCAAGGCCTGGAAGCCGCTGCCGAGCGATGTTTTCGCATTTTCGCGGAGCTGCGTATCGTCATACTGAAACCAGCCAACCGAGGTGTCGTAGCCGGGATAACCTCGCGCTAGAATCTCTTCCCGAGCCGCGCGATTCTTTTGCTCTTGCTCGATCATTTGAACCGCAGCATCGGGCAGCAAATCGTCTTCGAGATATCGCAGATCGAGAACATTCACGATCTCGCGTGCGCTGAGATCCAGCAGCAGCTTCCATAACGGAACGCCGCGGGCCTTCGCCCACAGATCGAAGCAGGCGTTCGAAATGGAAGCGAGAGCCAGGTGAACAGCGCCCTTGTGCGGCCCGAGCCAGCGTAGGCTCGGATCGTCTGAAAGCATTCGGCTCACTTCGCCGAAGTTCGCCATCAACTCTTCAATGGGGCATTTAGGGAGCAGCTCGCCGAGCGCTGAAATCAATTGGCAAACCACATCGTTTCCGTTGCCAAGCGTCAGCACGATACCACAGCCCGAAACGTTTTCGCCGGTAACTAATCGTGTGATCGCCAAGGCGTACTCGGTCACGTTGTGTACCGCATCGGTTCCGGCGCCTGCCGCGAGGTCGAACCGGCGATCCTCGGCTTCCACGCGCCTGATTTCGAGACGCTTCAACGTCTGTACCCCAGTTCGGCCCCGCCGCTTACGGGAAGTATGCAGCCCGTAAGGAAGCGCGCTTTTTGAGAGAGCAGAAACACTGCGGCATCGGCGATCACGTCTCCCTGCGGGCAGTAGCCGAGCGGGTGGATCTCGTCGAGATAACTTCGGATCGTCGTGGGGTCCGGTTGCTCGGCGCACCAGCGCTCGAGAGCCGGAGTCCATACTCCCGCGGGGCAAATTGCATTCACGCGAATCCCAAGGGGCGCGTAATCGAGCGCCATGGATTTCGTGAGAGCGATCATGCCGCCCTTGGTAGCGGTGTAAGCGGCATGAAGCTTCTGCCCGATGAGGCCCACCATACTCGCGGTGTTCAGGATCGTTCCACGCGTCTGCTTCAATGCCGGCAGCGCGGCCCGGGTGGTCCAATAAATACTTTTGAGATTGGCGCCCATCAAACCGTCCCACTCCTCTTCGGAGGTTTCGTCCAGTGTCTTCGAGGGGCTTGTGATACCGGCGTTGTTGTGAACAGCATCTATCCGGCCGAAATGGCGATTTGCTGCCTTCACGGCACTCTCGACCGAAGCGCCGTCAGAAACATCACAGGTTAGAGCTATGCTGCCGCCTCCGATTGCGTGCGCCGACTCTTCCGCCGATTGCCGGCTAATATCGGCGATTGCAACCCGGGCGCCCTCAGCCGCGTAAGCACAGGCGCATTCCCGGCCGATGCCACTGGCGCCGCCAGTTAAAAAAACTACTTTGTTGGCCAGAAGCATTCAGTCCTAACCGGATGTGGCGTGACGCTTGTGGCATTCAGTGATGCGCCTCTCAATGTGTTGAAGCGCTTCTTCGATGCCAATCTCGGCCGTCATTGCCGAGCGGACCGTACGCCACAAAACTTCTTCAATCTCGGGATAGTAAGAGAATTTCGGAGGGGTCAACATATCATTTGCGATCACCAGGTCGAGGAGTTTCAGCCGCTCGGCTTGCGCTGGGTCGGCTGCGGTACGAATTTGGGCGAGAACAGCGGGACGCGTGGGAACTGAGCCTTGGCGCGCCTCAAGGGATTGCTGTTCGGCCGACGTCAGAAAACGAAGCAGCTTTACCGCATCAGGCTGATTGATGCCGCGGTTGGTGAGTGAAAACCCGTGCGCGCCGGCATAAGCTTTATGGACGCCGTTAGGACCTGCGGGCATGCGCGCCAGCGCGAAGCTGCCGCTTACATTCGAAATCGCGCCGTCCCGATATGCGCCGTAGTAAGCCGGCCAATCGCAGATCATCGCAGCCCGGCCCTCCCGGAAGCAACGATGCGCCTCGTCATATTGCCATCCGAGGACCTCAGGTGGAACTGCTCCGGATTGGTATAACTCGCGAATGATTTCGAGCGCCCATGTTCCGCCGGGGTTGTTCAGCAGCGGCTCGTTCGATTCCGGAAACAAGCTTGCTCCCCCCATTTCCGCCAGCTCAAAAAACAAACCGAACAGTCCCGATTCTGTTCCTGGAAAAGCGAAGCCATAGCATCCACGCCCGTTAGAGAAACGGCGCGCTGTAGCCACCAGCCCGCTCCAGTCTGCCGGTGCTTGCTTCACGAGATCGGTCCGATAATGCAGCAGCTTGATATCTATGTTGCGCGGTATGCCGAATAAGCGTCCGCCGATTTTAGCGAGGTTTATCAGCGAAGGATAGAACTCGCAGACTTCGAGCTGATCCGTCAGGTTGTCTAGCGGGGCTAGAAATGAAACCTGGGAGGGCGCATATTTCGTATGCGTGCTGACCAGGTCGTACGGAACCTCCGAAAGCGAAGCAAGGTGTGCGTTTAATTGCGGGTGGGGAGCATGGTAGGCGATCTCGACCCGAATGCCGGTCGAGCTTTCAAAATCCGGAAGACCCCGGTACAGCCGGTCATACATATCCCCGGCAATCACCGCAATGCGCAGAGCGCGGTCAGACATCGGATGATTTTCCTTTCCGTATTTTTGAGGGCTGACCTTTGTGATGAGCCTCAACCGAGCCACCCACGTTCTCCCATACGCCATACGCGGAGACGGCGAAGCGCTTGATGCAGTGCTGGACAAACTCGTTCGAGAGAGCGGGATTGCCTTCACGGAGGACTTGCAATATCAGGCGATGGTATTGCAGGTCGGCACGCCATGGTTCGGGACCCTGCCGGCTGCTCAGTACCTTCATTTGAATGAACGCAAACAATGGGAAGAGCAGTTTCCGTCCGATCTCGGCTAGCAGCGGATTGCCGGCCGCCTGCATCAGGCCGAGGTGGAACTCCAGATCGCTCTGAATGAGCGTTTTCATCGCGCGTTTTTCCACAGCAGCGGACATAGCTTCGAGCGCCGCTTCGACTTGGGAGAGGTCTGCGCGGTTTGAGCAAGCTAATTGCGCGGCAAGTCCCTCCATGGCCGCCCGAACCTCGTATATATCGGCGACATCCTTCTCCTGGTAAATCACGACACGTGCGCTTCGTCCGGCATCCTTAATCAAAAATCCCTCGGCGATCAGAAGGTTGATTGCTTCCCGGACTGACGCCTGGGCCACGCCGAACTCTTTAGCCCACCTGCCTTCGACGACACGGTGTCCCGGGATAAGGCGACCGTCCACGATTGCTTGTTTGAGGGCAGCCGCCAGGTTTTCCTTTAGAAGACTGGCTTGCGGCGCCTCGGCGGGCAGTGTAGACATGAGCGCTTAACGCATCGTAATTCATCTCTTGTTTGCAAGCAACCAGCGCAGATAAGCGCTTGACAGCTTATCCGTTTAGAAATATACTAACCGAAAGTTGTAGACCGGGAGGTTAGGGTATGCTCTGCTCGCTACCGAAATTTCGCGTCTCAGGCCTTCAGTTGTTCAGAACGCTGGCCGCTTGCTTCGCTCTAGTATGGTCTTCGGCGCCTCTCCGGGCGCAGCTCTCCACCGCATCTGTTACCGGTGTCGTTCGCGACCCGAGCGGCAGCGTCGTTCCCAATGTGAGGATCGTGTTGCACAACGTGGATACCAACGTCGAGCACGTCGCGCAATCCAACTCGGCCGGCAACTATGTCTTCTTAAGCATCATTCCAGGTCCTTACACACTAACTGCGGAATCCACTGGATTCGACACGACGAAAATCCCGCAGTTCGTGCTCGAGGTAAATCAGACGTCAACCATCAACCTGACACTCAGCGTCGGTACCGTAAAACAGAATGTGAATGTGGAGGCAGCGGGTGAACTCGTTCAAGCCTCAACGGCTGAAATCGGGGCCGTCGTCAGCGCCAAGCAAGTGGTTGATCTGCCTTTGAACGGTCGGAATTTCACGCAGCTTCTCTCGCTGGCTCCCGGCGTTGCGCCGGTCAGCGTTTCGCAAAATTCCGGCGGCTTCGGAAACGTTTTGACCGGAAGCGCGTTTGTGTTCCCCGCCATTAATGGGCAAACGAATCGCAGCAATTTCTTCCTGACGGACGGCATCAACAACCAGGGTGCCTTTCAGAGCACCTACACCGTCGCTCCCATCGTCGACCAGATCGAAGAGTTCAAAGTCAACTCTCACAACGATCAGGCGGAGTTTGGCGGCGTATTAGGCGGAGTCATCAACGTCGTGACAAAATCGGGTACTAATTCACTGCATGGTTCCGTGTTCGAATTTCTCCGCAACAACGCCTTCGATGCGCGAGACCCCTTTCTAACCACGCATTACGCCCTATCGTCAGAATCAGTTTGGCGTTGCTGCCGGCGGTCCCGGTGATGATTCCGAAGCTCTACAACGGCAAGAACAAGACGTTTTTCTTCGGAGCCTATCGAGGGCGTTCGATTCACCCAAGTCAAACTACCACATTCCTGCACCTGCCGACAGACGCCGAGCTGAGTGGCAACCTCGCCGGAGAGGCTCAGGCCTACAACCCCTTCAGCACGGTACCCGATCCAAATCATCCCGGCAGCTTCATGCGCACGCCGTTCGCGAATAATCAGATCCCCGCAAACTCTGATCGATCCTACCCTAGTCAACTTCTTTAAAGCAGATCAGGCCCCCGCTACAGAACATCGGCGTCGGAAACTACAACGCGATTGACACGACGCCTTACGTTCAGACGCAAAATGAATTCTCCGCGCGCATAGATCAAACTCTTGGCGCTAAAGATTTCGTTTGGTTCCGCTATAGCGGACTCTACTACGACACTACCAACACTGGCGGGCTGCCAGGCTTCGTGAACGCCTCTAATTATCCAGCACAGAACTATGGCGCAAGCTGGGTCCACACGTTCAGCCCCACTCTAGTTCTACAAGCTCAATTTGGGCGCTCGCACCAGGAGAACAACGGTTCTACGATAGCTCCTGGAATCTCTGCCAGCACTATTGCCAGCTTGGGGTTTGCTCCTCAATTCGGCGGCAATTTTATCGCGACAAAACAGCTCCTTCCCGCCATCAGTATCTCGGGCTACAACGGCATTCCTGGAACCAGCGACACATTGGATCCCAATCATGACCAATGTCTGGGAATACAAAGGCAATGTCTCGAAGATCGTGGGCAATCACACCATGCGCTTTGGTGGAGAGCTGACCAGCAGCACTTTCGAGTCCATCTACGCGAACGCCAACTACCGGCTACGCATACCAGCAAACAGGCAATCCGGAGAACTCCTCGCCAGACCCGGTAACTCGCATGGCCTCTTTTCTGCTCAATGTGCCCGATAACGCAGGTCGCCGCAACGTTCACGAGACCACCCGCTGGGGCGGCGTCATGGGTCTTTTCTTCCAGGACTCCTGGAAGGTAAATTCCCGTCTGACGGTAATCTCGGCCTTCGATACGACCGCACCTTCCTGCCGCCCTACGGAACCAACGCAACCATCGGTCAAAATGGCGGCATAGAAACCGGGCGATAGCAATTTCAATAATGGCACTTATATATTCAAAAGTCGCCGCCGTCCTGTGCCTCCCGCGGCCACGCCCCCTGTATTCCCGGAGACGGAACTCTGCCCGATCATGTGGTAGTATCGCCCAATGGCAAGATCATGCACGACACGACGACGAACTTCGGTCCTCGAGTGGGTCTTGGCTTATCGCCTATCCGATACGGCTGCCATACGGGCCGGCTTCGGAATCTTCTATGACAACTGGGCCGCTGTGACGCAGACCGCCCAGAACTATTGAAGGGATTGGCCTGATATCGGCCAGCAGCTTGCTAACAACCTGAACCTACCGACTCAGGCAGCAGCCCGACCCACCGTCAACTGGTCAGAATCCGTTTTCGGCGGGAGCGGGAGCGTTTCCGGCTCCTACGCCGTTCAATCAAGTGCAATGGATGATGGATCCTTATGCTTAAAAATCCATACTCCATGCAGTGGAACTTTGGTATCGCCAAACAAGTCGGCAGCAGCAGCACCGTTACCGTAGACTACGTCGGCTCCGGTAGTCGTCGGCTTGGATGTGGGCGGCTATTACAATACCGCTCTCACGCCTGGCCCGGGCAATTTCCAAGCGCCGCTCGATTTATCCGTATATTGCTCCTACTTACTACGATCGAAGCGTAGGCCGAGGCAACTACAACGCTTTGCAGTTCAGTATGACAAGCGCTTCTCGAATGGGCTGGCCTATCAGGTCTCCTACACGTATTCGAAAACGATCGATATCGGTTCCGATGGCTGGTTCGGTGTCGAGGGTTTCAGTGTTCAAAATCCGTACACTTATAACAATGACCGTAGCGTTGCCGGCTATGATCTGACACACGTCCTGAGTGTGAAACGTTCTCTACGAACTTCCAATCGGAAAAGGCAAGCCTCTGTCAACTCATAATCGCGTAGTCGATTACATCATCGGCGGTTGGCAGGTGAATGCTATCGTAACTGCTCGTACGGGTCAGCCGTACAGCATCACGGCTGATGGCGATATCGCAAATACCGGAAATACGGGCTATGAACGCGCCGATCTGGTGGGTAATCCGAATCTTGCCAATCCCACGCGCTCAGGAGTGGTTCAATATGGACGCTTTCGCGATTCCTGCCACTTATACGTTCGGAAACTCAGGCAGAAATATCATGAGAGCCCCGCGCTTGGAACCTTGACGCATCTCTGTTCCGGCGCTTCCCGTTCTGGGAATCTCGCGCGGTCGAATTCCGCGCCGAAGCTTTCAATCTGCCCAATACTGTGATCTTCGGTCAACCGGGGCATAACATCTCGCGAACCGAATTTCGGTGTCAGTTACAAGCACGCGAATAGTGCGCGCATTCTGCAGCTTGCTCTCAAGGTCGTGTTCTGAGCAGCGGCTTCCTGCTAAGATGATGCGGGCAGGGAAATGTCCGCATCACCTCTGTTTTTCATCATGCGGAAATTTGCATGCGTCCCTTTACTTGCTGTTTGCCTTTCCGCTCAGATTCCTCCCGCTTGCCAGGGCCCCCCTGACCTCGGGATGCAGACCCACGGCAAGACTCCCGCTCCGGCCTACAACGCTCTCGGCGCTTGGTTTGCGCAACACGGCAAAAGCGCCTGCGCAATAACGGCGTTCGAAACGGCTATCCGCGCTGATAGCAGTTTGTATGAGGCTCGTTACAACCTGGGCCTTGCGCTCTGGCATGCTAATCACCTCGAGCGCGCCGCTACCGAACTTCGCAAACTGATTGCGCTCAAGCCCGATCTCCCCCTTGCCCACAGCGCCTTGGGCATCATTCTTCAATCCACTGGCGACCTTTCAGGAGCAGAATCCCAATTACGCGCCGCATTGGCGCTCGCGCCGCAGTCGCCGGTTGTACTGCAGAACTTAGGCGAGGTACTGGTCGCGCAAAAGCGTTACACCGCGGCGGAAACTTATCTCAGGCGGGCAGGGGAGTTGGACCCCAGCGAGGTAAGCCATCCCTTGGCGCTTGCCGAAGCCCTCTACGCAGATGGCCATTCGAAAGAATCGGTTCAGATCCTTGAAAAGACCGTTGCAGATCATCCCGGCTCGGCTTTGGCGCAGTTCAATTTGGCCACCATCTATTCACGTGAGAAGCGCTACGAGGAAGCCGTTCCTCCATTTCGGAAGGCGATTGCACTTGATCCTGCCAACGATGTTGCTCGCCTGTCGCTCAGTAAAGCTCTCATCGGGCTCGATCGTCAGGGCGACGCGGTGCCGGTTCTCGACGAAGTCATACGGCATGAGCCTCGTAATCAGGAGGCGCGCTATCTGAGAGGGCTCGCCTATCGAGGACTTGGCGACTACGAAAAAGCTTCAGGCGATCTGCAAATTGCGGTTGCCGAGAACCCGAACGACTATCAATCCCAATACAACTATGGCTTCGTCCTGGCGCGCCTGGAAAAGCTGAGCGAGGCGAAACAGCATCTGGAGATCGCCGGCAAGTTGCAGCCTGGCTCCGAAGAAGTGCTCTTCCAACTGGCCAGCATTTCGAAAAAATTGAATGAGCCCGATGTCGCCGAGAAAGACTTCCGTGAGCTACAGCAGCGCAAAGCCCAGAGCCGTGAAAAAGATATCGCCAGCATCACTGCTAATGGCGCAAATCAGGCTTTGGAACGCGGCGATCCACGGAAGGCCATCGACGGATACCAGCAAGCGCTGAAACTCGACCCCAATAACGCTAAGACCTATTACAACCTGGCGCTGGCGCAGGACCGCATCTCGGACGTGAACGGCGAAATAATCTCGTTACTGAAATCCGTTTCTCTCGATCCGAAATTTTCGGCCGCTCGCAATCAACTGGGGATGCTCTATCTACAGCGAGGCAAGAACAGCGAAGCAGAACAACAGTTCAATGCTGGTCTCCAGAATGATCCTCAATGCGCGGAATGCCAGAACAATCTTGGCGTTCTATATGGCCAGATGAACGAGCCGGAACGCGCGGCAAAGCTGTTCCGGCAGGCTCTGGAGAACAGTCCTGAGTACACGCAAGCCCGAGTGAACCTTGCTTTAATTGAGGCCGGCCAAAACAATCTGATCGAAGCTCGCAAGGAGTTGGAGACAGCGCTCGCGGCTGAGCCGAAAAACAGTAAAGCTCTCACTGCTCTGGGCATGATTCAGTCCCGCAATGGCGAAGCTGCCGCGCTCGACACGTTTCGCAAGGTAACGGCGCTGGACCCAAACTCTCCGGAGGCGCACCTCAATTTAGGCATAGCTCTCGCCGATCAACAAAATAGAGAGGCGGCTCTCGTAGAATTTTCAAAGGCAACGCAGCTTGCTCCGAATTCGCCCGCCACGCATTACAACAAGGGGCGCGTACTGGCGGATCTCCACCGCTACTCCGAAGCTCTTCCCGAGCTCGAGCAAGCGTGCCGTCTCGATCCCCGAAACGCAGATGCCTTCTTCCGGCTCGGCCTTTCCAATCATGCATTGCAAAGGCACGAGGCAGCCGTCACAGCCTTGGAGAAGGCCGTCGCACTCGATCCCCGAAGCGCAGATGCCTATTTCCTGGTCGGTCAATCGCAGCAAAGTCTCGGCAGAACGGATAACGCGATAGCTGCTTGGAAGAAAGCGGTCGAGATCGATCCCAAACAATTGCAGGCCGTTTACGCTCTGGTGCGTTCACTTTCGAAAACCGATCCCAAACAGGCCAAAGTGTACGAGGCTCGCTATCACGAATTGCAATCGCAAAACAGCGTGATCGAGCGGGCACACACTCTGAGTAACTTCGCCATCGCAGCCTCGAATGCTGGTAGGTGGCCCGAAGCCATAGCGCAATTGAAGGAAGCGATCCAGATCTGTGGAGACTGCGCCGCCAGTTCCATTCTGCATAAGAACCTTGGCCTCACCGAATGTCAGGCTGGTCAATTCGAAGAGGGTGAGAAGGAACTCCTCACCGCCCAGAAGTTGCTGCCGAATGATCCAGACATTTTGCGCGCGCTCCAGATCCTCCATGGCATCCGGGCGAAGGCCGAAACGGAGCCGCGCACGCAGTAAGCGGTATTCGCCTACTAAACAAATTCACCACTAACGCGGTTCGATAACGTTCAGGACCTGATCGGCCGATACATTTTCAAGACGCTGTGTCTTTCCGCTCGGCCACTTGACTTCCAGCAGCTTGGCGCTCGAGTCGCGGCCTAGGCCGAAGTGTACCCGCTTATCGCTCGCCGACAGATAACTGCCAGCAGTCGTCACCATCGCATACTGTTTGGAGCCGGACGGGGCCACCAGGCAAAGAGTGGCGCCAATTCCGTCGCGATTGCTGCTGCTTCCGACCGTGTTAACTGTTAGCCAGTGATTACCGCCTACGCGCTGATTCTCTAAGATGGCGGCCGGTTCGTTATTGCAGTTCATCACCGCATCTATCCAGCCATCGTTATTCAGGTCGCCGAACGCAACCCCGCGTGCTGCGCGTGGCGTTTGAAAACCGGCTCCCGCGCGCCCTGAGACATCCGTAAATTTGCCCATCACATTGCGAAGCAGCAGCGGTGCCTCCAGGTAGTGGATATTGGGATGCGTGAGCTCGATATTGTCCATGACATGCCCTTGGCCGACAAAAAGGTCCTTCCAGCCGTCGTTGTCATAGTCGATGAATTTCGCGCCCCATCCCGAGTGGAAGATACTTGCCTTTCCGATGCCCGACGAGTCCGAAACGTACTCGAACGAGCCCTTCACATTGTGAAAAATGGCATAGCGTTCTGAGGCGAGCGCATTGGCGAACAAGTCCGCCCAGCCGTCGTTGTCGTAGTCGGCGAAGTCTGTCCCCATTCCGGAGAAGACGTGCCCGTCGGGATCGTAAGCCGCGCCTTTTTCGACCGCCACCTCCTCAAACGTGCCGTCTCCCCGATTACGAAAGAGCTGCTGCGCCACCGAATCATTCGCCACAAAGATATCCGGCCAACCGTCGTGATCGAAATCGTTCATCGCCACGCCTAGCCCTTTCCCCGGATATTTCGAGAAATTCGCTTTTTCGGAGACATCTGTGAACTTTCCGTTGCCGTCGTTGTGAAAGAGCAAATGAGTGACTGGCTGGAATTGATCGGGGTGGCAATACGCTCGACTCTCACGCTGCGGGCCGCCGCACCAGATATCCATCGAGAAATTCCATTTGAGATAGCGCGAGACGAACAGGTCGAGCTTGCCGTCCCGGTCATAGTCGATGAAAAGGGCGCCGGTCGACCAGCCCGAGCCCGCTACGCCCGCTGTTGCCGTTACGTCGGTGAACGTTCCGTTGCCATTGTTGTGGTACAGCGTATTGCCGCCGAGATTGGTGACGTAAAGATCGGGATGGCCGTCGTTATCGTAATCGCCAACCGCCACACCCATTCCATATCCATGGCCGCGCAGTCCGGCCTGCAGAGTAACATCCGTATACGTGCCGTCGCCGTTATTGCGATAAAGACGATTCCAGAACCGAGCATCCGACTTGTCCGGCTCCGTTCCTGCCGGCATCGGATCATCCAATTTCGCACCATTCACAAAAAAAATGTCGAGAAGACCGTCACCGTTGTAATCGAAAACGGCCACGCCGCCAGTCATGGTTTCGATCAGGTATTTGCGAGATGTCGGGCTCGACCGGCTCGTGAAATGAATGCCGCTCCGCGCGGTCTCATCCGCGAACAGAGGCGCCTCGCTAACGTTCCCCTCGGCAAGACTCAGTCCCAAGCCAAAAAGAACCAGCAACAAACCGGCAGCCGCTGCCGCCACTCTCGCCATGAGACTCTACGTTACTGCATTGTGCCCGAAAGTGGTGGCCCGGCTTGTTTTCGCGGGCTTTTGCTAGAGGCCGTTGTGCGGAGTGGGGGTCAAGGCGCGCGGGCGGTGAGTGCTGTAATATCCCGCGCCTCTCGCGCGTCTTCAGCAGGACGTGGACGCTGGTCTTCGGCACGAGCCAGCCGGCACGAAGGCACGCTGCCAATAGAGAACAGCTAGGATCGAGCTGATGCCCAACACGCCAGCCGCGCTTACGCATCCCCCAAAACTGAAAAACATGTAGCAGATCGGCGATAGGAGAAGCAGACAAAAGAGTACGATAACCGGACGGCCAGTCTCTCCAAGCACCAGAAGCGCTGGAATAAGTACTACGCAATCTTCCGGCCCTGCATGATGGCTAACCAGGAGACTACCAACAAGAGTAGCCGCCATGCCGATCTCAAAACTTGCGCGCCGCAGAATCCGAAATACGACAGCCGCCACCAGTATGTCCAAAAAGAGTTCCGGTGCGATCTGATCCGTGACACCGGAAAGAAGGCCGCGCAGATTGGGCATCGCGTACTCGTTGGGCAGGATCGCTTTTGTGGAAAGCAGATGCGACAGCTCGATAGGCCATGTTAGACCGCCCACTGCGAAGGATACAGAGATGAGTACGAAGCACCCGATAAGGAATCCACGCATCATTTCCCACCGCCGCTGCCCAATCAGGAGTAGCGGGAACAGCAAAAACAAATGGAACTTGATCGATAGGAGGCTGGCTATTACGCCGCACGTCGTCGGCCTCACATCTCGCCAGCGAAAAAGGACGGCGATGATCACCAATAACCAGAGATCGTCTTCCGCAAACGCAAATGTCATCAGCACGGGAAACGACCACGCGCAGACAGCCGCTGTAAACGCCCGGCCGTTGATGGGCCACAGGAATACAAACACCGATAGGGCGATCGCGCTACATGCTTCCCAAACAAACACTGAGGTATGGTAGGGCAATCGGCCGAGCGGCCACAGGATGGCTGCATAGAAGGGCAACCGGACAAAGGAGAGGTATGCTCCGTAACCGCCGATTGCGCGGATTTGCTCCTGCTGATTGTGGGAGGTGTCGTAAAGGTAGGGGGTGCCAACGAGCCGGGCACCGTCATAGATCGCGGGATACTCGCTGAATGCGGAGAACTTCACGTGCAGGAGGAGCAGGAGTACCAAATAGCCGACAACGGCAGCGGCGACTAACTGGTAGCGTGGAAGGCGCACTTCTTTCTCGAATGCACCAACTCCGAAAACGGGTGTATACGGCTTGCGCTCTTCCGTAGACAGTACAAGCGTTCTCCTCGGGTCTGATGCCATCATCCACCTTCGGGGAAGCACGTCAACGTCCAAGGTCTACACTGCATCGGTACCCCAGCCACTCACAATTAGCACACAATTTGGTCGAAGAGACACCCATCAAAGCTATGATGTTCAGTAAAGTGCGGCGATGTTGGCTCAACACGGTTACAACAGCCTGGGCGATATTTCTCATTCCGGCGAATGCGGCGGCCCAACCACCCACTCCCATTGCGTTTCGGAACACCTCCCCCCATATCGGCTACATAGGATCGAAGGCTTGCGCAGGCTGTCATTCCGGCATCTACGAGAAGTACATGCGAACAGCCATGGGCCGATCGATCGCAACCCCGGTTTCAGACTCGTCCAATTCATCGGCACTCGTCCAGAGCGATCCGCTAAATCGCTTTTTCAAAGTCTCGAGCGACGCTTCAGGCGTCTACCAAACGGAGTATGAGCAACAAGGCGACACTAAGATATTCGAGAACACGCACAAAATCAGTTATGTGATCGGCGCCGGAGAAAACGGCAAAAGCTTTGCAGTCGAGCGCGGGAGCTACCTTTTCCAGGCTCCGCTCTCTTATTACTCGAAAGAAGGCAGATGGGCTCTGTCACCCGGCTTTGAGAATGTGGACCAGGGCTTCAACCGCCCTATTTTCGAGGCCTGCATCACTTGTCACGCGGGACGGCCGCAAGCAGTACCCAACCGGGATGGGGGTTTTCGGAGCCCTCCGTTTCTCGAACTCGCGATCGGCTGCGAAAACTGTCATGGTCCCGGGCAATTGCACCTGGCGGAAAAGAGCCGCGGCATCCACGCCAAACCAGACACTTCGATCGTGAATCCGGCCCACCTCTCTCCGCGTCTTGCCGAAGACATTTGCATGAAGTGTCATCAGGGCGGCGATACCCGCGCATTACTGCCGGGGAAAAACTACAGCGATTTTCGCCCCGGCGTTCCGCTGCTGCAGACGGTTGCGGTGGTCGCATTACCGTTGCGCGATGATCAGGCGGATCTGCTGGAACATCATGTTTCGATGAAGCTCAGCAAGTGCTATCGGGCCAGCGCCGGAAAATTGAGCTGCTTAACTTGTCACGATCCTCATGAAGAGCCGGACGCGGCGCGAGCCCCGGCGTACTTCCGCGACAAATGCCTGACCTGCCACACCTCCGCGAATTGCAGACTCAGTCTTCAAACCCGCCTGGCTCAGCAACCGCCGGATAATTGCATCGGTTGCCACATGCCGAAGAGAGCTCTCAATCAGATCTCTCACTCGGCTCTCACGAACCATCGCATTCCCGCGCGTCCGGATGAACGCATGCCCCTGGATTGCCCGAAAGCCAATCATCCGATCTCCCCGACCTGCTATTGCTGGATAATTTCCGCGCCGCTCTCGTCGGTGCCTGATGTCACCAAGCTCTCGATCTATGGAGAGCTGATGAATCGCAACCCACATCTTCAAGAGCGCTACTTCGCCCTGCTGGATCATCTCACCGAGACGTCGCCGAACGATCCTTTGGTCCTAGCCGCGCGCGGTCGAAAAGCCTTGCTCGAGAAAAGTCCTCAAGCAGTCGAGTATCTCCAGAATGCTGTTCGAAATGGAGCTACAAGCAAGGCGACCATGATCGATTTGAGTGAAGCTCTTGCCGGGGCGGGGCATGTTTCGGACGCAATCTCCACCTTGGAGCAGGCCGTAGATCTATATCCGTATTCGCCTGAGATCAGCAAACATCTTCTTCTGAGGCTGATTCAGGCGAAGCAGTACGATCGTGCAAGACAAGTTCTGGAACACTACGTAGAAGAGTTTCCGGAAGACGATTTCATGCGCAATAAGCTCGCGCAGGTCAGACCGAACAATGGGAGGCCGTAGCGGCCCTCAGTTCTTCCAGTTCTCTAGCTCATGATCGGCCCACTGCGCCGTCTTCTCTGCATGACATAGGAGACACGCGTTCGGACTTTCTTCCCGCCCGAATCTCTCCGTCAAATCGGCGCGGGGAATCTCGATCTGGTGCGAGCGCGCTTTGAACAACAGCGCGTTCATGATCCGCGGCATATGGCAGGACACGCATTGGCTTGCTTCCGAGGCGGTCGCATGATGCGTATGCTCGCTCACGCGATCTCTGTACTCAGCATGGCATTGCAGGCAGATCTCGCTCTGATTGTTGTTGAACTTAACAGCAATTCGGATTGGCGGCCGAGGTCTGGACGTGAGGCGCATGGCAACTGGCGCACTGCGCAGTTCCTATGCGATAACAAGCCGATCGCGTGAAAGCTTCGACGATGAATGTCGATTCTCGAAACCGGCCGTCTTTGTAGAGAGCGCGCCTCGAAAACGAGTCGTAGGCCCGGCTCCAGGTGCGCGGGACATAGCTCGCGGTTTCCGCCGAATAATTCATTTCCCGCTCGGCGCCGATCTCTCGGACTGCCGTCTGCCGGTGGCACTGCGCACAAATGCGAACGCCTTCGCGATTGCCGATTTGACGGAAGTCGATCGGGGGCTTCATGACATCTTTATCCGCCGGATGGCCTGACTTCATACGCTTGATGTGCCAGGCTGATGGGCCATGACACATCTCGCAGTTCACGCCCGGCTCCTTGAATACCGCATGCTGCAGCGGATTCTCTACGTTCTCGCCCGCCCGCAGCTGGCTGGTGTGGCAGATCGCGCAATTCTGCTGGTAGTTGTCGCCGGCAGCATCTTAGGGAAATCGGAAATGTTGGCTCGCTCGCTCCCCGGCGGGTCGATGATTTCCCAATAATTGATCCAGATCTTCCGAAGCGCATTGTATTCGATCGGAACACGTGAAAACTGCCGTCCGGCAGCCGCGTTGCGTAACCTTGTTGCCATTTAGAACCGATCGTATAATCCACGTAAAATCGCTGCCAGCCGCCGATTATGACTAAATTCGAAATACGGCCGAGTGTCAATTCCCATCCGAATCAACGGTTTTCTCCGATTCATCTTTGAACTGTGTGCCAGGCGAAAAGTCTCCGATGAGATTCTCAGCCCGATATTCGCGAAGCATCCTCGCCATTCCCGTTTGCCGCCACGTTTCGTACTCGCGTTGATGGCAACTCCGGCATGCCGCCGACCCGGCATATCCACCCTGAATTGCGTCCTCAATTGCGGCTGAAGGTTTCGCATCGGCTTCGGATTCTCGTAGCGCTGGATCTACTTCCGGCGGAGGAAGCGATTTTAAAAAGCCGTCGAAGTCCAGCCCCGCGCTGTGGCTTGTCTCTCTATAAATTCGCTGCAACTGCTCGCGCGCTTTTGTGTTGAGGGCATCCGACGAGCGTGCTACAAACGCCATATCGCTGCAGGCCTTGGATTGCTCATCTGATCCAAGCTCAACGAGCGCCCGTAGATAAAAGATCTCCAGATCATCGGGATTCCAGCCGACTGCGGAATTCAAGGCTTGTAACGCTTGACGAAGCTCGGACGAACGCGAGACCGTTCGCGTCCGCTAAACCGACAGATGCATAAGCACGACCCAGCGCAAAATAAGCCGACGCCTTGAGCTGCGGTTGGACGTGTTTCCATTGCTGCTCGGTCATACTTCCAGGGCGTTCAAATCGATCGAGAAAGTCGAGTGCTGTCCGGGCGCTGGCGCGCTCACATACTTCGCCTCTGTTATCCTCACGGTTGCATGAGTGGGCTGCTGCTGGATGGGAAGAAAATCAGTCGCGAAATTCAGGAAGAACTGCGCCCGAGAATAGAAGCTCTTCGCGCTCAGAATAAGACTCCTGGTTTGGCGGTCGTTCTGGTCGGCGAGAATCCGGCTTCGCAAATCTACGTGCGCAATAAGATCAAGGCATGCCAGGATCTCGGCATTCGCAGCCTTGAATTTACTCCGCCGGGCAACATAACGACTCGGGATTTGATTGAACTGCTTCAGCCCTTGAAAGCCGATCCATCCATACACGGCATTCTGATTCAGATGCCGCTTCCACCTCAGATCGACGCAGAACAACTCGTCAATCAAATTGTCGATCCCAGCTGTGACGTCGATGGCTTCGGCTCGAATAGCCTCGGGCTTCTGGTACAGAATAAGCCGGGCCCGCGTGCCTGCACGCCGGCGGGCATAATGGAGATGCTTCGGCGTTATCAGATCCCGATCGCGGGCAGGCATGCAGTGGTGGTCGGTCGTAGCGATATCGTGGGCAAACCAATGGCGCTGATGTTGCTTCACCAGAACGCGACGGTGACAATTTGCCACTCTCGAACCCGCAATCTGACCGAAGAGTGCCGCCGCGCCGATATTCTTGTGGCGGCGATCGGTAAGCCCGCCGCCATGACGCGCGATCACATCAAACCAGGCGCGGTTGTGATTGACGTTGGCATGAACCGGCTCACCGGGGAAGCCGATGTGCAGCGTATCTTCGGCCATGATCCCGGCCGGCTTGCCGCATTCGCCAGAAACGGTTCGACCCTGGTGGGCGACGTCGATCCACTCGCCATGCAGGACCTGTCTTCCGCTTACACGCCCGTTCCGGGGGGCGTAGGCCCTCTCACCATTGCCATGTTGATGTCGAATACGGTTGGCCTGGCGGACGGCAGCATCTGGCGCGCCATAGGAACTGCCGCATGCTCAAGGTCGGCTTAACGGGAGGGTACGCCACCGGCAAATCTTTCGTCGCGGCCGAGTTGGACCGGTTCGGCTGCAAGATCATCTACGCCGATCAGCTTGGACATCGCGTTCTCCAGCCCGATGGCGAAGCCTATCTACCGGTTATCGAAACCTTCGGACGCGAAATCCTGGCGCCCGATACCACCGTCGATCGCAAGCGCCTTGGCACGATTGTGTTCGCCTCGCCAGAGCTCCTGGAAAAACTAAACAATATCGTCCACCCCGCCGTGTTCCGTCTCGAGGAGAAAATACTGGCTGAGCTTGCTCGCGACAACCCCGCGTGCATTGCCGTTATTGAAGCGGCTATTCTGATAGAAACCGGCCGCTATCGGACTTTCGACCGTATCATCTTGACTACCTGCAGCGAAGAAATTCAGATTGCCCGCGCGATGACGCGTGACAAACTACAGCGCGAACAGGTTCTGGCGCGGCTGCGCAACCAGATGTCCGCCCATGAAAAGAAGTCTTACGCGCACTATGTGATCGATACTGGAATGCCGAAAGAAGAGACGGCCAAGCAAGTTGAAAAGGTCTTTCACCAGTTGAGAGGCTTGCAGGAAACAACAACATGAGAGGACGTGCGGCTCTCCTTGCTTTCCTCATCACGTTTGGTTTCCTTTGGCTCACTTCTAGCGCGCGCTGGAACATCCGCGAGGTCACCGCGCCATTCTTTCGCGCCGGCCTCAAGTGGTCGGAGCCTCTGCCGGTAGAGGGCTCCGGCCTCACCGCGGAAGAAGAGAACAATATCGGTATTTACAAAACAGCCCGCCTCGCCACTGTGTACATCACCAGCACCACCGTGCGCCGCGATTTCTTCTACGGACCGGTGGCTTCGGAAAGCTTGGGGTCAGGCTTTCTGATCAATGACTCCGGTTTCATCCTGACCAACTTCCACGTCATCTCCGGCAGCAGCCGCATCCAAGTTACGCTGCCGGATCAAAGCCAGTACTATGGAACCGCGCTGGATATCGACCGCTCTGACGATCTCGCGTTGGTCAAAATCAACCCAAGAAAGAAGACAGAATCTTTGCGGCTTGGCGATTCCGACCGCCTGCAGGTCGGCCAAAAAGTCCTCGCTATTGGCGACCCTTTCGGGCTCGAGGGAACTCTGACCGTGGGTGTAGTGAGTTCGATCGGTCGCCGTATCAGTGGCGAAAACCGGCAGGCGCTGCAGGGCATGATTCAAACTGATGCCGCGATCAATGGTGGGAATAGCGGCGGGCCGTTACTCGATTCGAGCGGCTCTGTGATTGGAATAAACACTGCCATTCTGGGACGCACGAACATCGGGATCGGCTTCGCTATGCCCATCAATCGCGCCAAGGCTCTGCTCAGTGACTATCAGGCAGGCCGCGTCACCGAGCGTCCAAAGGTCGGGGTGACAACAGAATACGTGCTCGGCGATGTGGCCCAGGCCTTGGGGCTGCCGGCCAGCGGCGGCCTGCTTGTGCAAAATGTGGAGCGTGGTTCTTCTGAAGATCTGGCCGGAGTTCGCGGCGCTCGCCAGCTTGTTGACGTGGGTAACCTCGAACTGGGGATCGGAGGCGATCTCATCACAGCCATCGACGGCCAGCGCGTCGAACGCGAAGATGCCCTGATCCGTGTTGTCTCTCAAAAACGCGTGGGCGACACCATCGTTCTTTCGATCGACCGCAACGGACGTAACATTAAGCTTCCGGTAAAGCTCCTTCGTCCGCCCGCCGACGTCAACTGATTTGCGGAGCAGCTATTCTGGCTCAACCGCTTTTCCAATGGCCTTAGGCGCTGGGCGCGGCCAGTTGTTCGGCTTGTTGATGGCGGAGAGTCTTTTCCTGGTCGCACTGGGCGGAGGACTGGCGTGGCTTTTTGCTGCGTCTGCAACACGCGCATTGGGTGCCTGGGCCCACATCGAGTCGAGTCTCGCGCCTGACAACACCGTCCTCCTTTTCACGTTGCTCGTCATGTCCGTGGCGGCGCTTTTATTCGGATTGGCACCGCTGCGTGTGGCAATGACTGCCAATCGCACTGTGGATTTGAAGACATCCTCGGCAACGTCGCATACGACCCTGGCAAGACATACGCCGGCCGGCTCACCGTCGCCCTGCAGATGGCCCTCTGCTTGGTGCTGCTCGTCTCGGCAGGCCTACTTGTCCGCACTCTCCGGAACCTGCAGCATATTCCGCTCGGTATGCGCACGGAGGGACTTGTCGTGTTCGACCTGAACCCTTTCGGAATGCATTCGGCTGGCGAGAGTACGCTGTTCTATCAGAACCTGATGAACAAGCTGCGCGTGCTGCCGGGAGTCGAATCCGTAACCATCATGGAAAACCGTCTTGGCTCAGGGTGGTCGAATAACCGATACGCCATCGTGGATGGCAGACACCCGGATGTATCAAGTGGTACGTCAACTTTGGTACGAAGCAACTCGGTAGGACCGGATTTCTTCCATACACTGGGTGTACCCGTACTCGCCAGGCCGTGAATTTACCGAAGCCGACAATGCAAGCTCGACGCATGTCGCCATTGTGAATGAGCTGTTTGCGCAACGCTTCCTGGCGAACCAGAACCCGCTAGGTCACCACATCGGAGGCGACAACGGCCCAGACGATCAAGCGGTGATCGTAGGCGTGGTGAAAGACCACAAGTACCGCAGTATCGAAGAGACGCCCATTCCGATGGCCTGGTATCCGTACACCCAAGATCAGGATATCGGCGCAATGACTATCGAGATGCGCGTTCACGGCCACCCGCTGGCGATTCTGCCTGCGGTGCACAAAGTGGTTCATCAAATTGATCCGAACTTGCCGCTGATCCAACCCGCAACGCAGCGCGCGCAGTTTGAGGAGACGATCTCGCGCCAGCTCCTCTTTGCACGGCTGGCCGGATTCTTCGGCCTGCTCGCGATTGTGCTTGTCGCGACCGGACTCTACGGTACCTTGACGTATCGCGTCACCAGACGGAGCGTCGAAATTGGCGTGCGCATGGCCGTGGGCTCGCCGCGTGGTCAGGTCATATGGATGATTCTCAAAGATAGTCTTCTTCTAACCGCGATTGGCATCGCGATTGGTACGCCGCTGGCGATGTTCGCTGCACAGATGCTCGCCTCCGTCCTTTACGGCGTGAAAGCGTCCGATGCGCTGAGTTATGTGGCGGCTGTTCTCGGCGTCAGCCTGATAGCGTTGATCGCAAGTGCCATTCCGGCGCGCCGTGCCGCTTCCATAGATCCGCTCACGGCTCTGCGGACGGAATGACCACTCACATCCCTCATGCTTGGAACAAAAGCAGAAATGCCTTTTAAAGGTCAAGAATCACATCCGGGCCTTCCCCACTTTGGTTCTCCGCGCTCCTTCGTGGCACCGAACAACAGAGGAGAATTTCTCCCTCGCCGCGATCGGCCAGCGGTTCTTCGAGGTAATCCACGGCGCCGCTGGCAATTTTGGTTTTGCACGTCCCGCAGATGCCCGAGCGGCAGCCGAAAGCCGGAGCGAGCCCAACTTCTTCCGCGAGCTCGAGGAGAGTGCCATCCGCGTGAGACCATTCCGTCTCAATCGCAGACTTAGCGAACTTCACCCGCACCGAACCCGTGCGTCGCTCCTCGACAGATTTTCTGTGCAGCTCCGGTTTCAGAACCGTTCCCGGACCGAAGGACTCGTAGTGAATCCGCTCGGGGCGAACACCGATACCGGTTAACCCGGAATACAGCGCATTCATGAACTGCGATGGCCCGCACAGGTAAAAATCGTAGTCGCCTAAAGGCAGCAGCCGTCTTAGCAAGTCGGTATCGATACGGCCCTCGCTATCATGTGTGACACCGATCTTGTCGTTGCCTGTTGGATGGCTGTAACAGACATGCACCTTCAGCGCAGGATGCTGTGCTGCAAGTTCCCGGATGTGCTTTCCAAATGCCTGAACACCGCTATTTTGCGTGCCATGGATGAAATGAATTGGCCTATACTGACCGGTGCGCTTCCCGTGCTCGACGATGTGCTCCGCAATGGCAATCATAGGAGTGATACCCACGCCGCCGGACACCAGAACCACGGGCCGGCTGCTGCTCTCATCCAGAAAGAATTTACCTCGCGGCGTCATCGCCTGAAGACGAAACCCCGCCTTCACGGCCGTGTGCATGAACTGAGATAGAAGCGAGGCTCCTTCGCCACATCGGATCGACAACCGATAGAACTCGGGATTGCATCGAGTGGAAAGCGTGTACGTCCGCAGAACTGGTTCGCTTTGCCCCGGGATGGCGACACGGATGGGTAAAAACTGACCCGCCGCCCAGGGAGAGATCCGCTCGCCATCGCAACGGCGCAGATAAAAGGAGCTGATGATCTCGCTCTCTCTTTCAACTTTGGCCACTTCAAGTTCCACATAGGCGTTGTGCTCGCGTTCCGCACTCGCGGAAGCTGTGGGAGCTGCGCTGATCGTCGTCGAAATCGGAAGCGTGCTCGCCGGCGCCGTTTGTTTCGCTGGAGTCGAGTCTGCCAGTCAACGCCTGAACAACCAACCTTTGGAAATGAATGCAGAGATGTTCGCTGTTCGTCAAAAATCTCCCGCGCTCTGGAATACCGCCTAGCAGCCCTCGTTGAACGGAATTGGTCAGAACATCGTCTTCGTAACCCACTTGTTTATTGAAGGCGATGAGATCGCGCGCGAACTCCTCCGATACGCCTGGTCCGAAGTACTGTTCGGAAAACCCTTTCGTGTTGTTGGGCCCGTCTGGAATCCATACGTCGATCGAGAGGTTAGGAAATCCGGGATTGATGTTGACGGTAATATTGGGCCACAGCAAATGATATTGCGCCTGGGCGATCTCGCCGCGTGCGTCGTAGATCTTGACTGCCGTCTTGCCTTCGAGCGCCGACTCGCGCACCTCTCCCAGTTGGCTGGCGAACCAGCCGTGCATGGTGAGGTTGTAGTTTTCCTGCTTGACATCGATCGCCGCGCTGAACCCGGGATGCGCAACCGCGCAGTGGTAGCACTCGAGATAATTTTCAAGCATTGTCTTCCAGTTTGCGTCCGCGGTCCACTCTTCACGGCTGTAGAGCCGCAGATTTTCCAAGTGAATCCCGCTTCCCTCGATGATGTCGAGCAGATCTCCGAAGTACGATTCCAGAGACTTCGCCTGCGCGTCGAGGTTGACGAAGACAAATGGGCCTAGAGACTCCACTCGAAGCGGCAGAAGTGGATAGTCCGCGAGCCGGAAGTTGGGTTCGGCAGCCGAGCGCGGCGCACCCTTCAGGCATCCCGTAAGATCGTAGGTCCAGGCGTGATAACCGCACTGCATCTGCTTAGAGTTGCCGCGGCCTTTCATGACCTCATGCCGCCGGTGCCGGCATACATTGATGAAGCCCGCCAATCCTGATTCATTGCGGATGACTACGACAGGAACGTCTCCGGCATAGCCGGTAATGTAGTCGCCCGAATTTGCGAGTTCCGTTGCCGGCCCGATGTAGCACCAGCTTTTCCTGAAAACTTTTTCGATTTCGAGAGCTGTGATCGATGGGTCTGTATACCAATGGGCCGGGAGCGACTCGCCGCGATCAAGCGCCGCAAGCAATGTATCCGGGCCTTCAATGGCATAGTTTTCAATCGTCCGAATCATGTTTTTACCTCCTATGATGTTTTGTCTACGGCCACCTGATTTGCCTTTTTGAAGAGGGCAAAGCTTGTGGGCTGAGTCTCGTTCCCGGCGGAGCCGCCCGTCGCTCGCCTGGGATTGGCGACGGGAGCGAAGCCGGGACGAGACGAACTCGATTCCTGGTGGTGAGCTTTGAGCCCAGTGATTTTCATCAGCTGCGCCGCCTCCGCTAGTACGAAATTCGGAAATCCTCGAACACCCACTTGTGTTTCAGCGTTCGATAGATGATACCGAGAAACTTCCGTGCCAATGCGATGATGGCTCGGCCGGCACCGCGCCGGGCTTTCACCCGCTCATAGAAGCTCCGCAGATAGGGGTTGTAGTTGGCTGCGATCAGGGCCGACTGCACCAGAGCGGTGCGCCCCAGCTTGCTGCCCTGCTTATGATCTGTCCGGTATGCTCGGTTTCATTGGAATTGGAGACGCGCGGGACGATGCCGAAGTAACTGGCCAGCCGGTTGCTCGTCGGGAAAGTCGTTCACGTCGCCGATGACGCTCAGCAGAATCGCCCCGGTGATTTTGCCGACGCCCTTGATGCTGGTCAGGTTCTGTGGCCCTCCAGCTTCGAGCCTTCCTCGGCGATGGCCGGCCCAGCTCGCGAATGCTCTGGTTCAGACCGCGAATCTGGCGGCAATCACCCGCAGTTCGAGCAGCACCATCTCGTCAAAAGGAAATGCCAGGACTTGATCCCAAGTTTTTCTCGCTGGACAATGCTTCCTTCGGCAATTTGATCCCCTGCGCGGAAAGAATGTTATTCATCTTGTTCTTCAGCACCGTGCGCAGCTTCACCAGCGTGTCCCGCGTCTGGGTCAGGCTCGCGACCTGGCCGGTTGTTTATCTTTCATGCGCACCTCCGGCAACAATCCCTTCGCCAGATATAGGGCCAAGAGTTGGGCGTCGTTGGCATCGGTCTTCTTCACCGACTGCGTGATCACGCGAAACTGATTCGTGGCCACTACCACGACCCGCGCCACGTGCGGCGCAACCGTGTCGTAGAACAACCGCGTGTTGCCTGTCGCCTCCACCGACACCTCGTCGCTGGCTCGCAGTTTCTTCACAAACTGCGGCAATGCTGCCAGCTTCCATTCCCGCAAATAGGTCCTGCCGTTTTCCAAACGCACGCAAACCGTGAACTGGTTGCGGTGCAAGTCGACTCCCACGTAACGCTTTTCCATTTGCTTCTCCTCCTGGTCTGGGTTGAACTGCCAGGTGGAGTAGACGCACTCTGCGGCGGTCACCAGCTCCTATCCGAGGTCGCCAGGCGCCTCATGATGACGTCCAGCCACAGGTCTGACCAATCTCCCTAACGGGGTCGCATTCGCCCCAACTCTGATTCCAGCCTGTGACCTGTCTACTCCGGAAGTTCCCTCCCGGAGCTTACCGCACGCCCGAGCCTGAGACATTCATCTCATCTCCTTGTTATATGAGTCTCAAATCATTTTGCGCTAAGCACTGGCGCCTTCCCTGTTATTCGCGTGAGGCGCCGGAGGCGGCGAACCTGTTCTCGTGAAAAGGGGGATTGACAGCAGCAATACCGCGCTGGCGCACAGCAGAACGCCCGGGAAACTCAACCGGCGAGCGGCCGTGGAAGCGAGCGCCGCGGTTGCCAGCATGCCGATCGAATAGCATATGTTCTACACACCGTAGACCGCCGAGTAACAAGACATCCCCGCTCGATCTACCGCATCTCCTAGTTCTGCCGAGGCCGGGTTAAGCATAAATGCGAACGAGATGTTGACCAGGGATAATGCGATACAAACCAGAACGGGTCCCTTGAACACTGCGAGTAAAGGGAGTGTGGCTGCCATCGCTATCATCCCGAGCATGATCACCCTTTGGATCGGCAACCGCTCCGAAACGCGGCCCACAAGCGGCGCGCTCA
>CAWCYQ010000007.1:0-61355 GCA_963799755.1 Terriglobia bacterium | reverse complement strand
CTGATTCGATGCGCGATTGCGGCAACCGCGACGGCTTCAGGATGCGGTTGGCGTCGACGCCTTTTTGGACGGGCGGCCGACGTTACGAAAAAACACTTCCGCCGGATTTCCCAGGGCGAGCGCGAACGGCGGGATGTCTGCGATCACCATGCTTATCGGCTTGAATAATCGCACCCTCGCCGATAGTCACGCCTTTCATGATGTGGGTGCCGTTGCCGATCCAGGCATCCTGGCAGATCCGAACCGGCCGGATGTCCTTCGGATTGAGGGGAGCGTTCCGTGCACGCAAATCCGCCTCGCGCGGATGGCCGTCGCTGTCCGAGATTCGGCAGTCTGAGGAGATGCGCACCCGCTCCTCAATGATGACTTCCTGGTTTACCGTTAACCGGACATTCCATCCCAGTTCCGCCTTGTCTTTGATGATCTTGAAGCTGGGCTTTTCTAAAAAGCGCCCCGACAGAATGTCGAGCTTTCCGCCCAGATACACGTCGTTGCCGACGTGGATTTCGCAATGGCCGCTAATAAACGGCAGCCCTTCTATCGACACGTTCCGGCCAATCGACGCGCAGCGGCCCTGCAAAAGCGGGTGCCTGTAGAACAAGGTAATAAACAGGCGAGCGGTCTGGATCACCAGATAGTGAAACTCATAGAAAGAGCGTAGGACCGGCTTAATATCTCGCGGGCGCAATCGGTGCCTGCGGACGGAACAGGCGGCGCGCCGTCCGGCCCACAAACCGGTAAACCGGAGTGTCGCCCCGCTTGATTTTCAGAACCAGTGAGTCGAAAGCACTCATACAATGAATTATCTAAAAGTTTGCGGTAGGCCAGCCTCATTTAGCCTACAGGCCCACAAAATCCCAGTACATGAACAAAAATCGTTTTGTTCTGAGAGTTTCACAACATCATACATGACAAAACAGGAATTTCTACTGGCCATGGACAATTTACTCGAGCTTCCGGAATACACCTTAACCGGTCCGGAAAAGCTCGACGATATGGAGAACTGGAACTCTATGGCAATGATTGAATACATTGCGCTTACCGATACCCACAGCGGCTCAAAACTTTCTCCGCGCCAGATCAGGGATTGCAATTCGATCGATGATTTGGGTCGGCTGGCCGGCATCGAGTAACCCCTTTGCGGGCGAGCTAAAAAAGAAGTGCCGCGCCCGGCATGAAAGTGGAACCATTGCAAATCAATCCTATGGACCTGAGCGGCCGGACGATTCTGGTAACAGGGGCGTCTTCCGGTATCGGACGCGAGACCGCAGTGCTGCTGAGTCAACTGAATGCACGGCTCATTTTGACCGCCCGCAATGAGGAACGGCTAACAGCGACGCTCTCCACGTTGCACAACGATGGACATCGGCCGAACCCTTTGACCTCTCCCGGACCCCGAGAAATCCCAAAATGGGTGGAACGAGTAGCCGCGCAAGCGGGTCCGCTCTACGCTATTGTCCATGCAGCGGGAAAGCAGGCAGCCATCCCTATTCGCTTTGTCACTGAAGAAGAGTCGATGATCTTGTTCGGACCAATCTCTATAGTTCCATCATGCTGGCTCGTGGCTTTAGTCAAAAAAACTGTTACGTGCCGGGCGGCAGTCTCGTTTTTATTTCTTCAGTTACCGCTTTTGCTGCGAAACCGGCAATCTCCGTCTACACGGCAACCAAGAGCGCGCTTCTCGGAATGACAAAGTCTCTTGCGCTGGAGTTGGCGCCGCAGCAGATTCGCGTCAATTGCGTCGCTCCGGGCTTCGTCGATACCGAGATGCTGGAAGCCGTGCGTTCCGTCCGACTGAGCAGCAGGTGGATGAGCTTCGAAGCTCCCATCCACTCGGATTCGGAACTCCTCGTGACGTGGCGAATAGCATCGCTTTTCTGCTCGCGGAAACAGGACGGTGGATGACCGGCTCGACCTTAGTACTCGATGGAGGTTACTCGGCACAGTAGATGCCGTCCTGAAACGATGCACGCCAGCATTGCTGCGATTGAATATTACCTGCCGAGCGGGCCGTCTCGACCTTTGACCTTTCGGCGCAATTTCCGGAATGGTCTGTCGAGAAGATCGACGGTAAAACCGGAATTCAGGAACGGCATTCGCCGGAGCAGAGGAATGCTCGTCCGATCTGGCGGTGGCCGCGGCGCGTAAGCTTTTCGAATCTGACGACTGCGGCCCGGCAGATATCGACTTCGTTCTGCTGTGTACCCAGAGCCCGGATTACTTTCTTCCCACCACTGCCTGCCTTGTGCAGGAACGGCTCGGCATCCCAACCGCCGCGGGAGCGCTGGACTTCAATCTGGGATGTTCTGGCTTCATTTACGGTCTGGGTTTGGCCGAAGGCCTGATTGCGTGCGGCCAGGCGCGGAAAGTGCTTCTATTGACGGCCGAAACCTACTCGAAATATATGCATCCGCAAGATAGGAGCGTACGCACTCTTTTTGGAGATGCTGCCGCGGCCACCCTTCTGACCGCCGTCGATTCGGCCTCCGCTTCGGGACCCTTTGTATATGGAACCGACGGGACGGGCGGCCAAACCTGATGGTGCCTGCGGCGGAATGCGGCGGCCGCGGACCCCCGAGACCGCCCTCGCGGGGGAAGACGAAAGCGGAATCGTTCGCAGGACAACCTGTTTATGGACGGCGGTGAGATTTTCAACTTCACGCTGACGGCCGTTCCAAAGAGCATTGGTACACTGCTTGAAAAGGCGAAATTATCGCTGGAGCAATCGACCTGTTCGTTTTTCATCAGGCGAATCGCTTCATGCTGGATCATCTTCGCAAGCGGATGAAAATTCCGCCGGAGAAATTCCACGTCAGCATGGCGCATTGCGGCAATACGGTTTCCTCCACCATTCCGATTGCACTCAAAGAAGCAGAGCGGAAGGCCGGCTGAAGGAAGGTACGACGGGATGCTGGTCGGCTTTGGCGTTGGTTATTCCTGGGGTGCAACGCTCTTGCGCTGGCACTGAGTGCTGTCGGTACCAACTGCCTGTTCGCTCCTCCATCAACCCGGATTCCCCGATCCCACTCAGCTACATGCGAATTTCCCGTGAAATTCTGCCTCGCCTCTCTCTCCTTACGCTTGTTGCCGGCGTCAACTTCCAGTTCGCGGCCGTGCCTCTCGCTCCCATCCGCTTCGAGGACGTCGCCTCTCAAAGCAACATCCCGTTCATCCTGCACAATTGCCCCACGCCTCAGAAGCACATGATCGAAACCATGGCTGGCGGTCTCGCTGTCTTCGACTATGATGGCGACGGCCGTCCCGATATCTTCTTCACGAACGGCGCCGATCTTCCCTCGCTCTCCAAAACCGGCCCGCAATACTGGAACCGCCTCTATCACAACGAAGGTCACATGAAGTTTCGCGACGTGACCGAAGAAGCAGGTCTGGCCGGTACCGGCTATTCCATGGGCGCCGCCGCCGCCGACTACGATAACGACGGCAAGCCCGACCTCTTCGTCGCCGGCGTCAATCGCAACATTCTGTATCACAACCTCGGCAACGGAAAATTTGAAGACGTTACTGCCAAAGCCGGATCAAAGCGGCGAGTGGGCTGTTGCCGCCGGCTGGTTCGATTACAACGACGACGGCCTGCTCGACCTTTGGATCGTCCATTACGCCAAGTGGTCCATCGATGATGCGAATGACGTCCGCTACTGCGGCGAGCAGTCGCGCGGCGTCCGCATCTATTGCCATCCCAAATATTTTCAGGGTCTCGCCAGTACCCTTTATCGCAATCGTGGCGATGGCACCTTCGAGGACGTCTTCCAAAAATCCGGCATAGCAGCTTTTCCTGGCCGCGGCATGAGTGTCGCCTTCGCCGATTACGATGGCGATGGCTATCAGGACGTCTTTGTCACCAACGACAACATGCCCAACTTCCTCTTTCACAACAAGGGCAACGGCACCTTCGAAGAAGTCGCTCTCCTGGCCGGCGTCGCTCTGCGCGAGGACGGCAAGCCGGTCGCCAGCATGGGAACCGATTTCCGCGACTATGACAACGATGGCCTCCCCGACATCGCCGTTACTGCTCTCGCCGGTGAAACTTTTCCGCTCTTCCGAAATCTAGGCAAAGGAAATTTCGCCGACGCCACCTACCCCAGCCACCTCGGCGCCCTCAGCGTGCATCACAGCGGCTGGGGTGCCGGGCTCTTCGATTTCAATAACGATGGTTGGAAGGACCTCTTCACCTCCAATTCCCACGTTAACGACCGCGTCGAGTTGTTTGAATCGGCCGTCTACAAGAAGCCCGACTCCGTCTTCGCCAATTTGGGCAACGGCACTTTTCGCGACCTGTCGGCCGAAGCGGGGCTGAACGAAGCCAAAGCTCATCGCGGCAGCGCTTATGCCGATTTTGATGGCGATGGAAATATCGACGCGGTCGTTTCGTCCCTCGAAGCACCCATCGAACTCTGGCACGACGTTAGTCCCAATCCTAATCACTGGCTGGACGTCAAGCTCACCGGCACGCATTCGAATCGCGATGGTATCGGAGCGCGCATCCGCATTGGCAACCAATGGAACGAGATGACCAGCGCTGTCAGCTATGCATCGAGCGCCCTCTCGCCGGTTCACTTCGGTCTGGGCGCCCTCACCCGGGTCGACACGCTGCAGATCCTATCGCCCGATCGAAAGCAGCAGGTTCTGCATGATGTGGCGGCCGATCAGGTATTCGAGGTGCGCGAACCCAACTAGATCGAGACATCGCTCATCGATTAACCATTCCAGCGCCTATGACACCGGAAGATACAACAGTAAGCGGTAGTCTCCGCGCTCTACTTTTATTCGACATCGCGGAAGAGATCGATCTGCCGCTTCTACGCCGCCTTTTTGGATCGGCATCCACCAAGAGGGAACCCGCATTTCGCCAGCCCGCGCCGGAATACGTCCGTTTTGAGCGGCCCCCTGTCATCGAGCATCTCGGAGTCTGTCAAACCGAGGATGGGAAGGAGCTGCAAGCGCGTCTTCGGTACTTCGATTACGGAGTGGCCAGCGTGGAGTTGCGAATGCACTTCCGCGAATCCTGGGGCGGCCTAGGTGGGACCGCGAGCCGATGGATCATGTCGCTCGAGCTGGAGGGCCGCGCGAGTGCGTTGCTTCGCGAGCGTCTGGCAGGAATCAGCGAGGCGCTCAACAGACCTTACGAAGCTCGGATTTCAGAAGATTACTACGTGATTCAGGTTGACCCGCCTTGCCCTTCCTGGTAATTCTGTCGTGTGCGCTGAGGATTTGATTCGAGAACGTGCTGCTGAGATCGCACAAATTGTTCGTGGTGAAGAACGCCGCTGTCAACGGCGGAGCGCCGGGAGGTTCTTCAGTCCAGCATGTCGTATTACCCGGCAGACCTGTTGGTGGTCGGTTGGGTAGCTGCCTTCGTCTATGACACGCCTGCGGCTGCTCTACCGGCCATCGATCTACTCGAATACGCCAACAGCCAATTACTCGAGTTTCGCTACTACGATGAAGTCTTGACGCGAGTATTGGCGGACGTTTATAGACAGCTCGACAAAAAACGCGGTGTTTGGGGCCAATGGAAGTTGGCCAAAGAAGCGGGAACCCTAAATACCATCCGCCTCGATTATCGGGAACTCGCCGAGCGAACGGATAACGCGATCAAGTTCCTGAGCGACATGTTTTACGCGCGTGCGTACCGTTTAGCCGCAGCCCGAATTGGTGTAACCGATTACCGGAACCTGGTGAATGAGAACCTCAGCACTGCCCGCGACCTCTACCATTCCATGGTGAACGAATTCCATCAGGCGCGGCCTTCTTTCTAGAAGTCATGGTCGTGATCATTTTGATCATCGAGATTGTTTTCCTATTCCGTGGAAAGGGCTGAATCAGCTTCTTCCCGAAGCACATTCTTCGTTTAGCCGCAGTGAGAGGCACTTCGCGGCGCCGGCCGCCCGGATAAATTCCGTCAACTCTGTCGCAGTTACGTCGAATTCCCATTCGATCAATCGCGCCACCAGTGCCGGCGAAGCATGATTCAGGATGATCGAGCTTCCGATGTTCACCGTGTTACAGGCGAAACCGGCGGCATCCTCTTCGCTTAGCGCGAGCCGTCGTTCCGGAGCCACGCGCGTTCAATCTCTGCGTTGCTCGCCTGGTCAAACGCCGGCGGGTAGTACAGAAGATATCCTCCTTCGAGCGGACAAAAGCATGTATCAAGGTGGTAAAAACGCGGGCCTCGAAGCCGCAGCGTTTCGACCTCTACCTCTACAAATCGTTTGAGGTATCGCTTCGCTGCTAGATCGGACCGCATGCCATGCCCGAACCAGAGCAATGCCGCGCCGCGGTCGAACAAAGCATCGCCTGCGCCATCAAACGGCACACTTGGCGGAAGTATATGAACCTCGAAGCCGTCCGCCGCCAGCCACCTCGCAAGATGGGCTGACTCCGGCTGCCACTCCGGACATCGGAAGCTGCTCAGTATCGCCGTCTCACGGTCAGATCAATGCCGCATTTGCAGTGAAGGAACCAAATCGGGAAGACCTGCGACCGCTGGCAGCGAAGCAACTTCGGCACGCTCGCTCAGTAGCGCATGCAGCTGAGACCACTGCGTGCTCGCAAGTTCCGCATTGGTTGCATGGATCTGGCCCTGCATCCACGGATTTATGACGTATTCCACCCCAAAGTGCAGCGGTGGGCACATTAGATAACGCGATCGGCTCATCTCTTCGGCTCTCTTCCAATTCGCCATCGGCGGCTGACGATGCACCCTGGGTACCGGAATCGAACGAGGATCGAGTACGTCTCGCAAACTACGCTGCTTTCATCGCAACGGGATGCCTAAGGAATATAGTGCGGCATTGGCGGGAGCCTCTCTGTCGAAGCTTTCACACGACCGCAGCGACCGGAGAAGTCCCGATCGAAACGGCTCTCAGCAAGGACTCTAGCGACAAGAAAAGCGCGATTAGACCACCGCTAGAGCGGCTGCCACAACCGAGCGGAATCCGGCAATGCTCTTTCGCCCGTCTCCACTCTCGCGGGAATTGGCTGGCACTCCAAAACCGAACAGGGCATTCCTCCGCGTCAGATTCGGGGTCTAGAAGATTGCGGCAGCCGTGACGCATAGAACAAAACCGATTTCCAGTCTCATGATCCTTTTACCGCCTTTGCCATCGCTCTTAATTCGGTCGCGAGGTCGTCCACAGAAGCTCCCTCCGCGCGTACCTGGCCGATCAGGCCGCGCAGCCTGTTCCGGAAGTCGCCCACCCAGTTCCTGAACGGGGCGTCCGGAATGTGCCTCGGAATGACCACCGCTCCCCGTCCGTGTTGCAGATCGAGCCATCCTTCCGAAGCGATCTCCCGGTAGGCTTCGGCCACCGTGTTGAAGTGAACTCCAAGTTCCATTGCGAGCCGCCGGATCGACGGCAATGACATGCCAGGCGCAAGCTTCTGCTCCACCAGTAGCACCCGCAAGTTATCCGCGATCTGCCGGACCGCGGGAATGCCGGATAACGGATCGAATCCGATGGTCGGAGTTTCCGGGATTGTGTATTGTGTATGGTGTATAGGAACGCTTACAGGGTCAACCCATCCTGCCGCCGAACATCAATATCCGGCCGGTAGGCTCCAGATGTCGAGCACGCCCGCACCGGCGTGCTTATTGGCGTTGCCCTCGGGGAGAGCGATCTTGCCATCCACCACAATCGGGCTGTTCCAGTGGCCGCTACCGCTTTCCAGGTCTGCAATCTGAGTTCCGTTGATCGGATCGTACACGCGCAGCCCGCCCTGCGGGTCGTAGACGTACAACAAGCCGCCGGCCACCACGGGACTTGTGCCGCCGCTGCTGTTCTTCCAACTCGCGGAGAGCTTGCCGTTCTTGACCGTCCAGGCAGCCGTGCCGCCCCGGTCGGCGGCGAACATCCAGGTCTCCGAGCCATCGCGCCACACCGCTGGAGCCGTGAAGAGGTCTGCGCCCGAGGGCGTGGACACAGTCTGCAACTCATGGCCTTTATGCGAAGCTTCGCCGGCGATGGCCTTGATACTGAGCAGCCGGATCAGCCCGTCCTTGCCGCCCTGCGCCAAAATATCGCCGCCCAGCAGCACCGGCGAAGTCGAGCCGACGTCGAGATCGCGGTCGTTGAGTTCCGCATTATTCTCTGGAGTGTAGTTGCCGATCATCCGGGTGGCGTCGGGGCTGAGCTCAATAACGGCGTCTCCCCAATTCGTCTTGCCATCATAGGGGCCATTGCCGGTGGCCACGAAGATATTGCCGGTTGCGGCATCGATCGCCGCCCCGGCGCGCCCCCAAATCGCGGATTGAGCGCTTGCGCAGGAGGCGGGTTGGAGCAAGCCGGGTCGGTCGCTGCAGAGCGAGTTCCACACGTGCAGCAGCTTGCCGCTTTGCGCATCGAGAATTGCAACATGGCCCTGATACGGAGGCCTATCCCCGATATAGCCGCCGGTGACGGCGACAATATGTCCGCGGAACTCCTTAAGCGGCGACGCGATCTTCTCCCGTACTGGTAGCCGCGTGATCGGGGTCGTCCACAACGCGTGTCCGTCGGAGATCGCTAGCTTCTGTACCGTGCCATTCGGCGCGGCGGCGTAGATGTACTGTCGGTCCGGATCGGCTGCCGGAGTGCTGTTAGTGATCTGACGCGTGCCCGCCCATGTAGCATAGCCGGGCGGCGTATACTCCCAAAGAATGGTGCCTTTGTTTGCGTCCACTGCGATCGTCTTTCCATAGGTGGTCGTCACGAAAAACACATCATGCTGCGAGCCCTTTATGGCGGCGCCTTGGAGGTAAATAGCCGAGGCATCCACCGTGCCGTCGAGGTTGACTTGCCGTCGGCTCAGCCGGGCGATATTGGTTGCCGTGATGCCGGTCGCGGCGGTCGACGCGCTGGAGTTGCCCATGTCCCAGCCAAACTGTCTCCAGTCCTTCGCCTGCCGGGCCATCACCGCTAAGGTTCCGATTTCCGCCAGGATAAACAAAAGACGGAGCACTCGCCGCAAGAGAGCCACGCTTCCAGTCACAGGCCCAATCATACGATGCACACTTCCATTCCCAGGCTATTTCGTTCCTGTTGAAAGCCTAAGGGTTCTCATGCGCTAAGATTCCGATGCAAGAAGATGAAACAACTGCTTCTCCTTTTCTTGGGCTGTGTGTTGCCGATCTTTTCAAACGAATCGCAGACAGACGCACGGACAAAGATTGAGAGCCTCGTATCAGGGGCCATCTCGAAACAGAAAATTCCTGGCCTTTCAATTGCCGTCGTCGATAAGGGACAAATCTTGTACTCCGGTGCTTTTGGTGAAGCCGATCTTGAGAACCACGTGCGCGTAACGGAAAGGAGCCGATTCCGCACCGCTTCGGTAGCGAAGCCCATTACCGCTACAGCGACTTTGGTGCTCGCTTCAGACGGTCGCCTGAACTTGGATGCGCCAATTCAGAACTGTGGCCGATCACATCCCGTGAACTACGGATGGGTGCTGCTGACCTCCGGATCGTCAAGCGTTTCTGACCTGTAGTGGCGAATCCCGCTGCGATGCGACAACGCTGGCCGATAAGGTGGGAGTCGAAAACCTAGTCCAATATGCTGTGATGCTGTCAAGAGCCGTTTGAGCAGTGCAAGCCTGCAGCGGGGCAACCAGAGTCGTTACCGCGTATCATGGCGCAGGTACAGAGGGTTGCCGTCGGGATCGCAAAGTAATGTTATGCATTCCGGATACCGGGCGTCGTAGAGCAACTTGGCCATGGTAGGCAGCGCCACCGGCGCCCAGTTATTCACGCGTGCGCCTGAGCCGCGTTCGCTTCGAATCAAGTCCTCCGCCGCAAGGATCTCGTATGCGATCAACACCGTATTGCGAGAAACGCCAAGCATGCGGGCCAGTGTTCGCGTGGACGGCAGGCGCGTGCCGCGGCCGAGCTTGCTTTCGCGAATCGCTTGGGCGATTTGGCGCGAGATTTGCCCGGCCAACGGCTCGTCGGAGACCGGGTCGAGCAGAATCTCCGGTAGGGCGATCATTCTCAAAGTGGCTCCATGAAGTGGCTCTTTTCATTATTGCCGCTATGAGTCATCATATGGATCGAAGGAGAACAGGATGATTACGGGCGGAAACGCGACGGTTTTTGTATCAAACATGGACAACGCAGTGCGGTTTTACACGGAGACCCTAGGCTTGCGGCTGACCAATCGCTTCGGCGACCACTGGGCTACAGTGGACGCGGGCAAAGGGCTGACCATAGGCTTGCATCCTGCCTCGGCGAAATATCCGGCACCGGGGACCAAGGGCGGCATGATGCTGGGCCTTGAGATTGGCATACCCATCGAAAGGGCGGTTGCTAGGTTGACCGAGCGAGGGGTGAAGGTCGGCGGGATTGTACGGGACTCCCCAGGGAACTTCACGCATTTCGAAGATCCCGACGGCAACCCAATCTATCTCTGGGAAGTGAACCGTGAGGAAGTCCCGGAGTCCGAACTGGCGCATAGCGGGGCGGGTACCCAAAAATGACACGACGCCAGCCATCCGAGTCGAGGACCTGCATCTTGATGGCGATCCGCCGCAGATCTTTGTCAGCCATTGCAAAAAGGAGTCGAACCGCTATGTGCCGGTTCTACCGGCACTGGCGCAAGAACTGCGGACTCACTTGAACGGAGGCCGCCTGGGTTATTTATTTGAGATTAACCGGAACGACGGCTACTCAGTCCGGACCATACAATCGATTGTGAAATCTGCGGCACGGAAGGCCGGTATCGAGAAGCGTGTTTACCCTCATCTTCTGCGCCATTCGGTTGCGACGATTCTGCTCGATTCCGGAGAGGTGCCCATCGGTCAAGTGCAAGAATTCCTGGGACATCTGCAATTCTCGACCACACAGATTTACGCCGAGACCGGTATTCGGGCGATTGGAGAAAATTATCTGCGTGCCCTGAATGGCCGAAAGCCGTGAGCCTGGCCGCCCCCGCCGCGGATGATTCCGGCCCTTACGAATCGCGCACTCTGGCGACCAGCAAGGAGCCAGCGCGACCATTCTTCTGATCCCGGAAAAGCGAGTGGGCGTTGCTATCCTGGCTAACACCGAAAATGCGGATGGCGAGGCACTCGCCCACAGCATTGTGGACCTGTTGATCGACCGCTAGCCACCCGGTGCCTCCTTTGACTGCCATAATTCTTCGCAGCTCGTCACTCCGCCCCCAACCGCGACGTGCGAAACCAGGAATCACGGTCCAGCTTTGCAAGTGGGTCCAAATGGGGTAGTGTCACGCGGTGCGTTGCTGGAATTCATGTATAGTATTCAGCCGTGTTTCAGCAGGTTAGACGCCTGGATCAGAGCAGAATGTTACTTGTCAGGCTCGACGGCCCGACGAGGTTTAGAGATCGTGCGATCAGACTCACCAAGAGCCGACTATCAGTTAGATCAGACGCATGAATTTCTGATCGATGGTGGCGAGTATCGACCTGGCAGTCTCTATCGGAGACGCTAGTCTCTTCTCCGTTCCTGATTTAGGGTTCCTGGTGGACAAAATCCTGACAATATCAAAGCGGAGCGTACCCGTCTAGAAACTACCCTCGTCTACTACTACGAATTTACCCCACAAGGTTCAAGTTGTGGAAGGCAGTGGTCGTTTCATTGACTGCGATACCGCATGGCGAGCACTGAGGGAACGCGTAAATCAGCAGGTGGAAGCCTATAACAGCGTAGTCTGTGATCCTGCGGTCGGATTGTTCGTGCTCTCAATAGAATATATACCCGATCCCGATAAGTCAGGATTCATAGTCCGAGGTGAGCACGTGCGTAGATCGACCAGGGTTAGGCTCACCACCAACAGCCTTACTGAAATTGGTTACTTCTATCAAGAATCGGACGCGCAAAACACGCTTACGTGGCGTGAGCAAGTGCTTATTTCGGTAGATCCGGACGGGCATGCTTTTTTCAAGCGTAACGGAGTCCTCAATACTACAGATCAATTGACGTTGCGAATCCTCCAGCCGATGTTAGATCCCAGTTTTATACCGCCCGAGAACGCTCAACGAGTCAAGGCGAATCGACTCGGATCTCCATAAATCGTTCCCTATAGCGTCCGACCAAGCGATGCTTTATGCGCTACGCGATGACACCAGTCAATGCAAAACACTGGCTCATCTGGATCTGAACACCCCGGCTGGAACTTCTCGACGCACGGTCCTAGGGCACCTCGGTGCAGCCAGCACAGAATGAGCAGAGGTCGCCGTCAGCGCAGATGGCTCGTCTCCTGGCTCGAGGCTCCCACCCCGAAAAGTCCGTGACCCGGGCTCGATCGAACCAGCCATCCGATATTCACAAGGAACTGGCTATCTTGGAAAGAATGCTCATTCTTGCTTCCGCCTCCGTCCGCCGCCATGAATTGCTGCGTGCCGCCGGCATCGATCACGTCGTCCGCCCGACCTCCATTCCCGAGGTGCGTCGTCCTGGCGAAACCCCATCGGATCTCGTCCGCCGCTTGGCGCTCGAGAAAGCCCGCGCCGCCAGCTGCGAACCCACTGATATTGTGCTCGGGGCCGATACGGTAGTCTGTTTAGGAAGCGAGGTTCTGGAAAAGCCCAAGGATGACGCCGACGTCTGTCGCATGCTGCGTCTTCTCTCTGGCAGTCGGCATCGGGTATACACGGGAGTCTGCTTGCTGAAGGGAGCTTCTTGTCTTCTGGACCTTGCTGTGACCGAAGTTTCCTTTGCTGAACTCACCGAGCAGGAGATTTTGGATTACACTCGGAGCGGGGAGCCTGCCGGGAAAGCGGGCGCATATGCTATCCAGGGATTGGCTTCAAAATTTGTCTTGTCCATTGAAGGTTCGTATCAAAATGTAGTGGGCCTGCCTATTTCACTGGTTTATCGGCACTTGAAAACGTTGTCTTTATGAGGGCCTCGCCTGCCAGTCTGGCAGCCAAGCGGTGCGGCAGTCCGCGCCGCGCGGGTGCCTTCTCGGTCGGCCCCATTTTAAGCGAGTCACTTAGGATCACCTGCCGTGCAGCCGCCTTGCTGCTGCCGCTTTCGTTGTTTGCCTCCGGACAGAGTTCTCCCCCGGCATCCAATTCGAGTTGGAAAGACCAGGGCGTCATCTATCTCGATCACTCCCTGAACGCCCGCCTGCACACCGTCCCCCTTTCCGCCGTCCACATGGGAGACGGGTTCTGGAGCACCCGCCGCAAAGTGACCACCGAAAAAAGTCTTCCTACGCTTTTGCTGGAGCTCGAAGACCACGGTGTCGTCGATAATTTCCGCCGCTTGGCCGGACACTCGGATATTCCCCGCAAGGGTCGCGCGGCCAGCGATTCCGATCTCTATAAGTGGATAGAAGCTGCTTCCTGGGCACTTGCTTCGACGGAACCGTCGGCTGCCGACAAGAGCGTGCTTCGCGGTGATATCGAATCGCTGGTCTCCCATATCGCTGCCGCCCAGGATCAGGACGGTTATCTCGATACCTATTTTGTCGGCGATAAAGTTCACCTGCGTTTCACTGATCTGGTTCACTCCCACGAAGACTACTGCCTGGGCCATCTCCTTCAGGCTGGCATCGCCTTCTATCGGGCCACCGGCAGCCGCCGCTTGCTCGATATTGGCATTCGTTTTGCAGACTATGTCGTGAACAACTTCGGTCCCGACAAGCGCCCCTTCGTCACCGGACATCCGGAGCTGGAAATGGCCCTGGTCGAACTGTATCGGAGCACCGGCCAGACCAAGTATCTCGAATTTGCCCGCTATCTCCTGAGCGGAGTCGAGCGCGACCGCCTCAAGCTCAAAGATGCCGACATCCGCTATATGTTCAGCGGCAAGCCCTTCGTCTCTCGCACCGAATTCGAGGGCCATGCCGTCCGTGCCTTGTACGCCGCCTCCGGAGCCACCGACTATTACACCGAATCCGGTGATCTCGCCTACAAGAAAACGCTCGATCTTCTCTGGACCGATCTCACCGCCAGAAAAATGTACATCACGGGCGGGGTTGGCTCGCGGGCGGCCGGCGAAAGCTTTGGGGATGCTTATGAACTGCCGAGCGAATCCGCCTACGCGGAAACTTGCGCCTCCGTCGCCAATGTGATGTGGAATTTCCGGCTGCTGATGATGACGGGCGATGCCCGCTATGCCGATGTACTCGAGCGAACTCTTTACAATGGCGCAAACGTAGGTATGTCGCTGAACGGAAGCTTGTATTGCTACCGAAATCCGCTAGCCGCCGGCGCTGCTGAAAAGCTCAGAAATCCCTGGTATGACACTACCTGTTGCCCGCCGAATATCGAGCGCCTATTCGAATCCCTGCCCGGCTATCTCTATGGCATAAGTCGCGATGGAGTGTACGTCAACCTCTATCACACCTCCGATCTCGATTGGCGGCTGGAGGATGGCACCGGCATTAAGGTAAGCGAGGTCACGGATTATCCCTGGTCCGGTGCAGTCAAATTCAAAGTTATGCCGGCTAAACCCGCCGAATTCACTCTGTATCTTCGTTGGCCCGGCTGGGCTCCTTCGATATCGGTTGAGGTGAATGGCGTTCCGGTACCAGTACCCCTTAATCAGAGCGGGTCATACCTTCCGGTCTCGCGCGAGTGGAAACCTGGCGATACGGTTGCCCTTGATTTACCCATGACTGCAACTCCCACCGTTTCAAACCCGCGCGTTGCCGACGATTACGGCCGCGTCGCGCTTCAGCGAGGGCCGCTGGTCTACGCGCTGGAGCAGATCGACCAGAATGGCGCGGCGCTCTCGGATCTTTTTTTTCGTGTGGGCGTTCCTATAACCGCCGATCCCAAAAAAGATACACTAGGAGGTGTAACTCTCCTAAAGAGTTTGGGTTTAGTTACCGAAAAGTCTTTGGGGGAGGAACCACTGTATCAGCCGCTCACGGTGGCGGCCGGTAGAGCCAAACGTTCGGCTACTCTTACATTCATTCCGTACTATGCGATTGGTAATCGGGAGCCTACGTCTATGGAAGTCTGGATTCCGATGGCCCGCGTCGATGCGGCCAGTCTTGCGGTGGCGGGAAATAACTTAGACCATCATTCGGAAACTAGGTAAAGCCTGAACTCGCGTAAAATACAAAAACTTTGTAGAATAAAGGGGATTGAGGAATAGTTCTCTGAAGCCATGAATACAGTGACTTCCAGGCAGTACCTGTCTGTTGTTGGGTTGAGTTTGTTTTTTGGTGTGTCTCTGGTAGCGTTTGCCCAGGAGACCCCTACCTCTCCGCCGGAGTTGCCGCAGATCCCCCAGCAGCAGAATCAAGGCCAGCAGCAGGGGACGACCCCCACCGCCAATCCGCGTCCCACGGCTGGCGGCGAGCCAGTTAATTCGAGTTCTTATAAGATTGGAGCCGCTGACGTGCTCAGCGTTCATGTCTGGAACGAGGAAAAGTTCTCGGGTCCGGCAACTGTGCATGAGGATGGCATGTTCACTATGCCCCTCCTCGGCGACCTGAAGGCCGGGGGCATGACCCCTGTCCAGGTCGAGGAAGAAGTGAGCAAAGCTCTGGCTAAATACGTTCGTCAGCCTTTGGTCACCATCACCGTCCAACAGGTCGGAAGCAAGAAATATTATATGGACGGCCAAATCGCACGTCCTGGCGAATTTCCCTTGGTTGTACCCACTACCATTCTTGAGGCCATCAGTAAAGCCGGAGGGCTTCTGCCTTTCGGCAATGCCAGGAAAATCTATGTGCTCCGCGGAAGTACCCGGATCAAATTTAACTATAAGGATGTTTTGCGCGGAAAACATATGGATCAAAACATCCAACTTCAACCGGGCGACCACGTGGTCGTTCCCTAGGTTGCACGGTCGATCGTCTAGTAACTAATGAACAGAATGAACTATTTCCCGTCGCAAAACCGCACCGTGAAGAGCGATGAAAACGCAACGCTGAAACGGAGCCCCGACCGTGAGGGAGGGGCGTCTTCAACGGAGCGGCTACGGGCAGTATCTTGTGCCGGGAATCAGGTAAGAAGGATTATTTATGCTTGATAGGGCATCGGTTCCTCGACGCGCACTCGATTTCGAGGACTATATTTCCATACTGAGGCGCAACTTCCGCTGGCTTCTTGGCCCGCTATTCGCCGGACTGGTGATAAGCACCGTCGTGGCCTATCTCTGGAGGGATACTTACGTCTCCCAAGCCTTGATCCGGATTGTTCCGCAACAGATTTCAACCGACATCGTACCCGATATTACGGCGCAGGACATCACGGATCGCATCAACGGCATGGCCGAGGCCATAGAGAGCTACAACACCCTCTCGACGATCATCACTTCTTTCAATCTCTACCCAAAAGAGCTTAAGAGTGAGCCCATGTCGGATGTGATCTCCGAGATGAAGAAAGCCATCAGCATCAAGCCGGTCGAAGGTGTCACGAACGTCACCGGTAAAGAACTTCCGGCCATGCAGGTGGGATTTCAATACCGCGACGCTCTCACCGCTCAAAGAGTCTGCCAGGATATTGTCTCGCGCTTCGTTGATGCAAATACCCGCGAGTCGCTTTCCATGCAACAGCAGGCGAACCAGTTCCTGACCGAACAGTTCGATCAGACCAAGCAAGCTCTGGATGCTATTGACCAGAAATTGGCGGATTTCAAGACCAAGAATGCTGGCCGTCTGCCGGATGAGCTTCAGACCAGTTTGGCTCAGATGGCAGTTCTCCAGCAGCGCGAGGCCAATGCATCCGATGCGCTGGGACGAAACGCCGAGCAGCGGACTATGCTTGAGTCCGGCTTGGAAATGGCCAAGGAGCGTCTGAAAGCGGCTGAGTCTAATTCTCCGGGTACCCAGGCCCAAAGCCAAAGGGTTGTCGATCTGGATCGCGAGATCAACAGCCTGGAGACCCAGGTAGCCGCCATGAAGAATGAGTACACGGACAATTACCCCGATCTGCAAACCGCGCGCGACCGCTTGAAGTTGTTGAAACAGGAGCGGGCAGATGCTTTCAAGGATCAGCCCAAGGACGGCGATAATGCGGCTGAAAGCTCCAACATTTCAAGGGATCGTTTAGAAGCTCAAAGTGTCGTCAAACAATATCAGACGCAGCTTGAGACCAACGCCATGGAAGCCAAGCGGATCCAGAAGGACAGCGCTGCAGTCAGTCAAGCCATAGCGGCTTATCAAACTCGCCTGGAAGGACTTCCCGCCGGACAGAAGGAATATGGAGAGCTCATGCGCGATCGCGAGCTTACCAAACAAAGATACGACCAATTAGATGTGCAGCGTCAAAAATCCGGAGATGCCATCAAGTTGAACATTCGCAAAGAGGGCCAGGGCCTGGAAACACTTGATTCCGCCTCGCTCCCGAGTTCACCAAGCGAGCCGAAGCGGTACATCATCATTCCTGCTGGTGCCCTGATCGGTCTGGTACTGGGCCTCGTGATGGTTGGAGTCCGTGAGATGCGCGATCTGTCGCTAAAAAGTCTCAAGGATGCCCGCCTCTATACGCAGCTACCGGTGCTCGGAAGCATACCGCTGCTCGAAAACGATGTCGTTGTGCAGCACCGTAAGCAGAAACTCTGGGTTGGTTGGGCGGCAGCGACGTTCGTTGGCCTTGCCATCATGACGCTGTCGGCAGTTCACTATTACATGGGTAAGACATAAACTAATGAGCAGAGTTCACGATGCGCTGCGAAAAGCGGCGCCCGAAAATTCTCAGGCGGCGCCTCCGCCTGCTTCGAGTCGCCCAATGCGCGCGACTGTTTCCCAGGTTCTTGCAGCCGAATCTGACACGGCCGTAGCAGCCCCGGTAGGCGACGGCCACGTCTCCCCACCTTTTTCCCATGGTGCCGTGGCTGTCGCCCAACCGGACCTGGAGAGGCTTGAGGAATTCATCCATCAAGCCGCTGTCGTTCCGTTCATGCCCGCCTCGGATGCCTTGCTGGTTGATCCCGCTAATCCCAAGAATTCTCCGTCCGAGGAGTTCCGCAGCCTCCGGACTCGCCTCAATCATCTTCAACGCTCACAGCCGCTGCACACGTTGGTCATCACCAGCGCTTCGCCCGCCGAAGGTAAATCATTCACGGCCTGCAATTTAGCTATCAGTCAATCGCAGCTGGCCGGCAAGCGGGTTCTTTTGGCGGATTTCGATTTTCGGCGTCCGAGCGTCGATAAAATCTTCGGCATTACCGGTGCTCCCGGTATCACCGATTACCTGCTTGGCAAAGTTCGTGTCGAGGATGTGATCCATCGCGTAGCGGATACCAATCTCTACATAATTACTGCTGGTGCCTCGGTTCCCAATCCGCTAGAACTGCTGAATCTGACGGAATGCTCAGCCCTGCTCGAAGCGTTGCGTGATCACTTCGATTGGGTGATCCTCGATAGTCCTCCGCTGCTATTTGCTGCGGACGGCAATCTCCTGTCCACCATGGCGGATGGCACGATTTTGGTTGTCCGAATCGGTTCCACTACCTACGATTCTGTAGCGCGAGCCATGCAGTCGCTCTGCGAGAACAATGTTCTCGGAATCGTCGTGAATGGAGCGGATCCCGGCGAGCTTTACAGCAAATATTCGTACTACGCGAACTATTACGACGAGCCGGACAAGAGAATACAAACGAACTCGACCGATCAATCGTTAGAAGTCGAATCTGTCGGCGCAAACCCATCGGCGTAAGGCAAAAATTGAAGGAAGAAATTCCGGCGAACGTTCCCGAAGTGAAGCGTGGGAACATTCTTCCCGGCGTGCATGAAATCTTCCACGCGCGCTGGAGCCCCCGGGCATTCTCCGATAGGCCTGTTTCGAATCGGGATTTGCAGACCATCTTGGAGGCGGCTCGCTGGGCTGCTTCTTCATACAACGAACAGCCTTGGCGCTTTGTCGTAGCTCGTAAATCCGACGGCGAAGCCTTATCGAGCGCCTGCTGAACGTTCTCGTCCCCTGGAATCAAGGCTGGGCTAACTTGGCCCCGGTGTTGATAATTACTGTAGCTAAACGTAATTTCAGCCACAATAATCAACCGAATAGGCACGCCCGCCACGACGCCGGTGCTGCACTCGCTCACATTCTTCTCGAAGCCGCTGCTCTTGGCCTCCACGCTCACGGCATGGCGGGATTTGACGCCGAGAAAGCTCGCGAAAGTCTTGGAATTCCCGAGGATTATGAGCCGGTCGCAGCCGTTGCGCTTGGGTACTTAGGAGCTGTTGATCGGCTGCCCGAATCCTACCGCCAAGCCGAGTTAGCTCCTCGTGTCCGCAAGCCCCTCGACGAGCTTACTTTTGGCGGTCACTGGGATACGCCGCTAGATCTCGAACAAGCAGATTAAAACGGAATACGGGGAGTCGGCTCGTGCCGCTGAAATAGCGGTACAGGGCCGCTTTCGTCAAGCTTCGCCCGGGGCGGACCTCTCCTCGCATCCAGGTCCGACTGTTCGAATGTGATCGTGCGATCCAGAACCATCTCCACCGTCGAGCCTTTGGTCAGCACGGCTTCCGGACCGCGAGTTGTCAGCACGCCGATCAGACCGGCCGCTGCGCCGCTTGCCGCTCCTACGCCGCCGCCCGCTCCGGCATGGCCCGCCGCCGCGCCAACGCCTGATCCGATCACCGTGCCCGCCGCCGTGGCGCCTACCACCGTGACCGTATCTCCGCGCTTGTTCCCAGCGCTCTTTACTTTGCTGTCTTCCCGCTCCAGCGTCTCATTGCTGCGCGGATCGATTGCACCCAGATCGGAATGGAAGTTCTTGCTAACTCCATTGGGCAAGGTCAGCGAATCGAAACGAATCTGCAGAGAACCACGCCCTTTGACCCGGCCCGGCCGCTTTACTTCGGTTACCGTTCCCGTAACCCAACTGCCCTGCGGGATGACGATACGATTGTTTGCCAGTACGGGAAATGCCGTTTCGAGATAGATGCGATCACCCACCGCTGCCTGCTTCGTGCTGACGCTGTTGATCATGCTCAACAGAATGTGAGTGCCTGCTTCCACCCGGACAACGCCATTGGCAGTGCCTGAACCATCACGCTGCTTCAGGCTGTCTTGAGCCGAAGCTGTTAAGCCCATCAGAATGAAGCAAACGAGAGCGCAGTTTCGAACCATACGTTCTCACTCAGTTTAGCCTTCTTTTTGAAGCCGTGGCACTACCCGCAACGCCTTCCGGAAAACCGTGCTCACCGGAAGATCTGCAAGTGCCCCCCGCCCAATCCACCGGCAATCTCCAATTTCACTTGGCGCTTGCGCCTCGTGAACTACAAATCGGTAGTTGTGGAACGTGATCGAATGGCGGAACTCTCCGAGCAGGCTTCCCGCCTCCACGTCTTGCAACTGCGGCAACTCGGGCAATTCCCAGAAGCCGGGCATCAAGCGCGAATTGGCCGGACGCTGCCAAAGCAAAATCTGCTCCTCGCGTTCAATCCAGAACAGAAGACGTTCTTCGTAAACACTCTTGGCTCGCCCTAGCTTTACGGGAAATTGGTTTTGCAGTCCTGTCTGCCGCGCTCCGCACAGTTGTGCGACCGGACAGACCAGGCACTGCGGATTCTTGGGCAGGCAGATCGTTGCCCCGAGCTCCATCATCGCCTGGTTGAAATCGCCGGGCTGTGCTCGTGACAGCAACCGGTCGGCGATCGCCGCGAAGTGTTTGCGTCCGGTTGTCGAACCGATGTCCGTCCCATCGGCCAGCACGCGGCTGAGTACTCGCACAACGTTCCCGTCCACCGCCGCGAAAGGAAGATGGAACCCGATGCTCGCGACTGCCGCGCTCGTATAGTCTCCTACACCCGGTAGTGCCCGAATCTCTTTGTAATCCGAAGGAAATCGACCTTGCTCGCACATCTGCTGTGCCGCCCGCTGCATGTTTCGAGCCCGGTGATAATATCCAAGGCCAGCCCAATGCGCCAGCAAATCGGATTCAGATGCTGCTGCAAGCGCGCGGAAATCTGGAAACCGCTTCAGAAATCGCTCGTAAAACGGAATGACGGCCGCCACGCGCGTCTGCTGCAACATGATCTCCGAAATCCAGATGGCGTACGGATCGCTGGTCCGCCGCCATGGCAGGTCCCGCTTGTGTCGCTCGAACCAGGCAAGCAGGGCATTCTGGAACTCGACCTTTTGGCTGTCTTTCAGCATCTATACTAGTGAACGAGCCCTTCCCAGCGCCTGACCTTATTGCCTCTGATGTCGGAAAACAATAGCTTACCCTCTTGTGAAGCCGTGACCGAACAAGAGGTGCTTTCCGCATCGAGGCCAGTACTCTCGATCCGCGGAGCGCGCGTACATAATCTCAAGAACATCAGTGTGGACATTCCCCACAACCGCCTTTCCGTAATCACGGGCGTCTCCGGTTCGGGGAAGTCGTCCCTCGCCTTCGACACGATCTATGCGGAAGGACAACGCCGCTATGTGGAATCGCTCTCGGCTTATGCCAGGCAGTTTCTCGAGCGCATGGAGAAGCCGGATGTTGACGAAATTCTGGGCATCGCGCCGCCGATTGCGATTCGCCAGAAGAATCAAACTCGCAACCCGCGCTCGACCGTCGCCACAGCCACTGAGCTCTACGACTTCATGCGGTTGCTCTGGGCGCGTGCCGGCCGGACGTACTGCCCGAATGACGATACGCGCATACAGAGCGACACTGTCGATTACGTCGCGGATGCGATGCTCGCGCAACCGGAAGGTTCACGCTGGTACGCTCTCTTCGCCGTGAAGGCAGAAGGCCGTCTCGAAGCCGGTGCGCTCCGTGACCGGCTCTTCGAGCTTCGCAAGCGGGGCTTCAGCCGCCTCTTTCAAAACGGCACGACCTTCGAGTTCTCCACACCCGAATCGCTGCTTGAAATCGATTTCGCCAAACCGGTGTACATCTTGGCGGACCGGATCGTCATCGATCCCGGCCTGCACCAGAGAATCGTGGATACCGTCGAGATCTGCTTTCGCGAAACAGGTGAAATCTACTTCGAGCAGGCCGGCGCCGCAGAGCCGCGAACCCTCCACTTCAGCGAGAAATTTGCATGCAAGGTCTGCGGATTACTCGCCGCTCCGCCCGAGCCGACGCTCTTTAGTTTCAATAATCCGATTGGCGCATGTCCGAGTTGCCAGGGATTTGGAAATACCATCGATTACGATCCCGGCCTGGTCGTTCCTGATCCGTATCTTTCGATCGAAGACGGTGCGGTCGACCCCTGGACGAAGCCTCAGTACGCCTGGTATTACGACGAAGTTTTCAAACCCAAGTCGCGCGGCAAAGCGCGCTTAAATGTCGCCTACATCGAGTTGAGACCGGAAGAGAAAGAGTTTGTCCGCGCTCACATTCAGCGATTCTTTGCCGAAGTAGAGAAGAAGAAATACAAGGTTCATGTGCGCGTGTTTCTGAGCAGATATCGCGCATATACGGAGTGCCCTGTTTGCCGCGGAGCACGCCTTCGCAAGGAAGCGCTCTGGGTTCGCCTGGGCGGCCGCGACATTGCTCAGGTGTCGCGGATGAATATTGCCGATGCCGCGATGTTCTTCGATACTCTGCAGCTGAGTGCCGAGGAATCCGAAATCGCCGAGCGCGTTCTTGATGAGATTCGCCAGCGTTGCAAGTTTCTTAACGATGTCGGTCTGCAGTATCTGACATTGGATCGTCTTTCCTCCACGCTTTCTGGCGGCGAGGCCCAAAGGATTCAGCTTGCTACCTGTCTCGGTTCGCGTCTCGTCGGCGCCACCTACGTTTTAGACGAGCCGTCCATCGGACTGCACAGCCGCGACACCGCTCGTATGGTTCGTATCCTGCACGACCTGCGGGAGCTTGGCAATACCATCATCGTGGTCGAACATGATCCGGAAATCATGGCGGAAGCCGATCACATCCTGGATCTCGGCCCCGGAGCAGGCGAGAATGGCGGAAAAGTTATTTTCTCCGGCGCCTACAAACAGCTTTTGCTGCCGAATGCCGGCGTGGATCGTGAGAATCAATCGCTCACAGGCAAGTACCTGCGGGGAGAGCTCTCCGTCTCGAGGCCGCGCGAAAGAAGAAAGGTAAATCCAAAGCGAACCATTCGTTTCGTCGGTGCCCGTGCCAATAACCTCAAGAACATCGATGTCGATATTCCTCTAGGTCTCATGGTTGCCGTAACTGGTGTTTCAGGCTCGGGAAAAACCAGCCTCGTTCACGATGTTATCTTCAAGGCTCTTGACTTGGAGGTCAACAAAGAACGGCAAAGCGCAACTGAAGCAGATGAAGAAGCCGGATCCCGCAAACTGCCGCTCAAACGAGTGGAGCGGGCGAATCTATTGACGAACGTCGTGATGGTGGATCAGTCACCGATTGGCCGTACGCCCCGTTCGAATCCCGTAACGTACATCAAAGCTTTTGATTTGATCCGCGATCTCTTCGCTTCGACGCCGGAAGCGCAGCGCCGCGGCTATACCAGCGGCCATTTCTCTTTCAATGTTCCGGGCGGCCGCTGTGAAACGTGTCAGGGCGACGGCACGGTAACAGTCGAAATGCAGTTTCTAGCGGATGTCGAACTCGTATGCGAGGAGTGCAAAGGGACGCGCTACAAACAAAGCATTCTCGACATTCGCTACAAGAACCTGAACATCCACGAAGTCCTGCAGCTCACAATTCGCGAGGCGCTCTCGTTCTTCGCCAGTAGCCATAGATTAGCTGCCAAACTGAAGGTTCTGTCGGACGTTGGGTTGTCGTATCTTCGTCTCGGACAATCGGCAACAACCTTAAGCGGCGGCGAAGCTCAGCGCGTGAAACTGGCGGCGCATCTGGCGCAGGCGAGTTGCCAGGGAACCCTGTTCCTGTTCGATGAGCCAACCACTGGGCTTCACTTCGACGACATCGCCAAACTGCTGCAGGCTTTCGAGCGCCTGATTCACAATGGTGGAAGCATCTTGATCATCGAGCACAACCTGGATCTGATCCGTGCGGCAGACTGGGTCATCGATCTTGGTCCGGAAGGTGGAGATGCCGGCGGCCGCATCATAGGGCAGGGAACACCGGAAGCCATAGCCGGCGTGTCCGATTCCTATACCGGTCAGTATCTGAAAAACGCGCTCGTACAGAGTGCAATTGCGTAAATGCGTGCGCTGCGAGATCTTCCCTCTGTCGATCAAGTGCTCCGCAAGCTAAGCGCTGTTGATGGTCTATCGGCTGAAGTCATCACCAGCGAAGTTCGAGCAGTATTAGCTGAAAAACGAGCTTCCTTGCAGAACGGTGAAGCGGTGGACGACACCTGCCTTGAGCGCGAAGTGCAAACGCGTCTCGAAGCGCTCGCAACCCTTTCTCTGCGCCGTGTGATCAACGCGACTGGGGTGATTCTACACACAAATCTTGGTAGAGCCCCCTTGTCGTTCTTTGAGCCCATTCCAGGCTATTCGAACCTCGAATACGATCTGACAACAGGGCGGCGAGGAAAGCGTGACGATCAGATCTCGCCGCTTATTAATCGGCTACTCGGAAAACCTGCCATTGCCGTGAACAACAATGCGGCAGCCGTGTATCTGGTTCTGAACGAATTTGCAAACGGAAGCGAGGTAATCGTCTCGCGCGGAGAGTTGATCGAGATCGGCGACGGCTTCCGTATTCCGGATATCATGACGCGTTCGGGCGCCGTCGTTCGCGAAGTGGGAACGACTAACCGGACCCGGATCGAAGATTACCGCAATGCAATCAATGAGAGAACGCGACTGATCCTACGTGTCCATCCGTCGAACTTCCACATGAGCGGCTTTACATCGCGCCCTTCGCTCAACGACCTGGTGTTGCTGGGACGCGAGAAGGGCGTAACCGTCTACGAAGATCTCGGGAGCGGGTGTCTGCTCGATTTGAAAACCAGCGGCATCCATGAACCGGTCGTACAGGAGAGTCTCGCGGCGGGAGTTAACTTACTATCGTTCAGTTGCGACAAGTTGCTCGGCGGTCCGCAAGCGGGGATTATCGCTGGCGATAGTGAACTCGTGCGGCGTGTGAGACGGAACCCGATGTATCGCGCCTTTCGGGTCGACAAGTTAATCACGCAATCTCTCCAGACGACACTGCAACACGTTCTCAGAAAAGATTGGCGGAAGATACCTGTTTACCGCATGATCTTGACGCCGCTTGAAGACATCCGCGCTCGGGCAGAGCGCGTACGGGCTCGCCTGGGCAACACTCGTAGCGAATTGCGGCAAACAGAATCAGTAATCGGCGGAGGCTCGACACCTGACCAGAGTCAACCTACCTGGGTGCTCGAATTGAGCGCGTCAGATGTCGTCGAATCAGAACGGCGCTTGCGCACTGCCGCGGTTCCTGTGATTGCACGTATTGAGAGCGGCAAACTCGTTCTGGACATGAGAACCGTGGCCGACGAGGAAGAGTCTATGCTGGTCGCCTCACTGATGGCCGCGCTTAGTTAGGCGTTTAAACGCCACACGATTTCGCCTCCGACGATCGTTGCAATCGGGCCGCCCCGGAATTTATGCTCGTTAAACGGCGTGTTATGGCTCTTCGAGGGCGACTTTTTCACGTCGTATCTCCATTCGTGATCGAGTCCGAAGATGGTCACGTCGGCCGGAGAGCCTGGGCGCAGACTCCCGCGCTCAGGTAAAACGATACTGGCCGGTCCCAGAGTGAACAATCGGACGAACTGCGAGACGTCGATGAGGCCTACATGGTAGAGTCGCTCAAGGCCAAGCCCGAGGGCAGTTTCGAGTCCGATGATCCCGAACGGACATCGTTCGAATTCGCGCATTTTCTCGGCTCCGGCGTGGGGAGCGTGATCTGTTGCAATGGCGTCGATGGTGCCGTCCACTAGCCCCTGTGTTACAGCATTCACGTCGCACGGCTCTCTAAGCGGCGGTTTCATCTTGTAATTGCTGTCGTAGGGACGCATGTCGGAATCGGCGAGTACGAAATGGTGCGGCGTCGCTTCCGAAGTCACGTGCAAGCCACGGCGCTTCGCTTCGGCCACCATGCCGACCGAGTTTGCCGACGAGATGTGCGCAACGTGATATCGGACTCCCGTTAACTCGGCCAGAATAATATCGCGCGCAACCATCACGTCTTCAGAGCTGCGCGGAATTCCGCGCAATCCAAGTCGTGTCGACTCGAGCCCTTCATGCATGTCTCCGCCCGCGCTCAAATGCAGATCTTCGCAGTGTTCAATCAATGGCAGGTTGAGCGCGGAAGCAAACTCCATGGCACGCCGAGCGACCCGTGCATTCATTACTGGCTTGCCATCGTCGGAGATTGCCACGGCGCCGGCCTGTTTCATGGAGGCGAAGGCGGCCAGTTCCTCGCCGGCGCTGTTCTTCGTAATGGCGCCGATTGGAAACACATTCACTCTGGCATACCGCCGGGCGCGATCGACTACGTAACTTGTGACAGTCGCATTGTCGTTGACGGGCTCCGTGTTCGGCATGCAGCAGATCGAGGTGAAGCCGCCTGCCGCCGCTGTTCTCGAGCCGCTTTCGATTGTTTCCGCATGTTCGAAGCCGGGCTCCCGCAGATGCACATGCATATCTATAAAGCCGGGCGCCACGATTAAACCACCCGCATCGAATACCTCGCTTCCAGCGCTGTCGATTCGGTCCCCGATCTCGCGGACAGCACCATCCTCAAGGGCAAGATCGCCGACGCGGTCCATGTTTTGTGACGGATCGACGATCCGGCCGCCCTTAATGACCAGTCTTTTCACGGCGCAAGTACCCTCTCGAGCACGGCCATGCGAACGGCAATACCATTTTCCACTTGGTTCAGAATGGCCGAGCGCTGCCCGTCGGCGACTTCGGAGGAGATTTCACGGCCGCGATTGATCGGTCCTGGATGCATCACGATCACATCCGGCTTAGCGAGTTCCACGTGCTCCGGTCGCAGACCGTAGAACTGGAAATACTCGCTGGCTGGATAAGAGGCTTCGTTCTGCCGTTCGAGCTGGACGCGCAGCATCATAATGACATCGGCATCCCGAATCGCTTCCTCCATGTCGGAAGTGAGTTCGACGCCGGGTGCAATTTTACTCATTTCGCGCGGCAACAGCGTGGCGGGCCCGCATAATACGACCTCTACACCAAACTTAGACAACAAAAAAATATTCGAACGCGCCACGCGGCTATGAGCAATATCACCGATGATTGCGACACGCAGCTTTTCGAGCGTCCCTCTCCGGTCTAGAATCGTGCGTGCGTCGAGTAGCGCCTGAGTTGGATGTTCGTGTGTTCCGTCACCGGCGTTGATGAAAGGAATAGGCAAGTAGCGCGACAAAAAATGCGGCGCCCCCGATGCTGCATGCCTCATAACGATCGCATCCGGCCGCATGGCTCCGAGCGTATTGAGCGTATCGACCAGCGACTCGCCTTTGGACACACTGGAACCGGAGGCCGTAATGGAGATGATCTCTGCGCCGAGTCGCCGCGCCGCGATTTCGAAGCTGGTCCGTGTACGTGTGGAAGCCTCGAAAAAGAGGTTCACAATGGTGCGGTTGCGGAGGACGTCAAAGCGTTTGAAGGGCTGCGCCGGCGGCGGCTGGAAATCCTTCGAGCGGTCCAGGATCGATTCGATCTCCTGGCGGTCCAGAGACTCGATATCAAGCAGACCGCGTTTTGTCATGTTCAAATGGCGGCTCGATCGGCAGTATCCTCAAGCCGTTCTACAAGCATCACCTTTTCCTGCCCGTCGATTTCCTGAAACTTGACTTCAATGATCTCGTTGCTGGCGGTTTGGACCATGCGGCCCACATAGCGCGCCTCAATCGGCAGTTCGCGATGCCCGCGGTCGATCAGAACCAACAGCTGAACGCGAGCGGGCCGGCCGTGGTCGAACAAGGCGTCCAGCGCAGCACGCACGGTACGTCCAGTATAGAGAACGTCATCCATCAAGATGATGTCCTTTCCGACGACGGAGAAGTCAATCTGCTTCGCGTGGACAATGGGACCATCGCCGACTGTCGAAAGGTCGTCGCGATACAGATTTATGTCCAGAATGCCAACGGGAATTTTGAACCCTTCCAGACTTTGAATTTTAGCTGCCAGGCGCTCCGCCAGAGGCGCACCTCGTCGTTTAACTCCAATGAATGCTAGCTGCGGAAGATCGGTGGTCCTTTCAAGCACCTCGTGCGCTAGACGCACCAAAGTGCGATCGATTTCCGAAGCACTCATTAACTGTTTTTTTTCGCGAATGGCGGACATGAAACTTCAGGAAGGATCTACTCCCCACGCAGCTTATCACGCGCAATTTTCAGCGCATGAAAATGTCAGTTTTTCAGGCGTCCCCGAATTCGCTTCGCGAGTTTTTCTATTTCTTCCGTTTTCTTGACGGACGATAACGGCACGACGAAGGTACCTGCCTGCTTTAATTCATCTCTGAGATCCTGGGCTACTGTGACGAGCTGCTCAGCGTCTTTGAGCGCTTGCTCGTGCTCCTCTTTGGCGATAGCGTTCTTCTGTGACTTGCCGTCGGGAAGCCGCGGATCATCGTTGAGCTCCGGAAGCTTGGGCCGCTCATTTGGCGTCTGTTCGTCTTGTAAGCTTCCCGCCCGCTGATTCGGGGCGAGGGAGAAACTGCCGAGGAGCGTCACAATAACGCTTCGTCGCGATCGCTTCCAGGATGTCCACAAAGGAATCGGGCGGCCCATCTGGTTGCTATGATAAGCCACTTATGAGGACTGCTGAGGAGCTAGGCCGATGGAGGTGACGGTCGGCTTGATTGGGCTGGGAAATGTAGGACTAGGCGCACTCGAGATTTTGTCGGGAAATGCTCCGAGCATCCAGGAGAAGTTGGGATTCCCTTTAAAAGTAAAGGCAGTTTGCAGCCGCTCTGTAGACCTTAAGAAGCTGCCTCCTTCCATTGAGCCCGTTCTTCGCACGGCTGACTGGCGCGAGGTGGTATCGAATCCTGAGGTCGACATTATTGTTGAAGCTGTGGGCGGCACGTCGACAGCCAGCCACATCATCGAAGAGGCGCTCCGGAAGCGCAAATCAGTAGTCACGGCGAACAAGGAACTGATTGCCCTGCGCGGCGCGGAACTCTGGTGCATTGCTCACGAGAACGGAGCGAACCTGGCGATAGAAGCCAGCGTCGCTGGCGGAATTCCGATCCACACCGTTTTGCGCGAAGGCATCGCCGGCGATCGTGTAGTCGAATTCTATGGCATTCTGAACGGCACGAGTAATTTCATTCTGACCGAGATTGAGAAGAGCAGCGCGAGCTTTCCATCCGTATTGGCGGAGGCGCAGCAACTCGGGTATGCAGAAGCCGATCCTTCCGCCGATGTAGATGGTCTGGATGCTGCCTCAAAACTGGCGATATTGTCCGCGCTTGCTTTTGGCGAGAAGCTTACGCCCGCGGACATCTACACCGAAGGCATCCGGCGAGTCATGCCGATCGATTTCGAATACGCTCATCAGCTCAAACACACCATCCGCCTGTTGTGCCTCGCCCGTCAAAACGAGGGAGGGCTGCTGCTTTCCGTGCGGCCAAGCCTAATTCCACAAGCGGCGATACTCGCGCAGGTGCAGGGAGCTTACAACGCAGTCTGGGTTCGCGGCGCTTACGGTGAAGACACGTTTTATTACGGGCGAGGAGCCGGGTCCAAGCCAACCGGTGTCGCCATTGTGAGCGATCTGATGAGAGTGGCGCGTGACCTTCGTTTCGGCAGTCCGAAACGCGTCAGCCCGTTTGCGCACGATCGTCTGAGAGAGCACAGGCTTCGATCCATTGCCGAGCAGGAGCAGCCCTATTATTTGCGGTTTCGGGTGGAAGATAAGGCGGGGATTATCGCTGCTTTGGCCACCGTTCTGGCAAAACATAATATCGGAATCGATGCGGTGCTACAACTGCCGCGAGAGGATTGGCGCGATCTGCCTTTCGTGATCACCACGCAGCCGGCCCGGGAGCAGGCGATTCGCGACGCGCTGGTCGACATCCGCGATGCCGAATTCCTGGTGGAACCGCCCCTGGCGATGCCCATGGAGCGAGGCTTCTGAAACGAGAGAACAAGGGCTTCCGTGCTAGTATTTCAAAAGACTGCAAGTCGATCGCATCGGAGAGGTGGCTGAGTGGTCGAAAGCAGCGGTTTGCTAAACCGTCGTACTGGCAAAACCGGTACCGGGAGTTCGAATCTCCCCCTCTCCGCCACAACAGATTTACAGCTCATTCACTCCCTATTCCGGGTCGCTCGATCAGTTCTTTCACCTTGGCAATAATTTGAGCGCGGTCACTCGCGCTCGGCAATCTGTTCGGATCTGTCGCCTTCGAGGACGACTGTTGCCGCCGTACCCTTCACTGCGAGCGTCCGGGCCGTCTCCAGCGGCGAATTACCTGCGTAAACGACCACCATGTGGGTTGGATCAAACGGATTCTTCGCGGCGTAGAGGAGCGCGTTGCGCTCGGAAGCGTATGTCTTACCGTCGATTTTGAACATTGCGCCTTGATATTCGAGACCAATCTTCTCGCGCCATGCGGCCAGCGCGGAATTTGTTTCGGGGCGTCCGACGAAGATCACGTCTTTGTGGGCTAGTACCGCATCGGCAGCTTCGAAATCTTTGCAGATGGGAACATCGCGCTGGTTTTGTTCCCGATAGGTCGTCTGTAGCTGCTCGGCTACATAGCGATTGGTTCCTGCTTCGCGCGTCGTTCCATAGACGATCACAGCCGATGCGAGTCTGTCTCTGATGTCCCGCGGGAGATATTCTGGGCCGTCACCAGGATCGGGAACTTGATATTTGACTCCGGCTGCGGCAAGAAACGACTGCGCTGACACGGTCTTCGTAGTATTCGCCGCGAAGTAGCCGTTCATCAGTTTAAAAAAGGCATCATTGCCGAGCTTGAGTCGCAGAGAGTCAAGGAAGAGCGTGCCCGCGCATTGTTCGATCTCGAAACGATTTTGAGGGTTGTCGGGCGAGAGTTTGAGACCGCGATAGCGAATCTTCTCTGTGTTGATCGCCTCTGCAACGTTGGGCGTCTGAAGCAGACGGTAGTAGGCCGCGGAACCCGCCACAAACCACGTATCGGCGTCGGAGGCGGGAAGCACCCAACCCTTCCAGAGCTGTTCGGGGTGGTCATGCCAGGAAACAGCCGCGGGCTTGTGGGATTCCGCCTTGCTGTTTTCCGTTTGCAGACGCAATTGTTCGTTCGCGGCGACGGAGGCGCTGAGCTCTTCCGAAGCTCCGGCGTTGAAGAGATAGTAACCGCCGGGAAAGAGACCGTAATTCGAGTCACGCGGAGCAGCGACGCTCTCGTTGGGGCGGCCGAACGCGGCCCAGACCATCATGCGATTCGCCATATCCGCAGTGACAACTTTTGCGTCCATGGTGCTGGAAGAGACAAGCGGAGCTCTGTCGTACGCTTTGAAGCCAAACTGTTCGTCGATTTGTCCTTTGTACTTCTTATAGAGGTCCATCCAGGCGAGATCGCGTGGGCCGGGCACGTAAGGAATGTATCCGGGTTCGCCCTGTGGATCGGGCTTGTATTCGAGATTCACGGCAAGGTCTTTGGCGTTGTTATCGCCCCAGTAGAAGCCCGGCGTATCGCCGAACCATTCGTTCTTCGAGCTGCGCCATAGTTTGGTGTGGTTGGTGCCGAGCTCGTACATGGCGATCTCATTGTTCTTCGCGTCGCCGATGATCCACTCATTGGTATAGAGGCCGTTGTTGCGCGTACCGAGCTGCTGAACAACTTCATCGATGTTTCCGCCGTACTGGATGGCCATGCGCGCGCGGAAGGCGACGGGCGTGCCCTGCACATTGAAGGGTGTCTGGCCGATAGTGGTTTCGGTGAGGACGACGCCGGCATCGTTCTGATACCAATCGGTGCCGCTTTCGATGCCGCCCGGGTAACTCTGGATCAACATCCGATGACCGGTTTCGGGCTTGATATCAAGCATGACGTTGGTCTGTTCAGCGAGCGTCTGTGACCACCAGGTAACATGGCCGATGACCATTTTGCCGTCGCGCGTGGCGGCTCCGGTAGCGGCGAAGGCGCTGCAATGATCGGCGGGCATATCGTGTTCCGATGCGTAGGGCGGCAGATTGAAATGAGTACCTTCAATGCCGGTGGGCGTCACGTGCATGGCGGATGCGAGCTCGCTCATTTCGACCGTGGTGTTAGCCAGTACGATGTCAATGAGGTCGAGCTTGCGGCCTAGAAACTTCGCGCCCCCGGCATTAGCTCCGTCGGCAATGCCGCGCATTTCTTCAAGAATTTCGCGATCGAATCCGCGCAGGAAAAGCGCGTCGGCAGTGGTGCGATAAGTGTTCCAACTCTGATCGTCGGCCTTGCCCGCGAGGACGATAGCGCTGCGCGTGAGGTATTCGGGAATTTCTTTCGCCATCAGATACCCGTGCTGATAACCGCGGTCATAGGGTTTGCCTTCGATGTGCAGATAGATCCAGCCAGCGGCGGGATAGCGATACGCAGGGCCGAAAGTGCGCACGGCATCGCGCGCCGGCCAGCTGTCGGCAGGCGAGGCTTGGTCGATACTCACGCGATCGAACCAGGCTTTGCCTTGAAGCGCGCCGCCATGGCCGGCGGTGAGAAGGATGTGATCTTCAGCTCGCGTGGCAACAAAACGGAGCGAGAGGCGCGTCCACTCGCGAGTGCCGGCGAGCGATGCGGAGTGCACATCGAATGGCATGGATTCCATGCTGAGCGCGGCGCCCGAGGCGATTGGAGAGCGGTCGAGATCCTTTACCGTAAGATTTTCAGTGCGAACCCAGCCGCTAAGCTGGTAGGTTTTGCCAATGACGAGGTTCACGGCATTAGAGCGCGCCGAAGCGTCCGGGCTCGAGGAATTCGCTTCGAGGCGCAGCGACCTATTGTTATCGCGGCGCACTGAACTGTCGAACACGGCCGAGCCGTGTACCGCTGTCCAGGCCTTGTCGGATTGGTCCTGGAAAAGAGGCGTGGCGGCCTGGAGGGTGAGGACGGCGCATAGGCAGAGAACGGGACGAATCACGGTAGCGCTCCTTATCTGTTAAGGATAGAGTACGCCGAAGGGTGTGGCGGAGCCGGCTGCATAAGCTTTGATCCCCGAACGTCGAAGTGGCGCGCCGGCGCACTCCCTCGGGACTGCTGCCTGGGCCCGTTAGATGATCCCCAGGCAGTATCAAAAAATAGTCAGTGGTGGCTTAGTCCCGATGCCCTCGCCCGCCAGGGGCGCATCGAGGGCATCGGGTGTTCCGCTTCACGGAACCGGAACTGCGACGGCGGATGAGCTGACGCGCGTAAATAACCACCGCCCGTCGATCTTTTGGGCTTCACCGTTAAGATCTACGTGGCTTTTGGCTGTCCAAAATGGCTGGCCGGTCGCTGGATTCAATGACACGTCGAAGTAATGGCATTCGAAATACACCGATGATTTCCATTGGCCGTCATGATCCTTTACAGGGACATACTTCGTTTTGTACGCCGGGGAAAGCGACACAAACTTGTTGGCTTCCTGCAACCCGCCGGAAACATACTTGAAGAACGTGCACAGCGTGCCCTGTCGACCGGTGGCATACGTGTCGCCCGAGGGTTCAGGGCAAGTTGCGGGATCATCCGGATCGCCGCTGCCGATATAATTGCCTGCCGCGGCACTAGTGCCGACAATCGTGATTTCGCCGTCTCGAGTCCAGAGCGCGACTGCGTCGCGGATTCGCTGAGTTATCACTGAAGGCGAATCGCCATTCACTGGATCGTGGACGCTGACTGCCGCGTGAAAGGCCGCGTGAAGCTTTTCCAGTTCAGCCGATTGGGCCAGTCGATCGTCATCGTCCCGCCAGCCGCCTGCACGGGCGGCCCCTATCGCCGCGAGAATTCCCACAGCGAGCAGGGCCACAAAACGTGTGTACCTCTTCTTGAATATCGATTTCATGTTCGTCTCTCCTTTGGTCTTGAGGCGCGTTTGCGGTTCTCATCGCGCCTGTTTGTTTGCCTTCACTGCCGGTAGCTTTCGATGAGCTTGCTCTCCTGAAGCGAATGAAATAAATTGTTCTCACGTTGGCGCCTAGCGCCGTTTTTTTCAAGTGAGCGTCACATGAATCGCTTCCTCATCTCAGATGAGTACCGCAAATCCAATTGAATTAAGCTGATACAAAGGTTACAGGGCGGCAGCCAGCGTCGGCCAAACTGCTCTAACCTTGAAGACGGAGCGAATTTCCTTTGAATGTGAATGGTGATGCACGCATTCGCTTCGACGATTTCGAGTTCGATCCTCGTTCTGGGCAGCTCCTCCGTAACGGGCAGCCTATACGCATTCAGCCGCAACCGCTACGGGTCCTGAAGCTTCTGCTCGAGCGGCCCGGGCAAACGATTCCGCGTGAAGAACTGCGCGAACACATCTGGGGTAGCGCCACTTACGTCGAATTCGACCAGGGATTAAACTACTGCATCCGGCAGATCCGCCTTGCGCTGGGCGATAATGCCGCGCGCCCTGTATACGTTGAGACGCTTCCCAAGCAGGGTTATCGATTCCTGCCGGCAGTGGTCCACGTGGACGGAAACGGGACAGCGGGGGTTGTGCCCATGCCAGCCCTCCTTTCACCATCCAGCAGGAACCGAATCAGGCGTTTTGTTTGGCTGGGGATTACCTGTAGTGGAGTCTTGGCCGTCGCGGCAGTTACAACTTATCGGCTTCACAATCGCCGGCACCGCCTGGAGTATACGCAGCTGACCAATTTCGCGGACTCGGCATCGGCACCTAGCCTTTTCGCCGGATGGCCACATGCTCGCGTTCATTCGCGGGGGCGATTCATTTTTGAGTAGTGATCAAATCTACGTGAAGATGCTTCCAAATGGGGAGGCAAAGCGTTTGACCGACGATTCGCGGTGGAAATACAACCCGGTCTTCTCCGCCGACAGTTCACAGATCGCCTATACCGCCGTGACTGGAAAGACCTTTGAAACCAGGGTGGTCCCAGTCTTCGGCGGCGAGTCGCGCGTTCTTTTAGACAATGCCGCCGGCCTGAGATGGCTCGGCTCCGATGAGGTGCTTTTCTCACGCATACGTTCCGGACTACACATGGGAGTGGTGAGAGGAAAGCTCACAACGCAACAATTTCGTGAGTTGTACTATCCGGCTAACCAAGAAGAGATGGCTCATTACTCGTTTGCCTCTCCAGACCGTCGCGTTGCCGTGGTCGTGCAGATGGATAAGGATGGCTCGTGGACGCGATGCCGGCTGATTTCCCTCGATAATCGATTCTCATGGAGATTTGTTGGTCCGGAGGGTTCCTGCAATGCGGCGACTTGGTCGCCCGACGGATCTTGGATGTATTTCACGGTGGAGAAAGAAGGCAAGTCACATCTTTGGAGGCAACGGTACCCGAACGGCACTCCCGAGCAGATCTTGTTTGGACCGACTGAGGAGGAAGGAGTGGCGATGGCGCCCGACGGGCAATCCGTCATTACGTCGTTCGGAGTCCGCCAAACGTCGCTCTGGCTGCACCATCCCACGGGTGATCGGGCCTTGGTGATGGAAGGACAGATACTGGGTAGTCGAATAGAGGAGTCAAGCTATCCTCCTTCGTTCAGTCGAGATGGCAGATTCGTTTATTATCTAACGCGTCGAATTCCTGATCTTGAGCCGGAACTTTCGCGCGTCGATGTGAAGTCCGGAAAGTCAGAGGTTGTGTTCCCCGGTGTGTTTATGCATGACTATGACCTATCAGCGGACGAAAAGCGGGTTCTCTATTCCTGCAGATCATCGAAAGGATCGACCGATCTCTGCATCGCTTCTATCGAGGGAAATTCCACTCCCCGTCGAGTTCCGGTCCCCAATGCCTTGTTCCCACGCTTCGGGACACCCGGCAAGCTGTTTTTTAGAGGCTTAGAGGGGCATACAACGTATTTCGAAGAAGTTAACGAGGATGGCTCCGGCAGGCAGAAGGTACTGCCCTCGCCCGTTTTCGACGATGTACGCGTTTCGCCATCGCGCAGATGGCTGTTGACCGTGTTCGCTACGAAAGGTTTGGACCTTCAGTGGAGGGCAATCTCGCTACAGGGTGATGCTCCGAAGACCTATTGCTCCACGCCTTGTTACCCATACTGGGCGCCGGACGGCAGATGGCTCTATGTGCCAGTTGAGCACGCTGCCGGCACCAATCCTGGGCGAAGTCTCGCTATCCCGATCAGCCCCAACGAAACTCTGCCGGAGTTCCCGGCAGGCGGAATCAGGCCGGGCACAAAGGCGTCCGAAATGCCGGGTTCAGTGTCAGTCAATCGAGAATGGGTGATACCTGGAGCCGATCCGACCGAGTACGCTTACCTTTCCCAGAATACACAGCGCAATCTCTACCGGATCACCCTACCTTAAAGACAAAGCGGTTCCATCGAACTAAGCTGGACATTTGTTCGGGAACGCCGCTACATCAATCTTGGGACGGATTGCGACTGAGTAGCGTCTTGTAAGGCGGTTCTGAAGTCTTTTGCAAAGTCGGTTTCCATGATGCGGCTGTCTCCCTGAGTGCCGGATTGCGTGATTACCTGCTGGGGCTGTTTGGAAATTCATGATCCATTTTGCTTCACAGGAGGGTGTAGAGCGGTTTGATTTGTGCGCCGCTGCCGTCTTGGGGCTATCGATAGGGGGAAGCCCCGAGTATATGAGATTGCTGATGCGGTAGAGGCGCGCTTGGGCTCAATGACGAGATGTGGCGACGAAAGTTTCCGTTGATGATTCGATGGGCGTTTGGTCGGAGAGGTTCCGGCGATTGATGCCGATGGCTCGCCTAACGTCAGGGCGAAGCCCAAGTTGCCGTGTAGTCGCCGTTTCGCCGACTGACAGGCGCCGGGCTGCACGGATCGGTGTCGGGCGTTTCGGTCAACTTGATCTACCCACCCTCCGGATGGCGCCTCGTCCAGGACATCGCTGCGTCCGCGTTCTCGATCCCATTCCGACGAACCGAGTTGCATCGTCTCTTTCGTGAGGCGATTCCGGACTGCTCACTTCAGTGCGGACCGACAAAGCCACGTTTTTCAACCTGTCTAGCCACGCGACGATCGTTGTGCGTCCGCAGCATCCGGCCATACTCGCCCGCCGGCGATATGCGCCAGAGTAGGTCGGCATCCAATGCGAGCGCCTAGCGCGATTGACGCACGCGAGCGCGGAGCACTTTCATCCTTCCTTGCGGTACGAAGGACTATGTTCCTACTCCTGCCGCAGCGCCGCCACCGGATCAATTCGGGACGCTCGCCTTGCCGGCGCATACCCAGCGAGAATCGCGGCGCTTAGGAGGACGACACCGGCCAGCGCCAGGGTTCCCGGATCATTGGGCTGGGTCTCGAACAGAAACGATTTAACAAGCCGCGACGCGCTGAACGCGACGGGCACGCTGATCGCGAGCCCCACTGCGGCCAGCACTAAAACATGGCGCAGAACCATCCAAAGCACCGCGCCGCGTTGCGCGCCCAGCGCCATACGGATTCCAATCTCGCCGACCTGCCGCGCGACGCTGTAGGACATCGTCCCGTAGAGTCCCACGCACGCGATCAGCAGAGCGAGAATCGCGAAACCCGTGCATAGTTTCGCGAACGTAACTTCCTGGCTGATCGTCCGATCGATTTCCGCTGCCTGCGTGACCACGTTCATGACCGGTATGCGCGAATCCGCCTGCCGCACGATCTCATGCACACTGTTCACATACCGCAGCGGATCACCCGCAGTGCGCAGCGCGTAGGTCACTCGGTCCGGAGAAAACTGGCTGGCCGCTACGAACACGGTCATCGGAGTCTCGTCCTCTTTCAAACCGCCGTACCGCACGTTACCCGACACGCCGACGACTTCGAGATCGCGCTTCTCGTCCGTGAACGTGATGCGCCGGCCCACCGGATTCTCGTTCCCGAAGTAAGTCCGCGCCAGCCGCTCGCTGATTACTGACACCGGCGTGGACCCCGCTTTGTCGTGCTCGTCAATCTCACGCCCGGCCAGGATTGGAATCCGCATCGTCGTCAGGAAACGCGGTCCCACGACCATCACGCCCGCACCTTGCAAAGCTAACAGCGCCGATCTGGATTGTCCCCCTGTATGTCCCCCCGGCACGGTCGGCGCTGATGAACGAGGATTGCGAAAGCGTCGCGCTGCTCACCCCGGGCATTGATTCGAAGCGCTTGCGCAGGTTCTCGTAAAAAGTAGCGATCTCCTGGTCATGATGCCCGGCCGCGCGTGCATTCAACGAGAACAGAAGGATGTTCTCGCGGGCGTATCCCAGTTGCACGGAGTGCAGCTTGTTGAGTGTCCGGACAAACAGGCCCGCTGTGACCAGCAGGAGAAAAGAGAGCGCGATTTGGGCGACCACCAGCACGTGCTGCGCGCGGCGGCGCGGTCCGCCTCCGCGGCCATTCTTTAGCGCGGGCATCACGTCCGGACGCGTCGCCTGAATCGCCGGAGCGAGCCCAAATAACAGCCCGCAAACCACGGAGAGCGCCGCCGTCACGCCCAGCACGTTCCAGTTCAATTCCGCGTGCAGCGTAAAGTTCTCCTCCCCTCTGGAGAGCAGAAAGGTCAGTGATCGCACGCCCCAGAACGCAAACACGACCCCAAATGCTCCGCCGAGCGACCCGAGCATCACACTCTCGGTAAGCAACTGCCGCACCACACGTAACCGTCCCGCTCCCAGGCTGAGCCGGACAGCCATTTCGCTGCGCCGCGCGGTGGCCCTTGCCAGCAACAGATTGGCGATGTTCGCGCACGTGATCGCCAGGATCAATGCCACCATCGCCAGCAGCACGTACAGAGGCTTGGAATACCTGCGGCGCAAGCTACCCAGACCGGCGGCGCCGGGATTCAGCGTCAGCGCGGGCAGGTTGGCGCGCTCACCGTCGCTCGTCGCGGTGCTGGCAACCCATCGATGGAAACGGGGAGCCAGCGCTGCCTGCGCCTGCGCCATGCTTACGCCCGGACGCAGGCGGCCCATCATTTCGATCCAGTAAAAGTTTTCGTCGTGATACATGCGAGCCGCTTCGGCGCCGTCTACCAGCAGATTCGTGTGCAACGGAAGATAGACCTCCGGCGGCGCCGCTGGATCGACTCCGAAGAATTCCGGCGGCGCGACGCCGATCACCGTGAAGGGCACGTTGTCGACGAGAATCGATTGTCCAATCGCATTCCGCGGTCCGCCAAAGCGATTTTCGCTGATAGCAAAACTGATCACGGCGACCGCCGCTGCGCCTGCACGGTCGTCTTCGGCGCCGATCAGACGTCCCGTGGCCGGGGACACTCCCAGGCCGCGAAAATACTCGCCGCTGACGTACTCCGTGTTGGCGGTCGTGGCCTGCCCGCGGATAGAGAGGTTACGGTGCAGTCCGTTGAAGTATGCGAAGAGTGTGGAAAAAACGGGATTCTCCGCGCGAAGCGTCTCGAACGAGGCGTACGGGAATATCCCGCTGACCATAACGCCTTTGTTGCCCGGCCACATAAGGCCTTGTAACCCGTGCATGACGTGGGCCCATTGCTTGCTGGCGTTGTAGGGAGGTCGGCTATGCCAGTTCAATACCACCAGCGCCTCGGGATCGGCCACCGGCAGCGAGCGCAACAGGATCGACTCCATGAAGCTGTAGATCGCAGTATTGGCCCCGATGCCGAGCGCCAGTAACAAGACCGCCAGCGCGCTGAATGCCTTGTTGGCGAGCATGGTCCGAAAGCCATAACGGACATCCTGTCCAAGCTCCGACCAAAACCGCTTGATCCAGATCTCCCGTGACGCTTCGTGCTTCAGTTCGACGTTCCCGAATCGCCGGCGCGCTTCAGCCCGTGCGCGCTCCGCCGTCATACCGTCTGCCTGCAGTTCCGCGGCTTTTTCCGCAAGGTGGAGTTCCATTTCCTCGCGCAGCGCCTCGCTGCGCCTGGCGCTCTCCATCCAATACCTCAGCCGTCGTATCAACATGTCCGTCACTCCGCTCCCATCACGCGCGCGATCGCCAGCGTGAGTTTTGCGTACTTCCGAGTTTCAATGGCCAGCTGTTTGCGGCCAGCCGCCGTGATTTTGTAGATCCTCGCCCGCCGATTGTTCGACGTCACGCCCCAGATACCCTCGATCCAGCCGTTTAGCTCCAGCCGCTGGAGAGCGGGGTACAGCGAGCCCTCCTCGACGAGGAGCTCATTGTCGGACGATTGTTGAATGAACTGGACAATGCCGTATCCATGGAGGTCGCGCCGCGAGAGCGTCCGCAGAATCAACATGTCCAGTGAACCGGGCAACGAATCGTTCTTTTGCGCCTTGCGTCCCATACCAAGAATTCTTAGCTTATAAGACGAGATGACGCGAGTCAAGTTCAGATTGGCTAGCCCTCGCGCCGCAAAACGATTTCGGGGTGCTCACGCGCACCGGATGCGAATCGCTACGCCGCGCGTTGCCACTGTCGACAAAGCCGGAGGCGATCCAGTTGAACGAGAAGTCGGCGTTCCGCTATTGTGAGTTCGGTCTGATCAAGCATCGAAGCGGGATGCGCGTTTGTCGTCAACTTCGCTGGCGCACTCAACTTCAGTCGAGTGTGATCGTCCAGAATTCGTTATGAGCGCCAACTCGGCAATACCAAATCCGGAGATCAGGCGATGTTTGGGACAGCTTGTACGTCTTGGCCGGAGTAAAGTCGCAATACACTGTGGGGATGGCGCAACAAAATGCGGACCAGGCGGTTCATGAGGCGGCGCTGGCAGGGCTGACCGATAAGCTGGCCGAGATGTTGGCTGCTGACATTTCTCTGGTCGACGCGAAGGGTATGGACGCGCGGACTCCCTTGCATTGCGCGGGGACGGTCGCGGTGGCGGCGCTGCTCTTAGATCATGGGGCTCGAATTGACGCCCGCGACGAGGATCACGATTCGACGCCGGCACAATGGCGTATTGGTGAGTCGCCGGACGTGGCGCGATTCCTGTTGGAGCGCGGCGCGAAAGCGGACATTTTCTTGGCAGCTGCGCTGGGCGATCTGACGCTAGCGGAGAAATTGGTAACGGAAGATCGGGCGTGCTTGGCGCACCGGATCGGCAAACCGCCGGAGTTCCCACCGATTGGCCATGAAGGGCGTGGTGGCACGATTTATCAGTGGACGCTGCGCTTCAACTCTTATCCGCACCAAGTCGCTCTGATGAAGGGACATCAGAGGATGTTTGATTTCCTGTACGCGAAGAGTGATATGCCGATGCGACTGTTGGTGAACTGCGTGTTGGCGCGGCCAGAGGAAGCACACTCGATCGCGAACGAGTATCCGGAGATCGTGCCGGAGCTGCCGGATGTGGATCGCGAACTCGTAGCGAAGTATTGCTGGGAGACAAACACGAATTACGACGCGGTGAAGCTAATGCTCGATTTGGGATTTCCGGTTGCGCATCCGGAGCGCAACCACGGTTACACGCCACTGCACAACGCCGCGTGGGCAGGTTCGGGTGACTTGGTGGAGCTGTTGATTACGCGCGGGCATCCGGTGGACATTCGCGATCCCATATATAATGCGACGCCCCTCGGGTATGCGCTATACGACTGCCTGGTGGAGAAGCGTCATCCGAAGGGCGAGTTCGCGCGAGTGGTCAAGGCGCTGCTGGAAGCGGGAAGTCCTCTGACGGGCGTGAAATATCCGACAGGCGACGCGGCGGTGGACGAGGTACTGCACGCATATATGTAAGCTGCGAGCCGTGCGCTCCTCATGATGTACCCTGAGCGGGCCGGAAGCAATCCAGATTGACGAAGAAGTCGGCGTTCCGCTCTTGTGAATTCGCTCTGATCAAGCATCGAAGCGACATGCGCGTTTTCCTTCAAGCGGATTCTGTTCCGGGCCTCGCTACCCGACTCACCTTGAGCGACCAACCCGGTTTTCGACGTTTCCGGAGGCATGTGTTCAGTACCTCTGGCCACGCGCTAGGACTCGGCGAGACGTCGGTGGAGTTCTTCTACGGAGATCTGCTCGATGCGCGAGGCGACCGTCCACTGGTTGCCGAATGGATCAATTACTGTCGCCATTCGATCGCCGTGAACAACGTTGCTTGGTTGTTGGACCGATCGTGCGCCAGCACTCACGGCGCGCCGGTGAACGATATCGACATTCGGAACGTATACGTAGAACGCGCTGCGAGTGGGTTGGCCTCCTTCGAGCGGCCTCATCAGAGAAAGGATTGAGTCACCGATACGGACTGTCATGTAGGCCGGCTCGCCGCTCGGGGTGTCATGCCGGTCCAGCAGCTTAGCGTCGAACGCCTGTTCCAAAAACGCGTACAGCTGGTTCCCCTGTGTGGTCGCGAGAATCGGGATAGTTGGGAAGCCATCGGGTACCGTATCAACTGCCATAATTTATCCAGTGTTCCGTTGGGCACACATTTCTAACGAACGGTCCAGCCAAAATACACCTCGACGACGCGAATCTTTTCGCCGCTGAAGGTGAAGACTTCGGTGGTTCGTCCGCGGCCGCCACCAATATTCGTCACTTCGTAGGTCACGATCACTTCGTCCCCGGACTCGACGATCCGAACGAAGTTGAACTCTTGGCCCTGCCCGGCGCCTGGCCAGCAGCGGTCAAAATAGCCCACGCGATCCAGTCCGACATCGACCGGACTGGAAAACGAGAACTCGTCGGCGAAGACCCGCTCGATCAACTGGCGGTCGCCTGACGCGAAGGCACGGTAGACGTCGCGTACGATTTGCGTTCGGCTCGGCATGCGGTGCTCCTTGCCGCGACTGACACCTCATCCTAACAGCGTGCGGCGTTGGAGGTCGATAGGAAGACGGTCGAGCGCTGCGCAGAACAGTCCAGAGTGAAAGTGCGGCGCCGCTGAAACGGAGCCACGCTCCGTTGAGCACCCCGTTCCTTACTGATCCGCGTATCGCTTGGCCGCCGCGAGGTCTCGCCGCAACTCCTCAGCCGTGCGGCGCGGACCGTACCCGGGTGTGTCGCGCTGGATCCGCCACCCTTCTTTAAGAGGGCCTGCGTCGACGATGTCGAAGCCGAATTGATCGAGCAGATGGATTACGGTATTCTTCGCCGCCTGGTCATTACCGGCAATCGCCAACGCGCGACGATTTTTCGTCCCCGCCGGTTGCCCGTGAGTGGTGAGTTCGGCGGCGTAGATGTGGTTGAACGCCTTCACAACCTTCGAGCTAGGCAGGTGCTTCTGGAGGAGCTCGGAAGTCGTTGCCGACTCATCGTCAAGCTCAGGAATGTGACCGTCACGTTCAGGGTAGTAGTTGTTTGTGTCAATCACGATCTTCCCCGCAAGCGGCTCAACGGGCACCGTGCGGTAGTTCTTTAACGGGATCGTGACCACGACGATGTCTCCGGACCTTGCCGCTTCAACAACGGTTGCCGCGCGGGCCCTGGACCCGAGCTCCGCGACCAGTCCCGAGAGGGTCTCCGGCCCGCGAGAATTACTGATCACGACATTGTAGCCGTTTGCGATGGCAAGCCTTGCGATCTGGCTTCCGATATGCCCAGCACCGATGAGACCAATTGTTGCCATACGAGCTGCATCTTCTCACATCCACCTGGACCGGGCGACGCATAGGAGGGTCGCGACGCTCCACCTTGACGATTAGTCGATGATTCGCTCTTGTGAGTTCGGTCTGATCAAGCATCGAAGCGGGATGCGCGTTTCTCGTCAACTTGACGAAATTGCGGGGGTACCAGTTGGGAGGTGAATTTTCAGGATTGATCTTGCGGAGCATTTGTGCGGGTTGGCGACCAACCCGGAGGACCTCGACGGCCACAAAGCGTTATTCCAGGCGAGCGGCACGTATGCAAACTGGTTCCAAGGCGTAACACCTTCGCTGGCTTCCGCATCTCTCCGCACGTGCCGGAAACGGGCTAAAATCAGTCGAAATCATGATCAACGACACGATCGCCCCTCATTCTGGTTTCAACGATATCCTCGAGCGTGAAAAAGGGCTTCATCGCGGTTTATCCACCGGCCAACTCTCGATGATCGCGATTGGCGGCGCAATCGGCACTGGCCTGTTTCTCGGCAGCGGCTCCGCCATCCTCTTCGCCGGCCCTGGCGTCTTGTTGAGCTACGCAATCGGGGGGCTCATCACCCTGTTCCTCATGGGCTGTCTCGCCGAGATGACCGTCGCTCACCCCACTTCGGGCTCATTCGGTGCTTGGGCCGAATTCTACATCGGCCCGCTCGCCGGATTTCTCATTCGCTACGCCTATTGGTCGTCGCTCGTTCTAGGTATCGGGACAGAGGTCGCCGGAATAGCCGTTTATATGAGCTATTGGTATCCTCATGTGCCGGGATGGATGTGGATACTCGGCTTTTCCAGCGCTCTTATCGCCGTTAACGCGGCGCATGTCGAGCTGTTCGGTTCGGTCGAGTATTGCTTTTCAGCACTGAAAATCGTCGCGATATTGATATTCATCGCCCTCGGCGCCTGGCTTGTGTTTACGCGAATCGGATTCGCGAATTACGCAGCCCGTGGGGGCTTCCTGCCCCACGGCGCATGGGGGATGTGGGTCGCGGTATTCATCGCCATCTTCAGCTACTTCAGCATTGAAATGATTGCCGTTGCAGCGGGTGAAGCACGCGATCCGCAGCGCGCAATCATACGGGCCTTCCGCGCCACCATGTTCCGGCTTGCGTTCTTTTACCTCTTCAGCCTTGCGATCATCGTTGCCGTCGTGCCCTGGTCCGCGGCAAACACTGGGCAGAGCCCTTTCGTCCGCGTGATGGCTGCAACGCACGTTCCCGCCGCCGCAGGAATTATTAACTTCGTTATTCTGATTGCCGCGCTCTCGGCCATGAACAGCCAGCTCTACACCACAACGCGCATGATGTTCAGCCTCTCTCGGGCCGGGTACGCGCCACTTCGGTTCGGTGAATTGAACGGCCGCGGCGTCCCGGTCGCCGCGCTGCTTCTGTCGACCACCGGGATCGCCATTGCGACTGTCCTCACCGCATTGGTTCCGGCAAGTTCATTCATGCTGATGATGTCGATCGCTATGTTCGGCGCCATGTTCACGTGGCTGATGATCTTCATTACGCACCTCTTCTTTCGCCGCCGTCGCGGAGACCAAGCGCTCGCGTTCCGAATGTGGGGTTATCCCTGGTCAACTCTCGCCGGCGCCGGCCTTATGCTCGCGGTCCTCATGACCACGGCGTTCACATCCGAGTTCCGCATGACTCTTTTCTCCGGCGTCCCGTTTCTCGTTCTGCTCTCTGCTGTTTTTCTCCTCCGAAAGCGCCGAGCGCACATCCTTGATGAACCCGCGCCGGAGATCAAGTCCGATGAGGTGCGCCTTTGATCGAAACGACCGATCCTCTACTCGCGTGGCGCACAGAATTTCCGATCCTTGAAAATACTGCGTACCTGATTAGCCACTCGCTCGGGGCTATGCCGCGCCGCGCATCCGACGCGCTGCAGGAATTCGGGGATACATGGGCCACCCGTGGGATCCGCGCTTGGGACGAGGGCTGGTGGGAAATGCCCATCACCATTGGCAATCTCATTGCTTCCATCATCGGTGCAGGGCCACGCGAAGTCGTCATGCACCAGAACGTTTCCATCTGTCAGTCGCTCGTGGCGTCCTGCTTTGATTGGAGTGCGAGCTCTGCTGCAGCTTCACGAGGAAACGGCCCGCGCAACAAGCTTGTCACCGGGGGCCTGAATTTCCCCTCTAACGACTACATCTATTACGGCCTTGAGCGGCAGGGCGCGCGCGTCTGCAGAGTCCCATCCCCAGACGGCATGACGTTGCCGCTCGACTCATTCCTCGCGGCGATCGACGAAGAGACGCAGCTCGTCTCCGTCTCGCACGTCGCCTTCCGCAGTTCTTTCCTGCAAGACCTCGCCCCAATTACGCGTCGCGCACACGAAGTTGGAGCGCTCGTTATCGCGGATCTCTATCAGTCCGCCGGCATTCTGCCCGTCGATGTCCGAGCTCTCAACGTCGATTTCGCGACGGGAGGCTCCGTAAAATGGCTATGCGGCGGTCCCGGCGCAGCATATCTCTACGTGCGAGCCGGGCTGCGGGAACAGCTTCAGCCGACCGCTACCGGATGGATGGCCCATCGTCATCCATTCGAGTTTGAAGACGGCCCTATAGAATTCGCGTCCGACGCCTTTCGGTTTCTTAACGGAACACCTAACATTCCCGCGCTCTACTCGGCGCGCTCCGGCTACGAAATCATCAATGAGATCGGCGTTGAAACCATCCGGGCTAAGTCCGTTCGTCAAACGCAACGGCTCATTGAGATGGCCGACGCCGCCGGATTCGCCGTGCGCTCCTGCCGCGATCCTCAGTCCCGCGGCGGCGTCGTTGTTCTAGATATCCCGAACGGAAAAGACGTCACGAAGGAGCTTGCGCGCCGCAACGTGCTGGTAGATTACCGCTCTAATGCCGGTATCCGTATCGCTCCGCATTTCTACACCGCAGACGACGAAATCCATCACGCGCTCGCGGAGATCCGTTCGATCGTCGAATCGTAGTCCTGACCGCCGGAACCCCATTCGGTGATCCGGGTTTTGTATCCGGTCCATTCAACTCGCGCAACCGGCGGGGCGAGGGCTGGTCCCGGAGCATGCCGGCGATAAGACTGACTAACGCGCTGCCATCCGCTCATCCACCGTTGACGGTAAGTCGGCGATTCGTACAGTGATCCTACGCAAAAAGGATCAACTGCATCTGACGAAACCGGCTGCCGCCGAAGATCAACAGTGCCGAGGCCTTACGTTAGCCCCTCTGGAGGCCGGCTGGCCTTCGACAAGTATGTTGCTCTGCCCGGCTACCATTGGCTCATGTCCGATCCCTCCTTGTCTTCGCTGGCCTCGCCCGATGTTCTCGCTCGCGCCCGCAAAATTAAGCTGTTTCTGATGGACGTAGACGGCACCATCACAGACGGTGGTATCTGCCTCATCTCGTCAACCGCTGCTGAGAACTCTGGCGCCGCGACCGTATCGGAAATGAAAATCTTTAGCGCAAAGGACGGACAGGGTCTTTCCCTTGCGCATACCATGGGCATCCAGACCGGCTTTATCACGGGCCGCCAGTCGCCTGCTGTCAACAAGCGTGCCGACGAACTCAAAGTCACCTTCGTTTATCTGGGGCAAGCCACAAAGACGCAGGCCTTCGAAGAATGCGTCAAGCGTGCCGGTGTCACAGAAGAAGAAGTAGCCTACATGGGTGATGATTTGCCGGACATTCCGCTGGCGAAACGAGCGGGGCTCGCAGTCGCTGTGGCGGACGGAGCGCCTGAATTGAAAGAAGCTTGCCACTATACGACTCGTCAGCTCGCTGGTCGCGGTGCCGCACGCGAAGTCGTAGAGCTGATCTTGAAAGCACAAGGACGTTGGGAAGAAGCTGTGCCGCAAGCCCGGGCCTGAATTCACGAGAACTCCCTGACTCATGTATGACAAAGCCCGAGCGATGACCGCGCAAGTCACTCTGTTTACACGCAACGAGATCCCGCCTTGTCCTGTTCCGACAGCAGGAATCCCGGAATTGAACACTCGCTGGATCTCCCGGGAGAGCCAATGGCCTTTGTTTTGAAGAACCGAGGCAGCGGCGATAGACGTGCCAGGACCTCTCACCAAGAAGGTTACCGGCATGATTGAAAACATTGCGGCTTTCCTGCGTGAGCTGAGGTTCGGCGCACGCTCGCTGGGCCGCGCAAAAGGCCTGACGCTGACGGTCATAGTGACTCTGGCTCTGGGAATAGGAGCCAATGCCGCGATGTTCAGCTTGGTTCGGGGCGTGCTGCTACGCCCGCTGGTGAATCGCGACGAGAACCGGCTCATCTACATCCACCAGAGCGCACCCGGCAACCTTTCTATACCGGAGATCGCTGACCTGCGCTCGAGAATGAAAACGCTGAGCTCGTTCGGCGAATTCTCGACCGTTGGATTCACCATGGTCGGGCTTGGAGAACCCCGCTCGGTTAACGCCGGGGTAGTTGATGGATCGTACTTCCAGGTCATGGGCCTGCGCCCGGTACTCGGGCGACTGCTGGATGCCCACGATGATGGTCCGAAGGCAGCGGGCGCGGTGGTATTGACGTATCGTTTCTGGTCGACGGCGCTGAAGAGCGACCCCACCGTGATTGGCAAGACTGTCCGGCTCGATTCTTTCATCGATGCCCGCACGCGCGACGGTCGTCGGCGTTCTGGAGCCATGCGTCCCCTATCCACAGGACACGGAAATTATCGCCAACGTGGTGACCAGCGCGCATCATCTGTCGGCGACCATGGTAACCAACCGGATACACCGGATGACCGACTTATTCGCGAGGCTCGCACCGGGCGTGGATCTGGAAGCGGCGCGTACGGAATTGCGCACGGTATACGCGCGTATGAAGCAGGCCCATCCCGAAGCGTATCCGGCCAAAGACGACTACCGAATCAGCGCGGTGAGACTGCGCGACCAACTCACGTCGGGAGCGCGGACCATACTGCTGGTGCTGATGGTGACGTCGATACTGGTCTTCGTCATCGCCTGGTCGAACGTCGCCAACCTGATTCTGGCGCGGACTGTGCGCCGCGAAGGCGAACTGGGCATCCGCGCGGCGCTGGGCGCCAGCACCGGCGCTTTGCGGCGAACTCTGTTGACCGAGAGCCTGCTGCTGTGCGTGGCCGGGGCCGCTCTCGGGGTACTGATCGCCGGCCCGATGGTGTCCGTTCTGGCGCGCTACATGTCCCAATTCTCTCTACGAGCGCTCGACCTCACGGTGGATTCGAGCATGCTCTGGGTGGGAGCGGGACTGGCGGTGGTAGCAGCGGCGCTGCTGGCATTCGTTCCGCGCCTGCCGTCGTCGGGAGGCGCCCAGGGATTCGCGCTGACGAGCGGGAGCACTCGCGTCACTGGCACCGCGAATCGGAAATTGAGGGTGTTCGCGGTGATTCAGATCGCCGCCTCGTTCGTGCTGGTGGCCTCCGCCGGCGCAGCGGTGAAGACGCTGCTTTCGCTCGAAGCCGCGCAGACCGGTTTCGATACCCACCATGTACTCGCAGTGAATGTTCCGGTGATGCATTTGGGAAGAACGCCCAGCCAGGAGGTGGAATACTACCGGGAAGCGGCGCGGCGAATCCGTGAATTGCCAGGCGTTCAGAACGTTTCTATCGGCACGACCGTTCCATGGCGCGATTCCAATGGGTCCGACTTCGGACTCCAATTTTCGGCCGACGGGCACGTGCCCGGGCCGAGCGAGGAACATCCCGCCGCCAGGACTCGAGTCATCTCACCGGGGTTTTTCGCGACCCTTGGCCGCCCTATCCTCGAAGGACGCGATTTCAATGATGGCGACCGCCATGGCAGCGGTCCCGTCGCGATTGTCAGCCAGAGCTTAGCGCGACGGATATTCCCTAAGAGCGATGCGCTGAACCATCATGTGGCATGGACCGATCCGCTCCTGCAGGTGATCCCACCCGGCATGATCAGCACCGAGCCGCTGCGCATTATCGGCGTGGTAGCAGACCTGGACGACGTGAACGTTGTGCCCAAACCGAATATGACTGTGTATCGTCCTTTCGATCAGGAGCAAGCGATGGGAGGAGGGCGTTTATTCGTTCACGTAAGCTCAGATCCTTACGCCCTGGTGACGCCAATCAGGCGTATCATGCACAAATTGTCCGCGGACCAGCCGGTGGAATTGGCGGCGACTCTGGAAGACATACGGGGGGAAGTGCTCTCGCCTCAACGGCTCAATGCTGTGGTGTTCGGCATTTTTGCAGCAGTGGCGCTGCTGATTGCGGTGGTGGGTGTTGCCGGCGTGCTGGCATTCTCCGTCAGCGGACGCACGCGGGAGTTTGGCATACGGCTGGCGGTTGGATCGCAGCCGCGGCAACTGCTGACGCGCGTTGTCACGGAAGGCGCGGCCATGGCGATCGTGGGACTCGCTGCCGGGGTTGCCTGCGGGTTTGGGCTGGCGCAGTTGGCGGGCGCCCTTCTGGCAGACCTGAAAACGCCGGGCGTGCTGCCGGTGACCCTGTCGGCTCTGGTGCTGCTCATTGCGGCGGTGACCGCGTCGGTAATACCTGCGGCGCGGGCCGCCCGAGTTGACGTGATTCAAGCGCTGCGAATGGAGTGACGTGTCAAACGATGACACAGGGCCGCAGTGGCGCCTGCGCGTCCTTTGTCCGGCGCTAAGACGTTCATCATCGTTTTGCGAGTGACCTCCTCCATTCACTCACACGATAAAATCGCCATTTGCGCTCCAGATGAAAATCCAGAAGGCCGTCATCACAGCGGCGGCAAGCAATCAACGGACCCTTCCGCTACAGACACTCATCGACCGCGACGGCCAGGAGAAAACCGTGCTGCGCATTGTTCTGGAAGAAGTGCGCCGGTCTGGCGTGGAGGAAATTGCTGTCGTCATCCCGTCGGGCGACGAAGCGTCTTTCGCGCGCGCTGCTGGTGATCGCTCTATTCGATTCATCGAGCAGACCGCCCCGAATGGCTACGCCGGTGCCGTTTATTTAGCGCGCTCCTTTACTGCCGACGATCCGTTTCTGCATCTGGTCGGCGATCATCTCTACGCCGGCGGCAAGGATATCAGTTGCACGCAGCGGCTGGTTCAAGTGGCCGTCGCCGAAGGCTGTGCCGTCTCCGCCGTGCAGGCCACGCGGGAAACTCTGCTTTGGCTCTATGGCGCCATCGGAGGGCAGCGAATTTCCGGAAAACAGGATCTGTATCGTATCCAAAAGGTAGTGGAGAAGCCGACTCCGACTGAAGCCGAGCAGGAACTGGAAATCTCCGGTTTACGTGCCGGTCATTATCTCTGCTTTTTCGGTATGCATGTGTTAACTCCTACGCTTATGGAGATACTTGAACAGCAGTTGCACGAGTCGCCCGCCCGCGCTACTCTCTCCGGGGCGCTTTGCGAACTGGCCGCTCGCGAACAATATCTGGCTCTGGAGCAAACCACTCGACGCTACGATGTTGGGGCGAAATATGGCCTGTTTCGTGCCCAATTGGCTCTCGCGCTTGACGGGCAAGACCGGAACGTCGTCTTGGCTCAGTTGCTTGAGCTCGTTGCCTTGCACAATACCGAAGCACGAGAGATTGGGCAAGGTTCTTGAGCGAACTCGTCCGGATCATCACGTCCCAGAAAGCGGAAGTTCGCAATCGCTCTGTGGATGACTTCTGCCGTCAGACTTCCACCGCCGTGCTGCTCGACGAATGCGCGGCGCTCGACCGTTTTTGGCGTGCCCACGACAACCTGTACGGGCGAGTACGAGCGCTCTTCTTCCTGTATTCCATTCATCGTTTTCATTTGCAATATCGTCCAGAGATTCAAGCTGCCACGCTGATTCCATTCGAAGCAACGGCTCATTTACTAAAACGCCGCTTTCACGAAGCCCTCGAAATTTTGCAGCGGGCGGAACGCTCCGCCGGTCTGAGCGCCGCCTTATCGAGCGCTTATGCGGCTGCCTATAAAGGATTAGCCCTCAAAACTCTTGCCGACCAGGTGCGCAGAAGCGTGCGGCTAGTCAGAGGCAATCATTGGATGTCGCGCATTGGCCATCCAGACGATTACCCGCTGCGAGTCCGCCCGGAGCTGCTGCGGCGTGGGGAAGGCGAGCCTTATCCGATCCTGGAGGAGTCGACACCCGTTCGCATGGATCTGACGCATAGCGGATGGAGCGACATCTTCTTTCTGGGTATGGACTATCCGGAAGGCGCGCGCGTGCTGAACGTGTCGATCGATTTAAGCGTGCGCGGCAGCAGTGATGTAAAGCCCAAACCGCCGATAAAGGCCTACTTCCGCGTAATCGACGAGCCGCTCCTGCGCCTCACCAGCGTCGACTTGGCGGCCACCGCTGACGTCACAACGTTTGCCGAAGTCTTCGACTTTGCGCGCGACTACTTGGGTCTGTTGAAAGCGGCGGTGATTGCATCGGGTATCGTCCCGCCCGCCATGGAGGGAGCCGTTCAGCCGCTCAGTTCGCTGCTTGAGCAACTGGTTGGCGAAGGGCGGGGCATTGAGCTCGTTAGTTTCGTACGAAACATCCCTAAAGGATCGCGACTGGCGGTATCCACCAATCTCCTCGCCGGATTGATTTCGGTGTGCATGCGCGCGACAAAGCAAACGCCGGAACTGACAGGGTCTCTGGCGGAAACGGGTCGCCGTCTGGTCGCCGCCCGAGCGATTCTTGGCGAGTGGCTCGCCGGTTCAGGTGGCGGTTGGCAGGATTCGGGAGGCGTTTGGCCGGGAATAAAAATCATCGAGGGCTCGGCGGCCACAGAGGGTGATCCTGAATTCGGTGTAAGCCGCGGCCGGCTCTTGCCCGCCCATCACGTTCTCAGCACGGCTGAAATTTCTGAACAGTCTCGCGAAAACCTGCAGAGCAGCCTCGTCCTGGTACATGGCGGAATGGCCCAGGATGTCGGCCCGATTCTCGAAATGGTGACCGAAAAATATCTGCTGCGTTCGCCGAAGGAATGGGCCGCCCGCAATGACGCGATTCAGATACTCGACCGGATCCTGTCGGATCTGCGCGTTGGCAACATACAGAGCATCGGCCGCGCAACCGAACAAAATTTTTTCGGGCCCATTCAGAGCATCATTCCCTGGGCCAGCAATCTATACACCGAGACTTTGATCGAGCAAGCTCGCGCCCGCATGAACTCAGATTTCTGGGGGTTCTGGATGTTGGGCGGCATGGCCGGGGGCGGAATGGGGTTTATGTTTAGCCCCCGGCGCAAGGCGGAAGCACAGGATGTGATGCAGCAAATTATGGGCGAGAGCAAACGCCAGTTGGAAGACTCTGTACCCTTTGCCATGCACCCGGTCGTTTACGATTTTGCGATCAACGAACGCGGGACTTTCGCCGAAATTCTCAGCGGTGAAAACAACCTCATGCCAGAGGGTTACTACGCGCTCACGGTCCCGCTTCTTCTACGACAGGATCCTCGCCTGATGCCCGCTAACAGGCGCCGGGAACTCGACCGCCTGGCTGCCGCCTCGCGCGGCACGTCGAGCTATTCGGGAATAGTGCAAAGCCTGTTTGATCGGCTGCTGCCCTCAGCCAGCGCCGCCAGCGAACACGGGCAGACTTTGCTCGAACTGCTCAAAGAACATGGTTTCGACCCCGTCGAACACGAGGCGATTCGAACGGATCTGCAGAACGGGCGCATCGGTCTGTCACAGAATCGCCTTCCGATCACTACGCGAATAGAAGATGTCGAGCCTGTTGACGTGTTCGATGCACGTGCTGACGCGGCAGATCGTCTGCGCGAAATGGGCACGCGGGCTTTGCAGCAGGGATCGGTGGCCGTAGTATCGCTCGCTGGCGGCGCGGGCAGCCGCTGGACGCAAGGCGCCGGCGTCGTCAAAGCTCTCAATCCGTTCTCGAAGTTAGGCGGCCAATATCGCAATTTCATAGAACTTCATCTGGCCAAAACCAGACGGTCGAGTACGCAACACTCGACAGCCATTCCACACGTTATTACGACCAGCTATCTCACCCACCAGCCGATTGAGGAACATTTGAGGAAGACGCGGAATTTCGGTTACCCGGGCCCGGTGTTACTATCGCCCGGCAGAAGCATCGGTTTGCGTCTTGTGCCCATGTTGCGCGACCTTCACTTCGCCTGGGAAGAACTCGCCCAGCAGTCGCTCGATGAGCAGAAGGAAAAAATGCGCGATAGCCTGCGCGCCGCGCTTGCCCAGTGGGCTCATAATGCAGGCGAAGCATCGGACTACACGGACAATCTGCCTCTCCAATGCATCCATCCAACCGGCCATTGGTATGAGGTGCCGAACATGCTGCGCAACGGAGTATTGCGCACGCTTATCGCGGCCAACCCCCAATTGAAATATCTCCTGGTACACAATATCGACACCACCGGCGTAAATCTCGATCCCGGTCTGTTGGGCCTTCACATCGATTCTGGCGCAGCCATGACGGTCGAAGTGATCGCCAGGCAGGTCGAGGACCATGGCGGCGGGTTGGCGCGCGTCGATGGACGTCTGCGCCTGGTAGAGGGCCTGGCGCTTCCGTCGGAAGAAGCCGAGTGGTCGCTTTCCTACTACAACACCAATACGTTCTGGATTGACATCGATCAATTGCTTGCGACGTTCTCGCTCACTCGCGATGCGCTCGGCGATAACGAGCGAGTTGGCGATGCGATTCGCGAGGTCGCCGCCAGGATGCCCAGCTATATCATCCTCAAGGACGTCAAGCGGCGCTGGGGCAAAGGCCAGGAGGATGTATTCCCAGTTGCTCAGTTTGAAAAACTGTTTGTCGACATGACGGCTCTGCCCGAGATTCGCTGTAGCTATGCTGTTGTCTCCCGGCAACGCGGCCAACAATTGAAGGAACCCGCACAGCTTGACGGCTGGGTCCGAGATGGTTCAGCGGATTATGTAAACGCTCTGGCGCAATGGAATTGACAGGAGCGGGCCAAGTCGGGGTTATTACCCGTTTAAGCATCTCGGAAGCACCTCGCTGCACTCGCCTGATTCACGCGAGATCGAGCACATCGAATCCAGCGCGAAATTCTCGAGCGACTTCTGACGGTCTGACGTCCCTGTGAAAAACCTCCACGATCGAGAGAAAAGTGGTCACCGCTAAGTAAGTTTTTTTGCCTGAGCAATGACAGCGTTTTAGCGCTCACGACCAATAAGAGCCGCACTCTCCAAAACGCGAAAGGCCCGTCTTTACATATGTTCCACGTGGAACATACCTCGTTTTCGCAACCCCGGACTGCCTCGCACGCGAAGCGCTTTTGGCTTTGTCTCCGGCGCGCCGGAATTACTACCGCCGTTTTCCTTTTATAGACGGTAAAAACCCCCCTCCACCGGTCTCGACAAAGTAACCGAGCCGCGCCTAACACATGCGCGATCCTGAAAGCATCACTCTGGCTCTATGCCAGAATGGGGGCATTCCGCAGTCATGAGTAACGAGAATTTTGAGCCTGATTTTCCTTCCGAAGAATCGTCCCGGGAAGAGTCAAGTTTTGGTGATATCCTCTTCAGTTTCGAGCGTGAGCACCCCGAGGGCCCAGGCAACGCCACCGTTTCCGGTACCATCGTCTCCGTTCGCGCCGACGGCATTCTGATAGACGTCGGACGCAAAATCGAAGGCGTGCTTCCCCTCGCCAGGTGGCTTGAGTCCCGAACGGACGATCCACAAGTCGGCGCTGCTGTTGCAGTTTCCGTCGGGCCACGGAACGAGGAGGGATACTATGATCTCTCCATCATCAAAGTCGAACGTCCTAAAGATTGGTCCGGACTGCAAGTAGCGTTCGCGGAAAAGCACAATATCGCTGGTGTCGTCGAGGAACAAGTTAAAGGCGGTTTCCGAGTTGATATCGGTGTTCGTGCATTTATGCCGGCCTCCCGTAGCGGAATTCGCGAAATGGCGGATATGCCCGCGTTGGTCGGCCAGGAAATCCAATGCCGGATCACCAAGCTCGATGTCGAAAAAGAAGACGTCGTCGTCGACCGCCGCGTTGTCCTTGAAGACGAGCAGGCGAAACGCCGTCAGGAGGTCTTCGCCGAACTCAAGGAAGGCGCCGTTGTTCACGGACGTGTTCGCAGCCTCATGGATTTCGGAGCCTTCGTCGATCTGGGTGGCATAGACGGCTTGCTGCACGTCATCGATATGGCTTATAGCCGCGTGGCTAAAGCCGCCGATCTCGTCAATGTCGGCGACGAGCTTGAAGTAAAGATTCTAAAAATCGATCCCGTGACCAGGAAAGTCTCTCTCGGCATGAAGCAGTTGCAGGAGGATCCCTGGAACCTCGCCGCGCGAACCTTTCATACCGGCGATCGCGTTTCCGGTACCGTCTCCCGGCTTGCCGATTTCGGCGCCTTTGTTGAATTGCTGCCCGGCGTCGACGGCCTCGTCCATGTCTCGGAATTGTCCTGGAATAAGAGAGTGCGAAAACCTGGCGATCTCCTGAAGGTTGGTGATCGCATCGATGCTGTCATTCTTCAGATCAATCCCGCTGAGCGGCGCATCGCGCTCGGATACAAGCAGGCTTTAGGCGATCCTTGGGATACCGTTTCCGAGAAATTTCCTGTCGGTTCGACCGTCGAAGGCAAGATCAGTAATATCACTCAGTTCGGCGCCTTCATAGACTTAGGAGAGGGAATTGAAGCGATGGTTCACATCTCCGATATAACCAATGAGAAGCGTCTCGATCATCCGCGCGACAAACTCGCTAAAGGTCAGACCGTGCGGGCCGTCGTCCTCGATATCGACCGGGAAAAACGCCGTCTCCGCGTCGGCATGAAGCAACTCGAACCCACCACCGTGGACCATTACATCTCCGAGCACGAGCCCGGTCAAACCGTCAGCGGCCGATTGGTCGAGGTACATGGTGACCGCGCCAAAGTTGAGCTGGGGGAAGGCATCATCGTGAACTGCAATCTAAAGTCGCTCGAGGACACTGCGCCGGTTTCCGAAAAGACGCAGTCCTCCGACGTGGGTTCTCTAAGCGCTATGCTGGCGGCGCGTTGGAAGCAGGGTATCGGCTCCAATGAAAAAACAAAGGCCATGGCACGCGCCGGTGAAGTGCGTTCCTTTCGCATCTCCAGCCTCGATCCGGCTAAACGGCTAATAGAATTGGAGTTAGCTAGCTAATCTCCTTCCTGGAATTCATTTGGCAAGAATCTCCGTTCACCCGCCCAAGACCAAATCGCCCGTTCCACGTCCATTTGTGTGGTGGATATTCGAGCCGAAGCAATCGGAACTTTAGCCGTGGCTGGCGTGACCGGGCGTACTGACGAAAAGTCGCTCATTCGTGCTGCGCAGCGTGGCGACAGTGCTGCTTTCGAGCAGCTTGTTCGGTCTTACGACGCCAACGTTCTCCGAATGGCCTACAACCTCCTCCATTCGGAGGAAGACGCTCGTGACGTCTATCAGGAAGCCTTCCTCCGGGTGTACCGAAAATTGCCCGAGTTTCGGCTCGATTCCGCCTTCTCCACCTGGTTGTACCGGATCGTCGCCAACTTGTGCCTCGATCAGATCCGCAAACGGAAAGTCCGCAAAGAGGAAGCCGCCTCGGTCGAAACGGCAGCCGGTGAAGTCGATCGGCTGCAAATGATTCCGGAACGCCGCGCGGAAGTCGATCCCCAGCGTCAGTTGATGAGCGCAGAGGTCAACAATCGTATCCAGGAAGTCCTCGGTAGCTTGTCTCCGCGTGAGCGGCTGGTTTTTGAAATGCGCCACTTTCAGGGCTTGCGCCTTCGCGCCATCGGCGAATCCCTGGGTGTGACCGAGGAAGCGGCCAAGAATTGCCTGTTCCGGGCCACACAGAAAATGCGGGCTGCACTGGGTGATTTCGTATGACCTGCCATGATGTTCAGCTTCAACTCTCGCTCTACCTCTACGGTGAGCTCGACTTTGCGTCGGAAGAAGCACTTGAAAACCACTTGAGCGGCTGTGCTTTTTGTCAGCAGTCCCTGGCGCGTGAGAAGACGTGGCATGCCGCGGCAACCTCCGAGCATCGCGACGTTTCTCTTGATTTGCTTTCCCTCTGCAGGCAAGATCTCAGGAATCGAATCGCGTCCGAAGCCGGACCACGCCTCAGGAAAGCTTGGCGTTGGCCAGCGGCCTTGCGCATCTCTCCGACTTCCTGGTCTTATCGGCTCGCCGTCGCGTCCTTTCTTGTCTTTCTCGGTTTTGCGGGTGGCCGCTTTCTCGACCACTACAAGTCGCCTGCCAGCTTGGATCTGAGTTCGGCCAGTCTCTTCAATCCCTCGACTCGCATTCGCGATATCCAGCCGGATGCGGACGGCCAGGTACGCATCGTCCTCGATCAGGTCAATCAGCGCGAAGTAGTCGGCAATCCGCAGGATCAGGATGTGAAGCAATGGCTGCTCGTCGCCATACAGGACCTTGCCGATCCCGGTATTCGAGTTGATTCCGTTGAGATGCTTGGCCAACAAGGCGGCGCGGATGTGCGTGACGCCTTGCTTGATCGCATAGAACACGATCCCAACGCTGCCGTGCGCTTGAAGGCGCTTGAATCGATCCGTCGATTTGCCAGCGATCCTGCTACCCGGAATGTGCTGCGCTCTGCTCTGGAGCACGATACGGATCCCGCCGTGCGATCCGAAGCCATCGACATACTGGCGCCCATCAACGAAAGGCTTCAGCTCAGCCCTGAACTCGCGGCAACTCTGCAGAATTTGGCCCGCTCCGAAAATGACGATTATGTCCACGAGCGTTGCCTGCAATTGCTGCACGCTATGCATGCGCCGCTGGACATTTATTAGCCATATGAGTACCGCACGTGCTGCCGCGCTGCTGGGCGGTCTGCTCCTCTTCTGCGGTTCTTTCTCCGCGCAATCGGTTGCGCAAGGCAATTGGCGCATCGAGCAGGTGCAACTCTATTCATCGGGTGTACATCTCGGCGTCGTTCTGACCGAAATCGACCCAGATCGGGCGAGTGTACTCAAGCTCGGAGTTCCCAGAGGCGTGGAGGTTCGCGCCGTTCAGGAAAACAGCCCCGCCGCCAATGCCGGCATCAAACCGGGCGATGTGCTCCTCGCTTACAACAGCGAGGAAATTCTCAGCGCGCCTCAACTCGGCCGACTGGTCGGAGAAACTCCGCCTGGAAGAAACGTCAAAGTGCAATATTGGCGCGAGGGAAAAGTCAAAACCGTTACGGTTGCTTTTCCCTCCACAGCGCGTCCTCCTGACCCTCTGCCAGATGCTGACCCGCAGGTTTGGAACGTCTCTAATTTTCCTAGAATGTTGATGCTCTGGGACAACGTGGCGCTCGGCATCGAATGTGAGCCCATCGATTCACAAATTGCCGAATATTTTGGCGTGCGGAACGGAATTCTCGTTCGCCGGGTCGAGAGCGGCTTTGCTGGTGCTCGGGCCGGTCTCAAAGCGGGAGATGTGATTACAAGCGTCGACACTACGAGCCTCGCTGCTCCGCGCGACCTGATTTCGTATCTCCGTACACGGCATCAACCCGGCAAAACTCTCTCGGTCGAGATCGTACGAGATCACAAACCGCGCACAGTTTCCATCAATCTGAGCGAGTAATCACCTCGTCGCAACTGCATGGCTTAAGCTCGCGGAATGTACCTGCGGGATGGCTCGCTCGAACGGCCAGTAAGTCTGTAAATGGGTTCTGAGCCGTAAAATAGCCTGCGACTTTAATTGTGAAATGCGCGATTCATGCAAATCGACCATCTTTGCAATGTCCCGCAACGTCATCTCTTTATAGAAATAAAGGCTAAGTACCGTTTGCTCCATCGGCGGCATTTTCTCTATACACTGCGCCACCAATCGCTCGAGCTCAGCTCGTTCAAAAAGTTCGGAAGGCCATTCCTCCATCGAACCAGACACATAACTCAACAAATCCTTTCCGTCTTCCTGCGTTCGCGACGCATCCAGGCTGCCGACCATCAATCCGTGTGTCTGTTGCAGCCAACCCTGATATTCCTTGACCGGCAGTCCGAGCCTGCTTGCGACTTCCTCTTCGCCAGGTGTTCGGCAGTACTCTTTCTCCAAGTCGGCAGTCGCGCTTTCGATCAGCCGCGCGCGTTTGCGTTTCTCGCGCGGCGCCCAATCCAGTACTCGCAGACTGTCCAGAATGGCTCCCCGAATCTTGTGTTCGGCATAGGTTTTCAGTTTTACCTCTTGATTCGGATCATAGCGATCGACGGCGGCGATCAGTCCCACAACTCCGCTCGAGATGAGGTCATCCAGACTCACCGACGCCGGCAGCCCCCTGTGCATCCGTTTGGCAATCAGCTTGACTTGTGGCAGGTGTTCGAGAATCAGCTCGTCTCGCGACTTGGCGGACGAAAGTGTCCCAGTTTCAGCACCACTTCTTTCGGAAAGGATCATCCGGACCTCGCTTGCGCCCGTAATGGGCACACGAGATCCTTCGTCACTTCTTCGCCTAAACCTTAGGCGGCACGAATTAGTCTAGAATCGATTGCGTTACGATCGATATGTTCTTAGCCGGATCGAGATCAGAGAAAGCTGAAAGGAGTATCCGTGAGAATTGGTGAGGTGTATTCCTATCTGCCACAAAGTAACGTCCGTTCCGCGGCTCCCGCCTTAGCGAAAGAGCTCCCCTCGGATTCCGAATCGCTAGATAACGATTCCGTGACCGGGGTCGCTGTGACCGCCGCCGATAACAGGGAGAGCCGTATCGCGGAACTTCGCCAGCAAGTGCAAAGCGGCAACTATAAGGTAGACGCGGAGGCTGTCAGCAGCAAGCTGATCGATAGCCACCTCGACCGCTAACGCGGAAGTGATTACCAGCGCTGGTGCACCAGCGACGCAATCTCTTTCCGATAAATCTGCTCGACGGCTTCCATAGTTTCAGGTGAGAGTGGCGGCAGATCGGAAGCACGGCAGTTATCCTCGACCTGTTCCGGACGCTTACCGCCAGGAATAGCGCAGCTCACCGCGTCGAACATCAGAATCCAGCGAAGAGCGAATTGAGCCATGCTTTCCTCGTTCGGGTGAACCCGGCGAAGTTCTTCTACCGCTCTGAGGGCGCCATCGAAATCGACTCCTGAAAACGTCTCGCCCACGTCAAACTCGGCGCCATAGCGGTTGAAGTTGCGATGATCGTTGCTCGCGAATTCCGTATTCCGATTGATTTTGCCTGTCAGCAGACCACTTGCAAGCGGAACCCGCGCCAGCACGCCTACCTGGCGTTTCTTGGTTTGCTCGAACAATAACTCAGACGGCCGCAACCGAAAACAATTGAATATGATCTGTACAGTTTGGACATTTGGATATTGAATCGCTTTGAGTGCTTCCTCTATTCGCTCGACACTGACGCCGTAATAACGGATCTTGCCAGTTTGGACGAGCTCGTCGAGCACTCCGAAGACCTCAGGACAGTAATAGATGCCGGTCGGCGGACAGTGCAACTGGAGCAAATCCAGGCAGTCCGTAGAGAGATTGCGCAGGCTGTCTTCCACCCATCCATCCAGATTCTCTCTCGTGTATCCTTCGATGGTCTGCGCCGGCAGCCTTCGTCCGGCCTTTGTTGCAACGATGATCTCTTCTTTTCGTTCACGCTTCAATTGCGCAATCAATCGCTCGCTGCGGCCTGCGCCATAGACATCGGCTGTGTCAATGAAATTAACCCCGCTATCGACCGCCTTGTGTAAGGCTGCGAGCGACTCCTTATCATCTACATCGCCCCAGGAGCCGCCAATAGCCCAGGCGCCGAAGCTAATCTCCGATACTTTCCAACCGGTACGTCCTAGAGCGCGATATCGCATCACCACCCAATCTATTCCACTCGCAATGCCGTCATCGGATCGGTACCGGCCGCACGCCTGGCCGGTAGAAGGCTTGCGGCTGTCGCCACGACGAGGAATATCAGAACCGCCGAAGCCAAAATTATAGGATTGGGTTCCTCGAACCTGGGCCAGGTGAACGACTCGTCGTGGTTTACTGCAATGGTTGTCGCTAAAGCCACCAGTTGTTCCGGATGAGACACCGGTAGCTTCCGCAGCAGGAGGGCATTAAATACACTGCAAATTGCGGTGTTTGCGCCGATGCCGAGCGCTAAAGAAAGTAGCGCAAGCGCGGTGAGAACAGGACTTTTGCCGAGAGCACAAATTGCCAGGCGAGCGTCTCGCCACAGTTTGGCCAATCAAGCG
>CAWCYQ010000006.1:0-141996 GCA_963799755.1 Terriglobia bacterium | reverse complement strand
TCGGCAATCCGGACATTGGAGGCGCAACAGATCGAAATTACGCCACTTTCGGCATAGCCCGTGATACGACCGCGACACCGGAACACAGAAGCGTGGCGCAAAATTCATGCGACAGCGGGCGGGTCCTGCTCATCCAACCGAATACCGCATCGCAGCGCGCGGGAGAAAGGTTCTTTCATGAATTATCGTCTGCTTGGAAACAGCGGTCTGCGTGTCAGCGAGCTTTCGCTCGGCACCATGACCTTCGGCGAAGACTGGGGGTGGGGTGCAGCGAAAGACGAAGCGCGCAAGATCTACGATCTCTATCGCGAGCAGGGCGGTAACTTCATTGACACCGCCAACGTGTACACCAACGGTTCCTCCGAGCGCATGGTCGGCGAATTTGTGCGCGACCATCGGGACCAGGTCGTCATCGCTACAAAGTACACCAACGACGTTGCTGCGCTTGCCGGCCAATATGCCGGTCCCAACGCCGGCGGCAATCACCGCAAGAGTATGATGCGCGCCATCGAGGCCAGCCTCCAGCGGCTCGGCACCGATTACATCGACCTCTACTGGCTCCATATCTGGGACAAGTTCACGCCCGTCGATGAAGTCATGCGTGCCTTCGATGACCTCGTCACGCAGGGCAAGATCCTTTACGCCGGCGTTTCCGATGCGCCCGCGTGGTGGGTCGCGCAGGCCAACACGCTCGCCGAGGCGCACGGCCGGACGCGCTTTGCCGCGCTTCAGATCGAATACTCGCTTGTGGAGCGTACTGTTGAGCGCGAACTGATCCCCATGGCGCATGCCTTCGACCTCGCGCTGCTCGCGTGGTCGCCGCTTGCCGGCGGCTTGCTCTCCGGCAAGTACAAGCGCGGTCAAGAGAGCGGCGGCCGCTACGACAACGAGGCGAACCGCGGTTTTATGTCTCGCGCGGAAACCGTCGATGCTGTTGTGACCGCGCTGGAAGAGATCAGCAAGGAAACCGGCCGCTCGCTCGCACAGATCGCGCTCGCTTGGCTGCGCTATCGCGACATCCCGGTCATTCCCATTATCGGTGCGCGCAAGCTTTCGCAGTTTGAGGACAACCTAGGCAGCCTGACGCTTGAGCTCACGCCGGAGCAGGTCAAAAAGCTGAACGAGGCCAGCACCATCAAGCTCGGCTTCCCGCACGAGTTCTACGACAACCCGATGGTCAAGGCCATGGTGTACGGCGGCCATCCCGAGCGCATCCTCCGATAGCGCTCCCTCAAGACAGAGAGCCGCGGCTCTGACCGCGCCTCTCTGTATATCGTTCGCTACAGAACGATCGTTACTGGTGCGTGATCTCCACTTCAACCGTCACCTCGGTGTCGATCGGCTCGAAGTTTACCTTGGCCGGACGGAGAAAGCGCGCATCCTGCTCGATCCCGGCTCAATTGATGAGTTGCGCGTAACCCGACCGCGTGTTGCCTAACACTGGGATCTCAGTGATGCAACGACACGTCGAAACAGACAAGACCGATTGGCCCGTATTTGCTACTGCCCTGTAAAGTTCCAAAAGCATGCCGATAGCCGGCCTCTGACTTTCGAGGTCCTGCTGAATCGTTTGCAGCCGTGACATCATGTCCGACACGACTTGCCTGGTTAAATGAGCATCATCTTCGGTGGCTGTGTACTCGATGCTTGTAGATAATAGAGTCGAACAGACCGGTTCTCGTTCCGCAGATTGGATCAGCGATGCGAGGCTTCTCTTCACCTGGTCGACATTGGCAACATCGAAATCGAATTGAAGCGTGCGCTCGCTGGCGACGTCAAAGGGTAACGACTCGAAGTTCAGGGCAAGTTGAACAAAGGTCGTTTTGACAGGTGCCGAACGGCTAATTCATAAAACACGTTCGGCTTCTGACCCGTTAAATCTGCAATCACGAGATCGTCTGACCATAGATGTTGAAAACCACTAGGTAGGCCCAATCAAACCAGAAATTAGCGCACTACCCGCAAACTTAAGAAGACGAACAAGCTGCACATAAAGGCGTGTCTCGTTCCGGTAACAAAAATCCATATCCCACTAACGGAACGCGAAGCTGTCCGGTTATTGGGAAAGGTGAAGCCCACGGGCCGATATGCCGCGTTCAGGCAGATCCAAACCGACTAAGCATAAGAAGCAAACCAAAAAGCGCACAAAAACGCGCTAAACGAATTCCGCTTGCAGCCTGATAGGATAATCCCAATGCTAAAACGCATCTTTAGCTGCACCACAAAGCCCAGCACCGTGTCGGTGGTCGCGGCCGTTTTCGCCGCATTCGTGACTTGCGCGACGCAGGCGCGAGCAACACAATACAACTGGACATACAGCGGTGACGGCCACCATAGCGGCTCGGGTACGTTGACGACGACAGGTGCAACCTCTCCGTTCACCATCACCGATATCTCTGGTACCTTCGACAGCTCCAACATAGTCTTCCTGCAGGATGCTGGCGATTGCTGCGGAAGTACCGGAAACGACAATCTCCTGTACAGCCCCCCGAGCACACTGCTCGATGGAGGCGGTGTGACGTTCGAGACTTCGGCAGGAACCCCCTACCAAATTTTCTTCAACAGCAACGACAGCGCGTATAGCGTCGAAGGCATCAACGAAGTCATAACCTTCGGCGGAACGTTCACGGCGACATTGCAGGCAGGCCCCGGCCCGGCACCCGTTCCCGAACCGTCTTCACTGGGCATCGCCGCCGTCGGATTTGTTAGCGCGGCTGCGTTCATCAGTCGGAGGCGGCATTGGACGAGCGGTCCGATGCATCGACCGCAGATCTCCCTCACCTGACCCTCACCTGACCCTCACCTCGCTGCCTCTGCTCGGGTATGTCATTTTGCGCAAGGCATCCTGACTGGGATCGAAACGATAGCGGAACGAATCGCCCTAGCAGGGTGTGGTGCAAGTTTGATCTGAAACATGTGACCTTTAAAATGTTCTGAACGTCTACAAGGATATGGCGATGGGACGGCGACGAACACGAGTGAGGCAAGAGCAGTTGTGGACGCCGACGGCGTCGCTGCCGGTGTCAGCCAGTCATGCGTTTTATGAACGCTTGAACCGGGTCTTGGACGAGAAGAAGTTTGACGATTTCGCAGAAGGCCCTTTTGTGAGGAACCTTCAGGGCAAGCCATTAATGCGTTAGCGATATCCGGTTCAGCGCGGCGCGGATAAGAGTGCCGGCGTAGGCGTTATCCAGACGCGCAGGCGTATTGAAGTTCATTCCGTGCCGCCAAGTTGCTGGAGCCTCGGGGTGAACGCCGCTGAGGATTATCCACCCGCTGCCGAACGTTCCTTCTACGATTGCGGGAGTACCGTCGGGATACTTACCGACAACCGCACCCCAGCCGGTGAACTCTGGGCCATCTTCCCAATACTGATCGAGCGTTGGCGTTCCAACAACAGCAATCGGCACGGCCGCCTTGCGGATGCCTCGACTTTCGGCCGCGTAGAAATCGAACCGTACACCAGAGGTCAAATTCAAACCGTTGTAGGGCGGATCATATTTCCTGCAAGAAAACCACCACCACAGATTCCCAGGTAGTTCAAGCCGTCCTGCACCGCCTTTCGTATGTTTGCGGTCCCGTCAGGTGTCAGACTCTTCCCAATTTCGACGAAATTTCCGCCCCGAACGATCAGCAGACGATATCGCCGGATTTGTGATTGGTCCATCCGGTTCAACTGCGCAGACGTTGCCGCTGAATAACTGAGATGGTTGTTCTTTAGAATGGCTTCGACTGCCACGACATCGTTAGGAGAAGCTCCCGTTGCATTGAACAGGAGAATCGGTGCGATTGACGCCGAAGCGTTCGCGCTGTCCAGAGACATGCTGCCCTGGCCACTACCAACCCCACAGGAGGTAGAGGCGGCTGAAATCAGGACGAGAGAAGCAATCACGAGAGGTCGAGAGAGTGCATCCGCTCGCGGGAGTGAAAGGAGCGCGATCGCTCGCTCACGCAATCCCGGAGTAGCCCAGGATGCAGCATCCAGGTAGTAGGCAGCGCGTCCTGTGTATGCCTCAATGGCCGAAGCAAAATCGCCTGTCAAAAAAATGTGTGGGCAACGGACTAGAAGCAATTGCCCGTTCATGGCGGCGCTCGCATCATCATCGCCATCTAGGCGCTTGTTTCGAGCATCGTCCGAAAGTGTTTGAGAAAATTTGCTCCGTGCGCTCCGTCTCGCGGCATTACCGACTTGAATTAGATGATGAGCGATTGAGTGCGCGACAGCATTTTGTCTTGAGAGCACGAACGGCGGCCGTGAGTTGGGTATCCCCAGGCGCGATAGACGCTCAGATTCTGGAACTCTTAAGGTAGTTCGTTCGTAGTCTGCAACATGGAATCGTCTTTGCCGACGTCAGACAGTCACTGCGCATGCTCAAAAAGAGCCCCGGGTTTACGGCCGTGGCCATTGCGGCGCTGGCGCTCGGCATCGGTGCGAATACCGGCATCTTCAGCGTTATCAACAAAGTCATTCTCGAGCCGCTCCCCTATCCCGAACCGAATCGCCTGGTAAAACTCGGACGCAAATATCCCGGAGGCGAAGGTTACTCGAATTAATCCCGAAATACATGGTTTGGCGGCACAACAATGTGTTCTCGCTCATGACGATCACCATCAGGGCGGCCCCGGGCTCAAGATTCCGAGCGGTGATCGTCCGGAACAGGTAAAGGGCGTCCACGTCTCCGTGGATTATTTCTGCGTGTCGGAATCAGCCCCATGCGAGGCCTATTTCTCGGCGGCCGAGGACAGCCGAACGGTCCGAAGGCCCTATCATTAGCGACAGCTTTGGCGAGCGCATTTCGGCAGCGATCCACAGATCGTTGGGAAGAGCATCGTCCTCAACGGCGACGCGTATCCGGTGGTGGCCTCATGCCCATAGGTTCTGCCCGACCCGCCGGCCGAGGTTTGGATTCCGCTCCAGCCATCCGAACAGCACCACGAGGACATTATCTTGCGGTAGCGCACGGCTCAAGCCGGGCGTCACTCCTCGAGCAGGCGCGCGGCGAGATGACGCAGCGTCAGCGAGCAGTTCCGCCGCCAATCGAAGTGGATGGACAAAACGAAAGCGTCGCGGTAGTACCATGCGTGAGGCGATGGTCGGCGACGTCAGAACCGCGCCGCTTATCTTGCTGGGCGCTGTGTTCCTGGGGCCTACTGATTGCCTGCGCGGATGTCGCGCACCTGTTGCTTGCTGGCGCGGCTGGCCGTCAACGGGAGCTGCGATTGGCGCCGCGATCGGAGCGAGCCGACGGCGCGTCACCGCAATTGCTTACCGAGAGTATTTTGCTCGCACTCTGGCGGCCTCTTCGGCCTGATTCTCGGCGCTTTGGGTGTCCGAGCCTCCGCTGCTCGTTCCCGGCAACATCCCGCGTCTCACCGAAGTGAGCACGTCGCAACATGTGATCCCACTGCTCATTGGCGGATCGGATGTGTTCGCCGTTGGTATCTCCGTTCCTGACCGGCGTTTTGTTCGGACTCTTCCCGGCCTTGCACATTTCCGATCCCACGTGGCTTCCACTCTGAGGAAGCGAGCGGACGGACCGGTACCGCGGCGGCAAAACCGCGTGAGAAATTGTAGTAGGAGCGGAGATGGCGCTCGCGTTGGTACTGCTGGTTTCAGCCGTTTTGCTGATCCGAACCTTCGTCGGCCTGAGTTCCGCTAATCCAGGTATCGATCGCGAAACGTGTTGACGCCGCAAACATCACTCGCCGGGGAAACTACCAAGCAACGGAAACAGTGACCGATTTTGCCGTCCAGGTAATCAGGCGCATCGAGGCGCTCCCCGGCGTGCGGGCCGCGGCGCTTACCGATCGCCTTCCGACCGACACCGAAATCCACCTGCCGTTCAATATCGCCGGAAAAGCTTCGAAAGCAGGGCAAACTTATGAAGGTGATGAGCAGTACCGGTTTGTGTCGCCGCATTATTTTTCGGTATTCAAAATTCCGCTGCCTGCGGGGACGGTCGTTCAACGAACGCGACCTCACTAACTCCGCCAAAGTTGTTGTCATCAATCAGGCGATGGCAAAGAAGTATTGGCCTAAAGCGGACCCGATCGGCGCGGTCATCACTATCGGCAAAGGACTAGGACCTCAATTCGAAGATCCTCCGCGGCAGGTGATCGGTATCGTCGGCGATGTGCGGGAAACGGGCTTAGGCGATACCGATGTCGGGGTGATGTTCCTTCCGCAAAGCCAGGTCCTTGAGGGCCTCGACGCAATTAGCCAACAGTGCTCCTTCCGCTTTCCTGGTGCATCCGATCGACCAACGATCCCAACTCGATCCGCACCGCCGTACAGCGCGAATTCCAGGCAGTCGACGGACAAATACAGATCTCGAAAATCCGGACGATGGAACGAGGTGATCGCGCAGGGAGTGAGCCCGGCACCACTTCAATATGCTGCTACTGAGTATCTTCGCTGGTATAGCGTTGGTCTTGGCCGCAATCGGCATTTACGGCCTCATGTCCTATACAGTTGAGCAGCAGACGCAGGAGCTTGGCATTCGCATGGCGCTCGGCGCTGCCAAAAACGACATCCTCAGGCTCATACTGCACCGGGAATGACGCCGGCGCTCATCGGCGTGGCCGCCGGTCTCGCAGTTGCGTTTGGTTTAACCAAGGTGTTGGCGAGTCTCCTCTACGGAGTGAAAGCAAGCGACCCCTTCACGTTCGGACTGGTGGCCGGGATACTGATCCTGATCGCGCTCGTTTCCACTTGCATTCCCGCACGGCGTGCCGCCAGAGTAGATCCCGCACTGGCCTTGCGGGACGACACATAGATTGATATTGCTCGTCCGCGGCCGAAGGACGATGCATATTCGATTGCCAGTTGCCGATGTAATGAAACGCGAAAAATCGGGGATGAGATCGAAAAGGGTATTCGCGCGCCATAAAAGGGGCTTCGAGCACGTTTGGATTCGAAGTTGGCATCAGGCTTGAAAAATCCGCTTCCCATCATCTGGAACACAAACCCAGGTCATTTCGCTCCCTGATTGGTTGTCACTTTGCCGTCTAACGCGCCAGTCGGACAGGCGCCGCTAGCCATCAGCGCGGCTTGCTTTTCGGCCCTTCGGCGTCACGAGGTTACGGTATCCGAAGTCGGCGACGTGAACGGGCGCTGCCGGGCTATGGGAAAAGGTACAAAGACCAGGAATTGACGATCGAAGAATGGCTGCTGATGCTCGAGATGGAGAAGTAGCGCGGCGACGGGCATCTGCTGCCGATCGATCCGCTGGATCCGTTGTGGAATCCGGAAGTGAAGAAGCAGTTGGACGAGCAGTTGGCGGCGATTCAGTTGCTGCAAATGGAGTTGTTTCCGGTTAGGGAGGATGAGGCGTAAGACAGGAAGGCCTCACATCTTCGGCTATGATGTCTGGTGCCACTTCCTGCCAAGGAGAACTCGTTTGAAATCGTGTATCCCCCTTCTTCTGTTGCTAACCGCCCTGCCAACACTTTCGCTATCTGCTCAGACACAGCCACGACCGGCTACATTGCGGAGCCTCTTGCTGCACGAGTTGCGCACTACTCACAACAAGGCCGAATGGTTCGTCCCGATCAACACCGCCGTCGAGGGTCTAACGGCCGAACAGGCCAATTGGCAACCTCCCAACGGCGGCCATTCAGCAGGGCAACTCGCTTACCATTTGCTGTTCTGGAATCGGCGCAATCTGAATAATCTTCAAGGCATCAAGAATGACAAGTTTACCGGGGACAACAAGGAAACGTTTGACAAGTTCGACAGCAAGCAGTGGGCCGACATCGTCAATCAACTTGACCAAGTCATGACCGGCCTCGAGAAACTTGTGGAAACGGCTGACGACCAGCAGCTCGCCAAATGGGCGAACACGATTGGCAACATCTGCACCCACAACGCGTATCACATCGGCCAGATCGTGTACGTGCGCAAGCTGCAAGGTAGCTGGAATCCGGACAAGGGCGTGAAGAGTTGAGCCCCGTCGAGCCCTAGCCGACTTTGCGGACATGTGGAATCGCAGAGGCATTCAGGTCTGGTGAACGCGCATTGATTTACTCCCTCTCGAACACGAGCACATTCGGCTCGCTGCGTCCCGGCACATATACGGTCGTCGTTAAGGTCTTCCCATCCTCGGAAACACTGATGTCTTGCGTATCCACTGCCTTCGCGCCAATCTTGTCCCTCAGCTCTACCGTCCTTTCGTTCACCCGCTGGGCGGACGACACAACTTTCGTCCCAGAACCTACGTTCGGATAATCCTTACCGTCGAACTTCACGTTTTTTGTCCCTTCCCCCGAAGTTATGAACGAAAAGGCCATTACCTTCAAACGGCCTCACCTGCAACACGTACACAGTGTCCACCTGTTCGTTCGTGCTCACCCAGTCGCCCGCAAAGCCCGATCCCCCTCCTCTGCGCTCGTACACATAAAGGAGATGAGTCATCTTCCCGCTGTCGGCGATGAAGGTGAAATCGTCATGCAGCGTGTTGCCGTCCTTCGACAGCTTCCAGATCCCCTTGATCTCGACCCGGCCGTCCTTCTTGCGCACGCCCGTCCACTCATCCGGAGTGACTTCGGTCACGGCAAACGTTGTTCCGAAATTTGCCGGCTGGTCGGTTCCATCCACAACAATCGTCTCGGGATTCCCGCCAAAATCGAACGCGTATTTGTTCCCGCCCAGGGCTCGTTACCTTCATCTCGTCGGTCAGCTTGCTCTTTTGCGGGTTGAGCTTCCAATTGCCCAACATCAGATCGTCTGCCGCCCACACCGCAAGGCCGGCAAGCGGAAGCAACAGAAATGCACGTTTGAACATGGCGCTCTCCTTGACCCACAACGGGAGCACGCTGGCGGCCAACTGGACCGGGGCTGGCGTGGCCGCCGGAAGTCGCCAAATTGCGTCGGGATTAGCTGAAACGCTTAGGTTTTTCGCCGTTCGGCCGCGATCGCGCGAGCGCCGCCGGCAGGCTGTTTCACCAACTTCCGGTGTTCGCAACTGAACAGCGCAGTCGAAAAACGAAACTCAAAGGCTGCAGTTTCACATTCTGTTGGGTTTGACGGCCATGGCTCAGTTGCCAAAAGTCCGGCAGGCTCTCGCAGTCGCCAAGGTCAGCAATGCCGACTACGTCCAGATGATTCCGTTCGCTCCACACGTGGCCATAATGCAGAGAGTATGGGCGAAAGGATCGTCCGGCTAAATCGCACTCCCCCGCGCGTGAATCACCTGCCCGGTCCATCATGAGAGGAGTGGGCGCGCGTTGTTCACCAAGACGTGAGGCAAGCCCAGCCATTCCCGTCGCATTTGCTCTGTCATCCAGCCGTGTCGGTTGCGCCTGGGTCAATGTCACTTGACGTTTTAGCTCTAATTGATCGAAGTCCAGAACGCGCTGCTCGTGACGACCGCCTGGTTGGGCGATCAGTTTTGTTTCATCCGGTATACCTGATTTTTGTCACGTCTGTCGTTCAACTATCGCTGTGATGGAACCAAACGCCGACACCAATCGTTTCAATGAGCAGTTGGGTTATATAAGGGATGACCGGGAGGTGGAAACCCGGTGGCGTCCCACTTAGTTTCGTCGTCACTCTCCGCTTTAGGGTCGATCAGCGTGTTCTGGAAGTGCACAATCTTCCAGATTCCGTTTCGCTTGACCATCGTAAACGAACCTCGTGTCTTCGCCGCAACCACCCACGAAAAACGGGGGTCGAGCGACGGTCCGAAATGCATCGTCGCAACAGCCACCGCCACCGTGGGCGCGATCAATCGGATTGTTACGGATTCGACGCTCATGTTTGTCGTCGCAGACATGCCCTTGTGAATCGCAACGTGGCCCTTGTACACGTTATCCCTTCCGCGCCAGTGATGCCCCACTACGTTGATCCACTCCACGTCCTCTGTGTCTAGGTCGTGCATCGCCTTCATGTCATGTCGATTCCAGGTGTTCGCGAACTCGTTCACAAGCGCCTGCACTGCCGATTTGTCATCTGCTCTGATTTCCGGCGGTGCATTCGTTATCGCAGAATCTGGGTGGTAAATCCTGGCAGGGCAATCACAGCAAGCATCGCCAAAACAGTTCGATTCATGACCATAGTCCTCCATAGGCGCCAATCTGAGAACGGCATTGCCGCCGGGCTACACCTTGCACTGCTCAGTCATCGAGGAGTGGGGTAACATTCAGGATTGTAATGAAAGGCAGAGTGGTTGGATAGTAAGAACGCGACGCCTGAGAGACTCTCACTCATGTCGCGGATGGTTTTCAGTTGCGAAGAACGTATGGAACTGGGGTACGCCCCAGAGGTGCGCCAGGAACTGTGAAGGGGACTCTCCCGTGAAGGCACGACAGTCGTGCACCAAATGCATCTGATCGTAGAAGTCGTGATCGTTGGAAACGTGGCTCCACGGACGGCTGGGCCATCGGAGCTTGTCATCCAGGGCGGCATTGAACCTGATGATTCGAGCGTAGAGTTTCGGCGGCACGCCGATCTGGGCGAGGAAACGCCTCTCGAACTGTCGTGTTGACAGCCCGGAATCGGACGCCATTGCCGAGACGCGATGAATACCATTGCTTGCAAACAGGCTATTTGCCGCGATCGCGACCGGGTCCAGTGTTCCGTGGCGACCGAGCATACGGATGAGGTGCTCTTCGATGAGCTGGATTCGCTCGGCAAAGCGCGGAGTGTCGCCAAGCTCATGTTCAAGCCTCGGAATCTCAGTTCCGATGACGGCGTACGCGTCGTACGCGGCATCCGTCAGTTCTGTCATCGGGATGCCGAACAGCCGGTTGAAGCCAGATGGTTGGAAATGAATGGTGAAGTTGTCGATACGTCCACAGACCGTCAAGCCAGCCCGAGCGTGCGTCTGAGGACCCACGACGGTGACACGCGGCGAAGCGTCACCGTGATCAGACCCAGGACGATGGATGCAGTAAGGGTCTGCGAAGGAGAAGGTCAAGAGTTGCTTCGGCCGTGCCGGCAGAGGAATAACGAGGGGGACGGAGCCGACCTTCCCCGTAGTCATGCCGTACGCCCAGACGTACGGCCGCAACACCGCGCTCGATGGTGCCATTTTGGTCTGAAGCATAATTGCAACCCTCCACGTGCAGTCTATCGAGCCTTTGGATCCAGATCGGTCATGCCACGACGTAACAGTGGGGCGATCGGTTCCGCTCTACCACTTTCTACCCAGCTTCGTTGTGCCCGCAAAACGAGATTTACGAACGCTGCTCTCTCGTCCAAGTCGTAACTTAACCTAAATCGCCAATGCGCTCAGCGAGGACTAATCGGTAATGATATGTCGGCCTCGGTCGCCGATTCGGGCGCTTCAGCTTTCAAGTTGCCCTAAAACGCACGTTGCTCCGACGTGAAATCACGGCATGACTAAGGCTGGCACAGTGGAGCATAGCCGACCATAAGTCAAGTGCTTTTTACCAGGAGTGGCGCCAAGCTCAATCTTACTTACTTGCGGGAGAGCAAAGTGGTCACCCTGAACCAAACGTAGCTCCAAACGCGCTGTAGCGATCTCCTCTGTTGCGGCTGTTTCACCAACGTTGCGCTGGACGGTGCGGTAGTTGCTTTGAACGACATCCTTCTTATTAAAGTGAAGCTCACCGTCGCGGAGAATATTCTTCTGCCATGCCTGACCACATCGACATCGAAAGTTCTGACGTTGGGGTCTAGCTGGTTAGTATGATGGCCCGGGAACTTCTTCTTCGGTTTCTGAGCAGTGCCGGTTGGAAACAGGTCAATGTCGAGCGTAGATGCGCACTCATCCCACCGTCCCCTGTACGAGTGCCCGTCAGCATGCTCGAGTTCAAAGATGGTCCACTCGCCGTTGGGACCTATGCTCGCCTTGTCTCTTTTTTTCAGACTGTACTGAGAATCTTTATATCTAACCGAGATCTTGATGTTCTCAATATCGAACGCGCGACCATCTTCCCTAATCTGGCCTCGGCGAGCCATAACTCTTTGTACTCCATCCGGCACGGCCGTGCGCAAGTGAATTCGAGGCTGTTGGCTCTCGTGCAGTCTGGTCGAGGTCAACTTGACGGGAAACGCGCTAGGGTTCAATGTCAGCAACGCCGACAAACCGGAAACATGGATTGAGCTTGCCAGCGGCGTTTGTCAGGATCTATCCGATCAGATTTCGCCAATTCGCTCATTCGACGAACCTTACGGTTCCCGACCATCGTAAAAAGGTAGACGCGAATTCTACCTTCGATAATCCCGATTAGTGAAGGTGGCCAGCGCTGCACATTTTTGGTGTTGATGGGAGCGACCCTACAATGTCCGAAAATGGACGTGATGGAGCAGCAAGCCGGAAACTTACCTGTTGAGATTTCCCACGCACCGCCGCTGCCGCAGAGCCGAAACCAACTGTATCCGGTCAGCGCAAACCCGAGCGGAGCCAGGAAGGATACTCGCACGATTCCGCCCCAGTCAGTGAAAACAGCAGCGCCTTTCCATGTTTGGAGCCGCTGCCTGGCAAATCGGGGCAAAGGCGGCCGTGTCAGCCACGCCGCCTGCCTATCAAACAATTTACGGAGTTCGGAGGAACCCGTGAACATTAGTCTTTGCGTCAGTGTAGTAACCTACGATCGCGTTCTCAGCATTGTTGTTGTTGACATATAGGCCGACCGCGCTTGGAATCCCGAACGTGGTGATCCGTCCGCCGCAATATCGCAAGAAACCGTACGAAGCGCCCGTCGAATCCACGTAGTACCCCGTGATGTCACCACGTTCGTTGATGTTTTCAGCAAACGTCCCTTGCCCGGGGGCGGTTCCGGCTCCCGAAACGTCGAACTTTGTGACGTAGCCATCGAGAAAGCGTATGAATCCATGAGCTACGCCGTTTCCGTCGAGATAGAATCCAGGAATTTCTAATGTTGAGTTGATTCCTGAGGGGGATGTACCTTGGCTGGCTCCCGTACCGGCGCCATCGACATCGAAATAGACGATCTTGCCGTCGCGATACCGAACCAATCCGTGAAAAGCATTCGCGTTGTCCGTGTACCACCCCGCAACATCACCCGCATCATTCAGGCCATCCGTACCTGAGACGAATGTCCCGCAGTTGTGAGTCTGGAGTGTGCACCGAGTGCCTCCGGCGTTTGGAGCGCTGAACTCTTGAACGGTGCCGTCGGGAAACCGCAAAAACCCGTGGAACAGGAGCGCATCGTCGACATATTCGCCTGCGACTGACTCGTCGTTATTTATATTCCCGCTGAGTGTGCAGCAGCCCAAACTGCCTGCGCCTTTCACGCCGAACTCGGTGAATTCACCGTCGCGCTTGCGCAAGTAGCTGTATATGTCAATGCCATTCGTGGAATAGGTCCCGGTCACGTCCCCTGCCCCATTGATGCTCACAACGTCAGCACCTAAACCCGGTACCGCGCCAGCCCCCGGGGGATTAATCGCGACATAGCCGCCGTCGGGCTTCCGTATGAAGCTGTGCAGGGTACCCGCACTATCAATGTAGAACCCAATCGCGTCACCTGCATCGTTGATCGCATTCAAAACAGTCGTAGTTGCTCCGGGATAGTCAATAGTGATGATTTTGGGACACTGCCGGTTGTCGCGGCAGTCGAGGTCGGATTCGATATCGGCCTGCACAGCGCCTGCCACTTTGCTGCTCGCTTTTGCCTGGCCGGCCAATTCCTGCAACGCGGCCGAAACTCCAGCCGGGTTGCCGGACTTCAACGCCCGGGCCAGCCGTTGTTCTGCAGTTATCGTCTGGGCTCGAGAGATGGGACCTGTGCAGATGAGAATCAACACAAGTGCAACGAGATCTTGTCCTATTTCTCTGCGTAGCTTAGCCATACACTTTTCTCCTATGATGTTTGTCTACTTCAGTCATCGATTTCACCCGGCCTGGCTTTTTGTTGAGGCGAAGACGGATGCGTGTTGTTTCTTTTCCGGCCGAAGCGCCCGTCGCTCCCTGAATGTCTGGCGAAAGGGGCAGCCACAATAAAATCTCAATGGTGCTGGCGCTGTAAGGAAACAGTCATGGTCCTCGGGCGATGGCTTCCGCCAAAATCCCGATCTTGTACCTGACTGATCGAACACCCGTAGAGGGTTCGGTACTTGCCGAAACCTCAGGGAAAACTCGCTACTCTCGTGTGGAACTAACCTGTCCCATATCTAAGCTCCTAAGATGAGCTCGCATTAGGGTACATAGTGCGATCGACCTTTCACACGGGTAAGCGTAAACCGAAATAGAGAACTACAATGGCGGTAAGAAATTTTTGCAGATCAGCCGGAGCCATGACGGCATCAAGCGAAGTTAATGTTCTGCTGAAGGCTTGGACAGCGGGAGACCGGACGGCTTTGGATCGCCTAATGCCGATGATGTACGCAGAAATCCACGAGCTTGCCCATCGCTACATAAAACGGGAGCGGCCCGGCAATTCAATGCAAACAAGCGCCTTGATTAATGAGGTCTATCTGAAGCTGGTTAACATCGGTGATGTCGGCTTGAGGGATCGCGCTCATTGTTTCGCCATCTCGGCGCAGTTGATGCGACGCATCCTCGTCGACGCGGCTCGCTCCCGGTCAGCGGCCAAACGGGGGGGACTGGCCCGAAAGGTCATGCACTCGTCAGCGGTCAACTTGGACGAAGTCGCGGATGCCTCATCGAGGCGCGCCGACGAAGTGATCGCTGTTGACGATGCCCTGACAGCACTGGCGCACCTCGATTCAAGGAGAACTAATGTAGTTGAGATGCGGTTTTTCGGCGGCCTCAGTGTAGAAGAAACCGCCCAGGTTCTCGACCTTTCGCCGCAAACCGTAATGCGCGATTGGAAGCTGGCGCGGGCGTGGCTCATGCACGAGCTCGCCCAATAAGAGCGCCTCGCAAGTGCAGAACTCAGATCAGAAGTTCTCCAACATCCAGACGTTGCCATCCCAAGCTTGGGATTGGAACGCCAGATATCTGCCGTCGGGAGACGGCAGTGGATTGGCCACCATTTGCCATTGACTATGGCCATCGTGCAACAGACGAGTGACGTTTCCATTCAGTCCGACATGAAGCAGGTCAGACGAGTCCGGCAGCCAGCACGTAACAAACAGACTCTGCCCATCAGCCGCCCACGCGACCGTTTGAAGGAGTTGCCATTGCGGAAGGAGCGAAATTTCATGCCAGATTCGATCACGCAGGGACATGATTTCAACCTGACCCCGCTTCGTGACGTAGGCGATCCGGGAACCATCCGGCGGAAGACTCCAGCCGCTGTGGCCGAGGAAATCCGTCATGTGCGAAAACTCGGCCAGTTTCGCTCCCTTGCCTTTGAGAGGATCGAGTGAGTAGAAAACCACATTCGGTTTTTCCAATTGAGAAAGAATGCAAGGAGACCCGAGCCTCGCGCCGCAAGCGTAGCTCCACTGTTCGTCGGCAGGCTCCTGCAGGATCGCCTCCGGGAGACCCCCGGCGGCAAAGCTGATCCGTGTTCAGCTCCCGCTTGGTGGCGGCTACTGTGACTAGACATCTCCCACAATTGCCAACACTGCGTTTCCCGGACTGTGATACGTTTCAAAGAAGTTCTGCAGGTCCCAGATCTTTGCTGCATCCAAATCCCGGAAATCTCCGTAGAAATTGTGTGCGTTCGGATAAGTATCGAACGCCTTACCCGGCAGGTCGATCGCATAGAACAAACCGTAAGGCTTGTTCATTACATTCACCCGCACATCTTCTTTCACTACTTTCCGTTGGTTTCGAGGTTCGCAACCGAGAAATTCAGAGTCTTCATCCGGTCGGCGTCAAGCCATAACAGCTGGTCAAGAGCGGAAATCGGCGGGTCCCGATATATTCGGTGTAATCGTAGTTCGTAGCTCCGTTATTGCTTCCTCCACCCCCTTCAGTGACGCGGTCAAAGATGTCTTTCGGGGCAATCGGCGTTCCCTCGAACATCATGTGCTCAAACAGGTGCGGGAATCCCGTGTGTCCCTCTGGCTCGAGGCGAAAACCAATGCCGTACGAGATACAGATGCCCACCGTCGGCGCCGAATGATCTTCTGAAACCACATTGCTGAGTTGTTTGATCTGGACCGGCACTTTCCAGTCCCTATACCCGCTCTCCCCGCGAGATCCAAAGGCGGAAAAAAGAAGCAGGATCACCCATACCAACGGGACGCGCGGCACCATACTCCCGATCAGCTTATTACAATTTGTGACGAAATAAATTATTGGATGCCCTGTAAGAGCTCGAAAATTCCGCGCAACAGCTAAATCCGAAGCAGCAGCCACGCGGATCTTACGAATTCCCTGAAGAAAACTTTCCAGATAGATCCCGGCTGACGCTAACCGGCAGTAGGCATATGACAGGCGAGTGATCGCGGTCTTGCGCGCCGCGGGCCGGATTACCTTCGAAAAGACTATTTATCGAAGGCGAGAGTTTTCGTCTCAAAGCCAAAGTTGAACGCGGAGTCGCGGCTAAGAGCTTAGAAATTGTCCAGCATCCACACGTTGCTGTCCCACGTCCAAGCGCGTAAAGCAAGATGCTTCCCGTCTGGGGAAGGTAGTGGATTCGCTATCCATTGCCACAGATTATGGCCGTTGTGCCAGATAGGTCGCGCGCCGCCTTCTAAGGTCAGGTTGATGAGATCGGACGAGTCCGGTCGCCAGCAGACCACAAACAGACTCCTCCCGTCTGCAGCCCAGGCAAGGCTTTGAACATGATCCCAGGGCTGCGGAACGGCGATTTCGTGCCAGCGCCGGTCTCGCGTCGAAAGTATCCCGATCCTCTTCTGGCTCATGGCGTACGCTAACCGCGAACCATCAGGCGAGACATTCCATTGCGTAAGGTCTACCAGGTTCAGATCGGATTTGTGCGCAATTCGGCTTATCTCCGTCCCTTTCCCTCGCTGTGCATCAAGCAAATAGAAAACAGTATCTTCTCCTTCATCACGAGAAAGAACACAAATGGCGCCTTGCCGTGTTCCGCATCCATAATTCCACTTAACGTCGCCGGGCTCTTGCAGCACAGTTTCGGGAGTGCCGCCCGCCATAGGCTGGCGCCGCAGCAGGCCGGGGGGCACAGTTCCTCGCGCGACCTCATGATCAGACTCTCGAAATAACAGCCACCCCCCGTCTGGTGTCAGCACGGGCTCATCGCAGTCACGTTTCGGGGCGTGAATGACAAGTTGCGGAATTGTTTCAGTGAGAGCTTGCCGGAAAATCGCGTGCTCGGGAGTACGCTCGGAACCCAGCAGAATCGCCTGACTATCGGGAGTCCAAGCGGTCGGATAACTTCCACGGTCGTCCAGCGTGAAGCGGCGCGGTGGACTTTTTAGCGCACCGTCGGGAGTAAGATCAGCCAGGTACACGTCCTCCCAGTTCTTCGCCTTGAGGAACCAGATGCCCTTTCCATCAACCGGCTGCGAGAGGCTAATGGCTCCAATGTCGGTCCAATGGGCCAGCATTTGGGGTTTGCCAGCCACCTTCGCCGTGTCTTGCCGGACCGGAATTTGCCAAAGGCCGAAGTCGCCGGAGGTTGTAGGCGAGTCGGAATCGGGAGCGCTAGTAAACATCAGGCGCCAGTTGCGCGACCAGCTCAGACATGTGCCCATGGCCAGCATGTAGCAGATTTCCGCTGATGGGCCTAGATCTGAATCGGCCAGCACAGTGCGCTCCGGACCGCCGCTCGATGGCTCTACACCGAGTGCAGTGGTTATTCCTTGGTGGGTCAACCGCATATGCGCGTATGCGATCCATCGGCCATCCGGCGACCAAACCGGGCTGAAAAACCAATCGCGGTCGTTGTTATGATCCTTGAGCTTCCGTTGGGGTTCACCGCTCACTCCGGTCACCCAGAGACCGTCGTTCCCAAGAGAGACGACAGAGCGGCCATCCGGGGAAAAGGACGCGTGAATCACTTCGCGCCGAAACAGCCGTGGGGAATCGCCATTAACTGGGACGATCCATGCATCGGCGCTCCACCGATCGATACGTCCCGTGTAAATGGGCACCATCAATCGCTTATTGTCTGGAAACCACGTCATTTCGACAATCCGATCACGCATCCAATCAGGGAGTGGGACAGGACGGATTTCGCCCGTATCGACACTTCGAACATACAAACCGGTTTGGTCGTGATAGGCAAGCGTTTTGCCGTCTGGAGAAATGGCAGCTCCGGTCACCCAGTCCTCCACAGGATTTGCCGTGATCTGATGCTCCACACCCTTTGGCGCACTTCCTGGCCGGCTGTGCGCGAACCACCAAACCGCGATCAGCAAGCACGCAAGCGCAGCGAACGCGATTCCCCGTCGGAGGTTTCGGCCAGGCTTTTTTTCGGCGAATCTCCGAAGATCATCTCTAATTTCGGAAACCTGCTGATATCGGCGCTCGCGATCCTTCTCCAGGGCTTTGCTGATGATCCGCTCGAGCCTCGGCGGCACTTGCGGATTCAGACGTCGCGGAGCTAGCGGCGATGTTCCCAAAATCAACTTTCGGATCAGATCCGGGCTGTCACCACGAAAAGGTGCTATTCCGGTTGCCATCTCATAGAGCACTGCACCACACGAGAAAAGATCGGTGCGTGTGTCGAGTTCCATTCCGCTGACCTGTTCCGGGGACATGTAGGCGACTGTGCCGATTAGTGTCCCAGTGCGAGTGAGGGTTTCATCGCCTGGCGGCATTTGTACAAGACCCGGTTGCAGAGAATCCGAAGCACCACTCGAAACTTGAATGCCCTGCAACTTTGCAACACCGAAATCGAGGATCTTTAGTTGTCCACGACTGGTGACGAAAAGATTGGCCGGTTTAATATCGCGATGAATAATGCCTTTCGAGTGCGCTGCGTCCAGGCCCTCCGTAATTTGAATCGCCCAATCGAGCAGCCTTACTCTTTTTACGGGCTGTCCATTAATGAGCTGCCTCAGGCTCTTACCTTCGAGCAGCTCCATGACGATGAACGGTCGTCCTTCGTACTCCTCGACAGAATAAACGGTCGCAATGTTTGGGTGATTTAGAGCCGACGCGGCGCGCGCCTCGCGCCAAAGACGTTCCGCCGCTTTCGGCTGAAATGAGAGTTCTTCGGGAAGTGACTTCAGCGCAACCAGGCGGCGCAGCTTCGTATCCTCTGCCTGATACACCATTCCCATGCCACCCGCGCCGATCAAGTTCGCCACCGTATATGGGCCGACGCGCATACCCGCAACAAGGGGCGCAGGCGCGGCGTCCTCGAGTAAACTCCACGCGCCTTCCCACGCCGGGTTGTCGAGCGGACTGGGTGCGCTCGAATCGCGGGCTAGTAGTGACTCAAGCTCGCTGTACAGTTCTGGGTCGTCGGAACAAGCTTGGGCGAGAAATCTGTAGCGGTCCTCTGGCGGGTACGTGAGCGCTTCGTGGTAGATGCGCTCGATCCGCTGCCAGCGCTCGGCTTCGACGGTCACTCAAAACACCTGTTCCACGATCTTACTCCGCAATTTAGTCTCGCGGGAGTCGCGGCAGGTGCTCAGATGCGGCTGATGTCTCTTCCAGCTGCCGAACGCCACGTTTGGCCAGACCGACACGGATTAAGTGCACATCTTCAGCAGTGAGCGTCGCCGGCTCGATCGCCATTTGCTCAATCTCCAATTGTGTCCAGGCTGCTTTCATGAGACCCGTTTCGGAATGATGACTGACGCCCTGGAGGATGTGTGTAATTTCATGCGCCATCGCGTGTGCGAGTAGAGCTGTGCGGAGGCGGCTAGACTCCTGACAAGCATTCTTGATACGGTCCAAATAAATCCTGATGTGGGCTTCCCCATAGGCCGCCGTACTGGCCAACGCTCCTGGTAATAGCACATCCGGAGTATTGGTTGTCAACTCGACCAGAATTCGGAAATCTCTATTTGCCCGTCCCGCTTTGCCAAAGCGCCAGTTAATATGTACGCCGGCGTCGGCAAATATGCGCGCAGCGATATCTTCCGCCCGGACTACATTCAAATCGGTGTCGGCCGGCGCCTCCAGATCTACGTAGACTATGATTGTCGCGCCGGCCTTATCCAGTCCGTTTTGCGCTTGCACAACTGTCGCGAGCGCAATCAAGAATGCACTGACTTTCATTCCGTTCCGCCTTCTCGGCCGGGTAAGCGGAATCAGAAATAGAGAACTACAATGGCAGAAGCAATTTTTTCGCGGGATAGGTCCAAAATGGCGGCATCAGGCGATGTTACAACCCTCTTGAAGGCATGGGGCGCGGGGGACGAGACCGCTTTCGACCGGCTCATGCCCCTGATGTACGCGGAAATCCGCCAGCTTGCGCGCGGTTATATGAAACGCGAGCGGCCCGGCAATTCATTGCAGACAACCGCACTGATCAATGAGGCCTATATGCGACTGGTGAATGTTAAGGATGTGGATTGGAGGGACCGCGCGCACTTTTTCGCAGTATCGGCTCAAGTGATGCGTAGAATCTTAGTGGATGCAGCGCGGGCGCGATCAGCAGTGAAACGCGGCGGTGAAGCGCGAAAAGTTGCGCATTCGTCAGCGATCGATTTCGATGAAATAGCCGATGTCTCTTCTCAGCGCGCCCATGAGTTGATCGCCATTGACGATGCCCTGAGGTCGTTGGCGCAGATCGATGCGAGAAAAGCTCGGGTCATCGAGTTGCGCTTCTTCGGCGGGCTCAGTGTCGAGCGAGCGGCCGAGGTCCTCGGTGTCTCACCACAAACGGTGATGCGCGATTGGAAGCTGGCTCGCGCTTGGCTTACGCGCGAGCTGGCATACGGCGCCCCGCCCCGCGGGCCTTCAGTGAACCGGTAATTTCAACCGATGCGGGTACCACGCGCATCACCCGCAAAGAATTTTTTCAAGCGATTGTAGTTCTTCTCGCTCGGTTCCGCTTACCCCGACGAAAGCCGGAACGCAATGAAGATCGCGGTATCTTAGTGCTCGCTGGAATGGGGGTACTGGGTCGCGCGCAAGCCCATTCGGTGTAGACAATTCGATAGTTACGGTGTGCCTGTCTGCACCGGAAATCCAGTTATCGACAGCAATTTTCACCCAGCCGGGAACAGGGACGGTGCGAACATGGCCACCTTCAAAACCAAAATCTGCGACAATCCAATGCTCGTCTCGCTTGCAAGTCTCTTACTTGCAGGCGTTTTGTCAGGAGTCGGGTAAGTCGCTGTCTCGCGTAGTATGAGCAACACCAGCGAAGCGTTTAAAATGTTCAGGAGTCGCGGTTTCTGATCGTGCGCGCCGCGCGAAAGAGGGACTTCCCATGCCCTTTGTGGATACTAACGGACTTAAGATCATCGAACGGCTACCGGGGTGGAAGGGACGTTATTGCCACTCAACCAATATGACGTTCGCACATTACGATTTCGCGGCCGGTTCATCGATTCACTAACACTTCCATCCCGAGGAACAGGTTTACGAAGTGATCGAAGGTGAACTGGAAGTGACCATCGACGGAAGGTCTCAGATCGCGAAGGCAGGCGTGGTTGCCATTGTGCCCGCGAATAAGCCGTCATTCCGTCAGAGCGTTGACGGACGGGCGCATGATTGTTGTAGACCACCCGGCCCGCCTGGATTTCGCGTAGGCCGAGCCTGACTTATATGACGGGTCTCTGATCCGAAAGGCGCGCGTCATTGGTGAATCGTCGGCGGACAGGAAGCGATCAGTCGCTGCCGGTCCGGATGGGCATTAGTGGCGATAAATCCGCTTCACATCATCTGGAACACAACGGAGACCATTCCACCTGCTTTTCGGTTGTCAGATGGATGTATAACGCGCTCTGCTGTCTTTAGAGTGGGCGTAGGCTTTCGACCAGCCGCGCGGGAGGCGGCTGGTATGAGCAAACGCGCCAAGCGGAAACCCAACGCGTCAAAGCGGCCGAAGTCGAAACTCGGCCTTCCGGATCTGGACCACAGTAAGGCGGCCGTCCTCGACAGCCTGCGTTCGCCAGAGTCCAAACGAGGATATCGACATGCCATCGATGAGTTTATCCAGTGGTATTGTTCTGAGCCACGGCTTTCCTTTAACAAAGTGGTGGTCACGCGCTTTCGCATTTTCCTCGAGAACCGTGGCCTCGCGGCGGCCACGATAAATGGCCGGCTTGCGGCCGTCCGTCGGCTGGCGTATGAAGCTGCGGATGCCGGGTTGCTCAGCCCAGAGTTGGCCGCCAGCATCCGGCGAGTCAAAGGTCCGAAGAAGTTGGGCGTGAGGCTCGGCAATTGGTTAACCGCAGACGAGGCGCGCCGTTTCTGGCAGAGTCCTGATCCGGAGACTTTGAAGGGCAAACGAGACCGAGCGATTCTTGCAATCTTGCTTGGTTGCGGGCTCCGACGTCGCGAGCTAGCCGATGTAGAGTTCACGCATTTGCAGCAGCGGGAAGAGCATTGGGCCATAGTCGATCTTGTTGGCAAGGGCGGTCACATTCGAACGGTTCCGGTGCCCGAATGGGTTAAGGCGACCTTGGATGAGTGGATCCAAGCAGCTGACCTACGCTCCGGAAATGTATTTCGGTGCGTCTGCAGAGCCGGCAAATGGTGGGGCGATGGCGTGACGGAGCGCGTCGTCTGGCACGTGGTCAAGTTGTATGCCGCTAAAACCGGCTTTGCCGGTCTTGCGCCTCACGACTTGAGGCGCTCGTGCGCAAAGCTCTGCCACTCTGCAGGAGGTGAGTTGGAGCAAATTCAGTTCCTGCTCGGACATGTTTCTGTGCAAACTACCGAGCGTTATCTCGGCTGCAAACAGCGCATTCGTGGAGCCGTCAACGATCGCATCGGTATCGAACCATAGCGGCCACCTGCTTCAAAGGAACGTGTCGCCGACTACACGGACAAGTGAAGTTCGCGATAGGAACAGGTCAGTTTTTCCTACCATTCTCCATCAGTAGGGCAGCGACGATGTGCTGGAACCTAGAGTCGATCTTATCCGATCGGGATGGCAGCGATCAGTGAGCATGCGCGGTTCTGCCGTGTGTCCGAAGTCGTGTCGGCCTCCGTCTCCAGTGAGTGCGCAGTACTGTGAGAACGGTTAGTACTAATAAATAATTATTCTGTCTTGACTCGGTGGAAGTACAGACATAAGCTTTCTCACTAGGCAACAGGAGGTACAGTGCACCACCGATCGCTATTTCCAATCTGCATAGTTTTGCTGGTCGAAGCCGCCACAGCTTTGGCCCAAAAACCGAAACCGTTATGCCAGCAGCCGATCGGCCATTGCGTCGACGCTGCAACAGTGTACACGTATGACCAGCCATATGTTGGTCACGACGAACCTTCGATTCTGTTCTACTCGAACCAACCTGGTTCTGGCAACAGTCCTACCTATTTGTTCAGGCTGCCGAAAGACCCTCCCACTCCGCCGAAGCAAAACGGTAAAGGAGGCACGTTCAATTTCGAACTTAGCATCGCTCCTTGGTTTGGTATGGCGGTCTGCGATACGCAGTCGTTCCCCGAATACACATCGAAATGCACCCCAGACAGCGATAACAACATCTTCGATAGCCGCGATCCGGACTCGCCCCGTTGGATTGGTTATCATCCAGGGGCTGCTTTCGTGGAACTGCAGTTCTATCCACCGGGCTGGGTTCTATGGCCGCCTGGGGTTAGCTGCGACTCTACTCGCTGGTGCTCAGCGCTCAACATAGATAGCTATGCTTTCGATAACGCCACCCAGATGGCCAACAACAACGCTTGTCTGAGTACCGTAGGAGAGGAAACTGCAAACTTCGCTTTTGTGACGAAAAACGGCAAAGCCCAAGCTCCTGCGAACCCCCTTGAGTCCACGTTGGCGACCTTTACCCCGAACCCGGACGCTGATTTATTCATGAACCCGGGTGACCTCCTGCGGGTCGAGATGTACGATACCCCCGGAGGTCTCAAGGTTGTCATAGAGGACCTGACGACACACGAGAGCGGCTCGATGACGGCGAGCGCGGCCAACACTTTCGGTCAGGTCAAATTTGATCCGTCTGGGACGACTTGCGAAAACATCCCTTATGACTTCCATCCCATGTACAGCACCTCCAGCGAGCACACTCGCGTTCCCTGGGCGGCACATTCATACAACATCGCCTTTTCGGATGAAATCGGCCATTTCGATTACTGCAGTTCCGTCGAGGCGGAAGGTGGACCCTGTATTCAGAAAGAGGCCGACAAACATTATTGCTTTGATGCCACGGCATCCTCACGTATTCCTATAGGTGGCTGTCTTGACGCCGACCTGGATTTCGATGGTCCTCCTTACCTACTCGATTGGCCGGGAACTTCGAGTAACCCGGCAATAGACGCTGCATATTATCCGGAGCCCAAGCGGTTCACGAGCCCTTTGTTCAAATCGAGCTTTGGGACTTGGGAAAACTATGATCGAGTGGCGTTTGAGGCCGACATGCCTGTGTTTGAATCGAACTGCGATCCTTATACGGGAACGGGCTGTTCAAATCCGCCGCCGGGAGCCGAATTTTATCCGCTCTATTCGACAGCCCTAATCGATACGGATCGTGATCACGATAAAGACGCCTGCGTGTGGCAGTTCGGAGGACCCGATATCGCCGGTACGACCAACACATTCGGTGGCACATCGAGCGCCGAATTCGGTCCGCTTATCGAGCTGAGCTATGCTGAACCGGGCGGATCGATCACAGTTTTGGAGGATTACCGGCGTGTGCTGAGCGATAATCCTTGCAAAGTGACGATAACGAAATAGCGACGCATTTCGCTTAGTGGCCCGCACTGGATCACTGCGCAGTGCGGGCCGCATTCCGATCTCCGCTCAGGGCCGTGAGGAAGCGGCTTCGGCATGTCACGGCCGCCTTTCCGAGTAATCCGTCCGCGTAACGCGCTACGGTTCTATGTCAGCAACGCCGACTTCTCGTCAACTTGGATTGGTAAACGTTGTGTCGCCAGGGAGGCACTAATTCGACAGCGCGACGCTCGACTAAAGGTCTGGGATGTGATTTTATCGAATCGCGAGAAAGAAATTAGAGTTTCCGAAAGAGGCGCCTGTCAGGCTAAGTAGGGAATTGCCACCACGCACCCTACGACACCGAAATGTTCACTGTGGATACAGGCGCGACAGTGCGTCTCCACGGATTGACGCGCAATCGGAAGACTTCTGCTTCTATTGGGGAAGAGCCGCGGTACCCGTCACGACAAAATGTCCAGTAAGGCCACGGAAGCCGGAAATCGGTTCTCCGCCGCCTAGAGCGACCGAGTATTCTCCCGCTTGGACCTTACGAGATCCGTCCCGATCCACCTCACTTAATTGTCTTGGCGCGAGTTCGAACCGAAGATGGCGGCTTTCCCCAGGAGAAAGCGAAACACGTTTGAAAGCTCTAAGTGAAAAGACGGGACCTTCCTCTGTTTTGGACGGGATTAAATATAGTTCCGCCACTTCGTCACCTGCGACGTTCCCGGCGTTGCGTACATCGGCATCCACGATCAAAGTATTTCCTGCCGTCACGTTCTCGCTCGAGAGACGCAAACCAGAATATGAGAATTGCGTATAGCTCAGACCGTATCCGAAGCGGTATAGCGGCTCACCCTTAAAAAAACGATAGGTTCTCCCTTTCATGGAGTAGTCCGAGAAAGCCGGTAATTGATCGAGCGACGCATAGAATGTGACCGGCAACCGGCCACCGGGATTATTTTTTCCACTCAAAGTTTCAGCGATAGCTTGACCACCGGCTTCTCCCGGATACCAGGCCTCGAGGACCGCGCTTGCGTGCTGCTGAATCCAGTTTGCTGCGAGAGCGCTGCCATTCATCAAGACCACAACCAGGGGCTTGCCCGTCGTGGCGACCGTCCTCAACATCTGCTCCTGAGCATCCGGCAGATCGATCTTCGTCCGATCTCCACCGGCAAATCCTTCCACATGCACCGGCATCTCCTCGCCTTCCAATTCCGGGGAGAGACCAACGAACGCAATCACCACGTCCGCCTTCCTGGCAGCAGCTACGGCATCGGGAAGCAGGCTGCCCGGCGGAGGCTCCCAGTTGAACGAGATGCCGGCTCCGAACAAGGGGGAGTGATGGCTGTAGTCTATCCGGATCGCGTGCTGATTCGTATTCGCAAAATGAAATCGCACGGACGCATTCGAGCTGGGGTGAGATCCCTTCTGCTCATCCGTAGCTAACGCTGCTATCCGGCGCCCGTCAATAAAAATCGCATAGGATTCGCGGCTGAAACATGGATAGCAATGCGCAAAGCTGACGCCGAAGGAATAGTCTCCCACCTTTGGCGCAGTGATCGTGCCGGTCCAGCGCACACCAAAGTCATTTGCGGGTATGCCTGGAGCGGGGCTGGCGGAGTTCCAATCGAAGTCAATCTCCGGATCGATGCGCTTCAAAGCAGGCTTGCCGCGAAAATCTGAGTTGTCGAAATATTCAGCGGTTAAACCTTCTTGCGATTTGCGCCGACCCGAGCGGAAAGCCGTGCGAGGAACCGGGAGCGAAACGCCATCCACGTAAGGAGAGCCTTGCGCGTAGAGAATTTTGGCGCGCCCTGTGAATTCGTGTGCGAGACCGTCCAGCGGCAGCCCGGGATGAGACGGAACGGCATTGTAGTTTCCTTCCAATGCCGCGAGTGCAGCCGCATTCGGTCCAATCACCGCGATCGTCTTGATGTCTGCCTTCAACGGAAGGGCTGCGTTATCGTTCTTGAGCAGTACCATGGCTTTTCTTGCGGCATCGAGGGCCAAGCTCCGGTGAGCAGCCGAATCGTTTTCCGCAAAAGGAATGTGGGCGTAAGCGAGATTGGCGGGCGCATCGAAGAGACCCAACCGAAACCTCGCCGTGAAGAGCCGCTTGACGGCCGTATCGATCGCATTTTCCTGTATCAATCCCGCCTTTACCGCAGCCACGAGCGCAGAATATTCGCTTCCGCAACTGGTATCGGTGCCCGCCAGAACCCCCGCTGCGGCTGCGTGGGCCTCATCGGGCGAGTATTTGTGGCCTCCTGAACTGAAAAAATCGGAGATTGCACCGCAGTCTGAAGTTACGTAGCCGCCGAATTTCCAGTCCTTACGAAGAATTGTTCCGAGCAGCTGCTGATTTGCGCAAGCAGGTATCCCGTCGACGGCATTGTAGGCGCACATGAGGGAATCGGCGCGGCCCTCGGTGATCGTTGCACGGAAGGCCGGCAAATAGGTGTCCTCCAGGTCGAATGGCGATGGATGCACATCGAAGCGATGCCGGTCCGATTCCGGGCCGCTGTGAACGGCAAAATGTTTGGGCGTGGCGACGGTCTTCAGATAGCGAGGATCGTCGCCTTGCAGGCCCGTGACGAAAGCCACACCCAAGCGGCTTGTTAGAAAGGGATCCTCTCCATATGTCTCCTGCCCTCGCCCCCAGCGCGGATCACGAAAAATGTTGATGTTTGGCGACCAGATCGTCAGGCCGTAATAAATGCTGTGGATGTTGTCGCGAATGGCCTGGTTATACTTCGCTCGTGCCTCAGTCGAGATCGTGGTAGCGACCGTGTGGAGCAGATCGGTATCCCAGGTAGCGGCGAGTCCGATCGCTTGCGGGAAGACGGTAGCGTATCCGGAACGTGCGATCCCGTGCAGCCCCTCGTTCCACCAATCGTACTCGGGAATTCCTAAACGAGGTATCGCAACGGAATGGTTTTGCATCTGCGACACTTTTTCCTCGAGCGTCATGCGATGGACAAGGTCGTTTACACGTTGCTCGACCGGCAGATTCGGGTTCTGGTAGTCGGCCGTGTTTTGTGCCGCCAACAAAGACGCGGCCAACAAGGCGAAGGCGCTGGCGATTCTACTCATCAATTCGATATGGAAACGCAAACCGGCCAATCTGAATAACCGACTTGTCTCCCGGCGCGTACAGATGAAACGATTCGATCTTTCCGATTCTGCTATTGCGAACGGCATCCACCGTGCCGAGAAACTTTCCCGTTTGTGCTTCGTAAAACAATACGCGCAGCACATCGTTTTCGTGCCGCCAGCCGAAGACGTAGTTTCCAGGCTTGAGAGGCATCACGCCCACTTTGATTGGAACCTGCGCAAGCAGGTAATGCGAATACTTACCGTCCGCCGAATAACCAGCCGTGATCAGCACTACGCCTGCCACATACTGGCCCTTCCCATTTGTGATGCCGGAGGCCGTTCGGAATTCCGTCTCGATGCGCTCGCTACCGACAGGCGCCCGAGCAGGAATCACTTCCCTCAACTCCGCTTCGGTAGCCGCTCTCCAGGTGCCGGTCGCGGCATTTGATGATACTTCAGCAACCATCAGCAGAATGCAAAGCGCGCCACCAAGCCGAGGTGCTAGACGGTGACTGTAGTTTGTCACCTCAAAGATGGTCCTTTTCCGGCAAATGCACAAGCCCACGCTGTAGAGCGGTTGTCGCCGCCTGTGTCCGGTCCGTCACGCCCATTTTCCCGAGAATATTATTGATGTGTGTCTTCACTGTCGCTTCCGAAATGGAGAGTTGAAGTCCGATGTCTCTGTTGCTCTTTCCCGAGACAATGCACTTCAAGACCTCCAGTTCCCGGCTCGTCAGGCTGGGCCCAACCATGCGCTCCGCCAATCTTTGGGCCACAGCCGGGGGGATTCGCTGCTTGCCAGCATGCACAGTACGGATCGCTTCTATCAGTTCTTCCCCAAACATGTCCTTCAGCAGATAGCCTTTTGCGCCAGCCTGCAGAGCGCGGTAAATGTCTTCATCTCCGTCGAAGGTTGTCAGCACAATCACGCGGGCGCCCGGAACTTCGCGCCGGATCTCTGTGATCGCTTCAACCCCGCTCTTCTTGGGCATGCGCAAGTCCATGATCGTCACATCCGGAGAATGCTTCCGGAAGAGCTCTACAGCCTGTTCTCCGTCCGAACCCTCGGCTACAACGCTGATCTCCGGGACAGTCTTGAGCAGGGCGATGAGACCCTGCCGAACTACGTGATGATCATCGACTACCAAAATACGAATCGGATCCATTAAGTGAGCGGTGCCTCCACTGAAACTCTCGTGCCTTTGCCTGCGGCACTGTCTATTACAAGACTCGCGTTGATCTGTTCTGCACGTTCACGCATACCTTTCAGACCATAATGGCCGTTGGGCCCGGACGTAAAAGGGCCTGCTACAAAGCCGCAACCGTCATCCGTGATGGTCAGGCACAGCTTTTTTGAAGTATAAGCAAGCTCGATGTCGATTCGTCCTGCCTGGGCGTGCCGCAAGGCATTCGTCACTGCTTCCTGCCCGATTCTCAAGAGTTCATCTTCCACATTTCGGCTAAGGGGCCGATAGGTTCCTCGCACTTCCAAGCTCAACTTTACCGGACTCAATCCAACCGCCTGACGAGCGGACTTCGAAAGGCGCGACGCGAGATCCTCACTTTCAGTAGATTCAGAACGCAATTGCCAGATCGAGCGGCGGGCCTCGGCCAGGCTTTCTCTGACCAGGACGCGGGCTTGATCGAGATGTTCACGCGCAGTGTCCCCGGAGGTAGAGAGGAGGCGCGAAACAATCTCGAGCTGGACCGAAACGCCGACGATTCCTTGCGCGAGAGTGTCATGGATTTCGCGGCCTATTCGATTGCGCTCCTGCAAAACCGCGTTGAATCTCGCTTCCACTTCCCTCACTCGCCAGCGATAGATCCAGTATCCGGCGGTCAGCAGTGCCAACCCCGCTAAAACATAGAACCACGCCGTCTGGTAAAAGTGCGGCTGAAGGCGGAAACTCAGCGCGGCGCCGGTTTCATTCCAAAGGCCGTCGTTATTGCGGGCGATCACTCTGAAGCGATAGCGGCCCGGCGGAATGTTTGTGTAGTAGGCCGTACGCTGCGTGCCCGCATCGATCCAATTTTTGTCGAAGCCTTCCAGCTTGTATCTGTAAATCAGTTTCTGCGGAGCAGCGAAACTCAACCCTGCATATTCAAGGGAGAATCGCGAATGTCCGGGACTGATTTCGCGAACGCGTTCCGGCGGGACAGCTTGATCATCGATCACAACGGATTCAATCACTACGGGCGGGAGCACGCGATCCGGTATAGCCGCACTCGGATACAGCGCCGCAGCCCCTCTTTGAGTGGAAAACCAGATGGTTCCGTCGCTCGCCTTCCATACTTCCGGATGGCCGCCGACGCTGCACTCATTGATCCGCAAACCGTCGCTCGTGCCGTACCAGACGACGGTCGGCTGCCCTTTTGCTTCCGTCGCTACCTGCTTCAACTCATCTCTGTTTGCGCGGATAATGCCAGCGTTCGAAGCAAACCAGAGTCCCCGGTTCGCATCTTCCGCGATACCGTAGATGACATTAGGCAGTCCCAGCTTGCTTGAGAAATGAATGATCCTCCCGTTGTGGCGTAGATCGAGGCCGGCATCTTGCGTTCCGATCCAGAGATCTCCGGCGGCATCTTCATGGAGCGCCGTGATGATGTTGCTCGATAACCCGTCTTTCACTCGATAAGTGTTGAATTTGTTGTTGTGCAGGCGGCTCAGGCCATTGAGCGTGCCTATCCATAGGTCACCATCGCTCCCTCGCACGATCGCTCCCACCAGATCACTTCCCAGTCCATCGGCTTGGGTGTATGTCGTGAAATGATTTGCTCGGTCTTGGTGTGAAAGTCCACGGCGCGTCCCGATCCAGAGCGAGCCGTCATTGTCGCGATAGATAGAGCGAACAAAATCATCCGCTAATCCATCGGCCGATGTTGTCACCGAAACAGTGCCCGCTCCAACGCGATTTAAACCATCCGGAGTTCCGACAAGAAGATTCGCATCGCGATCTTCTCCCAACGAGAGAATGACGTTGCTCGAAAGGCCGCTTGCCGTATTCAACTGCTTCGCTCGGCCATTCTCCAATTGTGTGACTCCTGCGTTGGTGCCGATGGAAATGACGCCTTTGGGGCTTTCAAACAGGCAGCGGACAGCATCATCTGCCAGTCCCTCCCGTGTCGTGAACGTGACGAATTTCTGATTTCGCACGATGGTGACGCCTTGCGATTCAGTGCCGGCCCACAAATCCCCTTCGGCATCCTCGGCCATCGCAATCACCGACGCCTCAGGCAGTGCTCGCCCGAAAGGATTCGCCGCACGTCGCAACCCATTCTCATCGCCTACCCAAATGATGCCTTCGCGGTCCTCAAAGAGCGAGAGCACTGCCTTATCCAGCGCCCTGCGCGCGAATTCAAGCTTCTGGTGATCGCGCGAGTTTGATACGAACAAACCCTTTCCCGTTCCCACCCAAAGGCGTGATGATCGATCAAGTAGCAGGGCGTTGACAACGCCTGGCGGCAGATTGGTAGCTACACTGCTGAAACGCCCATTCTGAAACGAAGTCAGGCCATTCTGGGTTCCGAGGAAGAGAGCAGAGTTGCCGCTTACCACTGCCGCTCCTGTCAAACGCGCGGTTCCCTCCGTTAACAGAAAGGTTTGTGCGCGCTCCTGGGCATCCCAGTGCATGAGCCCTTCCGGCGAAATCGCCCAGACTCCGCCCAGGTGATCGCCGCAGAGCGCCAGCGCGCTGCTTCCCGACTCCTCATTCTTTGTGACTGTCTCGAACCGGTCACCTCGCCGTTTGATTATCCCGGCGGCGGTGGCAATCCAGAGTGAACCCTTCTGATCTTCGAACAGCGCCCGAACGTTGTCGCTTTTGAATGCCGGAGTGTTGCGCGAATCGAAGACCGTGAATTGATAGCCGTTGAATCGCGCGAGTCCCCCTTCTGTCGCCAGCCACAGATATCCATCACGGGTCTGCACGATCCCGTGTACCGTATTCTGCGGCAAACCGCTCCCGGTCTGCCAGGTTTGATAGCTGAATTGATCAAGTCTTCTTGCCTGATCCAGAGCAAACAGTGAGCGACTTGCCGTCAGAAAGACAACGATCACCAGGAACGCGCAGACGAGATTTGTTGACCGTACCTCCACAGTTAGGTTGACCTCAAGTTCAATCCCTGCGCTCACGACAAGAATAACGGTTCCCTGATAGTCTGCTGAGAGTCTTCTCTATGATTAAGTCTGCTAAGCAGCCACTTCGGTGCCTTGCGACGGCTGTGGTCTGTGTGTCTTTCGTGCTCGCACAAGACCCCACCGGGAAGTTGCAAGGCCAAATAACCGACCCGTCTGGGGCCAGTGTTCCAGGTGCGGCCGTTACGGTTCGCAACACAAGTACGGGTTTCACCGCGACGCAGCAGTCGGCGCGTTATGGCAGTTTCTATTTCTCCTTCCTTCCCGTCGGCGAGTATACCCTTCATGTGACCGAGCCAGGTTTCGAACGCTACGATCTGAAGCAGATTCGCATCGATGTCGGGCGCAGCGTCAATTTGCCGGTTGAGCTGAGAATCGCGTCAGGTACAAGTACCGTCGAGGTAGTTGCAACTGGTGCAACCGTGGATATCAGCTCGGCGCTGGGTAATGTCGTCTCGTCACGAGAAGCAACTGATCTCCCCTTGAACGGCCGGAACCTGACTCAACTGGGTCTGCTGCAGCCTGGCGTCGCGCCGCTGACTGCAGGCTTGGCGGAAGCCGGCGGGATTCTTCGAAGCGGCCAGGCTTACGCCGTCAATGGTCAGCCGTCTGAATCGAACAACTACCTTTTAGATGGCGTCACTAATGTAGACAGTGTGAACGGCGGTTTCGCCTTGCACACGCCGCCCGATGCCGTGACGGAATTTCGCATTCTCACTTCCAATGCGCCGGCAGAATATGGCGAGACCAGCGGCGCAACCACAAGCGTGATTACGAAGTCCGGCAGTGATGCGTTTCACGGAGACGCGTATGACTTCCTTCGCAACGACGCGTTTGATGCACGGAACTTCTTCGCTGCAAGAACCGAACCGCTTCACCAGAACCAGTTCGGCGCAACTCTCGGTGGTCCGATCCGCCGGAACAAGGACTTCTTCTTCGTTTATTACGAAGGCCAGCGCGATCGCCAGGGCGAGACACAAGCTGCCATTGTGCCGACAACCGCCGAGCGGACCGGCGACTTTTCCGGCCTTATCGACCCGGGCACTGGCGTGCAAAAGCCGTTAATCAATGAATTCAGCGGGCAGCAGTTCCCCGGCAACAAAATCCCCTCGTTTTTGCTCAACCCAGTGGCCTTGAAGGCCGAGGATTTGTATCCTCTCGGGAATATCTCACCGTCGTTGTTCTCGACTACTCAGATTCTCACCAACAACTACGATCAGGGCGGTTTCCGCCTGGACCACTACTCCAGCGATAGCGATCAGATCTTCGCCCGCTACGCGACGTCTTCGCTCAACATGCTGGATCCGCTGCCAATCAACGGTTCGAACGTTCCCGGCTTCCCAGTCGGGGACGACATCCGGACTCACTCCTTCACCATTTCCGATGTTCACCTGTTCTCTCCACGCACGGTTCAGACGGTACGCGGCGCCTTCTTCCGCAATATCTTCTTTTATGGAGTCGCGCAGAATCATACACCAGCCAGTGATCTGGGATTTCAATATCAGCCCACGCTGAGCAGCGCCCTCGGCTCACCGTACTTAATCGTCAGTGGTTACGCTGACGTAGGCAACCCTATCACCGGGCCCCAGAATACGTATCAGAACGACTATCAAGGCTACTATTCGCTCGCGACTACACGCGGCCGTCACAATCTCAAGTTTGGAGCGGACCTCGATCGCCAGCAGATCAACGTCCTGCTCGGCATCGCTACAAACGGCTTTTTCGTTTTCGCGCCGTTTCCGATCAACGATTCATTTGCCAGTCTTCTCGTTGGTCAATCGGTCCAGTTCTTTCAAGGAGGGGGCGACTTCAGCCGCGGAATCAGAAAATGGATTGTTGCGGGTTACGCACAAGACGAATGGCGCATCACACCCCACCTTACGCTTTCTTACGGATTACGCTACGAGGTCAATACACCCTATACGGAAATTCGTAACCGGATGAACGCCTTTGCTCCTGGCCAACAATCTACCGTTATGCCAAACGCCCCGGAAGGACTGCTGTTCCCGGGCGATCCGGGCGTTCCCGCCGGCATTGCACCGGTTGACTATCACGAGCTCATGCCGCGCGTCGGCTTCGCTTGGGATCCGACTGGAAGCGGGCGAACTTCTATACGCGCCGCGTACGGAATTTTCTATGACGGCTACACCAACGGTACTGGCGGTCCATTGCAGGCGGCGGTCAGTGCTCTGCCTTGGACAGAGGCATATCAATTGGCGGGTCCCGGCTTCAATTTTGCCGATCCTTATAATGGCCAGCCACCGCCGTTCGACACCGGCAGCTATGTTCGCCCTGCCACAATACTCACAGTAGAATCCGGCATGGCACCGCCGTATTCGCAAAACTGGAATTTCTCGATTCAGCGAAGCATTGGAAGCGGTTACCTGCTCGATGTTCGTTATGTCGGCAACAAGGGAACGCATCTGCCGCGCTTCATCGAAGCTAATCCTTCCATCTACTCGCCTGGCGCAACATCCGAGAACTCAGAACAACGGCGTCAATATGCCGATTGCACAGCGGACGGTTCCTGCGCCTTTGGTTCGGTGGGACTGATCGCGGACAATAACAGCTCGACTTACAACGCATTGCAGGTTGCGTTTTCGCGTCAGTTCACACATAACCTGGCCTTTCTGGCATCATATTGGTGGTCGAGGAGTCTCGATTACGTTTCTTCTCTCAATCTGGCTGGCTCCGCGCCAACACTGGTTGCAGGCGAAAATGACCTGGCACAGAATCCATTTGACTTGAGAGCTGAGCACGGCCCTTCGCTCTTCGATTCCACCAATCGGTTCGTACTTAGCGGCACATATATGCTTCCCAAATGGCATGCTGCACCGGCCGCGCGGGCGTCTTCGTGAACGGATGGCAATTGAATACGATCGTCAATCTCTCCTCCGGCACGCCCTTTACGGTCTACGACAGCGCTAACGTTTCGCTCCAAGGAAGCTCGCCTGAGATTACCGGCTTTTACTCGAGCAGGCCGAATCTGGTCTCGAACCCGAATGCCGGCCCTCATTCCGCAAATCAGTGGGTAAGCCGCTCGGCTTTCGAGCAGCTCGATCCCGTAACGGATGCCGGCCAGTTTGGGAATGAGGGCCGCAATATTGTGCGCGGACCGGGAATAGAAACGGTCGATCTATCTTTGTTCAAGAACTTCGCTCTAATGGAATCGGCGCGGCTGCAGTTCCGTGCGGAAGTTTTCAACACACTGAATCATGCGAACCTGGGCTTGCCGGAGAATGACCTTCAATCGCCGGCTTTCGGCCAAATCTTGCAGGCAGGGCCGCCGCGCCTGATGCAACTCGCTTTGAAATTTCTTTTCTGACTAGCCGCAAAAGGATACTAAGAATTTATGGACCCGATGTTTCTCAAGGATGTCGAAGAGCACGAAGACGACAACAATTACACGCGCGCCATTGAGATGATGAAGCGCGTAGGGCCGGAATATCCGCAAATCCTACACATGTTCTCGTTCAAGATGAACGCTACCGTTCATCTCGAGCGATTCACCCAGGAGATCATGCGGGAGGCGGCTCCGCTTTCTCCCGGTATTCGTGAACTCATTGCGGCTTACACATCGAGTTTGAATCAGTGCCCGTTTTGAACAAAATCACACGCCGCGGTCGCGGCGGAATTACTGGGCAGTACAGAGCTGGTGGCTGGTGTTCTCGCAGACGCGGAAACTTCTCAGCTTTCCGATGCCGAGAAAGCACTGTTCCGTTTTGTCAGAAAGGTGAATTTTGATTCGGTCTCGATTCAGCCGGCTGATATCGAAGCGCTGCACGGCGCAGGATACACTGACGAAGCAATTTACTACGCGCTTACCGTTTGCTCTCTTTTCAACTTCTACAACCGTTGGATCGACGCAAGCGGCGTCCACCCAATGAGCGATGAAGCACACCGGCTCGGGGCAAAACGATCGGCAATCCATGGCTACTCCCGAAGTTCTCAACCTTCCCCCAAACCAATCAAGAGCGAATAGACAGAATGGCATTCAGCCATACCTGGTGCTCGTAGCGGCCTGCTGCGGGACATTCGTTGGATTTGGATCGGTGGTGATCTTCACGTTTGGGATATTTCTCAAACCGCTCACTCTCGCTTTTGGCTGGAGTCGCAGCCAGGTATCGCTCGCCTTCACTCTGACAGCTCTCACCGTTGCCGTTTGCTCTCCCTTTATAGGACGGCTGCTCGATCGCTTTCCGGCGCGGCGCGTGATAATTCCGTGTACTCTCGTATATGCTCTCTGCTTCGCATCACTTAGTCTGCTGACGCGCAGGCTTAGTCACTTCTTTGCGGTCTTCATTTTGATGGGGATCATCGGGAATGGGACTACCCAGCTCGGCTATGCACGGGTAGTCAGCGCCTGGTTTTATGAGAGTCGCGGACGCGCCCTCGCGGCGGTCATGACGGGATCTGCCGCTGGATCCATGATCCTTCCGCTGTTCGCGCAATGGCTCATCTCGTCTTATGGATGGCGTATGGCCTATGCTGGCCTGGGAGTGCTGATTCTTCTTCTGGGGGTCCCGTTAACTGCGCTCTTTTTACGCGAGCCAGCCTTTCAACAGGCGGGAACAGACCTGGATCCGGAAGCAGCTTCAACTTCAGGAGTTGCGCGCGATCTACTGAGCGCGCCATTCCTTCTGCTGACGGCCGGTTTGGTGCTCTTTTCAATTTCGACGAACGGCCTCGAAGCTCATCTTCCGCCTCTGCTAACCGATCGGGGATTTTTGCCGCGACAAGCTGCGGCGGTTCTGTCCGCGGCCGGCTTTGCGACGCTGGCGAGCCGCATCTGCGTGGGTTATCTGCTGGATCGCTTTCTTGCTTCGCGGGTCGCGGCAGTTTTATTCGTTGTCTGCAGCGGGGGCTTTCTCTTAATCATTTACGGATACACTCTCGCAATGGAATTGGCGGGAGCAACTCTGGTCGGCATTGGTCTAGGCGCCGAATCGGATTCCGTTCCTTATTTGCTAACGCGATATTTTGGTCTTCGCAGGTTCAGCGAATTGTATGCCTATACCTGGTGTGCTTATGCGGTGGCGGGAGCAGCCGGACCGTTCTTCATGGGACTGGCATTCGACCACACAGGCTCGTATCGAGTTACGCTTGTTCTGTTTTCCGCGTTTGTACTCACCGCGGCGGTTCTGCTAGCCGCTCTGCCCGACTATCGCGTTTCGGGCTCTCGAGCTGTCTTAGGAGACTTTCCTGACGCTGGGTTTGATTAGCTCGAACTCCGGAGCGGACTTTTCACCCTTGCTCAGTCCGAGTACCGTGCGCAAATCTGTGTCGATGGTTTTGCAGAGATCCGGACGATCAATCAGAGTCTGGCGCGCGTTTTCGCGCCCCTGTCCGATGCGCTCGCCCTTGTAGCTGTACCACGACCCGCTTTTTTCGAGAAGCTTCTGCTCCACGCCCAAATCGAGCAAATCACCTTCTTTTGAAATGCCTAGTCCGTACATAATGTCGACTTCGGCCTCGCGAAATGGAGGCGCGACCTTGTTCTTCACGATCTTAACCTTGGTACGGTTTCCAACCACCACTTCGCCGTCTTTAATGGCGGTCATGCGGCGCACCTCGGTGCGGACGGAGGCAAAGAATTTGAGCGCTCTGCCGCCGGTGGTTGTTTCGGGATTGCCGAACATCACGCCGATCTTTTCACGGACCTGATTGATGAAGATCAGGCATGTATTGGCCTTCGAAACGGAGGCGGTCAATTTACGCAACGCCTGCGACATCATGCGGGCGTGAAGGCCCATGTGGTTGTCGCCCATCTCGCCTTCAATTTCGGCTTTCGGAGTCAAGGCAGCAACCGAATCGATGACGATGACATCGAAGGCCTGGGAATTGACCAGCGCCTGGGCGATTTCGAGCGCCTGCTCTCCGTAATCGGGCTGCGAAACGATCAGGTTTTCGGTGTCCACTCCGAGCTTGGACGCATATTTCGCGTCGAGCGCGTGTTCGGCGTCGATGAAGGCCGCGCTGCCGCCCGCTTTCTGCGCTTCCGCGATAATGTGCAAAGTGAGGGTCGTCTTGCCCGATGATTCAGGACCGAACACTTCAATGACACGGCCGCGAGGAAATCCGCCAACCCCAAGCGCGTTATCGATAGCTACTGAGCCGGAGGTAATCACTTCGACGGGAAGCGCTGCCCGCGAGCCCAGCATGAGCACTTGGCCCTTGCCGAACTGCTTATCCATCTGAGCAAGCGTGGCGAGAATATGTTGACGGCGTTCGTCCATAGGCAAAGAAGAAGTACCGAACGCGGCGCTTTCCTCTCGCCCGACCTGACGTTCAGGCGGTGACTTCGTTGAAGCGGCGCAGCTCGTCCAGAGACAGTTTGCCGGTGTAGATTGACATGCCGATAGCACAATGAATATCCATTGCGCTTAGAGCCTTTATATCGTCCAACGTTGTTATACCCCCCGCCGCGATCAGCTCACGGCTGGTGGCAGCCCGCAGACTCTCGAACCAGGCAAGATCGGTACCTTGCATCATGCCTTCTTTATCCACATAGGTGCAGAGAAAGCCCGAGCAATACGGCTCAAGCCCGGCTATGACCTCGTGAGCGGTCCACTTTGTTTCCTGCTTCCAGCCGTTGACGACGATATGACCATGCTTGCTGTCGAGAGCGATCGTGATTTTCTCCGCTCCGGCTTTTAGCGCGAGTTCCTGCAGGAAGGTATGATTCAGACTATCCTGTGAGATGGCCGCGGTACCCACTATGACGCGATAAGCGCCTCGCTCGATCAACTCGACCGCACGGCTTGCGGTACGGACTCCGCCGCCCGCGCGGATGATAGCGTGACCAGCTAGATATTCGACCAGTTCCCCGTTAGAGCCGCGACTCATGGCGGCATCCAAATCAATGACTTGAATTTGCTGGAAGCCCTGAAAGCTTGTGAGCATTTCTTCGGTCGAACGTTCGAGAACCTTCTCTCGCCCCTGCACAAGCTGAACTACTTTTCCATCCATCAAATCGATACACGGAATAATCACGCGGTTGGCCTCACCGGAACTGTTGCCTCGCGCAAGGCCTGCTTGAGATCGCCGACACTGTACTTGCCGTAATGAAACACGGAAGCGGCGAGCGCGGCGTCGGCATTTCCTGCCGTTAGCACCTCGACGAAGTCAAGCGGCGTACCCGCACCTCCCGAGGCGATGATCGGAATCGTCGTTCTGCCGGCTACCGCTCGCGTCAGCGCGCAATCGAAGCCGCTCTGAACGCCGTCAGTATCCATCGACGTCAAAAGAATTTCACCTGCGCCGAGCATTTCTCCCCGCTGCGCCCACTCGACTGCGTCGATGCCCTCATCATTACGCCCGCCTTTCGTGTACACGTTCCAGCGATTGACGCCCGAACGCCGCGCATCAATGGCAAGTACCACCGCTTGCGCGCCAAACTCCAGGCTGAGCTCACGAATCAGCTCAGGTCGGCGAACAGCAGCAGTATTCACACTCACCTTGTCGGCACCAGATAAGATGATTTTGCGAGCATCGGCAACAGTTCGCAAGCCGCCGCCCACCGTCAACGGGATGAAGACTCTACGCGCCGTACGCGCGACAAGATCCGCCATAATGTCGCGCGCATCACTCGAAGCAGTAATGTCGAGGAAGACAAGCTCGTCGGCGCCCTGCAGATTGTAGCGCTCAGCCAGTTCAACGGGATCACCCGCGTCCCGCAACTGGAGAAAGTTCACGCCCTTTACGACACGTCCGTCCGTCACATCGAGACAGGGAATGATACGTTTCGCCAGCATCACAATTCAACAAAATTCTTCAATACACGAAGTCCGATTGGACCTGATTTCTCGGGATGGAACTGCACGGCGTACAGATTATCTTTTTCGACGAGCGCCGTGTACCGTTGAACGTAGGTGCAGGTGGCAGCGGTTGCCTCGACAACGGGTGCAAAGAAGCTATGAGCAAAATAAGTGAAAGGTTCGTCGCCGGCGCCGTTCAGCAGCCTCGACGGCCTGACTCGGTCAAGCGAGTTCCAGCCCATATGTGGCACGCGCACCGGACCGCTAAAGCGCTTCACTTCTCCGGGCAGAATCCCCAGCCCGCGAGAGCCCGGAGATTCTTCGCTTGATTCAAAAAGATACTGCAAACCAACGCAGATCCCCAGGAAGGGCGTGCCGGAGCGAATTTTCGCAAGCAACGTGTTGCGCAAATCAAGATCGTCAAGTCCCTGAACCATCTGCCCAAAGTGACCGACACCTGGCAGAATCACTTTAGTCGCGCGTTCGGCGATCTCGGGCTGATCTGTAACGACGTATTGCGCTCCCAGCTCTTCGAGTGTGTTCTGGACCGACCGCAGATTCCCCGCCCCGTAGTTGACGATCGTGATCAAAGCAATCCTTTCGTCGAAGGAAGCTGGTCTTTCAGACGCTCATCAGTCGAGCAGGCGAAACGCATAGCTCTGGCAAAACACTTAAAAATTGCCTCGATCTTGTGGTGACTGGAGCGACCATAGAGGACTTTCGCATGCAGGTTTGCTCCGGCGTGATTGGCGAATCCAGAAAAGAAATCTTCGAGAAGCTCGGTCTGCAGATCACCCACGTGAACCACGTCGACTTGCTGGTCATAAACAAGAGCTGGCCGGCCGCCCAGATCGACAGCCACCAGGGCTAGCGATTCATCCATCGTCTGTATGAAGTAACCAGCCCGGTTGATTCCCCGGCGATCACCGAGCGCTTTGGAGAACAAATCTCCTAAGACGATGCCAGCATCCTCGACGGTATGGTGCTGGTCAACATCGAGATCACCTTTGGCCCGGAGCTGTAAATCAAAAGCGCCATGTTTGCTGAACAGCTCAAGCATGTGATCGAGGAAACGAATTCCCGTAGAGATTTCATACTGGCCGGTTCCGTCGATGCACAACCAGCCATTGATCTGAGTCTCCTTTGTATTGCGCTCGAGCGAAGCTTCTCTCACTGTTTCACTACTCCAGCATCAAGCAGCGATTCGATCTGATTGACGTTTTCAATAACAGCGAACGCGCCGTCATCATATAGAGTCTTGGTTATCTCGGCATGTCTTGGATTAGCTTCCATCGAAACGCCGATGAAAGGTACGCCGGCGGATCGAGCACTCCGGGCGTCATCGACGGTGTCACCGAGATACCAGAGATGCTTATCCGGATAGTGCTGTTTGATCAGCTCGAGTCCATCGGGCGCAGGCTTAGGGTTGGCGACCAGCTCGTCCGTGATGATTGGCTCGAACTTTACCGAATCCGCGTGGCGCTGAAGAGTTGCATCCGCCTCGTACTTGGCGCGTCCCGTAAAGATCGCCAGAACGGCACGCTGGGAGAGGCGGTCCAGAAGATTCTCTGAAGGGACCCAGTGTTCGCGGCGGATCAGGCCATCTCCGTTGTTGCCAAGAAAAATGCGGTTGAAGTAATCGACGACATCTGCGTAGTCAACTTTGACTCCGTAGTCGCCGATCAGCCGATGCGAAAGAAGCCAGTCATTGTTCCAGCCGCCGGCGTTCTTGAAGTCTTGTATCACGTCGTGTGAAACAAGTCGCCCACTGAAATGCCGAACGGTTTCGCGGATGGCCTCGCGGTATGACTCGCCTACTTCCACGAGCACTCCGTCCATATCGAAAACGATTACGTCGGGGGGCTGCAGAACTACCAAATCCTCTCCAGTTCATCGAGGAATCGTTGGACCTGTTCGCGCGTGCCCACCGTGACGCGGACGGCGCCCGGGATCTCATAGCTGCGATCACGAACCAGTACGCCGCGATTGCGCAACTCGTCCCGAATCTGAACGGCGCGTTCCCCTGCTTCGAACAGCACGAAATTCGCCATGCTCTGAATGTAAGGAATTCCAAGATGCTCCAAGCCCACATAAAGAAGTTCGCGAGCAGCCAGAACTTCAAGTACATATTCTTCAACAAACGCTTGGTCCTGTACGGCAATGCGCGCAGCCATGGCAGCCAGCGCATTCACGCTGTACGGCGATTGAGCTTTTCGAAGGTGCGCCATGTTAGACGCCTGCGAAAACAAACAACCGCACCGCATGGCGGCCATGCCGTAGGTCTTCGAGAAAGTGCGGCTGACAAACAGGTGGGGGTACTCTTCGATCAGCGGTAGAGCAGTCACTCCGCTGAACTCGTAATAAGCTTCATCAATCAGCACAGCGGCCGTGGTTGCCTTACGTAGAATCTGATGGATGCCCTTCAGATCAGTCCCGGTCCCGGTAGGATTGTTGGGGTTGCCGATCAGGACGGCCCGCGTGGACGTCGTGAGGCGTTCCAATAGCTCGTCCAACGGAAAGGCGAGAGTAGCGGCCCGATATTCGATCTCGTGTACCTCGGCTCCGGCGAGCTGAGCATAAAAGCGGTACATCGCATACGAAGGTTTGAGAACGAGAACCTGATCTCCGCTGTTGACGTAAGTGTTAATCAGAAGCTGGATGGCCTCGTCCGTGCCATTCGTCAGCGTTAACTCATCGGCTGCTACGGCGAAATGAACGGCAAGGTCCTCGAGGGCGTGCCCGTACTCCGGATAGATGCTCAAGTCCGCGGTGGTCAGATAGCGCTTGATAAAGTCGAGCACATGCGGCGGAGCGCCCACGGTATTTTCGTTGAAGTCGAGCCGCAGCTTATTTCGCCGGCCGGCGCTAGGCGGACGGTAAGGAGCCATGCGCAGAACGGCTTCACGCGGGATGAGAGCCTTCGATTCCACTTTGGTCTCCATATCGGCAACGGGTTTACTGGACAGAACGAACCTCCACGGCGCGAGCGTGCGCCTCAAGCCCTTCCGCGCGGGCGAGCGTGGTGATCGCAGGCGCCAGCTCGTCCAATGCAAAAGGCGACAACTCTTGAATAGCAATTACTTTCACAAAATCGGCCGCCGATAATCCGCCGCGAAGGCGCGCAGCACCCCCGGTAGGTAATACATGGCTTGGGCCCGAAGCGTAGTCGCCTGCGGACTCAGGCGAGTTGGATCCAAGAAACACCGTGCCGGCATTGGTTATCTTCGGAAGCATGGCGGGGTCGTGCAAACTCAGATGTTCGGGCGCATACATATTAGATAAGGCTACAGCTTCTTCCATGTTAGGCAGGACCGCGATAAAACTGCTATCGCTCAGAGAAGAGCGCGCCACATCGGCGGTCTGCAAGGTCCGGATCTGCGTCTCAAGCTCTTTCGATACCTCGACCGCAAGCGAATGGGACGTGGTCAGCAGAATAGCGCTAGCTGTGACATCGTGTTCGGCTTGAGCCAGCATATCGGCGGCGATGATCTTGGGATCGCCATCGGCAGCAATGATTGTTATTTCAGTCGGGCCCGCTACAAAGTCGATACCGACATCGCCGGCAAGGAGCTTTTTTGCGGCCGCGACGTAGGCATTACCGGGACCGACAATTCGATCCACTGAACGAATGGTTTCCGTTCCAAAAGCCATGGCCGCAATCGCCTGAGCGCCTCCGACGCGATAAACTTCGTCGATTCCCAGCAGATGAGCGCAGCCGAGGATTTCGAGTGACGGCCTCGGCGAAGTGACACAGATACGTTTCACGCCCGCCGTCTGCGCCAGCACGGCCGTCATCAGCAATGTGGATGGCAAGGGATATCGGCCGGAGGGAACGTAGCAGCCAACAGCATCTAGCGGCCGAACGATCCAGCCTAACTTTCGGCCTTTCGAAAATTCGATCAACTTCTCACGAGGAAGTTGCGCTTCGGCGAATTGGCGGATATTGCTGATCGCTGTTTCGGCAGCACGACGGAATTCAATACTAAGCGTCTTGCCCGCCGCAGCCAGCTCATCCCGCGAGACGCGCAACGGCAGATCGCCCAATCCATCGAGTTGCCGGGCATAACGAAGCAACGCGCCATCACCCTCGGCCCGGATCGCGTGGATAATCGGAAGAACCGCCGCCTCATAATCGCCAGTGCCGCGAGAGCGTTTAGCCAGAATGCATTTTGCTCCAATGGCGTCGACAATTCTAATCATGGCTAATCATCGCTACATCACGATCTTGTTCAATGGATACTCGACAATGTCTTGCGCGCCCGCCTCTTTCAAGCGTGGAATGATCGTGCGCACCGTAGCTTCTTCGAGAATCGTGTTGACGGCAACCCAGGCATCGTCGCTCAATTGCGAGATCGTTGGATTCTTCAGAGCCGGCAACACGTTGAGCACCGCGGAAAGTTCGACTCGGCGGACGTTCATCATCAAGCCCACTTTGCCCAACGCGTTTATAGCCCCCTCCAGTAACAATTTGATGTCTTCCAGCTTGCGCCGCTTCCAGTCGTCTGCCCAGGATTCGGTGTTCGCGATGAGCTGGGTATTCGATTCCAGGACTGTTTCCAGTATGCGAAGCTTGTTGGCGCGCAGGGAAGAACCGGTTTCGGTGACCTCAACAATTGCATCGGCAAGCTCGGGCGGTTTCACTTCAGTAGCTCCCCAGCTAAATTCGACGCGGGCGCGGACGCCCCTATTCGTCAGAAACCGCTCGGTAATGTTGACCAGTTCCGTGGCAATGATCTTCCCCTGTAGGTCTTGCACGCTTTTAAAGGGAGAGTTCTCGGGCGCGGCCAATACCCAACGCACTTTCCCGAAACTCTGCTTGGCATAAATCAGATTGGCAACCGTTTCAACGTGCGCCTCATTTTCCTCTACCCAATCGCGGCCCGTCAACCCGGCATCCAGAACGCCGTCTTCCACATATCGTGCTACTTCCTGTGCGCGGATCAGCATGCATTCGATTTCGGGATCATCAATCGCCGGGAAATAACTACGGTTACTGGTTGTGATATTGAAACCGGCGCGCCGGAAGAGATCGACTGTCGCGCTTTCAAGGCTGCCTTTGGGAATCCCAAGCTTCAGTTTCACTGTTTGGCTCCGTAAATGGAGTCTGAGTCGTAAACCTTCGGGTCGGTTTCGATCCACTGGCCATTTTGCAAAGTGCGATAGAAGCAACTTCGATAGCCGTTATGGCAGACACCCGGGCCAACAGCTTCGGCGAAAATCAGAAGAGCGTCTCCGTCACAGTCCGTTTCGATAGATTTCAGGTTTAAGAAATGGCCGGAGGTCTCACCTTTCGTCCAAAGCTTCTGCCTGGAACGACTGAAAAACGTGACATGCCCGGTACCCACGGTCTTGTCAAGCGCTTCACGATTCATGTAGCCGACCATTAGGACGCGCTGCGAAGTTGCGTCCTGGACGACCGCTGTAATGAGCCCGTCCTGTTTGTTGAAGTCTAGGAGTTCAGTCAAGAGTTGCCCTCAAATAAAAAACCCGCCAATTGCGGCGGGCCGATTGCGAAACAGATAGTATCGAGGACGCAAAGCTCGCCGTCAGCCCATCCGGAGATGGTGGTGATGGCGATGAGCGTTTCTTTGCATCAAGCCAAAGTATAGCAAGGGAGCGGTGCGCTTGCCCGCTATTCCAGCGGGGGAAGCGGCCACGCTGACGGTAAGAGCAACGGGTTCCATAGACCGGGCGCGCGGCCCGGCAACTCTACGTGATAGCCGGTCTTCAGAGCGGGATCGGACACATAGTAATCGGTACTGATGACTTGGGCGCCGCTGATCAGTGCCGCCCTCCAGCGGCTGTAATCGTTTTTGCGCGCTTCTACCGTATCGGCATCGGCGCGTGTTCGCACGAAGTACCCGCTCCGAACCAGATATTGAATGTATGGCCAATCCGTCACGGGCTCATTCACGATGCGAAAAGCGGCTTCCGGCATTCCTTCGGGAGCATTGACGAACATAACGCGACCGCGCAACGACGGATGCCCACTGATGTAATCCGCTCTCTTCTGCCCTTCTTCGTCAAGCACGAACAGAAACTTGCCGCGCGCCTGTTCCAGCTTCGGCCAATCCTGCGCCAATACGGCGGCTTCCAGGGTAGGATGGCCGCCGCGCACGTCATCTGGAGTGATCAGGTATTCCCGTCCCAAACCCTTGATGATTTCGCCGTCCCAGGCATCGAAGGCCGCTTTGTCGAATGGTATTGGCCTCACGAAGCCGGGCTCTTCGCTCGGGTCATCTTTGGCGTTCATTGTGATCGGGATGGGCAGGTGATGCGGATGCGCATTCGACCACGCCTTCAGTATTGCTAGTTCCTGCTGGAAAGTGTAGACATTCGACCGAAAATCGATATCAGGAATATGCATGACCTTGAGGCCGGGCTTATTCATCAAACTCTGCGGGTCGTAGGGCGGACCTGGAGGCAGATTGTTTTGCTTCTCCAGTTCCAGACCCTTGGGATGCGCATAGAGACCACCGGCCGGGTCGTTTACCACATCGATCTCGAGGGCTCGTAGCCCACGATCAAGTTGCTGCTCGATTGGTAAATGAGAGTACTCTATGCCTTGCACGCGCTTGTCCTTTTGGCGTAGCAATTCCAACAAAGAAGGATCGATCGCCTGCTTGTAGCTGTTGTGGCTCCCGAGCACGCGGATCTGATTCATGCGAATATTGCCGGACGACTGACAGTCTGCAGCCGTGGCCAGGACCATCAGGAGTAATGAAATTGAAATAGATAGACCCAAACGCTTCATAAGGGTGCGGCGCAACTCTCCGATTGTCACACTCGCCAAATGCCAAATTTCCAGAAGCGGGACATAATGGGCAATTGAATAGAATTGGTTTGCTGGTTCGTCGAGACCTCCGTACGGCACTCTACTCTCCCGGCGGCCTGGGACTCCGAAGAAGGAACGAGAGAAGCTGCCACCTATGATCCCAGCGGAGCTGCTAACCGCGCTTGAAGAGTATATTCAGGAACGGCAAATCGGCAAGGGAATCGCACTGCTCGAACAAGAATGTGCCCGCTTCGGCAACATCTCGCCCGAAGAGCGTTCCGCTGGTGTCGCTCTGAGCTGCCTGGCGCAATGGCTCGATGTTGGCTTTCAGGATGGGGGGACGCTGGTCTCTGTCTTGAAGCGCTTCGATAAAGCCGCCCGCCAAAATCTTCCGCTCACAGAATACGTTCATTTGCGGATGGCAGAGGCGCTGGTGGCAATGCGGGCAGAAGAATTGGCGACGGCGCTCTATCATCTCGACACAGTCTTGAGCCTCAGCGAGGAGACGGCAGACCGAAGGATTCCATTACTTGCGACATTGTGGAAGGCGCGCTGCTTGCGCAAAGCCGGAGAGTACGAGCAATCGCTCCAAGTCACCCGGCAGGGCATGGACCTGGCGGCCAACCTGCGGCTTTGGCCAATCAGGGCGGTGATGCAGACTCTCGAAAGCTGGATTTTGTTTCAGAACAGCGAACTGAAGGAAGCGGTTCGTAATCTGCGGGAAGCGGAGACCGTACTGCGTGAGACCGATGACTTCATCACTTTGGGAAACATTCAATCTACCTACGGAAGAATCGCGCTGCGTGAAGGCCGGTATGATCACGCGATGCAGTACTTCGAGGCTTCGATCGATTACTTCAAGCGCCGGGAATCGCTCAGCGGATATCTCGCCCGATCGCTGACCAACATCGCTCAGGCGAAACGCTTCTTAGCTTTGCAGTTGCGACGCAGCATGGATGCCCAGAGGGAGCGGCAGAAACGCACCGGAATGTCGGAAGATCAGCATGGGAAGGAGGGCAAAGCCGGCCAGCTCGAGCGGATGTATGAGCTCCTGCAGAGCGCGCAAAAGGATCTGGCAGAGGCGGATTGCATCTATAAGCGAGCTCAAAATCATCACGGAGCGGGCAACGCCGACGTAAACCTGGCTCAGATCTATCTCGATCTGGGGAATCTGGAGCAGGCAGAAGAGCGCGCCAATGAGGCCTTCGAGCTGGGCGCGACGAAAGCAGATCACTTACTGATGTGCCGGGCGCGCATCGTTCAGGCCTCCGTTGCAAATGCCAGGTACGAAGACGAAATCGGGGAGGATGACGATCCCAGCCGTTTTGCTCAACTCGCTCACGATTGCGCCAAAGAAGCTGTCGATTACGGTGAGCGAACCCAGAGCCGGCGACTACTGGCGCAGGCGCACATTTGCCGCGGGCTCACGCTAGTGAACGGGTTTTTCAACGAGTCCGAAGCTGCGCGAGTGTGCTGCGATAAAGCGGCTTCCTATCTCGGGCATGATCGGCATGATGCTTTGTGGCAGGAGCTTGAAACCCTGCGTGAACGCATTTTGCACGGAGGCATGGAAGATCCGAACTTGCGGGCGTGGTCGCAGGGCGCTGTCGGGGATAAGTCCCTGCAAGAAGTGGTTGGCCAATTCGAAGAGTTGCTCATCCGCAAGGTCTGGGAGCATGAAGGGCGCAAGGTGTCAAGAGTTGCGCAGCGCCTGGCGGTGTCGCCAAAGAAGGTGCGCCGGGTGCTGCGTCATCTGGGGATGCTGGTGGAGCCTGGATGAGCGCTCCGACGAGAATAGCATGAGCAGTAATTCGAAGAGAGTGGCAGGACGAGCGATATGGCTTTTCTCACTCTGTCTCTTAAGTGTTGCGGCTTTAGCTCGACAAACGAGCAAACCTGTCAAGCAACACGCTGCGTCGGCAAATACGTCGGACCAGAAAGCCGCTGCTACGGAGCAGCCCGCCGCGGACCAGCAGAAGTCAAAACCCGCAGAGCGTGAGTTGCTGCCGCCGCCTCCTAACCTGCCGCTGGATACAGGATCTTACGTTAACCAACCTCTACCGATTCTGATTGCACCTCCGCCCCCATTGCCGCCTCCCATCAGGCCAAGCGCTCGTCCGCTTAACCTGCAGTCTGCCTCGGAGGTCATCAAGGTCGTCTTGGGCCTTGTATTCATGTTTGCGCTCGCTTACCTGGCGGGCACTTCGAGGGTACAGGCGTTAGAGAACAAGCTACAGGTGACAAATGTAGTCACGGCAGGACTGCCATTTGTGTTCCTGGGGGTGGTTGCCCACATGCGTGGCGTCGGAATCCTATCGGAGGGAGTGTTGTGGGAACTTCGACCCTTGCTCGCCCTCGGCTTGGGCTGGATAGGATTTGCGACGGGATTCCGATTCGATTCCAATCTAGGCGAATCGCTCATGCCGGGAGCAAGCGCCGTAAGCCTGATTACCGCGTCGGTGCCGTTCGCTGCGATTGTGGCCGCTTGCGCTCTACTGCTCGTATACGTGGAACATTCGCACGCCAGCGCCATTTTCTTGCGGGACGCGATGATGCTTGGCACGGCGGGTGCGATGACGGCTTACAATGCGCCGAAATTTCTGCAGGCTCGCGGGAGAACGGGAAAGTACCTCGATCGTGTTGCCTCGATCGTTACGCTGGAGCAACTCGCAGGCTTCATCGGCCTTTTGATCGTTGCAGCTTATTTCCGGCCCCAGGACAATTCCGTCGCGTGGCACCTGCCAGGAACTGCCTGGTTATTTATCACCCTCGGTATGGGCACGATGATCGGTGGCGTCGTCTGGGGGACGCTGGCAAAGATCAAGGCTGGACCCGAGTTCACTGTTCTTATTCTGGGCTCGGTTTGTTTCACGGCTGGAATGGCTAGCTTCCTGAGAATTTCGCCCCTGGTTGTCTGCTTCATTGTTGGACTCATTCTGGTAAACCTCCCAGGCACTTCGAAGGATCAGATCCGGCAAGCTCTCGAGCACATGGAAAGGCCGATTTATCTCCTGTTCCTGCTGGTGGCCGGCTCACTTTGGAAGGTGACTGAGTGGCAGGGTTGGGCCCTCATGCTTTTATTTGTTCCAGCGCGCCTGTTTGGTAAGTGGCTGGCTGTGAAGTTATGCCGCAAGAAGATCTCGAGCGGATTATCGACTGACGAGCAGCGCAGTCTCATCTTTTCGCCGATGGGCGCTTTGTCCATTGCAATCGTTGTCAACGCTCAGGACCTGTATTACGGTTCGGTGATTTCCTGGATGGTCACGGCAGTTATAGGCGGAGCGATCGTAACCGAGGTGATTGTACAGATTGCCTCGCGCCGCAATATTTTTGAAGAACAGCGCCTGAGCAGCGTGTCTTAAATCTCACATGCGTCTGCTCCTTGTCCTCATCTTTACCGGCTTAATGCAGGCTGCGCGCTCCTTTGCTCCGGATGTCACGGTCGGCGGCGGAGCTGCCGGAACCGCCTTGGCCTGCGGGTATTTGCTCCTCGCGGCTTTCCTGATGGGTTCCATCTTCAAGTCGCTGCGTCTGCCCCGCCTTACCGGTTATCTGGTGACGGGCGCATTGGTCGGTCCGCAGGTGTTGAACCTGGTCACTGCACCCATGGTGTCAAACCTTCAGATTGTCAACGGCGTTGCGACCGCTTTGATTGCACTCACGGCAGGAGTTGAGCTTGATCTGGACGCGATGAGGCCTCTTTTGAAAAGCATCTCGTGGTTAACCGGCATTGCGGTTTGCGGCACCATCCTGCTCATCGGTTGCGCCGCATTTCTTCTTCGAAGCAGGTTACCCTTCCTGCACCACCTTTCACTACCGCAGGTTGCGGCTATTTCTTTGGTCTTGGGAGTAACGATGGTTGCTCAATCGCCAGCGGTCGTTGTAGCGTTGCAATCGGAGATGGCGGCGGACGGCCCACTGACCCGAACTGTCCTCGGAGTAGTCGTGATCTCCGACCTCCTGGTGATTACGCTGTTCGCCATCGTCTCGTCAGTCGCCAAGACTTTCCTCGGCTCGAAAACAGACGCTTTGCATACAGCAGGAGCGTTGACATGGGAGATCCTGGGGTCGCTTGCGATCGGCACTTGTGTCGGGATAATCATCGCGACGTATTTGCGATTCGTCACAGGCCGCTCCGCGCTGTTCGTTTTAGGAGCGGCATTTCTGGTTGCGGAGGTTGGCCAGAGGATTGATTTAGATCCGTTGTTGGTGGCCCTCGCCGCTGGTGTCTTTATTCGCAACGCCACAGCTCACGGAAAGCGGCTCCAAGACGAAATCGAGGCCTCATCTCTGCCGGTCTACGTCGTTTTTTTTGCGGTTACCGGCGCTACGGTCCACATTGGCGAACTGGCCGTGGTAGGCCTTCCGGCACTCGTGCTGGTACTGACACGAGCCGCCGGTTTTGTCGGCTTAGGAAGAATTGCCACTAGTTTTGCGAATGCGCCCGAGGTCGTCAGGAGGTACATCGGACTCGGCCTGATGCCCCAGGCCGGCCTGGCGCTGGCGCTGGCACTGCTCTTCGTGAAGACATTTCCGCGGATCGGAGCAGAGGCTGCAGCGCTGGTCCTGGGCGGAGTCGCGATCAACGAGATGATTGCTCCGATTCTCTACCGCTACGCTCTGGTTACAAGTGGCGAGGCAGGCAAAGCGGAGCAAGCGAGTGTCGGGGAGTCCGCCGTTGTTCCAGCGCACGGCTAGGACACCTATCTAAGATGCTGTTAGATATACCAACAAGCTACTTCTTTCTGGCTTGGTCGAAACCGTCCGGGCGACAGAGTGATCACATCCTTGAATGCCAAGGAAAGATCCCCTTCGTGAGGCATCCAAGCCTCGCAAAAAGAGTGCCAGAAATAACCGGAGCACAAGCAGCTCAGCAGTGCTCTCAGTAGCAAGGAAGAATTTTGGATTCGAGAAACTCCGTCCGGGACAGGATGAGGCGATCCGTTCGCTTCTCGCGAAGCGGGACACTCTGGTCGTGATGCCAACCGGATCCGGGAAATCCGCGATTTATCAGATTACCGGGATCATGATCGAAGGTTCGGTGCTGGTGATCTCGCCTCTCATCGCTCTACAGAAAGACCAGGTAGACTCGATTAATTCTAGTTCGGGAACCGCCGAAGCCGTGGTCATCAACTCCGCGCTAAAGACGGCTGAGCTTCGCGAGAGCTTGGAGCGAGTTGCAAGCCAGTGCTGCAAGTTTATCTTTCTCGCACCCGAGCAGCTAAACAAAAACGAGACAATGCAAGCACTGCAGCAAGCCAGAATTTGTCTGGTCGTCATCGATGAAGCTCATTGCATCAGCCAGTGGGGCCATGATTTCAGGCCTGACTATCTGCAGCTTGGAAGAGTGATCGAATCCTTAGACCATCCGGTCACAATCGCTATGACAGCGACCGCCTCTAAACGCGTGCGGGAAGAAATCGTCGAACGCCTCGGAATGAAAAAGCCGCGAATTCTTGTAGGCGGGTTTGACCGTCCCAACATTCGCCTTCGAGTAGATCATTTCGACGAGGAAGACAAAAAGCTGGCTGGCTTGATCCACCAAGTCCGCTGGGCTGAGAAACCTGGGGTCGTCTATGTAGCGACACGCAAAGCCGCTGAACAGATCATGCGCAGCCTTGAGGAAGAAGGAATAAAGGCGCTTTTCTATCACGGCGGACTTAAAGCGGCAGAGCGGCACGAGATTCAGGACCGCTTTATGTCCGGCGATGGCGAGGTGATCGTGGCCACCAATGCATTTGGAATGGGCATCGACAAAGGCGATATCCGGTTCGTCTACCATCACGATGCGCCGGACTCGCTCGATTCGTACTACCAGGAGATCGGGCGTGCGGGACGGGACGGTAAAAGGGCGGAAGCAATCCTGTTTTTTCGTGTCCAGGATATCGGCGCACAAGCGTTCCATTCGGGAAGCGGGAAGACAGATCTGAGCCAGTTGAACCAGGTAGCCGAGGCAATTGCAGAACAGGATCAGCCCGTCAAGCCACAGGAAATCGCGAAAGAAACAGACCTGTCGACCCGCAAAGTCAATTCGGTAATCCAGCAACTGGAAGACAGCGGTGCCGTGGACGTCCTTCCCTCAGGCGAAGTACAACTGGCCGCGCAGGCAGATCTGGCGGAAGCGGCACAGGCAATCTCCGAGCGGCAGGAAGACCGGCAAGAGGCAAAGAAGGAGAGGTTGGAACTGATGCGAGCCTATGCCGAGACAATGGCCTGCCGGCGCGAGCATCTCCTGCGGTACTTCGGGGATGCCTTCACAGGGCCTTGTAACAACTGTGATAACTGTGAGGCCGGGCATCCCGAAATTAAAGTGAGTCCCAGCATGGGAACCCGGCGAGAAGTTGCGCTGCCCGAGATGTGAGTCGCGAGCAGGATTGCGCACTACGGAAAGCGAGATCTGCGTGGCTAGATGTCGACGTCGACGACCGCTTCTGTTTCGCGCCGGAACGGCATCCGGAAGCGCAGGACTCGTTCGCGAGAATTTTCTTCTTTCAGATTCCTGGTGCGAGCCTGGAGAAGGTCGTCGAGCGAAACCATACCTACAACCTGGTTGTCATCTTTCGAACGTACGACCGGCATGTGCTTGTGACCGGTCTCTACCATGCGGTAGACCACCACCCGTAATGGCTCATCGGCGTAAGCAACAGTCGAGTGACTTCTCGGATCGGCAACACCAGTCAAGGTTTCGATCAGTTGCTCGGCGCTCGGCGGGCGCATCACTTCCCCGACAAAAAGAATCTCGAGGGGGTCGAGCGCATACTCACGGCTGAGATGACGGCCTCGACGCGAGATTTTTTCCGTCAGGATCGAGCGCTTGAGCGTGAGGACAACCAGCCCATAGGACAGGAAACAGGCAATCAAGAGCGGGAAAAGCATATTGAGGTCGTGCGTGAGTTCAATAGCGAAGACTACGCCCGTGAAAGGACACGCCATGGTGCCGGCCAGAGTGGCGCCCATACTGACCATCTCCCAGAAACCCGGGCCGTAGTTAGGCAAAAAGAGCGACTCGAGACCGCCTAGTGCAGCACCAGTCATCAGTAGGGGCGCCACTACGCCGCCAGAGGTCCCCGATCCGAGCGAGATGATCCAGATAGACGCTTTTACGAGAAGTACACCGAAAAGAATATGCAGCGCGACATTGCCTTTGAGCAGAATGCCGATGACGTCGTAGCCGACGCCAAGAGCGGGCGGAAAGATCAGTCCTCCGACGCCGACAAAAACTGCGCCGATGGCCGGCCACCACATCCAGTGAATGGGCAAACGATGGAACAAGTCCTCCGCGGTATAGACACCTTGCGTCATCAAGGCCGAGAAGCCGCCAGCCAGAATACCCACAATGACACAGCTCACGAGTCCAGTGGCCCCGATCGCCAAGGGATGGCTGGGGACCGGGAATAACGGACCGAACCCGAGAATGTATCGCCGCGAAGCACCCGCGGTGATACTGGCAAGGGCCACCGGAATGGCGCTCCGAGGCTTCCATTCGAACAGCAAAAGCTCGACCGCGAGCAGGACTGCGGCTAAAGGAGTTGCGAAAACGGCTGCCATACCGGCGGCAGCTCCCGCCACTAGCAGCGTCTTGCGTTCCGTGCTTGTCAAATGAAAGAACTGGGCGATAAGCGAACCGAATGCGCCGCCTGTCATGATAATCGGCCCTTCCGCTCCAAACGGGCCACCGGAACCGATCGAAACGGCGGCCGAGATGGGCTTTAAGATCGCTAGTCGCGGGCTGACGCGGCTGCCGTTCATCAGAATAGATTCGATCGCCTCAGGGATGCCATGGCCACGGATCTTTTCCGACCCGTAACGAGCCATCACACCGATAACCAAAGCGCCAAAAACAGGAACAGCGATGGCATAAATTCCAAGATGATTGCCGGCGGGAGACGTGAGCGCGGTATCGAGGCGTCCGAAATAAAGCAGGTTGGTAAATAAGCCGATCAGCTTGAGAAGCAGCCAAGCCACAAGGGAAGCCACCGAGCCGACGACGATGGCCAGCAGTGAAATAGGGAGCATCCGGATCGTAGCGGTAAAATCGCCGAGCTGCTCGTGGCGTTTCTTCTTTGCTTTGTGTCTGTTACGTTCGTTCATATTCTCCTTTCCTTTAAGACTGCTTCACGATCGATTGCAGAGTTTCTGAAAGCGCGGATTCCTGCTTCTGCAACTCCTGCCAGTGCAGAATCGAAAGCTCGCGAAGAGCTTCTTCGCCTCGGGGAGTAAGGTCGACCAACGTTTCGCGGCGATCCTCATCACTCGCCCGCCGCACAACAAAGCCTCGGTCAACCATACGGTTGATCAACTCGACCGTACTGTGGTGCTTCAAACAAAGCCGCGAGGAAAGCGCGGTGATTGTCGGTCGAACGCCTGCGGGCAAGCCCTTGACAGCGAGCAAAAGCTGGTGCTGCTGCGGTTCGAACCCATTTTCCCGGGCGGCCTCTTCGCTGAAATGAAGGAACTGGCGGATAGCGCAGCGAAAATTGGCTAAGCGCCGGTAGTCGGAAAGTGAAAATTCCGGATCAACACCGGGTTCGGACGAACTCAACATTTCTATCGTATCACGACATATTATGAGTGGCTGTAGTAGAGACTTTGTCTCACGGCAAAGAAAATACAAAGGAGGTGACCGCCGACGGAGGCTTTCCAAAAAGCGACATTTAGCATGTAATGCAGATGAAAAAAATTAAATTATTGCTGTAGCGAAAATCCGTCCCGCGGGGTCAAACGCCTGGAAGAAAACTTGTGGGGACCATCAAAATACTTGATTTGGCTGAACAGTTCCGCATCGAAATCGAGGGACGGTTTTCTGGCGACGTAGTCCCGGAAACAGCGTGTCTCTGGCAACGGGCTTTGTCAGAGGTAAACCCGCGCAGGGTTAGTATCGACATCTCACAATTAAGCGGCTACGACGCCGAGGGCTCCAAGCTTTTACGGGAGATGTATCGCCATGGAACTCATCTTGCAGCAAGAAACGCCAGAGCGCTGGCGTTCCTGGACGAGATATCTTCACGCAAACTCCCCGGGCCCACGCTGGTCTACAAAGCAGAAGATGACGGAAAGCGAAATAGCGACGCACAGGCCATTATGAAACCGCTGGCCCGCGCCGCCGGAGCAGGAAAGTAGGCGCAGAGAAGTACCGGGAACCGGATAACCCGCCGAAACATCTCATCAGAGATGCGAGTCATGGGCGGTCGGTTCGCCTCGAAGGCGCGAATTACGCGCCGCGGCATGATTCTGTCTCTTCTTCCGGTTGCCGCCGGTTACCGGACATTGGCGGCTTGGCAGCTTAAGCAAACTCCAGCGAGTCCGCCCACATTCTCCACTGATGTCCGCGTGGTGAATGTATTCGCTACGGTGCGAGACAAGCAGGGCAAAATCATCCGCGACCTCTCGAAAGACGACTTCACGTTGGAAGAGGACGGCCGTCCGCAGACAATCCGCTATTTTTCTCAACAGACGGACTTACCGCTCACTCTTGGTTTGCTGGTCGATACCAGCATGAGCGAGCGGCGAATGCTCGGAGAAGAGCGTGACGCCAGCCAGACTTTCCTGGAGCAGGTCCTTCGTCCGCAGAAAGATAAAGCGTTCTTGATCCATTTCGATCGGCAAGTGGAGCTGCTGCAGGATCTTACTTCCTCGCGAGAACAGCTCGAAAAAGCTCTGAGCCTGATCAACCAGCCACAGTGGGGAGGGAATTCGAGAAACACCGCCCCCGATGATCAGGGTACCGGAAACGCTCCCGATGGGACCGGCAACAGCGGTCAGGGCTCGGGCCGGCGGGGCGGCCGCGGGAGTCATGGAGGCACGGCCCTGTACGATGCCGTCTACCTGGCCTCGCACGACCTGATGCAGAAGCAACAAGGACGCAAAGCCCTGATTCTGCTGACCGACGGTGAAGACAACGGGAGCAAGATCTCCATATCTGAAGCGATCGGCGCTGCGCAGCGAGCCGACACACTAGCCTATTCTGTCCGGATCGCAGACGAGCAGCCCGCATTTAATCCAGGATTCGGCGGACCCGGAATGGGACGGCATGGCGGCATGGGAGGCGGAGGCATGGGGAAGGCCTGGCGGCATCCCGCGTCAAAATCGTCCGGACGGAAAGAAAATACTGCAACAGATCTCGAAGGAAACGGGCGGCGGATACTTCGAAGTCTCGAAAAAGAAAACGGTTGAGGCGATATACGCAGAAATAGAAGACGAACTGCGCAACCAATACAGTATCGGCTACACGTCAGACCGGCCGAGTACGGATGAGCAGTTCCGAACGATTCAGCTACGAGCGAAACAGAAGGGTCTGGTGGTCCAGGCGCGCTCGGGCTACTATCCAATTCCGGGTTCCTAATCGCGAGAAGGTTCTCTTGGCACACTCTTGCAAGGCGAGAGTCGTAGTCTTAAAACGTGGCTATCCCATCCGAGCGCAAAAATCTTGCATCTCTGGTGGACGATTTCGAACGCCGCGGCTCTGATATCGCCATCATTGCTCGACGCGGATTCCGGCAGACCAGGACCACTTACGCTGATCTCGCCGATCTGGCCCACCGTTTTGCCGGGGAACTAGTCAGGCGAAATATCGCCAAAGGCGAGCGTGTTGTGCTCTGGGGAGAAAATCGCGCCGAGTGGGTTGCGGCATTCTTCGGCTGCGTCTTGCGCGGCGTACTCCCTGTACCTTTGGATGCCGCCGGCGCCCAGGATTTCGCCCAGCGCGTAGTAGCCGAAGTTTCACCGGCGCTGATCATTGCCGATCAGACTAAACTTCAAAATGCCGGTTTCCGCCCTCCAGCTCTTGGCTTAGAAGATCTCGCTGAAATTCTTCCCGTTGACGGCAGCGGAGCCATCGACAACCTGACGGCCGATGATCCTCTTCAGGTGGTCTTCACATCCGGCACCACCGGCGAACCCAAAGGCGTGATCCACACCCACGCAAACGTGTTAGCCAGTCTCGCACCGATCGAGCGCGAGATGCAAAAGTATCTGAAATATGAGCGCATCTTTCATCCGATTCGCATTCTCCATACGCTGCCGTTGAGCCATGTGTTCGGGCAGTTTATGGGGCTCTGGATTCCGCCACTTTTAGCGGCGGAAGTGCATTATCAGTCGCGCTTGGTGGCATCCGAGCTGGCTGCGCAGATCCGGAAAGAAAGAATATCCGTTCTGGCCACCGTTCCGCGAGTATTAGATCTGGTTCACGCATATCTTGTGACACGGCTGCCTGACCTCGAGACCCGAGTGGAGGCAGCACAGCACTGGAGTGTGTGGCGGCGTTACTGGCACTTTCGTGACGTTCATCGGTTGCTTGGTTTCAAGTTCTGGGCATTCGTCTGCGGCGGCGCATCGTTAACCGAAGACACCGAACATTTCTGGAACGTGCTTGGTTTCGGCGTTATTCAAGGCTACGGAATGACGGAGACAACCGCGCTGGTCAGTCTTAACCACCCCTTTCATCCGGCTCAGGGCACGATTGGGCAGGTGCTTCCCGGGCGGGAGGTGAAACTGAACGATGAAGGCGAAGTGCTGGTACGAGGAGAGACGATTTCGAACGCGGTTTGGCAAGGCGGCCGGCTGGTGCACCGCGATAGCGAATGGCTATCGACAGGTGATCTCGCGGAATTTGACCGGAATGGCAACCTGCGATTTCGCGGCCGCAAGAAGGACCTGATCGTTACCTCCGCCGGGCTCAACATCCATCCGGAAGATTTGGAAGCCGCGCTGATGCGGCAACCGGGCGTAAAGGCCGCGACCGTCGTCGAGAGTGACAGCGGTAACGGACCGGAGCCATATGCGGTTCTGGTCCTGCATCCTGAGACGGATGCCGCGCAGGCAGTAGCCGGAGCCAATCGCGAGCTTTCCGACTTTCAGCAGATCCGGCATTGGTCCATTTGGCCCGAGCCCGATTTGCCCCGCACTTCCACCGGGAAAGTTCTGCGCCGCGAAGTCGCAAGCAGCCTTGCAACCAGCCGAATGGCAGATTCTTCGACCGCCGATCATCTATCCGATCTGAATCTAGACAGTCTTGGACGCGTGCAGTTGCAGGTCCAACTCGAGCAGCGCTACGGCGTCGCATTGGACGATGTTGCGTTACAGAATGTAAAGACTGGCGCGGATGTTCAGGAGTTGATAGAGCGGACGTCCGCAGCCGGCACTCAGGATCGCGGTGGCCGTAATCTTCACCATTATCCGCACTGGCCTTGGAACCCGCTCCAACAGGCGATTCGCAGCGTATTTCTGGAAGCCATTGCCATGCCGCTGGTACATTTTCTCGCGAAACCCCTTGTGACAAGCAAGGCAACACAATGGCCGCGGTCGCCCCTGCTGATCGTCGCGAATCACATCACCTCCTATGATGCGGCGTTCGTGCTGTTCGCTCTGCCGGGGCCGGTTCAACGCAAGGTCGCTATCGCCATGTCCGGCGAGATGCTGATGGATTTCAGGCGGGGGCGTAATCAGGGCAATTGGTTTCTGAACCTGGTTGCGCCGATCGCGTATTTTCTGATGATTGCCTTCTTTAATGTCTTCCCGCTTCCGCAGCTTGGCGGATTTCGGGAGAGCTTCCGGCATGCGGGCGAAGCAGTCGATCGAGGATATAGTGTGCTGGTTTTTCCAGAAGGCCGCCGCTCGGCTGACGGCACGCCGCAGCCGTTCAAAACCGGGGCGGGCCTGCTTTGGAAGGAATTGGAGGTGCCGGCACTCGCCGTGCAATTATCAGGACTGGGCGAATTAAAGGCGCAGGGTGGCCGCTGGTTTCGCTCAGGTAAAATAGGCGTGAGGGTTGGTGAAATCCTTTCACCCGATAAGCGTCGCTCTGCGGAGCAATTGACGGAAGACTTGCGCCGAGCTGTTTTCAACCCTTTAGAAGTAGCGAGATAGCAATCGCGGTAAGCCGCAATCACTTTCTTATGAGCGATTGCGGTGCAAGTAGTCATCTCATACTGGGGAAATCATTATGGCTGAACGCAGAAGCGGCCGGATCAGGGAAGGTGTGCCTCATCCGCGCGGAGCATCTTGGGACGGTAAGGGCACTAATTTCGCTCTTTTCTCCGCCAATGCAACAAAGGTGGAAGTTTGCATATTCGACGCCAAAGGCAAGAAAGAAACAGACCGCATAGCGCTGCCTGAATATACGAATGAAATCTGGCACGGCTACCTGCCTGATGTCACTCCGGGAACCATCTACGGTTACAGGGTGCATGGGCCATATGAACCGGATGCAGGTCACCGCTTTAATCCGAATAAGCTTCTGCTCGACCCCTATGCCTGTGCTCACTGCGGAGAGCTGCAGTGGAATCCCGCAGTCTTCGGTTACAAGATGGAAACGGGGGATGATACGACATTTGATGAGCGTGACAGCGCGCCCTTCATGCCGAAGTGTACAGTTGTCGATCCGAGTTTCACCTGGCAAGGAGAACGAGTTAGTCGGCGACCCACTTCCTGGGACGAAACAATCGTTTACGAAACGCACGTAAAAGGTTTCACGAAGTGCCATCCAAACGTACCGCCAAAACTGCGCGGGACATATGCCGGCCTGGGGTCTAAGGAAGTTCTCAGCTACATCAAGTCACTGGGAGTAACGAGCGTAGAGCTTCTGCCGATCCACACTTTTATCAATGACAGTCACCTGCTCGAGAAGGGTCTAACGAATTACTGGGGTTATAACACCATCGGCTTTTTCGCTCCGGACCCGCGCTACGCCGCCAACCGCTTGGATATTCTCCGTGAGTTCAAAGAAATGGTTGCAAAGGTTCACGATGCTGGCCTGGAAGTAATCCTGGATGTCGTCTATAACCACACGGCGGAAGGTAACGAAAAAGGACCGACTCTATCCTTTAAGGGAATCGATAACGCCAACTACTATCGTCTGCTGCCGGACAAGAAGCGATTTTATATCAATGACACGGGCACTGGGAATACAGTTAATGTCAGCCATCCACGGGTGATGCAGATGGTTACCGACAGCCTGCGCTACTGGGTAGAACAGACGAACGTCGACGGTTTTCGCTTCGATCTCGGCACGATATTGGCGCGAGAACCAAACGGATTCGATAACCAGAGCGGATTTCTGAAAGCGGTGAGCCAGGATCCTGTGTTGGGTACTGTGAAGTTGATCGCTGAGCCCTGGGATTGCGGGCCAGGTGGCTACCAGGTTGGCGCATTCCCGCCAGGATGGGCAGAGTGGAATGACAAATATCGCGACACCGTGCGCGATTTCTGGCGCGGAAAGGCACCTGCCTCTGCGCTGACGGAACGCATGTGCGCCTCGGTGCAAGTTTTTAATCACGGCGGCCGGAGACCCTGGGCGTGCGTGAACTTCGTTACGGCGCATGACGGTTTCACCCTCAACGATGTCGTGACTTATAACGAGAAGCACAACGAAGCGAACGGGGAAGATAACAAGGATGGCAGCTCAGACAATCGTTCCTGGAATTGTGGCGTGGAGGGTCCGACGGACGATCCCGAGATCAACAGCCTGCGTGAGCGCCAGATAAGAAATATACTGGCGACGCTCCTGCTATCACAGGGCACACCAATGGTACTCGCCGGAGACGAGTTCGGCCGGACACAAAAAGGCAATAACAACGCTTACTGTCAGGACAACGACATCAGTTGGCTCGATTGGAATTTCCAGGAAAAGGGCAAGTCGCTAATCGAGTTCGTCAAGAGATTAACCAGTCTACGGCGGAAATATCCCGTGCTGCGACGTAATTTGTTTCTCACTGGCGACTACAACGAAGACCTCGGCGTAAAGGATGTCACCTGGATCAACGCGAACGGTAGCGAGATGGAGGACGCGCAATGGGGTGACCACGGCATGCGCTGCTTCGGCATGCTGCTTGATGGACGCGCCCAAACGACGGGTATTCGGCAGCGCGGCAAGGAGGCGACATTGCTGCTCGTCATCAACGAACATAGTGACGTTGTGAAATTCAAGTTGCCCGAGTCGCCCGGAGGCGAATGCTGGTCCCTTCTAATCGACACAAACGATCCCGATGGCGGACGTCAGGCGCACGGCTTCAAGATCGGAGAGGAATATGACATCACTCCGCGCTCGTTGCGGCTCTTTGTCTTAGAGCATCTGGAAAATTGCTCGTCGGCGGCAAGCAAATAAGTGCGCTCACCCCGAAGGTAGCGACACTGAAAAGACAGTTCCCCGACCGCTGTTGGAATGTACCTCGATCGTCGCGTTATGCTGCTGTACTATGGCCTGAGCAATCGCCAGGCCCAGGCCATAGCCGCCCGATTCCTTGCTTCGAGACGCGTCGACGCGAAAAAATCGCTCAAAAACCCGCGGCCTGGCTTCTTCCGGAATGCCGATTCCGTTGTCTTCCACGCGCAGAATAGCCCTCTCATGATTTCGTTCCAGTTGAACTGACACCGTTCCGCTCTGGGGAGTGTACTTGATTGCGTTGTCGATCAGAACCAGAAGCATTCTGCGCAATGCGGAAGGGTTGCCCGAGATTCTAACGGCTGTTTGAAGACTTTGCGCCAGGGTGATTCCCTTCATGGACGCAAGCGGGCCGAGGTCAGCGCACACGCTCCTGACGAGTTCGTCAAGGGCTATCGGTTCGGATTCGAGCGGCATCTCAACATCTCCTCTTGCCAGAAAAAGCAAGTCGCCAATGAGATCAGTCATGCTCTCGGACTCCCTCTGGATATGCTGTAGCGCCGCCCGGTATTCGGCTTCGCTGCGCGGTCTTCTGAGCGCATTCTCCGCTGCCAGGCGAATGATTGCTACCGGCGTCCGCAACTCGTGAGAAGCGTCGGCAGTGAAGCGGGATATTTTCAGAACGGCTGCCTCCAGTCTCCCGAGCATGCCGTTCCAGGTTTCAGTCAGGCGTTGCAGCTCGTCATTGGTGTGCGGGACTTCTAAGCGTTGGGAGAGATTGCTTAACCCGATGGTGCGAGCCCGTTCCGTAATTCTGTCGACCGGCAGCAGCGCTCTCCGGCTTAGCCAATAACCGCCGCCGGCGGCGCACGCGACAAATAACGGCACTACCAGGACCAACAGCCATCCCAGCAGGTTCACTGCTCGATCATTCGAGGCCGAGGAGACTGCGAGGAAAGCCCGAAAGGCACCTGCTTTTAACGGAATGTTGCGGTTCAAAGCCAGATAGCGCCTGTGCTTCCAGGAAAGCTTCCATGGTTTGCCGGCAGGCTTGCTCAGCTCACGGACGGCCAATCCTTCCGAGCCCTCCGCGGCGTTGGAATAGATCAATTTGTTTGTGTTGTCGTAAACGATCAGGAGATGATCCTGTAACCACGATTGCGAGTACTCGTCGATCTCGTGAGCAAGATCTACCGGCTGATCCTGCTCCTCAATGTGCAGATATTCTTCGAGTCCGCGCGCCTGATTTTCGAGGATAGCCGAAAGATCGGCGCGCAACGTCTGGCGAAGAGCGAGCCACACTGTGCAGCTAAATAAAATAAGGCCGAGGGAAAGAACAGCTGTGTACCAAAGAGCCAAACGCGCGCGAATCGAGACGCTCTTGGTTCACGGCTCGGGGTCCTGCAATAAGTAGCCGATTCCACGTACCGTACGAATCAGCTTTGGAGCTTCGGGTAGTTCGATCTTATTTCTCAAAAGACGAATAAAAACATCAAGTGTGTTGTCCTCGATTTCCGTATCGAAGCCCCAAATTTGCTCGACGATAGTTGAACGCGGCAAAACGCGGCCCTTATGCCGCATCAACAGCTCCAGCAGGCTAAACTCGCGGGGCGTGAGACTGATTTTATTGCCGCTTCTGGTTACCTCGTGCGTGGCCGTATCAAGGCTGAGAGCTCCGGCGCGCAGCCAGACCGGCTGAGGAATTTCCCCGCGCCGGCTTACTGCGCGGACGCGCGCGAGGAAGACCTCGAGTGAGAATGGCTTGGTCAGGTAATCATCAGCGCCGCCATCCAGCGCGCGTACAATATCGGCTGGTGAATCACGCGCCGTTAAGACCAGGACGGGCGTCTGAATATTGGCCCGCCGAAGCTGCCGCGCCACTTCAAAACCGTCCTTCCGCGGCAGCATAAGATCCAAAACGATAAGATCGAAGCGGTTGCTGGCCGCGAAGTCCAAGGCCTGCTGGCCATCCTGCGCCAGCGCAACCTGGTGACCTTCCTCAGCCAAAGCCGAGCGCAGCAGTTCAGCCATCGCCGGTTCATCCTCAACTGCAAGGATGTGCATGCCGCTAACATACTAACTTGATTTGGCTGAATATTCGGTGAAGAATCAGCGTCAATCTGAGCAAGCTGCTGATGCGCCTTCAGTATTTCTTCAGGATCGGCTGCTTAAATGGGGCGTTAGGATGTGCCGGAATTTAGCGTTCGAGAAATCTTTAGCACTCCTGGTTTTCGTGCTGGCTGCCTGGGGCAGTTCCCTGCCCGCCCAGAGTGCGGCGAGTTTGGGTTCTGCAAATTTGATTTCGCCAGATGCCGTTGCGGCCACTACGATCACTTTGCAGGAAGCTATCTCCCGCGCGGAAAAATACGGTAATCAGATTCAGGCCGCGGACGTTGTCGCCCGATTGGCCCACGAAGACAAGACGCAGGCTCGCGCCGCCGCACTGCCTTCCCTGAGTGCCTTGAATCAGTTTATTTACACCGAAGGGAACGGCACGCCTTCGGGAGTCTTCGTGGCCAATGACGGCGTGCATGTCTACAACGAACAGGCGTGTTGTTCACGAGGAGCTTCTCTCGCTGGTTCGCCGGGGCGAAATCCGCATGGCGGCGGCGGCCGAAGCAGTAGCACGAGCCAGGCTCGACGTGGCCGCGCGGGGTCTCAAAGCTACCGTCATTCAGGACTACTTCGCGATAGCGGGCGCCGAACGAAAGCTAAAGAACGCACAGAGAAGCCTTTCCGAAGCACAGCAGTTTCTAGACATTACTCAAAAGCAAGAGCAAGCCGGTGAAGCGGCGCACTCAGATGTGATTAAGGCCCAGTTGCAAGTCCAGCAGCGCCAGAGAGACATCCAGGATGCTCAGCTAGCGGTTCAAAAAGCTAAGATCAGCCTGGCTGTATTGATTTTTCCAAGTCTGCAGCTCAACTACTCTGTTGTCGACGATCTGGCCGAGCTTGGAGTACTGCCGCCTCTAAACGAAGCAACCACGCAGGCCAGTAGCGGTAGTCCGGATCTGCACGCGGCTCGCGCGAGTCTGACGCAAGCGCGACTGGGCGTGAGTGTCGCGAGATACGCGTATCTACCGTCGTTATCTCTGGACTTTTGGTACGGTATCGATGCGAACCAGTTCACTTTTCGAACGAATCATCCTACGAACGAGAGCGGGCGCTCCACCTTACCCGACTATCTTGTTCCTTACCGACAGAATCTCGGCTACTCGGCGGCCGCAACGCTCAACGTGCCCATCTGGAATTGGGGCGCGATTCGCAGCAAGGTAAAGCAGGCAAATCTCAGAGCGCGGCAGGCTGAATTGGATGTCACTATGACTCAAAAGCAGTTGCAGGCCGACATTGGCTCCGGCTATCAGGAGGCACAAACGGCATTTTCTCAAGTTGCTTCGCTACGCGCCTCGTCCGAGCTCTCAACCGAGAGCCTCCGGCTCACGCTGCTGCGCTACAAGGCGGGAGAAGCCACAGCGCTGGAGGTGGTCGATGCACAAACTACCGCGAACCTGGCCCGAACCGCTTTTGACGACGGTTTAGTCCGGTATCGTGTCGCGCTGCTCACGCTCGAAACCTTGATGGGGACCTTCTAGCCAATGCGAATCTGCGGATATCTCCTGGTCATCTTCTTGACGCTGCTGCTGGCGGATTGCTCGAAGAAAAACACCGCGGAGATCGGCGCGGATGAAGCGACTGCCGCTGCCCCCGTGCAGATTGCTCCTGTCAAGCGCACGGCCATCCATTCGTACATCACGGCTGAAGCAATTCTTTATCCGCTAAGGCAAGCCACCATCACTCCTAAGATCAATGCGCCGGTAGCGCGCTTCCTGGTTCAACGTGGCGATCATGTTCGCGAAGGGCAGCTTTTGGCAACGCTTGAAGATCGTGACCTGGTAGCCGCGGCGCAGGAGAGCAAACAACTCTACGATCAAGCTCAGGCCGCCTACCAAAACACTTCCGCGGCGACGATGCCTGACGACCTCACAAAGGCAAGGACCGACGTTGCGACGGCTCGTGAAGGTTTGGATGCCGCACGGCGAGTCTACGAGAATCGGGAATCATTGTTCCGGCAGGGTGCGCTGGCTCAAAAGCTCGTCGACGACGCGAAGGTCGCCCTGGTGACTGCACAGAGCCAGTTCGAAAACGCTCAACAGCATCTCAACTCGCTTGAAACGGTTGGTCGCGCGGAACAGCTAAAGGGGGCATCTGCGCAGGTGGCCGCATCCAAGGCTCACTATGAAAGCTCGGAAGCTCAGGCGTCATACGCTGCTGTACGCAGCCCCATGAGCGGTGTAGTATCGGACCGGCCTCTCAATGTGGGGGAAATGGCGAATAGCGGCTCGGCTCTGCTGTCGATTGTCGACCTCTCGCGAGTCGTCGCGCGGGCCAGCGTCCCCGTCCATGAGGCCGCCCTTCTGACAGTTGGGAAACCTGCTGTCATTTCGGCCGCGGGACGCGAGGTGCCGGGCAAGATCACGGTGATCAGCCCGGCAGTCGATCCCAACACCACGACCGTGCAGGTTTGGGTCGAAGCGCAAAATCCCGGCGAGCATCTGAAGCTCGGTTCCACCGTACAAATTTCTATGGATGCGGGTGAGATACCGGGCGCCATAGTCATTCCGGTAACCGCGCTGCTCGCCTCCGATGACGGCGGTGAAAAGGTGATGGTGGCGGGCTCGGATAACGTGGCGCACGAACGTGCTGTCAAAGTCGGCGTGCGTTCTGGCGACCAGACGCAGATTCTCAGCGGGCTGAAACCCGGCGAACAGGTGATTACGCAGGGAGCTTTGGGGCTTGATGACAAGGCCAAAATTCAAATCGTAAAACCGGATGCAGCCGGCGCGGATGACGCCGACAAATGAGTGTTTCGTCTAGCTTTCAACATACGGCGGAGATCGACCTGGGGTCCGACCACTGGACCGCGCGATTTCTGAAGCCGATACTTTTCATCATCGCGGCGCTAGCGCTGTTCGGAGTGTATCTCGCCTTTACTATTCCGGTCGCGGTTTTCCCATCAACCAACTTTCCGAGAATCGTCATCGGCGTGGACAACGGAGTCATGCCTATCGATCAGATGCAGGTTATCGTGACACGTCCCATCGAAGAGGCCGTCAATTCGGTCCCGGGAATCGATCACGTCCTGTCGATCACCAGCCGGGGTTCAGCGGAGATCGATCTGTTTTTCAACTGGAAAGTGGATATGTTCCAGACGCTCCAGTACGTGAATGCTGCGGTTGCACGTGTGCAGCCCACTCTGCCCGCCACGGCTCTCATAACGACAAATCGCCTCACATTTGCCGCCTTCCCCATCCAGGGTTATAGCCTGACCTCGCAGACCGTACCGCAGACAAAGCTGTGGCAGTTGGCGACATATACCATCAAACCCAGATTGAACCGGCTGCCCGGTGTTTCGACCATAGTCGTGCAGGGGGGCCAGGAGCCCGAGTTCCAGGTCCAGCCCGATCCGGAGAAACTCGTCGAGTCGCAAATCACTATTCCGGGGCTGCTCGACTCGATCGCCAAAAGCAATCTGATCGATTCACCTGGCCTGCTCGAGCAGAATCATCAGTTAGTTTTGACCTTAGTAAGCGGTCAAGTCCAGACTGCGGAAGAAATCGGCGCGATCGTCGCCAAAACAACCGCGGGCGGCTCGCCCATCCGGATCAGAGACGTTGCGTCTGTCGGTAATTCGGTAAAGCCTGTCTATACTGTCGTCACAGCAGACAGAAGGCCGGCAGTTCTGCTGAACGTCTATCGCCAACCGGATAGCAATACCGTTGCCGTCGCCGACGAGGTGCGCCAGACAATCGAAAGTCTGCGGAGCACGCTGCCGGGTGGTATTTCACTCGAGCCCTTCTATGACCAATCGAATCTGGTAAGCGCATCGATAAAGAGCGTCCGCGACGCCATTCTTATTGGCGTATTTCTGGCGGCTGTCATTCTGGTCCTCTTTTTACGCGACTGGGGAACCTCGATTGTTGCCGGACTCGTGATTCCTGTCACCCTAACGGTCACTTTTATCGTCCTGCGACTCATCGGGCAGAGTTTCAATCTGATGACGCTGGGCGGTCTCGCCGCCGCTGTGGGCCTGGTGATTGACGATGCCATCGTAGTGGTCGAGAACATCGTTCTTCACCGTGATGCCGGTCAAAGCCGCTCTGACGCTATTCGCAGCGCAATACGGGAGATCCGCGCTCCCCTGGTGGGTTCGACCATTACACCGATTGTGGTTTTTCTGCCGCTGGTTACCATAACCGGAGTCACCGGAACGTTCTTTCGAGCACTGGCCATCACAGTGGCCGTGGCGTTATTGACTTCCTTGGCGCTGGCTCTCACCTGGACGCCCGCCCTGAGCCACTTACTCCTTAAATCGCGTGCTCAGAATTCCAACGACGTTTCCTCGCAGCACGAGATTCCAACCAAGGGAATTCTAGGCAGGCTGATCCGCATTTACGAACGCGCAATGAAATGCGACGCTGGCTCATCCGTTTTGGACGGCCGCCTTGGCGTTACTGCTGATCGCGATTTCGATCGTTTGTTATCGGTCGCTCGGTACCGACCTGTTGCCTGCCATGGATGAAGGGGGCTTTGTCCTCGACTACCTCATGCCCGCGGGCGCCTCTCTGTCGGATACAAATCGCGTTCTGACAGGCGTCGAACAGATTCTTCACGGCATACCCGAAGTAGAAAGCACCTCACGCCGCACCGGCCTGCAGTTGGGGCTGGCGACCGTTACAGAAGCAAACACCGGCGATATCTCCGTGCTTCTGAAATCCAAGCGCTCTCGCGGCGTGGAGGAGGTCATAGCTGAAGCGCGGGAAAAGGTGAATGCGCAATTCCCGCAACTTGACACCGATTTTCACCAGACCTTGGAGGATATGATTGGCGATCTCACCAGTTCGCCGAATCCTATCGAAATAAAACTGTTCTCCGAGAACTACGCATTACTGAAGGTCTGGGCGCCGAAGGTCGGCGACGCGATCAAGGCCATCAGCAGCGTTAAAGACGTGAAGAACGGAATCGAAGATGCAATCAGTGGGCCGGCCATTACCTTCAAGGTGGATGGGGGCATCGCCGCTCGTGCTGGGTTTACGCCGCAGGAAATTGAAGTCGATACGAGCGCCATCCTCCAGGGTGAGCCCTCGCCGGTGCCCGTCGTGGTCGACAATCGGCCGTATACGCTGCGCGTCACATTCCCGCCCAACACTCGTTCCTCGCTCGACGCGATTCGCAATACGCTTCTGGTGAGTAGTACCGGTAAAGTAGCGACCCTTGGAAGTCTCGCCACAGTTGAAAACGACCCGGGTCAAGCCGAGATTCGACGCGAAAATTTGCAGCGCGATGTGGCGGTCACCGGACGCTTTGAAGGAGTGAGTCTTGGCGCCGGCATTGCCCTGGTGCAGAAAAAAGTCGCGAGCCTTCACATTCCTTCGGCTATTCGCGTAGTCTATGGCGGCCTTTACCAACAGCAGCAAGAGTCGTTTCACGACCTCTTATTTGTCCTGATAGGCGCCATTGTTCTGCTATTCACTGTGCTGCTGCTCGAATTCGGGAGTTTCGCGGCGCCCGTAGCCATCCTTTCATCAGCTCTGCTCTCGACCTCTGGAGTTTTTCTGGCGCTCCTCCTGACCGGGACGACATTCAACATCTCTTCGTTCATGGGATTGATCATGGTTATCGGGATCGTAGCGAAGAACGGAATTCTGCTGCTAGACGCTGATCAGAAATTTCGTAAAGAAGGCTCGCCGCCTCGCGAGGCAATGATTGAAGCGGGTGAGCGTCGTCTCCGGCCGATCGTCATGACGGCTCTGGCAACAGTCGCTGGAATGATCCCTCTTTCACTTGCCATAGGAGCCGGCTCTCAAATGCTACAGCCGCTCGCAATCGCGGTGATTGGAGGAATTTTAGCTTCAATGGTGTTGTCGCTGCTGGTGACGCCCGCGGTCCACTACTATTTGGCGCGTAAGTAGCGTGGGCGCCGAACGTTAATGCAAATTCGTCACATCAAGTACCCACGACCGCTTCCTATGGGCGCGGCTCCGTCAGCGACCGGCGGGAGTGGTTGTGACGAACTTGGGTTAAAGAGGGAGTTGTGTCTGCCCCATCAAAAACTTGTCCATGTGATGTGCTGCCTGGCGGCCTTCGGCAATTGCCCACACCACGAGCGATTGTCCTCGCCGCGAATCTCCCGCTGAAAACACACCCGGCACGGAAGTTCGAAAGGTATTGTCGGTTTGCAAGTTGCCCCGCTCATCGACAGCGAGCCGCAACTGCTCTAGCAAACCGCTGCGCACCGGACCTGAAAAGCCGATTGCAATCAGCACCAGGTCCGAGTCCAGATAGAACTCGCTACCGGGAATCCTTTCGAACGCCGGCTTTGGGCCTACGCGCACGCAATGCAGCTTCTTTACATTGCCGTGCTCGTCCCCGCTGAAGTGGGTTGTCAGAACGCTCCATTCCCGATATCCGCCTTCTTCATGGGCAGCTTCCACCCGCAGTTGCAACGGCCACATCGGCCAAGGCGTGCTGTGATGCCGCTCCTCCGGTGGCATGGGATGAATTTGCAACTGATGGACCGATGCAGCCTTCTGACGGTGCGCCGTGCCCAAGCAATCGACTCCGGTATCACCGCCGCCGAGCACGATGACTCGCTTTCCGGTAGCCAGAATCTCTTCGTTTCTGCTAAATCGATCGCCGGCGCCGCGTTTGTTTTGCTGAGTCAGATAGTCCATTGCAAAATGAATACCCTTCAGCTCACGCCCTGGGATCGTCAGGTCCCGGTGCGCCTCCGCGCCGATCGCGACGAGCACTGCGTCATAATTACGCACCAGATCTTCCGCCGGCATATCCGTTCCGACATGTACTTTCGTCCGGAATTCGACGCCTTCTTCACGTATCTGGTCCAGCCTCCTATCCACGACCCATTTCTCCATCTTGAAGTCCGGTATGCCGTAGCGCAGCAAGCCCCCGACCCGGTCTTCTTTCTCGAGCACAGTGACCAGATGTCCTGAGCGGTTCAGTTGTTGCGCCGCAGCCAGACCCGCCGGCCCGGACCCAACGATTGCGACCTTCTTGCCACTGCGGCTGCGCGGGGGCTCCGCGGGCAGCCATCCTTCCTGGAAGGCCCTATCCGCGATCTGCTGCTCAACTACACGAATCGTCACGGGCTTATCGTTGATCCCGAGGACACACGATGCCTCACACGGCGCCGGACAAATTCGTCCGGTAAATTCCGGGAAGTTGTTGGTCGAGTGCAGTGACCGGCTCGCGTCTCGCCAGCGATCTTTCCACACCAGATCGTTCCAATCGGGAATGAGATTGTTTACCGGACAGCCCGTGTGGCAAAACGGGATGCCGCAATCCATGCAACGCCCAGCCTGATGTTTGAGATGATCCGCAGGAAACTCCTGGTAGACCTCGAACCAGTCATTGGCCCGCTCGAGAACCGGCCGTCTGGCAGGAGTCTCGCGCGTGTGCTCGAGAAAGCCGGTGACCTTACCCATTCGCCCACCCTACGTGCTCCCCGGTAGCCGCATGTTCTCTTTGGACAAAAGCGACCTGCTGCAAATCCGCTTCGGCGGCCTTTCGCTCCTGCAGTACACGTTTGTACTCATGCGGAAATACCTTGACGAATTTCGTGAGGTTCTCAGTCCAGTTTTCCAGAATTCGGGCACCTAGCGCACTTCCGGTATATTCCACGTGCTTACGGATCAGGTTCTCCAGCGCGAGAATATCCTCGGCTTCAAAAATGGGTTCCAGATCCACCCCAGCCGTATTACAGCGCACCCGGCCGAATTCACCGCTAGGATCAAAAACATACGCCAGGCCCCCGCTCATGCCGGCCGCGAAGTTACGTCCAGTGGACCCCAGCACCACCACCGTGCCATTCGTCATGTACTCGCAGGCATGGTCTCCCACCCCCTCCACGACTGCTGTGGAACCGGAATTACGCACTGCAAAACGCTCGCCCGCCACGCCGTTGAAGTAGGCTTCGCCGCTAGTTGCTCCGTAAAGAACGGTGTTGCCAATCAAGATATTTTCTTCCGGCGCGAAGCGCGAGTTCTTAGGCGGATAAACCACTATTTTGCCGCCTGAGAGCCCTTTCCCCGCATAGTCGTTGGCGTCGCCTTCGAGTGTCAGAGTAACGCCTTTTGCCAAAAACGCTCCAAAGCTCTGACCGGCCGATCCGCTGAACGAGATCCGGATAGTGTCATCCGGTAAGCCGCCCGAGCCGTGCCGCCGCGCAATTTCGCCGCTCAACATCGCGCCCACCGTACGATGCACATTGCGAATCGGCATAGTCAGTTCAACAGGCTTCCTCTCTTCGATCCCCGCTTTCGCCTGCTCCAGCAAGCTGTGGTCGAGCGCTTCCTGCAATCCGTGATCCTGTCCAATGAGACAGCGCCTACCTACCCGTCCCGGAACTTGAGGATTGTATAGAATCGCCGAAAAATCCAAGCCGCGCGCCTTCCAATGCTCGACGGCGGTGCGCATCTCCAGCATGTCCACGCGGCCGATCATTTCATCCACCGTACGGAATCCGAGCTTTGCCATCCACTCGCGCATCTCCTCTGCGACAAAGAAGAAGAAGTTGATGACATGCTCCGGCGCGCCGTCGAACTTCTTGCGCAGTTCCGGATTCTGTGTCGCGATTCCCACCGGACAGGTATTCAGGTGGCACTTGCGCATCATGACGCAACCGAGCGCCACCAGCGGGGCCGTCGAAAAGCCGAATTCTTCCGCACCGAGCAACGCCGCAATGACCACGTCGCGACCGGTTTGAAGCTTGCCATCCACCTGTACGCGAATGCGGCTGCGCAGATCGTTCATCACCAGAACCTGCTGAGTCTCGGCCAGCCCAAGCTCCCAGGGGATGCCGGCGTGCTTGATGGAAGTAAGCGGCGAAGCGCCCGTTCCACCATCGTATCCGCTGATCAGCACGACGTCTGCGTGTGCCTTTGAGACACCGGCCGCCACCGTACCCACTCCGACTTCCGAAACCAGCTTCACGGAAATCCGCGCCGTCGGATTGACGTTTTTCAGGTCGTAAATCAGTTGAGCCAAATCCTCGATCGAATAAATGTCGTGGTGAGGCGGCGGTGAAATCAGGCCCACGCCCGCGATCGAGTGGCGTACGCGCGCAATCGTCGCATCCACTTTCCGGCCAGGCAACTGTCCGCCTTCACCTGGCTTGGCGCCCTGCGCAATCTTGATCTGCAGGTCATCCGCGTTGATCAGGTAGTTTGTTGTGACCCCAAAGCGAGCCGAAGCGACCTGTTTAATCGCGCTGCGTTTCGAATCGCCGTTCGGCAGCGGGATAAAGCGTGCCTCGTCTTCCCCGCCCTCACCGGTGTTAGAGCGCGCGCCGATGCGGTTGGTTGCAATCGCCAGCGTTTCATGCGCTTCCGCGCTAATCGAACCGAAGGACATCGCTCCAGTCGCAAAACGCTTGACGATCTCGCTCGCAGGCTCTACTTCTTCGAGCGGAATCGGACGCGGAATCGTCTTGAACTGCAGCAAACCGCGCAAGGTATACAAGTTTTCGTTTTGCTCATCGATCAGCTTCGAGTATTCCTGAAACGTTGCATAGCTATCTTGGCGTACCGAATGCCTCAGCTTGCTTACCGACTGCGGATTCAACATGTGGCGCTCACCGTGAATCCGGTACTGGTAATCGCCGCCCGTCGCCAGTTCCGTCTCCGCTTCGGATACAGGCCGCGACGCAAAACTGTGTTTCGCAATGGCCTCTTGCGCCAGCACGTCCAGGCCGATTCCTTCGATGCGCGAAGAAGTACCCGTGAAATATTCCTCGACCAGTTTCTTGTTCAACCCTATCGCCTCGAAGACCTGGGCGCCGCGATAACTCTGCAGTGTCGATATGCCCATCTTCGAAAAAACTTTTAGAAGGCCTTTATTGACGGATTTGATGTAGTTCTTGACCGCAATCGCGGGTGTAACTCCGTTCGGCAGAGCGCCGCCGGTCGCCAACTCTTCGATCGTCTCAATCGCCAGATACGGATTGATGGCGCTCGCGCCATAACCAATGAGAAGGCAATAGTGCATGACCTCTCGGGGTTCACCGGACTCTATAATCAGTGCCACACCCATTCGTGTTCCCTCGCGGACCAGATGATTGTGAACCGCCGTCAACGCCAGCAGCGACGGAATCGGCGCAAAATCTTCGTCGACGCCCCGGTCAGAGAGGATCAGCAGCGTGTAGCCAGCCTTGATAGCGAGCGAAGCGCGCCTACAGAGGCCATCCAAAGCCCGTTTCAATCCGGCTTCGCCGTCCCGCGCGCTGAAGGTGCTTGTCAGAGTGGAAGCGAGCAGATCGCCTCGTGAGACACGCCGCAGCTTTTCCAGATCGCGATTTGTCAACACTGCATGCGGCATCTTCAACGTGTGACAGTTCTGCGGCGTCTCGTTCAGGATGTTGCGCTCGACACCGATGTAGCTGGTCAGTGACATCACGAGTTCTTCACGAATCGGATCGATCGGGGGGTTTGTCACCTGGGCAAACAGTTGTTTGAAGTAGTGAAAGAGCGACTGCGGTTTATCGGAGAGACAGGCGAGCGGCGTGTCCACACCCATCGAACCTAGCGCCTCTTGTCCCTCACCTGCCATGGGGTTGAGCAGCAACCGGATGTCTTCATCCGTGTAGCCGAAGCAGCGCTGCCGCATCAGAACAGTTTCGTGATCGGAACTCTGCACGCGGTTCGGTTCCGGCAGGGCTTCGAGATTGATCTGATTCTCCTTGAGCCATTCGCCGTAAGGCTGTCGCGATGCCAGTTGATGTTTGATCTCTTCATCGGGAACAATGCGACCCTGCTCGAGATCGACGAGTAGCATCTTGCCAGGCTGCAAGCGGCCCTTGTATTCGATTTCTTCCGGGGCGAACGGCAATACACCGGTCTCTGATGCCATGACGAGCAGGCCATCCCGGGTGATTAAGTAGCGCGCCGGACGTAATCCGTTTCGGTCGAGCGTCGCCCCGATCACCCGTCCGTCGGTGAAAGCGACCGCGGCGGGACCGTCCCACGGTTCCATCAACGAGGCGTGATATTCGTAAAACGCCCGTTTTTCGGCGGACATCGTCGTGTCGGCATCCCATGCCTCCGGTATCAGCATGGCCATCACGTGCGGCAGCGAGCGCCCCGCCATCGTCAGCATCTCGACCGCGTTATCGAGCGCCGCCGAGTCGCTCCCCTGAGGCTGAATCACCGGGAACAGCTTGCTTACATCCTCAAACTGCGGCGACGACATCATCGACTGACGCGCGTTCATCCAGTTATGATTGCCGCGCACGGTATTGATTTCTCCGTTGTGGCAGAGATAACGGAACGGGTGCGCCAGTTGCCAGGTGGGGAAGGTATTGGTAGAAAAACGCTGATGCACCAGGCACAACGCACTCTTCGTTTCCGGATCGAGCAGTTCGTTATAGAACTCCCCAATCTGGTGCGCCAGGAGCAGGCCTTTATATATAATCGTGCGCGACGAGAACGAGGGAATGTAAAAGAAGCTTTTATCGCGGACATCGGGTGCAGCAGCGACTGCCGCTTCCGCGCGCTTACGGACGACAAATAACTTTCGTTCGAATTCGTCGTCAGACAGATCCGTTGGACGCGCCACGAAGAACTGCTCAATGTACGGTTGAGATGCCCGCGCCACACGCCCGATCGCGTCCACCTCGACCGGTGTATCGCGCCATCCGAGAACCGTTAAACCTTCGTCGCGCGAAATTCTTTCAAGCAGCCCTTCGCAAACGAGCCGCTGCTGCCGCTCCACGGGAAGGAAGCACATTGCAATCCCGTAGGCGCCCGCGATCGGCAACTTAAAGCCGCAATTGGGTGTTTCGCGCGCGAAGAACGCGTGAGGAATCTGGATCAGAACACCGGCACCGTCTCCCGTCTCCGAATCGCATCCGCAGGCACCTCGATGCGCCAGATTCTTCAGGATCTCGATGCCTTTCAGCACGATTTCGTGCGAGACCTCACCTTGGATGTTTACGACGAATCCGATACCACAGGCGTCATGCTCGTTGGCAGGGTCGTACAAACCCCGTGCCGTGGGAAGTTGATTGGTGTTAACGTACGAATACACTTCTCGCTCCTCTGCTGACATGGAGAGATGAGTCTCAAGTATACCCGGCACAAAATTATGAGTCAAATCGAAACTAAGACTATGCAATATCGATTTTTCTTATGGTATAGTTGTCTTTTGTGACTCTGGCGAATTTACGACTGATACGCGACATCGCACATCATCGCAGCATCAGTAAAGCAGCAAACGCAAGCGGCGTCAGCCAATCCGCCGCCAGTCAGGCGCTGACGGATTTGGAACGGGAACTGGGAGTTCTCCTGTTCGATCGCTCCACCCGCCCTCTCACCACAACGCCAGCCGGCAAGCTCTATCTCGACTTCTGCCGCGATGTGCTTCGGCGCAAGGACGAAATGCAAGCCGAATTGGATGCGCTCCGCCAGAAAATCAACGGTGTGGCGCGCTTGGCCGCCATCTATTCGGTCGGTTTATCGGAAATGTCTCAGATTGAGAGCCGTTTTCAGACCCGTTTTCCAGAAGCGGAGTTGGAGGTTTCCTACTTGCGCCCGGAACGTGTTTGGGAAGCTGTCGAGCACGATAAAGCCGACCTGGGTCTGATGAGCTACGCCGAGTCTTCGCGCGAAATTATCGCGCTGCCGTGGCGTCAGGAAGAAATGGTGGTCGCCATAGCGCCACAACACGCTCTCGCCTCGCGCGAGGCGGTTGAACCAACCCAGCTTGAGGGCCAACCATTCATCGGGTTCGACGACGACCTTCCAATACAGGGCCAAGTCGAACGCTATTTGCGTGACCACAAGGTCAGCGTCGAAACGGTTCTGCACTTTGATAATCTCCAGATGATCAAAGAGGCGGTGGCGCACAACGCTGGTATCAGCATTCTGCCCAGGCGCGTGATGCTGAGCGACACCCGCGACCGAAGGCTGATTGCTCTACGGCTCGAGCCGGCGGAATTGTTTCGCCCGCTGCACATTATCCACCGCCGCCGAAGAATTTTCAATGCCGTGACAGCCGGTTTGCTGGTCCTTCTTAAGGAGGAGGATCGCTCTTGTGCCGCCTGACGCGATGACATTCGTAAGCTTGAGTTAGTCAACTTTCATGTCAGATCTTTATATTGGGCAGCGGCAAAGGCGTTTCAGCCTTTGGTTTCTTGTCTTGGCTCTTCTGGCCATTCTGCTTTGTTCGCGTTACATTGCCGAAACGGTGATCGCGTACGCCTGGTGGTCCGAACTGCACCAGCTCGACACGTGGTTCAACCAGCTTCTCTACGGCACCGGACCGATCGCCCTGGCTGCCTTGTTGTTCTTCCTCGCGTTCTTCTTCGCGTTCCGGGCGGGATTGCGTAAAGAGCCGGGAGAGAGACCCCTCTTCGGCGTGCTGAAACGCAGGCTCGTCACCCGCATCGCTTTGCTCGTCTTCGCGTTGTTCGCGATATTCGTGGCGAATGTAACAGTGGACAGTTGGACCGTGGTGCGCTACTTCGCGGGTCTGCGCCTCCCTCCTTCAGCGGGCGAATACATCGATCCCATTTTCGGCCGTCCGCTCCACTTCTACTTCTTCAGCCTTCCCTTTTATAACGTCCTGCTGCAAGTCGTGCTCGTGGGGACAATTCTTGCTTTGCTCATTTACTGGGCAGCGATGAACGCGCAGAGCCTGAGTGAGCGGATGCCGTCATTTTCCGGACCGCCCGGCACGTTCCGATTCGATTCGTTCAACTTTCGCGGCGTCTTCGATGCCGGCTTCGTCCGCATCATCGCGGCTGTGTTCTTGCTTGCTCTGGCAATAAAGATCTATCTCGATCGCTATGCGCTCCTGCTCGACGATCACGGCCAGTATCTGGTTGGAGTGGATTGGATAGCCGATCACTTGGTCATTCCGCTTCAATGGATGCTTATTCTCGGCGCTATTGCGGCGGCCATTCTCGTCCTTGCCAGGCGCGGGCGGTTAGCCTTACTGCTGCTTATCCTGCTGCCGGTTCGCTTCTTCTTGCCTTCGATAATTGCTGGTTTGTATGTGCGTCCCAATGAACTGGCGCTCGAGCGCCCCTACATCCAACATCACATCGATGCTACGCGCTCCGCCTACGGCCTGAACGTACGCGTCAAAGAGACCTCGCTCGAAGCACTACCCGAAACTCCTATCGACTACGCGAAACATCAGGCGGTTTTGGATAACGTCAGACTCTGGGACTGGCGCGCCTTTCACGACACCATCTCGCAGATCCAACCGCTGCGTCCCTATGTCTATATGGATACGGACGTCGACCGTTACACCATCGAGGGCCGTCTGCGTCAGGTGCTCGTTGCGCCCCGCGAACTCGACATCCGGCAACTCGGATCGGCCAGCGCACGCTGGATCAACACCCATTTGATGTACACGCACGGCTACGGAATCGTCATGGCCGAAGCAAATCGCATCACTCCGGACGGTCTGCCGGTGCTCTTTATCAAAGATGCGCCGCCGGTCGTGACCGCAAAACCGCTGCAGCTTACCCGGCCGGAGATCTACTACAGCGAGGTTGCACACGAGCCTGTCTATGTGGATACCGCGCAGCAGGAGTTCAACTATCCTTCTGGCTCGGAAAGCAAATACACCAACTATTCAGGTACTGGAGGATTCCCGATCTCCTTCCCGATGCGCGTGGCCGCGGCCCTCGCTTACGGCGATCCGAACACGGTCCTGACCTCCTATCTCACGAGCCACAGCCGCATGATGATCCACCGGCCCATCCTGAATCGACTGCACAAGCTGGCCGGATTTCTTTCCTGGGACCCCGATCCATACCTGGTTCTGACCGATGATGGGCATCTCGTATGGATCGTCGATGGCTATCTCTCGTCCGACGCTCATCCTTATTCGCGCGACTTGACCTTGGGCGGCGACGAAGGCGTCAACGTCAACTATCTCCGAAACTCGGTAAAGGCAACCATCGACGCCTATAGCGGTGAAGTGAATCTCTACGTCTTCGATCCCCATGACATATTGATTCAGGCCTATCAACGGCTGTTCCCGCAATTGTTCAAGCCGGTTTCCGCGATGCCGCCGGATTTGCGCAGGCACGCCCGTTATCCCGAAACCCTCTTCAGCGCTCAAGCCGAGATCTACCGCACATTTCATATGCAGGACCCGGAGGCCTTTTACAATCGCGCCGATCTTTGGGATTTCGCCAAGACTCCCGGCAGTCAAGGCGGTGGCGCCGGCGCAGTTTCACCGACCTATGTTGTCGCCGCGCTTCCAGGCAGCGATACCGCCGAATTCATGCTCATCACGACTTTCACGCCCGCCAACAAAGACAATCTGATCGGCGTGATGTACGGGCGCTGCGACGGCGAACACTTGGGAGAGTTGCAGTTTGAACAGCTCTCGAAGCAGAACATTATTTATGGGCCCATGCAGATCGACGCGCGTATCAACCAGGATCAGACCATCTCGAAAGATCTGTCACTCTGGAATCAGCAAGGCTCCCAGGTCTTGCGTGGGCAGACTCTCGTGCTGCCGATCGACCACAGCTTCCTGTACGTGGAGCCTATCTACATTCAGGCGGCGCAGACCAGCATGCCGCAACTGAAAAAAGTGGCGCTTGCTATGGGTAACCGCATGGCGTATGCCGATACCTACGAACAGGCTCTCACGCAACTTATCCAGGCACTTGGCGGTAACGCGAATGGACTCCAGCCGGCCGGACCCCCGTCCCCGCAGTCGTCGCAAGCCGAACCAGTCGCGGCGGGGAATGTCGTAGCATCAACAGTTGCTCCGAGCAACCACGCCATAACAACGCTCCGCGAAATCAAAGATCATTTGCAGCGCTATCGCGAACTAAGCGCCCAAGGCAAGTGGGCGGAAGCCGGCAAGGAGCTCGATGAGATCCAGGGGTTAGTGCAGAAATGAATCTGATCGGCTTTGTGCCGGTACCTCGTGATCACTGATTGACATGTGCTGCACATGTCTCTATGCTTAGAACATGTCCAAGATGGTGCAAATTAGAGATGTTCCAGACGATGTGCACCGCACACTGAAAGCCCGTGCCGCGCGCGAAGGCATGAGTCTGTCCGATTTTATTAAGAGGGAGCTTGAGCGCACGGCGGAGCGCCCGAGTATCCGGGAGTGGCTGGAACAGACGCAGCAGGGGAAACCCATTCGCTCGGAAATTAGCCCCGCACAAGCCATACGCGAGTTGCGGGATTCCAGGTGATTGTTCTCGATGCGTCAGTAATTGTTGAATTACTGACAAATGGCACATTGGCCGATTCAATCAGACGTGACTTGGCCTGGCGTAACGAATCCTTCATTGTTCCTCACCTGCTGGATGAAGTAGTGAGCGCCCTTCGCCGGTTGGCCGCCGGGCAGCGGATCGATTCTCACCGGATCGGCGCAGCCTTTGCGACACTCGCGACGCTTCCTGCTGAAAGATTCGCGCACACGCCCTTGTTGCCTCGGATTTGGGAACTGCGGCACAATTTCACCAGCTACGACGCCGCTTATATAGCGTTGGCCGAAGCGACAGATTCCGTTCTCTACACCAGCGACTTGAAGTTGAGCAAAGGCCACCGTGCCCGAGTAGTGGTTTTTACGCAATGAGCCTCACAAACAAGGCGGCACTTTCCCGCCAACGCTACTCTGCAATACGTCAGAATGTTTTTGTTTCGAGGGGACCTGAAGATGCGGCGTTAGGGAACTCTGAACGAATTTTGGCCAGCATTCCCCCAGGTCCACCGACATGGTCCAGATATTCCTTCGAGCTGGCGGTTGCATGTGTAATCACGTGCATTGGGACAACGACTTTCGCGCTGATCTGATCGCGAACGCTTCGAGGTCTCGTAAGTTGCCAAAAAGGAATAAACGCTACATCGATCCGATGATTGATCAATTTGAGCTGCGCAAGATTTCTCATCGGAATATCCGCATCCCCGAGGTGTAGGACTGCTCTCCCGTTGAGGAGGACCAGATAAGCTAGATTCTCGACATTTCTGTGGGTTAAGGGAAAAATTCCGATTTGAATGCTGCCTTGTAGCGACGTGGTGATCCGTCCAGCCTCTGCAGATACTGTACGTATTTGCGATAGCATTCGACGATTATTGGCGAGCGCATTCTGTAGCTGCTGTGAAATCTCGACAGGGGCAACAACTACCGTTGTGGGATGTGACTTCAGAAATCTGACCGTGCTCGGAAGGTCAAAGTGGTCGGGGTGAGCATGGCTGATAAAGATCACATTGATCTTGGCAAAGGGAGGCCGTGCTGTCTCTATGTCGTTTACAACACTCTCCGGAACGCGATCATAATCAGGCAGGCCCGCGCCGAACAATGCGTCGAACAAGACCACCTGTGATCCTGAGCGGACCAGGAATCCCTCGTTACCGAGATAGGTAACTTCGATCGGATCGGTCTTCGGGTCCGCTCGCAGGTGGTGGAGCGAGGATAAGGAAATGGTTAGTGCGACAAGCGCAACAGACTTCAAGGCGCCCATGCTCGATCACGAGTCTACCGTGATGGCTGACGATTTCCCAACGGCCACAGCTAAAATGAAGGGATTCTGAAATCCACAGAGTTTCGAACCGCGTTCTACACATTGCTGACCTTATTCACAAGCATGTGTATGACGATCGCGTTTATGGATTGGTTGAACCGGGGTCGGCAACCAGTCGAACTTGTGATGCCTGCCCCTACCGTCACCGCGATTCCGGCTAAGACACAGCCTCTACCATCTCGTTACTCCGGAACTGCCGGAAAAGAAAGCGCCGGCATCAGCTACTCCCCTGACTCAACGCAATTCGTCGTCTTTCATTTCACCGAAGCTACTGAAGCGTGTCCAGCCCGGATACACTGCTTATGCGGTATCGCGCAGGATCGAAGGAAAAGTTGGATTGAGTTTCTTGGTAACTGCAAATGGGAATGTTCGGACGATTAGGGTAATTCATCACCTCGACACGGGGTTAGATCGCAACGCAATTGAAGCTTTATCGCATTGGCGCTACTCTCCAGCGCTCGAGAATGGACGTCCGGTCGCTGTCCAGATCAAAGAAGAGATTCAGTTTCATCTTCCTTAATAGCTGGGCTCTGTCGAGCGGAAGTCCTGGCTATCGGGGGCATCGGGAATTGGTTTCGCCCGGGTTACAACAGTTGGCGGGCTGAAAACAGCGAGCACTCATGTGGTTGATAGAAAAGGCTGTGATAGAAAATAGGAGAATAGAGTGAAAGTGTTTGTGTTCATGAAACCATTTGCTCTCGTCTGCGCGGCTTTGCTGACTTCCTCCTTTGCTCTCTGTGATCAGACGAATACGGCCAAATTGAAAGAACCTACCTTCAGCCACGACGTTGCGCCAATTTTGTACCAACACTGCGTCAAGTGCCATCACCCGAACGATATCGCTCCCATGTCGCTGCTAACGTACGCCGAAGTTCGCCCCTGGGCCGCCGCAATCCGGGAGGCCGTCATCTCAGGCAAGATGCCACCCTGGAAGGCAGATCCGAAATATGGGCATTGGTCGAACGACCCTCGCCTTTCCGAGTCCGAAATCAATACCATCAAAGCGTGGGTGGCGGGCGCCAAACTCGAGGGCGACCCCAAAGACATGCCTACACGTCCCGAGTTCCCCGACGGATGGAAGATCGGCAAGCCAGATGTCGTGATCGCCATTCCGGAACACCGCCTGGATGCGAAAGGGCCCGACGAGTACACCTACGTCAACGTACCGACCAACTTCAAGGAAGACCGATGGATCGTCGCGGCTGAATTGCGGCCCGGAAACCGCAAAGTGGTCCATCACGCGCATGTCTTTGTCGCTGACCAGGCGGAGTCGACGGACGCGAAGGCAAAGCCGGCCACCAATCCGGCCGCCGAGTATGCGCGCTGGATTCGCATCCGCCAGGGATCCCTCGAATGGGTTCGCCCGGATGCGCCTGTGATCGATAATGGCTGTTCCGTCGACGACAACGGCTTGTTCCCCGGTTCGAAAAGCTCCGATCTTGGAAGTCTGATCAGTTCCTACCTGCCGGGCCGCGGACCCGACGTTTACCCGGTCGGTACTGCTCGCAAGATTCCGGCCGGAGCAACGTTGAATTTCCAGATCCACTATTCCCGCACTACTGGCAAGGTGGAAACGGACCGTACCAGCGTCGGCCTGATCTTTGCAAAGGAGCCGCCCCGCCAGATTTCTCGTAGGATCGATTTATCGAACCAGATGTTCTTGATTCCGGCAGGTGATCCAGATCATGCTGTCAGCGAGTGTCATACGTTCGATAAGAACGTTCTGATTACCAGTCTGACGCCGCACATGCACCTGCGCGGCAAGGCCATGCGCATCGTGGCGGATCTGCCGGACGGCCAGAAGCAGACCTTGCTTTTTGTGCCAGCCTACGATTTCAACTGGCAGTTCACTTATCGCGCGAAAGACCCGATCTATCTGCCCGCAGGTACTCGTATTGAAGTTCTTGCGGAGTTCGACAACTCGGCGAATAAAGCAGGCAACCCGGATCCCACCAAAACGGTTCGGTGGGGCAGTGCCAGCGAGAACGAAATGATGGACGGCTGGATTGAGTATCTGGATGCCGACAATGCTCAGTCTGCATCGACCGCCAGCAAGCAAGTTTTAGGAAATAACTAATCTAAATTTGCGCTTCGATGTTGCGGTGCATATGACTCCAGCGGGCTCGAGGTGAACTTATTCAGAAAACTCGCCGGGCTTCTGTCGATTTCGCTGCGCCTGGTTCGGCTTATCGACGAAGCTGGGTTCAGCCGTTCGAAACCGTCCGGAAGGCCGGCTTCTTATCCAAATCAACAACTGCGAAGCCACGCGATTGTTTTTCAGGCACTACTTCGCCGATAAGCTTGAGGAAGCGATGCAAATCTTGGGATCAAGCCGCTCACCTAGTCATGTCGATGCCATGCGCGAGTTTACGAAACAGATGCGCGCTCAGTTGAGAAGAATGCGGCAAAAGACTGGACATTTGCATTCGAGGGTGAATCGCGAGCGAGCCTGCGGCCGCTTGGAGCGTAAGTCTGTTCGGTGGCGCAGGATCAGCTCACTACTCCCTTGCGCACCGCGTACAGGATCAACTCCGGAATGCTGTGCACATTCAGTTTTTGCATCAGATGTCCGCGGTGAGTATCCACAGTGTGAGGACTAACGCCAAGCAAGCCGGCTATGTCCTTTGTAGATTTCAGTTCAGCAACGAGCTGCAGCAATTCCCGTTCTCTTGCGGTTAGCAGATCGTAGGGATCTTCCACACCGCGGTGCTGCAACTGCCGCAGATAATCGTCAGCTAAAACTTTGCTGACAGCGGGGCTGAAAAATGCCTTTCCAGCCGACACTACTCGCACCGCTTGAATGAGGTCGGCTTCGGCTGAATCTTTGAGGAGATACCCGCGTGCTCCGGCCCTCAAGGCCTTAAGAATGTAGGCCTCATCCGAATGCATGCTGAGGATGACTATCGCAGTCCGTAAGCGCTCTTCGTGAATTCTTTTTGCGGCTTCGATGCCATTTAAAAGAGGCATAGCAATATCCATGATCACGACGTCAGGGTTCTCGCGGATCACGACGTCAATCGCCTCTCTTCCGTTATTAGCCTCACCGATAACTGCAAAATCCGGCTGCCGCTCAAGCACAAGACGGAGGCCGTGTCGCATGATTGTGTGATCGTCGGCGAGTACGATGCGCGTTGGCGTCATGTCCCCACTGTCACGCTATTCTCTGAAAAAGGTAACTCGACCCAAATGGACGTACCCGTGCCAGGGGCTGATTCGATACGAAATGAGCCGTGCAGATGTGTTACTCTCTCTTCCATCCCCAGCAGGCCCAGGCCTTTCTCCCGCTCTGGCACAAATCCGTGTCCATCATCCTGGATGGCAAGGACTAGTTCCTGATCCCTCTGATCCAATCGAATTCGAACGCTTTTTGCGTTCGCGTGCCGGACGACGTTGCGCAACGCTTCTTGAACGATGCGGTAAATGCATGTCCTGTATTCGTCTGGAAGATCCTCCGACACCGATTCGGCATTTACCTGCACGGAGACGTTACTGGTTCGGGATATCTCTCGCGCCTGCCACTGTACGGCCGGAATTAGGCCCAGATCATCAAGCATAGAGGGGCGCAGTAACAGTGACATGTCCCGCACCACAGCCACCGTCCTTTCCGCGAGCCGGCGAAGATCATGAAGCTGTGCGCAGGCATCGGCGCTGCCTTCCGACGGGAGAACAGCCGCTACGTTTCCGATTCCTAACAGGAGCGCGGAGAGCGACTGCCCAATTTCGTCGTGTAACTCGCGGGCGAGCGACCGCCGATCGGACTCCTGGATGGCAATCAGACGCGCAGACAGCTCTCTCAAAGCTGCTCGAGCGCGCTCCATCTCCTCAAAACGGACAGCAGACAGATGCTCTAGCCGCAAAATGCGACGAATGCTTCCGCCGGCCAGAAGAGCTCCGCAAACCAGTGTGAGCACGAGTAACAGGATTAGAGAGTGGCGGAAAGTAGAAAAGAGATTCGCGATGTTGCGGTTGCTGGCTTCCATCTGCTTTTGGTTGACGGAGCCAATCTGATCCGCCAAATTAACGATGGTCATGCGCCGCGGCAGTAGAGAATCCTTCATGAAGGCGTAGCCAAAGGCCTGACGTTGAGCCGCGTTCCATTCGAGGGCCGGCTGGAGGGACTCGAAGTACGACGCGACTTCTTTTGTGAACTCACGGAATGGCCCACGCTCTTCGCTGCGGAGAACACCGTTATAGCGTGCGACATTGGCCCGAACGCGCTCTTGAGTCTCCTGTAGCTCTCGTCTATGTGTATCCGCTCGTCTGGTATCCTGCTCAAGAAGCAGATCGCGGACGTATGTGCCAGACAAGTAGATATCCGAACGTAGCTGCTCCAGTATTCGATCGCGGTTGAAGTAGTCTTCGCGAATGGTCTCGCTTCGTGTTTCGATTTTTCGCAATACGGAGAGCGCATTCAGTCCTGTAAAGGCCAAGAGTAGTAAGACGCCGCCAAATCCGAGTAACAGCAGGCGCCGCGTCTGCCGATCAGAACTTACCATGTGCGTTCCAATAATGCTAATGCAACGACCCTAACGTATATTGAAGCGCCGCGTAGGCTTCTTCATAGTCGTATTGCGCACTCAAATTTTGAACTTCAGCTTGAGTTTGCCCTAGCTGCGCCTGAGTCAACTCGACGATAGAGGCCAGCCCCAGATTGTACCGTCCTTGTGACAGGTTCAGAGCCATATTGGCTTGCGCGAGGAGTTGCTGGCTCGGCGCGATAGCTTCGTACGCGGTCCTCGCATGTTCCCAGGAGGTTCGAACATCGCGCGCGATCCGATCCTGCAAATCGCGGACGCGTTGATCGGCTGCCTGTAGCTCGTACTCTGCTGCGCGGCGTCGGGCTGTAAATAGATGTCCGTTGAATACAGGGATCTGTACGTTCACTGCGGCGGCTTCATATCCCGCGGGTATGCCGGGATTGGCATTGCCGGGATCTATGTAAGGCAAGCCTCCACCTACCGCGATAAGATTCACCGTCGGCCGTTTCAGATCGCGCTCCGCGTATACGAACTTCTGAGCCGCTTCTCTTTGAAGGCGCATACTTGCCATTTCCGGGCGATTTTGACTAGCTTCCGAGATCAGCTGATCCGGGCTATCCGGCGGTGTGGAAGGCATCGGCTGGGGAGTAAGTTGGTATTCGATAGCCTGGTTCGTGCCAAGTGCCTGGCCAAGATTTGCATAGGCTGCTGCTAAACGATCCCTTGCGCGAATAAGCATCAGTTGCGCGTCGGAGAGATTCACTTGCGCGAAGCTCAGGTCAACCTGGGACTTGAGCTGATTCGTTGTTAAAGCCGTCACCTGATCGACGACGGTTTGACGGGTGGCGACCGTCTGTTGGGCAACTTTGATCAGTTCCTGCGAGAGTAGAACCTCATAATATGCCTGATCGACACCGAAAATTACATCGAATCGAGTCGCCTGATAATCCTGGCGACTTGCTTGGGCCTGCAGTCGCGAGTTGGCCACCAGATTTGGGGTTCGCCCTGAGTCCGTGATTAGCTGCGACAACGCGAGACCAGAGCCAAAGTGATTGAATAGACGAGGATCATTAAGGACCCCAGCTCCGAGGCGACTATTTACATTAGCCTGAGCCCCCGTGATATTAGCGTTCAGCGCGGGATAATACGCGGAACGTGTTTGTGTAACTATTTCACCCGCTCTAAGGTAATTGGCTTGAGAGGCAAGTACTTGCGGGTGGTTCTTCAAAGCCATTGCCTCGGCAGCTTGCAGCGTGAGTTGGGAGCCGGTAGTTTGCGCGCACACGACTTCCGAAAAGTAAGCGATCAGTATCGTGATGACTGCAGCCGTTCGTCTCGATGTGATGCAGCTACGCATGAGCCAGCTCATTTCCGTGAGGTCGTTGCCGATCTTTTCTTTCGTATATGAGCAGATACGCTGCGGGAACGATAAATACAGTCAGTACAACGGAGGAAGTCAGACCACCGATAATGGCTCGCGCCATGGGAGCGTATTGCTCGGACCCGGTTCCGAGTTTGAGCGCCATGGGAGCCATCCCGATGATGGTAGCGAGGGAAGTCATCAGAATAGGACGCAAACGAACACGGCATGCGGTAATGACGGCATCTCGGACCGAAAAATTCTGTTCTTCGAGTTTGTGGGCGAAATCCACGATCAAGATACTATTTGACCCGGCGACGCCGATCAGCATCAGCACGCCCATCAGCGACATGACATTGAGAGTGGTTCCTGTCAAAGGAAGAATCAGCAAGACGCCGATGAAGCCCATTGGGATAGCAAGCATGATGAGAAGCGGATCGATGAAAGAGCGGAACTGGGCTACCAGAACCAGATAGAGAAGCAGCGCAGCCAGAATGAACCCCTGGGCGAAGCTCCTGAAGGATTCATTCATGCCTTGCACCATTCCTCGCAGGTTCACGCGAACATTTCCGGGAACCTTCATATCCGTAATAATTTTCTGGATTGCGCTTGAAATCCGGCCAAGGTCCTCGCCCTTGGGCGTGACATAAACATCGGCCGCCCGTTGGATCTGATAGTGATCGATCTCGGTAGGTGTTTCGGTGTGGTTCAGCTTAACAACGGTATCGAGAGTTGTAGGCTCCTTCAGGTTAGGCGCCTTCAAAGGAATGTTCGTCAGGTCGAGTAAATTGTGAATCGCCGGTCTACCGTGTTCGTAATATTGGACTGTGAGAAAGTAATCATTGCCAGTCTTGTAATCTACCCAGTAATTGGGAGCGATCATGACGTTGGAATTTAGAGCGGTAATAACATCGTCAACAACGTCTTTTTCGGTCAATCCTAGTTCGCCCGCATGGACGCGATCAATATCCATTCGCACGGCGGGATAGTTTATGTCCTGCGGGATATAGATTTCGCCAACACCGCGCAGCTTCCGAATCCGGCTGCCGAGTTCCTGGGCTAATTGGTAGTTCTGCTGATTGTTTCGGCTGGTCACCTGTACGTCGATCGGAGCGGGCATCCCCGAGTTCAACGTGGCATCCACCATGGAGCCAGTTTGGATGAAGGTCCGAATGTCCGGAAACTGTTGGGCGATCTCATTTTGGACCCGGTCCATGTATTCGAATGTGCTCACTTTATGGTTATCGTTCAGGGCAGCTTGTACGGTTGCGGTGTAGGGCCCTGCATTGTTGGTGTAGAGGGCTGAAAAATCGGGCACAATGCCAATATTGGAAACGACCATTTTGAGGTCGTGCCCCACGGTTTGCCGGATGACGTTTTCAACCTTGGCAACATATTCGTTTGTTAATTCAATCCGAGAGCCGGTGGGGGCCTTCATGTTGATTGTGAATTGACCCGCATCGGTTTGCGGGAAGAAGGCAACGCCAAGGAATGGAAAAATCGCCAAGCTGAGAATGAAGGTGCCGGCAAGAGCCATCACCGTGAGCCCGGGACGTTTCAAAGAGCGCCTCACCCAGCGTTCATAGAGATTTAGAAGCTGATTGAAACCGGCGTTAAACCCCTGATTGAATCTGCTCCAAAAAGACTTTTTCTGGCCGGCGGAAGATTCAACGCCCGGGTTGTCACCCTGGTGACCTGCGTGTGGTACGCCCTTCAGAAACCGCGAACAGAAAAGCGGGATCACGGTCATAGCAACCAGGAAGGAAATGAATAGTGAAAGGCAGAAGGATAGGGCGAGCGCAGAAAACAGGAACTTACTCACACCGGATAGAGTCGTGACGGGAAAGAAGGCGACCACGCCCACCAGGGTGGCGGCGAGAACCGCCAGGGTAACCTCCGAGCCGCCGGCCTGTGCAGCCATCATGGGGGGTTCGCCCAACTCGAGATGGCGATAAATGTTTTCGAGCGAGATCACGGAGTTATCGATAACACGCGAGAAGGCCAAAGCCATACCGCCCAGGATCAACGTATTAACCGTGGCCCCCATCAGATCAAGGATGATGAAAGTAGCCAATGCCGATATGGGAATGGAAAGCAGAACAGCCGTCGTCGCACGCGGGCTTCCCAAAAATATGAGAATCATGATACTCGTAAGGGCCAGACCGATAAGACCTTCGTGGAGCACCGTATTGATGGCTTCTTTTACAAAGACGGACTGATCGAAGACTACGTTGGTCAGGAGTTGCTTCGGGATGTCGTAGAGGTTGCTAAGCAGGTGACGGACTCCGTTGACGACCTGAATTGTGTTAGTGTCGCCTCCCTGCTTCATGATCGGGATGTACGTTGATTTTTGACCGTCGACACGCACGACGTTGTATTGAATTGCGCTCGCGTCCACCGCTTTACCAACGTCTTTGACCGAAACCCAGGAGTCGCCGACGGTCTTGATAGGAACATCGTTGAGTTCCTTCATATCGTTGACAAGTCCGTTGGAATAGACGTAGTAATCGAAGGGGCCTAGCTTTACGTCGCCGGCCGGCAAGATCAAATTAGAGTTGTTGACCGCGGTCACGACATCCATGGGGCTCAACTGCCTGGACATAAGCTTGTATGGATCGACGTACACCATCACCTGGCGGTATTTTCCGCCAAAGGGAGGAGGAATTGTCGCGCCTTTGACGACAGCGATCTGATTGCGGATAGTGAATTGCGCAAGGTCGTGAAGCTGGGTTTCAGTCAAGCCCTGCCCCTTCACAGTCACGAGACAGACGGGTTGGCTTGACGCGTCGAATTTCAGCACCACAGGAGGAAGAGTGCCGGGCGGCAATCGTTTCAGGTCCGCAAGTGCCAAGTTCGACAATTCGGTGACGTCTGTATCGGCGTTGCTGCCGGGCTGAAAGATGACCTTGATCAAGCTAACGCCGAGCATCGAGCGTGATTCACTGTGATCCACGCCTGCAGCCATCGTGAAAAATCTTTCCAACGGGTTGGTAATGTCGTCCTCGATGTCCGCGGGCGGCATTCCGGAGTAGAAGGTCGCAACCATGACTGTCGGGATATTGATAGCCGGAAAGAGATCGACCGGCATGCGCACAATGCTGGCCGCCCCAATTAATGAAAGCGCGAGGCAAAGAGCGACAACGAAGTAGGGATTACGGATCGAAAAAATTGACATGATGTTCGGAGGATGTCAGCTTTGGCTCTGATAACTGGCGGCTTGCGTAAGTTTCGGGTGCACCGCTTCCCCCGGCCGCAAGCCGCTTCTATCACTGATAACCACTTCATCACCATCCTGCAGACCGGATAGAACTTCGGCGTCGTTGTCTGACTGAATCCCGAGGGTGATCTCCCGGTATCGAATAACGTTTGATCGATCGACGATCAGGACGGTCGCTTTATCGCCTTGCTGGCTCATCGCCTGAAGCGGAACGACGAGTGCGTCGCCTCTCCTGTCAAGTGTGAGTGTTGCCTCGGCGTAAACGCCAGGAATCAATACGCCCTGTGGGTTCGGGACGTCGACTTCGGTATGCATGGTGCGGGTTGAGCCTGTTACATCGACCGAAAAGCGGGCGACGCGGCCCGGAAAGTCTCTCTCTACGGAAGGGACCCGGACCTTAACCTGGTCACCCACTTTGATGTAGCGGACATAAGATTCCGGGACCGGTATGACAAGACGAAACAGATCTTCCTGCGAAAGCTTCACCAGCGGCAACGCCTGAGGGGAATTCGTTCCTCCTTGCATGAGCGTTCCAAAGTTGGCATACCTTTGCGTGACGACGCCTGTGAACGGAGCCGTTATCTTCGAGTAATCGTAGAGAGCCTGATCACGTACCAGTTTCGACTGCGCAACTGCCATCTGGCTTTGCGCACCTTGCAGGGTGGATTTGGCGCCTTCGACTTGAGCCTCCGCTGCCAAGTCCTTTCCCTGCGCATCGTCAACTTCCTGTTGAGCTACGAGACCTGGTTTGCTTTTGGAGACGCCATTTAGCCGTTCGTACTGGAGGTGTAGAACTTTGTGTTGGGCCTCCACTCGTCCCAACTGGTGCTCGGCGTCCGTCACCTGATCGGATGCATTCTTGATGGCTGCCTGGTCCTCTTGCAGTTGTGCTTGCAACTCCGGTATTTCCAGCACCGCCATGAGCTGTCCTTTTTTCACGTGACTGCCGTAATCGACGTAGAGTTTCGAAACGAACCCCGATTCCTTGGCATACACGTCTATCTCTTGAAAAGGCACCAATTCGGACGAGATCGTGAGATAACGCGCCATGGGCTTTCGAATCACTCTTGTTACCGCGACCTCTGGTAAACTCTGCCCGGAACCAGCGCCTCCCGCTCGAGCAACATCGCTTTTTCCGCAGGATGCGAGTGTTATCGTTATCACGGCGGCCGTACATGTGAGTCCAAGAGCGACGAGATAGGAAGATCGCTCCTTGGAGGGCGGGATGAAGGTTTGCGTACGCATCATTTCGGATCTTTATTTGGCGTTTCGAGTTTCCCCGAAATGTAATGCATCTTTTCCGCTAGTCTTTGGAACGAGAACTCTTTTGACCGGCAAAAGCCGATCAGCTCTTTTTCCATTCGTAACATCTCGTGCGCTACTTGCGGGATGTCACCTGCGATCGAAATGGGTATCGATAGCACTCCGTGCTGATCGCCCTGGAGTAAATCGCCAGGCTTAACTTGCAATCCTCCAATTTCGACGGATTCACCGAACTCGATCACATGGGCATAAGCGTGGGAAACAGCTATGCTTCCGGCAAACACTTGCAATCCTGTGGACCGGATCCCAGGCAAGTCCCGCACTGCCCCGTTTGTCGCATACGCGCAAACTCCCAGAGCAGTCGATATAGTCGCGTGAATCTCCCCAAATAAGGCTCCAAGTCCAGGCACGTGATCGATATCCTCAACAACAATAAATCGAGGCTCCGGAATGGTTAAAAGATAAGCCCACCAATCCGGGCGATCATAGTAACAGCGTCCCGCAATCGGCGTCGCCGAAGTGCGAATACGTGCCGTCACAGCATAACCAACTTGGGAGGGGAACTGCGGAAACATGCAGCGCACGGAGCCGTTCACAAAACCCTCGTTGCGGGTTCTGACATGGAACTGCTCTATAGCATTCGAAACCGTACAAGTGTCGAGCGCCTGCAGCTCCTCAAGAGTACTGCTTGGCACGTTAGGCAACTGTTGATGAATCAATTCATCACCCGAAGTACACGAGATGACCAGGGAAAAGAGACGCACGACAGCAGTGATATCTGCGCTTCGCTATCGAGATTGGAGCAGCTGTTAGACATTCTCCTGTAGAATTGGCCGTCTCCTCCGCGCAGGAACGAAATCACTGCACAACAACTCCACTGTAAGAACTCATGGAATCAATGGCTATCCCCTGTGGACACGATTTTTTAGACTGAAACGGCGGTAGATTGCGATTCTTTGTCGTGCTTCGCAGGGCTCTACTGTGAAAATAGCCCAAGAATACCGCCGTGACACGATGGCGGCGAATGCCAGAAGCCGGTAATATTCCGGTATGGTTCCGGATGAGAGTTTGTTCGGTCCACTATGAAGCCCACCCGCATTCTACTTTGTAATAATCATCCGATCGTCCGCGGCGGCTTGCGGCTGTTGCTCGAAAGAGAATCTGCATTTCGTGTCATCGGAGAGGCTGCAAATGGCCGGGAAGCAGTCGTGCTGGCCGAACATACCCATCCGGATGTCGTGCTTCTCGATGTCAAATTGCCTGACCTGAATGGGATCGTTGCTGCACGCGAGATCCGCTCTAAAGACGGGAATGTGGGCATTATCTTTGTTACTGTGCACGTCGATGAAGAGTACGTTGCCGAAGCTTTCAAGGCAGGAACTCGCGGGTATGTATTGGCCGACTCGGCGCAAAGCGATCTAACTCGCGCCATACGGGTGATCGCACGGGGCGGCAGGTTCTTGAGCGCGAGCATAACGTCCCAACTTCTCGACGAATACGCTAGAAAACACGAGCACAACCTGATTTCGGAACACGAGAAAGAATTATTCTGTTTGCTTGCGGAAGGTTACGACGACCAGGAAATCGCACGCCATTTCAACACAACGGTCGATAGCGCCATATCAGACTGCCAGAACGCAAAGAACATGCTCCTCCGCGTCGGGATACCAGAGCTGGTTCGGCAATCTATTGGAGCGCTCGTCACTTTATGATCTGTTTGATCGCGGAGCAGTCTATCGCCCGGAGAGCGTAAGTCGTCTGCTTCTGACAGCGGCCCAGCTTAGTTGCCGGGCCGGGCATAATGAAAAGGACGATGCGGCAAATCAAGGATTACGCTACTTTACTGTTCGCTTTCTCGTTGGGGCTGTGTGCGCACACCGCAAATTCCGCACCTCTACGAGTCGGAATTGCGGGTCTTGCTCACGGTCACGTATCGGGCTTTCTTCATGGGGGCGCGCTTGTTCCAGCGGGCGGGGCGCTTCATCGGGCCGACATCGAGATAGTAGGGATCACCGATCCGGATCGGAGCCTCTTCGAAAAGTACAGTCAACGAGACCATCTCTCGCCTAAGTTGTACTTTCCGACAGTAAATCAACTGATTTCAGAGACTCATCCGGACGCCATGCTGGTTTTCACGAGCACCTTCGGGCATACCGCGGTGGTCGAAGAGTGTGCTCGCCGGCATGTTCACGTTTTGATGGAGAAGCCGATGGCGGTCAGCTATCGAGACGCACTCGCCATGCAGAAGGCGGCCGAAGCCGGAAACATACATGTGCTGGTTGATTACGAAACAAGCTGGTACGCGAGCAACAAGAGCGCGCACGATCTGCTGGAAAGCGGTCAACTGGGAGATGTTCGTAAAGTTGTCGTTCACGACGGGCATCAGGGGCCCAAACTGATCCATGTATCCCCGGAGTTCTTTGCCTGGCTAACAGATCCCAAGCTGAACGGCGCGGGCGCGCTCTATGACTTTGGATGCTATGGAGCAGATCTGATGACGTGGCTCATGAACGGCCAATCACCGAAAACGGTGACCGCTGTCACCCAGCAGCTTCAGCCGGAAGTTTATCCAAGAGTTGACGATGAAGCAAACGTGATCTTGACCTATCCTTCGGCCGTCGCGATCATCCAGGGTTCGTGGAACTGGCCGTTCGATCGCAAAGACATGACTATCTACGGGCGCACCGGTTATGCGCGGACCGTTCTTCACGATCAGATTGAAGTACGCCGCGATAGAGAGCGCGAGGGAAGGATCACAAATGCCACGCATCTAAACGCTCCATATGACGATCCGCTGCATTATCTGGCCGCGGTCATCCGAGGCGAGATTTCCGAAGATGGCGATCTTTCCTCTCTAAAGACAAATGTGATTGTGAGCGAAATCCTCGACGCGGCGCGAACGTCCGCTGCGTCTGGTAAAACCATTTCTTTGCCGCTCAATGACTGAACCGGCTTCCGGCTTGGGAGCGCCCGCGCACAAGCTTTGCCTGATCGTTCCCTGCTATAACGAAGCCCAGCGGCTGGACACTACGCAGTTCCGGGAATTTCTGCAAACGCAGACATCCACGCTGCTGCTCTTTGTCGATGATGGGAGCTCCGACCACACGGTCGAAGTGCTGACCCGACTGTGTAGCGGCTTCGAGCATTCGACATACATCCTGCGTGGGGGGCAGAATCGAGGGAAGGCGGAGGCAGTTCGCCAGGGGATTCTATACGCTCTCGATCACCTCGACCCTGAGATCGTCGGGTTTTGGGATGCAGATCTGGCGACACCCTTGACATCAGTCCCAAAATTTCTGGAAGTCCTGCAAGACAAACCTGCTACCGAGATGATATTCGGAGCACGTGTACAACTGCTTGGACGACATGTCGAGCGTAGCGCAGCGCGGCATTATCTCGGCCGTATTTTTGCTACCACCGTCTCCTCAGTTTTGAAGCTGCCCATCTATGACACACAATGCGGGGCGAAATTGTTCCGCGTCCAGCCGGAAACACGGGGGATTTTTGTGGCGCCGTTTCTATCGCGATGGGTTTTCGATGTGGAGATTCTGGCGCGCTATAAACAACTATTTGGGCTCAGAAACAAACACCTGGCGGAAGCGATTTACGAGTACCCGCTCGAATCGTGGGTCGACGTAGCGGGTTCCAACGTAGGTCCGGCTGATTTCTTCGTAGCCTTCTGGGACATCCTGCGTATTAGAAACAAATACCTCTCTTGAAATCCCTGGGCTGCTAGACGTTGGGTAATTGACTGGTATTCCAGCCACCGCCCAACGCCTTGATCAATTGCACGCTGGTATCCATGCGCCGGCGCATGAGGTCGACATCTGTCCGTTCGTTCGTCAGAGCGATACTTTGCGCGGTAATTACTTCAAGATAGGTGATCAAGCCGCCCTTGTAACGATTGAGGGAGAGCTGAAGGGAGGTCTCCGCCGAAGCGGTTGCATCGTGCTGCTTTGCCGATTCCTGCTCGAGGATGCGTAAAGAAGAAAGGCTGTCTTCCACTTCCTGAAACGCGGTCAGCGAAGTCTGCCGGTAATTCGCTACGTTTGCGTCGTAAGCTGCTTCGGCACCGATCAAAGCTGCCCGCCGTCTGCCAGCATCGAAGACGGTCTGTGCAATCTGCGGCCCGACCGCCCAGTAGCGGCTCGGCCAAGTGAACCAGTTGACAAGGCTTCCGGCGTTAAGCCCGCCAGTTGCATTGATGATGAGCTCAGGGAAAAAAGCCGCTCTCGCAATTCCGATCTGTTCGTTTGCCGCAGCCAGTCTGCGCTCGGCCCCAGCAATATCCGGCCGCCGCTCGAGGAGTTCGGAAGGAATGCCGGTTGGAACCGTTGGCGGGGTTTGCCGGAGCGGCTCTCCGGGCAAATGAAAGCCTTCCGGAAATTGTCCGATCAGCACTGCCACCGCGTGCTCGTATTCGGCCCGCGCTTCTCCCAAATCGATGTCTTGGGCCTGAGTTTGCTGGAGCTGAGTCTGGGCCTGTTCCACTTCGACTTTAGACGCAACCCCGCCGTTGTACCGGTTCTGCGTAAGATCGAGAGCCTTCTGATAAGCCACAACTGTGTCGTCCAGCAGTTTCTTTTGCGCATCGAGACTGCGCGCCTCGAAGTAATCGATAGCCAGTTCGGTCTGCAACTCCAGTTTGACGTTCGCGAGATCTGCCGCCGAGGCTTGGGTCAACTCTTTTGCGGCGGTTATGCTTCGGCGCACCTGCCCCCACAGATCGGGTTCCCATGAGACGCTGATCGGCAAGAGAAAATTTCCGTATTGATCACTTTGGAGACCGGTTGGGTTGTTAGCGGAGACGCGGTTGTGCGTAATCTGCGGTCCTACAGACAGCGTCGGATACAAATTAGAGCGGTTGGACTGGATCTGTGCGCGGGCTTGCCGGAAATTAGCTTCTGAGACTTTGAGGGTCTGATTAGCCGGACCCACTTGCTGCTCGAGGGCATTGAGATCGGAGTCTCCGAAGATCTCCCACCAGTTCCCCCGAAGCACGGTGTCGCTTGGCTGAGCCGGTTTCCAGCCGGGTGTCTCCTGATAACTGGCGGGCGGCTGTTCGGTGTAGACCGGCGCCGTTGGAACAGCGGGCTTGGTGTACTTCGGCCCTACCGTGCAACTAGCAAGCAGTAGGGCCATACCCACTGCAGCAAATCCGGCCTTCTTATTCACTCCTCGTCTCCCTCTTGTGTCTTACTCACCGCTCGCATCAGATTGGCTGACCCTGACCTGCGCTCCTGACGCGATCGAGTCGCTGGGATTCACAATCACTTGGTCGTCTTTGCTCAAGCCAGACACAATCTCCACGCTGTCACCATAATCGTGCCCTATACTAACGGGGACCAGCCGTACGCGGCCCTTACGTAGAATAGCGATTTGCAACCCCGCCGAACGAAAAATCAGAGCGTTGGCGGGTACCGTAACGGCCTCTGCTTTAGATGGCAGCTTCAGGTGAACAGACACATACGAACCTGGGAGCAATTCGCCGGTCGGATTCTTCACATCTACCTCCACGAGCAGCGTTCGCGAGCTCGTGTCAATTGATTCAGCGTTTCGCACAATTGTTCCATGGAACCGGCGTCCTGGAAATTCATTCAAGGTCAGATATGCCGTAACACCCGGTGTAGCTGCTCGCGAATAAGCCTCGGGCACGCTGACGTAAACACGCAAGGTAGCGTTCGAGGCGAGATGAAAGAGCTCCTTACCGGGACTGTTCGCATCCGCATCCACCAAAGCACCTACATCCACGTTACGAGCCGTGATTACACCGTCAAAAGGCGCGTATACTTTTTCGTAAGCTACCAGCTGTTGCAGCCGCGCGACAGCGGCCCCGTCGGCCGTAACCGCAGCATTTTTCGCCTCGGCATCCTGCACCGCGTTGTCAACGTCCTGTTTGGCAACTGAATCCGTCTTAAACAGGTTGCTGTACCGCTCGGCGGTGATTTGCGAAAGTTTTTGGTTGGCCTTTGCAACGGTCAGATTGGCTTGTGCTTGTTGCAGTTGTTGATCCACTTCCGGCGATTCAATCTCCGCAAGCAGTTGTCCACGCTTCACGCGCGCTCCAATGTCGACATGCCAGGTTCGCAAATAGCCGCTTGCCCGAGCCCAGATAGGTGTGTCGATAAATGCCTGCATATTGCCCGGAAGGAGCACTTCCTCGGCTCCTTCGGTGACTCTGGGCTTCACCGTCGCGACAGTAGGAATCGAATTGGCCAGCGTCTCACGTCCCAGTTCGCTGCTAGCCTTGGCGCGTGACGTCACGCCTAAGTAAATTGCGTACCCGAGCACCAGCGCGGCCGCAAAGAGGGCGATCCCCAATCCGCGCCACAGACTCCGAGCCGGCTTGCGGGCCTCTATCGCGGGAGTAATGGTTGTCAGCCTCTCTGTCTGTTCCTGCTCGATTGTCATTCGGTTCTCCATATTGCAAGCGCGCACTGCTCAGGCATGTGCTGGCTCACGGGCCTTATCATTTTTCTTGCTTATCGGTTCCTGTGTCCTGCCATGCAGCAGGCTAAATACGGCAGGTACAAAGAACAATGTGGCAACTGTCGCGCAGAGCAAACCGCCGATAACAGCGCGCCCGAGCGGCGCGTTCTGCTCCCCGCCTTCGCCGAGCCCCATGGCCATAGGCACCATTCCGATAATCATGGCCAGCGCAGTCATCAACACGGGACGAAAGCGGGTCGAACCAGCTTCGAGCGCTGCTTCGTTCGAATTGCCGTGCTTGGCAAGCTGGTCCTTCGCGAAGCTCACCACTAGGATGCTGTTTGCGGTCGCAACGCCCATGCACATGATGGCGCCCATCAACGCCGGCACGCTGATTGTGGTGTGCGTCAGGAAGAGAAATACGACAATTCCGCCTAGGGCCGCCGGAAGCGCCGTGATGATGATGAACGGATCCAGCCAGGATTGGAAATTTACCACGATCAGCAGGTAAACGAGCACAATCGCTCCCGCCAATCCCGCCAGCAAGCCGACGAACGAGTTATGCATCGTCTCCACTTGGCCTCGCAAGATCAACTCGGTTCCGCGCGGTAGAAACTTGCGGTTGCGATCCATCACTTTATTGATTGCGCTCCCCACCGATCCCAAATCCGTGTCCTGCACCGATCCGTAGATATCGACCGTGCGCCGGATGTTGTAGTGAGTCACCACACCGAGTTCATGCTCCCGGCTGATCTCCGCAACATCGCTCAGGATCTCGGGCTGCTTTTGTCCCAGTCCGCTTACCGGAATGTTTCGGAGATCCTGCAATGTCTGTATTCGATATTGCGGCGTTTGGGCGACCAGGTTATAGCTCACCCCGTTTTTTGGATTGAGCCAGAACGTTGGCTGTGTCTGAAAGCTGCCGCTGAGGGAAGTAAGAAAACTGCGCGCCAGATCGATTTGTGAGAATCCGCTCTCCGCCGCCTTCGTGCGATCTACCTCTATATGCAGCTTTGGTTCATCGAAGAGTTGATGGATGTGGAGGTCGACCGCCCCCGGGATTTGTTGCAATTGTGGAAGAATCCGGTTGGCAAATTCCCGGCTCGCCTCTATGTCGTTTCCTACAATCTGCAGATCAATCGGTGAGGGAAGACCGAAATTTAGAATTTGCGTCACGATATCGGCCGGGAGGAAATAGAAGCTCATGCCGGGAAATTCACGTGGCAAGTCGGTCCGCAGGGCGCGCACGTAATCGGCTGTGGGCCGATGCTTCTCATTCAGAGCGACGAGGATGTCGGCATCAGCCGCTCCCACTTGTCCGGAGTTGCTATAGGACAGATTGATTTGGCTATAGGGCAAACCGATGTTGTCGATAACCGTGCCCATTTCGCTCTTCGGGATCTCACGCCGGATTGCGGCGTCCACTAGATCGCACATACGCGCCATTTCCTCGATTCGGCTGCCGGTTTTCATACGGACGTGCAACTTAAACTGACCGGTATCGCTCGTCGGAAAGAAGTCCTGCCCTAGAATCGGCACCAAGGCCAGCGCCGATAAGCAGAGAACAAGGAACACCGGGATAAACACAAGCCGCCGATATACAAAGGTAGTCAAAACCGCCTGATAATTGGTCCTTAGCCGCTCGAACAAACGCTCAAAACCCCGCTGGAAGAGGACGAACGGATTTCGAGTTCGAACGCCGTGTTGCTTCGTACGCAGGAGATACATAGCGAGTGTGGGTACCAATGTCCGCGAAAAGATATACGAAGCCAGCATCGCGAAAACTACGGACTCCGCCAGCGGAATAAACAGAAACTTCGCGACACCGCTCAAGAAAAACATCGGAAGGAACACAATGCAGATACAGAGAGTGGATACCAGGGCCGGTACGGAGATCTGGGCGGCGCCTTGCAAGATGGCCTCGCGCAGTTCATGGCCGTCCTCAAGGAACCGCTCGATATTCTCGATAGTGACCGTCGCGTCATCGACCAGAATGCCGACTGCGAGCGCCAGGCCGCCGAGCGTCATGATGTTTATGGTCTCTTTCAACACGCTGAGCACAATGATCGATGTCAGAATCGAAAGCGGAATAGAAATCGCAATGATCAACGTGCTGCGCCAGCTTCCGAGAAATAACAGAATCATCAATCCGGTCAGGCAGGCAGCAATGATTGCTTCACGAATGACGCCGTTGATAGAAGCCCGCACGAAAATGGATTGATCGGCCAGCGGCTTTATCTGCAATTGCGGGGGCAATGTAGCGGCAACCCGCGGAAGAATGTTCTTGATCCCTTCCACAACGTCCAGGGTTGAAGCACTGCCGGCCTTCAAGATGCTGACCAGCACTCCGCGCTGGCCATCCCGCCGGATGATATTTGTCTGCGGAGCGAAACCGTTGCGAACGTTTGCGACATCGCGCACGTAAATTGTGGAGTTGCCCACTACTTTGACCGGAAAATCGTTTATCTCCTCGATCCGCTTTGGGCTGTAATTCATGTCGACGTCGTATTCGAACTGACCCAGCTTGGCTGTTCCCGACGGCAACAGCAGATTTTGGTTCGAAACCGCATTCACTACATCGAACGGCGAGAGTCCTTTGGCTTGCAGTTCGGCCGGATTCAGATCGATCATCACTTGCCGCTGCTTACCGCCGTACGGATATGGAACAACGGCTCCGGGCACTGTCACCAGTTGTGTCCGCAGGAAATTGAGCGCGATGTCATTCAGATCCTGTTCCTGCAGTCCTTTGCCCGATAGGGCCAGCTGTAAGATCGGCACGCTCGACGCGCTGTAGCTCAGGATGATCGGCGGATTGATGTTCGCCGGCATTTGTTTCAGAATGGTTTGTGACACCGCCGTGGTTTGCGCAACGCCTGTGGTGACATCGGCGTACGGCTGCAGAAAGATCTTTACAACGCTGGTGCCGTTGAGCGTGGTGGATTCGATGTGCTCGATGTCGTTAACGGTAGTAGTAAGAACGCGCTCGTAGACGGATGTGATGCGGCCTTCAAACTCTTGCGGATTGAGCCCGCTGTATGTCCAGATGGCCGAAATAACCGGAATATTTATGTTCGGGAATATATCAGTGGGCGTACGAAAGATGACAATTGGGCTAATCAGCAGAATGAGAAGCGCCAGTACGATGAAAGTGTACGGACGTGACAGCGCGATTCGGACGATCCACATTCAGTCTTCTGATGTAATTACGATACCGTAAAGTTTCGAAAATTAGCAACTGACGGTTTAGCTGGACGCATCTCATATATGAACAGTAGAATCACTGCATAAGGTGCGGTGAGTGTCCACGATGACAAAGGAAACAGAAGCAGACCCGACGCCGCGCGGCCGGGGCCGTCCCCGCGATGAGGTGGCGCGCGCGCGGATACTCCAGGCCGCTCTCGAGATACTGGAGGACACATGCTTTGTCAACGCAACGTCCGATGCAATTGCAGAGCGTGCAGGCGCGAGCAAAGCAACAATTTATCGCTGGTGGCCGAATAAAGCCGCGGTCTTCATCGAGGCGCTTCGCGAAGCAACGGCTCTGGAACTGCCTTTTCCTGACACGAAAGATCTGAGGCAGGACGTCCGGCTTCAGTTGCAGAACTTTGTCAAACTGCTCACAGGCCGGCGTGGCCGTACCTTTAAAGCTTTCATTGCCGCTGCACAGAGCGATCCGGAGGTCGCCGAAGCGTTCCGCAAACTTTGGATCGAACCGCGCCGAGCGCAAGCCAGAGCTGTTCTGCGATGTCACCAGCAGGAAGGGCGTTTAGCGGCAAATGTCGACCTTGGCGTATTTCTCGATTTATTATACGGACCTTTTTATTTCCGCCTGATGACTGCGCACAGGCCCCTGACCGCCGCCTTTGCAGACGCCATAGCCGACATGGCGCTGAGCGAACTCGCTCCGAAAACTTAAAGAGACCGTTTCGCCATCAGCCTCTCGTCGCCTCAGTTCACTCTGAGAATCTGACAGAGCACACGCACTGAAGATAGACTGGGTTTAGATTCACAGGTAAAAGCGCTAGATGGGACGAGTGTGGCCGATATCCGCGAAATACTAATCGCAGAAGATAACCCTGCCGATGTTCGTTTGATGCGCGAAGCTCTACAGGTGTTAAATCCTCCGCCCGGAATCCATGTGGCGCGCGACGGTGAAGAAGCCATTCTCTTTCTGAGCCGGTCGGCACCGTTCCCAAATGCGCCGCGGCCAAAACTAGTATTTTTGGATTTTCACCTTCCGAAGACCGATCCGCGTAAGATTCTACAATTCGTAAAACAGAGCGAGGAACTGCGGAACATCGCTGTCGTCGTCCTGACCACCTCAAATACGGAAGAGCTAATCCGGGAGGTCTATGAACTTGGGGCGAACTGTTACCTTTCAAAACCATCCGACTTGGATTCTTTTTTTCACACCATCCGCGGGGCCGCTGCATTCTGGTTGAACCACCCCGACGCCACTTGAAACTCCAAAAACATTTAAAACGCCCCCCATTTGTTATGATTCAGGCGCATGAACGGGTACTCGATTGGAGTAGATCTGGGCGGGACCAATCTGCGCGCAGCGGCTATTGACTCCACCGGGCAGGTTATATCCAGAGTTTCTCAAAGGGCGAACTTCGATGCAGGTCCCGAACGGGTCGCAGGAGAAATTGCGCGAATCGCTGACGGTATTCGTAACAGCATAGAGGATGCCAGCTTGGCTGGTGTGGGCATCGGCGTACCCGGCTATGTGGATATTGAAGCCGGCGTGGTTCTCGGTGCGGTCAATCTGCCAGGTTTTATTGGATTTCCGGTCCGCGATTGCATACAAGAACATCTCGGCGCGCCAATCATTCTGGAGAACGATGCCAATGCCGCTGCTCTTGGTGAGATGTGGCTCGGCGCAGGCAAAGGCGTTCGGGACTTGATCTTGCTGACGCTGGGCACGGGGATCGGCGGTGGGATCATCAGTGGTGGCAGGGTGCTCCATGGATTTAGAGGCATGGCTGGAGAATTTGGCCACATGACTGTAATTCCCGAAGGCAATCCGTGCGGCTGTGGCAACTGTGGCTGCCTGGAAAAACACGCCTCCGCCAGCGCGATCATAGCCATGGCTCACATGATGCACTTTGGACGCGAAATCCAATCAGCGGCGGACGTCTATGCGTTGGCGCTCGAAGGGAACGAACGGGCTAAGCGCGTATTCGAATCGATGGGACGCTCGTTAGGCATTGCGCTGGCGAATTTAATAAATGCTTTCAATTTTCCCTTGTATCTGCTGAGTGGCGGAGTTTTACCGGCTTGGGATTTTTTCGCGCCTTCGATGTTCGACGAAATTTCGAAACGCTCTTTTACGTTCTCCCGTACTGCTACAAGGGTTGACCGAGCCGTGCTCGGAGCCGATGCCGGCCTCTATGGGGCGGCCTATCTTCCTTTTGCCAAGTTGGAGAGTGACAAGAGATCATGTACTGGCTCGGACTAGATGTCGGCACTGGCGGTTCCCGGGCGCTACTGGTGGATGCGAACGGGCGCGTCGGATTCTCGCATGTCGAACCTCACGAAGATATGCGAATGGCGAAGCCTCTTTGGGCTGAACAGGACCCCAAGGATTGGTGGCGCGCGTCGCAGTTCGCCGTGCAAAGCGTTCTTAAAAAAGCGGCCACGGATGGCTCCTCTATTCTGGGCGTCGGGCTTTCCGGCCAGATGCACGGGCTCGTATTGCTTGACGACCGCGGGGAAGTGATTCGCCCGGCACTGATTTGGTGCGATCAGCGCAGCCAGCCTCAGGTCAACGAGATCAATGCTGCGATTGGACCCGAAAATGTCTTGCGTGCAATCGCCAACCCTGTACTCACCGGATTCACCCTTCCAAAACTTTTATGGGTCCGGGACCACGAGCCGGAGCTCTTCAGCCGTGTAAGACGCATTCTCCTGCCGAAGGACTTCTTGCGGTTCAAATTGACGGGAGAATTCGCGACAGACGTTTCAGATGCAAGCGGTACGGCGCTCTTCGACGTTTTGCGCCGCGCGTGGTCAAACGAAATGATCGAGCTTCTTCATCTCGACCGGGCAACTCTGCCGCAAGTGTACGAATCGAGCGAAATCACGGGAAGTGTAACGGAAGCGGCGGCCCGCGCCACCGGGCTTCAAAAGGGCACGCCTGTGGTGGCCGGCGCGGGAGATCAAGCAGCAAGCGCCATCGGGAACGGCATCGTCGAGCCCGGCGCGGTCTCCTGTACCGTCGGCACCTCCGGCGTCGTGTTCGCCTATCTGGAGAAACCGGCTTACGATCCAGGTGGCCGTGTGCACACTTTCTGCCACGCGATTCCAAACGCTTGGCACGTAATGGGGGTGACGCAAGGCGCAGGCCTCAGCCTGCAGTGGTATCGCAACCGGCTGGCGCAAAATTGTCTTTACGACGAACTCACGGCCGACGCATCGCTTTCGCCCCCCGGCGCGCACGGCCTGTTTTGGCTGCCGTACTTGATGGGGGAGCGTACGCCGCACCTCGATCCGAATGCGCGCGCGGCATGGGTTGGCCTGACTGCAAAGCATCAGTCGAGCGATCTGGTGCGGTCCATTCTCGAAGGTGTTTGCTACAGCTTGAAGGACTGTTTGGAGATCATCGCCAATCTGGGCGCGAGCACAACTGTGACGCGGCTCTCAGGCGGTGGCGCGAAGAGCCCACTTTGGCACCAGTTGTTCGCGGACATCCTGGGTAAACGAGTAACCACACTAGAGACCCAGGAAGGTTCGGCTTTCGGCGCAGCCCTTCTTGCTACGATCGGCACAGGCGAGTACGCGAATGCTCAGGAAGCTTGCCGGGCGACCGTTCGTGAAGTCAGCGCGAAAAATCCGGAGCCCAATGCTGTGGACTTTTATAAACGACACTACCAGGTCTACCGGTCGCTCTACCCAGCGCTGAAATCGTCATTCGGGGCAATCGCCGGACTTGAGAGCTGATTCACCAAAGCGTTATTGCGACGTTGCTCTGCCCGTCCCTGTTGATCGGCTATTCACGTACGAGTTACCTCTGACACTGCGGCATCGTGTCCTGGTCGGCTGCAGGGTAGTCGCCCCATTCGGATCCAGGAAACTGACCGGCGTTGTAATAAATCTGCAAGACGAGCCGCCTGCACACGAAACTCGTGAGGTACTCAGTCTGCGCGATCCCGAGCCGGTGCTTGAGGCTGATCTTCTCGAACTCGGCCAATGGATAGCCGAATACTACTGCGCCCCCATCGGTGAAGTGTTAAAAGGCATGCTTCCCCTGAGTGGCGAAACGCGGTGCAGCACGGAATATTCACTAACCGAGGCTGGCAGAGATGTTGCCAGGCAACTCACCATACACGTGCAAAGCGACAAAGCCCTGAAGGTTTTGGCTCTTCTCGAAGAACGGCCCCGCTCCGCCGAGTATGTGGCCGCAAAGATCGAGGGCGCGAAAGCTGTTACGAGAAGCCTCATTAGGCGAGGCTGGATCGTAGCCGAAGGGCGTCAAAACGATCGAGATCCGCTGCGCACCCGGGCCGAACGGCTGGAGGCGACCTTTCTAGCTCGCCCATTTACTGGCATCAAACTAAAGAAGAGTGAGCGCGAGCTACTCGCCTTCCTGGAATTGCACCCGGGCATCCACAACGTTGCCGAACTCGGCGATAAGTTGAAACAGGCAAGTGAAGCCGCGCGCGCGCTCGCCCGTCGAGGACTGATAATACTCGAAAGACAGGCGATTCAGCGTCCTACCGGATTCGAGCGCCCCAGGCCTCTCCTAAACACCCGACAACAAGCGGCATTGGACGAGATCGAAGGAGCACTTGCTGACGGCGAGTTCAAGGCATTTCTGCTGGAGGGAGTAACCGGTTCCGGAAAAACGGAAGTGTACCTGCGCGGTATCGAAGCAACTCTGGCGCGGGGCAAGAATGCCTTACTGCTGGTTCCTGAAATCGCATTGACGCCCGCCATGGCAGAGCAGTTCTTTCATCGCTTTGGCAAACAGGTTGCTATTCTTCACTCTGCCTTTGGAGATGCCGAGCGCGCGGATCAATGGCGACGCATTCGCAGCGGACAGGCGCGGGTAGTAGTGGGAACGCGCTCAGGCGTCTTCGCCCCAGTTCAACAGCTCGGACTTCTGGTCGTCGATGAGGAGCACGACGGTAGCTACAAGCAGCAAGAAACACCGCGCTATCACGGCAGAGACGTCGCGCTGGTTCGTGCCAAACAAGCGGGGGCAGTCGCGGTACTCGGATCGGCCACGCCCAGCATAGAGACCCGCTTTAACGCCGAGCAGGGTAAGTATCACTCCCTGCTGCTGCCGGAACGCATTGCGCAACGCCCTATGCCGCAGGTCGAGATCATCGATATGCGGCTCGAATTCCTCGAAACTAAGAAACAAGCTACGTTCTCTCGCAAGCTGCTGGCAGAAGTGAAACAGCGCCTCGACCAAGGAGAGCAGACGATCCTCTTGCTTAACCGGCGCGGCTTCTCGAGCTTTCTCGTTTGCCGCGCTTGCGGCGAGCGCCTGCTCTGCGCGAACTGTTCTGTTGTCCTGACATATCACCGCCGCGACCGCCGCATGCTTTGCCATTACTGCGGCTACTCCGAAAAAGTTCCTTCAACGTGTCCGCAATGCGGAAGCGACTACATCCAGTTTCTCGGCACCGGTTCGGAACGCGTCGAAGATGAGCTTCATCAGCATCTTCCGACTGCCCGTATCGCACGTCTGGATCGTGATAGCGCCAAAGGTAAAGGTGCTTTCGAAAAAATTCTGCATGCCTTTCGGGATGGCGATATCGACATCCTGGTCGGAACGCAGATGATCGCCAAGGGGCACGACATTCCCAACGTTACCCTTGTCGGTGTTGTCCTGGCCGATATTGGTTTGAGCCTGCCGGACTTCCGTGCCGCAGAGCGCAGCTTTCAGCTCTTGACCCAGGCAGCCGGACGGGCAGGACGAGGCAACATACCTGGCCGGGTCATCATCCAAACCCTCAACCCCGATCACTACGCGGTTGGTTTCGCGGCGCAGCAGGACTACTCGGGCTTCTATCGCAAGGAAATTGAATTCCGCAAATGGCTGCGCTATCCGCCCTTCGCATCTATGGCCAATGTCATGACAAGAGCTGAAAAACAGGAAGAGGCTCTCCGCATGGCCACGCAGTTGGGTTATATTCTGACGCCGCCTCCCGAGGGTGTGCGCGTGATGGGCCCGGCCGAAGCGCCCGTGCTACGCATCAGGAGCGAGTATCGCTACCAGATTCTCCTGAAGGCCACCCGGCGAGCTACTCTGCGGCAGGTTCTCCAGAATCTAAGAACACTTGCCGAACAGCAGAAGTGGAAAACAACCGCGCTCTTGATTGATGTCGATCCGCTCAGCCTGATGTGACTGGAATGTTAAAATCAACTGATTGCGGCGGCTGTAGCTCAGTTGGTAGTAGCGCCAGATTGTGGTTCTGGATGTCGTGGGTTCAAATCCCACCAGCCGCCCCAGCCAAAGCACTTGCAGTTGGTATCTGCCGATCCCTTCATAGGCCCATACGCCGGTGACGAAGGCCTGCTAACGTCTTAGCCGCGCGCGAATCACGATATCGTTGCGGAAGCGCGGCAGTGTGAGGCCTGACGTTGTTCTCAACAGGTAGCTCGGGGGCGAAGATTCTCCCGTTACATGAGTAAACGCTCACCAGGAAGTGGCCTGGCGGCAACGCCAGTTTCACGCTTCCTGTGATGGGGCTTCCCGCCGAAGGGTCCGTCACTTCGCGATTTGTCGGCGAGATAGGCGACGTAATCCCGATCTGGTCAAGGGCACCAGGTTGATTCTCGGAGAGGCGCGCGGATACGTATCGTTACGCTAGGAATTGCCAACGTTCCAACCTAGCCGAACGTCAATACAGCCCATGAGGAAGGCGACGGCGGTTGACGTGTGGTATCCCTTGATTCGGACTAGCGGCCTAAGATTCGGCGAGGAGTGGGTGCGGTACACGAATAAGTGCGTCGATTGCTCTGAGTGAAGCCTGGGAGAACAGGCGCGAAGCTGGTCTCGCCGACTGAAACTCTGCTGAACCCGATGCGGCACGAAGAATTATGCCAAGAGGTTTAAAGAAGTCATCGGAGCATATTGAACTTCTCCCGGCAGCAGCAGAACAAGAGTCAGTCTTGGCTAATCTGCTCGAGCTATACGTGCACGATTTCAGCGAGTTTCATGATGTAGAGCTAGGCGACAACGGCCGGTTCGGATACAAGCATCTTCCGAAGTATTGGAGCGAGCCAGGTCGATACCCTTTCCTTATCCAGGTGGATGGCAAATTAGCAGGGCTGGTTTTGATGAAGAGAGGATCCGAAATCTCTGGCGACGAGACTATCTGGGATATGGCAGAGTTCTTCGTTGTCCGCGCCTACCGAAGACGTGGAATTGGAATGAGCGTAGCGCATGAGATGTGGAGAAAATTTCCGGGAGTATGGGAAATACGCGTGATGCAGTCGAATCGCGCGGCTCTGGATTTCTGGCAGCGTGCCGTCACGACATTCGTTGGAAGAGCGATACATCCGACATACATCCAGAAAGATAAAGGGGGCTGGTATGTATTCGCATTCGAGTGCAAGGACCTAGCGTAGTAAGGGTCGACGGGCAGTTTCCTCTTGTTTATGGCGCGCTGTTCAGAACGGAACTATCGCTGTATACCGAGGGCTCTTCGAAACATTCCGGGAACTTTCAGGCATGGTTGCGACTTCTAATGCATTAGCATCGGACACGCGTATTCGTCCGATTGCTGGTCTGGAGGCCGTTCCGTGCAGATATGTGAACTGCAGAGGAGAGCTATCGCTTTCTCTGCGGTTGCAGCAGCAGCCCTGGCAAGCGTAGTGCCTGTTTCCGCTTCCGATGTACCGGTAAAGAGTGTCACGCTTTACAAGCACGGCATCGGATATTTCGAACGCGAAGGAGTAATCGCCGAAGGCGAAGAGGCGCGCCTCGATTTTAAGATCGCGGATATGAACGACATCCTGAAGTCGCTCATTGTCACGGAAGGCGCGGGTACACGCATCAGCAACATTCGGTACGACTCCAATGAAACATTGGATCAACGGCTGAAGCGTTATCCGTTTCAGATCGGCGATACAGAGTTATTGAGCACTTTTCTCGATCGCCTGAAAGGCTCGAGAGTCGAGGTGAAGGCCGGCGACCAGTTGGAAACGGGCTTGATCGTCAGCGCTCGTGCCATCGATACAGGCGGTGGCAACGACAAGCGGCTGGTTCACGAGCAGCTAACCCTACTGCTGGATTCGGGCAACGTGACTAATATCGATCTTTCCTCAGTCATTTCTCTGCGCCTGTTGAATGCCAGGCTACAGGACGATTTAAAGCAATATTTGCAGACGATCGCGCAGGACAAGTCGCGCGACACCCAAAGTGTCTACATCGATTCGACCGGCCGCGGCAATCGCGCTGTGCGCATCTCTTACATTGCGCCGACCGCGGTTTGGAAGTCTTCTTACCGGCTCGTTTTGGATGAAGCGAGTTCAAGCCTTGAAGGATGGGCGATCGTCGACAACACCACGAATGAAGATTGGAATAACGTCAATCTCGCCGTTGTATCCGGACGTCCAATCTCGTTCATCAGCTTGCTCGATACGCCGCGATACGGAACGCCGCGAAGTGGCCGAATTAGCGGAAGATCGCGCGGCCGGGCCGGTTGTCTATGCGGGAAGCGTGGACGGACAACCAGCACGCAATCGGCCGGCGTTGCTGGCGGCGTACTAGGCAGCGCATCAGGCACTAGGCACTGGCCACGGCAACGGTTACGGCCCCGGCTCCGGCGGCGGAATGGGCGGAGGCGCTTACCGCGCGGGTAATGCCAAGCAATTCGCCGCAAACCAGCTCGTAGCGCCGAAACCAGAGGCGGCTGCTAACTCAATTCGCACAACTTCAAACCAGCTCCATCGAGGGCGCAGCCAGCGCAACGCTTGGAGAGCTGTTCGAGTACAAATTCGCCGGCCCTGTCACGGTCAAGAAGAGCCAGTCCGCGATGCTGCCGTTCCTGCAGAACAAAATTTCGGCACGCAAGCTGTTGATTTACACGCAGAGCGATGGCGAGCATCCGGTGAATGCCGCTGAAATCACAAACAACACGGCGAAAACGCTGGATGGCGGCCCGATCACGGTGTACGATTGCGGCGCTTACGCCGGGGAAGCGCTGTTTGAAACCGTGAAAGCGGGCGATAGGCGCCTGATTGGATACGCAGTCGATTACGGGACGCGCATTACCACTAATTTCGATACCGGGCACAGAGTCGTTCGCGAAATCCACGTCAAGAACGGCAACCTGGAACTTCAGTACCGCGAGCGCACCACGCGCACTTACACAATCCGGAACGTCGAGGCCAAGCCAAAGAGCCTCATCGTCCAACAGGAAGGAATTTATGAGTATTCGGTGCTGACGCCTAAACCTACGGAACGGACGGCTACAGCGTATCGTTTTGAGGTGAAGCTACCTGCAAACGGTACCCAGTCCTTGAAAGTCGAAGAAGAGCGCACTTACCTTAACAGCACGGCGGTTATGGCGTCGACTCCGGATTTCCTGTTTTCGTTAGTCGAGAATAAGGAGCTGAGCGAGGCGGCACGCAATCAGCTGAAGAGGATCGCCGGTCTGAAGAATACAGTGGCCGAAACAGACGCATCCCTCGAACTCGCCAAAACTCAGGCAGACGATCTGACGCAGGACCAAACCCGCATACGCGCCGATATCGACAGCCTGAATCGCGTGAAGGGGCAGGAAGATCAGGTGCGCAAATATTCAGCGCAGTTGGCGGGCAACGAAATGGAGCTTGCGAAAATTCGGGATCATCGGCACGACCTGGATCTTCGGAAGGCCGATCTTGACTCGCAGGTTAGGAAAGCGATGGACTCGCTGGAGTTCTAAGGAGACTTCGCGGCCAGTAATGCCTTCCCGTCGCCGGCTGCAGCATGTGCTCCAGGGAGTTCGCGACACCCTGGCAGTTTCACATTGGCCGCAATCCACGTCTAGCGTCGCTCTTTTTGTAATAGAATTGCTGGAACCGGCTAACAAAATGCTGGTATCGGCGTAGCCCGCCGAATATAGTCTGTTGGGAGGACCATGTATGTACTCTGGGTGTCGTGTAGCGAGCCGCGCTTTTTTCGCGGTGAACTTGCTGTTTGCCGGGTTGGTATTCGTTTCTGAGGCGGCCGCAGACCCCTCCACATTGAGAGTGGACTATGTCGGTTCGGACTCGCACGTGCGTGAGTTCTACGTCTCCGATGGCACCTGGCAAGATTTCGATCTGACCGCCGCAACCGGGGACCGAAAGCCTTGCCGGAAACGTCGGTCGCCGATGTGGTCGATACGACTCAAAATGTGACAAGAGTGAACTATGTCGGTGTTGATTCGGATGTGCATGAGATCTACCTCTCCGGTGGCGCCTGGCACGACTTCGATCTGACCGCCGCAACTGGGGGACCGAAAGTCTCGCTTGGCACATCGATCGCGAATGTGGTTGACACGATTCAAGGTGTGATGAGAGTGGATTATGCCGGTGTCGACTTGCACGTGCATGAGTTCTATATTTCCGGTGGTATCTGGCACGACCTCGATCTCACTACGGTAACGGGGGGACCTCAAGTGGCGACTGGCACACCGATTGCCGACGTGCTTGACACGATTGAAGGCGTGATGAGAGTCAACTATGTCGGTGCTGATTCGCATGTGCATGAGTTCTATATCTCCGGCAACGCCTGGCACGACTTCGATCTCACAGCGGCGACTGGAGGACCGCAAACCGCGGCTGATACATCGCTCGCCAATGTGGTTGACACGATTCAAAACGTGATGAGAGTCAACTATGTCGGTGTCGACTTGCACGTCCATCAGTTCTACGTTGCCGGTGGCACCTGGCACGACTTCGATATGACAACGGCAACGGGGGGACCGCAAGCCGTGACTCGTACATCGCTTGCCAATGTCGTTGACACGATCCAAAATGTGATGAGAGTCGACTATCTTGGTACTGACACGCACCTGCATGAGTTCTATATGGCCGGCAATGCCTGGCGCGACTTCGATCTGACGATGGCGACCGGGGGACCGCAGGTTACTAATGGCTCTTCGGTTGCTGATGTGGTCGATACAACACAAAACGTGATGAGAGTGAATTATCTCGGTCTCGACTCGGACGTCCATGAAGGCTATCTCTCTGATGGAGCCTGGTACGACTTCGATCTCACAATGGCGACCGGAGGGCCACAAGCCTTTCCTGGTGCATCGATCGCGAATAGCTTTTGACTTTATTTCCTGAGCGCGGCGCTGGCATTATACTTATCGCGCAACGGCAATATACAATCCCTTTCTGTTGGCATTCCCAACCTCGAAGGTTGCCCTCACACATCAGTTGAGCTCGACCATCTTGCGGTTCAAATGCGCTGTCCACGACTAAAGTCTTATCGCGGCGCGAAAACGGTATCGCATCAATATACTGGCGGATGTGGTGCCACATAGGAGAAGTTACACGTTGTACCAGCGAACCGAGGCGCTGGGAGGGAATACCCAAACCCGGAACTCCTACTCACGTGGCGCCGCAAAAAAGGCGCGCGTGTCAAATAATGGGAAAGATTGTGTCCAGAGGTTTGCGCTTTGATGTTCACGTCTTGCGGATGGGGCGGGAGATCGTGAAGCGACCCTCAAACGGCCCGTCTCGATAGCAGCACGGAAACGCTATTCGGCGGGTACGTCTTGACCACTGCGCCAGCGGACGTAATCAAAACTCCAGCGGTAGTTCTGGCTGAAGATCTTGCCGCTATAACCGATGTCGGTATCCAGGGCGTGCGTAAACATTTCGTCGGCGCGCTGCCGGTACAGGTCGTCTTTGCTGTAGTGCCAGTACCAGGCGTATGCGGGAGCGATAAGGTTCGTGAGGTCCGGGTTATATTTCTGGCATCCTACTGAGCAGGTTGGCCCCGGCGGATCGGGATTGTACGCCAGTTCATGAGTTTTCTGATCGTAAGCTTTTGTCCAATCGCCATCGAGCATCAGCTTGATTGCGGGCGGCACACGCGGATCATGGGTAAGTTCGTAGTAATCGATCAGGGCCTCGGCCGCAAGTCCATCAAAAAATGGTTCGTGGATTTGATAGCCGCCGGTCACGAAAATTTTCTGAAAATCAGCGATGATGTAACCTGCCGCTTGTTCCAGTTTCGGATTGCGAGGCTCGCCTACCTTTTCGGCTTCGATATAAGCTTCGACCGTATAAGCGGTTTCGCGTATTGCCCCGTCGTTAGGGCTGCCGCCGCGGTAAGCGTATGGCGAATTCTTTGCCAGCAACACCACTGCCTGTTTATAGCTGGGATCGCCAGTACGCTGCCACGCCATGCGAAGCCCTTGGGGGAAAACCCGCCATCCCGGGACCTTCCCGGCATTCGGGACTACATAGTCACGGTACTGCTCTGCAACATTAAGCGCGCAGTGGTTCCAGAACGGATCATGCGTGTAGTCGGCGATTTGGTAATAAACGCGCGTGCCATCGTAATACCAAACGTCCGCTTCCCAGCCGAAACCGTACTTCTTTCCGTTACACCATCTTCGACCGAGCTCGGTCATCTCTTTTTCCCATTTTCCGAGGCCCGGAATTTTTTGATGGGACGGTTTCTCTTTCCAGCCTGCCCCACTTTTTGCCTGAACTTCCCGTCTGGGAACAAAATTGGCGGTGACTAGAAAAATAGCCGGCGCAAGAACCAGGAGACGACGAAACATCTACTGTTCATACTGACATACTCTGACGTAACGTCGACTGGCGTGAATCAATCAATTTTCAAATCTATTTGCGGCGCGAACTTTTGCCTTCGCGGCCTCTTGCTCCCGATTCTTCGCCGGAGCGCTGGTTTCGAGCGCATAAAGAAGCCGAGACGAAATTCCCGCTATCTCGTCGACGGCGTCCAGGAACGAGGCTTCATTAGCTTTCGACGGCTTGTTGAAACCGCTGATCTTTCTTACAAACTGAAGAGACGCGGCCCGGATTTCTTCGTCGGTAACAGGCGGGTCGAAGTTGAAGAGGTTTTTGATGCTTCTGCACATCCAGTAGGAGCGCCTACTCTCCCGAAGACCATGCGACTCTGAACTCAGGGTAGAGAGTCAGACCGCCACACACGTATAAAGTTTGCCCGGTGATATACGAGGCGTCATCTGAAGCAAGGAACAAGAAGGCTGTGGCCATTTCCTCTGCGGTTCCGGCGCGGCCCATGGGGATATGGCTTTCCACTTCGGCCCGGGCCTTAGGATCGTCGATCCACGCACGATTGATCGGTGATACGGTGGCGCCAGGGGCGACCGAGTTGACCCTGATCCCCCGATCTGCATATTCGAGCGCGAGCGTCTTTGTCAAATTCCCCAAGCCACCTTTGCTAATGGAGTAAGGCAGATATTTTGGTTTGGGGATGATCTCGTGAACGCTTGAATTATTCACGATGACTCCTCCCTTCCCTCGGGAGAGAAAATGTTGGATCGCTTCACGAGCACAGAAGAATGCACCCCGCAAATTGACACCAATGATTCGATCGAAATCTGCGGTTTTGATTTCGTGACTTGGGCATGGCATCTGAATACCTGCGTTGTTGATCAGGATATCGAGTGAGCCGAAGGCGTCGATTGTCTCGCGGAACATTCTCTTGACTTGCGCTTCGTCGGCAACGTCACCACCGACGACGATCGCGCGAGACTTGCCTCCGGCTATCTTAGCTGCTGCGGTCTCCACCTTTTGTTTCACTACTTCGGCGTTTTTTGAGTTCGAAAAATAGTTGACCGCCACGTTCGCGCCCTCCTCGCCGAAGCGGATGGCGATAGCCTCTCCAATTCCCGATGAGGCGCCGGTCACAAGTACGTTCTTATTCAGAAGCTTTGCCATTGATTATCTTTCGTATCCCGACACAGTCTATCAACGTATCATGCGCGCCAGGCGCGAAGCGGCAGAGCAATTGACACAGAAGTAAATTCGGGAGGACGTGTCAATTACGACATGGTCGGCTGGACCGCTTTGACATGCGGGCTGGTTGAGCCGAGCCATTCTGGGTGTTGCGCCGTGCTGTCGAAGATGGCACTCGTCTTGAATAGTTCCCACTTACCCTCCAGTGCTTGCGGCCTGGTGCGATTGAGTATCGCAGCCATTTGCTCGGAGGACAATTTGTCGTAGGTCTGCGCCGCCTTGATTGCCTGGTCCAGGATTTCGGGCTTATCGATCCCCGTGATCTGAACGGATACCGGCCGGCTGAGCGAAAACTGAAGACATTCCAGCGCGGTGACCGCGCCGCTCTTCAGGATTACACTGTCGCCGATGCTCTTCATCCCGAGGACGCCGATGTTTCGTTTAGTCAGCTCCGGCAAAACTTCGTGAGTGAAGCTTCGGAAATGGTAGTCCATGACATTCACGGGCATCTGTACGGTGTCGAACTGGAATTCATGCTGGTCCGCCACTTTGAGCATGTAGAGGTGAATATGCGGATCTTTATGACCGGTAAATCCGATATATCGAACTTTGCCGGCTTTCTTTGCGGCGAGAGCAGCTTCGGCAGCGCCACCTTCCGCGAAGATCCGGTCCGGGTCTTCAAAGCGGATGATCTCGTGGAACTGAATCAGGTCGACGTGGTCCGTCTGCAGGCGTTTCAGAGACTCGTCCAACTGCTTATTAAACTCGTTTCTGGTGCGCCCGTCATTTTTCGTCATCAGAAAAACATGGCTGCGAAGATTACCGTCTTTCATGGCTTGCCCTACTCGCTTCTCGCTCTCGCCTTTGTTGTAGTCCCAGGAGTTGTCGAGGAAATTGATACCACGATCCACGCCGGTGCGTACCAGCTTGATCGCATCCGCCTCGCTCACTTCCTTCTTGCCCAGATGATAGCCGCCCATTCCGATGCAGGAGACCTTTTCGCCGGTGTGGCCGAGAGTGCGGAAAGGAATTTCGCTCTGAGCAGGCGTCGAACCCGCCGCGGAGTTCACCAAACCCGCACCGACTGCCAGTAGTAGTTCGCGCCTGTTCGCCAAAGAATCGCTTGACATATATCAATTAGATACGTCCAGATTGCAGATGGGTCAAGAAATCCTATGTAGGTCCGGAATCATTCGCTGGAGAATAGGGGACGAGAGCTACTACCGATGAGCCCGAAAGACTTTCCTCTGCCGCCAGATTTACCCAGGCCAGTGAACGATGGCGCGGCCGACCATCTACTTAATGTGTACCTGCCGCGGATTGCCTTGCCCTCGACTAAGGGCAGAATGATCGATCTCTCGAGCGAGACGGGGCGAGTCGTACTTTACTGCTATCCGATGACGGGAGTGCCCGGCAGAGCGCTGCCTGAGGGATGGGACAGCATTCCGGGGGCTCGCGGCTGCACGCCACAAACATGCGGATTCAAAGATCGCCATCAGGAATTCGCATCACGCCGGACGGAAGTGTTCGGGCTCAGTACGCAGACTACCGCTTATCAACAAGAGATGTCCGAGCGGCTCGATTTACCGTTTGAAGTATTGAGTGATGCGGAATACAAGTTTTGCAACGCTCTGCGCCTGCCGACGTTTGAGGTCGAGGGAGCGCGGCTGATTAAACGGATTACGCTAATCATCAGAGCGGGACGAATCGAGCAGGTCTTTTATCCGGTATTTCCGCCTGACAGGAGCGCGGAAGAGACTCTGCGCTGGTTAAGCGAACATTCAGGCGACGCACGTTTGTGTTAGTCGAGATAGGAGAGAATTGGTGCATGAAGCAGAAACCCTTTCGTACGGAGCTGAATCCGGAGACGAGCGACTTTGAGGAAGCGAAGCCGGGATCGGCATCAGGCGGGCAGTCGGGGGATACTCAAGGACTGTCAGACGATGAAGATGCGGATTCCGAGAGCGTCAAAGAACTAGTTGAAGAAGGGCAGGCCTACGAAGCCTCAGTGATCAGCAGCATCGAGAATGTGCCACCTGCCGATGTTGCCGAGGTCACTACAAGAGAAGTTCCAGAGAATGATGTACCTGACGAATACATAGTCACGGAACCGGAAGAACAGCAGTAACCGGAAGCTTGCCTGATAGTCTCTTACCTGGAAGCTTGAAAAAGGAGGAATGAGAATGCCAGGAAATCGTGGAGTAGCATATATCGGCACCGGGAAGGTCGAGGTGAAGAACATCGACTATCCGAAACTCGAACACAATGGAAAGAAATTGCCGCACGCCGTTATTCTCAAGCTGGTGGCCACCAACATCTGCGGGAGCGACCAACATATGGTACGCGGCAGAACGACGGCTCCCTCGGGGATGATTCTAGGGCACGAAATTACGGGGGAAGTCATCGAAAAAGGCAACGACGTGGAATTTGTCGAGGTCGGTGACCTGGTATCTGCGCCGTTCAATATAGCCTGCGGACGTTGCCGAAATTGCAAAGAAGGAAAAACCGGAATTTGTCTGACGGTAAATCCGTCGCGCCCGGGAGGCGCTTACGGATACGTCGACATGGGCGGTTGGGTCGGCGGCCAAGCCGATTACGTGATGGTGCCGTACGCGGATTTCAACCTGTTGAAATTTCCGGACAAGGCGCAAGCAATGGAGAAGATTCGCGACTTGACGCTGCTTTCGGATATTTTTCCGACTGGATTTCACGGCGCAGTTACGGCCGGAGTCGGTCCGGGCTCAACGGTGTACGTGGCAGGAGCCGGACCGGTGGGTCTCGCGTGCGCTGAGGGCTGCCGCCTGCTGGGAGCCGCAGTGGTCATCGTGGGCGATATGAATCAGGATCGTCTCAAGCAGGCGAAGAGCTTCGGCTGCGAGACGATCGACCTGGGGAAAGATGCGCAACTCGGAGATCAGATTGCGCAAATTCTAAAGGTGCCGGAGGTGGATTCAGCGGTGGACTGCGTGGGGTTCGAAGCGCGGGCACATGGCGAGAAGGGTGAAGAGGCGCCGGCAACTGTCCTGAATTCTTTGATGACAGTAGCGCGGGCGGGCGGCGCGCTTGGCATACCAGGGCTGTACGTGACGGATGATCCGGGGAGCAAGGACGAGAAGGCGAAAAGCGGCGTCCTTGGGATCCGAATCGGGCTGGGCTGGGCAAAGTCGCATACTTTCTCGACTGGGCAGTGCCCGGTCATGCGGTACAACCGCCAGCTCATGATGGCGATTCTGCACGGCAAAGCGCACCCGGCAAAGGCCGTGAATGTCGAAGTCATTCCGCTGGAAGCTGCACCGAAGGGCTACGTCGATTTCGATAAGGGAGCGGCCAAGAAATTTGTCCTAGACCCGCATGGAATGCTGAAGAAAGCGGCATAGCCGGCTCGGTTAAGAGACGATCAAATCAAAGCCACCCAGCGTACCCGAGCAAGGGACCGCTGGGTGGCTTTTTTGCGGATGGAGGGCATGCTGAAATGAATAGCCGTTAGGAGACACGGGATGCAGACTGAAACCAACGTTACCGACCTGATACACGACTGGGGAAACCTGTCGCTCTCAGAACGGCTGCGATCGTTTAATCAATTGCCACGAGGGTTGACTGACAACGTATTCCTGTCGCTCGGGACCGACGATCAACTGGAACTGATCGAGCATCTGCCGCAGAACGAACAGCGCATCTGGCTGCGACTGCTTCCGCCAGACGAGGCTGCAGACCTGATTCAGCGGGCCCCAGAGGATCAGCGGAATGGGCTCCTGGCCGAGTTGGACGACTCGACGCGCAAGGAAATCACGGCGCTGATGGCTTATAAGCAAGATGTAGCGGGTGGTCTAATGAGCCCGCGTTTCGCCAGAGTCCGGCCGGATATGACGGTGGATGAAGCCATCGTCTATTTGCGCCGGCAAGCCACGCAGGTCGACCTGTTTTATTACGCCTATGTGCTAGACGAGGCACAGCGGCTGCTGGGAGTGATGAGTTTTCGCGAGCTATTCGCGGCGGATGGCTCCAAACTGGTGAGCGAAGTCATGCGTACGAAATTTGCCGCCGCTTCCGAGCAGATGGATCAGGAAGCCCTGGCTCGGCTGTTCAGAGAGCTGCGTCTGCTGGCGATCCCGGTATTAGACAAAGCGGGGCGCATGCGTGGCATTGTGTCGGTGGATGACATAGTCGATGTAGTCGAGCAGGAAGCGAGCGAAGATATCCAGAAGGCCGGGGGGCTGGAGGCGCTCGACGCGCCTTACATGAAGATTGCGTTTTGGGAGATGATCAAGAAGCGGGCCGGTTGGCTCACCATTCTCTTTCTGGGCGAGATGTTGACAGCCACGGCAATGAGTCATTTCGAGGGTGAGATTGCGCGCGCAGTGGTACTGGCGTTGTTTGTACCGCTAATCATCAGTAGCGGCGGCAATTCCGGTTCACAGGCGACCACGCTGGTCATTCGCGCGATGGCGCTTGGGGAGATCCGTCTGCGCGACTGGTGGAAAATCATCAGCCGGGAACTTCCAACGGGCCTTGTGCTGGGCGCGATTCTTGCGGTCATCGGCTTCGCAAGAATACTGGTGTGGCAGTCGGTCTGGCATCCCTACGGGGAGCATTTTCTGCTGGTGGCGTTGACGGTTGCTTTCAGCTTAGTGGGAGTGGTGCTATTTGGAACGTTAGCGGGCTCCATGCTTCCGTTTATTTTGCGCGCAGTACGTCTTGATCCTGCCAGTGCTTCAGCGCCGTTTGTGGCAACTCTGGTGGACGTCAGCGGACTGGTCATCTACTTTACGATTGCAAAACTATTACTCAGCGGCACGCTGCTGAGATAAAAGAATTTCACACTTCTTCTGCAATTTGTAATTTCTTCATCCAGATTTCGGTAAACGGTCCGGGTTGAAGATCCGTCTTACTCTCAGATGGCGAAGTGGGCAGCTAGCATTGCATTCTGCACGGCCGCGGTGGCTTATGCCTGGGCGCCGGCCATCTCAGGCAGAGATTTAACTGAAGCGGTTCGCACACTGCCAGTAACCATCCGCTCAACGGTCGAATCGCTTCAGGCCAGCGATCCGTACGTAGCGGTCTCGCCCAACCGGAAGGCCGCTCTTCTGGGACACCGGAACAAGCGCGGAGCAGAGTGTTGGCTAGATTCAAGAGTCTCAGCGGATATTCTTCCAGGGCTGGCTCTGAGAGGGATAACAGTTCCCGCAATCATCGGCGGCTTTCACTCCGCAGAGCAGTTATACGGCAGCCGAGCTCCTCCAGATCTCAGACTAACGTCGCGTACTTAGTTGTAGCTGAGTTGGGCGCGCGTCAACGTTTTCTCTTCACGCGCTCTTCGTGCCAGCATCGCCGCTTCGGCCTTCGACTGATAGCGGCGAAGAGATTCCCAAGGAGCAAAAGATGTGGAACAAACCGGACTCACATGCCTCACGAGTGATCGAGATAAAGCGGCCGAATGCTTCGAAAGAGCATAGCCTTGACCTCATCAGCCGTGATCGAGAGATACCGCTGCCGCGGCTATTAGCGAAACTGCGCGCGGAGATGGATGGCTTGACCATCAGACTCGCGCGCGAACGCGGCGGGGCCAGCCAGGCAACAATCAGAGCAGAACAAATCTCACACGCAATTCAGCGCCTCGAATGGGCACTGGCGCGCGATGACGGAGATCCGACGGCGAGTTGACGAGAGGCTAATCGCCATCCTGATTTGTGCCGTTCACCGCAAAATCGGCGGGATCAAGAATCGTCGAGTATTTGTCCATATAAGGAAATGGAGTGTCACAGCAGATAAAGGCGGCAACGACGTTACCGTCCGAATTGCGGAACTGATCGAGATCAGTTTGATTCCCAAGGAAGCGCAGCAATCCAGCAAGGGCAAAGCCTGAACTGGGCCCAGCCATCAACCCTGCACGGCAAAGATCCAGGCTTTTCTTGTATGACTCATTCGTCCCGGCTCCCACCTGGTATGAAGTCTCCGATTGCCAATCGAAAGCAACGTCTTGCAGCCGAGAGAAGGACCGCACTCCCGGGATGGCGTTCTCGGGAAGGCAATAAACGCCAACCACAGTTGCATGGCTCGCGTTCTCCCTGAAAAATCGAACGGCGCCGAGTGCAGTGCCAGTTGTTCCGAGTCCCGCGCAGTAAACGGTAAGTTTGCCGTTCGTCTGCTCCCATATCTGCTGCGCGGTCCATTTTGCATGCGCAGCGATATTCGAAGGATTGCTGTACTGACCCAAATTCAGGAACCCAGGACGTTCGCCAATTCGCTTCGCCAGAGCGATTCCACATTCGTCCGAAGACGCGAACCGGACGTCCGCGCCAGCTAATCGCAGCAGTTCGAGTTTGCCGGGTGCAATGTCGGCCGGCACGATAGCTTTGGTCGATCGAATGCCGAATAGCCGGGCTACTATGGCCAGCGAAAATGCCGTATTTCCCGACGAGTTCTCCACAACGGTGTGGACGCCTTCCAGCCTTTCCGAGGCATCTTGTAACATGTTCAACGCCGGCAGTGACTTGAGATTCAGCAGCGGCAACAAGTACATCAGTTTTGCGAAGATGGTTACTTTTTGCTCGGCGAATGGGTTTAGCCATTCGGGCAATTCCACCAGCGGTAAAGGCGGATTACAGTCCGGGTCTAGCAAACGCCTGATAGCATCGCGGCCCGCGAAGACATTCCGGGGTTCGGGACCCGTTTTCTGCATAATCCACGTATCCTCGTCGCGATCCCGACAAGTCTGTGCCTCCTCACTTCGCATGACACCCGAGTGAGTATAGCACAGGGCAATGACTGTGAAGTTTGCTGCAGGTGTGCGTTAGGACTGCGGGTAACAGCTAGATTTCATTTAGATTCAGCCACTCCAATCCGGGCGACCTGGTCCAAGCGCCCCGTGTGCCATTGCGCCGATACTGCTCATGGATGTTGTTGCCATCCTTGGGCGATAACGCCACACTTATAAGAGGACCGCTCCGCGCCGACCGGCTCCGGAAGCGACTTGACATATTCTCCGAGCAAGTACAGCCTGCGCAGCATCAATGATTGCTTACGTTCCAGGGAGGTGCACTTGGTCCACAATGTATTCGTCGGTCGAGGTGCGTTCCACCTCAACCGTGATTGCAATAGACTGAACGTCTCCTCAACACCCTGCAATTCCTTCTTCCGTTGCTGTGGCGTGGTTCCATGCCATAGCGCCCATGCATAGGTGCCGGCTTCCATCTTCTCCGTGTTAAATCTCAGCTTCCGAAGGATTCTCATTCGGTACCGTCGGGAAAGCCAACCCGACAGGTATTTCATGCTCGGTAGTGAGCGGGGTATCATACTCGGCACGTGTTCTGCGTGTGCCAATGTCGCTATTTTGGGAAAGCGTTTCTGAAACAGATGCTTCAAGAGTGTTCTGTTGTCCAGAGCCATGCGCGGCACGGAGAGCCAAAGATCCATCAAGGGGCGATAATAAAAAACCGGAGCCGGCATAAAGCGCTGACCAACATAAAGCAGCTGATGACCAACGAACCGGCGCTGGATATTCTCTAGATTCCAAAGCGTGAAAGCCTGATGGGGAGCAACATCCGTAACCAATTCTGCTTGGATGTCTTCAACTGCACCTTCGATGGATGCCGAGAGGTTGAGGGCTTCGCCTGCATCCGGTGAAATATCGCTAAGAAAGTAGGCGGCTGCGCCTTTTGCGATCTCCTCGGGCTCCTTCGCTGTTTCAATTGGAATGCGATCTAGCAGTGCTCCCGAAAGAGTATCTCCTATAAAACCGTGGTATAGCGGCGTACCTTCGCTCGCCGGAAACGACAACAGGTTCGCCATGAACAGCGTCTGAGTATCCGCCAGACCCTCCAAGCACTCCAGCCACACGGGCACAAGCTCGAGGACATCGGGGTGGGCCGGTGGAACTACTGTGGTCGTGCCTCCTAACGTTTGCGCAACGGCCCGAGCAACTCGAATCTCATCATGTCTTGGATACCCGAGCGTGACCATGTGCGGGCTCAGTTTTAAGGAAGCCGCAAAACAGGCAATTAATCGCGAGTCAAACCCCCCGGTCAGAGTAAGCAGGCCTGGAGAGGGTAGCTTCCCTAAACTCTCTCGAATGCAATCGGAGATTTGATCGACCGCAACGGACGCAGCCATCGCGGCATTCGCGGACGAAATCTTAGTCCTTCCACTTCGATCGATCTTTGGGCCTTTGCCTTGCTCCCATCGAATCACCTGGCCCGCACTTGATAGGCGAACGTATTTATGCAGCGTCCGCGTACCGAAGCCGGTACCACAGCACAGGAACTCGAAAACACCCTGATCGTCGAGTTCTTGACTAAGTTCCGGACACGCGGCAAACATGTGCCGGATTGAAGAACAGACAAGAGTTCCCCGATTCACTTGCGCCGTATAGTACGGAAGAAGCGAAAGCCGATCGGACAGAACCGTTATCGAATCCTTTTTGCACGAGATCAGATTGAACATTCGAACTGTATCGAAGGCAAAAGCCTTCGTACTTTCCTCATCACCTAGATCAGTCCAGTTCCGAGCGAATTCTGATTTCAGTCCCCGGCACAACATGCAGAATGGCCACTTCCTGCTGGAGTAAATTTTCCTTGGGGCCAAGCGGAACAAAGCCAACCAGAACCGACCGTTCCAGGGTCCGATATCCAATCCTTTGAAAGGCTGAGCTAAATTGCGCCGTCCGCATGGGGTCGGGCTCGTCCGAGGGCAAATAAGCGAAGAAATGTTTAGCCGCAATCATTCTCGCGTAATCCTGGCAATTCCATTCCCGCGAGTGTAGCAGAGCCCTGATTAGCTCGAAGATTCTTGCGGAACGTTGCAAATGTCTTCGAATAGTCCGCCCGAGGCGCAGACAAGCTTTGGGAACTCCGCGATTCTCGGTTGCGGCAATCGCAACTTCAATTAGGGTTCGGTTTACTTTGGTAGGATATAAAAATGTGGGGCCTAACGCAGCCGTGGACGCAATTAGTCTATCAGTGTTTTAGCAGTTCTAGGACTTTTCACCGTCAGAACCCTATGTTAGTCTCACGCTGTATCACCTCACACGGAGGATGTCGAAATTTTCGAGGTTCATGGTTGAGAGCTTCGCCAACCCCTTGGTCCCTTCGCCTGCAATGAAGCTGGTGGACCTTGATGGAGCGAAGTCAAAGAAACATGCGAAGTGGCAATCTCCGGTTGGCCTATAGGCAAGACAGCCAGCAATGGCGAATTATGAGAACTGAGAACCGCTTCGTCTCAATCGAAGGCCAACCAGGTTGTTATCCCGCCTCCGACGGATCGATTCAAGACTGATGAGTGTTGCCCGGTCTGCAACCATCGTCATTCGCTCGAAGGGTTCGCGGCCTGATGTTGTCGGCCCGTTAACATTCCTCGGTGGATATCCGATTTATGCTAACGGAGAGCGAGACGGAATTTATGGCGAATGGCACTGGAACGGCGAGAAGCTCCGCGCGCAAGTCGACCGCCTCGGCATGTTCCCGCTTTTTTATTGCGAGCTCCCCAATGGCATCGCAATTTCCACAAGTATTAGCGAACTGATCAAGGCCGGCGCCGACCCGGAGATTGACTGGGCAGCATTGCAATTGCTGTTTCGAATGGGATTCGGCGTGGGATGCGACACGGTCTTTCGCGCTATCAAGGCCTTTCCTGTCGGCGGCAAGCTGACTTGGACTCCTGGATCTCTCGAAGTAACCGAATGCTACCCGGAGATCAAGATCAATCCTGTGTCGCGGGAGGAAGCTATCGACGGCTATATCGATTTGTTTCGTTCCGCGATGAAAAGGCGGATCGTGGAGGGCGCGCCAATCAAGTTGCCGCTTTCCGGAGGACGCGACTCACGCCATATTCTGCTGGAGCTGGTTCGCTTGGGATTGCCACCGGAATGCTGCTACACATCTTGCTACTCCACTATGCGGGATGATGTGGAGGTTGCGCGCCAACTATGCAGCGCTGTTGGTGTGCCGCACATACAGACTCGTAGTCCGGAAAACGAGGACATCGTTCGAGCAGATCTCGAGAAAAACGAACTTACGAGCTTTCAAGCTCTCGAGCACGGGTGGGTATGGCTGGTTGCTCAGTCGATGGCGGACAGCGAAGCGGTCATCTATGACGGAATTGCAGGAGACGTTCTTTCCGCTGGACTCTTCCACAACGACGAGAACAGCCGACTTTATCGTGAAGGACGCTTCGACGACTTGGCTCGGCGTTTGGCGCCGGAGCGGCCTCTCGTTCTTCTGCCCCGACACTGGCGAGAAGCGGTCGCTGCTGTGGATCCATATCCTGCACTGATCAAAGAGCTGCGTCGCTATCGTGACGCGTGGAACCCGATGATGTTGTTTTTTCTTTACAATCGGTCACGGCGCGCGGTCACAGTGCTTTCTAATTTATGGGAACAGGTCTCTCGCGCAGTTTACGTGCCCTTTCTGGACAGGGACGTATTCGACTTCTTAGCGGGTTTGCCTGAGGCTATGTTCGCGGACAAGACTTTCCACACGCAAACGATAGTGCGAGGATATCCAGAGATTGGGGGCATGGCCTTCGCCAAGAAGACGCCAACCCCCCGAGATCTCCAGCGCCGGTATGCAAGCCAGGGACTTCAGTTTGCTATTAGAGCTTCTTCTCCGCTAGTCGACAGGCTTGCCGTTTTGCCGCGGCTTGGGCGTTCTCTGTTCAGCCGGCGATATGGACAGGAGGCGATATGGGTGCTACACGAGGCAGTAATGCTATCTCAGCTAGGCCAGCTTCAACAGAGCCAAACTGATCAGAACGTAGGCGAGACAGTTCCCTTATCGAGAGCGGCAACAGCTGCAAGCGCAGGGCACTAATAACCGTTGTCAGTCACAAGCTCCGTGTCCTGATCATTCTCGCGGTAGATCTGCGGCCGCCTTAATTCCCGTCAGTCGAGTACGAACAAAAGAATGTACCCGCTCCCAGGACATGACTTCCCATCCGGGGAGACGCATGAAATAAAACGTTGGTAGGTACAGCAGGGCAAAACAAATCGCGACAGCCAATATCCTAGGAACAAGCAGAGCCGGGCTTATCAAATTGTGAATGAGGTATGCGAAAAATCCCGCTGCGGCGGTCACTCCCGTTATCTTGAAAAAGTCGCGGTACAGCGCCAAATCTTTGAAGCTCGCATTCACTGTCCTAGCAGCCGCAAAGGCCGTCATCAGTCGTTCACTGATCTGCATGGCCACTGCGACCACCGCTGCCCCCATCATGCCGAAGTAATGGGTAGCAGGAAAGAGCGCACAGAAGAGCACCACAAAATTGAAAATCTTAATTCCCAGGACAACGTTCCGCAGATGAGCGTACGCCCGCACGATAGGATCCGATAGAAAAAAGCTGAAGACCAAAAGGGTGATCGTGACTGCAAAGATTTTGGCGCTCGGCGCGTAGGTCTTTGTGTATAGAAGCACGATCACGTCGTGCCCTGCCACCAGCAAGAAGGTGTAGAGAGGCAGTTGGACCGCAGCCAAGCGGGTTGCTGCGGCTGCGGTGATGCGAAGGATTTCATCCTTCCGACCCTCTTGCTGAAGCTTGCTGATCCTAACAGTGAGTACCACGCATACGGATTCGAGGAAAAGCGAGATCAGAGGAATCTCAAGCCAACCGACCGCATACAGGGCGTAGTCACGCGGCCCCAGGGTAGCGCTGACAAAGTAATTGTCCAGGTCTTTCTGAATCACCCATAGGACCCCAACCGCTCCGTAGGGCAATGCGTACGCGAGCTGCGCGCGAAAGGATTCCCATTCGAAGTGTGTCCAGAATCGCGGGAAATGGTCGTTCAGGTACCAGTAGAGCAGAGCCGCATTTAGCAGCTGGTTCAGGATCGCGGCGATAATCAGACTCTTCACTGAGCCGAATAGCAAGACAGCGCACGCCATCATAACTGTCCGGGCAAGCTGTGTACCTACGATGAAAATGGTGGAATATCGTACGTCTTCTAGCGCGGAGGGCAATGCCTGCATGAGGCTGGCGGTCATGGTCAGGAATACCAAAATTCCGAGCAGAAACGCCAACGGAATCAGCTCGTCCGTTCTGAACAGCAGTCTTAGAACTTGCGGATAAAGCGACAACACAATCAGCGGCACCCAACCGGCCACCATGTTGTAAAGCAGAATATTGAGCGCAATCTGTCCGCCACGCTCGGGATGCCGGGGCATGAAGTAGAACGCGCTCATGCCCACCCCCAGATTCGCGACGTTTGTAGCAGTTCCAGTGAAAAGAAACGCCTGCTTGAAAACGCCATATTCGGCCTGGCTCATGAGACGAACCAGCAGGATTGGCAGACCGATGTTCAGAAGCGCCGTTATGAGCTTGGAGAACGTCAGCCAAAATGCCTGCACTGAAAGCCGCGGCTGCTTTGGGACTTCAGTGCTTGACGCACTCATGCCGTAGTGTGAAGGGGGGAGCAATAACAGACCGCGAAAAGCCTCGCTCCGGCTTCTAGGGCCAACCACTCGTCGGAAACAGACACCTCTTAGAGGATACTGCGGTGGCAGTCGAGAAACCGGAGGGCTACATCTATCAGCCACCTAAACGTCGCGAGAACTATTCACGCGGACGAAAACGGGCTGACAACTCAGCTCGTTGAGTTTGGGGTGAAGAGAAGAGTACCCAACAAACCGCGCCGCAAAAGCTGCTTCATTGGTCGCTAGCGCGGAGGCTACAATCCAATCATGCCGAAGCTGGACGTCGATCCCGATACTCTTTTGGATGAATCCTTGGACCCACGGGATTGGGAGGCGTTCCGGTCTCTGGCCCACTCCGCCCTGGATGATGCGATCGATTACCTCCGGGATGTGCACCACCGGCCAGTCTGGCAGTCTGTGCCAGAAACAGTAAGGCAACACCTAAACGAGCCACTGCCGGTTGCACCGCAAGGTATTGAGAACACATATCGCGATTTTCGAGAACTGATTCTGCCTTACCCTACCGGCAACATTCATCCGCGATTTTGGGGCTGGGTACACGGAACTGGATTAGCGACTGGAATTATTTCGGAAATGATGAAAGCGGCCATGAACTCTAACTGCGGCGGCCGCGACCATGGCGCGTTGTATGTTGAACGTCAGGTCATCGACTGGTGTCGTCAGATTGTTGGTTACCCGGATTCGGCCAGGGGTCTCGTGGTGAGTGGAACGTCAATGGGTAGCATAATCGGTTTGGCAGTAGCGCGGAATGCACGCGCCGGGTACGATGTACGTGCTGAAGGCATCGGAGGGGCACAGACAAAATCGCTGATCACGTATGCCTCCAGCGAAGCGCATAGCTCGGTCGCAAAGGCGCTCGAATTACTCGGGCTTGGTCATAACTCTCTCCATAAGATTCCGGTAGACAAGAAGTTCGCGATTAATCCAGTTGCACTACGGCAGGCGATTCAACAGGACCGTCAAGAAGGCCGCGAGCCGTTCTGTGTCGTTGGTTGCGCCGGGACAGTGAATACTGGAGCAATAGACAATTTGACAACTCTTGCTGAGATTTGCCAATCCGAGAGACTTTGGTTCCATGTTGACGGTGCATTCGGCGCCTTGTGTGCGCTGAGCGGCTCACTTCGCCCGCTAATTGAAGGGATCGAACTTTCTGATTCGATCTCATTCGATTTCCACAAATGGATGTACGTGCAGTATGACGCCGGTTGCGTGCTGGTGCGCAATGGGGAATTGCACAAGAAGGCGTTTGCCACTCGGCCCGATTACCTGCAGCATTCTGATCGGGGCCTCGCCGGCGGCGGAGAATGGTTTACCGATTTCGGACCCGAGTTATCACGGAGCTTCCGTGCGCTGAAGGTCTGGTTCGCACTCAAGGAGCACGGAACTGAGAAATTTGGCGCAATGATCGAGAAGAACTATCGACAGGCACGATATCTGGCAGAACTCGTCGAAGTCGAACCCTCGCTGGAGTTGCTCGCCCCGCCGACGTTGAACATTGTTTGCTTCCGTTACCATATTGCAGGAGCGAGTGAAGAGGAACTGGACCGGCTAAATCGGGATATTGTTGCTGATCTACATGCAGGCGGGATTGCCGCTCCTTCCACTACGCGCGTCAACGGCAAGCTCGCAATTCGTGTTGCAATTACAAATCACCGCAGCAGGATGCGGGACTTCGATCTGCTCGTCGATTCCATTATCACGATCGCGAACGAGCGTGTGGGGTTGCGGGCCGTATGAGTATGCTTGTAAAGACCAAGAACCCCCGCCAGATTCGGCCTGTCATGAGAAGAGGACATGCAGGATAAGGACGACTGCTACGCAACCTCCACGAATTGGCACCAGGCATTCCGGCTGACCGCATAAGAGCTAATGGCGGCTCTCCTGAAGATCGGCTCGTGTAGATTGGCTTGCGCCTACTTACCGCGAGGATTGTCCTTGAAATTGATCGCTAAATACGGATAGTTGTAATTCGGACCTTTGGTTGTGCTTTGTAGAAATTGCCCACCCCGGAGATGGCCAACCCCCAGGCCCACGTTGAAGTGACGATTCAGCTCATACCAGGTATAAGCGTCGTATTCCTGACCGATGTGTGTTCCCGATTTTCCCGACAGATCGCGCACGATCGCTACCCCGGATGTATTGTAAAGAGCATCAGTAGCGCTGGCAAGCCAAAGGTTTAGGTACTGTCCGGTAACTGTCCAACGATGCCTGGGCTCGATGGTCACGCCCACGCGTTCGGTTGTGATGTTCTGCCAACCGAACACGTCGGCTATACCGAAGCGGTCGTGAGCTGTCGGATACATTGTGTCGAATGTGCCGTGCTCGCCGTCTCTGGGATTTCTGTCGCCGGAAGCATAGTCGTACTGCCAGAACACCCGTGGCTTCCAGTACAGCGGCTCGATTCTGTAGCCGATACCATCGCTTGTCGCCCACGCGTTAATCCTGTTCGGTCCATCGCTTCCACGTTCACCGATCCATTCGGCTGAGTAATCAAGGTTCCTTAGGGTCATGCCTTTGAAGCGCAACCCGTAAGCCCACTCCTGCTGCTTGCCGGTGTTGGTTTTGTCGGTAGTTTCAATCGTCACGCTCGGCTGAACGCGCCAGAGCACGAACGGCTCCAGCACCGAATTGGAGACCAGGCGGTCAATTGCTCCATACGCGCCATAAATGTTATTCCCTTCCTGATGATGGCTGATACCTTGCGCCATTGGAACGACCGCCGAGGCGGCGAAGAGACCCAAACGATAGCGACTGTAGTGCAGATTGGCGACAACGGCATCGTAAGAGCGGCCCTGGTTGCGCCACTCCGAGTCCGCGATGATGGTGTTGTTGTAGTTGATCAGCTGGCGTCCCACGCGCACGCTGATCCAGTGTTTTTCCGGATCGCCGAGTTGGACGTAAGCCAATTTCAGATCCCATGCGTTTAAGTTCGGAGGACTCCACGGCGGTTTCTGCATGAACGGCCGCGCGTCCTGGACTTGGGTGACCACCTTGAGCCAGGCGGCAGGCTTAAGCGTCATCTGGAGACGCGAGCGGAGCAGGATATAGGAATCGTTATTGTTCAGCTTAAAGCCGCTGTTGTGGTAACCCTCATCCCGGAACCGTTCCTCCCATCCGAAGCTGATCCAACGCGGGAGTTGTTCATCTAGCAAGCTCGCCGGGGCGAAGTCCGGAAGATCATATGGGGTCGTCTGCCCAAAGGTCCTGTAGGCCGGCCCGTTCAGGAAACTGAGCGGATTCGCGGCCGGACCGGTGATCCACGCCCCGCCATAACCGCTTGAGGCATTTCGCGTGGTGACATCGTCTTGCGCCATTAGGGGAAAAACAGCCAGCAGCGCGGCGATCCCGAAGGCGCCGTTAGCGCACCGGCTAAAAATCCTCACGGGAACGCTAACCTGAAAAGGGTCAATTGCCTCTCTGATATACAATTTGCCAGTGTATATCCGTGGCCCCACCTTCTCGTCTGTGAACCGGCGCTCGTCCGATGGAGGAAGCCTATTTCCCAGGACGCTCAGTTACGATCCATCAAAGCGACCTGAACCAATGACCATACGCCGGCTTTCGCGATGTGCGAAAAAGCCGATTCAGTATCGAGAAGAAAGAAGTTGTGCCGATTCGAGCGCTACGCACTTTCATAACTGGCTCACACGCGAGTGGACGATATCGCTAGTGCGAGCAGTCCAGCGCAAATAATAACGGTCAGCTATCCGGACTTAATAATGTCTCGAGAGCGAGTAGCCTGAGGACGCAAAAAGAATGAGGGGACAGATCAATTGATCGATCTGTCCCCGCCTGACCTTCTTCGGCTTCGCGCTGCCCCGGCCGAACTTCGTCGCGGTGGCCGCTTGCTACGGCGCGGTTCTGTCTCGGCCTTTGACGAAGTAGGCTGGCTATAGCTAGGAGGCCGGCGAGAAGCTCCACTCCTGGTTAGCGCCGCCCCAACAAGAATACTGCTGAACGTTGGCGCCATCCGCAGTGGATTGGCTGGAAACATCCATGCACTTTCCGCTGTTTTCCGGTTTTAGCGTGTAGTATCCATCCGAGCCGCGAGTGATGGTCCAGATCTGATCGGAGGTGGCGTTGTAAAAGGCCTGTTGAATGAGTTCTCCATTGGCAACCGCAGGAGCTCCGCCCCGAACGCCAAGTTTCAGGTTGCTATTTCGCGCAGTGATCTTGTAGCCGCCAGTGACGGCGGTAAGCGTGAACTGCTGGTTTGTACCTCCCACGCAGGTCCATTGATCGGCAGCATCGCCAGCACCCGTAGCATAAGGGCTGTTCCCGATGCTCAGACACTTCCCGCTATTTTTGGAGATGATGTTCGTCCAGCCAGTGGGGACACTACCAGTGGGGAGACTGGAGGAATTGGACGGCGGCCTGGCCAGAATTCACATTGACCATCAAGCTCGATTCGTCGATCGCCTCGAGATCTGAGCCAACCACTCTGCTTAATTCCGCCAGTTCAGCGTTGTTCCAGCGCGAATCAGTTATCCCGCAGAGATCCCAGGGCAGCCCATTATCGGCGAAGAACAAACCGTATGTCTTCATCGCTTGCAGAATCACCTGTGTATGAGGTGAAAAGGAACTGATGTCGAAATCAGCCTTGAGGCGGAAACGCTGCCCAAATTGAGGGTACTGTGCGTCCGAATGCACGGAAGCGTAGTGACGAGCGGGCCAAATATAGCTGTTTCTTGAATAAGGCGCAGTAAAGCGCACGGCGTGATCGATGTGGCCGGCCAATACCTCGTCATAACGATAGAAACCGGGGAGCATAGGGAGCCCAGCTGCATCCGCAGATGTCCATAGATTGGGACGCAGAGCATTCGAGCTCAAGGGAAAGATCGCGCCGGAACCGGCTCTCCAGGAGCCATCGGACAGCTTACGAAGAGCAAACAGCTCATAAAGGACGCAGTTGGTAGTGTCCTCAATCAGCGCGTGGCCGTCGCTGCCAGGTTCTATCCACACGTTAGCGGGAATCGGGTAAGGACCGGGATCGCTCTCGCTCGCATAAAAGAACGATACCGGCACCTTTGCTTGAGTTCCTGTGACCAGAGTGTAGTGGAAGCCTTCAACAGTACCGAACTCCGCCTTCAGTGGGTGACTCGCTCCGATCGAATCGATGTAGGCTCCTGAGTTGGCCGCGACGGGCATTTTGTCAATCGGCGTGTTCCAAATGTTGTTAGAAGGAAAAATTTGGCAGCCTCCGAGGCTCGGGCTCTGGGCGGAGACCAAACCGGAGAAAGAAGCCAGGAGGGAGGCAAAAATTATGCGTCGCATGTGTACTCCAAAAAATGGGATATTGAGGAACTGCTATCCGCAGAAATCGCGTCGCGTTCGCCGGCACGATGGCGCTAAGTCAGGCATTCGCAGTGAAAATAGTACCATCAGTCTACGTAATCTGCAACGGATATTTTTATTTACTCATTTGCAACGCTTATTCTATTGACGCAGCGTTCTCTCAGGTGTGATATAGGTTGCTTTTCACTCCGCGAAATTCAGCACTCCTGATCCCTCGGGTCGTGGTAGAGATGTCTTATGGATCTGAGCACTCTAGGCTTCGCGATGGGCTCGGCCTGGCTGTCCGGCATCAATCTCTATGTGACTGTGCTGACACTGGGCCTTCTGCAGCGCTTCCATGTCGCGCATCTTCCGGGGGATTTGAGTTATCTGAGCCATACCTGGGTGCTGGTGGTGGCTGGCGTGATGTACGCGATGCAGTTTGTGGCAGACAAAATTCCGGCGGTGGATTCCGTTTGGGACATGATTCACACGTTCATCAGAATTCCCGCGGGCGCGATTCTGGCGGCTACGGCATTCGCTCATTTTGATCCGTCGATTCGAATCATTGCGCTGTTGGTCGGCGGAGGAATTGCGCTGACGTCGCACGGGACCAAGGCGGCGACCAGGCTGGCCGCGAATACTTCGCCCGAACCGTTTTCTAACGTCGGATTAAGTTTGCTGGGCGATGCGGTCACGCTGGGAGGAACCCTGCTAATGGCGGTTCATCCGGTGCTCCTGATCGGTATCGTCTTAGTGGCCGTGATCTTGTCAGTGCTGTTTTTTAGATGGGTACTGCGCTCGCTGAAGAGAATCTTCAGCAGGCGTCCGGTGGCTTCGGTAACGTGACTGGCAGGGCGGGGTCAGACGACATAGCGCAGGAAAGCGTAAGCTGGTACTGGAGATAGGAAAGCTGCCATGAGCGAAGCACACCAGCCAGGAACCGGATCGCAAGCCAACAAGGCGCATATCGATTGGTTCTGCGACTGGATCAGGGAAGGCGCAGAGCGCACGGCAGAGATGTTCACGCCACCACCGTCGGCAGGCAGGCACTTCCGAGAAGCGCACCTTGAATTTCTGAGGGGCGTGCGCGACCTGATTGATCATCGGATCGACCGGCTCTCGCGGACACAGGGCGCCAGGGATTGACCGCCCGGCTTGAATAGCGGCTTTTCCGGCCTTGTCTGCAGGGTTCTTTTCTGTAATTCTAGCTTGTGAGTTGGGCAGGTAGTATCGCCCTACCGCTGGAGATTACAATGCCGTGTACGCCAGAAATCTTGAAGAATGTCCCCCTATTCGCCGTGCTGGACGAAGAAGAGACTGCTGTACTCGCGAGCCAGGTCGAAGTAAGAACATTTGCTCCGAGACAGCGCATTTACAAAATGGGCGACGCGGGCGGCAGGGCGTACGTGCTGGTATCGGGCAAGGTGCGGCTCACAACCGTGGATGAAGACCATCAAGACGTGGTGATAGATGAACCCGCGCCCGGCGAGTTCTTCGGATTCGCTTCCATGCTCGATCAGACGGATCACCAAACAAGCGCGGTAGCACTCGAAGAGAGCGTGTGTATCGAGGTCGACAGGAACGACATTATCGTGTTATTGACGAAGAAGCCTCACGCTGGAATGGACATGCTGGCAGTGCTCGGGCGCCAATTTCACGCAGCGCAACAGCTTGTGCGTGGACGGGCTACGCGAAACGTTAACGAATTGATCGAAGAAAAAGCTACTTTCGGCGAGCATATCGCGGATGCAGTGGCACAATTTGGCGGCTCGTGGGCGTTCATTGTCTCGTTCGGTGTGGTGCTGACGGTGTATACCATCATCAACATCACGCTCGGCCGTTCTGCATGGGACCCGTATCCGTTCATTCTCCTGAATTTGTTCCTTTCGATGCTCGCCGCTATTCAGGCGCCGGTCATCATGATGAGCCAGAACCGGCAGGACAAGAAGGATCGAGTCCGCGGCGAACTGGATTATGACGTGAACCGCCGGTCGGAGGCAGAGATTCAGGGTTTGGCTCAAAAACTCAATCTGCTCGGCGACAAGATGGGCGATGTGGAAGATCTTTTGCGCCGAACGCTCGCCGGGGGCGAAGTGCAAAACTCACCTTTGCCACGTAGCTAGTTTTTATTGCACTCTAGGCGTTTCGACGACCATACCGAGCCCATCGAGCAGGGTCCAGGTGGCACGCTGATAGTCGATATAGGCTTGCTGGTAGGTGACGTAGGCGGCCAAAAGCGCACTTTCGGCACTTGCTAACCGAGTCTGAGAATCGAGCACTTCAAAGGCGGTGATCGTGCCCAGTTCATACTTCTGCTGCTCGGCGGCGACGTTCTTCTGAGCCAGATCCCGGGCGGCGATGGCAGCGGAAATGGAAGCTTCCGCCAGCTCAATAGAGTTGAGCGCCTGGCGGACATCGAAGATCACCTGTTGCTCGGTTTGCCGCTGAGTGTACTGATCGCGCACCCGGCTAACCAGGGCGTTCGAAAGACTGGCACGGGCGGTGCTGTTGCGAAACGGAAAATTCAGCTGCACTCCGAAACCATAGCTCGGATAATTGAACGCCAGGACCTGGCTAAGCGTGCCGCCCAGGCCGGGGTAAGGATTCGTCGCGTTTAAGCTGGGGCTGTTCGACGCAGAGATTTGGTTGAAGCCGGGACCGGTGCCGCCACCCTGCACGGACAGATCGAGCTGTGGGAGCAACGAATCGCGGGCAACGCGCGCGTTGAGTGTATCCACAGCGGTCTGTTGCCTGGCGGCCAGATTCTCGGGCCTGGATTGAACGGCTTTTGCCAGCGCCTGCTCAAACGGAAGGATAGACGTTTTCGAAGGAAGCGTGGAAGCGTCGTCTTCGAGCACGATTTCCGTTTCGCGCAGCTCGGGTGTGAGATCTGCGCCAATCAGCCGGCGCATGGCATCGAGCGCAGCTTTGTATTGGTAGCGCGCGGAGATCAGATCGCGGTTGCGCTCGGCCACCTGGGTTTCGGACTGATAGATATCAAGCCGGGCCAGAGCGCCCAGATCGAGAGCTTGTTTATCGTGATCGTAGGATTTTCGCGCAAGATTGACATTCTGTTCCTGCACACGGATGTTGTCGCGCAGCTCGATGGCACTCCAATACTGGCGGGCAGCAGCGGCAACGGCATTGGCAATAGTCGCCTGGCTTTGCTCGGTCGAAATCAACAATTCTGCGCGGGCGACCTGCAGCGGACCGTTCGCCTGTAGATTTGTTCGATCCTGCAGCAGGTGCTGCGTAATGGTGACATTCAGGGAGCCGAACAGAGCCGGATAGAGATAGCCGTCGCCGGAACTTCGATTGGTTGAAAAATTCGCCGAAATGTTCTGGCCGGTGGGGAGCAACTCGGTGAAGGTGGCGCTTGAGTTCTGGGACAAGCTGCTGATGGTCTGCGGCAGAATGACCTGGCCGCCGGCTGAAATATTGGATGAGCCAGACCCAGTTGTCTGGCCAGGCTGCGGAGAAGAAGCGATGATACCGGAGCCGCTTCCACTACCGCTTCCGCCAAAGGTGAAGAACGATAACGGCGATACGCTTCGCAGAGTATTGAACGAGAGCGCCAGTGACGGATCGAAGGGCGCCTTGCTCGCCGTGATGTCATTAGCGGCTGTGTACACATCAAGGCGGGTCAATTGGATGTCGGTCGAATTCTTTAAGACGAGTTCCAGAAATTCCCGGAGGCGGAGGTGCAGCTTGCTATCGAGGATGCGTGACTGCAGGCCTTCAATATCCTTGACGCGCATGTTCAGCGGGTGATATCGCCAGTCAACGTAATCGGTGAAAGGATTGGTGGCCGAAAACAGCACAGAGGAGAGCGTTAGCAGCCATATGAATAGGGCCGTGAAGCGTTTACTCATATCGAAGCGCCTCAATCGGATCCACGCGCGAAGCTTTCCGCGCCGGGTAAATGCCGAAGATAATTCCGACCGTAACGGAAACACCGAATGCGATGACAAGCGACAGCGGCGAGACGATCGTCTTCCACTCCGCTGTGACGGCGATCAACCAGGCAAGAAAATAGCCGAACGCTATTCCCACTAATCCTCCTCCCATGGAAATCAAAACGGACTCAATCAGAAATTGCCGGACGATATCGGAACGTCTGGCGCCGGTGGCGCGGCGGATACCGATCTCGCGCGTGCGTTCGAGCACGGTGGCGAGAACGATATTCATAATGCCGATACCGCCCACGAGCAGCGAGATGGCGGCGATGGCAACCATCACGTAGGTAAATATCGCTTGCGAGCGCTGCTGTTCGGCCAATAGCTCCGCAGGTATGGTGATGGCAAAATCCGCAGTGTCGTGGTGGGTGGAATTCAAAATGGCGCTGACAACCCGGGCGGCGCCGGTGCTATCCGCTCCGCTTTTCAGGCGAATATCCACTCCGTCGAGCTCGTCTTTGAAGTTGCCGCCGACGTCGAAAAAGCGGTACTGAAACGTGTTGAGGGGAACATAGATCACTTGATTCGGATCTTGCGATTGAGCGCCCGCTCCGGAACTCACCTGGGAGCGCAGAACACCGATCACGCGCAGCCACGTATCGTTTACCTTGACAAACTTATCGAGCGCGGGGCCGTAGCCGAGGAGACCCACTTTTGCGCTCTCCCCGAGGACGGCTACCGGCGCGCTGGCATTGTCTTCGGCGTCGTTAAACGATCTGCCTTCCTCCAAGCGCCAATTATGGATGGCGGCGTAAGAGGGCCTGACGCCGTAAAGTTCGGGAAGATCCTGCGGCGGTTTGGGAAACACGCGCACGGGATGCATGCTTCTGCGCGCCGATATCAGATCGAGTGCGTCGACGTTGGCGCCCAGAATACGGACATCGCGCTCGGTAAGCCCTGGAGAGGAGCGCCGGCGCTGCTGCAGTTCCTGTTCGCTGGTTGCCGGCCGTGATTCAACGAGCAGGTTACGCACGCCGAGCTGCTCGATAAAACGCATGGATTCCTCGCGTGCGCCGGCTCCGATGGCAAGCATACCGATAACTGCGCCGACTCCGAAAATAATTCCGAGCGCAGTCAGAACCGTGCGGGTCTTCTGCTCCCAAAGATTCTTGGCCGCAAGAATCAGGTCAGAGGCGTAGCGGGCGAGAAACATGGCGATGCGTGGATTATTTGGGAATACCGGGAACGTTGGATCCGCCGGCTGGAGCGGCGCGCTTACCGGTCTCGACAGGATTGGCCAGCGCGACGACTTGGCCAGCCGCGAGACCCGAGATCACTACGCGCGTTTCGCTGCGTCTCACCAGTTTCACATCCCTGGGACTGAATGCCGCTCCGGATCGGGCATAGACAAATGTTCTGCCGTCCGATTCAAACAGAGCTTGCGCGGGAAGCCAAAGTACATTTCGCAAATGGTCGGTTGTGATCGTCAAGCGCGCACTCATTCCCGGACGAAGTTTGGAAGAGGTGCGATCCAGCGCCAGCTTGCAGGCAAAACGGCGGTTCCAGGGAGGGCCTGAAGTGCCGCCCACGTCTTTCACGTGGCCCGAGAACTTTTCGTCCGGCACGGCGACAATCGCAACATCTACGGCATCCCCCACGGCAATGTGGCCGCGATCCAGTTCGGCGATATTGGCCTCGATCTCCCAGCTTTTAAGGTCTGGAATCTCGGCGACAGCCATTCCGGGGCGCACGGCGTCGCCCACTTGAAAGAGAGGGAGCGTCATCCCGTAGAAGAAGAATTCGCCATTGGAATTTTGATCCACGGAGACATAGCCGTCGCGATTGGCCCGCAAGGTCATGGCTTCGATGTTTTGCCGGGCCGTGGTCGCTTGCGCTTCTGCCTTGGCGCGCCCGGCTTCCTGTATTTCGGTAGCGGCCGTGTTGGTGGCCTGCCGATTGGCGAGGTTCTTCTGTAATTGCGAGAGGTGATCGCGCGCCGCACTTAGGGCGAGCTCGTTCTGGCGCGCAGCAATGGGAGCCAGCAACGGATCCTTCCGCACATCGAGTTCGGCAAGTGTCACATCCGTGGTGGCCTTGGATAAAGCGTAACGATCTTCCTCGTCCTGCGCTTCCTGCTGCGCTTTGGCTTGCAGAATATGCTGTTGTGCTTCGGCGAGATCGGCTTCGGCTTCTTTCAGTTTGTATTCCTGCTCAGTGGTATCGAACAGCACGATGACATCGCCTTTTTTTACGGGAGTGCCGGATTTGAGGAGCTTAGTAATGTGCAGCTCGGTCCCGCCGATCATCGGAGCAGTCATGATCTCGGGATTTTGCCCGCGCAGTTCGCCCTGGGCGCTAATAGTAAGGTTCAGATCGCCACGCTCTACCTTCGCGGTGGGTAGGAAGCCCGTTTTGTCTTTTTGGATTGCGCGATAGGCGCGCGCCGAGTAGAAGAGCACAGCCGCGATGGCTGCGCTAGCGCAAAGAACAGCCAGCAGCCGTTTCGCCCACCTAGGGAGAATAGGATTGGGCCGCGGCCGGTGGTGCGGCGTTCGAGGAGTTTCGGCGACGGGCAGCGGTGCAATGGTTTGGCTCATTGCTTATTCGCCGGCTCGGAAAGCGCCACCTGGGTTCCGGCGGCTAAACCTTCGACTGCTACTTCGTCGGGATTGCGAGCCCGAACGTTTACTTGTTGCGCAATATATTGCTTTTCTCTCTTTACATAAACCGCCGGCTTGCCATTCAGGGTGAAGAGTGCTTTGGCGGGAATGCTGATGGCATTCGCCAACTTCGTTTGAACGATATCGGCGCCCGCGTTCATGCCCGGTCTCATCGCCGCGTTAGGGTGTTCGAGAAGAGCGTAGGCGCGGAAGCTTTGCGTCGGAGGCCATTCATTAAAACTCTGCTCGGTCAGCGGAGAGATGGAGAGCAGCTTGGCGCTAATCACCTTTTCGGGGAAAGCGTCGACATGCACGAGCGCCATGTCGCCCACGTCGATCCGGCCGCGGTCCACTTCATCCACTTTGCTCTCCATCTCGAGAGTGCTGAGATCTGGGATCTCGGCGAGCACGGTGCCGCCGACCGCATGGTCACCGACTTTGAACGGCTGGGTGTTCATCCATCCTTGGGTCCGGTTAGCAGAGTAATTGACCACACCGTTCAAGGGGCTCTTCAGTTCCATCAGGGCGAGCCGCTCTTTGATAAGGTCCGCTTCCTCGCGGGCCGCATCTCGCAAGCGTGTCAGAGAGGCGATCTTCGCTTCATCCGATTTCTGGTGCAGCACGGTGGTGGCCTGCTGCACTTTAACTTTCTCTTCTGCGAGACCCAGATCGATGGCGCTCTTTTCACCATCCATCGCGCTCACAATAGTCTTCTTGGAAGCTTCTAAACGGGCCTTTTCGCGGTCGTAGGTGGCAGTGGCCAGGTCGAGCTTGTCCTGATCGGCGGTGATTCGCGCCTGGGCAATGGCCTGATCGAGTGTCGCCTGTGCCTGCTGGAGCGCCGCGTTTTTCTCTTTCAAATCCTGCTGCGATTTACTTGGATCGAAGCGCACGACGACTTGACCTGCTTTGACCAGCGAACCCGGAGGAGCCAAGGAAACGATTTGGAGATCGGGAACATCGAGCGGAGCGGTGAGTTGTACAGACCGGCGCGCAACCAGCTCACCGCGACAGCGCACCATAACCAGAAAATCGCCCCGGCGCGCGGCCGCAGTAGGTAGATCGGCTATCGATCCGGAGCGCCGCCACTGGCGAAGCGCCCAAACCGATCCGGCAAGAATAAGCAGGATGATGACAGAGCGCAGGAGCAAGGATGCCGCGTGCCGCTTCTTCATGGCTGCACCTCGATATCGACGGCCGCAGAGAGATCGGGGAGTAAGCGCGGGTCAGTGCCATCGAGCAAGAAGCGCGCGGCGAAAGTCTTGACAGGGCTGCCGAGCGAGGCAGACGCTACCGGGCTCGCCGAATCGAAATGCGCCTTAAAGGTGAGGTTGGGATAGGCGTCCAGGTGAACGATCGCTTGGGCGCCTGGTACGAGCACGGCGCCATCGGGCTCATCCACCGAGACCTGCAACTCCATAGCCGATGGATCGAAGAGCCGCAATAAAGGGCTGCCCGGCCAGAGCTGGTCGCCTTCCTGCGCGTGGCCTAGCGAGTTGTTGCGGAACACGTTCTGGAGCGCCACCATTCCACCGATGGGCGCGCGAAGAGCAAGTTTGCTCGCATTCTTTTCCTGACGCTCCACGGCAAACTTCTGGCGATCGCGCTGCAATTCCAAGATGCGCAGTTCCGCGGCTTCGGCGAGTTCATGGTAACGATTGGAGCGTGTCAGGCTGGCTACGTGCTGCTTTGCATCCGCGAGTTTAATGGCATTCTTTTGCTGTTCGATATCGCTCAGCACGGGCCCTTTACGGATCTCGATGGCGGCTTTTTGCAGATCGGCTTCAGCTCCCTGCAAGTCGGAAGCGCGTTTTTCGGCGTTACTCTTCTGCTCCGCTATCTTTTGCTCGACTTGGTGCGTCAGATCATCGAATTTGGCCTGTGCTTCGCGCGCCAGCTTGAGTTGATCGGTGCGGTCAAACTCGGCCAGCAGATCTCCCGGATGAACGACAACTCCGTTGGCGATCAGTTTTGCCAACGTGAGATTTCCTCCCTGCCCCGCAATGGACGGGACCTGCACTGTCACGGAGCGAACCGCCTCCACAGTCCCGCTCACTCGAACGATGCGGGCCGGCGAGGGGGCCGATTGAAGACGGATAATGCAGCCGAGCAGCAACGGCAGGAGATATTTGGGCAGCGACTCCGCAAACGACAAGAACGGCCAAGCTTTACCGGATGTCACGATTTGTCATTGTAAGACGAACGGAATTGACTCAACGTTGCCTTGATCTAGTGGAAAAACTTACGGATACCGGAGTTCGCAATATAAAAATTGAGCTACCCTTAAGTCGAGGACCGATACATGGCACGAGCAGGTTTGTGGTTTCGGAATCTAACGGCTGTGCAGGGAGCTTTTCTGCTCTTTTCGGCCGGTGTGATTTGGGCACAGCAACCATCGCCTCGGGCGCACGGCGTTCCGGTGCGTGCCACGCCGGGCGACTACCCCGTCCATTTGCAGGTTAACGATGTCACTTATGCGGCGTCGCTGGTGCCGCCGAACGAGGTCAAACATATTTTCGCTTACGACATCACTAAAGAGTATGTAGTATTCGAGGTGGCTGTTTACCCCGGCGTAGGGTCCCAAATGAACATCGACCCGGGCGGATTCGTAGTGCGTATCCCGCGTACCGGAGACGTTGCGCACAATGCCGACTCTGTAACCGTCGCCTCTGTGATTCAGCAGGAGAATCTTCCGAAGCCGCCCTCCAAGGTAGGGCCGGTCATGGCCTCGACCGAAGTTGGATATGAGTCCGGGACGGATCCCTACACGGGTCAACGCGTGCATGGAACATACACGGCCACCCAGGTTGGAGTCGGCGCGGGCAATGATCCCGGACCGCCGCGTTATCCAGCGCCAGGCGGATACCCGCAAGACCGGCAATTGCTGTCGAGTCAACTTTGGGATAAGAGCCTGCCCGAAGGGAACATTCAGCGTCCGACAGCAGGGTATCTGTACTTCCCTGCTTCGCTTCTGAAGAAGAAATCGAATGGCGTTTACGCGCTGCAGTATCTGGGCCCGCAGGATCAGCCGCAGCTCGCTAACGCGGCGGCAAAGGTCGAGCTGAGCGTTCCGGCAAAGACTCGATAGG
>CAWCYQ010000005.1:0-97922 GCA_963799755.1 Terriglobia bacterium | reverse complement strand
ATCTCAATCTGAAACTCCGGACGGCGCGAGTTGTTTCCAAGCCGGACTTACGCTTCTTTCCCAAGCGATGGGAGGAACGAGAAGTCCCAGTGCCCGTCGATCTGGCACAACTCCTCGCGAGCCACCCCCGGCCAATCGATAGTCCGTTCGTGTTCCCGTCACCGACCGGCAATCGGGAACAGAACTTCCTGCGCCGCTGCAAAGAAGTCGCGACGCGTGCCGGATTGGATGCGTCTACATTCGACCTGAAGACCTTCCGGTCGACCTACGCGACCAGTATGTTGAGGTCCGGGTTTGATATTCGCACCGTGCAGCATTGGATGGGACACAAGTCAGTTGAGACTTCTACGGCATCTAGTACCCGCGCAGGACGTTCATGATCGCCTGGATCGGATCGGAATACCAGGAAGAACGAACACCGGCTCGAGCGTCAAGCCGCGGACGCCGAGTGGCCAGTCCGGGTCCAATCGAAAAGGCGAGCCGCGCATCCTGAAACTAGGTTCTTTCTCCGGAAGCATCGAGTAAGACGCGCTCGAGACGATCACTGCGCGGGCGCGCCTTGGCGAATCCTGCTGATGTCACTGGAATCAAGGGGGATCGGACGCAGATTTTTGACTGATACCGCAAGAAAGTTTAGAAGGGAAGGAAGGCGGACGTCATCAGAGAAAGCCGCACGCCGATTCGAAAGAAAGGAACGCTTGATGTCGACCTCCCCCGTGCTTCCGCAACCCTCCACTCCACTTTCGGACGACATCTTCGAGCGACTCTTGCAATGTCCAAAGCTCCTCACGGCCAGAGAGCTGTCCGGGATTATCACGATCAAACCGAAGACCCTTTACAGCTATGCTGCTCAGGGTTTGATTCCGCATTACAAGATCGAGTCCAATGTACGGTTTCGCGGCGGGGAGATCGCCGATTGGCTCCGCCAACACTCACGCCGGGGAGTCAGCTGTATCCGCGTACCGGAGCACGAACGACGATGGCAATGGCGGAAGTCAAATGCCGTAAGGGCCGCTAGAGCGATCCCGACGCGGAACGCTTTTACTGCCCCTCCAAACGAAGCGGAATTGCCGGTTCAAATCATACGTCGAAGCCGCTGACGTCAGTAAAGCCTCCGTTTGCGTGAACGTACTGGCTTCAAGTCATCCGCTGGCTAGGGACTAAAAGACGCGTCGCGACGCTCGAATTGCACGTCGCGCTGCAAAGGAGTCGGAGAATACGATCGTCTCCACAGTCCACGCTCGCACCGCCGCGCCTAACGTGCGTTTAGCACGTCTGAATTACACGCATGAATGAAGTCACAGCACGATCCAGACTGGGCGATCCAGCCTGTTATTTTGACTTAGGTTCGGAAACCCGATACAAACTTTCCATGACGAGCTTCGTTTCAGTTCCTCTCTCCACCGGTCTCCGTCGCGCCGTTTCGCTATGTTCAAGGCGAGGTTTCGGCGGAGTGCCCTGAAACATGCCTGTGGGTAGTCAAAATTCAATGTCTCGCAGAATCAACGGCTTAACCCCGGCCGTACAGGTTACGGACAGCCCGCTCGGCTCTCATGTTGCTGCTTAACGCGGCGTAACGTAAATGCCGCCAAACCGGAAGTCACTGATTTTGGGACATGACGGAGTTTTGACTACGGACAGCCATTCAATCAGTCGTTGCGCCCCATCCGTTGTTGGTTGTGACCGGAGTGATGACAAGCTGAGCCGAATAGAGGCCCGTTGAACCTCCGCGGAACCGCCCGGGCAGGCCCTCAAACCTTTTTCGATCTGAGTTACGGGTTTTGTGTCCGGAAATTGCGTAATTAGTTTACGGAATGCGCTCGGCCGCAACCAGATCCTATACGTATCGGTGCAGGGGGAACATGTTCACTAAAATTCTAGTCATCACTGTCGCTACTGTCTTCTTCGGAACAACAGTAACGATGCCGCTTACCGCTGCGGGTCCGACTCAGGATACCGCTATCGAAACTAATGCGTTTAATCAGTTCGAGTCATTTGTGAAGAGCAAAGCACCCGAAAACCTTGACGAGGCCGGCCCCCAGACATTCCTGGATGGGGTTACGGACTATATCTATGGTTATTCCCTGCTTTCAATTGCCATGACGGAACGTGTCGCCACTACTGTTTCCGGTTTGACGCCGACGCGTGCTCCTATCAATCAACTCGTGATAGGCACGGCACTGCCCAATCCCACCTATCACGACGTCGTGCTACCCAGCACGACGACCCTCTACGCGTCTTCATTCATGGATCTCACGAACGGACCTTTGATCTTGCACGTGCCGCAGCTGCCGGCCGTAGTTGGCACAAATCAACCGAGATTTTTTATCGTCGAACTATTAGATGCATGGACGAATGTCAGCCGACAGTCACCAAGTTCGCGCATGCAGAGCAAACCCGGTGATTACCTTCTGATTGGCCGCAGCGGGACCACGGCATCAACGACCGGTTATGCAGGAGTTATAAAATTCGATAGCAATACTGTATGGTCCATACTCCGGTTCTTTACGAACGGTAGCGACGCTGATCTCAAGGCTCTTAACGACGCTCTCAAGCCCGCTGCGAACCCGGCGGACGGGCTGACATTGAGGCCGATTGGCACCGGAACGGATTACCAGCCGCCCTCTAATTTGCCTGTAAACCCATCCATCGACACGTTTACCCAGCCGATTAATCAGGTCGACAACATGGACGCGTGCGTCTTCTTCGAAACGCTGTCCACCATGATGATGACGAACCCGCCCCGCAACATCGACGTGCTAGTAAAAAGACCGCTAGGGAATCTTAGTCTTGTTACTCCTAACCACCCATTTAGCTGCGCCAGTCTGCCGGACCAGAACGAAGTAACCATACTGCAGGCGGCGGTCGTCGCGGCAAAGGCGCTCCTCGCAAACATAAATCCACCCTTAGCCTCGGCGGCGACAAATTATTGGTCCCTGCCGCTCGACGTGGGTGATTACGGGATCAATTATCTTTTGAGGGCACTCGTCGCAAAGAAGGCGTTAGGAGCGAACAGGCCGGAAGACGCCGTTTACGGTTACGGCGCATACGACAGCCGGGGTATTGATCCCGCAAACCTGCTTGATGGGGCGAATCGGTATGTCGTGCACTTCAGTCCTGAAACGGGTTTGCATCTGACGGGCGAAATTCCACCGGTAAATCCTCTCGGCTTCTGGTCCGTTACGCTCTATGATGCCAATGGCTTTCTCGTCAAGAATGTAAACATGGGTCCAAACGAGAGTTACAACGCGATCGGCATGCCCTACGTGCAGAACCACAAGGCGTGCCCGAACGCAGACGGCTCGCTCGACCTCTACATCCAATCAGATGCGCCCTCTGATCCGAAACAATTCTGCAACTGGCTCGAAACGCCTTTGCCGGATGGTTCGAATGCAACCACGAGCAAATTCATACTCTTCCTACGCACCTATTGGCCCGACCAGGCAGTGCTGAACGGTCGTTGGAATCCACCGGCGATTGTTAAGCAGTAGATCGCACCGATCCCTTTCGCGGAATCGGTGCGACAGGGCCTGCCTGATTCAGGCAGGCCCTGTCGAAACTGAACCGGGAGCGGCCTCCCGAATTTAGGACGCTGACGCTTCCGGCTCAGCTTCAACTAATTCCGAAAGCCGCGGGTCTAGTCAGCATTCACGTAAATGCCGTTCAAACATTGGAGAGAAGTTCGCGCTCGAGCCACGCATAGTCCTCGAGCTCGGCAAGAACGGCGACGGCAGCGATTCGAATGTACTCCTGCGAATCGTGCACCAGCGGTCTGACGTTCTCGATCACCGGCGCGCCAAGCGCGGCCAGTTCTTTCGCCGCCACCGCACGAATTTGCCAGTCCTGCTCTCGAAGAGCGTCGACCAACTCTGGAAGAGCTCTCTCGCCTTCGCATTTTCGAAGCGCGGTCAGACAAGCTCGGCGCACCAGGGGATCGGGATCGCCCCGCAGCATCGCACGCCAGTCCACCCCAGGCGGGTTCGCAGCCACAGCCGCGCGCCTGACCCGTGGATCGATGTTTGTGAGTGCCTCTTCTGGAGCGGCAGAAGTGACGGATACAGATCACGAATCTCATCCCGCGACAGCGTCTCCAGAGCTGCTTGCAAGACGCGCATGCGTGCGGAGCTAAGACCTGGTTCCAATGCGGGCCCAATCGAATGCTGGCACTCGCGGCTCCCCCACTCGAGCAGCCAGACTTGATCACAGGAACCCAGCTTGTCCCACCCGTTTGTTAGCTGGACCCACGCGGGCAAACCCTGTGCTTCGAGCGCGGCCATCGCCTCCGCCCGGAATGGGCCGTGCAATTCAGCAAACCAGGCACCTGCGGTCTCGCTGTCGATCGCAACGGGTGCTGCTTCACTCGGCAGCAGACCCACACGCACTCGGGCTTCCACCGATAAGCGGTCCGAATGAGCAAGCAACTCGGCTACAGCTCGAGCCCGCACGGGACACTCGTTCTGCAACAGCAACGGGACTAGCGCGGCCGCCGACGGATGCGAATCTTCTGCGGCTAAGTATCGCATTGCGGCAAAGACGATAACTGCTTCGTCATACAGCCGTAGTAGATCCAGGAAGAAACTCGCCACACGCGGATCGCGGAAGCCTGCGAGCGCTCGATCCAGTCCATCCACTCGAGCGTGCCTTCGACGCGCGTCGAGTAAGCCAGCAACCCATCGATGACGTCTCGGCCTTTGAAGAGGCCGAATTTAAGAGCTGCCGCCGACTGCTTCTGGATTGCTCTTACAGCGGTCAAACGGGTTATCGGGCTCGGCGATGCCAGGGCGTCAAACAGCTCCGCGGCTGTCCGAATTTGCCGTGCCTCTACTGGTTCGGTACTTGCCGTCATGACCAGTTCCACACATTAAGCCAGAACTCCGTCATGCCGTACGCACATCCCGCATCAAACGTCAGGTAAAAGCGCACCGGATAGTTGACGTGAGGTCCAGATGAAAGCCACTCCACTCGGAGAGTCTGCGGCGCGGTGTTTGACGGTATTGGCACGTTTACGGTTGGCGTGGGGTTCGTTGGTGAGATGGTTGCACTCGCTCCCGATTGGAATGAAATACGGACGAGACTGGTCACATGCAATTGCCGCTGATCGTCGTACAGAGCGAGCTTCATGTTCGCCGAACCGGGGGTTTGGCCGATCGAGTAATTGCATTCGACATAATTCGGGACGTTAGCCGGCGCTTGAGTTGTATTCGCGTTCAGCTGCGCGCCTGCAGCCAGCTTCCATGCCGGCGCATCCCCAGGGACGCCAGTCAACAACTTTACCTCTATGACATTATTGAGGACCTTGATTGCAGACGTAACTTCGTATATAAGACACCCGGAGTTGATGGCTGGGATGCTTGCTGTTATCGAATACGAAGTGTACGGGGAAGTCGGGCTCGGCGACTGCGTGGCGTTCGGGTTATTGGGGTTGTCACCGCTCAGCAGACATCTGTTCGGGAACACGTACAAAAACTCAGCTCCCTGGCTTCCGTTCATCAGTAAAAGCGAAGACGGGAAGTCGGGGAGGGGTGGGTTGATCGCCAACACAATTGTTTGGGTCGGGCCGTGCCACACGTCACTCAACAGTACTTCGACAAAGCATGGAACCTCGGCTGTGATGTTTGTTTGACCGTTAGGGGGAGTAAAGTTGAGTGTCATCTGTGGAATCAATACACACCCGGACGTTAAGTCGGTGCTAACAGAGCTATTCACAGTCCCATGAGTCGGTCTGGGCAATCCAAGTAAGTTGAGTAAATCGAGGGAGGGTACGGTCAAACTAAAGCTGAACAGCTTGCATACCGAAATGCAGAAACTGCACGAGAGCAAGACGGTAAAGCTCGACGTGTATGAAACATTCGTCGTCAGCCTTGTCGCGTTCGCCGTGTTTGAGAAAGGCGTCGGCCCCGTCGCTACCACGCCGTTATTGTTGTATGTCAGAGAGCCGTAGTTGGCGGTCGTGCCGGAGCTTAGCCCACCCTGAACGGTGAAGCTCTCCAGCTCCAGGTCCACGGGAATGCCGAAGCCTAAGGCGGGACCAAACGAGAGCTCTCCCTTGATGTGTTCAAGCGCCAAGGCGAACTGACGAAGGGGAGGGAATATGTCGACGAGATTCACGGGCAGCGTGAACCCGGCGGTGGCCGTGAGCGAGGTATCCCGCCCAATCTGGTTAAGGCTAGAGCCGAGCATCTGGAAAGTGCTGATGCCGCTGGACAATCGCGAGAGGGGGGCGCTCGAATCTTCTTCCCACAACCCGTCAGCTGCTCCCTGGCTCAGCAGATACGAGATCAATTCGAAGAGAAGCTGGAGAAAGTCGATTTGAAATTGAATAGTGATATCGAGAACGGTTTTCCAGGCGAATTTCCACGGGGAATACCAGGAAGAAGGCAGATACAGGTCCTGCTTCAAGGAAATCCCGCCACCTACGGCAAACCCCATCTCGAGGCCGGCGGTCATCTGCTGGTTGGTTATGTTTACCGCGACCTGTCCCCCCGCCTGAACGTTCGAGAGCGTCACATCGGAGTTGAGTTGAAACGCCACTGCGGGACCAACGAATCCCATGAAGAAGCTGTAATAGGCAGAAGCCTTGATCCGCCAGAAGAGGACCGTTGCTCCATAGTTAAAGAGTTGGTGAGACTGACTGCTCGCTGAAGTTCCGGCGCGGCTCGTCCCCAGCTTCGGAAACAGCGGCAGCCCCTCCGCAAGCGAGAGTTGTGATCCACTGTTGGTGCCGATAGTGACGTTCTTGAATTCTTGCATCTCATTCCTCCTTTTCCGGCAATGCAGTTATGAGGGGATACCCACCAATAGCGAGGAGACGACGTTATTCGGATCAGTTTGGCTGCCGTTAGCATTTCTCAGAAACTCTCCCGCGAACGCCACACGTCCAAACTGATCGGCTTGCGCGGGATGGTAGCCGTACAAAATCTCTGTGGTTTTCCAGTTGACTGGCGGATCGCCGCCCGCGAGAATGTCCCCGCTCTTGAGAATGACCTGCCTGCTGGACGTGTCGTCGCCGTCCTGCACAAACAGTTGTGTGGATCCATCGTCGAGTGCCTCAGAACAGTAGATCAGGCTGTCAGCGTTACTCAAACCGCTAGTGCTACTCAGGCTGGCAGTGCTGAGGGCGGGGGCGCCGAATGCAGCGACGGACCTCCTGCCCCGCAAATTGCCGGTTTCGGCGATGATACGTGACGCGCCGAACCTGTGCAGAGCCAGACGCTGTTTTGCAAGTGCGCCCAATCCGGGCAGCAAAGTCTCCTTATGAGTGACAAAGCTGATCAGGTGTTCCGAGGCGATACGCGGTCCCATAATGCATTCACCAACCTCGATGCCGTTTCTGCGCTGCTGCAAAGTCAGCAGGTGAGGAGAAGCAGCGAGAAGACGTAATCCCTCGAGACCGCCACTGCTTCTGCGCTGCCTGACGGAGCCGGTGACGAACGCCGTGCCGGGCTGCGCGCGCAAAATGTCCACTCGAGATGCGCTTACCTGAGCGACGAAACTACCGTCGTTCGCTACATCGATGAGACCGAAGTTCCGGATGATAGCGTTGCTCCCGGGCAGCATGTCGCCTGTCTGCGCAAGAACGGATGCCAACCCGGAGCGCCCGCCGGGCACATGGACCAGTGCCTGAACGCCTGCGAAACCGAGAGCAGCCGGATTCCGCCTGGCTGCACTCGATACCTGAACGCTTACTGCGTTTAATACGGCGCTGGCCGATGGGGACGCCGGCTTGGCGCCTGTCAGCGCAGCGACAATGGTCACATTGTCGTCATCATCAATCGCAACATCGCCGAAATCCGCACCATAAACCCCGCCTGACTGCCCGTTGGCTTGCACGGCATCGCCAAACCGGGCGACCTTGGTCCATTGGACCGCTTGCGGGTCGTACAGATACACCCCAGGAGCAGCCTTTATGGAAACCGTGTTTCCGGTATTCGCGCTGAAGATGGTTGTGGCATAGTGGCCGAGACTATTGCAGGCGCCCGTTCCGAGCCGGCTCACCACAAGCGGCAGCTGAGCGCCCGGTACTCCCGCAATAGACGCCAGCGTGGCTCCCTGGTACGTCAAAACGCTGAGAAAGGTCAACTGCGGCTTGGCCGTGGTGTAGTCCATGACCGCAAAGAACAACGCTGTCGGCTGGTTCGGGTTAAACGCCGCTGTGGTCGTTCCGTGAAAGTAGATCACGTTATACCCCGGTTTGCCGGTCTCGACCGCACTGCCCAGCATCACGGCTGCCGTAAGCTCGGCGACAGGGTTGTGTGGAGAATTCCCATATGGCGCGTTATCATTCGCGACGAGGATCGGATGAAACTGGTATCCATTTGGAACGACGCCTTGGCCGCGCCCGACGCCCGACCCTCCTCCTGCCAGCACGGCACCGCCAAGTGCTGCTCCAAGTTTGCCCAGGAAATCACGCCTGCTATCGGCGTTTCTAAAACGTGCGTTGTCGTCGCTCATTTCGGCTCCTTGTTCGTACTTCGAAAGTTATGAACGCCCCGCAGGCCTTTATCATTCCCCCGCTCCAGTGTGCGTAGGATCTGGGCAGGGACGAGTGATCCCGTCTAATACGCAACGCGCGGGCGAAAAACCCGTAAGTCGAATCGAGAAAATTTCACAGCCGGTTTTGATCCATGCACTGTTCCGGAAGCGATCTTACGGAACGTGCAAAGCAGCCGCCCAAAACAAGGCAGTCTTCAGCCGAGGCCGCTGAACAAAACGGTACGTTCCAGAGCGGTCCCTACTTAAAATTCTCGAGTAGCATGATATTGCGGTTGTCGCGGTCCATGTGAACATACAGCAACCGTGTTTCATCCGGCGAGACCGGAAGTGCTCCCGGGCGGGCGGTAGCGAGTTTGCCCACCGTGGCTACCCGAACCATTTTCCGGGTAGCGAAATCGAAGAACCGGACAGCAGCATCCTTGCTGAACGCCTCGTCATACGGTACAAAGAAAATCCCGGCTGTGCCCAGCGCCCATTGCCGGTAGTCTCCGGTCCCCGACAGTTCGGGAACCGGTGCTTCGCTTCCGCTGCTCAGATCCATTTTCCAGATTCCTGAATGCTCCTCGCTCTTGGAGTAGTAAAGATACTTGCGATCCATGGATTCCAACCCTTCGAATCCTCCGTGGCGCGTAAGCGGAACAGGCTTACCGCCCTGGCTTGGAATCTTCCAAATCTGATCGTCCGACTCGGCGTGGAAATAGATCCAGCGGCCGTCGTTCGACCAGCTCGGCACATCGGCACCCCCCGTATTCGTGACGAGCCGGCGAGTTGCTCCTCCTGCAACTCGGATAACCCAAATGTCGGGTGCCGAGGATGGCAGCCGCAAGTCAAAGGCGATCGACTGTCCATCTGGAGACCAGCGGGGCGTTCCCGCGAGCCCGTCGAGAAACGTCAACCGCCGCAGGCCGGAGCCGTCGCGTCTTCCGATCCAGATATCGGTCGAGCCTGAGCGCTCCGACGCAAACGCAATCCACTCGCCGTCCGGGGAGAACTGAGGCGTATCTTCGGGCATCGTGGATGCAATCAGCTGTACTCCCGGTTCTACCGAGATTTCCGGTGTTCGCCCGTGGCCAGCTCGACGCAAGGTGAGCTGCCAAATGCTATCCTCAAGCACCCAGTGCACAAACGCCATGCGGTTTCCGCGAATGGTGACGTCGGTAACGGAGTGATTCCCGCTTGTGTGTGGCCAGCGAGGTGATTCCCAAAAGTCGGGCCCTAGTGGGCCGTCGCATTGAGTTCTTTAGCATGTGATTCGTCGGTTGAGATTGGGTGTATTTCCAGAAAAACGGTTTGGCCGATACGGAGTATGCGTGGATGTGGCGCATCAGCTTGCGGCGAGATCTTTCACTGAAGTAACGATTCCGCGGGCGATCACGTCACGTTCAATGCGGGCGAACCAGATCTCGACTTGATTTAGCCAAGAAGAATAGGTGGGAGTGAAATGCAATTTTACGTTTGGATGCCGTTGAAGAAACTCTTCCACCTTCCAGTTTTGTGCGCGGATAGATTGTCCAGAATGATGTGGATCTCTGCTTGCACTTGCATTGACTGATCACCTGCTGGAGGAAGGCGACGAATTCATCACTGGTGTGCCGGGCTGCTGTTTTGCCGTGCACCTTGCCCGTTTTCACGTCTAACGCTGCATACAGCGACAAGGTTCGATGCCGGAAATACTCGAAGCCGTGGCGTTCGGCGCGGCCTGGCGACATCGGCAATACCGGATCGCAACCGGTCGAGTGCTTGAATCGCGGACTTCTCGTCCACGCGATACAGCCGCGTGCTGACAAGAATATATCAGCCGGCTTACCGTCCAAGTAAACCATTTTGCACGACTTTTGTCGCATAGAAGGAAGTTTATAGTGTTTCTCCTTTTGTTCGCATTCTGGTGTAGAACTTCGCTGTGGCGTGCTGCTGCGTCGAGATCACGAGAAAGGACGGTAAAAGGCACTGCCTGACCATCGACGCGACGACTGCTTACGATCCGGTCGGTAAGGCCATAAGCTGTCCTTCGCCAATAATCAATCCGGAGAAAGTTGCTATGCTGCAGTACGTTCATAGCGGTGATGAAGACCGCCGAGTTGGGGAATAGCGACGATCTTTCCCACCTTTAGCACTTCTCGAGGAAACGGACATTGCTTATTGAGGCTCAAGTGGGTTCTCGATTGGTGGTAGTAGCGGAAATAAGAGGACAACGTTCTCTTGAGATGGCGAGCGTTCAGGATGATGAAGTGGTTCAGACATTCCCTTCGAATCGAGCCAATGAGTCGCTCGGCGTATGGATTCTGCCAGGGACTGTGCGGTGCCGTCAGAATCTCCTCGATGCCCAACGACTTGATTCGCAGTCGAACTTCAGCGCTGTACCTGCTGTCGCGATCGCGGATGAGATACTGGACAGCCTCTCGGTCTGCGAATGCCTCCACGATCTCTTGCGCGGTCCAAGCCCCAGTCGGATGCTCGGTCACATTGAAGTGCAACACCTTGCGACGATCGTGTTCCAGCACGATCAATACGAAGAGTACCCTCATGGTGATTGTCGGCACAGTGAAAAAATCGATCGAGACCATTTGGCCGACATGGTTGTGCAGGAAGGTTCTCCAGGTCTGGTTAGGCGTCCGAGGTAGTCTGCGCAGGATGCGCGAAACGGTGCGCTCGGAGATGGTGATGCCGAGCATCTTGAGTTCGCCATGAATCCTGGGTGCGCGCCACAGCGGATTGGCGGCGGTCATACGTTCGATTAATCGACGAAGTTCTGCGGCGGTGCCGGGGCGACCTCGGCGCCGGCGCTGCGGCTTGGAAAGCGTGGCCCAGAAGCTACGGAACCGTTTGCGATGCCAGCGGACGACGGTGTCTGCCTGAACGTAAATCAGGGGATGTCGCCAGCCGGACCACACGCTGCGAAGAGCGATCCAAAATACCCGGTCCCAAGCTGTCAGCAGCGAGCGTTTCCGTTTTCGTTGAAACGCTGCGATTTGCATTCGTAGCGCTGCGTTCTCGATGGCAACGGCCTGATGTCCGCTGAAGAGCAATCGGACGAATCGAAACACGAACAGTAAGAGGACTGGCATGCCTCCGATTCTTTCTATCCATCGGCCTGTCAGTCAACCCATTTCGCGCGGACAGAATATTGGCGAAGGACAGCCTGTCTCGCTTCTACATTGCGCAGCCCGGTGCGTGCAATCGCCAACTCAAAAACTTTGACTACCTGAGTGCCAAGCGAGCCCTGGAATTCGCGCGATCCACCTACGGCGTTTTCTCCGGCAACTCGGCCCTGCTTGTGTGATGTCGTGCCAAGCGGCAAATAGCTAAAGTTCCCGAGTAGCCGATGCCATGTTTCAACGCAGTCTCCGGCTGCATAAACGCTCGGCGCATCTGTTTCCATATGACGGTTTACGCGAAGCGCGCCTTTCGCTCCGGTGGGTAGACCTGCGCTCTTCCCTATCTCCGCGTTTGGCTGGACGCCAACGGCGATAAGTACCAGATCTCCGCTCACCTTCAGCCCTCGCGAGGCGTAAACTCGCAGCTCGCCGCGATCCTCGGCACATCGCGTGTACCTCAGTGTCACTCTCCACGCGAACACCATGGCTGCGAAGTGTAGTTTCAATGACCGTGCAGCCGAACTCCGCATCCACGGTCGGAAGCACGGCTTTGGAGCGGCCGATCAGCGTTACCTTCAATCCGCGGTGTGTGAGTGCATCCGCCATTTCGAGCCCGATATAGCCGGAGCCGACGATCACGGCCGATTGCGGCTGCCGGTCAGCAAGGTACTGGCTCACGCGAAAGCTGTCTTCCATCGTGTGTAACGGGTAAACGCCCGGAAGATTAATTCCCTGTATGGGCGGGATGACCGGGCGCGCGCCAGTTCCGATCAGGAGTTTGTCGTAGGCTAATCGTTTTTCCTTTGCCTAGTCGCATCAGTAGCCGAGACCGTCTTCTTGGAGAGATCAAACGCCTGTGCCGTATGGTTCGTCATCAACTCGATGCCTTGGAACTCCGTTCGATGTGCGAGCTGATGCCAGTCAGGTGTCTCGCCGCTCAAGTAGAAAGGCAGGCCGCAGATGCTGTAATTCGGGAACGCGTCGGCCAACAGGACGGTGATCTGAGCTGAGGAGTCCAGCTCGCGTGCCCGAAGTGCCGCGCTGATTCCTGCGTCACTCCCGCCGATAATCACGAATCGCATACTGCGCCTGGTACTGTCGGTACTGGGAACCAGTGGCGAGTGCGATTGCAGGCCGCGCAGACAGAGAGCATCACAGGCACTTCGACCAGGACGCCGACAACCGTAGCAAGCGCCGCGCCGGATTCCGGACCGAACAGAGCAATCGCGGTAGCGACAGCCAGCTCGAAGAAGTTTGAAGCGCCGATCAAGGCGCCGGGTGCCGCCACCGAGTGCTCCACCTTCAGCCACTTCATCAGGCTATAAGCGATGCCGGCATTAAAGTAAACCTGCAATGTGATGGGTATCGCAATCAGCAGTACATGCGAAAGGCGGCTGGTGATGTTGTCCGCCTGGAACGCGAAGATGAATACTAAAGTTGCCAGCAGGGCGCCGATCGTCACCGGCGCAAACCGTGGGAGCAGCTCCTTCTCGAACCAAGCGCGTCCGCGGCGACGCACGATCCACAAACGAAGCAGTGTCCCTGCCGTCAGTGGAATAACGATGAACACCACTACTGAATAGAGAAGGACCGCAAAAGGAACGGTGAGAGACGATGCGCCGTGTACCAGAAACTGCACGATCGGTACAAAGAACACGAGCATGATCAGGTCATTCACGGAGACCTGGACCAGCGTATAGGCCGAATCGCCGTTGGTCAGATGACTCCACACAAATACCATCGCCGTGCACGGAGCCGCCGCGAGGATGATGCAACCCGCGATGTATTGATCGGCCTCACCTGGTGTGATGAAAGCGGCAAAGACGATGCGGAAAAAGACCCACGCCAGTAGAGCCATCGAGAACGGCTTGATCACCCAGTTCACGAGCAGCGTCACCAGCAGCCCTGCCGGACGCCGCCCCACATTACGCACGGATGAGAAATCTACTTTCATCATCATCGGCGTGATCATCAACCAGATGAGAACCGCGATGGGTACATTGATGTGGCTGCCCTTGCCGAACTCCAGGCCACGCACGCCTGCCGTGAAACCAGGCAGTAACTTGCCCAGAACGATGCCCCCGGCCATGCAGAGCGCTACCCACACTGATAAATAACGTTCAAAAAATCCGAGCCCTGCAGCTACAGGTTTTGTCGGAGCATGAATGATACTTGCCATGCTTCCCTTAAGAACAGCAACCCGGCGCGCAGCAGCCTGCCGGTTTTGTAGCCCGGATGAATGCACCCATGAACTTGCCTGCAACAACAGGAGCAATGGCATCAACATCCACGCCCTGCCCGCTCAGGAACTGGCGCGCATCCTCGATGTCATAAACGCGCGTGGGTTCAATCTCCACAGCTGTGAAGCCGGCCTTCGTGAGCTTGTCTGCGTATTCGGAATCCTGCATAGCGCCGGCCACGCAGCCCACCCATAGCTCGATATTGCGGCGGATTTCTGCTGGCACCTGCCCCCGCACTACGACGTCCGATACCGCGAAGCGGCCCCCTGGCTTTAATACGCGAAAAGCCTCACTCAGCACCCGGTCTTTATCGCCGGAGAGGTTGATTACGCAGTTGGAAATGACCACGTCCACGGTGTTGTCTGGAAGCGGAATGTTTTCAATCTCGCCTTTGAGAAACTCGACATTCTCGATGCCGGACTTGCGCTGGTTTTCACGCGCCAGGGCGAGCATGTCATCCGTCATATCGAGGCCGTAAGCCTTACCGCGGGTCCCGACACGGCGCGCCGAGAGCAACACGTCGATGCCACCTCCAGAGCCGAGGTCCAGAACGGTTTCGCCAGCATTGAGCTGCGCGAGAGCGGTCGGATTGCCGCATCCGAGCGAGGCTTTCAAGGCTTCTTCGGGAATCTGCCGGGCCTGCGTTGCGTCGTAGAGGTTCGAGGTGATGGGATCGCAGCTTCCATCGAGCAGAGCAGAATTTGCCCCGCAGCAGCCGTTCGCCCCTCCACTGGTGACGCGGCGCGCAGCCTCGCCATATTTTTCCTTAACAATCTCTTTCAGTTCCATTTCATTCTTCCCTTTCAATGCTTATGCGTGCTCGCTGACAAATTCCACTACGCGCCGGTGTATTTCATCGCGTAATTTCCGAATTGCCGTTTGCCGCTGCCCTTGAGGTTCAATGGTCAGAGGATCTTCGAGCGGCCAAATGAAGCGCCAGAGGGCACCCGCAAAAATCGGGCAGGAGCGCTCCTTCTCCCGATCACAAACTGTGATGACAAAGCCCATGCGTTGGCCCAGGAAAGCATCGGTGCTTTTCGGGCGCTGACTCGATATGTCGATGCCGACCTCGCGCATCGCTTCGATCGCATCCGGGCAGACCTCCTGAGACGGTTCATAACCGGCGCTCATTACTTCAAAGCGATCCCCAGCCAGATCACGCAGGAACCCTTCTGCCATCTGTGTCCGACAGGAGTTTGCGCCACAAAGAAACAAAACTTTGGGTTTAATCACGTTCGCTCCTTACCGGCACAGATGGATGATGGCTTCGGGTTCTATGGCCTTATTGCGCGTGCAGCATTCGGCATACAGGAAGCCGAGAAGCTCCTGCAGAATCTCGGTATTAGCCGAGTACCAGAGATACGTGCTTTCGCGGCGCACCTTAACAAGCTCTTCGTTCTTCAATTTGTCGAGATGGTGAGAAAGCGTTGAGGCGGGAATATCGAGCTCGGCTCCAATGTCGCCGGCTACCATGCCTTCTGGATGCGCAGAAAGCAGCACCCGCATAATGCGTAACCGCGGCTCCGTCCCCATAGCCGAGAACATGTCCGCATATCGCACCACGTCAGGTTCATTCTTCGCTTTAGGCATCGTCCCACTCCTCGTCGTCCCAGCTCTCCAGAGAGCACAAGAAACATCCCGCCGTAGAATCCTTCTTCAGTTGGGCCAGAACCGCGTCCGTCAGCACAAATCCTCCAACGGAGTGACGATGCTCTCGGGTATCCGATGGGTCCAGTTGCGACCAGCACGCAGATTCGGGCAAACAATCTAGAGGTCGCTGTCCTTCCATGATTCTATCATTGTCGAATTAAGAAAAGACGTCAAGTGGCGATGAAAACCATTCTTCCAGCCCTTTATCCGGACCTACAAACAGCACGATTCCCTTTCGACAGGGCCGATCCGACAACAACTTGCGGAGGCGAAGGCGCGATGAAGATAATGGAATCCAGGAAGTGGCCGCCCCCGTCAGGCCTTGCCCCAACCTGCGCTTATAGGTTCGGGCAGATTCGTGCGCATGAACATGGCTTACCTCTAACGCAGGGAGAGGCTTTAAGATCTGCTCTCGTAACCGTGACGTAAAGTCGTTGCGAACTTCCCGCCACATACATTCAGCTTTTCGCCCCTTCGTAATAGCCGAAGATCAGGGCATCAGAATTTTCAGAGCTTGATGTGTCCACCAATAACGAACTCTTGGCGTTTGGATTGATGTCGTCTGCGTCAGGCGAAGGCGAGATCGACACGGAAGTTCCGCAGTTGTGCAACGTTCATATGTGGGGCATGCTGCGGTCCGTCCAACTGGCGGCCGCTGCATCAAAAAGAGGTGGAATACCCGACGGCCCGAATGCTCATTTTACATTCGCGTCTTGAGAAAGAGGAATTTAGGTGTTTGAAAGACTGGCCAATAGTTCTCATATGCTCGCAGTCATATCCTGGTCCAAACTCATGGCGTTCTTTGCCTCCCGGAGGGCTCGAAATTGAGAACCGAAGGCCGTGCCTCGATTCGGCCGTTGATCGAACTCGTTCTCGCTCTCCGGCAGCATGAGCACAAACGTTGTTCATTCCTTGAGATGTAAATCTGGCAATGCTGACGCGGATCTGAAAGGCGTTGTAGACCGTGACAAAACCGTGTCAATACTCCTGCGGTTGGAGTGGTTGGGGTTGCCTTTGAGCGAAAAGCAGATTCCCCAAATTGTTGAAATGCTTAGAAGCGCCGAGAATCGAAAGAAGCTTTGGAAGCCATCGGGCTGCGCCCAAGGCAGGTGCGCTACCAGGCTGCGCTACGCCCCGACATCTGCTGCTTCATTGATTCTAAAACACCTTTCAAAAAAAGTCGCTAAGTAGAGCCTCCCTCCCGGCCGGCAACCCGGTTGGCGCGCCACATCAGCGAAGCGAAGAGTTGATCTCAGCCTTGAAACGCGGCTTCAATTTTCCCGCAATCGCCATCTCGGTCCGAATGAGTAACCCGGCTCCCACTAGCAAAACGACAGCGTGACCACGAGCATCGTGCGCGTTTTATTTTGCCGGAAACCGCTGCCGATGCGGCTCGTGCTGTCTTTGATACTTGTCCTTATGTCGGTGCGAGCGGCGCGCCAGGCCGGCAGTACCCCGAAAATCAGAGTCGTCACCAACGTGATGACGACGGCGAATAACAGCACGCCAGTCGAGCGACACCATACTGCCGTCGCTTCCCACGCGCGGAAGCCTCGCCGTGTTGCTGAGAGTAGAGCGTGAATGCCCACGATGCCGAGCACCAGTCCTAGCACCGCTCCCGCAGCGGCAAGCAGCAAACTTCCGGTCAGCAACTGGCGTACGATTCTCAGCCGGCCTGCTCCCAAAGCCGCCCGGATCGCCAGTTCCCGCTTGCGCACTTTGGCACGCGCGAGTAAAAGATTGGCTACTTCGCGCATGCGATTAGTAGTACGAAGCCGACTGCGGCAGCCAAAACCCAGATGGATTTTTGCGCTCCCTGCAGCAGCGAGTCACGTAGGCTGGTATCGAAGCTGTTCTCTTTTTCCCGGCCATCCGGACACTTCTGCCGATAAGCGGCGGCGGATGCGTCCAGCCGCGCTTTGGCCTGCTGCAAAGTTACGACGCTCTTCAATCGGCCTGCAGCGAGAAAGTAATGGCCCTGGTCGCGCGAATTAGGGTCGAGCTGGAAGGGTATCCACACTTCAGGGGCAGGTCCAAAATCTCGAATCAAAGCGCGCTGACAACACGCCGATGATCACGCGGGACGGACCTCTTAACGACATCGTCCTGCCAACGATCTTCGGGTCAGCGGCGAACCGGCTCCGCCACAGAGCCTCGCTGATTAAGACGACGGTCGATGCGCCAAACCGATCTTCCTGTGCGTTAAAGGCGCGACGTGCAATCAGTGGCACTCCGAACAGCCCAAATAGCAGAACTGACGGTTGCCGACTTAAGCTGGCGAGGAAGCGCGCTGTCGGTCCAATTGACGACACCATTTCCGAATGCCGAGACATCCTCCAACACTTCAGTCTGTTGTGCCCAATGTGCGAATTTCGCGGAAGATGCTCCGCCACGGTGCCCTGGGGTGTCTTCGTCTCAAGAATGACGATAAGGTCAGCATGAGGAAACGGCGGCTCTTTCAGAACCACTGTATTGACAAGAGAAAAAATCGCGGTGTTGGCGCCAATCCCCAAGACCTAAAGCGAGTACGACGGTGAGGGTAAAGGAGCCCCACCTTGCCGGAACGTGCGCAGGATATGGCGAAGATCGCGAAGAAAAGTTTCCATGAGAGCATTCCCGCTGAGACGTGATTTTCTCGTGGAAGTTCCAAAGAGCAAACGCAAAACCTGCAGGCTGGCACCGCAAGAAAGTTCTTGCGCTACTCCTACTAGTGTAGTAGATTAAACCACAAGGGTAGGCAATGACGGAAATGCGAGTAAGCCGATTCGAACTTCAACTGCTCGAGAAGCTATGGGAGATGGGGCCTTCGCCGGTGCGGGAAATTCAAGAGAGTCTTCCGGAGAAGGACAGGCCCGCATATACGACGGTTCAGACAATGATTTACCGGCTGGAGGAAAAAGGTGCGGTGCGGCGGATCAAGAAGATCGGCAACGCTCATATATTTGAGGCCTCGGTGACGCGCAAGGCCGTGCATCGGCGGCTGATTGGGGATTTATTGAGCCTTTTCGGGGGGTCGGCCACCCCGGTGGTTTCGCATCTGATTGAAACGGGAAAACTGACGCTGTCGGACGTTAAGGAGCTGGAGAAGCGGCTGGCGACGATGGAGAAACAGCAATGATCGGAATGCTTTCACGTCACTTATTCGATTCAACCCTGTTCTGCTTAGCGATGGGCGGGTTGGCGTCCTGTTTGAAGCGGCAACGGGCGGCAGCACGATATTCGCTGTGGCTGATGGGCATCGCGAAGTTTGCCATACCGACGGCACTGCTGGCGGCGACCGGAGCGCGCATCGCTTTCCTGGTGCCGGCTTCTGCCGCTATGGCGTTGCTGGCCGCTAAATTCTCGGCATTTCTGAGCGCCACATTTGGCTGGTTGCCCGCAAACATTGATCCGAAAGAAGCCACAGTGGCTTCAGTCAGCTTCTCAATCATTTGGATGGCCGGATCGATAGCGATGCTGGGCGCATGGACAGCGCGTTTGCGGGCGTGTTACAGGAGATTGGAATTTGCGAGCGAAGCAGAGTGTGAGGCGTTAGCGAGAGCGAGAAGGCAGCTCAGGGTTCGCCGGCGAGTGCGGCTGCTCTGTTCAGAACGCGAGAGGGAGCCGAGTTTACTTGGCATCCGATTTCCGACGATCACCATTCCGATCGGCCTCCAAAACGAACTATCGGCTTCGGAGTTCGATGCGGTTTTGCTGCACGAACTGGCACACTTGCGGCGGCGCGACAATCAGGCCGGTGCATTCGTTCACTTTCTAGTCTGTATTTTTTGGTTTCATCCGCTGCTCTGGATCGCGGAAAAGCGGCTGCTGGCGGAACGGGAGCGTGCGTGCGACGAGGTTGTGCTGCGTTGCGGCACGACACCGGGGATCTATGTTGCGGGTATTCTAAAGGTCTGTAGATTTCAGCTCTTCGATCGGCCGGCCGGCGTGAGCGCGATGACTGGATCTGACTTGAAGACGCGGTTGGAACTGATTCTCTCTTCGCATTTCGATGCTCCGATGCCGCGGGTTGGGCGTGTGGTGTTCGCCGCAGGCAGCCTCTTGATAACACTTCTGCCGATTGCAGGCGGATACTGCCAGCAATGTGTTTCTAACGGCAGCCAGCAAGTCATTGCGCACCCATGCTCGCCGGTCTCAGGCCGGGCAAGTTCAAATTCCAGACAAAGGCGCGGAAGCGAGCAGCGTTCGTGCAGCCAATAAAGGAGGAGAGAAAGATGAAAAAGCTAAGTAAGATTCTTGTGCTGGCCGGATTTATCTCGGGTTGTATGGCGCAGGGCCAATCGGCGATCCGAAAATCGCCCGAGCTGGCGTTTTCGATACCGGGCCAAGGCCAAAAGCTGTTAAGCCAATACCGGGGCAAGGTGGTCGCGCTCGAATTCGTGCTGACGACATGTCCGCATTGCCAAGCCGCATCCAAAGTGATGACCGGAATGCAGGAGCGATATGGAAGCCGCGGGTTTCAGGCGCTCGACGTCGCGATAGATCCGAATGCGGATCTGCGGGTAGAGAATTTCGCAAAAGATTACCAGGTGGGTTTTCCGGTAGGTTGGACGACACTCGAACAGATGATGGCCTACATGGGATTCGCAGACCGGCCCCTGGTTCCGCAGCTCACGCTGATCGACCGGAATGGAAACATTCACTATCAAACGCCGAGAGAGGGGGATGCGGAGTCGATGAAGCCGGAGGTCATCAAGCAGCGGATTGGAGAACTGTTGGCGGAAGGAAAATCCTCCGCAGCAGGACGCGGCCGCGTTGTCAGGAAGGCAGGGATGTAAAGTATTGTTGGTCGCCTCCGAGCGACAAACAATGATGATCAGACGTAGCAGAGTACGCCACGCCATAGCGCTCGCGGTGCTGGTTTCGGCGGGAAGCATTTTCGCAGCTAGTCCGGTGCGTACAGCGAATGGGTTGGTTGAGGGCACAACAAGTGCCGATTCGAAAGTGCAGATTTTCAAAGGCATCCCCTTTGCCGCGCCTCCGGTGGGAGAGCTTCGTTGGAAAGCGCCGCAACCGCCTGCCAACTGGGATGGGGTTCGCAAGGCGACTGCGTTTGGTTCGCGCTGCATGCAAGGGCATATATACGCGGATATGGTTTTCCGCGATAACGGGCCGAGCGAGGACTGCTTGTATCTGAACGTCTGGGCACCGGCGGAGACTAGCGCCAAGCTTCCAGTGATGGTCTGGATTTACGGCGGGGGCTTCGCAGCCGGGGCGGCGTCGGAGCCGAGACAGGATGGCGAACATCTCGCCGAAAAGGGCGTGGTTGTGGTCAGTCTGAATTACCGGCTGGGCATATTCGGATTCTTTACGCACCCGGAACTCGCCAAGGAATCGGACCATGATTCAGCAGGCAACTATGGCCTGCTCGATCAGGTGGCAGCTCTCGAATGGGTGCATAAGAATATTGGTGCGTTCGGCGGCGATCCGAGAAACGTGACGATATTCGGCGAATCGGCAGGGTCATTTTCAGTGAGCGCATTGATGGCGTCTCCCCTGACGCAAGGGCTGTTCGAGCGCGCCATTGGGGAAAGCGGCGCTTATTTCGGCAAGACGCTCCAGACCGACACATTAGCGAAATCCGAAAAAGCGGACAAGCAGTTTGGCGAGTCTATTGGGGCTCCTACCCTCGCGGCGCTGCGCGCCAAATCAGCAGACGAACTCTTGCAAGATGCGATGCGACAAAAAGGGCTGCGTTTTGTGCCGAACATCGACGGCTACTTCCTGCCGGAAGACGTTTATTCAATCTATGCGGCCGGAAAACAACGGCACGTGCCTCTGCTTGCTGGATGGAACGCGGATGAGGGCAGCTATAAGACGATCTTTCATAAAGAAAAGCCGACCTTGCAGAATTATGTGGCGCGCATTCATGCGATGTTCGGAGACAAAGCCGATGCTATCTTGTCGGCCTATCCAGCTTCGAACGACGAACAGGCAAAACGGGCGGCGCAGGACCTATCCGGTGATCAGTTCATCGGCTATTCAACTTGGAAATGGATTGAGATGCAGAGCGAGACGGGAGACTCGCCGGTTTATCGTTACCACTTCGAGGATGCGCCGCCGGCCGATCCGGCCGATCCGGAATCGGCATCGCGGGGAGCTTACCACTCCGCGGAGATCGAGTTTGTGTTCGAGGATCTGGCATCCAAACATCTGCCTTGGCGACCGGAGGATCGGAAGTTGTCTCACGCGATGGCAACTTATTGGAGTAACTTCGCGAAGAGCGGCAATCCGAATGGCAGCGGAATGGCACAGTGGCCGGCTTATAACAAGGAACATGGTTACCAGATTATGCACTTGAATGCCCAACCGCACGCTGCACCCGACCAGAAGCGGGCCCGTTATGAAGCGCTTGATGCGATGACGTCGTTCGAGCCGGAATCAAAGTAGCGTATCGGCAACTCGGACTGGTTACCGAATAGCGAAAGTCCGAGTTAATGGCTGCCTGTTACGCACAAAGAGCTGCGTCTCACGCAGGCAAAAGCTCCGTCCGCCTATTTCGATGAACGAGATAAAATCCAGCAGGTACTATAAAACCGTGAAAACTACCGATGGAGTCAAGCCCGATCAGCACTCGCGCTAAGGGACCGTGGGCCTCGCTTCTTTGCTAATCTGAGCGCCATGGGAAGGGTAAATGTTGGCCGTGCTCGCGAAACAGCGTCCACGGGCGACAGTTCTTTTGGAAACCACCTAGGAGCGCACTCCAGATTTCATCCTTCTTATATCAAACAGAGAAGATCCGTTGGGCACTAGCGGACACCTATTTCCACTAGCAATTGCTGCGGTGGGAAATCGCATTTCTTATTCACATTCAGAATACGGGCAATCCGCCACGCTAGCGAGGCTGGCGGTCGCATGCCACAATCGGTTAGTGATGCTGGTTCTGCAGGTTACCAAAGTTCTGGGGATAATTCCATGGGGTTGAGCAAGGCGAGGGTACCCGAGGATACTGCGATCTACAAGGGCGAGGAGCCTCGGGTAGCGACGAACTTCCTCGCCTGGTTGGACAGCCAGCAGGGCAGGCAATATGAGCTCCACGAACGGCACGTGAATCCGGCTTTCGTGAAGATGGTACGCACCATTGGTTTCGACAAAGAGTACGTCCGTGGTCAGGGTTGCTACTTATTCGATCCCGAGGGCCACCGATATTTAGACATGCTGACCGGCTGGGGCGTCTTTACGCTGGGCCGGAACCATCCAGGGGTGCGCTCAATACTCGAGCAGGTGCTTTCGCGCGATATGCCGAACCTGGTGAGAATGGATTGTTCGCTGCTGGCCGGTCTGGTAGCGCAAAAGCTGACAAGCCACACCGCAGTAAACGGAGAGCAGAATCTTTCACGGGTGTTTTTTTGCAATTCGGGCACCGAGACAGTAGAAACCGCAATCAAATTCGCGCGTTGTTTTACCGGAAAGAGCCGAGTTCTTTACTGCGACCACGCATTTCACGGCTTAACGACGGGATCTCTTTCACTTAATGGAGCCGAGTTTTTCCGCGAGCGGTTCGGCGATCTAATGCCGGGCACCGCAGCCGTTACTTTCAACGATCTGACGTCACTGGAACGGGCCCTGCACAGGAAAGATGTTGCGGCTTTCATAGTGGAGCCGGTGCAGGGTAAGAGCTGTGAAGTAGTGGCGGACGGTTACCTGGCGGAAGCACAGAGGCTTTGCCGGCGCGCGGGAGCATTGCTAATAGCCGATGAAGTGCAGTGCGGACTGGGGCGCACCGGAAAGTGGTTTGCCTATCAGCACTGGCCGGAAGTGGAACCCGACATCGTCTGCGTGGCGAAGGCGCTCTCCGGAGGCTATGTTCCCGTGGGAGCGGTGATCACCAATCCGGCCGTTATGGATTGCGTGTTCAACACGATGGAACGATGCGTGGTGCACTCGAACACATTCGGCCAGAACGATCTCGCGATGGCGGCGGCGCTTGGAACGTTGTACGTGATGGAAGAAGATGGCCTGGTGGAGAATGCGGCGCGGTTGGGGCCCTACGCGATCGAGCAGTTAACAAATCTGGGCCGAACCTGTCCCTTTGTCTCCGAAGTGCGTGGGCGCGGACTGATGTTCGGCATCGATTTCAAACGACCTGAACAATCGCTCAAGCTGAAGGCAGCCTGGGACACGCTGCACACTTTGAATTTCGGCGTCTTCAGCCAGATGCTGATCATGCCGCTCTTACACCGACACCGCATTCTGACCCAGGTGGCAGGCTATCACACGGAAGTGATAAAGTTTTTGCCGCCGTTGATTATCTCGAAGGACGATGTGGATTATTTCCTGTCGGCGATGCAACAGGTCCTGGAGGATGTACAAAGGATTCCGGGGAATGTCTGGAGCACGTTCACGGGGCTAGCGAAAGGCGCCTGGCGAGCTTAAACTCTCGCATTTCGATGACTACTGATCCGGCTTACCTGAATATGGTCGGGTACCGCTCTTGCGTAATGTTACGTAACAATCAGACTCTTGGCGGAATCCACCTAGCAAGGTATCAAACATGGAAAAAGAAAATATCACCGGTAAAGTGGATGAACTCAAGGGTAAGACAAAACAGGCAATCGGTAACGCAACGGACGACCCGGGCTTGCAGGGTGAGGGCGTTATCGACGAAGCGAAGGGTAAGGTAAAACAGGCCTTCGGAGACGCAAAAGACGCCGTCAAAAAGTCCGATAAAGCAGCTGGCACCGAGGTTGATGACAAGTAGAGCCTATTACCGGACGTATGCGTGAGAAGCAGAGCGCGAAATCGCGCTCTGCGCATGCCGCCCGTGATACCAACTCCGATTTCTTTGGACGCAATTCTCCTAATTCAGCTTGTTTTGATTCCTTGAGTTCTGACTAGCTCTTTAGATAATCCGATGCGGCGGCGGTGGCGCTGCGCCTCAGCTCGTTAACGACCAGCTAGGCCTTACTGCGCGCCGGCGCGAACGAATGCTCTCGCTGCGGTTTCCAGTGCCTGAGGTTCAATGGACCTGAGCGATAGATCGAGTTGCGGACTCGGAATCTGAACACCCGCTTTATCTAGCGCCATTTTGACCGCCTCCACAACTGCAAAGAAGACTGGCTTCTCATCTTCGGCGTTTGCGATCCAGACAAATACGAGCAGGTCCACGCTCGATGCCCCAAGATCGTTTACCACAACAGCCGGAACAGGCGACTCCAAAACGCGACCGACATGCCGCATTGCTTCCACGATGGCGTTCCGCGCTTTTGGAATCTCCTCCGCGTATCCTATGCCGACTGGAATTTGCAGCCGAGTGGCGCCATTAGTTGAGTGGTTTACGAGGACCTGATCGATGACGCTTGCGTTCGGGATGATGACCCACCGGTTGTCTCGGGTTTGTACGCGAGTAGTGCGCATGGTGATCTCGGCGATTTTGCCATAATGATCTCCGAGAGTGACCCACTCGCCCACATGAAACGGCTTGTCCCAGAAAATCAGGAATCCGGCCATGACGTTGCTGAGGGAATCTTTGGCAGCAAAACCGATCGTCAGGCCCACGACGCCCAATCCAGCTAAGGCGGCGCCCACGTTTATACCCAGCTGGCTAGCGGCCATGACGATGCCGAGCGCGATCAGCACAAAACGGTAGACGTTCACCACCATTCCGATGAGGGCGGCTTCAAAGCCGGTTCTCACCAGCACATGCCGAAAAGCCGAGCGTGTCATCCGGAACAGAAGCCAGAAGAAAAAAAAGATCAAGGCGGCGGCGAAGAGAGACGGCAGCCAGTCGACGAACTGGGTCAGAAGCAATTCGACATTTAAACGGTCCCAAATCGGTTTCGGTGTCATGCCAGTTATGATGGCTTACTGCTTGTGAGCACTCCACTGTGAACAGGCCCTGACGAGGCGAACCGCGTGAGTGGGTTATGAATGATAGGATCAGGGGTCAGTGCTAGTTCATGACTCCCGTTTACGTAAAACTCTCAACCGGTGATCACATTAACCTCGCAACTGCATGGTTGATAAAGCAATATCCGGACCTTTACGGCCAAGCACTACAGATCTGGTATTCGGAAAACCAGGCGATCCTCGTGGATGATCCAGAGGACGTTCAGAGCGTCGAGAGGGCTCTCGGCAAGCTGAGATAGTTCAGATTGCTTGATTGATCTTGGGAGCTTCCGGCCAAGGCAATCAGACCAAATGCATACATGAATGCAGAAAGGCAAAAAGCAGAATTAACGCAAGCACAAAAAGCCAGAATCGCTCTGTGTGTGGAATCAATTTGCTGTACCGTTGCCCTTACGTGTAATCGAAATTTACCATCAGATTGAATGCCATTCGTCAGAGGTAAGTCAGCCCACGACCGTGTCTAGGCATGAGTACGAGGTGACGGCGCACGCCACCGCGAGCCGCTGCCGCCAAATTGACAGCTAAGTTGCAGATTCGCTAGACTGAAGTGTTCGAGTTTTCGAGCGGAGAGAATAAGTCTGTCCATGCGTACTGAGTTTCCGTCCAAGCATGAAATCGTTCGTGCATGGCACGTGATTGACGCGAATAACGTGGTTCTCGGCAGGGTAGCCAGCCGGGCCGCTATGCTCTTGATGGGTAAGCACAAGACCAATTGGGTGCCCTCGCTCGATACGGGCGATCATGTGGTGATTATCAACGCCGCTAAAGTGAAGTTGACGGGTGCCAAAGAGAGCCAAAAAGTATATCGCCGCCATACCGGTTATCCGGGCGGCCTGATTGAGACCGGCGCTCAGAAAATGCGCCAGACTCGTCCGGAGCGGATGCTGGAACTTGCGATTTCGGGAATGCTGCCGAAGACGAAACTGGGGAAACAGATGTATCGCAAGTTAAACGTGTATGCAGGTGAACACCATCCCCATCAGGCTCAGAAGCCTGCGGCTCTGGCAGTATGAAGGAGAAGGAAAGGAATCAGCGTACCGGGTGACGGAAACCCGGTTCGTTCGGTAAAAGGATGCCAGCGAAGTTAGTACAGCAGTTAGGAACAGGGCGGCGCAAAACAGCGACGGCCCGAGTGTTCCTGCGACCGGGGAAAGGCCAGATCACGATCAATCACCGCCCCTTTGAAAATTACTTTGTGAACGAGTCGGCCCGAGCTTACGTAAGGCAGCCCTTGCTGGCTGCGGAACTGGCGGACCGGTTCGACATCATGATCTTGGCCGATGGCGGCGGGGTGACTGGACAAGCCGGCGCGGCGCGCCTCGGTATTGCCCGCGCTCTCATTGAATTCAACTCCGAACTGCGCGGGAAGCTCAAGCAGCTCGGATTTTTAACGCGCGACGCGCGCGAGCATGAGCGGAAGAAGTACGGCCAAAAGGGCGCACGCAAGCGCTTCCAGTTCTCAAAACGCTAGTACCTCTTTTCGTTTTAACAGCAGCAACGCGAAGTTTGGTTGGCGGCCACGCTTCGCTCAACCGGATCTCCTCCACTCACGCAAATTCCGCTTTGGGCGCGTGTTTCTCTGAGGTTGTGATCTGTATTCGTTAATAAGGAGGCACGTTGCCATCTATTTCAATGAAGGAATTGCTCGAAGCCGGCGTTCACTTCGGGCACCAGACCAAGCGCTGGAATCCAAAGATGAAGGAATACATCTTTGGCGAACGTAACGGGATCTACATTGTGGATCTACAGAAGACGCTGAAGCTTTTCAAAGATGCGATGCGCTATGTAGGTGAAATGGCCGCTCAAGGAAAGACGGTGTTGTTCGTCGGAACCAAGCGCCAGGCGCAGGAAGCAGTTGCCGAAGAGGCCACACGCTCCGGCCAGTATTACGTAAACCAGCGCTGGCTGGGCGGACTGCTGACGAACATCGCCACGGTGCAACGCTCCATCAAGCGGTTGAAGGAACTGGATTCGATGGCGTCGGAAAACTCCTACGAGGGACGGGCTAAGAAGGAAGTCGGCCGGCTGGAACGGGAACGCAAACATCTGCAGCAGAATCTTGCCGGCATCAAAGACATGAATGGCCTGCCGGATATGCTGTTCGTGATCGATTCCAATAAAGAAGCGATTGCGGTTAAGGAAGCACGACGGCTCGGAATTCCGGTAGTCGCCGTAGTGGATACGAACTGCGATCCCGACGAAGTGGATTACGTGATTCCGGGTAATGATGACGCTCTGCGCGCGATCCGCCTGTTCACTACCAAAATCGCGGATGCGGTCGTCGAAGGACGTTCGCTAACGACGGAACATGAATTCGCCGCCGAAAAGATCATCAGCGAAGGGGAAGATGAAGCAGCCTCCGAGCACACTCCGGAAGAGTACACGCAATATCTGGATCCGAAGTACGCCGAGCAGCTGATGTCGGAAAGCCTGAATGCGGGCAAGAGCGGTAACGATTCGGGGACCGACGAAGTGGCGGATCAGGCAGGGGGGCAGAATGCACCCCGCAAGGGTCCGGGCAGCGAGGCACCCGAGGAAGTGGTAAGCAGCACGGTTAGCGAGCATTAGCCTCTCCGGACCGCTTGCTAACGCGCGACTCGGTAAGTGCTCTGAGGAGCGGTTATAGCGAAGTCCGTAAGCGTACGCTGTTCCAGAGAGCTCAGGCGACCGGTCATTTCAGATGCGGTCGCCTTACTTGCGTAAAGAGAGAGTAGTGAAGAGGATGGTATGGCTGAGATTAGTGCACAGTTAGTGAAGCAGCTCCGGGAGCGAACCGGAGCGGGAATGATGGAGTGCAAGAAGGCTTTGCAGGAAGCGAACGGCGATTTGGCGGAAGCCGAAGTCGTTCTCCGCAAACGCGGTATCGCGGGAGCGAGCAAGAAGGAGTCACGGTCGACGAAGCAGGGTCTGGTCAGTGCGTTTATCAGCAGCAATGGGAAACTGGGCGCACTGGTCGAGATCAACTGCGAGTCTGATTTTGTAGCGCGTACGGAGGACTTTCAAGCTCTGGCCGCGGACATTGCAGCGCATATCGCGGAGAGCAAGCCGAAGTATGTCCGGCTTGAAGAAGTGGCTGAAGCGGAACGCGCCAATTTCAAGGCACATGAGGCCCTCTACGAACAGAAGTTCCTGAAAGACCAGAACAGCACGATTGCCGAATTCGTGAAGGGCAAAATCGCCAAGCTCGGGGAGAACATCAACATCTCACGCTTCGCTACCTATGAAATCGAGGGCGACGGTTTCGTGGGTCATTACATACACACCGGCGCTCAGATCGGCGTTCTGCTGGAGATCCGGACCAAATCGGCGGCAATCGTGAGCAAGGACGAATTCAAGACGCTGGTGCGAGATCTGGCGATGCAGATAGCGGCGGCTAATCCACAGTTCATAAGTAGAGAAGATGTCCCAGCGAGCTTGCTCGAGAAGGAGCGGGACATTCAACGGGAACGCGCTTTGAACGAAGGCAAGCCGGAGAAAATGCTGGACAAGATAGCGGAAGGAAGAATGAGCAAGTTTTACGAAGAGTCCTGCCTGCTCGAGCAGCCGTTTATTCGCGAGAACACCATCTCGGTGGGCGACTTGATTCGCAGCGCTGGATCCAAGCTGGGCGATACGATCACGGTGGGCCGTTTCGTGCGGTACAAAGTGGGGGACGCGCTGGATTCACCAGGCGTCGAACAAAGTCCTCTACCCGTTACAGCATAATTTGCTTTATAGAGAAGCGCCCGGATCCAGTGTGCCGGGCAATTGACATCGATGGCACAGTACGGACGAATACTCCTTAAAGTGAGTGGCGAGGCACTCGCGGGTCCATTGTCGTTCGGGTTGGATCCCGAGCGGGTAAGGGCTTTGGCGTGCGAAGTGGCCGAAGTAGAACGGGCAGGCGTGCAGGTCGGCCTGGTGTTGGGAGGGGGCAACATTTTTCGTGGTGTTGCAGCGGCCTCTCACCACATGGATCGGGTTACCGGCGATCACATGGGAATGCTCGCAACCGTGATTAATGCACTGGCATTTCAGGATGCGCTCGAGCAGCAAGGAATACCGACACGTGTAATGACAGCAATACAAATGCATCAGGTGGCTGAACCCTATATCCGACGCCGCGCCATTCGCCATCTCGAGAAAGGCCGTGCGGTAATCTTTGCGGCCGGTACTTCAAATCCATATTTCTCGACGGATACGGCGGCTACGCTGCGGGGCTTGGAGATTCATGCCGAGATTATTGCCAAGGGCACAAGCGTAGATGGCGTATATGACAAGGATCCAAAGAAACACGCGGATGCGGTGAAGTATAGCGAAGTGGGCTACACCGAAGTGCTATCGAAAGCCCTCGGGGTGATGGATGCTTCCGCGGTTGCGATGTGTCGGGACAACAAAATGCCGATCACGGTGTTCGATCTCAGAACTCCTGGCAATATAATGCGAATGGCGATGGGCGAGCCGATCGGGACAACTATCCGTTAGTCCGACGCGCTGGCCCGTACTAACAAATCTCTATGAAACAAGAACAAACAGCCGCTCCGAGCAGCAGCACGTTCAAGAACGTGAAAGAAGTGGAAGCACACGCCCGCACAAAAATGGAGAAGGTGTTAGCCGATCTGCAGCATGAGATGGCAAGTATTCGCACCGGCCGTGCGTCGATCGGTATTCTCGACAGTGTACGAGTCGAATACTACGGGTCCCCTGTGCCGCTCACCCAAGTAGCGCAATTGCACGTGCCGGAACCGGCCATGATTACCGTCCAGCCCTGGGACGCTTCGACGATAGGGGCAATAGAGAAGGCAATCCGCAACGCGGACCTGGGCTTCAACCCTTCGAATGACGGCAAGCTGATTCGCATTCCGGTTCCTCCTCTCACCGAAGAACGGCGGCGGGACCTCGCGAAGAAGCTGAGCCATATCGCCGAGGAGCGGCGCGTCGGCATGCGAAACGTACGGCGCGATGCGAACGAAGAGCTCAAAAAGCTGCTCAAAGATAAAGTTATCAGCGAAGACGAACAACGCCAGGCGCACGATTCCATCCAGAAGCTGACGGATGCGCAGATCGGCAAGATTGACACTATGGCGAAGGCGAAAGAAAAAGAGATTCTGGAATTCAAGTAAAGTTTGAGGTCTCGCGTTCTTTTCTAGCTCTGGCCCGCGGAGGGCTTGCCGCGAGTTAAAGTGATCCAAGCCTCTGATTCACGAAACAATCAAGTGAATGCTTTCTTTAAGGGTGACCGGTGGCAGCGGCAGGCAGGTCGCCCGCGAGCGAATCCTCATAGCTAATTCCATTCCGTTCCAGCAAGTCTCCGATCGCGCGATCCAGCGCAACACGGGCCTTGATCCACACACTTCTCGCTGCTACTTCGGTCGACCGCGCCTGAGCGAGGAAACTCTCCTGTTGGATCACCAGGAAATTTGTCGAGGCGCCCACTGAGAGTTTGTCTTTCTCAGCATCGACGAGTTGCTGCTGGTATTCTCTGCTCTGCACGGCTGCCGCCAAGGCAGAACGTGCGGTTTGGAGCGCGATCACTGAGTTCTCTATCTGCTCTCTTACCTGATTGGCCAGCAATTGCGTTTTCGCCTCCGCCTGGCGGAGTTGAAGGAGATCGCGGGCTGCGTCCGCCTGTGCCACATGATTTTTCAAAGGCAGATTGAGCTGAATGCCGGCCTGATAAATACGCGACGTTCGGAGACCAGCCACGCCCAAATCAGTTGGCGCTGTAATAAGGCCCGTGCCCGGAGTTCCCAAAGTCGTAAAAGGGACTTCCGTGCTCCCGCGCGTCTGAAAATTACCAACCAGGTCGAGTTCGGGGAGCGTGGCATTCTTCGATGCCTCCAAGGCGACTTTCCCGCTTTCCACTTGCAGCGAGGCCTGTATCAGGTCTGGCCGGATGCTCAGCGCCTCACTGACCATCCGGTCAATCGGTCTCAGGTCATCGCTCGGCGGGATCGAAATCGGATCGGTGGGAATGATTGGAAGATTGGCCAATATTGGGTCAGCCGTGCCGCGGCGCGCCAGTTGTGTTTTCAGAATAACTTCTTCCTGACGGACGAGGCCCTCTGCTTGGATGAGATCCAATTCACTCGAAGTCACCAGCGACCGGGCGCGAGTCAACTCGAGCGGCGCGAGAGTTCCCTGCTCCACCTGGGCCGAGTCGTCTTCGTAGAGCTTCCGTGCCGCGGCAAGGGTTTCGCGCTTCACCTGAGCATTTTCATTTAGACTGACCAGATCATAGTACAGGCGCGCGACGCCATACACTGTGCTAATCAACTGCTGATAAAAAAGAAGCCGCGAGATCTTTTGGGTAATATTCGCTATGCGGATGTATCGCAGGCTGACGCTTTTTCCGAAACCTCGGAATAGTGGTTGACTCACTGTCAAAGAAGTATTTGGAGTGGCAAAGGGATTGTATTGCGAGTTGTCCCCATATAAAACGGGAGCTGCATTATTCAGATCTACTTCCACTTGTGTTCCATAACTGAACCCTTGAACGAGAGCGTAATTGGCCGTAACAAAATTTAGCGTGCCTGGCTGTTGTAAGGTTTGTGTGGCCGCGCTCAGCAACGTGCCGTTCGAACGCTGAAACCAGGTATTCTGTCCGATAAAAGTCGGTTGGAAGCTTGGCAGCGTGGGTCCCGCAGCGAAACCGGATGCACTTTGAACGGAAAGATTCGTTTGCGTCTCTGTAAGCTCGTTGAGGGATGTCAGATCGTTGATGGTAGGAGTGCTCGGTGTGACCGATGAGGCTGCGCTGTTCAGCAAAGGGCTGCCTGGTCCGCCAACGCCGGTCGGACTCTCCGCGACGGAATAGTCAATTCCGCGCAGATCGCCACCTCCGCTGGCCCGCAGCTTCTCCGTGCCGGCAATCGAAAGATTGTACCGGGCCACCTCGACATCCAAATTATTCTCGATCGAAAGCGCAATGGCGTCATATAGCGACCGATTGAATAACGCCATCGCGGATGAATGACCGCGCGCGATCGGCTGGGCCAAGCTTCAGGGGAGGCGCACTGGGCCGGCGATACGGCGCTAGAAAATCCAGGAATGATGACCGAGGCGCGATGTATTCGCTCCTTGGTCCTTGGGTTCGGCGTTATCGTTTGCTATACGCTCGAGACGGGGCGAAGGCATTGGAGTTCCGGCTGCCGCATCAGTGCCGCTTGGCATTGCAGTTCCTGGCGCCTGTTGAGCCAAAGGATCCTGGCTTGACCCGGGATTGCCCGGAGTTTGCCTGCTGGTGGGAGTTGGCCGTAGCGCCTGGGCTGCGACCGCCTGTTGAAATACGAATGCCAAGATCAAAACGAATTTCATTGCTTTGCCGGTTTCGCTGAGCCACTCTTCGCATTGCCCTTATTGGAAGAGTTGCCTTTGCCGCCACCAGTCTTCTGGCTTTGATTGGTTGCGTTCTGATTACCGTACTGTCCGGCGGTGTTCGGCTGTTGATTACTTTGACCACCGGACGGTTGCGGCTTTTCGTGCGCGAAATCGGGCTGTATCTTTGCTCCGTCGCGCACTTCATCAGTGACATCCAGAGCTATGACATCGCCGGCCTTCAGGCCGCTAGTGATTTCCACCTGATCTCCATAATCGCGGCCGATCGCAACCGGACGAAAATGAACTATCTGATTTTGTACAAGCGCCACGACGTTGTTGCCGTTGCGGACCACAATAGCCTCCCCCGGGATCAGAATCGGCGGAACATTCTTCGACAGAATCAGATTTACTTGCGAATACATGCCCGGCATCAACAAGCCGCGATGATTGCGAATTTGTACTTCCACCAGAAGCGTACGCGTGTTTTCATCGATGGAAGCAGATGTTCGTGTTACGCGACCTGTGAATTTCTCTCCAGGTACTTCCTGAAATAAGAGAACAGCCTCTTGCCCAAGCTTGACAACGGAAGTATAGGCTTCCGGAATCGCGACAAGCACGCGGAAAATCGTAGTATCCGCAACCGTAAACATAGCTCCTCCTTGAGATCCGCCGGTAGCAGGCGAAGTTGAAGAAGAAACGTTACCCGATGTGCCTGCATTATTCCCTTCCGCGCCGGCCTGTGTTGTACCGGGTAGAGTCGGCGAGGAACTCGCAACACCTGTGCCCTGGGCGGTAATGAGGGTACCGACATCCACGTTGCGTGCCGTGACTACGCCAGTGAAGGGCGCTGTGACGCGCTCATATCCTTGAAGTACGACGAGTCGTTCCAAACTGTCGCGGTTGGCTTGAACAGTATTGCTCGCAGCCTGGACGTTGGCTTCGGCGACCCGGAAGTTTGCCTCCTGGGTGTCACCGTCCTGCCGGGAAAAACGCCTTTCGCCACCAGAACCTTGTAGCGATCCCAGTTGAGCGAATTCAGATGAAGCTGCGCTTGCATCTGTGCCAGATTGGATTCACTTTGACGCAAGCTCGATCGTGCCTGGGCCACTTGCTGATCCAGATCCGGGGCATCGATCACGGCCATCAATTGTCCCGTGTGTACGCGATCTCCGATATCCACCAATCTGCGCGCCACATAGCCAGAGGCGCGGGCATAGATGTTCGCCTCCGTGTAGGCCTGGGTTGTACCAGGGACCATCAACTCGCTCTCGGCGGGGGCAGTTTCAACCTTCACCACTCTTATATGAGGAAGAGCCTGCTGTTGCCTCTTCGCTTGTCTGTCGATCTCTTCCTTTTGCCGATGCCGCGGTAGTCAACCAACGAAAATAACCAGAATCGCCATAAGAAGAACGATAAGGCCAAAAATTACCCGGTAAAGCGGTGAATGCTGACGCTTGGGGTGATGCGCGCGTCCATTACCGGGCGGCGGAGTTTCTGGATTGTCGGGTACAATCCGCAAGCGGCTCGTTCGTCGTCGCCATGGTTAGGAAGTCTGGGGATGCGAGCCGTTAATGGCTTGCCCCTCGGGCGTGATTTCACCTTTGTATTCCTTGTCGATTCTTTCGTCGTAGTCGATAGGAGCCTTTTTTCGAAGCAACGAGTACATGATGGGCACGATGAACAACGTACGGACCGTAGCAACAAGCAGTCCGCCTATCACTGCGCGCCCGAGCGGAGCATTCTGTTCGCCGCCCTCAACGAAGCCAGCGCCATCGGCAGCATGCCGATGATCATCGCAAGCGCCGTCATGCAGACTGGACGCAGACGAATGAAGCCAGCAGACAGCGCGGCTTCGCGCTCGTTCTTATCAGTCGCACGTTCATCATTGGCAAACACTACCAACAAAATGGAGTTCGCCGTGGCCACGCCGATGGTCATGATGGAGGCCATCAATGACGGGACACTGAATGTCGTACGTGTTAGATATAGCATCCAAAGAATTCCAGAAAAGGCGCCAGGTAGTGCCATTAAAATGATGAGTGGATCTATCCAGCTCTGGAAATTGACTGCCATCAGCAAATAGACGATGATGACTGCGAATCCGATCCCGAGTTCCAGACGATCAAAGGATTGCTCCATCGTTCTCACTTCGCCTCGAAGATCGAGAAACGTCCCGCCGGGAAGTTTAGTGGTGCGCTTGATAATCTTTTGAATCTGGTCGGCGACGCTACCCAGATCTGTCCTGTCGGCATCGGCGTAGATGTCGTAAGTGGGCTGAATGTTGTAGTGGTCCACAACAATCGTCGAGACGTCACGCTTAAGACTTGCGAGATTACCAAGTAACTGCGTATTCGTGCCGTTTTGAGCAGTTATCGGCGTGCGTTGCAGGGCATCGAAAGAATCGATCCGATATAGCGGACTCTGTACAACAACCTGATAGTTAACGCCGTTTTCCGGATTGAGCCATTGATTGGGCGCGGTTTGGCCCTGTGCCCGATAAAGAGATCAGCATGCTGCTGGCAACATCCGTTTGACGAAGCCCAAGCTGTTGCGCCTTAGTTCGATCGACATTCACTTGCACCGTCGGATATGAGATCTCCTGGTGAATATGAGCATCGACAACACCCGGTATTGCTCGGACCTGCCGAAGAAGATTCTGAACAATCTGATAATTTTGTTTTGGATTGCGGCCAGCGACCTGCAAATCAATCGGCGCGGGCAGACCGAAATCAAGAATCTGATTGGTCATATTCGCCGGGGTGAAAAAGAACATCTCTTCAGGGAAGTCCTTTGCTAGTCTTTCTCGAAGTTCGCGAGTGTAAGCAAGAGTTTTTCTTTCGCCTGACTTTAGAGAAATCTGGATATCCCCGTCGGAGTCGCTGATCGTGTCATTATTGCCAAACGCCAGGTTCACACCGCCGTTCGGGAGACCGATGTTATCCAGGATCATGTCGATTCGATCCGCGGGGAGAATTCTTCGGATATCGGCCTCGATCGCCGCAAAAATTGTCTCGCTCTGTTCTATTCGTGTACCCTGCGGAGGCAGGACGTGCAATTTCATCTGTCCTGAATCAACGTAAGGGAAGAAGTCCCGGCCAATCACCAGCGTCAGTAGTGAAGAGCCGGCCACAAATATTGCGAAGAGCGTCAGAACGACGGCTCTGTGATGAAGACTCCATTCGAGCCAGCCGCGATAACGGTCCCGTAATCTCTCAAAACGCTTATCGAAGCGTTCGTGGATATGCCAGACCCAGTTCTGCGCCTCTTTGGGTTCGGGTCGCCCCTCCTCGCGCTGGTAAAGCGCAACTTCGGCGGGCAGTAAGTAATGCATCATGGCCGGTACGAGGGTCCGAGACAGGAAATAGGAGGCCAGCATTGCGAACACAACGGCCATGGCGAGCGGCGTGAAGAGATACTTGGCCGCTCCTGTCAGCAGGAGAACCGGAGTGAACACAATACAGATGGAAAGTGTCGAAACCAGCGCGGGCGCTGCCACCTGGCTCGCGCTATCGAGAATCGCGTGAACCAAAGACTTGTGAGGTTCTTCGAGATTCCGGTGAGTATTTTCGAGTTCGACGGTGGCGTCATCCACCAGAATTCCAACGGCAAGAGCGAGGCCGCCAAGAGTCATCACATTGATCGTCTGACCCAGCGCAGCTAGAATACAGATTGAGGTCAGAATGGAGAGAGGAATCGAAATGCAGACGATGAGAGTGCTGCGCCAACTTCCAAGAAAAAGCAGAATCATCAAGGCCGTTAAGAAGGCAGCGATTCCGGCTTCACGCAGCACCTCGTTGATCGAAGAACGAACGAAAACCGATTGATCGAACAGGGGCGTTATGCGGAGCGCGGACGGAAGATCGGCTCTCACTCTCGGAAGCGCTTTCTTAATGGCGTTGACGATATCGAGAGTAGATGCCCGGCCGTTCTTAAGAACGCTTAGAAAAGAAGAGCGCCGGCCGTTTTCGCGGACCACGTTGGTTTGCACGGCGTATCCATTGCGGACCTGGGCAACATCTTTCATGTAAACGATCGCTCCATTCGAAGCATGGATCGGCAAATCGTTTAACGCCGAAACAGCCAAGGGGCTGCTGTTCGTCTTCACCAGGTATTCGATATTGCCAATACGGGCCGTACCGGCGGGCAGAATAATGTTTTGTGCATTCAGAGCTGAAGATACGTCGCCCGGAGAAAGATGTTTGGCATAGAGCGCATCAGGATCGAGATCCACCATGATCTGCCTCGTTTTGCCGCCCCATGGAAGCGGGAGCGAGGCACCTTGGACAGTGGCCAAGCGGGTCCGTATGAAGTTCAGTCCGAGATCATAGAGATCCTGTTCGGTTAGACCCTCGCCTGAGAGGCCCAGCTGCAAAATCGGGACGCTCGAGGCGTCGTATTTCAGAACATTCGGCGGAAAGGTCCCGGGCGGAAGAACGCGCAGAATAGTTTGAACGATTGCCGTGACTTGTGCGACAGCTAGCTCAACTTTCACATTGGGCTGAAAGAAAACGCGGATCACCGATGTCCCGGTGTAGGACTCCGACTCCATATGCTCAATGTCGTTGACGGTAGTGGTCATGGCGCGCTCGCTGACGGTTACGATGCGCTTCTCCATCTCGTCGGGCGTCAGTCCGGTGTAAGTCCAGACGATGCTAACGACCGGGATATTGATGTAAGGAAAGATGTCTTTCGGGCTAACGATGGATGCCAGAGCACCGAGAATGAGAATAAGGATTGAAAAGACGACGAAGGTATACGGACGCCTAAGTGCTAGGTGAACTATCCACATTTACGAATTCGATGCGCTCCCCGCCGCGACAGACAGAATGCTGAGACGACGCTCGGAGTCGTGACGCAGGTTACTCAGGCGGGCAATTCCTCGACGTCAGGATATCCGTGCTGCTCACGCCCGACCTTTCCATCGTATTTCGTGGTGGTTTTGAAGAGCTCTAAATGGCCATTCGCGGCTTCGGCACGCGATCTGTTCCGAAGCTCCGCCATTTCTTGTTCGGACATAGGAGTGAAGTTCTGGACGATTTGGAGATTTTGTCTTAGCACCTCGATCGAATCCATACCGCTGATGGTTGTGGCAACAGGCAAACTCATCGCATAGCGCAACGCTTCTGAGGGAGTAATACCGCCCCATTTGATCATCTCGCCGCTGCCGCCCAGGCTCTTCATTCCGAAAACAGCGAGGCCTCGTTTGCGAGCCTCGGGCAGAACCTGTTGCTCGAAGCTCCGGAAAGATGCATCGAATGCGTTCAGCGGCATTTGCACGGTATCGAACGGAAAGCCGTGCGCAAGCATCTTGAGGTGAATGGCAGGGTCTTTATGACCGGTAAAGCCGATTAGACGCACTTTGCCCTGCTTCTTGGCATCAAGCAAAGCTTCCGCTGCGCCATTCGATCGAAAAATCAAGTGAGGATCATTCTCATATATCACTTCATGAATTTGCCAGACGTCCAGGTGGTCTGTTTTGAGACGACGAAGCGACTGTTCGAGCATCTGCATTGCCATGTTTTTGTCGCGGCCGTGCGTACAGACCTTGGTCATGAGCACAGCTTCATGGCGGCGGCTGCCTAGCGCATAGCCGAGCCATTCTTCGCTCTGCCCGTCGTGATACTCCCAGGCATTATCGAAGAAATTGATGCCCGCGTCCAGCGCCTGTTGGACAATCTCTTTAGCTGCATCCTGATCCTGGGCGGAGCCAAGATGGAACCCACCGACGCCGATAATTGAAACCTCAAGGCCGCTATTGCCCAGCGGGCGTTTTGGCACGGTTGCTCCTGCTCCTTTCACCATAGCTGTCGCAGTTCCCAATAACGCGGTGTTCCGAATGAAACTTCGACGGGTATCTCCTGATTGCGACATAGCTATCTGGCGGGGGCAAATGGCTTGCCGGTGTTTTCAGTGGCGTGCATCATTTCCTTTACTTCTTTCTGCTGCATGTCGAGCGGGAAGTCATTCGCTAAGCGAGCTTCCGGGTTGTCGTATTTGAGAGAAACTTTGTAAAGCTCGAAACGCCCGTCGGCGTATTGCTGGCTGCGCTGACGCAAAGAAGCCATTTCTTCTTGCGCCAACGGCTCGAATCCTCGCGCGATTTTGAGGTTTTGCTCCACTACGTCGATCTTGTCCATTCCGGTGATGGTGGTGGCAACTGGCAAGCTCATAGCGTAACGGAGCAGTTCTTCAGCAGAATACACACCTTTTTTGATGGCCGGTCCGGCTCCCTGTAGTGGTTTCATTCCGAGCGGAGCGATACCTCGCCGGACTACTTCCGGTAAGACTTGCGTTTCAAAGCTGCGAAATGAGGCGTCAAACGGATTCAGCGGCATTTGCACTGAGTCGAATGGAAAACCAGTGTTGAGCATCGCCAGGTGCAGACGAGGGTCCTTGTGGCCGGTGAAGCCCACGAAACGTACTTTGCCGTCTTTTTTGGCTTGCACCAGCGCCTCTGCGGCCCCATTCGGGCGATCGAATCGCTGCGGATCGGTTTCGAAAGAGACGCCGTGAATCTGCCAGAGATCGAGGTGATCCGTTTGCAGACGGTTCAGTGATTCTTCCAGCATTCGCAATGCAAGCTCTTTATCGCGGCCGTGCGTGCAGACCTTGGTCATGAGAAACACCTGCTGGCGTTTGCCTTTCAAAGCTGCTCCGAGCCAGACCTCGGATTTGCCGCGATGGTACTCCCAGCAGTTGTCGAAGAACGTCACTCCGCCGTCGATAGCTCGATTGACGATTTCCGTGGCTGTCTTTTGGTCTTGCGCATCTCCAAGGTGATGGCCGCCCAGGCCAAGAGCCGAAATCTCAACATCCGTCTTTCCAAATCGCCGCTTAGGAATTTCGTCGGTAGCTGCCATGCAGTCTCTCAAGCATGAGACAATCGCGAATCCGACAAAGTTTCTATGCCGGTAGAAACACCAGGGGGCGAAATGTTGCAATTCGACGCAATTGTGATCGGTTCGGGTCAAGGCGGCAACCCTCTCGCCGTGGCGCTGGCCAAAAGAGGAGAGCGCGTCGCCTTAGTGGAATCTAATCAGCTCGGCGGAACCTGCATCAACACAGGATGTACACCGACGAAAACCATGGTCGCGAGCGCGCAGATCGCGTTTTATGCGCGAGAAGGAGCACGTTGGGGAGTTCGAGCAAACCATGTGAGCGTTGATATGGCCAAGATTCTCGAACGCAAAAAGGAACGGGTCGAAGCCGGCCGTTCCGGGTGGGAAAAAAGCGTAAACGGAGAAGGCAAGCCGCAGCTCTACCGTGAGCGGGCGCACTTTGTTGGTCCGAAGGAACTCGAAATCGGGGACCAGCGAGTAGAAGGCAAAAGAATCTTTATCGACACGGGCTCAACGCCCACGATCCCTCACATCGAGGGCCTCGATGACGTTCCCTATCTGACCAACGAGAGCCTTTTGGAACTTCAACAAGTACCGGCTCATCTTGTGGTGCTGGGCGGCGGCTATGTCGGGCTCGAGTTTGCACAGATGTTCCGGCGCTTCGGAAGCGAAGTGACAATAATTCAAGGTGCGCCGCAGATTTTGCCGAAAGAAGATGAGGATGTCGCGACCGCACTACAACGAGCGCTTGAGGCCGAAAGGATCAGTATCCATCTCAACGCCAAGGTCACGAAAGCAAACGAGAACTCAGGCGAAATCACGCTAAGTTTTGGCGACGGCAAACAGACCGTGACGGGTTCGCATCTGTTGATAGCGGTCGGGCGGACGCCGCAGACTAAGGATCTAGATCTGGCAAAGGCAGCCGTTGAGACGGACAAGAAGGGCTATATCGTTGTTAATGACCGGCTGGAAACCACGGCTCCAGATATCTGGGCGATCGGAGACGTAAACGGCGGCCCAGCGTTCACGCACATTTCCTACAACGACTATCAGATCATCTACGGCAATTTATACGAAGGCAAGAAGCTGAGCACGAAAACCCGGCAGGTTCCGTATGCTGTATTTACAGATCCGCCGCTTGGGCGAGTAGGCATGACGGAAAAAGAAGCGCGTGAAGGAGGCCGGAAGTTGAAGATCGGCAAAATCGAAATGACGCACGTCGCGCGCGCTCTGGAAAAGGCCGAAACCGAGGGCCTGATGAAGATCGTAGTTGACGCAGAAACTGACAAGGTGCTGGGGGCGGCGATTCTGTCGAGCGCGGGAGATGAAGTCGTGCAGATCTTGAGCACTCTCATGCTGGCCGATAAGCCCTATACGCTGCTCAAAGGCGCGATATATATTCACCCGACCATTTCCGAGGGACTTTTCGCGCTGATGGAGAGCGTCAAGCCGGCTTGACCATCAAGGAAAGTAGCGCGCGCTCATCTCGCGAAGAAAGGCTAACGAGGCCGCCATTTCTTCCATTCCGTTCATGCCGTCTTCGATGCTGACCCAGCCCGAATAGCGGTGTTGCGCGAGCGTGCGGAAAATCGTGTCGTAGTCGTTCAGGCCCCGCCCCGTAACGCCATGGTGCAAATTGGGAGAATAGCCTAAGGTGCCGTCGCTTTGACGTAAGGAGTCAATGGTTGTGCCTGGCGCAAGATAGCGATCGCTCGCATGCATGCTGACGACGCGATCGGCTGTTTTGCGCAGCAGTTCGATGGGATCGTCGCCGGCGACAATGGCATTTGACGGATCGTACTGGACGCCGAAATGATCTTTGTCTTCCACAGCATCTACAATGGCGACGAAGCGATCCATCTTCTGGGCGAACTCTGGATATTGCCAAAAGCCGTCTTTGTAATGGTTCTCCATTCCCAGAATGATTTCTTGTTCTCGCGCCAGCGGCAGAAGTGTGTGGATGGCTTCAACTACCCAGTCCCTTCCCTGCTCCCAGCTCACTTCGGGATAACGCTGGCCGCTCAGGATTCGGCACACTGCGCGCGGGCCACCAAGGCGACGAGTGATGGCAATCATCTGAGCTTCACGTTCGATCTCACGTTTGCGTTTTTCCGAATCGGGCGCAGTGAAATCAGGCGAGCAACAGAGCATCGGCATGGCGAAACCGGCCGACGCAATGCCTTCGGCAACTCGGTCCAGATACGAAATCTCGTAGCTCTTGAAGAAGCCGGAGTACATCTCTAAGCCATCGGCGTCGAGCTGTTTCGCCATTTCGATCCAGTCGAAGACTGACATCTCGCGATTCGAAATGGCTTCGAGATAGCACTTGGGAAATGCCGAGATCTTAAGCGGCATTACGGAGTGAGCACTGCTTTGACATATTCGCCGCCTTCCATTTTCTCAAAGCATTCATGCCAGTCCTCGAGCTTAGCAACGCGGCTAATGACTGGATCAACGTCGATCTGGCCGGAAACGATCATGGAAATGACGCGTTCCCAAACTGGCCAATTGTGTGAGAAGCTGCCCGAGAGAGTGATGTTCTTCTGAACGAGAGGATCGAGGCTGAACTGCAATGGCTGCGGCCCCCAACCAACCTTAATGATTCGACCTGCCGGGCGGACCGCGAACATCGCCATCTGAAGAGTGACGGATGCGCCAGAGCAATCGACGGCGACATCGACGCCAAATCTGTCGCCACTCTGCGCAATATATTCGAGAACGCCGCCGTCGAGGGTGACATCCGCTCCAACCTCGCGAGCTACTTCCAGACGATGCTTGTCAGAGGGCAAGCCGGCTACGATTACCTGGCCTGCTCCGCTCAGCTTGGCCATTTTGGCGCAGAGCAAGCCAATTGGCCCTGGACCTAACACGAGGACGGAGTCGCCCGGCCGAACGCGACCGTTCACGCAGACTGCATTGTAGGCGACGCAGCAAGGTTCGGTCAGAGCGGCTCTTTCAAAGGGAACCGAGGGCGGCAGCGGATGCAAACAACGTGCCGGAACACGAACGTATTCAGTCATGGCGCCGTCTACGCCGTAGCCAAATCCGCGGCGGGAGGGATCGAGGTTGTATAAGCCGGATCGGCTCAGCGGCGACGCTTCGTCGATGACAGCCGCGGTTTCACTTACAACCCGATCGCCCTCGTGAAATTGAGTGACGGCGGAGCCCGCTTGAGCGACTGTACCGGCAAACTCGTGCCCGAGAATACAGGGGTAATTCACTGTCCAACCGTGAGATCCGCGCCACTGATGGAGATCACTGCCACAAACGCTGACGGCGGCCACGCGTAACAGCACATCTTTTTCGCCGATTAGCGGCACCGGCACATCGCGCATTTCAACCGACAGTGGATCGCGAGCGTAATTTACAAGAGCGGGCATAGTGCTGGTCAAGCGGTAACCCCCTTTCCTACTTTTACTTCTCCGAAGGCGTGAACTTTTTGGCAGATCAGCCGAAGCGTACCTTCCAGGTCGCCGCCAGCAGTCCGGAAGGCATGTGCGTCAATCACCAGGGGCGCCCCTATGACAACGAGCGGCGCCCCGTGAGAAGGCGTCTCGGTCGCTTGTTCGAGAGTGAGTCCACCAACGGCCTGTACAGGGACTGATACGGCACCGACCATCTCGCGCAGGCGATCGAGGGGCGTTGGAGCGTCTCGACCCTTCTCTTTGCGCACCGTGCGCATATCGTAGCCGATGTGGTGAACAATGTAATCGCAACCGAGTTGTTCCAACCGGCGCGCACCCTCGACGGGATCGGGCATAGCCATGTTGTCTCCCATGGTTTTCGCACCGAAATCACGTCCTGCCTGGACGACAAGTTCGATGGTTTCTTCGTGCGCCTGGCCCATGACCACCACCATGGTCGCGCCCGCTTTGGCCGCCATTTCGGCCTCCAGCCAGCCCCCATCCATAATCTTCAGATCGGCCACGATCGGGACGTGTGGATAGCGCGAACGCAATTCGCGAATGCCGCGAGTTCCTTCGGCGATGATGAGCGGCGTGCCGACTTCGAGCCAGTCCACGCCGGCACGTAAAGCAATTTCGGCCGTTCGAAGCGCCTCATTCAGGTCGATTAGATCGAGCGACAGTTGAACGATTGTTTGCATGGGGACAAACCAGGTTTAGCATGGTGAGGTATGTGGAACCGGCAGTTGCTTTCTCTGCTGATTGCGACGACGGCTGCTGGCGCTCAGTTACAGCCGCTGGCCAACTTCGGATCGCGCTCGAACGGGCTGCAGATCGTGTCGCCGGCAATTCCTGGAAGACCCTGGACGGTAGCTGGAGAACACGGAGCTCTGTTCGGCCGACAGAGTGGCAAATTCGAAGCGTGGCAATGGCCCGTCAAAATTTTAAGCGACTTCCGCATTCGGGCTGAGCTGGCAGACTATCCTGTTCCGATCGATGTGAATGCGCTGGCGGCGGAAATTCGGGTGACACCGGCGGAGACGACGATCACATATTCGCACGCGGCATTTACGGTAAGGCAGCATATGTTCGCGGCTCGTGGCGGCGACACTCCGGCAGCGGCGACGGTGGTGTTTTTCGAGATCGAATCGGCCAGATCGCTCGAACTCACGTTTTCGTTTACGCCCGAGATGCTGCAAATGTGGCCTGCGCCGAGTCATGGCCGGCCGAGCGGGGAGTGGGTGGAGAAGGACGGTTTATATATCCTGCACACGGACGATCCGAAGTTTTCGGGTGTCGTTGCGATGCCGCGCACGCGCCCGGGCATACTAGTTCCATATCAGGAACACCCGCAGACATATCCGCTCGAATTGAAGCTTTCCTTCGATCCCAAAAAGGATGCAGGGCTGGTGTATCCACTGGTGATGGGGTTATTGCACGACGATAATCCGGGCGCGCAAGCGGCGCAGATTCTGGCGGCAATCCCGGAAATTTACGCCCATACGCTGGATTACTATACGCACTTCTTCGACCAGCGCCTCACGGCGGAGACATCCGACAAAAGGCTGGACGAGGCGCTGCGCTGGGCCGAGATCGCGATCGACCAGGCGCAGGTAAAGTATCACGATGAGACGGGATTGGTGGCGGGTTACTACGAATCCGCGGATTCGGCGCGTCCAGGCTACGCGTGGTTCTTTGGGCGGGACACGCTGTGGACCAGTTACGGCATTAACAGCTACGGGGATTTGGCGCTGACGCGGAGAGCGCTGGATTTTCTGCTGAAGCGGCAGAGGGAAGACGGCAAGATCATGCACGAGTATTCACAATCCGCGGATGCGCTCGATTGGAAGCGGACGCCGTATTTCTATGCTTCAGCGGATTCGACACCGCTGCTGGTGATGGCGATCTGGGATTACGTGAGGACGAGCGGGGACACCGGATATTTGAAGGCCAACTGGCCTGCGGTGCGCAAAGCATACGAGTTTACGCGCGCGCATGAGGCGGAGGACGGGATCTACTCGAATAGTCAGGGAACCGGTTGGGTAGAGTCCTGGCCAGAAGCCATGCCCAAAGAAGAGATTTACCTGGCGTCCGTCGATCAGCAATCGGCGGCCGCGATGGCGCAGTTAGCTTCGGCCATGGGCGATGCAGAGTTGGCGAGCGCGGCCAGGACAAAAGCAGCCGATATCCGGACAAAGATCGAACAGGAATTCTATGTGGATTCGGATAAGTTCTATGCGTTCAGCCGCAACGGCGAAAGGTCGCTCGACCACACGGCCAGCATCTATCCAGCAGTGGCGTGGTGGGACGGAACACTCGCGTTGAAGAATGCAGCGCCCATGCTTTCGCGGTGGGCATCGGCTGAATTTTCGTCCGATTGGGGGACACGAGACATTTCCGAGCACACTCCGTTTTACGATCCGATCAGCTATCACCAAGGCTCGATCTGGCCTTTGTTCACAGGATGGGTATCGCTCGCGGAGTACCGGGCGGGCCGATCGCTTTCCGGCTACGCGCACCTAATGCAGAACGCCGGCCTTACATGGGCGCAAGATCTGGGTTCAGTGACAGAACTGCTTTCGGGACAGTTTTTTGAGCCGTTGGGAAGGAGCAGCTCGCATCAGTTGTGGTCATCGGCGATGGTGATTTCGCCGATGCTGCGCGGTTTGTTCGGACTCGATTGGGACGCGCTGCATCACAAGTTAAACGTGACGCCGCATTTGCCTGCAGACTGGGATCACGCGACACTACACAACGTTCCGCTGGGTTCGGAACGAGTGGATGTGGACTACCGGCGCGCCGGAGATCACTTGAACGTACAAGTAACGGGCCAGCCCATACGGTCCATTCCGCTGGACGCGGTGGAGATAGCGATTCCGGCCGAACTGCCGAGTCCGGGGAGCGAGACCCGGCACTTGAAAGTGCTCGATCAAAGTGTATCGGCACACCAGGCGGCGTTCACTTTCGCAGGCTGGGGCGGAACGGCGTACGATTTGAAGGTTCGGCTGAACCGTCCGCACGTCACGACGCGGGGCGGACAAGTGAGTGGAGGAAGGCTTCACATCCAAATACCGAACGGCGCAGGCTATCAGGTTCAGACGGTGGACTTCGACTTCTGAACCGGGGTTTTTACCGCCTATAAAAAAGGCCCGGGAGGGGGTAATTTTGGCAAATTACAAGTTCTTGCGCGCTGGCTTTGTGCTGGTAATCGGCATAGGACTGACAGCGCAGACAACCGACATACTGCAGTACATCCAGCAGACCTGGAAGGTATTAACCCGGTCGAATAGAACGCTCGCGGTGGCGGCAGTGGATCCGAAATTTCATCCCGACCCGGACGGGCGATGGCCCGTGTACATTCCACTGACGGAAGATGTGCAAAAGGTCGAGCAGGAGTTGAAGAGCGAGATACCCGAAGCGCAACTGAAGACGATCGTGATTCGACCGCTGCCGGCCGACATCAATTCGATCACGCAGCAGGGCCTTCTTTATTTACCGCATCCCTACGTTGTGCCAGGCGGCCGCTTCAATGAGATGTACGGCTGGGACAGTTACTTCATAGAGGTGGGGCTGCTGCGCGATCACGATCTGGATCACGCGAAGGACATGGCCGACAACTTCCTTTACCAGGTGAAGAACTACGGAGGGAAGGTGCTGAATGCGAATCGAACTTATTATTTGAACCGCTCGCAGCCGCCTTTCCTGACGGAGATGGTGTTGGATGTCTACAACAAAACCCACGACCGAAGATGGCTCGCAGATGCGCTCCCACAAATCGAGCAGTATTACAAGCTGTGGGCGACACAGCCGCACCGCACGCAAACCGGGCTGGCGCGGTATTGGGATTTTGGAGAAGGTCCAGCGCCGGAGGTTCTTTCGGCGGAGCACAACGCGAAGGGGCAGACGCACTATGACCTGGTGAAAGAGTATTTCAAGACGCACGAGATCACCGACTACGACGTCAGCCAATATTACGACCGCGCGACAGATAAACTGACACCGCTGTTTTATAAGGGCGACCGCTCAATGCGGGAATCGGGTTTCGATCCATCGGACCGTTTTGGTCCATTTAACATTGACATCATTCACTACGATCCGGTATGTCTCAATTCCCTGCTCTACCTCATGGAGATGCAGACGGCGGAGATCCTGAAGGATCTGGGCCAGGCGAGCAAGGGACAGGTTTGGCGTGCGCGTGCGCGAGAGCGCGCGGCGCGTATGAACAAGCTGATGTGGGACGAGAAGGATGGCCTTTACGAAGACTACGACTTTGTTACCAAACAAGTCCGACATTACCCGTTTCTGACGACTTTTTATCCGCTTTGGGCAGGCATTGCCAAGCCGGATCAGGCCGCGCGGGTGGAGAAGAACCTGTCGCTATTCGAACGCGAAGGCGGTTTGCAAACCAGTACACATGTGAGCGGGAATCAATGGGACGCGCCGTTTGGATGGGCGCCGCTCCAGATGATTGCGGTGGATGGCTTGCGGAGATACGGGTACCAGGACGATGCGGAGCGAATCTCGGTGAAGTGGCTATCGCTGATACACAGAGACTTTCTGCGGCGCGGATTTGTTGTAGAGAAGTACGACGTGGTGCATGGGAGCTCGAACGTCGAATCGCAGATTCATTACGGCTACAGCGCGAACCAGGCGGGGTTCGGGTGGACGAATGCGGTATTCACCAAGCTCTTCGATGAGCTCAGCGCAGCTGATCAGAAGAAGGTGCTGGGGAGTTAGGGACGGCACCCACGGCTCGGGTCATCCAGTCGAAGGCAGGCATCGGGACTCCGCGGACGCTAACGCAACGTCGCCCATGTTCCTGGCCCAAATCGTTACTGATGTCTCGGGGCGACACGATTTTCATTCCTATGCCCAAGGTCCAGCCCGACCTCCACTTTGTTATAGTTTCCGGTGATCTTGAATGGGACAGTCTGCCGTCCGGCCTTCTTCTTGAGAAAAGGCGTCACGGCTTTCAACAGAAACGATTTGAATCCGGTGGTTGCAGCCGAGGCACTACCGTCCGTGATCAAGGTTCCGTGAAGGTCGATGTTGTAGTTGACCAGGTTATAAGTGCCGCTCAGTAAGCGTCGGCGCCTGGCACGCGCAATGACAAGCCGGAGAAATGTGCAACACCGTTCTCTACTGTCACTCCGCCCTGCAGATTGGAAACAAGCGTTTCCGCATTCTCCAATGGTAAGCGATCTTTTTTGTCCGCACTCTCGCTTATGCGACTCAGGCTTGACTGGATCTGGGAGTTAGTAAATTTGCCGGAATCCACACCAAACTTACCCTGGAGTTTCATGTTAGTGATAAACGAGTTTGGCTGAGGCGGCAGTTCGAAGCGACTGGCGAAGATGAGATTCCCGGTGATGGGCGGCCGTCTGGCCTCGATGAACAAATCGAGTACATCTTCAATGCGGCCGTTCCCGGATGTCATCTCCAAGGAGACTGCTTTCCCGTTTTCGCCCGGGTGACCTTGGATAGACCCACTGAAGCGAATTGTCGTTCGATCAAAGCGGGCGAGAACATCATTCAAAATCACATTCCCATCGGTTGCATTACGATGGCGTGGAAATCGGCAGCCAGATCGCGGGTATGAGAGGACTCAGTGACGTGAAAATCCGGAACGTTCGCCTTTCCACGGACATTTATCCTGTCGAGGGTTCCGTCGAAATTGCCCTGTGAGACCAGGGTCCCGCTGATTGCTTTGTACATCCCGAGGTTGCCGTGCAGGTAGCGATACCAGCCCTTTACGGGCGTCTGCGCAGGATTATCGGAGTTCCATGTTCCGAACCGCCCGCTTGACTCGATCGTGCCGGCAGGCGAAGGGTTATAGATGACGGCACGATAATCGAGCGGCTGATTGTTTCCGACTCCATCGAGCGCCAGTTTGTTGCAACACAAGGCGTATGGGCGGATTCGCAGCAGTTCTTTTGAATGAAGTCAAGAACCGCGCCGTCGGCGATGACTGTTCCGATGATGACCGCTAGGACCCGAGTTGCTCGGTTCGGAGGGGCATCACCGGATTTTGGACCGCCATTTGGGTCAGGAGGAGGCACGGTCACGTGCATACCGTAGACGCGCACACTAGAGAGGCGTTTGTGAGGCGATGATCATTCCCCAATAGCTGCCTCTGACCTCCAGCCTGGAGATTGTAATCAAGGGGAGGCTTGTTCTTGTGCTTTCTATGGAGAAAGCTGATGCCGGTCCGCGACACATCCGGGTGGGAAATAGGTAATTCGAAAATGATCCATATCTGACGGAACGTACGGACCGCTCCTGCAATACGTCGATCAGGGCCTGTTTAGTAAATGGCCACGCGAGTGCGAGCGCGAGAAGGCCGATTCCGAGCACCACGGCCACACACACGAGAGCTCTGATTATTGCTTTTGGTCAGCCACGCTGGCCGGCGATCTCGCGGAGCTCAATCCCGAGCTGACGGTGCCGGCGTATCGTGCTGCGTCGCCATTGAATTCGTGTATGGGAAGAGTTTCAGGGTCGAAATGTTTCTGAGTATCTGGACTGAGTAATGGGCTGCGGATTTCGTACCAGTATTGTTTGGGCAGCGTGAAAGCTGCCTTAAGACCCATTCTAATTCGCTAGGATTGGGGAAGATGAGGTTGCGATGCCACTCGGGGTTTCGTCTTTTGCTAGGCTCTTTGGTGGTCATGCTTGTCCATTCCTGTTTCGCGTGCTCAGTACTCTCTCACGAAGCGATCATTGATGCGCTCTGGGATAGTCAAGCTGAAGCCTGCGCTGCTCGAGCGTTTTCCGAGCGCAACCGTCGACGATCTAAAGCAAGCTCATGGCTATGCGTACGGCGGCGCGATTATACAGGACCTCGGATATTATCCGCATGGAAGTAAAACGTTCAGCGACCTGGCGCATTATGTTCGGACGGGCGATTTCGTCCTTGCGCTGATCTCTGAATCGCACACTCTGAACGAGCGATCATTCGCGCTAGGCGCTGCTATCACATTACTTCTCAGATATCGATGTACACAAGTCCGCCACTAACCCGGGCGAAGCCATGCTTTATCCGAAACTCGAACGCAAATTCGGGAAGATCATCACGTACGAGCAAGATCCCGCGGCACACTTAAAAACGGAGTTTGGATTTGACGTGTTGGAAGTGGCGAAAGGCAGGTTTGCACCCGAGGCGTACCACGATTTCATTGGCTTCTCCGTGGCTGAGCCGCTCCTGAATCGGGCTTTCCGCGACACCTACGGCCTCGATTTGTCGGAACTGTTCCCGAACTTTCGAGCGCAGTATTGGCTCGTATCGACGGGCGGTCAGCAAGACCATTCCTGCGGCCACGCGTATCGCCTGGGCGCAGAGGCGGGACGAGATTCAGAGATCCGACCCCGGCATGACGCGGGCGCACTTCGTGTATGAGATGCGGCGCTCCAGCTATGAGCACGACTGGGGAAAACAATATGACCAGCCGACCATGCGCGACCGCTTCCTCGCGGGTCTGCTTCGACTCATGCCTCCGGTCGGGCCGCTGCGAGCCTTGCAGTTCAAGATGCCCGACTCCCTCCGTGGAGAAGCTCTTCATGCAGAGTTTCGATCGCGCCGCCGGACAGTATGGAACCCGGGTAGACCAATCCAGGTCCGAGCGCTTGCACCTGGAAGACATCAATTACGACCTTGGCCAATCGACGAAACGCGGCGGTTACAAGCTCGAAGATCAGGCGTATGCCTTCTGGCTGGACAAACTAGCCGAGAAGAACTTCTCTACTGCTACTCCCCAAATACGGGCAGCCCTGGCCAGGTATTACCAGGACCCGAAGGCTGCTACGGAAACAAAGAAACATCCCGAAGATGGGAGCCGGGTGCTGGCTCAGTTGGCGGCGCTCAAAGCCGCTGGTCCGCTTCGGTGGCAACGGCATCTAGCGGCCGCTGAGGTCTGGGTAGACTGGGCAAATGCCATTCGACAAACCAAGTGGCACTACGTGCTTTCGACTGCCGTAATAATGGGCGGCAATCCAAGGCGTATTTTCAACGAAGCGATTCCCGCTAAGAGTCAACCTCATTAAAAACGCGAATTGATTTCTCCGCTTCAGGCCCAATCATTCCTGTTTTGTCATCCCTGTTCTTGACAGAGTCGACTAAACTTTGATAGTTTTCGCTTGCAACTAAGGGTGCCGCTTTTCGGCCGAACCCGAAACGGGTTCTGATTTTGCTCGATTCGGGTAAACCGTAACCGAAAGGAAGCGGCGGGGAGGGTCCGTGTTTCGATTATCGAATGTGGTTGGCCGCACTTTAGCATTCTGTGTGGCCTTGTCTGTTGTACCTGCATGCTTTGCACAAGCAGTATCTGGTTCGATCAACGGTTACGTCACGGATGCGAGTAGCGCTGTGATCGCAGGCTGCAAAATCTCTATCGTAAATGAGGGCACCGGAATTCCTGTAGAGGTCACGACGACCAGCGAAGGCTTCTACACGGCTGCCGATCTGCCGCCGGGGATGTACTCCATTACAGCTGAACGACCCGGTTTCTCGAAGCTCACCCGTGAACACGTGAAGCTGGATGTCGACGCGGTGGTGCGTGTCGATCTAACACTGGCCGTCGGCAACGTGTCCGAATCGGTGACGGTCGCCGCGGGAGCCGAACTCTTGCAGTCCGAAAAGGTGGACGTCTCGCAAACACTGAGTGAAAGCCAGGTACAAAATCTGCCGGCACTCGGCCGCAATGTCACTCAACTGTACCTTACCGTTCCCGGGGCGCTCCCAGACAGTTTTCAGATGGGCTCGGGAGAGGATCCGAGCGGAGGAGTGCGCACTTACATCAACGGAACGTGGTCCGGATCGCAGGAGTTTGTGCTGGATGGGATTACCGACCGCTCGTACGGGTTCAGCGGCATTCAGTTGATTGTGCCGCCGGAAGATTCAATACAAGAACTAAAAATCACAACGGCCGATTATGATCCTGAGTTCGGAAGCACCTCAGGGATGGTCGCCCAATTCGTCACAAAATCTGGAACAAACGATTTGCACGGCACTCTGTTCTATTTCAATCGGAATAGCGCGTCGTTTGCGGCCGATCCACTAACGCAGAAGATCGCCGGAACCGGCCCGAATGGGAAGGGCACGGGTGTTGCTCCATACAACTGGAATGAAGGCGGATTCAGTCTGGGCGGCCCAATCAAGAAGAACAAATTGTTTTTGTTCGGCGATTATCAACTGGCGCGGGAGATTCAGGGGGCATCGATCATCGCAACTGTGCCCAACGCCGCATTCCGGGCGGGCAATTTCAGCGGTGTGCCGAATATTATTTACGATCCGGCAACGGGAAACCCGGACGGAACAGGCCGTACGGCCTTTGCGGGGAATATTGTTCCTGCCGATCGAATCAACCCGGTGGCGCTCAACCTGATGAATCTTCTGCCCGCTCCGAATATCAGTGGCGGGACCGACAACAACTACGTCGGCGACGTGAAGGAAAGATTCAACCAAAACTGGGCCGACACGCGGGGCGATTGGAATATCAGCGATAAGGACAAATTCTTCGTGCGGTATAGCTATTTCAGCACGCTATTGGCTAACCCGCCGCTATTCGGAGTGGTCGCGGGCGGACCTTCGCAAGGAGGTCTAAGTCCTGAAAACGCGAACTCGTCGGCACATCACGGAGCAATCAACTATATACACATGTTTAGCCCGAATTTCCTGGCTGAGTTTCGCGCCGGCTACGCCCGGTTCAATCTGGCCGCGCTGCAATCTGACGCTGCGCTCGAGACGAACAACCAGGTTGGCATTCCCGGTATCAATACCGGAGATCCGTTGACCGGCGGCCTCGCGGGCATCGGGGTGGGCGGCCCGGTTGGCAGCTTTTTCATGGGCATACAGAGCGGTGTTGGAATTCCGCGATTCGATACGGAAAACACGTTTGAATACGTAAGCAACTGGTCGAAAATGACCGGGAAGCACGAACTGCGATGGGGAGTGGATTTTCGCCGTTATCAGTTTGATTTTGAATCGGTGAATTCGAGTTCGCGCGGCAACTATAATTTCTGTCAATCGGCGACGGGCGATCCCAGCGATCCCACATCCGGATTGGGTATGGCCACGTTCCTGATTGGCGGAACCTGTTCGTTCGATCGTGCCGTCTTCAACGGCGAGCCCGCTGAACGCCAATCCACAACCGGACTATACGCACAAGACGTCTGGCGGATTACGCCGAAGCTGACGCTGAATTACGGCTTGCGCTGGGATTATTTCACGCCGGTGACGTCTCCCTATAAGGGAGGCCTGGCGAATTTCGATCCCGCAACCGGCGACATTCTGCTGGCAGGGCTTGGCTCCGTTTCAAACAGCACGAACGTGAAGACACCGCACGACGACTTTGCGCCGAGACTGGGTCTTGCGTACAAAGTGACGCAGAACACGGTCATTCGAGCCGGCCTGGGGCGGAGTTATTTCTCTTCCGGCTATGACGCCACTTTCTATCACCTGACCAGCGGGTATCCGATTGTCACGCAGCAACAGGTCTCGCAAACGAACGTTTATCAGGCAGTATTTCCGATCAACGTAACACCGCCCGCAGCTACGGTTCCGGCTCTTCCCAGCAATGGCATGCTGCCGGCGCCCGACAATGTAACGCTGAAGACCCGTCAGTTCGATTGGAAGACGGAAACCATGGATTCCTGGAACTTCACGATTCAACAAGCTGTTGGTCATGGTGCAACGCTCTCATTGAGCTATGTAGGGAACAAGGGCACGCATCTGAACTGGCAGCCAAATATCAACGCGGCCAACGTAGGCATCGGGCCGCTCCTGAACCGCCGTCCATACTACAACCTGTATGGCCTTTCGCAAGGAATTAGCCTGGCGTGCAACTGCGCGGATTCCAACTATAACGCAATGAATGCCGTGTTCAGTAAGCAGTTATCACGCTTCTACACAATGAACTCAAACTTCACCTGGTCAAAGGCGATGGGATACGGCGCGTTCTGGAGCCCCACGACCTACAACCGGGCCATCGACTACGGTCCTGGCGGCGGGACAGTGAACAGCGGCTCGATGGATCGAAAATTTGTTTGGATTACAACACATACCTTCAACATTCCCTATGGGCCCGGACGCCCATTTGGTTCGAGCGTAACCGGGTTGAAGAAGTATGCACTGGCGGGATGGGTGTTCAGCGGCGTGACGAGCGTAGAGTCCGGTCTGGCCTATTCTCCAGACGTTTCGAGCAATGCGAGCCTGAATGCCGATTTCCAGCAGCGGCCCGATCTGGTACAGGGCATGTCACCATCGAACGTGCCGGGCGGCCAGCGAGCGGCGCTTTGGTATAACCCGGCAGCGTTTTCCATTCCCGCCTGCTGCCGGTTCGGATATGCTTCTATTGGTTCTTTGCGCGGTCCAGGGCTGATCAACGCGGACTGGTCGCTCTCGAAAGATTTCGTCTTTGGCTCGTTCCTGAATCGCGAAGCAACTCGTATTCAGATTCGCGCCGAGGCGTTCAACATATGGAACAACACCAATCTCGGGTTACCGAACGCAAACGTGGACCAGACTTCGGCCGGACAGATCACGAGCCTCCAATCGACGATGCGGAGAATGGAGTTCGGCGTCCATATCTACTTTTAGCTTGGATCTTGCTCTGGACCATTCTGCTGGGGAGTGCGGCAGAGGGTTCAATGCAATCGGACCCGGAGCTGTCGCGGCACGCGCGTTTGGCGCAAGCGGCGATCAAAGCGAACGACACTGTGGCGGCAGAGTCGGAACTAAACGCGATGTTGAGACTGGATCCCGGAAACGTAGATGCTCACGCGAACCTTGGGATGCTCAAGTTTGTGCAGGGAGATTATCTTGATGCTTCGCGGCAATTCAAAGCCGCGCTCTCCAGTTCTCCATCCTTATGGAGCGCGCAGGCTTTCCTAGGTCTATGCGAGGCGAGACTGGGAAATCCGGGCAGCAGCCAAACGCTACTGGAAACATCGCTACCCCACCTCACGGATTCGACATTGCAGAAGCAGTCGGCCCTGGAACTGGTGCGCCTCTATTCGGAGGCAGGCGTTCTCGAGAAGGCGGTCGAAGTAATCGACAATCTGGCGCGTTCGAGGCCGACAGATCCCGAGGTGCTCTATACCAAGTACCGCCTCCATTCCGAAATTGCAGCGGAAGCTCTGCGGCAAATGACGATTGGCGGCACCGATTCCCCGTGGCTGCATGAAGTGTACGGACAGAGTTACATGGCACAGGAACAGTACGCGTCTTCAATTCGTGAATTTCAGAAAGCGATAGAACTTGGTCCACAAATATCCGGCTTGCACTATCAGCTTGGGGAGGCGCTGCTGCTTTCTGAACGTACAGAGAGCAAACGATCTGCAGCCGAACAGGAATTTCGGCTGGAGCTGAAAGAAAACCCGCAAGATGCTAATTGTATGTTGAAGCTCGCAGATATTGCGCTCGAGCGGTCCAGAATCGGGGAAGCAAAATCGTTAGTGGCCCGTGCACTGAGTGTTCGTGCCGATAATGCCGTAGCGCATGTCACGAGGGCGCGCATTCTGGAGCTGGAAGGCGATGTGCCTTCAGCAATCACGGAACTGGAGATCGCCGAGAAACTGGCGCCCGATAGCAAAACGACCTACTACCAATTGGGAACTCTTTATCGACGGCAGGGCCGTCAAGCGGATGCCAGTCGACAGCTCCAAATTTTCCAGCGGCTCGCTTCAGCGGAGCGCGCGACCGTTCGCCTCGACGATACAGTGCAATAGTCGTTCCTGGTTGCGAAGGTGCACCGGCCGCTGGTGGACACTGCTATCAGTTTTGGTCTGCCGGGATAAGAGTTGTAGAAATCTCAGCAAGACTGATGTTCCAAACATCAGAGGTGAGTTGACGAGCGGCGTCTAAACGCCCGGACTTGCGATCAATTTTTACCAAACGAACCGCTGTCCAGTTCCCGGTCATGACATCGATACCGAAGATTTTGGTCCCAAGAGAGTCAACCCTGATCTTCGAGAAATGCGAATCGGGAGCCAAGCTGTTGATCACAGTACCATCGGTTCGGTCTACTTCGTAAACTCCACCTGGCGGAGCCGCTCCGAAACTTGATCGGCTATCTAGCTTTGTACCGAAGTTTTCGTAGAGAAGCAAATGCCCATTCACGCCCACTAGGCTCCAGAGAGCTATACCTGCGTCATTTACTCCTGGCAAATCGACGGGAACTCCGGCGTCGAGTTCTTCTTGATCAACGGACACTCTCCAAAGCCGACCCTGACCCTGGCGGTGCGCATATAAGTAGAAAGTCTCTCCCACCCACGTTCCGCTCAGGGTACCTGGTGTCGGTACAGGTATGCTGCGGAGCAGCTTGGAGCTTTTCAAATCAACAATGTCAACTGTCGCTCCGCGGAAGGTATTTGTTCCCACCAACCAATGACCGTCGGGGGAAGGATAGAGATCGTATACTCCGGGTGCTCCAATCGTCGGCTTGCGCAGAAGTGTGTTCGAATCGAATACCTCAATTCCTACGTTGCCGCGTTGCGTAACAAGCTCGTTTATTCCTGGTACGAGCACTGCCGAGGTGGATGGCCAAAGCAGCTCTCTGAAGCTTCCACTTCTTAGATTGAAGGCGAAGAGTGCGCAACAACCATTAGGCTCGGATTTTCGAGATGCGTTAATGAACAAGGTCGTTCCATCCGCACTCGCAATCGCTTGCTCAACCATTTTCCGAGCAAAAAGTCGGCCTTTAGTCTGTAGGGTATTGGGATCAATAAAGTCGATACCGCCGTTACGCGACGAAGCAAGTATAATTGTCTCGCTTAGCCCTCGCGGCAGAAATCCGATCGCCAGCGCAAGAGCTAACCAGACTACTCGCCCGGCTTTACTCATGACCTAAGCTTAGCTTGTTTTGCTTTCTCCGAATTTTCGGGGGCTAGCGACCTTAAGGGCCGCATCTCCGGCTTAGATGGAATCGGCCTTTCCGACCTACGCGGTTCCATCGCCCGACGGCCGCGTCGCTTTTCCGGAGTGGACTGTTTCGAGCAACGCCTGGCTGTTTAAGGGCTTGTGATTCGGCTTAGAGGCGGGAAGCGATACTGACGTTATGCCTCTTCGCTGGGCCGCCGCCTTCTTTTTTTGCTTTGGCATCATGCGTGGTGATTTCACGCCGCAATGGAACCAGCCGCTCGCGCCCTATCGAATCGTTGGAAACCTCTACTACGTCGGTACGAACTATCTCGCATCATTTTTGATAACTACGCCGCAAGGCGACATTCTCATCAATCCGGACTACGAAGAATCGGTGCCCCTGATTCGCAGGAGCGTGGAAAAACTTGGGTTTCATTTTTCAGATATCAAAATCATCCTCATCAGTCACGCCCATGACGATCATGCTGCGGGCTGCGCATTGGCGAAACGACTCACTGGAGCGACATTGATGGTCATGGACGCCGATGTAGCGGAGATCGAGAGCGGAGGCGCAAATGATTTCCAATATCATCAGCATTGGACCCCGGTAAAAGTAGATCGCGTTCTGCATGACGGGGACGCGGTTCGCCTTGGTGGTGTGACACTACTTGCGCGGCTCACCCCGGGCCATACAAAGGGTTGCACAACATGGACGACCGAGGTTGAAGCCGGCGGACGCCGCTATCATGTTGTGATCGTCGGAAGCCCGAACGTGAATTCCGGATACAAGCTGGTAGACAACAAGCAATATCCACAGATCGCGAGCGATTACGAGAAGACATTTCGTGTTCTCGCGAGTCTCCCATGCGACGTGTTCCTGGGCGCTCATGGCGAGTATTACCGCATGGACGAAAAACTCAGGCAGCTTGGGCACAGCGACGGCAATCCGTTCATCGATCCCGACGGGTATCGGTCTTTTGTTCGGGAACACGAACGGGCATTTCGTGCAGAGTTATCGGCGCAACAGGAATCTGGCAAAGCGCGATGACACTCGCTTGCCAAACCGCATTTTGCAGGATCTCCATATGAATTACCTGGTATTTCTCGAAGCTGTCTGGCAGGACGTACGCTATGCAATGCGAACAATGCGGAAGAATCCCGCTTTTGCCCTTACGGCAGTGATCACGCTGGCGCTTGGAATCGGCGGCAACACCGCCATCTTCACGATTATCCAGGGGGTGCTGCTGAGGCCGCTCATTTATCCCCAACCTCAACAGCTGGTACGTATTTCAATCGACAATGCCCACGGGAAAGAGCGAGGGGGCGCTCTCTCGCCTCCGCAATTGGAGGAATTGCGAAAGAACTCGCGATCCTTCGTTGCGATTGCGGCCTATCTGAAGGCTCAGGAAGATATGTCGCTATCCGGACATGGAGGGCCCGAAGCTGTCAAGGGCGCGCGGGTATCCGCGAACTTCTTCGGGACGTTGGGAGTGCAGCCAGTCACCGGCCGCGCTTTTCTCTCAGAGGAAGATGCGCCCACAGCTCCAGGCGTGGTGATGATCAGCTCGAGACTGTGGAAACGGCGCTTCCGGGGGGATCCTCAGATTGCGGGCAAATCGGTAACGCTCAATTCCCTGCCTTACACGATAATAGGCGTTCTGCCGCCTGACTTTTCGTTTCCTTTTGTAAACACGGACGTATGGGTCACCAAACCCACCGAATGGTCGGTTCTGCCAGCTCGATTCTGGCCGTATCTCACACCTGTCGATGCATTCGCAAGGCTGAAACCGCAGGTCAGTCCGAGCGAGGCACAGGCCGAACTCAATGTCTTAAACCAACAATACGTCCATGCCTATCCGGACAACATGGATTCCGGAGCAGCTTTAGCTCTGCATGTCACATCGCTCCAGACACAGCTTGTAGCAAGCCTGCGCCCAACGCTTTTGATTCTGTTTGGAGCAGTGGCTTTTGTACTTCTGATTGCATGCGCCAACGTGGCTGGGCTTTTGATGGCGCGCGCAACCTCGCGGTCGCGTGAATTTGCGTTGCGTGCAGCAGTCGGAGCCGCAAGAGGCAGACTGATCCGGCAACTTCTGGCTGAAAGCCTGGTGCTTGCGGCGGGAGGCGGAATATTGGGCGGCTTGCTGGCAATATGGGCTCTGAGCGGGGCTAAGCATGTAAGCGAACTCGATATGCCTGGCATTGCCTCCATTCATCTGGACGGCATGGTGCTGGGATACACAATTGCTCTTTCCGCCGTAACCGGTATTCTGTTTGGAATTTTTCCTTCCTTACACGCCTCACGCGGAGATCTGACGATTGAGCTGCGAGGGAGCGGAGCCGGTGCAAGGCGCGGCCCAGCCAGGCGCAGCGCCTTGCTTGGAGTAAGTGGCCGCGGTCTACTTGTCATCGGGCAAATCGCTCTATCCATCGTGTTGTTGATCGGCGCCGCATTGCTGATGAAAAGCTTCGTGCATTTACGGGCTGTTGATCCCGGCTTTGCGCCGGCGAACCTATTGACCATGAAAATCGCTCTGCCGCCCGCTGCGTATAACACCGATCAGAAACGAGCGGCGTTTTACCGAGAACTGGTCCGGCGCGCGGAAGCGATTCCGGGCGTGCTTAACGCCACCGTTGCGATGACGATGCCGACCACATCGGGCTGGCTGGGCACGAACGTATTGGTCGAGGGTCAACCAGTAGTCGATGGAAGTCTGCAGCCAACGGCTCGGCTGCAGAGCATCACTCCCGGTTATTTCCGCACGTTACGTATTCCGCTGAGACGGGGGCGCGAGTTCACGGAAAGAGACAACAACTCCTCCGGTCGGTCTGCAGTAATCATCAACGAAAGTTTTGCGCGGCGTTTCTGGCCAGCTTATCCGCTCGGCCTGAGCCCGGTCGGTCAACACTTGCAAGAAGGAGTCGATCATACAGGTCCGTTAGAAATCGTGGGCATTGTTGCGAATGTCCATGAGGCGGCTCTAACTGCCGATATGGGTCCGGAATTCTATGTCCCTAATGCCGTGCATCCTCCGCAGACGGCCTATCTCGCCTTGCGCACTGCGGGCGCACCGTTGCTTTTCAGTCGTGCCGTCCGTAACGCGGTCTTCGCAGTCGACAGCAACCAGCCGGTTTCCGACATCAGAACTATGGACGGCATTCTGGAAACCACGTTTGGACAACGGCGGCTCACCACGATTCTTCTAGGCACGTTCGCGGCGATGGCGTTTCTGCTCTCCCTCGTTGGAATGTACGGTGTGATCGCCTATTCGGTTGGGCAACGAACGCACGAAGTAGGTATAAGAAGGGCGCTGGGAGCACAACAACGCGATATCCTGCAGCTCGTACTTACTCAAGGCCTAGCTTTGGCATTGGCCGGGGTGACACTTGGCATTGGAGCAGCGTACCTGCTTGCAAACATCCTGAAGAATCTTTTATTCGAGGTCAGCGCTACCGATCCAATGACATTTATCGTCACAGGAGTGCTCTTCGTACTCGTAGCATTGGCAGCGACTCTTATTCCGGCGCGGCGTGCGACGCAGGTAGACCCGATGACCGCTTTGAGGATGGGATAAGAGCGCTGAGTTGTGCCTTCGGAGTTTGCACGCATATGATGTGAGGGGAGCTCGCCGAGCCACGCGCAACGAGTCCACTAACATCCTGGAGAATGGACCATGTCCCGATTTACGGCGAGCCTGGCGGTTGCGGCTCTAGCCTATTTGACCTCGTTCAGCCTTATCAGCGCGCAGACGGCCGATAGACCGGATCTGACGAAGCAGCCGACGCTTTACGTGATCGGTTACGCGCACCTCGACACGGAGTGGAGGTGGGAATATCCGCAGGTCATCAATGAATACATCCGCAAGACTATGGAGGATAACTTCAAGTTGATCGATAAGTATCCTCACTATGTATTCAATTTCAGCGGCGCGAATCGCTATCGCTTGATGAAGGAATACTATCCTGCCGATTTCGCGAAGGTGAAGAGCTATGTCGATTCGGGAAGGTGGTTTCCGGCGGGATCCTCGATGGAAGAGGGGGATGTAAACACGCCGAGCGCGGAGGCGATTATCCGACAGATATTGTACGGCAACGATTGGTTTCGGAAAGAGCTTGGCAAAGCCAGCGCGGAATACATGCTGCCGGACTGCTTCGGCTTTCCGGCTTCGCTGCCGAGCATCCTGGCACACAGCGGCGTACGAGGGTTCTCCACGCAGAAGCTGGTCTGGGGCTCGTCTGCGGATGCGGGTGGTCCGGAGTCTCGCGAGAGGACGCCGGAAGGTACGCCGTTCAATGTTGGTGTGTGGGTCGGGCCCGATGGGAAGAGTGTGCTGGCAGGGCTGAACCCCGGCAGCTATAGCGGGGACATCGACACGGATCTAAGTAAACCGTTACCGGCCGCACCTCCGAATGTCGAACTCGAAGACATTCAGAAGAAGATGCAGGCTCTGAGACAAAAACTCGAAGCCCGACAAAAGAGTGGAGAGCCGTTCGATCACAAGGACATTCAAGAGTACATCACTTTACGCAACCAGCAGCAGGCTTTTTCGAAGTTCCAAGACGATCACGATCTGGATCGCTTTCAAGGCGATTGGGCGGCACGGGTCGAAAACAACGGCAAGGTCAGCGGCGTTTATACGGATTACCACTATTACGGCACGGGCGATGTGGGAGGCGCTCCGGATGAGGAGTCGGTGAAGCGACTGGAGGCGATCGTAACGAAGGGAATGGCCAGCTTTCCTCCCGCGGGATTCTTCGCTGGCCGGCGGGACCAGCCGCATCCGGAATGGCCTAGCGTGAAAGCAGGCGACGGGCCGGTGCATGTGATCTCGGCGAATGCCGAGCAGATGTTTCTGAATATTACGAATGCGGAATCTGCCGGACTGCCGCGTTACACGGGCGAGATGGAGCTGACGAATCACTCGGCGGGCTCCCTGACATCGCAGGCGTATCAGAAGCGTTGGCTGCGGAAAGAAGAATTACTAGCCGATGCGGCCGAGAAGTCTTCCCTCACGGCAGAATGGCTGGGAGCCCGACCCTATCCCCTGGAGCGCTTGAATGACGCATGGGCATTGGTGATGGGCGGCCATTTTCATGACCTCGCGGCCGGTACGGCGACACCGAAGGCGTATGAGTTTGCCTGGAACGACGATGTGATCGCGATGAACCAATTTGCCGATGTGTTGAAGGACGGCACCGAGGCCGTTTCGGCCGCACTGAATACGCAATCAAAGGGAGTGCCGCTGGTAGTCTTTAATCCGCTCAACATCGAACGGGAAGACCTGGTGGACGCGAGTGTAAATTTCCCTGACGGGATGCCTGATGCGATTCACGTAACGGGGCCGGACGGCAAAGAGACGCCGTCGCAGATTTCGAATGGACGGGTAGTATTCCTGGCGAGAGTGCCTTCGGTGGGCTACTCGGTTTACGACGTGGAAAGCGGCGCTGGCAGTTCGAACTCGGAGCTGCAAGTTTCGGAGAACTCGCTCGAGAATCGGTATTACCGCGTGAAGCTGAATGCGAATGGCGATATCGCAAGTATTTTCGACAAAATGATCAGCCGGGAGTTGTTGTCGGCGCCGATCGGGCTTGCGATCTCTTATGACAATCCGAAACAGTGGCCGGCATGGAACATGGATTGGGACCAGGAGCAGGCCGCACCGAAGGCCTATGTGAGTGGTCCGGCACGCATTCGAATTGTAGAGAAAGGCCCGGCTCGGGTGGCTCTCGAAGTCACGCGCGACAGCTCGGGATCGAAATTTGTCCAGACGATCAGCCTTTCGGCAGGCGATGCTGGAAAGCGCGTCGAATTCGCCAATGCGATCGATTGGAACACGCGCGAATCGAACCTCAAGGCGACGTTCCCCTTCACAGCTTCGAACCGCATGGCTACCTATAACTGGGATATCGGCACGATCGAGCGGCCCACTGCAGAACCGAAGAAATTCGAAGTGCCTTCGCACCAGTGGATCGATGTTACCGACATGAGCGGTAAGTTCGGCGCAACGATATTGACGGATTGCAAGAACGGATCGGACAAGCCGAATGACAATACGATTCGATTGACTCTGATACGGACTCCCGGAACGCAGGGCGGCTTTCCTGATCAAGCCACGCAGGATTTGGGACACCACGAGTTCGTCTTCGGGATTGCCGGGCATTCCGCCGGTTGGCGAAAGGCTCAAACGGACTGGCAAGGACAACGCCTGAACGATCCGCTGATCGCCTTCGAAGCGTCGAAACATGAGGGGAGCTTGGGCCGCGAATTTTCGCTGCTGAAGGTCAACAATCCGAGAATACGAGTCCTGGCGCTAAAGAAGGCGGAAGACGGGAACGAGTTGATCTTGCGAATGGTTGAACTGGACGGTAAACCGCAGCCCGACGTTCGAGTCTCCTTCGCACGGCCGATTACCGCGGCACGCGAAGTGAACGGTCAGGAGCAGCCGGTCGGCGATGCGAGCGTGAGGGATGGGGCGCTTGTGACTTCATTCACCGCGTATCAGCCCCACACATTCGCCCTAAGGTTGGCGCCGCCGCAGACGGCAATTGCCGGTACGCGTTCTGCGCCGGTCGCCCTGCAGTACACCATTGCGGCCGCGAGTAACGACGGAGCGACAACGACAGACGGCTTCGACGGTAAGGGCAATGCCCTTCCAGCAGAGATGCTGCCGCAAGAAATCACATTCAACGATGTGCAGTTCCGACTCGCACCGGCGAAGACCGGAGTTCCTAATGCAATCGCGGCGAACGGGCAGACGATCGATCTGCCGAGTGGCCGCTACAATCGTGTATACCTGCTGGCCGCTTCGACGGACGGTGATCAGCAGGCGAAATTCGAAGCCGGGGGCAGAGGAATCGATCTGAACATCCAGAGCTGGGACGGATTTATTGGGCAGTGGGATGACCGGCAATGGGTGGCGAAAGACGTAGTCGCTCCAGCGCGAGGTCTGCGCCCCGCTCGCACGGAGCACGACGATTACGCCGAAATGACCGGTATAAAACCGGGTTATATCAAACGCGCCAGCCTGGCGTGGTACTGCTCGCATCACCATAACGCAAAGGGCGAGAACGTGCCTTACGCGTATTCTTATCTGTTCGCTTATCCGATCGATCTGCCTACGGGCGCCAAGACGATCACGCTGCCGCGCAATGACAAGATTCGCGTGCTCGCCATATCGGTCGCCGACGAAAGCCCGGAAGCGACACCAGTACAGCCGCTATACGATACGCTGGGCCGTTCGGAGCCGGTCGCCGAAGCGCGCTAGCGATTCCCTGCATAATTACCGCTTGTTGACACGCGCGATTCTGCTTGCGCTATTCTTCGCGCAAGGCAACCATAGGGTCTATCTTCATCGCTCTTCTTCCGGGAAGGTAGCAGGCGAGTAAGGCGATGGAGCAGAGGGTGAGGGCAACCAAAGTAAAGGTGAGCGGATCGGTGGGTTTGACGCCGAAGAGCATGTCGGACATCAGCCGGGTGAGTCCAAAGGCCGCGAGAACTCCGATGCCGATGCCGAGTGCGGTCAGACGCGCGCCGTCGGTCAGGATTATGCGCAGCACGTCGAAGCGCCCGGCCCCAAGGGCGACACGGACGCCGATTTCTTGTGTGCGCTGTCCGACGAGATAGGACAGAACTCCGTAGACTCCGACGCTGGCGAGCATCAGGGCGAGTCCGGCGAAGACTGTGAGCAGGCCCATGGCGAAGCGCTTGCCTGCGATCGATTCCGACACGACCTCGCCCATCGGCTGGCCTTCGAATGCCACCAATCCATGGTTCACATCCGAAAGCCGTTTGCGAATCGTCTCGAAAGCAGGCACCGAAATTTGTCCGCGGACGAATGCCCCTAGTCCTTGCGCCATGCCGCGGATATCTTGGTCCGGCATCTGCGCTACCGGCAAATACATTTGCGCATGCAGCGGCCTGGCGGCATCGGAATCCAGTCCCCACTGATTGACATGGCCAACGATACCGACAATTCGAGGAGCGCGCCGCGCGCCGGGGTCGGAAGGATCATTGTCGAGGTCCAGATAATGACCGATCGGATCCTGGCCGGGGAAATACTTTTCGGCCAGGGTTTGATCGATCACGGCGACAGCGGCGGAATGCTCGTTGTCGCTGTCGGTCAGGAAACGGCCGCGCTCGAGCGGAATGCGCAGTGTTTTGAGATAGTCCGGTTCGACGACGTAGACGATCGCCATGGGCAAATCGGTGAGGTGCGCGGGCTTGGGCCGGCCTACGAACCAGAAGTACCAGTCGCTATCGCTCCCCATCGGGCTTGAAGCCCAATTCAGCGACGCGGCCTGGACCTGCGGAGTCGAGACAAGCCGCTCATGCATCTGCCGGAAGAAAGCGCGTATGGCAGCGGGGTTTTCTTTCGCCAGCGACGATTGCGGCGAGATGGAAAATGTCATGAGATTCCGCGTGCTGAAGCCGGGATCGAGGCCCCACAAATCGACTAGCGTGCGGATCATGAGGCCGGCTCCGGTCAGGAGGACCAGCGCCAGCGCCATCTCCAGAACGACGAAAACACTTTGGGCGCGGCTGCGCGTTCCGGCTACTGTTCGGCCGCTTTCCTTCAACGCCGCGCCGACGTTGGCGCGTGTTGTTTTCAATGCCGGGGCCAGACCAAAGACTGTTCCTGCCAGCAGCGAGACAACGAAGGTAAAGAGCAGGACATGAATATCGAGCCGGATGTTTTCGGCGCGCGGCACCGACTGCGGGACTGCCGCAATGGCTGCAGCCGTTCCAAAATTGGCAAGGAGCAGCCCAAGCGCGCCGCCAATCAGGGCCAGCAGAACGCTTTCGGTAAGCAGTTGGCGAACGATGCGCATTTGTCCTGCGCCGACTGCCAGCCGTATGGCGAATTCGCGCTGCCGCGAAGTCGAGCGCGCCAGCAGCAGGTTCGCCACATTGGCGCACGAGATGAGCAGGACAAAGATCACTGCACCGAGAAGGACGAGCAGCACGGGACGCATGTCACCCACCATTTCTTCTTTCAGTGGAATCAGGTTTGCCCGCTCGTTATTGTCGAATTCGGGGTACATGGCAGTGAGCTGGCGCGAAACACGGTCCATGTCGCCGCGTGCCTGTTCGAGCGTTACACCTGGCTTGAGGCGTCCAATTGCGTCCATGCCCCAGCCTGCATCACGATGCGCGTAAAAGCCGGGATCATTATATTCGCCTATCGGCGTGTATACGTCGTTGAGGGTTGTGCCCGGCTGAAAATTCTGAATCCGGAGAAGGAAATTGGAAGGCACCACGCCGATGATTGTTCGTCCAACTCCATCGAGCGTTAAGCGCTTGCCAATGATATCCGGGTTTGAGCCGAATTTGCGTTTCCACAATCCTTCCGAGATCATCGCGGTGGGGTTCGCACCCAGGCGGTCTTCCTCTTTGGTGAACGTACGGCCCCGCACCGGGTTGATGCCGAGTATCTCGAAGAATCCCAAAGAAACCATTTCGCCTTGCAGATGCTCGGGTTCTCCCTCTCCCGAGAGGTTGAACGCCGTCGAACGATAGGCCGCCAGCGCCGAGAACGTGCGGTTCATGCGCTGCCAATCGAGAAAATTGGGATATGAGATGGAAGCGTTCTTGAAATTCGGAATTTCCTCGAATAACGAGACGAGATGGTTGGCATCCGGGTACGGCAAAGGATTGAGCAGAACGCCACTGACGACGGAAAAAATCGCCGTATTCGCGCCAATACCGAGCGCGAGTGTCAGGATGGCGACTACGGCGAAGGACGGCGACTTCGCAAGCGTGCGAAGGCCGTAATAGATGTCCTGGCCAGCCGATTCCAACCATGAGAAAAGCTTGGCGTCACGGCTTTCCGCACGCGCCCGAACGCGGCTTCCGAATTGCAGCCGGGCTTGCCTGGTCGCTTCCTCGGGAGCAATTCCATCCTGGATCAATTCATCCGTGCGTGAGGCGATATGAAACTGTTGCTCGGCATCGATCTCACGATCGAGACGCCTGCCCCCAAATACAGAAGCGAAACGTGACAGCAAAGACATGGTTTGCGCTTAAGCCTCTCTCAGAACCCTTCCGATTGCGGTCGAAATTGCGCACCAGCGGCTCTCTTCTTCTTCGAGCTGCTGCTTTCCAGTACGCGTGATTTCGTAGGTGCGTGCCTGCCGGTTCTTGTCAGTCGTGACCCATTCGGCTTTGATCAGACCCGCTTCCTCCATACGGTGCAAAGCCGGATAGAGCGATCCTTCCTCGACGTTCAGAACGTCCTGCGAAATCTGTTTGATGTAGGTTGTTAAGCCGTAACCATGGAGAGGCCCGCGCCGGGCAAGGATTTTTAAAACGAGGAGCGGGATAGAACCTTGAAAGGAGTCTTGACGAGCCATACTAAGTTTGCTGAGTAAGCAATCTTAGTACGAGTATGGACCTGCGCAACGAATCTGTCAAGCAGGCGGTTGATCAGGCGCAATTGAAGCACGCGGATTGACCATCTTGATAAGGCCGGACTACGGGTTGCAATTCGTTAGGGAAAGTCGGCCTTGGGGTTGATCGGTGTTTCAACATGTACTCGGCGAGCGCATTGCGAGCGTGCCTATACTGTTCTTCCGCCGCGCAGGCGGCCCTTTCGGCTTCCCGGAGGCTAGTACCATCCGGCTGCAGCGTCGCCTGCAGACACTGCCACCGGCTGACCTCCGCCAGGTAATGGCACCATGCTGCCTGATATGCAACTCGGAGACTCACGACAACGGCTTGCCTCTGAGCGTTCACTTCTTGCATACCACTTATGACGATTCTCGCGGTCGATCCGATCCCAATTAACCCCAAATTGATGAATTTGCCCCGTGAATGGCAAATGCGGCGTTCGAGTGGACCTACGGCAACGTGGGTTGCAATACATAGTGCCGTAAATTCTGGGCGGATTCAGGCGTGAAGCGCGGCTAACGCGTTCGCGTGCCCGGCCTTGTTTTCGGCCGAGTTAACCATTTCGAAGGCCGCGCGCGCATCCATGGGCTCCGAAAAATAGAAGCCTTGGCCGTACTCGCAGCCAAGCTCCTGCAGAATTAACGACTGCTCCTCCGATTCGATTCCCTCGGCGACTACTTCGATCTCGAGGCTACGAGCCAAGGCGACAATCGCGCGAACAATCGAGAGATTCGGTCCGCCGTTCGCCAGGCCTTGTACGAAAGAGCGATCTATTTTCAAGGTGCGGATTGGAAAATGGGAAAGCCAGCTTAGCGAGGAATACCCGGTTCCGAAATCATCCAGATAGATTTGCAGATTACGGGCGCGGGTCTCCTCGAAGAACTCGGCAGCAGCATGGGCATTCGCAATGAGAACGCTTTCCATCATTTCGAGGCGTATGCCGGCCGTTTGCACTCCCAGATTGCTCACCATCTCCCACCAGCGCTGCGAATGAGAGAATTGCCATCCCGAGATATTGATACTGATAAAGAGCGGCTCAGAGCGGAAGCTGAGGGTGCGGTCCCAAAGTGCTTTCTGGCGGCAGACCTCGCTCAGAACAAATTCATCGATCGGCATGATCATCCCGGTCTGCTCAGCTGCCTGCAAAAACTCTGAAGGCAGCAGCAATCCCCTTATGGGATGACGCCAGCGAACCAGCGCCTCAAATCCCACAACTGTGCGATTCTTCATGGATACGAAAGGCTGGTAGTGAACGGTTAGTTCACGGCGCTGAATAGCGACCCGCAGATCTTGCTCGAGTTGCAGAAGCGAAACGGCCGATGTTCGCAAGGACTCGCCAAAGAGAACGGCACGATTGCCTCCGAGCCGCTTGGCACGATACATCGCCAGATCGGCGTCCCGCACGAGTTCTTCCGGGGAGTCATTTTGTCTGGCGCCGAAAGCTATGCCGACACTCACAGTAAGATGAACATCCCGCCAGTCGATTTGAGCAGGCCTCGCGATCTCCTGCCGGCACTGTTCCGCCATCCGGGAAATCTCATCGATGCTGATCACGTTATCTACCAGGACCGTAAATTCGTCTCCGCCCATCCGCGCGACTGTATCGCAATCCTTGAAACACTGCTTCAGCCTGCTTCCGATCTCGATCAGGATGAGATCACCCACGTGATGCCCGTAGCCATCGTTATAGACTTTAAATCGATCGACGTCGACGTAGAATACGGCGCATGATGAGCTGTTTCGGTCCTTCGAAGCTTTGAGATAGGTTGAGAGGCTGTCAAGAAAGAGAGTCCGGTTTGGGAGACCGGTAAGGCTATCGTGACAGGCCGTGAACCACAATTGATCCTGTGCCGCCTGGAGCTCTTGAATGGTCCGGGAGAGATCTGTCGTTCGTTCATCTACACGCTGTTCGAGAATTGCATGTGCCGCCCGAAGCTGCGTTTCGGCCGCCTTCAGCTCCGATATATCGCGCAGGACTATCAGGTGGCCCGTCACGCGACCTCTCCGATTGCGTAGCGTGGAACATTTCACATCGAAGCGGCGGGGTTCTCCGCCACGATCGATATTCAGCTCAAGTCTTGTGTCACCCGGGGCCGAGCAAAGCTGCGCGAACTCGGAATAGCGCTGGAAAGCATTTGCCGCCAGCCGCCCTACGAGCATAGACGCCGAGCATGCGAAGATACTCGCCGCTTCACGGTTCACGTCCACCACGTTTCCTCCTGATTCCAGGACGATGAGCCCGTCGCTCATTCCCTCCAGCACCGTCTCGCGTGCGGTGGGCATGATGACCGACAAGCGAAATCGGAAGAGACCCCAGGCCATCGAGATGCCTGTAATGCAGAAACAAAAAACCGTCAAATCATACTTCGCCAGGGCTCCGGCATCGAATGAAGAAAGAACGTTGCCGATGAAGGGCACGACGCAGCCGAGCAGCATGACCGCCGCTTGGCCTCGATAGATGCCGCGCCGCAGCAACATGACTCGCGCGAGCAAGACAAAGGAGATGAGACAAAGACCGTAGCTGTAAGCCAAGAAAATCCAGAACCAAGGGCCATGCTCGCGGCCCAGCAGCGGATACGCTCCGCTGGTATCCAACCAGACATGCCGCCAAATCCAACCGTGCATTCCATTCGTCCAAACGACGACCTGAGTCACGGCCGGGATGATGGCGAGCAGAATCATGCGGGGCACGGTGACCCACTTGTGGATACCCGCGTACTGGAGAACGAAGATCAGACCTGCTAACGAAACGCCCGCGGGACCGAGATATTCGATTTTGCTCCAGAAAACCTGCCCGGCTAAGATCAGCGCTTCGGAGTTGGAAGCAATATCCGAAAGACCAGATAGCGACCGAGAAGAGATAGAGTCCGAGACTTATCGCAGGCGGCGATGGCCGTCGAAACCAGATCGCCACGGCGAGCCACAGCGAAGATGCCCCAGCGAAGACCGGAAGAAGCCAAAGGACAAGAGGTATCGCAGTATGGGGCGACGTGGACAAAGACACCTGGTTTCAACTGAGAACTCGGGACTACCGCTGGCAGGGTGTGAGACGCGAGGACGAGCGCAACTCGCAGGACTTACGAACTATTGTATTTATGACTAGCACTTCACGTGGGCGCCGGCGCCGTAGTGGGATCGATTGGTCCCGAAACGACGCTTTTGCAGATGGCAAACTGAAAGTAAGGACTAATGCGTTTCCCTCTTTCGTTCACCACTCCGATGATTATTCTTGCTTTGGGCTGCTTCGAGTGCAGCCGGCGACACGCCTGCGGAGGCTCCGGCGTCGAACGATCATGTACCGATCTACCGGGTCACCGTGGTGCAGCGGGCACCTCGAAGCAGTGAATTTTCAGCGCCATGCAGGCCCAACGCTCGATCGATCTAAAAGGAACGGTGCTGCTGCCGAAAGCGGAGGGCCGCGCAACGGTAGAGGTGAAGAACGGCTATACGAAGATCGACCTGAATTTGAAAAAAGTTGGGCCGCCCACAATCTTTGGAAACGAGTTTCTCACTTACGTGCTGTGGGCGATCACGCCGGAAGGTAAAGCGGTCAACCTGGGCGAAGTAATTCCAGACGGGTCGGATAAGGCGAGCATGCACATCACGTCGCCGTACTCCACGTTCGGCCTGCTGGTTACAGCCGAGCCCTATTTTGCGGTGCCGTACCCGAGCGACGTGGTGATTCTAGAAAGCGCCGTACGTCCGGACACGGTAGGGCAAGCGCAAGAAGTCAAAGCTAAATACGAACTACTGCCGCGGGGGCAATACACGTTGAATATCCAGGCATCGCAATTGGCTTCGGCAAACATGAAGAATCAGCCCGGTGTTTCCATGGAGCAATACGAGGCGATCAGCACGCTCTATCAGGCTCGCAACGCGCTGCAGATTGCTCGCGCCGATGGAGCCGCTAAAGGCGCAACCGATACGCTGGCTAAAGCACAAAGCTATCTGGACCAAGCCGAAGCTGCTTTTGGGCGAAAAGACTTCAAAGGAACGACCAACTCAGCGCGGCAGGCGGTTGAAGCCGCATCGGACGCTCGTACCATTGCCATGCGGCAAGCGCACGCACCCGGCGCCCAGCAGTAGAATGCCGGCCGCCGAACGTTCAGGCCCGACTAAGATCAGCGGGAAAGCTTAGTGGCGGCGAAGTCAGGAGAAGCATCAGTGTGTAAGTGCCACGGGACGCTCTCGGTTGAAATTTCCGGATGCCGGCGGAGATAGTCGAGCGAGTAAGTGGGGGCGCCGGGATCGACTCTCTTGGTCGCGAAGAGGGCAGCCTGTTCAGCGGCTTGTTTCTTCATGCCCATGCGGCGATAGAGAATTGACAAATTATAGTGCGCGGCGAGATCATCGGGATCGATCGCCTGCAGCGCCTCGAACTGCTGCATGGCTTCCCGCGGCTTATCCTGCTGATAAAAAGAGATGCCGAGCTCGCGGCGGGCGTCGCGCGACTGCGGGTATAAGTTCACTACCTTTTGGAGATCCGCGATTTCCGCTTCCGAGTTCCCTTCCCTCCTTTCGACCAGCGCAAGATAGTAGAGCGCGCGAGCGTTTTCCGGACTGAGCGCGAGAGCCTTCTCGAGGCTGACGCGGGCTGAATGGTACTTTTCCCAGGAGATGTTCGTTAAACCGAGATTCGTGTAGCCGTCCGCGTAGTCGGGCCGAAGTTTTACAACTTCGTCGAAGGCCTGCATAGCGGCGGCATATTGCGACTGATCGAGGTACGCAATACCGAGATTGTTCCAGCGCATCCAATCCGGATTGTCCTGCGGATCCGGATTTTGCAGCGGCTCAGGAGGGATTGGCTGGTTATTTCCTATTTTCAGCACGCGGCTGCGCGAGGCGAGTTCCACAACCGGGTAAGCAGGATGATCTTTCCCTAGGACATTGTTCAGTAGCTTTGCCGCAGATGGCGATAGTTGACCTTGCGGTAACCGTAAGTGAGTCCTTTGGCGTTGGCGGGAATATGAAACTCGTAGCGGACCAGAGTGGAGCGGCCCGACTGAATCGTGTTGTCATACGCCACCGAGTGGATAGTCCAGACTTTGTGATTTTCTACAAACTCGCCCACAACGTCTACAGGGCGATTGACGAAGCTGTGCGCTCGCTCATCGAGCATGCCGTCGGGCGCGAGAAATCCGCTGTGGTAAATTTCGGTTCCGTTCTGTCCTTTGACGGTAAACTCGACCCACGCCTGGTAAAGATCACGGACCTCCGGAACGAGAGAATGGCCGATATTTTTGTTCTGAATGACGACCATCATCTGGACGGTGTCACCCGCGGCGAGATTGAAAGGCCTGGAACCGAGAGGGGCCACCATCTCGCCCGAACCGCTTTTCTCGAGACCGAACAAATCGACGTTGAGGTACATGCCTGACTGAAGGAACTGGATGGTGTCTTTGAGTTGATCGGCGAATCCGTAGTAGTAGGGCACGGCGGTGTTGCCCGCCGGCCAGCGATGCGAGGCGAAAGTTCCTTTCTTGGCCCCATATTCTTCCGATGTAGCTGGGACCCGCATCATGTGGCAACTTTGACAACTACGAAAATCACCTTGATAAAACGTGAGCGGATTGCGTTGGGAAAACTTTGAATTCTGCCACTCGCTAAATGTACTGAACGCAGGGATAAATTTGTAATCATTCAATGCGTCCGGCAGATTAGCCTGGTGACACGCGGCGCAGAACTCGGGCGTGCGGTAGAAGCTCTGCATGACCGCCTTCGAGTGGCGCTTGGGATATTTCATGATCTCTTCATCGGGCACTATACCTGGGATACGCTCACCGTTTTCATCCACCATTACGGCCGGAACACCCATGACGAAGCCGCCGTTGCCGGCTATAGTCCGGACACGTTGAATCGAGTGGCAGGTGGTGCAAGTGAGACCGTCTTCATCGAACCTGCGATCGACTTTCGAATTCTCCGTCAACGCGCCGGTCAGAACGCTGATTGGATTGTGGCAGCTATCGCAATGACGGGTATACTCGATGCCTTTCGTGCGAAGTAATATGTTGACGCTGGTCCGGTAGAAGGGGGTTCGAAAGGAGTTGGAATGCAGAGCTTGACGCCATTGACTATAAGCCTGCCGATGACAACGAGCGCAATAGGAAGCGGTAGGAAACGCCGATGGCTGAATGAACTCGTTTCCTATGATGGCGGCGTTCCCTGGCGCGAAGAGGTCATCCTTCCCAAAATGGAAACTGTAGTTTTCGCGTATCTTTGTGCTGTACTCCTGGCGGTCCCCGCCGGCATTCGATTGTGCTGTAGAGATTCTCAACGAAACACAGAAGCCGATGGCGAAGAGCAGCATCACTAGCGCTCTGCATCCTTTTGAGAAGCTCATGAATCAGCCGACGCGAGGTTCACTTGACTATGGGGAGCCAAGACCCTTATTAGCATGATAGCTGTCGCCGGGACGGCTTGGCGATGCGCTGAAAAGGTAGTGAGACCTGCGCCGCTTTATCAGATCCAGATGGCCGCTGGCCGGCGAAAATAGCCCGCTTACAGCGAAGTTACTCCCGCTAACGGAAATCCACGGAGGACAGGGTTATGCTCCGGTCATAATTTGAGTAGATGGTAAAGTTTCTCCGGACGCTCTTCGCCGGTATCGTCCTTCTATTCACAATCTCATTTCCTAGCAGTGCTCAATCGGTCAGTAGTTCCGGGAGCATCAAAGGGTCGCTGGTAGATCCGTCAGGTGCGTCGGTTGCCGGAGCGAAAGTGAGTATACAAAACCCCGTATCGGGCTTCACTCAAACGGTTACGAGCGATTCGCACGGAAACTTTCAATTCAGCAACATACCGTTCAGCCACTACCATTTAAGCGTACAGGCCGACCGGCTTCAGCACCAACGAACAAGATGTGGACGTACATTCTGCGATACCCATTCAGTTGAATGTGAGCCTTGCCCTGGGAACTCAGGCAACAACCGTAACGGTAACCGAAACTCAGGATGTGATCGATACCAGCCCGACAAACGAAACCAACATAGACCGTTCGCTGTTCCAGAAGCTTCCTCTCGAGAGCCCATCGTCATCTCTGAGCTCGCTGGTGACGCTGTCTTCGCCGGGCGTAACAGCCGATTCGAACGGCATGTTTCACGGATTGGGGGACCATGCCTCAAACTCCTTTTCAGTGGATGGGCAGCCCATTACGGACCAGCAGAGCAAAACATTTTCCAACCAGCTTCCACCGGATGCAGTGCAATCGATGCAGGTCATCGAGGGCGCGCCACCCGCGGAATACGGGGACAAGACCAGCCTGGTGATTGTCGCGACGACACGATCCGGGCTGGGAGTGAATCAGCCGCACGGCGACTTCACGGCGTCGTATGGCACATTCGGAACTTCTAATTCCGGATTCGATCTCGCTTACGGCGGCGACAAGCTGGGAAATTTTATCTCGTTGAATGGAATGAACACGGGGAGATTTCTGGATGCCCCCGAGTTTACGGTGATGCACGACAAAGGAAATCAGGAGAGTGTTTTCGACCGGGTCGACTATAAACCGTCGGACGCCGATACAATCAATCTGAATTTTTTTCTGACGCGCTCCTGGTTCCAGACACCGAATTCGTTTGACGCGCAAAATGCGACGGCGTGGTCGGGCACGGCAGTCGACAACGGAGGACTGGGGCCAAACGGTTTACCGGTTGGTTCGCAGGATCAGCGATCAAAGATCAGAACGTTCAACGTGGCGCCGACCTGGACACGGTTGTTGAATCCACACTCAGTGTTAACGTTCGGGGGCTTTGCGCGGCAGGACCAATACAATTATTATCCAAGCGACAATCCTTTCGCCGACTTCACACCCGGCACACAGAGCGAGACCATCAGCCAAGGTCGCACGCTGACGAACCTGGGCCTACGGGGAGATATTTCTTATGTCAATGGAATCCACAATCTCAAGTTCGGCGCTACCTACCAAGACACGCTGCTGACGGAAAACGACGGCTTTGGAATCGTCAATCCGGCGCTGAACGCGGTATGCCTGAATACGGACGGGAGCCCTTATACGGGGGCGGGACTCACCGATCCGGCGGACTGCCGTGGACCGCTGACACCCAATCCGTCATTCGTGCCAATTCTCGGCTGCTACGATCTCACGAGGACGGGGACGCTGCCAGGATCTGACGGTTGCCCTAATGCATCCAGCACGAGTTATCTGTGGCGCGGTCACGCGGATATTAGAGAGACGTCGCTGTATCTCGAGGATAGGATTTCAGTGAAGAACTGGACCTTCAACTTAGGTATTCGCGGCGACATTTACAACGGACTTACCAAAGCAACACAGGCAGAACCGCGCCTCGGGCTGGCATATAACCTCAAGAGAACCGGGACGGTGCTACGGATCTCATACGCGCATACGCTCGAAACGCCATTTAACGAGAATCTGGTTCTTTCCAGCCAAGGGTGCAATAGCGCGGCAATCAATGCGCTCGAAACCCTGACGCAAGGTTATCCGTGCCTCACGCAGCCGCTGAGCGCCGGTACGAGAAATGAGTACCATGCGGGTTTTGAACAGGCGTTCGGCAAGTATTTCGTCCTGGACGCGGAGTACATCTGGAAATACAGCAATAGAGCCTACGACTTCAGCGTCCTCGGATATACGCCGATTACGTATCCGATTGAGTGGGCGAAATCGAAGATTCCGGGCTATACAATTCGCGGCAGCATGCCCAGCTTCCATGGATTAACCGCGTTCGTCGTTATGTCGAGCGTCGCAGCACGGTTTTTTGGACCGCAGGTGAGCGGAATCGGAGTGACACCTTCCAGCCTGGGCGCCGGAGGAACCAGCGTTTTTCGCATCGACCACGACGAGCACTTTAATGAAACAACTCACCTGCAGTATCAGCCGATTAAGAACGGACCCTGGTTCGGCTTCACCTGGCGCTATGACAGCGGTATGGTGGCTGGTCCGGTACCGTGCGCCGGGGGCGACTGCTCGAATGGCCCTAATGGAACCGACAGCCTGGTGGACGTTTCCAGACTGACCGCCGATCAACAGTTCGAGGCGGGACTTTTTTGCGGCAGCGTACGGGCTACCCCAACCACTCCTATCAGCCCGACTGGGGTTTGCCCTGCGGGACAATATGGTTCGAATCTGGTCACAATACCGGCGCCAGGGACAGAAAACAACGATCACAATCCGCCGCGAATTTCGCCGCGTCACGTGTTCGATCTGGCAATCGGCGATGACAACCTGTTCCATAACGACCGCTATAAGTGGAGCGCGCGTTTAGAAGTAATCAATCTGACGAACCAGTACTCGCTCTACAATTTTCTTTCGACATTCAGCGGGACCCACTATCTGACGCCACGGGCGTTCACAGGCACCGTTGGTTTCCACTTCTAAACGAAGAGCGTGGATGGCGCTTCATTCATGCCGGATGATGGATGCCGGCTGCAGGCGAGCGGCGCGGCTGGCTGGAGGGTAGCTTGCAAGCAGCGCGATTGCGGCAAAGAGCACCAGAACAGCGGCGTATGATGACAAGTCCGTCGGACCGACCTCGTAGAGCAGCGACGATATAAAGCGCGAGCACGCGAAGGCGACCGGCAGTCCCAGCGCCAAGCCGGTACAGACCAGCGCGAGGCATCGCCTCTGAACACTCCAGCGAACGGAACTCGCAGAAGCGCCGAGCGCTAACCGAATCCCGATTTCCAGGCGGCGCTGGCTCACGCGGTAGCTAATCAAGCCATACAAGCCTGAAGCGGCGATCGTCATGGCGATCAAGGCGAAAGCGGCCATCAATTGCAGAGAGGCACGTTCCGGGAACAAGGAGTCGGCCATCGTGGTACGCAGGAGCCGAAGCTCGACCGGGACATCCGGATCAACGGACCAGATTGCCTTGCGAATACTCGAGAGGAGTGCCGGCGAATCGCCCTTCACGCGGATGAGAGCAGTCATAGGAGCGTCCGAGAGTTGCGCGAAAGGGCGGAACATAGTGGGAACAGGCGCAGAGCCAACGGCTAGGTCGCGCATATCTCCAACGACTCCGACGATTGTCTTGGGGCTCCGGGAACTTCCCCAGAGAAGGCGCTTCCCGATCGGCTGCTGATTGGGCCAGAGGTGCCTGGCCATGGACTCACTGACGATCAGCACTTCCGGGGCGCCACTGGTATCGGCATCAGTGAACAGCCGCCCGCTCTTGAGTGGGATATTCGTGACGCGAAAGAAGTCCGGAGTGATCGCACGCCAGGCAGCCGAACGATATTCGTTCGTTTGCGGCTCATTCTCCAGCCGGAAGCGGTTCAGCGTACCGTAGCCGGTAAACGGAGCAACGTTGGTGGCAGCGACGGATTCAACTCCGGGCAATTCTTTCAGGCGGTCGGCGACAGCGCGAACGAAGGCGACGCGCTGCCAATCACTGATGCCGGGAATGGAGGGGCTGAGCGGAGCCGTCAGGAGTCTATCGGGGTCAAAGCCAGGATTGACGGCGCACAAGCTAGAAAAGCTTTGAAAGAGCAGTCCGGCGCCGAGAGTCAAAACGCTTGCCAGTGCTACCTGGGCAACCATTAATGAATCCCGTCCAGCGTCCCGCTTGCTGGTTCCGCGCTGTCCCACCGTCAAAGAGCGTCGAGCGGGCAAAATGCCGAAGATCAAGGCGGAGACGACGAGGCCCGCTAGCGTAATGGAAATGACCGCAGGATCCGCGTGCAGAAACGCCAATCTTGGAAGAGCGTTCATCGCGAACAAGCGAAGCAGGTGAATCGCCCAATCGGCGATGCCGTAACCGAGAAGCGCCCCAGCAAATGCGAGGAGGGCGCTCTCGGTGAGGGATTGAGATAAGAGCCGCTGCCAACTCGCGCCGAGAGCGGAACGAGTGGCCATTTCCTGCATTCTGGAAATCCGTCGGGCGAGTTGCAGGCCGGTCACGTTGGCGCAGGTGAGCAACCAGAGCAGAACGACGCCGGCCAAAATCATCCACAGAATGCGGATCGTGCGCTGGCCGATCAAATAATCGAAAAGCGGGACGGCTCTCACTCCCCAACCAGCGGTGTTACTTGGATGCTCCTGTGCCATCTGTGCGCCCAGAGCGCTCAGTTCAGCCTGAACCTGCTTTTCGCTGAGACCTCGCCGGAAACGCGCGAAGGCTTCCATTTCATGTGCGGTTCGGGAGGCCGCAGCAACGGGTTCGAGCGGTAGGAGGAGATCGATGCCCGGCAGGAGATCGCGGGGCGGCTCGGCCACACCGGCGACAACATAACTCTTGCCCTCGAGCTTGACGGCTTGTCCGATGATGGAGGGGCTTTGCCGCCACTTTCGTTTCCAAAGCGCGGGGCTGATGACGACCGAGTCGCGCTCAGCCTGAAATGCGCGTCCGGCAACCGGGAGGATACCGAACATTGCGAAGAACGAGGGCGTGACTTCAGCGGACTTGACCGCTTCCGGTTCCCCTACGCCGGTCAGCGCAAGCGTTACGTTGCGGCAGGCGCTAATCGCCTCGAGAGACCGGGAGCGTTCTTTGAGATCGAGGAAAGCGGGTTCAGAGAAAGTCCACAAACCACCGCGCGGATCGATTTCCTTCAGCGCCGCGAGACGGGCCTGGTGGGGATAGGGAAGCGGCGTCCAGAGAAAAGTGGATACGACGCAAAGAACCGTGATCAAACCCGCCGATCCGACCGCGAGAGTAGCCAGGCACGATGCTGTGAAAGCAGGATCGCGGCGAAAGGTGCGAACGGCGTATTTCAGGTCCCGGAAGAAAGTCTCGAGCCACGGAATACCGTTTTGCTCCCGGTACTGCTCGCGAACGGAAGTGTGGTTTCCCAGCTCGCGCGATGCGGCCGAACGAGCTTCCGATTCGGGAATGCCGCGTTTCATATAGTCTGCAGCGAGCAGTTCGGCATGGTATTCCAGCTCTTCATCGAGACGCGAGGAGCTACCCTGAAACAGCCCGCGCACGCGAGCGAGGCAGGAACTGAGTACGTTCAATGCGCGCCCTCCAGCAGGCGAGACACTGTAGCCACTGTTTTATGCCAGTTCGCCTCTTCAGCAAGCAACTGCCTCTTTCCGGATTTCGTGATCGAGTAAAACCTGGCGCGGCGATTATTTTCGCTGACACCCCAATCGGACTTGATCCATTGCTTCTGCTCTAAACGCAGCAAAGCTGGATAGATCGTTCCCTGGTTCAAGGCAAGAGAACCCTCGGCGACCTGTTCAATGCGGCGCGCCAGACCGTAACCGTGGAGCGCACCCAGGGCATCGAGGCTTTTCAAGATCATCAAATCGAGGGTTCCGTATGGCACTTCCGATCGGGCTTCTTTCAAATGATTTCTCCTGTTGGCTATCAACAAGGGTAATCGATAGCGTGTTGACTGTCAACAGGAGCTTGGCGGAAATGCCAGTCGGCGCTTGAGTCGAGATCGGAAATGACCTCGTATGGACGACATGTCTAATCGGGCTGATTGATGTTTTTCTCCTGGGCAGCGATCTCTACTCGTTCGCGCTTGATATCCAGCCGGATCCGGGAATAGAGATTCATATAGATATTGGCGATCCAGACCAAGGCAAAAGCGCTCACCAAATAACCCCGCCAATCGGGGTAGAGCAGCTTAAAGTGTGTCACGAAGAGAAAGGCGATCGTGACGTAATGACTGAAGCAGTATTCGCAGGTGAAGAGATAAAAGAACTTCCGCTGAAGCAGTTTTGAGCAGACGTCGCTTTTACTTTTACACCAGTCGCGCGGCTCACGAAAGATCTCCTCGTGAGTGACGGTCCAGGCAACACACGCGATGGGAATTGCCAAGATAAATAGGAATGCCAGTTGTTGGCCGAGGCTCATATATTTAGTTTTGACGGAACGGACACGGGAGAATAAAAGGATGCCACACGACAGAGCAAGCGGCGCAACACCGGCGGGACCATGCTGCATGGTTATTTTCGGAGCGGCCGGAGATCTGACAAAGAGGTTGGTTGTTCCGGCGCTCTACAATCTGGCGTGCGCCAACTTGCTTCCCAAGGAATTTGCGATTGTGGGATTCGACCTGGCATCCACAAGCGACGGGGCGTGGCATGACGAGCTCCTGGAGATGACACAGCAGTTCGTGAAGGGGCCCCAAGGCAAAGGAGACTTGAATGCCGAGGTCTGGAAATGGTTGACCTCGAGGATGACTTACCTGCAGGGAGACCTGACGAAAGCGGAGAGCTATCAGACGTTGCAGTCGAAGCTGGCGGAAGTAGACAAGCAGAACGGTACGGGCGGCAATTATCTCTTCTATCTGGCGATTGCCGATCGGTTCTTCGGAACCGTGGTGGAGGAGCTCGGTCGCTGCGGACTGGGGAAAGAGCAGGAAAAGGACTGGCGGAGGGTGGTGATCGAGAAGCCATTCGGCCATGATCTGGCTTCGGCGGAGGCTTTGAACAGACAAATTCTGAAGGTGCTGGCCGAGAGCCAGATATACCGGATCGATCACTTCCTGGGCAAGGAGACGGTCCAGAACATCATGCTGTTCCGTTTTGCCAACGGACTTTTCGAGCCACTTTGGAACCGTGACCGCATAGACCATATTCAGATCACGGTTTCGGAGACAGTGGGAGTGGAGAAGCGGGGGAGCTTTTATGAGAAGACCGGGGCCCTGCGCGACATGGTGCCGAACCATGTATTTCAGCTAGTGGCGATGACCGGGATGGAAGCCCCAAACTCCTTCAGCGCGGATGGTATCCGATCGGAAAAGGCGAAATTAATCCAGGCGATCCGAGTCTGTGAACCGCGGGAGGTCGAGTGCAACGCCGTCCGCGGGCAGTACGGGCCCGGCGAGATCGATGGCAAGAAGGTAGCGGGTTACCGCAGCGAGATGGACGTAGCGCCAGCTTCAGACGTTGAGACCTATACAGCGTTGAAGTTGCGTATCGAGAACTGGCGCTGGTGCGGAGTGCCGTTCTACATTCGAACGGGCAAGCGGATGGCAAGGCGAAAGACACAGATTGCGATTAAGTTCAAGGAAATACCGACGGCGCTCTTGCGTGGCACCGGAGTACAGCAACCGATTCCGAACTGGCTGTTGTTGAGGATTCAGCCAGATGAGGGAATCGCTTTTGAATTCGGAGCGAAAGTTCCGGGACCTGAGTTGAAAGCAGGCGACGTGCGGATGGATTTCAAGTACGAGGACTACTTCGGGACAGCGCCGGCGACAGGTTATGAAACCTTGCTTTACGACGTAATGATCGGCGACCAGACGCTGTTTCAGCGTGCCGACAACATTGAAGCCGGGTGGCGAGTGGTGCAGCCGATTCTGGATTCCTGGGGATCGACACCGCCGAAGAACTTCCCGAATTATGCGGCGGGCAGCCAGGGTCCAGCAGAGTCGGACGAGCTACTGAAAAGAGATGGACGCCAATGGCGGCCGATCAATTGATAGGACAACGCAGCGAGGAGGAAAAATGCAAGCTGGTGAAGATAGCGGAGAGCAGGAGATGAGTCGCCGTTCGATGTTGGGTGCTGCGGCAGTGGCTCTGACTGCAAGCGGCGCGCTGGCACCGACGGCCATGCTGGGTCAAAGCCGTGAGGAGATCCGAAAGGGAGAGCAAGATCACTCGGAAAGCAACCCCGGGCCGATCGATCGGCCCACAGCAAGCGAGAACACAAGCTCGCACCTGCCTCCGATTACGGACAAAGGCGACGTAAGTCCGTTCTGGTATTCCTTCGACCTCGCGCACAGGCGCATTCAGGACGGCGGTTGGACACGCCAGGTGACAGAGAAAGATCTGCCCATTTCGAAGGACCTGGCCGGGGTGAATATGCGGCTGACCGCAGGCAGTTACCGCGAATTACATTGGCACACTGCAAACGAATGGTCCTATATGATCTACGGCAATGCCCGCGTAACGAATTTGAATCCCGACGGGACTATCTTCATTGACGATGTGAGCGAGGGAGATCTGTGGTACTTCCCCGCCGGGTATCCCCATTCCATTCAGGGACTCGGGCCGGATGGTTGCGAGTTTCTGCTGGTTTTCGACGAAGGAAGTTTTTCCGAGTATCAAACCTTCCTCATTTCAGACTGGGTAGCGCATACCCCAAGGGAGGTTCTGTCGAAGAACTTCAGCTTGCCAGCGGCCGCGATCAAGAAGCTGCCGGATGACGAACTCTATATATTCCCCGGAACGGTTCCCGGACCGCTTGAAGAAGACCGGAAAGCGGTGGGAGGAGCGGCGGCAAAATCCAAGACCGACTACACCTTCCGAATGAAAGCGATGAAGCCGAATGTTGAAAACTCGGGAGGAAGCGCGCGAGTCGTGGACTCAAGCGTGTTCGGCGCGTCCAAGGCCATCGCGGCAGCGCTGGTGACGGTGAAGCCGGGCGGTCTGCGGGAGTTGCATTGGCATCCGAACGCTTCCGAGTTGCAGTATTACATCAAAGGCAGCGGCCGCATGACGATGTTCGCATCGTCCGGCAAAGCGCGCACGATGAATTTCAACGCAAACGACGTGGCTTTCGTGCCGCAAGTGGCCGGCCATTACATAGAAAACCTGGGGCAGGAAGACCTGGTTTTCCTGGAGTTATTCAAGAGCAGCTATTTTGCGGATTTCTCTCTCAACCAGTGGATTCGGCGGCTGCCAGTTGAGATGGTGAAAGAGCATCTTCATCTAGATCAGGCGGAGATCGAGAAAATCCCGGAAAGGAAGAATGAAGTCTTGAAGAACAGCTAGCCCAGACGTGGATGGCCACTGATTTGCTCTGGAATTTTCCTAGGGCAATGAAGTGAGAAAAAAAGGCCCCGACATCTACAAAATTGTGGACAAATACCGGATCTAAAACAGAATTCCACAGGGCCTTGAACGTGTTTAATCGCCAGAGTCTTGAAACCACTCGCCGGGGCTTTCTTTTCGCCACCGCGGGAAGCTTGGTAGCCGCGCAGCAGGCTCTATCCGGCCCCATGACCGAGCCCTCAGCGGCGCGCCATGCGCCGGGGAACTCGCAAGTCAATCTAAAAGCCGACGACCGACGATTCCTTGAGGACTACGAGAAACGCTGCTTCCGCTATTTCTGGGACCAATGGAATGACCGGACTGGTCTCTTCCTGGATCGTGCCAGGATGGATGGCACACCGGCGAGCCAGGTGAGCAGTGTCGCGGCGACCGGCTTCGGCCTGACCGCGCTCTGTATCGGCGCCGAACGTGGCTGGGTCACGCGAGCAGCGGCCAGAGCGCGTGTTTTGACGACGCTACGCTACCTGTGGGGACATGCGTTTCACGATCACGGTTGGTTTTTGCATTTTGTGGACGCGCGGACAGGTTTGCGGACGATGGATTCGGAAATCTCAAGCGTCGATACAGCTCTGCTGTTGGCCGGCGTTTTGACGGCGCAGGGATATTTTTCATCCGATCGCGAAATCCGTCAACTCGCTAGGCAGATCTTCGAACGAGTGGATTTCGTCTGGATGCTGAACGGCAGCCCTTACCTGCTCTCGCACGGCGTAGCGCCCGGTTCCGGGTTTCTGGGACCGCGCTGGGACGCGTACAGCGAAGCTTCGATTCTGTATTTGCTGGCGATTGGAGCGCCTCGCCATCCGATTACAGCCGAGAGCTGGTACAGCTGGGTTCGGCCACAGGTGCAGTACCAAGGGTGGAAGTTCATCAGCGGCGGCCCGCTCTTTACTCACCAGTTCTCCCATGCCTGGGTCAACTTCCGGCACCAGAGGGACAGCAACGGCACGGATTATTTCGAGAACTCCCAGATGGCGACGTACGCGCACCGCGATTTCTGCATCAACCTCCAATCCAAGTACTCAGATTACGGCCCGAACATGTGGGGCATCACGGTTTCAGACAGCGCCACGGGCTACGTAGATTGGGGAGGGCCGCCTGATCTGGGGCCGATAGACGGAACTCTGGTACCCTGCGCCGCCGCCGGCTCTCTGATGTTTACGCCCGACATCTGCCTGCCTGTGCTACGCCAGATGCACCAGGTGTATGGCGACAAAATTTATGGCCGGTACGGGTTTACCGACGCGTTCAACCCGAACTGGAGAGACCGAAAACTTTGGGTAGATCAGGACGTCATCGGCATCGACGTTGGCATCTCGCTACTCAGCATTGAAAACCTGGTCACGGGAAACGTCTGGCGCTGGTTCATGATGAACCAATACGTACAGTCGGCAATGGAGCGCGTCGGCTTCCGAATTGCGACACCCGGGATCGGGATCAAAGAAGTACGCACTGGAGCGAGGCGCGCATAGACGCGCCGCGGCCCGAAAACTAACGCTTGCGCTGGCCCTTGGCCATATGGCGGATTTTCTTTTTGTTGGATCCGCGCGCGACGCCTGACGCTCGCTTGGCCTTGGGAGCGGCTTTTTTCCGGGCTGCGCGCTTCAGCTTCTTGCGCTCTGTTTGATCTTCAACGTGCTTTGTATTCATTCGTTAACTATTATCCCTGCGTACTTCTCAATGATCTTCTTCAACCCGTAACCGGGGAAACTTATAGTCAGTTTCGCATCCTCACCGTCCCCTTCGCGGCGGAGCACGGTTCCGCGACCATATTTCGGATGCTGGATGACTGAACCGGAGCGTAAACCGGCCGGCTTGGCGATCTTGCTGAAACGCCCCGGCACCGGACGCGGAAGCGTCGAAGCACTGTTGACGGTAGCTGGCTGCACTTGCGCGGCTGCGCGCGGGCTGGGGACAGCAGTAACCGCTGGCTGGGCGGCGGACGTTTGCGGACGCCGCGTTAGCCCGGAAGGCGGAGGCATACCGCGATCCGCGAAGAATTGCGCGATATTTTCGACAGAATTGTAGGTGCGCCCGGTGTACAGGTTGCGCTTGACCGACTCACGAACATCGTGCTGCTCCGAAAACAGATCGACTTCTTCGGCGTGCGGCTCGCTATGCGGACTGAGGCGCTCACGCAGGCTCGCCGGCACTTCATTTAGAAAGCGGGAAGGCAAACAGACTTCCGGCTGTCCGCCGCCGAATCTGCGCCGATACCGTGCCCAGGTAAGATAGAGCCGTTTCTCAGCGCGCGTCATGCCCACGTAGCACAGGCGCCGTTCTTCTTCCATAGCGGCTTCCGAAGTGAGCGAACGGCTGTGGGGAAAAATACCGTCTTCCAGGCCGGCCAGGAAGACATTGGGAAACTCCAGGCCTTTCGCGTTGTGTACCGTGAGCAGGGAGACCGCAGCTTGTTCGTCGAGGGCGTCTGAATCGGCAACAAGGGCTGCATGGTCGAGGAAATCGGCGGAACTTTCTCCACGCTCGGCCGCCTCCGCGGCCGCATTGACCAGTTCTTCCAGGTTGCCGAGACGCGATTCCGCTTCAGGCGAGATGTCGCTCTTCAGAGTCTCTTCGTAGCCTGTCTTATCGAGAATCGAGCGCAAGACTTCGTGTACCGGCTCCTCGCGCGCGATTTCCATGAGTTCGTTCATCAGCTTGAGAAAAGATTTGAGCGCAGACTCGGCACGCGCGGGAAACGCCTTCTCTTCGAGCATCTGCGGAAGAGCGTTCCAAAGGCTCGTGCCATGCTCAAGTGCATAGCGTTCGATCTGTTCCATAGTGCTCTTGCCGATGCCGCGGGCCGGCGTGTTGATGATGCGGAGTAAACCGACAGAATCCTGGGGACTGAGCAGCACTTTGAGATAAGAGAGCAGGTCTTTGACCTCGGCCCGCTGGTAGAAACTGAAACCGCCGACCACCAGATACTTGCGCCCATAGCGCCGCAGCGCCTCTTCGATCTGACGAGACTGGAAGTTTGTGCGATAGAGAACGGCAACGCGCTCGAGGGGGTTCTTGGCCAGCAGTTTTTCGACGGTATCCGCGATAAACAGCGCCTCATTTTCACCGTCGGGCGCTTCGTAGTAACCAATCTTAGCGCCCTCGCCAGACGACGTCCAAAGCCATTTACCCTTACGTTGTTTATTATTGGCAACAACGGAACTGGCAGCTTCGAGAATGTTCTTGGTGGATCGATAGTTTTGCTCCAAGCGAATCACTACGGCATCCGGATAATCTCGCTCAAAGTCGAGGATGTTGCGGATATCGGCTCCGCGCCAGCCGTAGATTGACTGATCCTCGTCACCGACCACACAAACGTTGTGGCGAGTCTCAGTCAGCAGACGCATCAACTCGTATTGGCTACGGTTGGTGTCCTGGTATTCGTCGATCATGACGAATTCGAAGAGCCTGTTATAGAGCTGGCGTAGCGCGTCATCGTGCCGCAGCAGGCGGACCGATTCGAGCAACAGATCGTCAAAATCGAGGGCGTTCGCCAGCAGCAGGCGTTCCTGGTAGGACTCATAGATTTTGGCCAGGCGCGTGAGTTTTGGATCGGTAGCCGCTTTGTACCAATCCTGCGGAGTCTCCTGATGGCTTTTCGCGTGGCTGATACGAGAGAGAGCGGCGCGATAGGGCATGAACTTTTCATCGAGTCCAAGCTGTTTGTATATCGATTTCAGGAGCGAAACCTGGTCGTCGTCGTCATAGATGGTGAAACGTCGAGTGAACCCGTTGCGGATTTCGGAGAGCGACTCGCCATCGCGGCGCAGAAGGCGAACGCAGAATGAATGGAATGTAGAGACGAAAGGCGTTCGGGATGCAGCAGTATCGGCGAGCAGACCGTTCACGCGCTGGCGCATTTCGCCGGCCGCTTTGTTGGTGAATGTAACGGAAAGTATAGCCGGTCCGGGAATGTGATGAGCCTCGACCAGATGTGCGATGCGATGAGTAATGACACGGGTTTTACCGCTGCCCGCACCTGCAAGCAACAGGAGCGGACCTTCGACGTGCGCAACGGCCTCGCGTTGCTGAGGGTTTAGACCTGCAAGAAAATCCATTGAAGAGAGAAAAGCGGGGGGGCGATTTCAGAATAGCATCGGAAGGGCTCGGAGGGCCCGGCATTCTATGCTGGAAAGCTAATGTCTATCGAGCCAATTGTCGAAATAGTGAAGAGCTGCCTCGTGGTGCTGACGGCGCTCTTCCCGATTGTGGACCCGCTCGGCAACATTCCGATCTTTCTTGGCCTGACCACCGGGTATTCGACGGCAGATCGGACAGATCTTTCGAGGAAGATCGCACTCAACAGTCTCTGGCTATTGATTGGTTCGATGCTGATCGGCAGCCACATTCTAAAATTCTTCGGAATTTCCATTCCCGTGGTGCAGATTGGCGGAGGTCTGGTGGTAATGTGGACGGGCTGGACGCTGCTGCAGCGAGACGCTGAGCAGGAACAGGAGCACGCTCAAAAGAAGGTTAGCCGTCAAGATATCTCTGACCGTGCGTTCTATCCCCTGACGCTTCCTTTGACAGTGGGCCCGGGCTCTTTATCGGTTGCGCTAACGCTTGGCGCCAGCCAGGGCATACATCAGAATGGCTGGATTCGATTGATCGCAGCGGTCATCGGCCCGATGCTGGTCGTCGTTACCATCTATCTCTGCTATCGGTTCGCCGAGCGTCTCGCCCGAATGTTGGGGCAAACGGCGATGAACGTCATTGTGCGGCTAGCGTCTTTCATCCTCCTGTGTATCGGCGTGCAGATTTTCACACACGGCATTCATGATCTGATCGCACAGTACGGTTCAATTCAGTAGGCTATAGAAAGGACGAGGCACGCACTCCGCGCGAACCAGAGTTTCAAGGAAGAACACTCTTTTTTGATTTCACGCAAAATCTACGCCGTCCTGCTCTCGCTGATTGCGATTTCGCTGCTTATCGCGTCGCCGAAGCGCGAGAAAGACCCAGTTTTCGGCCAGATCGACTCGATCGTGAAGTCGCTCTCAAGCATTTCGGGTTTCTCGGAAGAACATCCCGTACCATACGGAACCATTTCGAAGAAGCAATTACGCCATTTTCTGGGAAAGCGGATCAAGAAGACGCTCAAGCCCGAGGAGATTCGCGCCGACGAGTTGACGCTGAAGATGTTCGGGCTGGTTCCGCAAAGCTTCGATCTGAAGAAATCGACGGTCGATTTGCTGACCGAACAGGCAGCCGCCTTCTATGATTACGACGAGAAGAAGCTTTTTCTGCTTGAGGGGTCGCCCCTGAACGAGGAAGTCACGACGCTAGCGCACGAGTTATCGCACGCGCTGGCCGACCAGCACTTCGACCTTGGGAAATTCATGGATGACAGTCCGGCAAATGACGACGAAAACCTCGCTCACACGGCAGTTGTGGAAGGACAGGCATCCTGGCTGATGATCGCTTACAACCTGGCGGAATCCGGCAGGCCGCCGATACCTACGGCGGAGATGTTGAAGCCGGTGGAAGACTCGAGTGACACTTCGGTCGGAGATTACCCGGTGCTGAAGGCATCGCCACTTTATATACAGCAATCTTTGCTGTTTCCTTATACGGAGGGCACCAGGTTCTTCGACAAGGTCTTCAGAAAATTAGGCAAAGGGGCGTTCGCCGCTGTCTTTACAAACGCGCCGGTCGCTTCTTCTCAGATTCTGCATCCGGAGCGGTACTTCGCGAACGAAAAGCCCTCGGTTCCGGCACTCCCCGAGCTCAATGTGGATAATCCGGGTGACGACGTCACGGAGGGGTCAGTGGGCGAGTTCGATCAGCGAATGCTGTTGTGGCAGTACGTCGGAGAGGCGCAAGCGAGCGAACTGGCGCCGCACATGCGAGGTGCTCAGTTCCGGGTGATCGCTTCGGGTAAAAGACGCCGGCCGGTGCTGGAATACGTATCGCAGTGGGACTCGAACCGAAGCGCCTCCGAGTACTTCACAGCGTATAAGAGAGTTTTGCGAGGCAAGTGGAAGCGGTGCGAAGCGTCGGTCGATTCGGACAGGGCTTTCGCCGGCCGAGGGGATAACGGCTTCTTTGTCACTCACATAAGCGGCGATACCCTGGTCAGCGTAGAGGGCTTAAGCGGCGCGGCCACATGGGCCGGACTGAAGGCGGCCTTACGCAGCAGGAAGCTTGGTTTGGCAGCCGCGAGCCGCTCAAGCAAGAACGTGGGATAGACTGAGAAGGTGGGGGCTTGTTATCAGTGAAAAGGGCCTGGATCCTATTCGCCGCAATCGGTTTCTTAGCAGGGTCTCTATTCGGTGACGGTTTGGAATCGGTAAAGAAGGCGCCGCCACTGGCTTTTATCGTTCCGGGACAAGGCCAGAAGACGCTCAGCCAATATCAGGGCAAAGTGGTAGCACTGGAGTTTATCTTCACGACGTGCCCGCATTGTAAGGCCGCTTCGCACTTGATGACAAAGCTCCAGACGGAGTATGGCCCTCGGGGACTGCAAGTCATCGATGTGGCTGTAAACCCGAACTCCGATTTACTGGTGGAAGATTTCGCCAAAGAACAGCAGGTGAATTTCCCCGTCGGCTGGGCGCAAAGCGCAGCCATGACCGCATTCATGGGTTTCTCCTCAGATCGCTACGTGGTTCCGCAATTGGTATTAATCGATCGCAAGGGCTATATTCACTATCAGACCCCGGCGACTGAGAATGACAAGTGGGACCAGCTCATGAAAGAAGAGACAATTCGCCAGCACATCGAACAGTTACTGTCTGAAAAGGGTAAGCCGGACAGACTTTCTTCTCAAGCGGCAAACGCCAAGAAGGGCCGCTGATTTCCTCATGCGCCCGTAGCTCAGCCTGGATAGAGCGTTTGCCTCCGGAGCAAAAGGTCGTAGGTTCGAATCCTACCGGGCGTACCAAAATCATTGTAAGTTGCGCGAAATCGCCGGCACCATGGTGCCTTGCGAGCAGTTCAGTCGGCCCGAACTTTGCGCGCATTTTAAGAGACGATCATCTTCCGGAACGAATTTCATTACACCAAGCTCCACATGCAGAAGCAGGGGTGGCTAATCGCTACACAGCATGTCATCGACGGCATCCCTAGAAGTGCATTAGTAACTGCGCCCGGGGTCGCCTCGCAGCCTTATAGTTTGAAGAAGAGAGTTAATCACGTGATCCATTCCGTGGGCCGGGCCTTCGCGGTCGGTCTGCTGCTGTTGCTTCCGATTGCGTCGGCTCATGCCATCAGGCAGGAAGTGGCGGACAAATCTGCTGTCGACCGGCTCCGGCTGCAGATTTCGGCCCTTCACGCGCAACAGGCGCATGTCAAATCATTCTCACAAACTGCTCTCAGCCCAGATGGGTTGCATATCGCGTGGAGTGTCGACGGGGCGAAGGGTGGATCGGAGATCTACGTCGCGAGTCTGGCGGACTCGGGAAAAACGACCCGCATCAGCGGAAATCCGCGGCGCGGCGCTTGCTGGGATCATGACCCGGTCTGGTCGCGAAACGCAAGGCAACTAGCCTTTCTCTCGGATTGTGTTACTCCGGGCCAGAATCAACTATTTGTTCAGGATCTGAGCGCGAACTCTCAACAACCGTATCAGCTGACGCGTGTGTCCGGTTTTCTTTCACGCCTGCAGTGGTCGCCGGACAACAAGCGTATCGCGTTTCTGTTCGTCGATCATGCTACCCGAAGACCTTCGCCGATGGCGGCCGAGAATAGGGCGGTTGGCGTGATAGACGATCTACAAAATACCGATGTTCAGCGATTGGTTGTGACAGACGTACAGAGCGGCGCGATGGCGCAGGTTACTCCAGCTGGCTTATACATTTTTGAATACGACTGGTCGCCCGATGGACAACAATTTGCCTTTACGGCCGCGACACCTCCCGGCGACGACAATTGGTATGTCGCGCAACTCTATACGCAGCCGTGTGGAAAGCCAACCCCACTACCGATTTACAAGCCTCGTTATCAGATAGCGTTGCCGCGCTGGTCACCCGGCGGCAAGTCCATTGCGTTTATCGAAGGGCTGATGAGTGATGAAGGCGGCACGGGAGGCGAGATCTACACGATTCCCTCGGGCGGGGGGCAGGCGCGCGATCTGACACCGGACCGAGAGTCGTCGCCAGCCTGGTTCACGTGGCTTTCCGATAGGAAAATCTTATTTACCGAGTTCACTGGCGGCTCAACTTCGATCGCCAGACTGGACGTGGCACACGCAACGGCGAAGAGCTTATGGCGGGGCGACGAGACAATTCGGGCGGGATCTGAGGAGACCAGCCTCTCAATCTCACAGACCGGCGAAGCGTTGAACACGGCATTGATCCGTATGTCGTGGTCTATGTTCCCCGAGGTATGGGCCGGTCCCATAGCCGAATGGAAACAGATCACGTCCGTAAATGATCATACGGACCTGAAGCTTCCCAAGTTCGCGAATGTGACATGGAAAGATAGAGGATTTGAGGTGCAGGGCTGGCTGCTTTACCCCGAGAACTTTGATCCTACGAAGCGATATCCGATGCTGGTGGCGGTTCACGGCGGACCAGCGTGGATTGCCAGGCCGGAATGGCGGTCCGCCGATTTCGACACGACTTTATTTACGAACTTTGGCTACTTTGTGTTCTATCCCAACGCACGGGGTAGTTACGGAGAGGGCGAAAGATTCACTCAAGCCAACCGGCGCGATTGGGGCTTTGGCGACCTTCACGACACGCTCGCCGGGGTCGATACGGTCGTAAAGAATTATCCCGTGGACAACCAGCGGGTCGGGATCTTGGGCTGGAGTTACGGTGGGTCCACAGCCATGATGGCCATCACGCAAACCGACAGATTTCGCGCTGCCGTTGCCGGAGCTGGCGCAGGAGACTGGCGCAGCTATTATGGCCAGAACTCGATTGATAAATGGATGATCCCCTATTTCGGCGCATCCGTGTATGACGATCCGGCTGCTTACGAACGCAGCTCGGCTCTCACTTACATCAAGAAGGCCAAAACACCTACTTTGGTCCTGGTGGGCGAGAGGGACGGTGAAGCACCGCCCGCACAATCGCTTGAGTTCTGGCACGCTCTGAAGGAGCTAGGAGTGCCAACACGGCTGGTGATTTATGCCGATGAAGGACACAGCTTCAATAAGCGAGAGGATCAGGTGGATGTGACAATCCGAACTTTGGAGTGGTTCAATCGCTACTTAGGTTCGGAATAGAACATCAACACGCCGCGCCTCAAATGCTCTCACGGCTATAGTCGCGATCTACTCACAAGGCCGGGAAGGCTCGTACATCCCCGACCATATACAAATTGTTTACACGGCGTCCGTACGAATTTCCCGCGAAGTGGCACAAGCTGGAACGGAGTGCAAGAATACGCGCGAAGCAGTTCTTCGAAGGGGCCTATGAAAGGCAACACTGATGCGCGCAGGCGAAAAGTCGCAGATCGCTTCTACGTGGCACGTTAGCCACCGGCCGAGGCAGTAATCATCAGGTTCAAGAAGATTTCTAACTTTGGCTTGATCTACTGAGTTGGAACGTAAGAGGGAGAGGCGTTCGAGATACTTCTCCGCTTACCGCTGAAATAGATTTCAATCGCAACAGCTACAGGACCCACGATCGAGAGCGCGTAGAAAGGCGCATGGACGTTTTCGGCGACCCGCAGAATCATTTCAGCTAAGGCGACCAGTGCTACCACCAGGCACTGTGCCCATCGCGGCTTCACGGTTGTCTTCGGGTCCGTGATCATGAAGAAAATGAACAGCTGATACATCGGACCGGTGATCGGGGCGAGTTCGGCCAGGAAAGAATGACCGGGAAACAAAGATCGGACAAAGGCCAGCACCACGAAGCAAGCAACGTAAGTAGCGGTGATATGAAAACGTCTGACTCGATAGATGATCGCGGCGCCGAGAAGCCACACAATCACCATAGGCCACATCGTATTTCCCCATTGGATGCTGAGCGTAGCGACGTACTCGGGAACCAGGAGGAGCATCGCGCTGATGGCAAAGTTGGAAGGATTCCAAAGGTGCCGCCCGCGCCAACGCAGGACGTACTTCGAAGTAATTGCTATCGCGCTACACAGCGCATAGGGCCAGAAAGCGGGCGAACGAATGAGTATGCCCACGCTGATGCCGGTTATGTAGGCGCTCGCCAGATGCGGGAATTTTCGGTATATCAGCAGTGTTAGGGCAATTTCAAACAGCATGCTGGTAGCGATGGCGAGCGCCGTTCTGGAAAAGCTTTCCAGCAGTCCGAACGATAGATTGCTGACCAGCAGGATAAGGGTGATGAAAATGGGCGGCAGATAACGGTTTTCAGCGCTAAGGAACCGAGCGATTGGGCCGGGTGCGGGTCGCCCCGATACTGCTGGCGTAAGTGCGTCTATCTGCCCGCTCATGCCGGCTCCTGTATTTCATGAATGCGATTCAGCGCAGGCGAGCTGATCTCTTGCATGTGTCCCGAAGGCCAGCGTATTTCCACGCGATCGATCGCCGTTGTTTTCCCTAGCCCAAAATGTAGGCGCCGTTGATTTTGTGAGCAGAAGCCGCTGCCGCCCGAAACCTCCTGTACCTGCTCCTGCCCATTCCAGAAAACGCGCACTTCGGCCCCGATGGCGCTACGATTACTGCTTCTGCCGCTCAAGCTGAACTCGATCCATTTATTCCGTGGGTCAACCTGATTCTTATACAACAGAAGCGGCCCGTTCTGGTTAGCTACAACGGCATCTAGAGCGCCATCGTTGTCGAAATCGGCCAGCGCCACCGATCGTCCATCGAAACGGTCGGTGGCGCCCACAAGCTGAGAAACTTCCTTGAACTGGCCCGCGCCGTCGTTTATCCACACTCGCTTCTGCTGATATCCGGAAAGGCTGCGGCCCTTGAGTGGAGGCCAATTCGCAGCATCGGAGATGATGACGCTATTGCCGCCAGCCACCTTGGAGTAGTCATACCAATAACTGCGATCACGGTCGAGAGAAACGTTGCCATTCACCTGATAGAGATCGAGAAACCCATCATTATTCAGGTCGCCAAACTGCGCGCCGAAACTCCATCCACCGAGTTCGACACCCATGGCATTCGCTACATTTTGAAACTTGATGTTTTTCTCTGAGCTTCCGGGCTGAGGTATCCACAGATTATTGCCCTGAACCAAAACTCCCTCTTCCGAGATATTTGTGACAAAGATGCTGTAGCGACCTTGATTGAGCACATCACCGATCGAAGCAGTCATGCCGCTCTTCGGCGCATATCCCACTCCAGCTTCCTTACCGTCCTCGCGAAAGTGTTTCCCCTTATCGTTCAGGTACAGTTCGGAGACCCCATAATCATTAGCAATGAAGAGATCGGGATAACCGGTGCCACGGAAATCAGCGGCAACTGCTGCGAGCGACCAGCGACGCGAGTTGATTCCCATCTGCGCCGAAACTTCTTCGAAACGCCCGTTCCCAAGATTGTGAAACAAGTATTTCCGGCCACCGTTCTGCGCGTACTCAAAGCTCTCCGGCATAATCTTCGTTGTTTTGAGATGCCAGAGATCGACGTTTTCGGAGTAATAGCCGCCGAGGAACAAATCAAGCTTGCCGTCGTTGTCGTAATCGAGCCAAATCGCCGTGTTCGCATTGACCCAGGGTGGCAGGCCGGCTTGCTCGGTCACGCGGGTGAAGTGTTTCCCGGCGTCGTTATGATACAGCTCCGGTTTCCCCCATTTATAGATCAGGACATCCTCATAGCCGTCGTTGTCATAATCACCCCAGACAGCTCCCATAGAAACGCCAGTCTCTGGTGAATTGATATCAGCGAGTCCGACCTCGGCAGCCACATCGCGGAAGGTTCCGTCATGCATGTTCCGATAGAGGGCATTACGTGAATGCTCGCCGCTATTGGTGACATAGAAATCGGCCCAACCGTCGCGGTCGAAATCGACCACCGAGACCGCCGCACCCATTGAGGCAATCTGGGGCATGATGTGAGCCAGCCGGGGATCTAACGTCGGTTCCTTGTGCCTGAAATGGATACCCGATGCGCTGGCACATTCACGGAGGCGGAAGCCATAGCCCGCTATGGCACTCGATTCCTGACCGCTGCTGTCAGCAGAAGCTTGCCGGTGGGCGAGCATACGTTTATAGACAACCGGGGAGGCGAGCAGTCCGATAAAGAGAATAGCCGCAAAGAGCCGCGCCTTGCTCATGGATACCCCCAGAGGGCCGAAGTGAAATAGCGGGGCGTGACATAACGCGTGTGATACGTGCGCCAATCCGACGGATGCAGTTGATACGCGTGATCCGCCTCGAGTCTCGTGGGTGGCAATACGTAGTCTTTCATGCCGTGATACGGCAGCGGAAGAATAGTTCCGGCAAATGTGGAATTGTAGTCCCCATCTTTCACCCATCCATCGCAGATGAGGACAAAATCACGCGTCCAGCCATTGGCGGGCGGAGGTAGGGCAGCAAATTTCATACGCAACTCATCACCCGGACTGGTTATCACATATCGATCATCGATGTTCCGCAGCAGTTCACGAACATCGCCGTAGCGCGTCGCGTAACCTTCCTGGTCATGCCAGCGGAGATCGGATTCCTGGACGATGTCGTAGTGAGGAAGCTCAGGTGACGAACCGTTCGCCTGAGTAATAAGAGAGAATCCGCGAAAACGCAGATCGGCTGCCGCCAAGCCAAGATGTCGTACCTGAACCTGTCCGCCTGATTGTGCTCCTGCGCCCCAGGCGAGTTTGTCCCAGTAGAGCTCCAGATTTGTCCGCAAGCGCAATTTTCGCGGAGCCTCCGGGCGGAAGATGCCGCTGATATCCAGGATTATTGTTTTTACGCGGCCTTTGGGAAAGCCCAATCCATCGCGCACTGTTGTCCAGTGACCCGATGCGTCCGGAACTTCGATGCTCAAGCCTTGCGGGTGTGCTTTGGAATTCTGCGCCTGCGCCTGGACAATCGTGGCATCCGTGTCGTGAATCCAGCCCTGCCCTATCAAATAAAGAGGTCCAGTCCGCGGCGCCTCGGCCGGTAATTCCAGTTCGACCCAATGATCTCTCGTAAGTCCCTGGTACTGTCCACGGCCGAAAGTATCGAGAAACTGATCGTCGAGATCGCGTACGATGCCTGTGACGTCATTTCCGTTATCGTCAGTGGCCCGCGTGAAAGGTCTTGTCACAGTTGTAACAACGAGACTTGGTTTAGGAGATGGCAACGCGAACCGCTCGTCTGTATATACTTCCGAGTTCGCTGGATGATCTATCGCCAGTAACGAGTAATGGTCCATGTAGTAGGTTTCCCAATACTCAGCAGTAATGCGCAGATCATAGAAGCCGTCATGCGGCACGAGTTGATTGCCTCGAACGTTGAACCATTCGCGTGTTCCATAGATGCCCTTCCCTTGCGCGTTAACGTTCAAGCCAAGAGCCGATCCCCAGGGGCCGACATCCTTTAAGAACTGCATTTTATGCCCGTTCCAGGCAAACAACATAGGGCAAGAACCTTTGATTCGCTGCTCAGCGAGAATGGTTTGATCTGATTTTAGATCGAACTCGGCTTGAACGGAACCGTTTGGCCAGACGATTCGCGCGAATTGAACGGAGGTGTGCTCGCCTAACCCAAAATGCAATACCGGAGAGGTGATGATCTGTTTCTGGGCGAGTAATTCTGAGCGGATCTCGATTTCGCCGCCGATGCCAAAAGAATTGATACGTTGATCTCCAGTAGCATGCGCGGCTCTGGTTCGAATCACCTGCCAATGGTAGTTCTTGTTTCCGTGGTTAATCAGTTCTAACGGCGAGCCGTCGCGGGTGCGCGCGATGACGTCGAGCCGCCCATCGGAATTTAGGTCGGAGATCGCCTGGGGAGCTCCCGAAAGTTGGTACGGCAAAGGTGCGAAGCCCTTTCCGTCCCCCAGGAAAACCTGACCGTTCACCACTATGTCTAAAGCGCCGTTATTGTCCATATCAGCCAGGAAGAGGCTCGGCGAGGGAGCCGGCTTGGCACGGACCAGCTCAGCAGAATCCCACTTGGCCCTTTGCTCGTTCTGAGACAGGCGAACAACAGAGGAATCGTTTTTCAGCAAAACAAAGTCCAGGATGCCGTCGCCATTGATGTCGGCAGCCGAAAGGGCCACCACACCTTGCCGCAGATTGACCGGGACGTCGATGCCCCGATACTTGCCCAGACGTTCGTTCAGAAAGACCTTGAGACTACCGTTGCGGTCAAGCAGCGCGACATCCGGGTCGCCGTCGCCATCGATGTCCGCCGCGGTAAACGCCATCAGGCCATCAACGCCCTCGAACGGATGAATGGGGCTAAACGTACCGTCTCCGTTGTTGCGCAGTACGAGCGGGTCGCCTTGCGGCGTGCCCAATACCAGATCAAGGTCGCCGTCCAGGTCGATATCGAAAGCCCAGACGCCGGTATAAGACGCGGCGGCAATTGCAGTTGAAATCTTACTCTCTTCCGTGATGTCCCGGAAACTATGCGGGTCTTGCTGCTGGTAGATCTTTAAGCCTAATGGCGTAGCAATCGCAATATCTGTTTTGAAATCATAGTTTAGATCTGCGCCTGAAACGGCGTTTTTCGCGAGCTGCGCGCTGGACCGGCCAGGTAGCGGAAGCGCTGCCCCACTTGCGAGATGAAGCGCGGTTTCATCTGCCCACGCAACGCTGGGAATAGCTTGATCATCCATCACGAAGGTTCCCATCCAGGTAACCTTCCGAGCGTTTATTCCGGGGACCGGTTGTGCATCGAATCGAATTTTTGCATCGCTTGGCGCCGGCTCGGAGTTTGGAGACGGCAGTCGCAAGAATCTCGTGAATGGCTGAGCAACCAGCGTCGCCGGCGTCTTAATCTGATCGAGATCTTCCCTGTAAGAGGGAACCCGGAGCAGCACGTTCCGCAAGAACTGCACATCGACTGCCGCCGTTCGAAGACTCCCTTCACGGACGCTTCCTTCCACCGTTGCAAGCTGCTGCCGAGCGGCATCAGGCCAGCTTGCCGCAAGAGGTCGGATCACCGCCAGAAGCTTTCGCGCTTGCGAGGAGTCGCCGCGCTTGGCAGCCAAGCGAAGCGAGTCCAGCAAAACGGCCGCGTTCGAAGGTTCCTGTTGCAAAATCTGCGCCAGTAGCTGCTGCGCGGCCATCTGGTTTCCTGGGC
>CAWCYQ010000004.1:0-20999 GCA_963799755.1 Terriglobia bacterium | reverse complement strand
TCCGGAGCAAAAGGTCAGAGGTTCGAATCCTCTCGGGCGTACCAAAATCATTGTAAGTTGCGCGAAATCGCCGGCACCATGGTGCCTTGCGAGCAGTTCAGTCGGCCCGAACTTTGCGCGCCTTTTAAGAGACGATCATCTTCCGGAACGAATTTCATTACACCAAGCTCCACATGCAGAAGCAGGGGTGGCTAATCGCTACACAGAATGTCATCGACGGCATCCCTAGAAGTGCATTAGTAACTGCGCCCGGGGTCGCCTCGCAGCCTTATAGTTTGAAGAAGAGAGTTAATCACGTGATCCATTCCGTGGGCCGAGCCTTCGCCGTCGTTCTGCTGCTGTTGTTTCCGATTGCGTCGGCTCATGCCATGAGGCAGGAAGTGGCGGACAAATCTGCTGTCGACCGGCTCCGGCTGCAGATTTCGGCCCTTCCAGATGCAACACAGGCGCATGTCAAATCATTCTCACAAACTGCTCTCAGCCCAGATGGGTTGCATATCGCGTGGAGTGTCGACGGGGCGAAGGGTGGATCGGAGATCTACGTCGCGAGTCAGGCGGACTCGGGAAAATCGACCCGCATCAGCGGGAATCCGCGGCGCGGCGCTTGCTGGGGATCATGACCCGGTCTGGTCGCGAAACGCAAGGCAACTAGCCTTTCTCTCGGATTGTGTTACTCTGGGCCAGAATCAATTATTTGTTCAGGATCTGAGCGCGAGCTCTTTACAACCGTCTCAGCTGAAGCGTGTGTCCGGTTTTCTTTCACGCCTGAGTGGTTGCGGAGAACAAGCGTATCGCGTCTCTGTTCGTCGATCATGCTACCGGAAGACCTTCGCCTATGGTGGCCGAGAATAGGGCGGTTGGCGCAGTAGACGATCTACAAAGTACCGAGGTTCAGCGATTGGTTGTGACAGACGTACAGCGCGGCGCGACGGCGCAGGTGACTCGAGCTAGCCTATACATCGAATACGATTGGTCGCCCGATGGAGAGCTATTTGCCTTTACGGCGGCGACACCTTCCGGCCAAGACAATCGGTATGTCCGCGCAATTCTATACGCAGTCGTGGAAAGCCTAACCGACTAACGGATTGACAAGCCTCGGTATCAGATAGCGTTGCCGCGCTGGTCCCCCGGGGCAAGTCGATTACGTTGATCGAAGGGCTACTGAGTGATGAAGGCGTCCGGAGGGGAGATCTATGGTTCCCTCGGGCGGGGGGCAGGCGCGCGATCTGACACCGAATCGAGAGTCGTCGCCAGCCTGGTCCACGTGGCTTTCCGATACGAAATCTTGTTTACCGAGTCCACGGGCGGCTCAACTTCGATCGCCAGACTGGACGTGGCACATGCAACGGCGAAGAGCTTATGGCGGGGCGACGAGACAATCGGGCGGGATCTGAGGAGACGAGCCTCTGACCCGCACAGACCGGCGAAGCGTTGAGGACGGCATTGATCCGTATGTCGTGGTCCGATGTTCCCGGAGGCATGGGCCGGTCCCATAGCCGAATGGAAACAGATCACGTCCGGAATCGATCAGACGGACCTGAAGCTTCCGAGTTCGCGAATGTGACATGGAAAGGTAGAGGATTCGAGGTGCAGGGCCGGCGGCTTTACCCCGAGAACTTCGATCCTTCGAAGCCATATCCGATGCTGGTGGCGGTTCACGGCGGACCAGCGTGGATCGCGAGGCCGGAATGGCGGTCCGCCGATTTCGACACGACTTTATCCACGACCTTTGGCCACTTTGTGTTCTATCCAACGCACGGGGTAGTTACGGACAGGGCGAAAGATTCACTCAAGCCAACCGCCGCGATCGGGGCTCTGGCGACCTTCACGACACGCTCTCCGGGGTCGATATGCTCGTAAAGAATATCCCGTGGACGGCCAGCGGGTCGCCATCCTGGGCTGGAGTCACGCGGGTCCATAGCCATGACGGCCATCACGCAAACCGATAGATTTCGCGCTGCCGTTGCGGGAGCTGGCGCAGGACACTGGCGCAGCGATCATGGACAGAACTCGATTGATAAATGGACGATCCCCTATTTCGGCGCATCCGTGTATGACGATCCGGCCGCTTACGAACGCAGCTCGGCTCTCACTTACATCAAGAAGGCCAAAACACCTACTTTGGTCCTGGTGGGCGAGAGGGACGGCGAAGCATCGCCCGCACAGTCGCCTGAGTTCTGGCACGCTCTGAAGGAGCTAGGAGTGCGAACACGGCCGGTGATTTATGTGAATGAAGGACACAGCTTCAGGTAGCGAGAGGATCAGGTGGATGTGACATTCCGAACTTTGGAGTGGTCCAATCGCTACTAGGTTCGGAATAGAACATCAACACGCCGCCCTCAATGCTCTCACGGCTATAGTCGCGATCTACTCACAAGGCCGGGAAGCATCGTACACATCCCCGAGCATATACAAATTGTTTACACGGCGTATACGAATTTCCCGCGAAGTGGCACAAGCTGGAACGGAGTGCAAGAATACGCGCGAAGCAGTTCTTCGAAGGAGGCCTATGAAAGGCAACACGGATGCCGCGCAGGCGAAAAGTCGCAGATCGCTTCTACGTGGCACGTTAGCCACCGGCCGAGGCAGTAATCATCAGGTTCAAGAAGATTTCTAACTTTGGCTTGATCTACGAGTTGGAACGTAAGAGGGAGAGGCGTTCGAGATACTTCTGCCGCTTACCGCTGAAATAGATTTCAATCGCAACAGCTACAGGACCCACGATCGAGAGCGCGTAGAAAGGCGCATGGACATTTTCAGCGACCCGCAGAATCATTTCAGCTAAGGCGACCAGTGCTACCACCAGGCACTGTGCCCATCGCGGCTTCACGGTTGTCTTCGGGTCCGTGATCATGAAGAAAATGAACAGCTGATACATCGGACCGGTGATCGGGGCGAGTTCGGCCAGGAAAGAATGACCGGGAAACAAAGATCGGACAAAGGCCAGCACCACGAAGCACGCAACGTAAGTAGCGGTGATATGAAAACGTCTGACTCGATAGATGATCGCGGCGCCGAGAAGCCACACAATCACCATAGGCCACATCGTATTTCCCCATTGGATGCTGAGCGTAGCGACGTACTCGGGAACCAGGAGGAGCATCGCGCTGATGGCAAAGTTGGAAGGATTCCAAAGGTGCCGCCCGCGCCAACGCAGGACGTACTTCGAAGTAATTGCTATCGCGCTACACAGCGCATAGGGCCAGAAAGCGGGCGAACGAATGAGTATGCCCACGCTGATGCCGGTTATGTAGGCGCTCGCCAGGTGCGGGAATTTTCGGTATATCAGCAGTGTTAGGGCAATTTCAAACAGCATGCTGGTAGCGATGGCGAGCGCCGTTCTGGAAAAGCTTTCCAGCAGTCCGAACGACAGATTGCTGACCAGCAGGATAAGGGTGATGAAAATGGGCGCCAGATAGCGGTTTTCAGCGCTAAGGAACCGAGCGATTGGGCCCGGTGCGGGTCGCCCCGATACTGCCGGCGTAAGTGCGTCTATCTGCCCGCTCATGCCGGCTCCTGTATTTTATGAATGCGATTCAGCGCAGGCGAGCTGATCTCTTGCATGCGTCCGGAAGGCCAGCGTATTTCCACGCGATCGACCGCCGTTGTTTTCCCTAGTCCGAAATGTAGCCGCCTTTGATTTTGTGAGCAGAAGCCGCTGCCGCCCGAAACCTCCTGTACCTGCTCCTGCCCATTCCAGAAAACGCGCACTTCGGCGCCGATGGCGCTGCGATTACTGCTTCTGCCGGTCAAGCTGAACTCGATCCATTTATTCCGCGGGTCAACCTGATTCTTATACAACAGAAGCGGCCCGTTCTGGTTAGCTACAACAGCATCTAGAGCGCCATTGTTGTCGAAATCGGCCAGCGCCACTGATCGTCCGTCGAAACGGTCCGTCGCGCCCACAAGCTGAGAGACTTCCTTGAACTGACCCGCGCCGTCATTTATCCAGACTCGCTTCTGCTGATATCCGGAAAGGCTGCGGCCCTTGAGAGGAGGCCAATTGGCAGCATCGGAGATGATGACGCTATTGCCGCCAGCCACCTTGGAGTAGTCATACCAATAACTGCGATCACGGTCGAGAGAAACGTTGCCATTCACCTGATAGAGATCGAGAAATCCATCATTATTCAGGTCGCCAAACTGCGCGCCGAAACTCCATCCACCGAGTTCGACACCCATGGCATTCGCTACATTTTGAAACTTGATGTTTTTCTCTGAGCTTCCGGGCTGAGGTATCCACAGATTATTGCCCTGAACCAAAACTCCCTCTTCCGAGATATTTGTGACAAAGATGCTGTAGCGGCCTTGATTGAGCACATCACCGATCGAAGCAGTCATGCCGCTCTTCGGCGCATATCCCACTCCAGCTTCCTTACCGTCCTCGCGAAAGTGTTTCCCCTTATCGTTCAGGTACAGTTCGGAGACCCCATAATCATTAGCAATGAAGAGATCGGGATAACCGGTGCCACGGAGATCAGCGGCAACTGCTGCGAGCGACCAGCGACGCGAGTTGATTCCCATTTGCGCCGAAACTTCTTCGAAACGCCCGTTCCCAAGATTGTGAAACAAGTATTTCCGGCCACCGTTCTGCGCGTACTCAAAGCTCTCCGGCATAATCTTCGTTGTTTTGAGATGCCAGAGATCGACGTTTTCGGAGTAATAGCCGCCGAGGAACAAATCAAGCTTGCCGTCGTTGTCGTAATCGAGCCAAATCGCCGTGTTCGCATTGACCCAGGGTGGCAGGCCGGCTTGCTCGGTCACGCGGGTGAAGTGTTTCCCGGCGTCGTTATGATACAGCTCCGGTTTTCCCCATTTATAGATCAGGACATCCTCATAGCCGTCGTTGTCATAATCACCCCAGACAGCTCCCATAGAAACGCCAGTCTCTGGTGAATTGATATCAGCGAGTCCGACCTCGGCAGCCACATCGCGGAAGGTTCCGTCATGCATGTTGCGATAGAGGGCATTACGTGAATGCTCGCCGCTATTGGTGACATAGAAATCGGCCCAACCGTCGCGGTCGAAATCGACCACCGAAACCGCCGCACCCATCGAGGCAATCTGGGGCATGATGTGAGCCAGGCGGGGATCTAACGTCGGTTCCTTGTGCCTGAAATGGATACCCGATGCGCTGGCACATTCACGCAGGCGGAAACCATAGCCCGCTAGGGCAGCTCGATTCCTGACCGCTGCTGCCAGCAGAAGCTTGCCGGTGGGCGAGCATACGTTTATAGACAACCGGGGAGGCGAGCAGTCCGATAAAGAGAATAGCCGCAAAGAGCCGTGCCTTGCTCATGGATGCCCCCAGAGGGCCGAAGTGAAATAGCGGGGCGTGACATAACGCGTTTGATACGTGCGCCAATCCGACGGATGCAGTTGATACGCGTGATCGGCCTCGAGTGTCGTGGGCGGCAATACGTAGTCTTTCATGCCGTGATACGGCAGCGGCAGAATAGTTCCGGCAAATGTGGAATTGTAGTCCCCATCCTTCACCCATCCATCGCAGATGAGGACAAAATCACGCGTCCAGCCGCTGGCGGGCGGAGGGAGGGCAGCAAATTTCATGCGCAACTCATCACCCGGACTGGTTATCACATATCGATCATCGATGTTCCCCAGCAGTTCACGAACATCGCCGTAGCGCGTCGCGTAACCTTCCTGGTCATGCCAGCGGAGATCGGATTCCTGGACGATGTCGTAGTGAGGAAGCTCAGGTGACGAACCGTTCGCCTGAGTAATGAGAGAGAATCCGCGAAAACGCAGATCGGCTGCCGCCAAGCCAAGATGTCGTACCTGAAGCCTGTCCGCCTGATTGTGCTCCTGCGCCCCAGGCGAGTTTGTCCCAGTAGAGCTCCAGATTTGTCCGCAAGCGCAATTTTCTCGGAGCGTCCGGGCGGAAGATTCCGCTGATATCCAGGATTATTGTTTTTACGCGGCCTTTGGGAAAGCCCAATCCATCGCGCACCGTTGTCCAGTGACCCGATGCGTCCGGAACTTCGATGCTCAAGCCTCGCGGGTGTGCTTTGGAATTCTGCGCCTGCGCCTGGACAATCGTGGCGTCCGTGTCGTGAATCCAGCCCTGCCCTATCAAATAAAGAGGTCCAGTCCGCGGCGCCTCGGCCGGCAATTCCAGTTCGACCCAATGATCTCTCGTAAGTCCCTGGTACTGTCCACGGCCGAAAGTGTCGAGAAACTGATCGTCGAGATTGCGTACGATGCCTGTGACGTCATTTCCGTTATCGTCAGTGGCCCGCGTGAAAGGTCTTGTCACAGTTGTAACAACGAGACTTGGTTTAGGAGATGGCAACGCGAACCGCTCGTCTGTATATACTTCCGAGTTCGCTGGATGATCTATCGCCAGTAACGAGTAATGGTCCATGTAGTAGGTTTCCCAATACTCAGCAGTAATGCGCAGATCATAGAAGCCGTCATGCGGCACGAGTTGATTGCCTCGAACGTTGAACCATTCGCGTGTTCCATAGATGCCCTTCCCTTGCGCGTTAACGTTCAAGCCAAGAGCCGATCCCCAGGGGCCGACATCCTTTAAGAACTGCATTTTATGCCCGTTCCAGGCAAACAACATTGGGCAAGAACCTTTGATTCGCTGCTCAGCGAGAATGGTTTGATCTGATTTTAGATCGAACTCGGCTTGAACGGAACCGTTTGGCCAGACGATTCGCGCGAATTGAACGGAGGTGTGCTCGCCTAACCCAAAATGCAATACCGGAGAGGTGATGATCTGTTTCTGGGCGAGTAATTCTGAGCGGATCTCGATTTCGCCGCCGATGCCAAAAGAATTGATACGTTGATCTCCAGTAGCATGCGCGGCTCTGGTTCGAATCACCTGCCAATGGTAGTTCTTGTTTCCGTGATTAATCAGTTCTAACGGCGCGCCGTCGCGGGTGCGCGCGATGACGTCGAGCCGCCCATCGGAATTTAGGTCGGAGATCGCCTGGGGAGCTCCCGAAAGTTGGTACGGCAAAGGTGCGAAGGCTTTTCCGTCCCCCAGGAAAACCTGACCGTTCACCACTATGTCTAAAGCGCCGTTATTGTCCATATCAGCCAGGAAGAGGCTCGGCGAGGGAGCCGGATTGGCACGGACCAGTTCAGCAGAATCCCACTTGGCCGCTTTCCTCGTTCTGAGACAGGCGAACAACAGAGGAATCGTTTTTCAGCAAAACAAAATCCAGGATGCCATCGCCGTTGATGTCGGCGGCCGAAAGGGCCACCACACCTTGCCGCAGATTGACCGGGACGTCGATGCCCCGATACTTGCCCAGACGTTCGTTCAGAAAGACCTTGAGACTACCGTTGCGGTCAAGCAGCGCGACATCCGGGTCGCCGTCGCCATCGATGTCCGCCGCGGTAAACGCCATCAGGCCATCAACGCCCTGGAACGGATGAATGGGGCTAAACGTACCGTCTCCGTTGTTGCGCAGTACGAGCGGGTCGCCTTGCGGCGTGCCCAATACCAGATCAAGGTCGCCGTCCAGGTCGATATCGAAAGCCCAGACGCCGGTATAAGACGCGGCGGCAATTGCCGTTGAAATCTTACTCTCTTCCGTGATGTCCCGGAAACTATGCGGGTCTTGCTGCTGGTAGATCTTTAAGCCTGATGGCGTAGCAATCGCAATATCTGTTTTGAAATCATAGTTTAGATCTGCGCCTGCAACGGCGTTTTTCGCGAGTTGCGCGCTGGACCGGCCAGGTAGCGGAAGCGCTGCCCCACTTGCGAGATGAAGCGCGCGTTTCATCTGCCCACGCAACGCTGGGAATAGCTTGATCATCCATCACGAAGGTTCCCATCCAGGTAACCTTCCGAGCGTTTACCCCGGGGACCGGTTGTGCATCGAATCGAATTTTTGCATCGCTTGGCGCCGGCTCGGAGTTTGGAGACGGCAGTCGCAAGAATCTCGTGAATGGCTGAGCAACCAGCGTCGCCGGCGTCTTAATCTGATCGAGATCTTCCCTGTAAGAGGGAACCCGGAGCAGCACGTTCCGCAAGAACTGCACATCGACTGCCGCCGTTCGAAGACTCCCTTCACGCACGCTTCCTTCCACCGTCGCAAGCTGCTGCCGAGCGGCATCAGGCCAGCTTGCCGCAAGAGGTCGGATCACCGCCAGAAGCTTTCGCGCTTGCGAGGAGTCGCCGCGCTTGGCAGCCAAGCGAAGCGAGTCCAGCAAAACGGCCGCGTTCGAAGGTTCCTGTTGCAAAATCTGCGCCAATAGCTGCTGCGCGGCCATCTGGTTTCCTGGGCCCTGATCGCGCTCCGTCTCTTCAGAGAGCGAATAAATTGCTTTCAAGTTTCGCCCGTCGAGTGCAACGGCTCTTTTCAGGTGTGCTTTGGCCTCCTGTAGCTTGCCGCGCCGGCTCTCAATCAGTCCCAGGAGTCCTTCGATGCGGCTTTCGCCAGGAGCAAGAGCCCGCGCTCTGTCTACGCTTTGAAATGCAGCGTCGAACTGCTGCTGGCGAACTTGCAGAATCCCAAGATCGGCCCATCCAGCCGGTTCACCGGGAGCAATCTGCGTGGATCCGACAAGATATTCTTTCGCCCGTACATCCTCGCCTGACTGCAGTCCGGCCAACCCCAGGTAAAAGGCGGAACAAAGGTCGGCATAGGTCTTCGAACCGGGTTCGGGAAGTCCCGAGTTCCGGCACGCATTGGATAGAAGCAGGCCAAATAAGATCAGGGTGCACGAATATTTCAAATGTGATTATTTGGCGGTCCCGTGTTAGACCGCTCTCCTCACCAAGTTGACTTGAATCTAGAGTTTGCCACCAAAAAACGAGCCGCACAAGTTACCAAGGTATCGTCCAACTTTCGGAGGACCTCCCTCTAATACTTAGGACGGGAAAATCGGCTCGGGTGGCATTTTCTCTTTTGCAGAGGCTGCGTGTTTGCTACATTTGCACGAGCATCCGTTCCGCAGTCATCCATGAAATTACGCTTAACGCTTTGCCTCATCCTCGGCGCCCTGATCGGCGCCGCTGCCGGCGCAAACTCCGGAATTAGATTCTCTAACATAACTACTCAGGCTGGCATTCACTTCTCGCATTACAACGGCGCGGCTGGCAAAAAGTGGCTTCCCGAGACTATCGGCGCCGGGTGTGCGTTCATCGATCTGGACGGTGATGGATGGGCAGATTTGCTCTTTCTCAATGGCAAAGACTGGAGTCAATCCGCGCAACGACACTTTCCAGCGCTGTACCGCAACAACCGAAATGGTACTTTCACCGACATCACCAAAGGAAGCGGCCTCGATTTGGAAATGTACGCGAACGGCGTGGCGGTAGCGGATTACGATAACGATGGTTTGCCGGACATCTATGTCACTGCGTTGGGGGGCGATCACCTGTTTCATAACGAAGGTCATGGACACTTCAGAGACGTGACCGCCATCAGCGGAATTCGCAACAATAACTTTGGCACCAGCGCCGCCTGGGTGGATTATGATCGCGACGGTAAAGCTGACCTCGTGGTGGACAACTACGTGGAGTGGAGTAGCCCTAAGGATATCTATTGCTCGATGGACGGCAAGACAAAATCCTATTGCACGCCCGAATCCTATAAAGGGGAGAGTGTGAAGCTTTACCACAATCTAGGGGGTGGCCGATTCGAAGACGTCACGAAGAAGGCGGGGCTGTACAACACCACGAGTAAGTCTCTCGGAATTGTGGTTTTCGATTATAACGGCGATGGCTGGCCCGATCTCTTCATCTCGAACGATACTCAGCCCAATAAACTTTACCGCAACAACAAGAACGGAACATTTACTGAACTCGGCGTCGAAGCAGGTGTCGCATACGGAGACGACGGGGTGGCGCGCGGAGCCATGGGCGTAGATGCCGCGGACTATGACCGATCTGGTCACCTGGGCCTTGTGGTCGGAAATTTCAGCAAGCAGATGATGGCGCTTTATCACAATGACGGCTCGGGGTTGTTTTCCGACGTGGCCTCATCCACAGTGCTCGGCCGCGCCAGCCTTTTGGATGTGACATTCGGCACGTTTTTCTTCGACTACGATCTCGACGGACTTCCGGACATCTTCGCTGTGAATGGTCATATCGACCCTGACATCAATCGAACGCAATCCGACCTGAGCTTCCGTGAATCCCCGTTACTGTTTCGCAATAACGGCCACGGTTCGTTTGACGATGTTACTAACTCAGTTGGTCCGGATATCCGCCGCCCTATTGTCGGGCGCGGGGCTGCTTATGCCGATTTCGATCATGATGGCGATCTGGATATAGCTGTCACAGCGAATGGCGGCCCTGCCGCGCTGTTTCGGAACGACGGCGGCAACAAGAATAACTGGATTAACATTCGTCTCATCGGGCACCGTTCCAACCGCAGCGCTCTCGGAGCAGTGGTCCGCCTGGAGAGTTCTTCGGGCAAGCAGTGGCAGACCGTACACAGCGGCTCCAGTTATTGTTCCCAAAGCGAACTGGCGCTTACTTTCGGTTTGAAGCAGGATCGTAACATCTCAAAGATCACCGTCGAGTGGCCAAGCGGCAAGGTTCAGCACTTCGGAAATGTTCCAGCTAACCGCTTTCTTACCATCGATGAGCTCGCCGGCATAACAAAATGACCTGCACGTATGGTTATGAAGTAGGCGCTTCGACAGAAGGCATGGGAACGAGAGCCCGTCGGGACGGTAGACAGACAGCCCTGTAGCCGGACCGTTCTAACCAGCCATATCGGGCTGGAATACCGTGCTCGGGTGATACAGGTTCGGAATGATCAATCTGCCAATCGCGATTAGCTCGCCCGACCGGGACAACACTCTCACAATGGGAGATCCCGGGGGTACAACAAAAGGCGAGGTGCGAAAATGTCTGCCCTGCCGAATCTGGGCTTCTACCATCGGACCAACACGCTCAGCCGGGAACTGCGTCAATAATTCCGCACTGGGCAGTACGGACTGAGCGATATTTCCGGCTTGCGCCAGTTCGTTCAGTTCGTCGAGCGTTCGCGCCTGGTCAATTGAAAAGGCGCCGATCCTGGTACGGCGGAGACGGCTCAGAATAGCGCCACAACCGAGGCGCTGGCCCAGATCATGCGCCAGGCTGCGGATGTAGGTTCCCGTCGAGCAAGTCACCTCCACCTCCAGTCCCTTGTCGCTCAGGTCCTGAACGGATAGCTCTTTGATCTCCACCTCTACTGGCGTCAGTTGTACCGGCACGTTTTTGCGCACCAACTTATAAGCCGGTATGCCGCCAACTTTTTTTGCCGACACCGGCGGGGGAGTCTGGAAAAAGCGTCCTCGAAAAGCCTCCAGCGCTGAGCGAATGTCACTCTCCCGTGGCGCAGGCGCGCCGGTGCGAGTCACTTCCCCTTCCGCATCGTAGGTCTCGGAAGTGAAGCCGAAATCGATAGCGGCCTGATACGTTTTGTCCTCCTTGCCATAGAAAGGGGCAAGCCGTGTCGCGACACCCGCCAGCAGACCCAGGAGTCCAGTGGCCATTGGATCCAGAGTTCCCAAGTGCCCTACGCGCCGGGTACCGATCAATTTTCGCACCCGGTTTACTACGTCGTGGCTCGTGCAGCCAGCCGGCTTGTCAACCAAAATAAGCCCGTTCATCGATTCTGTAATTTCTCTTTCTGAACAGCTACGTTAGGCTGGATGGAGGGCGGCCATCCCCGGCTGCTTTTCTGTTAGACGAATCAACGAAGGTAAAGTCACTTGGAAGAGGAAGCATTAGGGAAAGCATACGATTCACGCCTTATGCGGCGGCTTCTCCGCTATATGCGGCCCTACCGCATCATTGTAACGGTTTCTCTAACGCTCCTGCTCTTCGACTCTCTCCTGCAGATCACCGGACCGTTGCTCACCAAATTGGCAGTCGATCGTTACCTGGTTCCCACTCATCATTCACACACTTTTCCGTTGCTGGATCACTGGCTTTCTAGTAATCAGTGGACCGGCCTCGGACAGATCACTCTGCTTTACCTTGCCGTTGTGGTGCTAGGGTTCTTCTTCGATTTCGGACAGACCTACCTGATGCAGTGGACGGGACAAAAAGCCATGTTCGACTTGCGGCGCGAGCTAATGGCGCACTTGCAGCAGCTTGACATCGCGTATTTCGACAAAAATCCAGTAGGACGGCTGGTGACGCGAGTAACCACCGACGTGGATGTTCTCAATGATTTGTTTGCCTCCGGCCTGGTGACGATTGTGGGAGACATTCTGATGCTCTCATTCGTGGTCGTCGTGATGTTCCGTTTAAGCCCCGGCATGACTGGCTTTATGTTAGCCGTCATGCCATTTGTAGTGCTGATAACCATACAGTTCCGCCGCACGGCCTCGCAAAGTTATCGCCGCATACGCGTCGCCATTGCGCGGATCAATGCTTATCTTCAGGAGCACGTTGCGGGAATCACCGTTCTGCAGCTCTTTAACCGTGAAGAGCAAAGCAAGGACGAATTCAAGGCTATTAACCGCGACCACATGCTTGCATTTAAGGACTCAATCATCGCCTACGGCTGGTTCTATCCGGTGGTCGAGTTCCTCGGTATGCTCGCGCTGGCTCTGCTCCTTGGCTATGGCGGAGTGCGCATTCGCCAGGGCGCCCTTACGCTGGGAATTTTGGTGGCTTTCTTTCAATACGGTCTACGATTTTTCCGTCCTATCCAGGACCTGAGCGAAAAATACAACATTTTGCAGGGCGCGATGGCTGCTTCAGAGCGCGTATTTAAGTTACTCGATACTCGACCGTCGATCACTTCGCCGGCTTCTTCTGCGCTCTTCCCGGACGCTCGGGCAGATATCGAGTTCGATCACGTCTGGTTCGCTTACAGCGGGGAAGACTGGGTTTTGCGCGATGTAAGCTTTCGTATCCGGGAGGGCGAAACGGTCGCTATCGTCGGACACACCGGCGCGGGGAAGACCACGCTCGCGAGCCTGCTGCTTCGTTTCTACGACATCCAGCGCGGCGAGATTCGTATCGGCGGCTTGAATATCCAGTCTTTCGATCTGACCGATCTGAGGCGGCACTTTGGCGTAGTTCTGCAAGATCCGTACCTGTTCACCGGTACAGTAGAGAGCAACATCCGGCTTGGCACATCGGAGATTTCGACAAAGAATGTACGCGAGGCCGCGCGGCAAGTGAACTTATTCGATTTCATCGACGAATTGCCGGAGCGTTTCGAGACCCGCGTGCGGGAGCATGGAAATGGTTTTTCCACCGGGCAGAAACAACTCATCAGCTTTGCCCGCGCGCTCGCCCACAATCCACGAGTGCTCATCCTGGATGAAGCTACTTCGAGTGTGGATACTGATACCGAACTTCGCATTCGGGAGGCCTTGACGCGCATGGTGCTGAATCGCACGTCGCTCGTAATCGCTCACCGGCTCTCTACCATCCAACGGGCGGACCGAATTATCGTCATGCACAAGGCGCAGTTGCGGGAGATGGGTACTCATCAGGAACTGCTGGCCAAGCGCGGCATTTATTGGAAGCTCTACCAGTTGCAGTACAAGGAGCAGGAGCTTGAATCGCGAGAAGAACTCACGCCAAGAATCTGAGCGCCGCGGTATGGCTGATGGGGTATCCGCTTCCTCACGCTCGCGGTTCAGCATCGGCACATTAAGCCGCGCACACAAGCAAGGGATGACCGTCTCAAGCGCGAACGCTCATCTGGCGGGCAAGCCGCCCATTCCGGTTCTGCGGATCTTAAGCGGATGGAGAGTCCGCAAGAAACTAGCGCTCCTGCACAATCTCTTTTTCATCGTACTGTCGATATCGGTGTATCTTTCGGTCATTCCGCTCTTCTCACAGCATCTCGAGGCAGCGAGGGAGCGCGAGAGGCACATGCTCCGGCAGATTTTCACCGCTGAACTGCCGCTGCGGCCAGCCTTCGAATCAAAGGAACTTACCCTTTACGATCAGCGTGAGGGCACGGCTGCGGAACTCAACCTTTCATCTGAAGGGCAGGAATTTCTTGCGGCGCACCCGACTGGAACTTGGCAGGAAGGCGAGGATAGCCTGTTCCGCACCAATAAGACGCCCGGCCGGTATCGCCGCGTAGAGTTGTCCTCGGCTTTCTACGATTCGGCGCTCCGGCAGGCGCGAATCAGTCTTTTCGTCGTGCTTGGCACAATCTACTTGCTGACAATCGTGGTGATGGAATTCTTTATCATGCCGCAGTATGTCTATCATCCCCTGAGCCTTATGCTTCAGGCCGACGCAGCCACTCAGCAGGGCGACCGGCAACACGAAATGATTGACGGATCATTTATCTGCGATGACGAAATCGGACAGATTATGCAATCGAGGAACGCAACGGTGGCGCAGCTACGCAGGCAGGAAGACGATCTGGCGAGCGCTTTGCAAAAACTCGAAGAGCAGGACAGACTCGTGTCGCTTGGTCTTCTCAGCACCAGTGTCGCTCATGAGCTAAATACGCCGTTGGCGGTTTTGCAGGGCTCCATCGAAAAACTGCTCGAAAGCATAAGCGATGAACATACGCTCGAACGTTTGAGCCGAATGCTTCGCGTGACGCAGCGACTGCGCAAGATCAGCGAGGGTCTAGTCGATTTCGCGCGCGTGCGCACGCAGGAGAGTGAGGCCGTTAAGCTGCGCGGTCTGATCGACGAAAGCTGGAACCTGGTGGCCATCGACGAGAAGGCCTCAGCCGTTACGTTTGTGAACAATGTGCGCCCGAACGATACGGTATCGGGCAACGCCGATCGCCTGGTGCAGGTTTTTGTCAATCTGATCCGTAATGCCCTGCTGGCGATTTCTCCCGGAGGAACTATTGATATCGAATCGAAGGCCGTGCAACGAGGCGGTCAGAATTGGATCAGGTGCATGGTGCTCGACGACGGTCCGGGAATTCCGGCCCACGTGCTGCCGAATTTGTTCGAAGCGTTCGTCACCACGCGTCTCGACGCGCGCGGCACGGGTCTCGGACTGACTGTCGCTGAAGGTATCATTACTCAACACGGCGGGGTGATTTCCGCCTCCAACCGCGCGGAGGGGGGAGCTTGTCTGGAAGTGCTGCTACCGGCGGCCCCGGGCCAAGAAAAATCATGAAAGCAGCGAGCCAAATAACTGCATGAGTGAAGCGGCAATTGCCACACACGGTCTGATCGACATAGCGGTGCTGGATGATGATCCAGACTTCCGAAATTACATCGAGGATCTGCTGCGTGATGAGGGAGTTTATGTGGTTCGCACCTTCGGTGATCCCGAAGAATTGTTCACCTCAGCCGAGAGCCGCGTCCCGGACATTGTGCTGCTTGACATGAAGATGGGGCCGGCCAGCGGAGAGCAGGTGCTCGAACAGCTTCTGAACCGCTGGCCCGAGCTCTGCATTATCATAATCACCGGATATCCTTCGCTTGAAAGCATGCGGGCGACCTTTCAAGTTGCGCGTCTTTGACTACCTGGCAAAACCTTTCTCGCTAGCCCAGCTACGGCAGACGCTCGGCAATGCAATCGAGAAATTCAGCCTTGGGCGCACGGCGCAAGACCGGCTGCGTGAACGCCTGGGACACAAAATCAAGCTGCTTCGGGTGGAGCATGACTGGTCGCTCAAGGACCTGGCCGCAATGACCAGGCTGAGCGTCTCGCAAATCAGTTCCATCGAGCGCGGCGCTAATCTTCCGAGCATAGAGAGTTTGCTCTCCATCTGTCACGCCTTCGGTAGGAAACCTTCGGAGCTCTTATCGTCGATCGACTTCTGATCGGTTACTTTGGAGAGATTGTCCATTACGGACCGTGCTCCCAAATTCAGATGACACGTTTCCGCTATATATCGCTGTTCCTTTGTCTTCTGTTGCGGCTTGTCTTCGCCAAAGCTGCGGAGATCCAAACTATTCCGCCCAATTCACAGTTCCCCTATCCGGAGAAGCTGACCTACAACGTGGAATGGCGCCTGGTCAATGCGGGCACCGCGACAGTTCAATTGTTGAGAGAAAACGGATCGAAAAAGTGGAATTTCAATGTCAATATCGAAAGCTCCGGCCTAGTCTCGCGGCTGTACCGGGTTGCCGATTCCTACAAGGTCGCGGTGCTGGAGCCATTTTGCCTCGTAAGCTCAAGCCTGGATGCCCAGGAAGGCAGAAAACACATCAGATCAACTTCGGTGGTGGACAGCTCTCGCACTAAATTGAGTTACGAAGAACGGGATCTGGTCAAGAACCGGAGCGAAAGGAAGGAGCTCGACATCCCGGCGTGCACCTACGAGATCGTGGGGGCCTTGGCGGCTCTTCGCACCTTGAACCTGGCGCCCGGCAAAGCCGCGAGCATACCGATCACGGACGGCAAGAAGTTCGTACGGGCGCGAATAGAAGCTCAAGCAAAAGAAAGGGTTACAATCGCCGGTGTGAATTACACGACGACTCGCTACGAGGCCTTCCTCTTCGACAACGTGCTCTATAAGCGCCGGGGACGCCTTCTGATCTGGATTAGCGACGGTCCCGAACACCTGGCGGTTCAGTTCCGGCTACTTTTGGGCTTTCCAATCGGTACAATTACCGTAGAGCTGCAGAAGCAGGAAAGTAGGTAGGACCGGCTGAAGGGGGTCACCCCTGCAACCTCGCTCGCTACTATTACGTCGTCTTATTGAATATGAAGTTACGCTTCGGCCTGCTAGTTGTAAGTTGCGGTTTGATCCTGCAGGCGCAAACGCAGATGAATGTTCAGCAACTGGCCGATTTCATCCGTTCCGAACTGGCCCTGAACCACGATTCCGATAAGCAGATCGCAGCCGAGCTCAAGAAGATTCAGCTCAGCGAAAAGCTGACCGACAAAACCATCATCGATCTTCAGGCGCAAGGTGCTGGCCCGAAAACGACGGATGCTCTTCGCAAGCTGCGCGATGAAAGCGCCAGCATCAAGCACACGGCGCCCGCCGACGTAACGTCCTCGCCGGCGACTGCACCGGACAACACTCTTTCCGCAGGACCGGCCACAATCAAACTGGCTGTCCAAGCTCCGCCTCCACCACCGCCTGACTCGGTTCATCAACAGCAAATTCTGGATGCGATGAGACAGTACGCAATGACCTATGCACAGGGCCTGCCGAACTATATCTGCGTGAGGGTCGATCGCCGCTATGTGGATCCCAACGGCGGCGATAGCTATCGAAGTCAAGGGACGATACTGGCAAAGGTCACCTACACCGGAGGGCAGGAGCACTACAAGGTTTACTCTGTTGGCGGCAAGATCGTGGATTCCGATATGGGCGGGATTGGCGGCGGCGGCGCCAGGTCATCCGGCGAATTTGCAGCCATGATGGAAAGCATTTTCGAACCCAAGAGCAATGCCGAATTCGGATGGGAGAAATGGGCAAAGCTGCGCGGCCGGGTGATGGCGGTGTTCAATTACTCCATCGATAGCGGCCATTCGAGCTACAGCATCGATTACACTGCCGGTCCGGGCGACGATCAGCGCATTATTACGGCCTACAGGGGCCTAATCTATGCGGACGCGAACACCGGAGAAATCGATCGCATCACATTCTCGGCGGTAGATATCCCTAGTTCATTTCCGGTGAGGAAAGCAGACGAACGAGTAGATTACGATCTCGTCACCATCGGGGACCAGCAGGCCGTTCTCCCCTTACAGGCCTTACTGAATATGAGCGCGGTGCCGCATCAGACGAACAAGAACGAAATCGAATTCCGGAATTACCATAAGTACAGCGCGGATACGATCATCAAGTACGATATGGATGCGAGCGCGCCACCACCCGAACCTCTGCCCGCAAGCAAGACCGAGGAACAGCCCGTGACTACGGGCGGAGCGGCGAACTCAGCGCCAAAGACACCGGGGCAGGAGCCGTCCAAAGCCTCCGCTCCTTCGAGTTCTGGTTCTAATCCGTGGACGCTGCCAACGGCACCACCTCCTCCTCCACCTCCGAAATAGCGGAAAGCGTCCGATTCAAAACGGAAGTTTGATCGTCCTCCCGCACGACCACAATGTGGGAGCCCGGAGTATCCGGACTCCACCGCGCGAGCATTCTCTCCCCAGCAAATCCATTGAAAACGGAGACAAGCGGCACACCTGCGGCAGCGGCGACGTGCTGCCCAGCAGAGTCGTACCCAATGTACAAATTACTCTGCACGATGTGACTCGCAAAGGAAGCGTAGCTGCCGTCGTGTACATGGAGGTGCAAGGGCGATCCCAAGCGGCGCACAAGATCATCTGCGCGCGCGGCTTCTTCGCCACCGGCGCCCCGATCGAGCAGAATCGGGCGGTTTCTGCGCAGCAGCCGGGATAAGACCTCGTATTCGAAATTGCCCTGTACTCGCTTCTGTGGATTCTCGCCGACACCCCAGCTCACAGTGATATCCGCTATTCGCTTTTGCTCCAGCGGCGCAACGTAGGGGCACGCGCTCTCCACATCGAACACTTCGTTCAGCCAAGCTGCCGTTAGCCGCGGCAACGAAAGGGTCATATCCCCGCCAAAGGCGCGGCTTTCGAAGAAGAAATAGCGGGCATCGTCTTCACCTACCGGGATGAGTCCAAGCTGCGTCAGGCGGGAATCTGGGTCGATCACGATGGAACTGGGCTCGTTCACGGCTACCAGCAGCTCCGCCGCTGCCTGCAAGCGCTCGCGGAGTAGACCGGAACGCCCATAGAACAGGGTGATTGGCGAGATCCGTCGATCCGCAGCGAAAAGTTCTGCATTCTTTGCCGGACCGACCAGGTATATTTCCGCCTCGGGAAACCTCTTCTTAGCGGCATCGAGCACAGTGCTGGTCACCGCTACATCGGCACCGAGCGTCACGCGCGACAAAACAAAAACTCTGAGCACTTCCCCGCCGGGAAAGTGTTTGATCTGCCGAATACGGTTGTAGCGAAGGAATAAGTCATCGGCGTTGTATTCCGGAAGAGCCCTCGCGATCACACGGGCAAACAGCCGGGCATAAACGTCGCACAAAGCGGGTGAGAATAGGTCTCCCAGCCCTTCGATCACTGTCCCGAACAAGGCGCGCGTGGCCGTTCTGGCAACCGCTAGATTCTCTTCATCGAGAGCTCTCTCGATCAGATCATCCAGGACCCGCGGCGGCCAAGTGCCGTCGCGCAGACAGGCGTCAAGAACTTCGCGCGCTAACTCACTTGCTGGTGTACTTGCCAAGTAGGACCCCCAGCCTTTGCTTTGCTTGCGCTGAAATAGCGGCAGGATCGGTGATGATCGCGTGCTTGAGGGCCGAACCGCATTTGCAATCCCGTTCGGAGGGCAGCATGCGGATAACCAGAGGCACGAGCTTGCGGGCATTCTCGGTATTTAGCTTGAGTGTCGCGATAATCTGATCTACCGTGACCGCGTCGTGCGTCTCATGCCAGCAATCGTAATCCGTTACCATGGCCACCGTCACGTAGCAGATCTCGGCCTCTCGAGCCAGTTTCGCTTCCTGCAAATTGGTCATTCCAATTACGTCCATGCCCCAACTCCGATAGACATTCGATTCCGCGCGCGTGGAGAACGCCGGGCCTTCCATGCAAAGGTACGTACCGCCGAGTTTGCTATTGATCCCGGCTTCATGTGCCGCGGCATGCGCGATGGATGCCAGTTGCGGGCATATCGGATCGGCAAAGCTGATTGGGCCACCACACCATCGCCGAAGAATGTCGAAATCCTGCACTTCGTGCGATCGAAGAACTGATCGGGAATGACGAAATCAAGGGGCGCGTGTTCTTCCTTCATCGATCCTACGGCGCTCAGCGACACGATCCGCTCCACACCGAGCATCTTCATGCCGTAAATGTTCGCGCGGAAATTCAGCTCAGACGGCGAAAGCCGGTGGCCCCTTCCGTGACGAGCCAGGAAAGCGACTCGCTTGCCTTCAACATTGCCGACGAAGTATGAGTCCGACGGATCGCCAAAAGGAGTATCCAATCGAACTTCCTCCATTTTGCCCGCATCGAGGAGCGAATAGAAACCGCTGCCTCCGATGACACCAATTTCAGCCTTCTTATTCAACTCTCAATTATCCCTTCAGCATTTCTATCTCTGAATCAACTCCAGCAGCACGCCGGCAGCGGAGGATGGGTGCACGAAGACATAGGTATGGCCGCCCGCACCGGACCGAGGCTCGTTCAGGAGACGTGCGCCGGCACTCTCGAGCCGCTTCGCAGTTTCCCTCAAATCTTCAACTCGAAGTGCGATGTGATGCAATCCGGGACCGTGCTTTTGAAGAAAACGGCCAATTAACAGATTCGCCGTCCGCCGGTTCGAAGCAACTCGATGCGCGGTGCGCCGCATCCTGTTCCGGCCGGCAGCATAGCAACATTCACGCGCTCGGATTCGACGGTTTCGCTTGCCTTTCAGGTCCAGTCCGATCAAATCCCTGTAGAATCGCAGGGATTCCTCAAGGCTGCGAACAGCAATCCCGATGTGATCCAACTCTATTGATGCCGCGTCATTTTTCATTCTGATCGAGAGCCTGCGCAAAGAGCGCATCCGCAGCAGTATACGGATCTTCCATTTTCTCAGCTATCAACTTTGCGTGGCGCTTGAGCAGCTTCCGAAGGAATCGCGGCATCCAATCGCTCGCGCAGCATCTCGCGCAGGCGAAAGCCCCAGGCCAGCGCCCGTGCGTTCGGGCCTTTCTTCTTGAACACCTCTTCGATTGCGTCAAGTAGCTCCTTGATTCCGTGCCCCTGGCTGGCAATCACGTGGCGAACCGGAGCAGCTTCCTGCCGGGCAGATTCATCTGCCAGGCTCTGCATCGCTCTTATCTCCTGTTCGAGCCGCGCTACGCCCGGCAAATCGGATTTATTGATCGCGAACACTCCGGCGATTTCCATAATTCCCGCTTTGAGCGCCTGGACATCGTCTCCCATGCCAGGCATCAAAACCAGGACAGTGACATCGGCGAGCTGGACAATCTCGATCTCATCCTGACCGACGCCAACCGTCTCAATCAGCACGAAATCGCGCCCCGCCGCATCGAGTAGCAAGGCCATCTCCAGCGTTCCGCGCGCCAAGCCGCCGAGCCTCCCCCGAGCCGCCATCGAGCGGACAAATACACCGGGGTCG
>CAWCYQ010000003.1:0-153708 GCA_963799755.1 Terriglobia bacterium | reverse complement strand
ACTTGCCCAGACGTTCGTTCAGAAAGACCTTGAGACTACCGTTGCGGTCAAGCAGCGCGACATCCGGGTCGCCGTCGCCATCGATGTCCGCCGCGGTAAACGCCATCAGGCCATCGACGCCCTCGAACGGATGAATGGGCGTAAACGTACCGTCTCCGTTGTTGCGCAGGACGAGCGGGTCGCCTTGCGGCGTGCCCAATACCAGATCAAGGTCGCCGTCCAGGTCGATATCGAAAGCCCAGACGCCGGTATAAGACGCCGCGGCAATTGCCGTTGAAATCTTACTCTCTTCCGTGATGTCCCGGAAACTATGCGGGTCTTGCTGCTGGTAGATCTTTAACCCTGATGGCGTAGCAATCGCAATATCTGTTTTGAAATCATAGTTTAGATCTGCGCCTGCAACGGCGTTTTTCGCGAGTTGCGTGCTGGATCGGCCAGGTAGCGGAAGCGCTGCCCCACTTGCGAGATGAAGCGCGCATGTCATCTGCCCATGCAACGCTGGGAATAGCTTGATCATCCATCACGAAGGTTCCCATCCAGGTAACCTTCCGATGTTTACCCCGGGGACCCGTTGTGCATCGAATCGAATTTGTGCATCGCTTGGCGCCGGCTCGGAGTTTGGGGGACGGCAGTCGCAAGAATCTCGTGAATGGCTGAGCAACCAGCGTCGCCGGCGTCTTAATCTGATCGAGATCTTCCCTGTAAGAGGGAACCCGGAGGAGCACGTTCCGCAAGAACTGCACATCGACAGCCGCCGTTCGAAGACTCCCTTCACTCACGCTTCCTTCCACCGTCGCAAACCGCTGCCGGGCAGCATCAGGCCAGCTTGCCGCAAGAGGTCGGATCACCGCCAGAAGCTTTCGTGCTTGCGAGGAGTCGCCGCGCTTGGCAGCCAGGCGAAGCGAGTCCAGCAAAACGGCCGCGTTCGAAGGTTCCTGTCGCAAAATCTGAGCCAATAGCTGCTGCGCAGCCAACTGGTTTCCTGGGCCCTGATCGCGCTCCGTCTCTTCAGAGAGCGAATAAATTGCTTTCAAGTTTCGCCCGTCGAGTGCAACGGCTCTTTTCAGGTGTGCTTTGGCCTGCTGTAGGTTGCCGCGCCGGCTCTCAATTAGTCCCAGGAGTCCTTCGATGCGGCTTTCGCCAGGAGCAAGAGCCGCGCTCTGTCTACGCTTTGAAATGCAGCGTCGAATGCTGCTGGCGCACTTGCAGAATCCCAAGATTGGCCCATCCAGCCGGTTCACCGGGAGCAATCTGCGTGGATCCGACAAGATATTCTTTCGCCCGTACATCCTCGCCTGACTGCAGTCCGGCCAACCCCAGGTAAAAGGCGAACAAAGGTCGGCATAGGCCTTCGAACCGGGTTCGGGAAGTCCCGACTTCCGGCACGCATTAGATAAAAGCAGGCCAAATAAGATCAGGGTGCACGAATATTTCAAATGTGATTATTTGGCGGTCCCGTGTTAGACCGCTCTCCTCACCAAGTTGACTTGAATCTAGAGTTTGCCACCAAAAAACGAGCCGCACAAGTTACCAAGGTATCGTCCAACTTTAGGAGGACCTCCCTCTAATCCTTAGGACGGGAAATCGGCTCGGGTGGCATTTTCTCTTTGCAGAGGCTGCGTGTTTGCTACATTTGCACGAGATCCGTTCCGCAGTCATCCATGAAATTACGCTTGACGCTTTGCCTCATCCTCGGCGCCCTGATCGGCGCCGCTGCCGGCGCAAACTCCGGAATTAGATTCTCTAACGTAACTACTCAGGCTGGCATTCACTTCTCGCATTACAACGGCGCGGCTGGCAAAAAGTGGCTTCCCGAGACTATCGGCGCCGGGTGTGCATTTATTGATCTGGACGGTGATGGATGGGCAGATTTGCTCTTTCTCAATGGCAAAGACTGGAGTCAATCCGCGCAACGACACTTTCCAGCGCTGTACCGCAACAACCGAAACGGTACTTTCACCGACATCACCAAAGGAAGCGGCCTCGATTTGGAAATGTACGCGAACGGGGTGGCAGTAGCGGATTACGATAACGATGGTTTGCCGGACATCTATGTCACTGCGTTGGGGGGCGATCACCTGTTTCATAACGAAGGTCATGGACACTTCAGAGACGTGACCGCTATCAGCGGAATTCGCAACAATAACTTTGGCACCAGCGCCGCCTGGGTGGAGTATGATCGCGACGGTAAAGCTGACCTCGTGGTGGACAACTACGTGGAGTGGAGTAGCCCTAAGGATATCTATTGCTCGATGGACGGCAAGACAAAATCCTATTGCACGCCCGAATCCTATAAAAGGGAGAGTGTGAAGCTTTACCACAATCTAGGGGGTGGCCGATTCGAAGACGTCACGAAGAAGGCGGGGCTGTACAACACCACGAGTAAGTCCCTCGGAATTGTGGTTTTCGATTACAACGGCGATGGCTGGCCCGATCTCTTCATCTCGAACGATACTCAGCCCAACAAACTTTACCGCAACAACAAGAACGGAACATTTACTGAACTCGGCGTCGAAGCAGGTGTCGCATACGGAGATGACGGGGTGGCGCGCGGAGCCATGGGCGTAGATGCCGCGGACTATGACCGATCTGGTCACCTGGGCCTTGTGGTCGGAAATTTCAGCAAGCAGATGATGGCGCTTTATCACAATGACGGCTCGGGGTTGTTTTCCGACGTGGCCTCATCCACAGTGCTCGGCCGCGCCAGCCTTTTGGATGTGACATTCGGCGCGTTTTTCTTCGACTACGATCTCGACGGACTTCCGGACATCTTCGCTGTGAATGGTCATATCGACCCTGACATCAATCGGACGCAATCCGACCTGAGCTTCCGTGAATCCCCGTTACTGTTTCGCAATAACGGCCACGGTTCCTTTGACGATGTTACTAACTCAGTTGGTCCGGATATCCGCCGCCCTATTGTCGGGCGCGGGGCTGCTTATGCCGATTTCGATCATGATGGCGATCTGGATATAGCTATCACAGCGAATGGCGGCCCTGCCGCGCTGTTTCGGAACGACGGCGGCAACAAGAATAACTGGATTAACATTCGTCTCATCGGACACCGTTCCAACCGCAGCGCTCTCGGAGCAGTGGTCCGCCTGGAGAGTTCTTCGGGCAAGCAGTGGCAGACCGTACACAGCGGCTCCAGTTATTGTTCCCAAAGCGAACTGGCGCTTACTTTCGGTTTGAAGCAGGATCGTAACATCTCAAAGATCACCGTCGAGTGGCCAAGCGGCAAGGTTCAGCACTTCGGAAATGTTCCAGCTAACCGCTTTCTCACCATCGATGAGCTCGCCGGCATAACAAAATAACCTGCACGTATCCTGATGAAGTAGGCGCTTCGACAGAAGGCATGGGAACGAGAGCCCGTCCGGACGGTAGACAGACAGCCCTGTAGCCGGACCGTTCTAACCAGCCATATCGGGCTGGAATACCGCGCTCGGGTGATACAGGTTCGGAATGATCAATCTGCCAATCGCGATTAGCTCGCCCGACCGGGACAACACTCTCACAATGGGAGATCCCGGGGGTACAACGAAAGGCGAGGTGCGAAAATGCCTGCCCTGCCGAATCTGGGCTTCTACCATCGGACCAACACGCTCAGCCGGGAACTGCGTCAATAATTCCGCACTGGGCAGTACGGACTGAGCGATATTTCCGGCTTGCGCCAGTTCGTTCAGTTCGTCGAGCGTTCGCGCCTGGTCAATTGAAAAGGAGCCGATCCTGGTACGGCGGAGACGGCTCAGAATAGCGCCACAACCGAGGCGCTGGCCCAGATCATGCGCCAAGCTGCGGATGTAGGTTCCCGTCGAGCAAGTCACCTCGACCTCCAGTCCCTTGTCGCTCAGGTCCTGAACGGATAGCTCTTTGATCTCCACCTCTACTGGCGTCAGTTGTACCGGCACGTTTTTGCGCACCAACTTATAAGCCGGTATGCCGCCAACTTTTTTTGCCGACACCGGCGGGGGAGTCTGGAAAAAGCGTCCTCGAAAAGCCTCCAGCGCTGAGCGAATGTCACTCTCCCGTGGCGCAGGCGCGCCGGTGCGAGTCACTTCCCCTTCCGCATCGTAGGTCTCGGAAGTGAAGCCGAAATCGATAGCGGCCTGATACGTTTTGTCCTCCTTGCCATAGAAAGGGGCAAGCCGTGTCGCGACACCCGCCAGCAGACCCAGGAGTCCAGTGGCCATTGGATCCAGAGTTCCCAAGTGCCCTACGCGCCGGGTACTGATCAATTTTCGCACCCGGTTTACTACGTCGTGGCTCGTGCAGCCAGCCGGCTTGTCAACCAAAATAAGCCCGTTCATCGATTCTGTAATTTCTCTTTCTGAACAGCTACGTTAGGCTGGATGGAGGGCGGCCATCCCCGGCTGCTTTTCTGTTAGACGAATCAACGAAGGTAAAGTCACTTGGAAGAGGAAGCATTAGGGAAAGCATACGATTCACGCCTTATGCGGCGGCTTCTCCGCTATATGCGGCCCTACCGCATCATTGTAACGGTTTCTCTAACGCTCCTGCTCTTCGACTCTCTCCTGCAGATCACCGGACCGTTGCTCACCAAATTGGCGGTCGATCGTTACCTGGTTCCCACTCATCATTCACACACTTTTCCGCTGCTGGATCACTGGCTTTCTAGTAATCAGTGGACCGGCCTCGGACAGATCACTCTGCTTTACCTTGCCGTTGTGGTGCTAGGGTTCTTCTTCGATTTCGGACAGACCTACCTGATGCAGTGGACGGGACAAAAAGCCATGTTCGACTTGCGGCGCGAGCTAATGGCGCACTTGCAGCAGCTTGACATCGCGTATTTCGACAAAAATCCAGTAGGACGGCTGGTGACGCGAGTAACCACGGACGTGGATGTTCTCAACGATTTGTTTGCCTCCGGCCTGGTGACGATTGTGGGAGACATTCTGATGCTCTCATTCGTGGTCGTCGTGATGTTCCGTTTGAGCCCCGGCATGACTGGTTTTATGTTAGCCGTCATGCCATTTGTAGTGCTGATAACCATACAGTTCCGCCGCACGGCCTCGCAAAGCTATCGCCGCATACGCGTCGCCATTGCGCGGATCAATGCTTATCTTCAGGAGCACGTTGCGGGAATGACCGTTCTGCAGCTCTTTAACCGTGAAGAGCAAAGCAAGGACGAATTCAAGGCTATTAACCGTGACCACATGCTTGCGTTTAAGGACTCAATCATCGCCTACGGCTGGTTCTATCCGGTGGTCGAGTTCCTCGGTATGCTCGCGCTGGCTCTGCTCCTTGGCTATGGCGGAGTGCGCATTCGCCAGGGCGCCCTTACGCTGGGAATTTTGGTGGCTTTCTTTCAATACGGTCTACGATTTTTCCGCCCTATCCAGGACCTGAGCGAAAAATACAACATTTTGCAGGGCGCGATGGCTGCTTCAGAGCGCGTATTTAAGTTACTCGATACTCGACCGTCGATCACTTCGCCGGCTTCTTCTGCGCTCTTCCCGGACGCTCGGGCAGATATCGAGTTCGATCACGTCTGGTTCGCTTACAGCGGGGAAGACTGGGTTTTGCGCGATGTAAGCTTTCGTATCCGGGAGGGCGAAACGGTCGCTATCGTCGGACACACCGGCGCGGGGAAGACCACACTCGCGAGCCTGCTGCTTCGTTTCTACGACATCCAGCGCGGCGAGATTCGTATCGGCGGCTTGAATATCCAGTCTTTCGATCTGACCGATCTGAGGCGGCACTTTGGCGTAGTTCTGCAAGATCCGTACCTGTTCACCGGTACAGTAGAGAGCAACATCCGGCTTGGCACATCGGAGATTTCGACAAAGAATGTACGCGAGGCCGCGCGGCAAGTGAACTTATTCGATTTCATCGACGAATTGCCGGAGCGTTTCGAGACCCGCGTGCGGGAGCATGGAAATGGTTTTTCTACCGGGCAGAAACAACTCATCAGCTTTGCCCGCGCGCTCGCCCATAATCCACGAGTGCTCATCCTGGATGAAGCTACTTCGAGTGTGGATACCGATACCGAACTTCGCATTCGGGAGGCCTTGACGCGCATGGTGCTGAATCGCACGTCGCTCGTAATCGCTCACCGGCTCTCTACCATCCAACGGGCAGACCGAATTATCGTCATGCACAAGGCGCAGTTGCGGGAGATGGGTACTCATCAGGAACTGCTGGCCAAGCGCGGCATTTATTGGAAGCTCTACCAGTTGCAGTACAAGGAGCAGGAGCTTGAATCGCGAGAAGAACTCACGCCAAGAATCTGAGCGCCGCGGTATGGCTGATGGAGTATCCGCTTCCTCACGCTCGCGGTTCAGCATCGGCACATTAAGCCGCGCACACAAGCAAGGGATGACCGTCTCAAGCGCGAACGCTCATCTGGCGGGCAAGCCGCCCATTCCGGTTCTGCGGATCTTAAGCGGATGGAGAGTCCGCAAGAAACTAGCCCTCCTGCACAATCTGTTTTTCATCGTACTTTCGATATCGGTGTATCTTTCGGTCATTCCGCTCTTCTCACAGCATCTCGAGGCAGCGAGAGAGCGCGAGATGCACATGCTCCGGCAGATTTTCACCGCTGAACTGCCGCTACGGCCAGCCTTCGAATCAAAGGAACTTACCCTTTACGACCAGCGTGAGGGCACGGCTGCGGAACTCAACCTTTCATCTGAAGGGCAGGAATTTCTTGCGGCGCACCCGACTGGAACTTGGCAGGAAGGCGAGGATAGCCTGTTCCGCACCAATAAGACGCCCGGCCGGTATCGCCGCGTAGAGTTGTCCTCGGCTTTCTACGATTCGGCGCTCCGGCAGGCGCGAATCAGTCTTTTCGTCGTGCTTGGCACAATCTATTTGCTGACAATCGTGGTGATGGAATTCTTTATCATGCCGCAGTATGTCTATCATCCCCTAAGCCTTATGCTTCAGGCCGACGCGGCCACTCAGCAGGGCGACCGGCAACACGAAATGATTGACGGATCATTTATCTGCGACGACGAAATCGGACAGATTATGCAATCGAGGAACGCAACCGTGGCGCAGCTACGCAGGCAGGAAGACGATCTGGCGAGCGCTTTGCAAAAACTCGAAGAGCAGGACAGACTCGTCTCGCTTGGTCTTCTCAGCACCAGTGTCGCTCATGAGCTAAATACGCCGTTGGCGGTTTTGCAGGGCTCTATCGAAAAACTGCTCGAAAGCATAAGCGATGAACATACGCTCGAGCGTTTGAGCCGCATGCTTCGCGTGACGCAGCGACTGCGCAAGATCAGCGAGGGTCTAGTCGATTTCGCGCGCGTGCGCACGCAGGAGAGTGAGGCCGTCAAACTGCGTGGCCTGATCGACGAAAGCTGGAACCTGGTGGCCATCGACGAGAAGGCCTCAGCCGTTACGTTTGTGAACAATGTGCGCCCGAACGATACGGTATCGGGCAACGCCGATCGCCTGGTGCAGGTTTTTGTCAATCTGATCCGTAATGCCCTGCTGGCGATTTCTCCCGGAGGAACTATTGATATCGAATCGAAGGCCGTGCAACGAGGCGGTCAGAATTGGATCAGGTGCATGGTGCTCGACGACGGTCCGGGAATTCCGGCCCACGTGCTGCCGAATTTGTTCGAAGCGTTCGTCACCACGCGTCTCGACGCGCGCGGCACGGGTCTCGGACTGACTGTCGCTGAAGGTATCATTACTCAACACGGCGGGGTGATTTCCGCCTCCAACCGCGCGGAGGGGGGAGCTTGTCTGGAAGTGCTGCTACCGGCGGCCGCGGGCCAGGAAAAATCATGAAAGCAGCGAGCCAAATAACTGCATGAGTGAAGCGGCAATTGCCACACACGGTCTGATCGACATAGCGGTGCTGGACGATGATCCAGACTTCCGAAATTACATCGAGGATCTGCTGCGTGATGAGGGAGTTTATGTGGTTCGCACCTTCGGTGATCCCGAAGAATTGTTCACCTCAGCCGAGAGCCGCGTCCCGGACATTGTGCTGCTTGACATGAAGATGGGGCCGGCCAGCGGAGAGCAGGTGCTCGAACAGCTTCTGAACCGCTGGCCCGAGCTCTGCATTATCATAATCACCGGATATCCTTCGCTTGAAAGCATGCGGGCGACTTTCAAGTTGCGCGTCTTTGACTATCTGGCAAAACCTTTCTCGCTAGCCCAGCTACGGCAGACGCTCGGCAATGCAATCGAGAAATTCAGCCTTGGGCGCACGGCGCAAGACCGGCTGCGTGAACGCCTGGGACACAAAATCAAGCTGCTTCGGGTGGAGCATGACTGGTCGCTCAAGGACCTGGCCGCAATGACCAGGCTGAGCGTCTCACAAATCAGTTCCATCGAGCGCGGCGCTAATCTTCCGAGCATAGAGAGTTTGCTCTCCATCTGTCACGCCTTTGGACGGAAACCTTCGGAGCTCTTATCGTCGATCGATTTCTGATCGGTTACTTTGGAGAGATTGTCCATTACGGACTGTGCTCCCGGATTCAGATGACACGTTTCCGCTATATACCGCTGTTCCTTTGTCTCCTTTGTCTTCTTGCTGCAGCTTGCAGAGAGCCAAACTCTTCCACCCAATTCGCAGTTCCCCTATCCGGAGAAGCTGACCTACAACGTGGAATGGCGCCTGGTCAATGCGGGCACGGCGACCGTTCAATTGTTGAGAGAAAACGGATCGAAAAAGTGGAATTTCAATGTCAATATCGAAAGCTCCGGCCTGGTCTCGCGGCTGTACCGGGTTGCCGATTCCTACAAGGTCGCGGCGCTGGAACCATTTTGCCTCGTAAGCTCAAGCCTGGATGCACAGGAAGGCAGGAAACACATCAGATCAACTTCGGTAGTGGACAGCTCTCGCACCAAATTGACTTACGAAGAACGGGATCTGGTCAAGAACCGGAGCGAAAGGAAGGAGCTCGACATCCCGGCATGCACCTACGAGATCGTGGGGGCCTTGGCGGCTCTTCGCACCTTGAACCTGGCGCCCGGCAAAGCCACGAGCATACCGATCACGGACGGCAAGAAGTTTGTACGGGCACGAATAGAAGCTCAAGCAAAAGAAAGGGTTACAATCGCCGGTGTGAATTACGCGACGACCCGCTACGAGGCCTTCCTCTTCGACAACGTGCTCTACAAGCGCCGGGGACGCCTTCTGATCTGGATTAGCGACGGTCCCGAACATCTGCCGGTTGAGTTTCGGCTACTTTTGGGCTTTCCAATCGGTACAATTACTGTAGAGCTGCAGAAGCAGGAAAAGTAGGCAGGATCGGCTGAAGGGGCGTCAACCCCTGCAACCTCGCCCGCCACTATTACGTCGTCTTATTGAATATGAAGTTACGCTTCGGCCTGCTAGTTGTAAGTTGCGGTTTGATCCTGCAGGCGCAAACGCAGATGAATGTTCAGCAACTGGCCGATTTCATCCGTTCCGAACTGGCCCTGAACCACGATTGCGATAAGCAGATCGCAGCCGAGCTCAAGAAGATTCAGCTCAGCGAAAAGCTGACCGACAAAACCATCATCGATCTTCAGGCGCAAGGCGCTGGCCAGAAAACGACGGATGCTCTTCGCAAGCTGCGCGATGAAAGCGCCAGCATCAAGCACACGGCGCCTGCCGACGTAACGTCCTCGCCGGCGACTGCACCGGACAATACTCTTTCCGCAGGACCGGCCACAATCAAACTGGCTGTCCAAGCTCCGCCTCCACCACCGCCTGACTCGGTTCATCAACAGCAAATTCTGGATGCGATGAGACAGTACGCAATGACCTATGCACAGGGCCTGCCGAACTATATCTGCGTGAGGGTCGATCGCCGCTATGTGGATCCCAACGGCGGCGATAGCTATCGAAGTCAAGGGACGATACTGGCAAAGGTCACCTACACCGGAGGGCAGGAGCACTACAAGGTTTACTCTGTTGGCGGCAAGATAGTGGATTCCGATATGGGCGGGATTGGCGGCGGCGGAGCCAGGTCATCCGGCGAATTTGCAGCCATGATGGAAAGCATTTTCGAACCCAAGAGCAATGCCGAATTCGGATGGGAGAAATGGACAAGGCTGCGCGGCCGGGTGATGGCGGTGTTCAATTACTCCATCGATAGCGGCCATTCGAGCTACAGCATCGATTACACTGCCGGTCCGGGCGACGATCAGCGCATTATCACAGCCTACAGGGGCCTAATCTATGCGGACGCGAACACCGGAGAAATCGATCGCATCACATTTTCGGCGGTAGATATCCCTAGTTCATTTCCGGTGAGGAAAGCAGACGAACGAGTAGATTACGATCTCGTCACTATCGGGGACCAGCAGGCCGTTCTCCCCTTACAGGCCTTACTGAATATGAGCGCGGTGCCGCATCAGACGAACAAGAACGAAATCGAATTCCGGAATTACCATAAGTACAGCGCGGATACGATCATCAAGTACGATATGGATGCGAGCGCGCCACCACCCGAACCTCTGCCCGCAAGCAAGACCGAGGAACAGCCCGTGACTACGGGCGGAGCGGCGAACTCAGCGCCAAAGACACCGGGGCAGGAGCCGTCCAAAGCCTCCGCTCCTTCGAGTTCTGGTTCTAATCCGTGGACGCTGCCAACGGCACCACCTCCTCCTCCACCTCCGAAATAGCGGAAAGCGTCCGATTCAAAACGGAAGTTTGATCGTCCTCCCGCACGACCACAATGTGGGAGCCCGGAGTATCCGGACTCCACCGCGCGAGCATTCTCTCGCCGGCAAATCCATTGAAAACGGAGACAAGCGGCACACCTGCGGCAGCGGCGACGTGCTGCCCAGCAGAGTCGTAGCCAATGTACAACTGACTCTGCACGATGTGACTCGCAAAGGAAGCGTAGCTGCCGTCGTGTACATGGAGGTGCAAGGGCGATCCCAAGCGGCGCACAAGATCATCTACGCGCGCGGCTTCTTCGCCACCGGCGCCCCGATCGAGGAGAATCGGGCGGTTTCTGCGCAGCAGCCGGGATAGGACCTCGTATTCGAAATTGCCCTGTACTCGCTTCTGTGGATTCTCGCCGACACCCCAGCTCACAGTGATATCCGCTATTCGCTTTTGCTCCAGCGGCGCAACGTAGGGGCACGCGCTCTCCACATCGAACACTTCGTTCAGCCAAGCTGCCGTTAGCCGCGGCAACGAAAGGGTCATATCCCCGCCAAAGGCGCGGCTTTCGAAGAAGAAATAGCGGGCATCGTCTTCACCTACCGGGATGAGTCCAAGCTGCGTCAGGCGGGAATCTGGGTCGATCACGATGGAACTGGGCTCGTTCACGGCTACCAGCAGCTCCGCCGCTGCCTGCAAGCGCTCGCGGAGTAGACCGGAACGCCCATAGAACAGGGTGATTGGCGAGATCCGTCGATCCGCAGCGAAAAGTTCTGCGTTCTTTGCCGGACCGACCAGGTATATTTCCGCCTCGGGAAACCTCTTCTTAGCGGCATCGAGCACAGTGCTGGTCACCGCTACATCGGCACCGAGCGTCACGCGCGACAAAACAAAAACTCTGAGCACTTCCCCGCCAGGAAAGTGTTTGATCTGCCGAATACGGTTGTAGCGAAGGAATAAGTCATCGGCGTTGTATTCCGGAAGAGCCCTCGCGATCACACGGGCAAACAGCCGGGCATAAACGTCGCACAAAGCGGGTGAGAATAGGTCTCCCAGCCCTTCGATCACTGTCCCGAACAAGGCGCGCGTGGCCGTTCTGGCAACGGCTAGATTCTCTTCATCGAGAGCTCTCTCGATCAGATCATCCAGGACCCGCGGCGGCCAAGTGCCGTCGCGCAGACAGGCGTCAAGAACTTCGTGCGCTAACTCACTTGCTGGTGTACTTGCCAAGTAGGACCCCCAGCCTTTGCTTTGCTTGCGCTGAAATAGCGGCAGGATCGGTGATGATCGCGTGCTTGAGGGCCGAACCGCATTTGCAATCCCGTTCGGAGGGCAGCATGCGGATAACCAGAGGCACGAGCTTGCGGGCATTCTCGGTATTTAGCTTGAGCGTCGCGATAATCTGATCTACCGTGACCGCGTCGTGCGTCTCATGCCAGCAATCGTAATCCGTTACCATGGCCACCGTCACGTAGCAGATCTCGGCCTCTCGAGCCAGTTTCGCTTCCTGCAAATTGGTCATTCCAATTACGTCCATGCCCCAACTCCGATAGACATTCGATTCCGCGCGCGTGGAGAACGCCGGGCCTTCCATGCAAAGGTACGTACCGCCGAGTTTGCTATTGATCCCGGCTTCATGTGCCGCGGCATGCGCGATGGATGCCAGTTGCGGGCATATCGGATCGGCAAAGCTGATATGGGCCACGACACCATCTCCGAAGAATGTCGAAATCCTGCACTTCGTGCGATCGAAGAACTGATCGGGAATGACGAAATCAAGGGGCGCGTGTTCTTCCTTCATCGATCCTACGGCGCTGAGCGAGAGGATGCGCTCCACACCAAGCATCTTCATGCCGTAGATGTTCGCGCGGAAATTCAGCTCAGACGGCGAAAGCCGGTGGCCCCTTCCGTGACGAGCCAGGAAAGCGACTCTCTTGCCTTCAACATTGCCGACGAAGTATGAGTCCGACGGATCGCCAAAAGGAGTATCCAATCGAACTTCCTCCATTTTGCCCGCATCGAGGAGCGAATAGAAACCGCTGCCTCCGATGACACCAATTTCAGCCTTCTTATTCAACTCTCAATTATCCCTTCAGCATTTCTATCTCTGAATCAACTCCAGCAGCACGCCGGCAGCGGAGGATGGGTGCACGAAGACATAGGTATGGCCGCCAGCACCGGACCGAGGCTCGTTCAGGAGACGCGCGCCGGCACTCTCGAGCCGCTTCGCAGTTTCATTCAAATCTTCAACTCGAAGTGCGATGTGATGCAATCCGGGACCGTGCTTTTCGAAGAAAACGGGCAATTAGCGATTTGCCGTCCGCCGGTTCGAGTAACTCGATGCGCGGCGCGCCGCATCCTGTTCCGGCCGGCAGCATAGCAACATTCACGCGCTCGGATTCAACGGTTTCGCTTGCCTTCAGGTCCAGTCCGATCAAATCCCTGTAGAATCGTAGGGATTCCTCAAGGCTGCGAACAGCAATCCCGATGTGATCCAACTCTATTGATGCCGCGTCATTTTTCATTCTGATCGAGAGCCTGCGCAAAGAGCGCATCCGCAGCAGTATACGGATCTTCCATTTTCTCAGCTACCAACTTTGCGCGGCGCTCGACAGCTTCCGAAGGAATCGCGGCATCCAATCGCTCGCGCAGCATCTCGCGCAGGCGAAAGCCCCAGGCCAGCGCCCGTGCGTTCGGGCCTTTCTTCTTGAACACCTCTTCGATTGCGTCAAGTAGCTCCTTGATTCCGTGCCCCTGGCTGGCAATCACGTGGCGAACCGGAGCAGCTTCCTGCCGGGCAGATTCATCTGCCAGGCTCTGCATCGCTCTTATCTCCTGTTCGAGCCGCGCTACGCCCGGCAAATCGGATTTATTGATCGCGAACACTCCGGCGATTTCCATAATTCCCGCTTTGAGCGCCTGGACATCGTCTCCCATGCCAGGCATCAAAACCAGGACAGTGACATCGGCGAGCTGGACAATCTCGATCTCATCCTGACCGACGCCAACCGTCTCAATCAGCACGAAATCGCGCCCCGCCGCATCGAGTAGCAAGGCCATCTCCAGCGTTCCGCGCGCCAAGCCGCCGAGCCTCCCCCGAGCCGCCATCGAGCGGACAAATACACCGGGGTCGGCGTGGTGATCCTGCATGCGGATGCGATCGCCGAGCAGTGCGCCCCGCGAATACGGACTGCTGGGATCCACTGCGATGATTCCGACGCTCTTACCGCGGCTTCTTATGACCTTCGAAAGCTCGCTAACAAGCGTGCTTTTACCGGCTCCAGGCGGCCCGGTGATGCCGATCATCCTGGCGCGACCCGTGCGGTGGAAAAGCGAGGCGATCAGTTCCCGTCCCGGCTTGCCCTGCGCTTCGACGAGCGTTGCTGCCCGTGCCAAGGCACGCAGGTCTCCCGCCAGAATACGGTCTTCGAGTCGCTGCGTGGCGGATGCTTGGGTCAATTTATTCTTTTAGCAACTGGCGCGCAATAACCAGGCGTTGAATCTCGCTGGTTCCTTCGCCAATCGTACACAGCTTGACATCGCGATAGAACTTTTCGACTGGATAGTCTTTGATGAATCCGTACCCGCCGTGAATTTGCAAAGCCTGATCCGCCGCCCGTACAGCCATTTCGGAGGCGAATAATTTTGCCATGGCGGATTCCCGCGTAACCCTTTTCCCGGCGTCTTTGCGTGCTCCCGCTCGGTACACCAGCCAGCGAGCTGCTTCAATATCCGTCGCCATATCCGCCAGTTTGTGCTGAATGGCCTGAAATTCGGAGATGAAACGGCCAAACTGCTTACGATGCTTGGAGTATTTGAGGGCCGCTTCGAACGCGCCTTGCGCAATGCCGAGCCCCAGGGCCGCGATCGAGATTCTCCCCCCATCGAGGACCCGCAGGCTATCCACAAATCCTTCGCCGGGTTTGCCGAGCAGCTGCGACTGCGGTAGCCGGCAGTCAGTGAAGAGAACTTCGCCGGTGGCGCTGGCGCGCATCCCCAGCTTGTTCTCTTTCTTTCCCACGCGGAAGCCAGGCGTGTCCTTTTCCAGAATGAAAGCAGAGATGCCGTGCTGCGAGGCGGCGCGATCCGTGACAGCCATCGCCACGCACACATCGGCGTACTGCGCATTCGTGGTGAAGGTCTTACCGCCGTTGAGAACCCATTCGTCACCTTTCAGCGTTGCCAGAGAACGCGTTCCACCTGCGTCCGAGCCCGCTTCCGGTTCCGTCAGGGACCAGCAACCGATCCACTCGCCGCTGGCAAGCTTTGGAACATACTTATATTTTTGCTCGTCATTACCGGCCAAATAGATGTGGTTCGTACAGAGCGAAGTGTGGGCGGCCACAATCAGAGCAACGCTCGGGTCTACCCGCGCGAGCTCCTCAATGATGATCGAATATTCTATGTAGCCGAGACCCGCTCCTCCAAACTCCTCCGGAAAAATCGCGCCGAGCAGACCCAACTCTCCGGCTTTTTTGATCGCCTCCAGCGGGAAGATTTGACTTTCGTCCCACTCGAGGACGTGGGGAGCAATTTCACTCGTCGCGAAATCGCGAATCGACTTTCGAAGCTGAACCTGCTCTGCTGAATATTCAAAGTCCATAACAGAACAGAACTATTATCCGCAACCGGGGTCCCCGGGCTTGAAGCTGTACACGGCGCTTCCATGCACAATAGAAAGGCATGCTCTCCGTCACGCCTGCCTCAGCGCAGGAATTGGCTGATCTTGTCAAGGATGCCGCGGCAAGCTCTCGCTCCATTTCCGTGGCAGGCAACAACAGTAAGCGTCTCATGGCGGGACCCTGCGTAGCCGCCGACATCGCCGTCTCCACCGCGCGCCTCAACCGTGTGCTTCAGTACGAGCCAAACGATCTGACGGTCAGCGTCGAGGCTGGAATGCGCTGGGCGGATCTTCAGGATTTGCTGCGCCGGCGGCATCAGATGATTGCGCTCGACCCGCCATTCTGGGCACACTCGACAGTCGGAGGCGTGATTGCGAGCAATTCAAGCGGACCTCTTCGGAGGCTCTTCGGAACCGCTCGCGACCTGGTGATCGGGATGCAATTCGCAATGCTCGATGGCAAGCTGGTTCGCGTGGGCGGCATGGTCGTGAAGAATGTCGCGGGTCTTGATATGGGCAAATTGATGATCGGGAGTTTCGGTACGCTGGCAGTGATTAGTTCAGTGAATTTTCGGTTGCACGCTCTTCCTGAAGAGACGCATACATTTCTGTTTTCCTTTCCCGAACTGGAAGCGGCCATTCAGAGGCGCAACGCGCTGCTGCAGACAGTGCTGCGTCCATTGGCAATCGATCTTCTCAATCCTCCAGCCAGTACTCGCCTTGGTCGTCGCGGCTATCTGTTGGCCGTGCGCGCGAGCGGCAGCCGAAGAGTGCTGGGCCGCTACGCGCGAGACCTCGCGGGGAGCGATCGTCTAACCGGCGCCAATGATGATTCTTTGTGGACTCAAATCCGCGAGTTTCCGGCTGACTTTCTGCGCCGTCAGCCCGGTGGTGTCATAGTGCGTGTGTCTACGCCGCTTAGCGAAGTGGGCAAGCTGCTCCGTCTCGTATCAGGCCCCTGCGTATCGCGTGCAGGTTCGGGTGTCAATTACGTCTACTTAAGCGGCGGGCAACAGATCGCTCCCTTGTGGAAGCAGACCGGCGAGTGCGGCTGGGCAGCAGCAGTCGAATTTGCTCCCGATGAAGTTCGCTCGACCCGGCAGCTCTGGCTGCCAATGAATACGCAGGCTGACACCGGCTTTGACATGATGAAAAGTATCAAGCAGATGTTCGATCCCACCAGTCTATTGAACCGTTCCCGTCTTTATGGCCGCATCTGAAGTAGACGCGCTCGCGGTTCTTTGTGAACCCCATCACGGCCCCGAACAAGCCGATCTCGACAAGTGCGTCCACTGCGGCCTGTGCCTGAACGCTTGCCCCACGTATCGCGAACTGGGCGTTGAGATGGATTCTCCGCGCGGCCGCATTTATCAGATGAACCAGGTGGCAAATGGCGCACCGATAACACCAACCTATGTGCGGCACCTCGATCTCTGCCTTGCTTGCCGGGGCTGCGAGACCGCCTGCCCTTCCGGCGTGCCGTATGGTCGCATGATCGAAGCGGCGCGAGCAGAGATCAGAGAGCGGGGACGCCCATCCTGGAAGGCGCGTTTGGCAAGGAAGATCATTTTTGAAAAACTCCTGCCATCCCGTAGCGCGCTGCAGTTTGCCGGCGCCGCGATGTTCGCCTACCAGGCGAGCGGCCTTCAGAAAATCATTCGCGCCACCGCTATTCTCAGGTTATTCGGACGTTTGGCTAATATTGAAGCTCTCTCGCCCAGCGCCGAGATCCCTTTTTTCTATTCGAAGATCGGCAGAACTTTCCCCGCCATCGGTGCGCAGCGTTACCGGGTAGCGTTCCTCAGCGGTTGCATCGCAAACGTGGCGTTCGCCCGCCTGAACGAAGCAACAATAAGAGTGCTGCAGAAGAACGGTTGTGAGGTGGTAATTCCCGCCGCTCAAAAGTGCTGCGGCGCCTTGCACGTTCACTCCGGATTAGAGGCACAGGCACAAGCGCTCGCCCGCGGCAACATCGACGCGGTGCTCGGGACCAATTTCGATGCCATCATCACGAACGCCGCCGGCTGCGGTTCTACCTTGAAGGAATACGATTACCTGCTTCGCGACGACCCTGCGTATCGGGAGCGCGCTGCTGAATTCAAACATCTCATGCGAGACATCACCGAATTTCTCGCATCTATCGAGCTCAATCGTGATCTCGGAGAAGTGAATGCGATAGCGACTTATCAGGATTCGTGCCATCTCGCGCACGGGCAACAGATCAGAACAGCCCCCCGGCAGCTCTTGAAGTCGATTCCCGGATTGACCTTCCGCGAAATGCGTATGTCCGATCTGTGCTGCGGAAGCGCGGGAGTCTACAACGTCGCGCAAAACGACATGGCCATGCAAATCCTGGAACACAAAATGGAATACGTGGATGAGACAAAGGCATCGATCATCGCCACGGCAAACCCTGGTTGCATGCTTCAACTCGCTGCCGGCGCACGCCTTTACGGCGAAGGGCAACGCGTCGTGCACGTCGTCGAATTGCTGGACGAAAGTTATCGCAAGTTCGAGTCCGCAAATAGCACTTCTAATCCAATCCGCGAAGTTTGACGTTCACCTTCCAACCGAGCGCGGCAAACAGGTCCTGAATCGCGCTTTGCGTATTCGTGTCGGCTTGCTTCAAAATTCCCATATCTAACGCGGCTTGGCGGATATCGTCGAGCGCCTGCAGGCGAGCCTTGTGCTCCAGGTCGGGGTCGTATGAAACCCAGGGCGTCCACCAGGTGATGTGGCGATCCCAAACTTTTGTTTTCTTCTCGTCGAGCGATGCACCTAGAATCACTGCGGCAGGCAATTGGATCGTTTCGATCCCCTGCCCGTCGGTTGTTACGTCCGCTGCCGTAACGTTGTGCAGATCTACCCCGCCCTGCACCTCGCCTTCCACCATCAATAGGATCGAGTCTTCGCCTACCGGCTCTTTCTGCTCGGTCATGCTAACCACTCGTTGGATACGGTAGCGCACAGTCACCAGTTGACTCAGTTTTTGGACCTGCAAAACCACTGCGCCCGGGTCAATCCCCTGACGGGATCTGTTCTGAACAACGATGTAGAGAAGGAGAGAAACGAAGGCGAGCAGCAGGATAAGAGCGGAGACCTTCCAGCGTTGCGCGGTCATCGCTTTATTTTCGCCTGACGCCGCCCCGATGCCATACTGAAGTGGAGTTTTTATGCTTCAGGATCGCTCTGTTGACCACCGGGGTTACTCGCTCCCTGAAGTCCACGAGAGCGTTGATATCACACACCCCGGATTTTGGAAGCGCGTCCTGGCCTTTAGCGGGCCTGCCTACCTGGTCAGTGTTGGCTATATGGACCCGGGCAACTGGGCCACCGATATAGAAGGTGGTGCCCGCTTCGGTTACCGGCTGCTGTGGGTACTGGTCGTCTCAAATCTGATGGCGCTCCTGCTTCAGACGCTGAGTTCGCGTTTGGGCATTGTGACAGGCCGGGATCTTGCTCAGGCCTGCCATGACGAGTATCCGAAGGCTGTTTCCTACCTGCTTTGGATACTCGGCGAACTGGCCATCATTGCTTGCGATCTGGCCGAAGTCTTGGGCGCAGCCATCGGGTTGAATCTGCTGTTTCATATTCCGCTGTTGATCGGTGTTTTGGTGACAGCGGCGGATACATTACTGGTTCTTTGGTTCACGCGCATGGGCATTCGAGTCATCGAAGCTTTCGTCCTGATGTTGATAGCGACTATCGGTGGCTGTTTCGCCTTTGAGATCCTTTTGGCGCGCCCGGATCTGCACGATGTTGCCGGAGGCTTGCTTCCGCGATTGAATTCGCAGACTATTGCCATTGCCGTCGCGATCTTCGGCGCGACCGTGATGCCACACAATCTCTATTTACACTCGGCGTTGGTCCAGACCCGTCGTATCGGAGGGACGCAAGCTCTTAAGCGGCAAGCCTGCCGCTTTAATTTACTCGATTCCACGATCGCGTTGAATGGGGCGCTCTTTGTGAACGCCGCAATCCTCATCATGTCGGCGGCGGTATTCTTCACGCATCATCTGGTGGTAACGGAATTGAAGCAAGCACACGCGCTGCTGACTCCTCTGCTGGGAACTACCGCCGCCAGTGTCCTATTTGGCGCAGCGCTGCTCTGTTCGGGTCAGTCATCTACCTTGACAGGAACGATGGCCGGACAGATCGTCATGGAGGGCTTCCTTCAGTTCAGAGTGCAGCCTTGGCTTCGCCGCGCTGTTACCCGCCTGCTGGCGATCACACCGGCGGCCTTGACAGTCTATTTTGCCGGCGAGACCGCCAGCTACCACCTCATCATCGATAGCCAGATTCTGCTGACTCTCCAGCTTCCATTTGCAGTCATCCCGCTGATCCACTTCACGAGCGATCGAGAGCGGATGGGCAATTTCACGAATCGATTATGGGTGCAGATAGCCGCCTGGTTCTGCGCTGTCTTTATTCTGGCATTGAATCTATGGTTAAGCTTCGACCAGGTACGAGACTGGAGCGCGCAAAGCGGCCGGTATCATTTACTGGTTTCCGGCGCCGCTATCATTTTGGGCGCGGGTTTGCTGTTCCTGCTGGGGATTACCATTTGCTGGCCGTGGTTACGGCACGCAGGCCCGGCCGCTGCTCCGGCAATTACACCCGAAAGGTACATATTCCCGGCACGCAGCTATTCGCGGATTCTGGTTCCTCTCGATCAGAGCGTCTCCGATTCGGAAGCAATCAGTAACGCCACCGCTCTCGCCCAAATACATGGCGCGCGGATTACCCTTCTGCACGTCGAAGAGGGGGTGACAAGCCAGCTCTTCGGCTCCCTTTCTTCAACGGCGGAGATCACCGAAGGCCAGCAGTACCTGGAACAGGTTGTCGAGTCTCTTCGCGCGCGAAACATCGACGTCGATACGCTCGTATGTCACGGGAATAACCCCGCAAAACAGATCACCGATGCCGTCAACCAGCTCCATCCGGACGTCCTGGTGATGGCTTCACACGGTCACAGGGGCCTCAAAGACCTGATCTTCGGAACAACGATCAATGCCGTGCGTCACAGAGTGAAAGTGCCGATGCTTATTGTGAACAGTAAGGCGTAACGGATGACGGATCTCTCGAATGGAAGAATTCTGGTCACCGGTGGTGCCGGATTTATCGGCAGCGCGATTATCTGGGAGCTGAACCGGCGCGGCTTGACGAACATCCTGGTCACCGATGTGCTGGGCCGGGACGAAAAATGGAAGAATCTGGTTCCTCTTCAATTCGCCGATTACCTCGAAGCGGATGAACTGTTGCGGCGCCTGGACGCGATACAAGACGTGAAGGCAATTTTTCATCTGGGCGCCTGCTCCTCGACCACGGAAACAGACGCTTCGTACCTGGTTCGTAATAATTTCGAGTACACGAAGACTCTCGCGGATTTTGCGCTCAAAGGGGAGCGGCGCTTTGTCTATGCCTCGTCGGCGGCCACCTATGGTGAAGACGCGACGGAGGTTCCCGAGACTCGCGAGCTATCGACCCTCCGGCCGCTTAACATATATGGCTACTCGAAACATTTGTTCGATATCTATGCCGAGCGCGCCGGAATCCTGCAGCGCATCACCGGGCTGAAGTATTTCAACGTGTTCGGCCCCAACGAATATCACAAGGGCGACATGCGCAGCGTGGTCCACAAAGCCTACGGACAGATTGGCGAGAGCGGGACAGTCAAGCTGTTCAAGAGCTACCGGCCGGAGTATCCGGATGGCGGTCAATGCCGCGATTTTCTGTACGTCAAGGATGCTGTGGCGGCAACGCTCTTCCTGGCAGAGAAGGTTGCTGGCGGCGGACTCTTCAACATTGGCTCGGGCGAACCCAATACGTGGCTCACTCTCGTGAACTCGATTTTTGCGGCGCTCGATCGTAAACCACAGATCGAATTCATCGATATGCCGGCACATCTCCGGCCAAAGTATCAGTACTTTACGCGCGCGAAAATCGACAAACTGCGAGCAGCGGGTCTTCGTGACAAAATCACTCCTTTACCAGAGGCAGTTGCCGACTATGTAACTCGCTACCTGGTTCCGGGCCGTTATCTGGGCGATGAGAAGCCGTGCAAGTCAGGCGGCTGCCAGCCCTCGTAGATTCCACCCGCAAATACGGCTCGCTTCCTGTTTGTTGCCGCCCGGCCCCTGCCAATGCGTTTCCAGGCTCAAATATCCGCTGTAGCCGTCTTCCAGCAACTTCGCAATCTGCTCTTTCCAAAGGATGTGCCGCGTGCCGAGAGGTCCCCAGGCCGGCTTGCCGGTGAGCATGTCGCAGTCTTTTGCGTGGACATGAACGATCCTACGTTTCGGCAGCCGCTCATATCCGCCGGGAAACGGAACTTCGCCCGCGACGAGCGCGTTGGCCGGGTCCCACACGATCATCAATTCAGGAGAGGATACCAAATCCAGCAAGCCGGCGGTTTCCTCGCCCGTGGCAACGTTGCAGGCGTGCTCGTTTTCCAGACCAATGATCAGACCTTCGCGGCTGGCACTTCGCGCCAGATCGGTTAAAGCGCGCGCGATCGCATCGAGACACCGCTCCGGTTGAACAGTGCGCCAATAGGAAAAGACCCGGATAACGGGAGCGCCGAAGAAACGCGCAACCTCAAAGGCCCGCTCGGCCAAGCGAGGTTGATCGGCAAGAGTATGCTTTGACGCGAAGACATCGCGTTCAAAACGAACATCGAGAGCCGGGCCATTCTCGAGAACACACTTGAGCAGCGGTGAGGCAATTGAGACAACTTTCATCGCCGCTTGGTCGAGGATGTCCTTCGCCTGCTTCAATTCATCGTTGCTCAGATCGAGGATGTTCTTACCGTCAAGGACTCGCAGTTCGGCTCCCGCCATGCCGATTTCCCGCATAGGTGCTATGGCTTCGGATAGAGACGGCGAGAACTCATCGGTAATGGCGGCAATTGGTAAACGAGGATTCATGTGAGACAAAACTCTATACTAAAATTATGTTCTTTCGCCGGGACCGTCCTAAGATTCCAACCTTTACCGAACGCATAGATCTACTCAGGAAAGCCGGCTTCGGTATCGAAAACTTATCGGATGGCCGCGTTAAGGTGACCAAACATGGCGTCGGAGCGATCGTCGGCGACGAACGCAAGAATCAACCTGATATAGAAAGAGCCGGGGTTCTGGTTGGTAGCGAAATCGCCACGCTTCTCAGCCACGGGTATCAGATGTTCCTCCAGACGCCGAGCGGAAAGCGCTTTCCCGCCATGTCGGAGCAGCTCCATGCCCTGCATGAATTCGAAGATGACGTGAAAGCCGCGCTGGACTTGGTGAATCTATACAACACATCGCTCGGAACTACGACTCCCAGTCACATGTACGATCGAGTGTTCAAACGCGATAGCGGTCAACAGCCGAAACCCTGGCTCAAAAAAGATAACTCAGTAGTGCCGCCCAATACCAAAGCTGATACTTATCCAGCTTGACCGAGCAGCAATCGCAACTGGGTGAATGAAACCGCGGCATAGTAGTCACTGAACTCCGGGACGAACGGCTGGACAAGTATTTTGCGCGCTTCTTCGGTCTTCCCTGCCAGCCGGAGAGAAGCAGCCAGCATAGTTCGAGCACGAAGATCGGCTCCGCCGGAGCGCTCCTCGATCGCATTCCATGATTCCGCCGCTTGTGCATAGAACCCATAGAGAAACAGGCCGTAAGCACGCAAGGTCTCCTTGGCGTTAACATCGGAGAACGCGTCGACCTTCGAGCGCCACGCTTCAGCAGAAGGCGCGCCGCTTGCCAGCAGCTCCGCTACACCGCTAGCTCCACTGGCCGTCATTCTCGCATCACCGAATCGCTTCGCCATGATCTGCCACAGGACCATTTGATCTCTGGCGAGAACGGTCAAACGCGGATCACTAAAATGCGCCGTATCCAGTTCATGAATCGCTTCGTCGAGATGCCCGGTGAAGGCTTGCCACGAAGCTTGGGTAAACAGTTTGGCGGCAGGATTGCCAAGTGTAGTCAGAAATTTGTCATAGACTTCGTTGGCGCGCTTGGTGTCACCGCTGAGCAAGACGCAAAAAGCTAATTGAGACAGGTTGACGGGAGTAGCGGGCAAGCCGGTCAGGACTTTCTCCGCCTGAACAAACTGCCTGCTCTCCATAAGTCCAGCCACTAGCTGCTGGCGAAAACCGGCATTATCCGGATTGATCTGAATTGCGCGAGCCATCACACGCTCAGCTTCGCCAGAGTGCCCTTCGAGGAATAAGATCGATGCGAGCGCCGCTAGAGCATCCGAGTCGTTAGGCGTGAGTTTAACCAGGGCAGTTGCGCTCTCTGCCTGTTTGTTAAGCGGAGCAGAGCGCAACCTCGCACGTACTAGATCAAATTGGATTCGATCAAGAGCGGTAAACGAGGCGCGGTGCGACTCCCCATTGTTCAGCACAGTGACAACATCGGGATTGCGCACACTGGCGAGCGTATTCGCCAAAGCGCTGTACGCAGCGCCAAACGACGAGTCGGCCGCAATTGCATCGCCAAGCCGCTGAATTTTCAACTGAACATTCGAAGACGAAATACCTGCGGAGAAAGCTTGGAGTGCTCGCTGATTGCGCGTCGAGAATTGAGTGGCGCGGGCGTCAATCTGTCTGGCAAGACTGTTTAGCTCAGACAAGAGATCCGAACCTCGGACCGAGACGGACCGCTGGTTTCTTTGCGTGGCGACATCGCTTATCGTCGAATCGATCTCGAGTCCGCCGGAACGCTCTTGAACCGTTACGCGAAGCGCTTCCGTGCTGCCGAGCCGATAGACAGACGACTCGTCACCGGCTACCGATGCGGCCAGATGGGCTGAGGTGGCTAAGTCGTGCTCCAAGACTAGCGGAATAGCCATACGCAGCCATTCCGAGGAGGGGTCAGCGATCAGAACGTTGGCCGGCAGGATTGCCAGGCGCGTAATCGAGCTGCTCGCAGGACGCGAGCAGCTTGAAACAAACAGTAGAGCTCCGGCGAACAGAGCCTTAATCGCGGAACGCAGCGGTTCCTCTATAAGGGCTTGGGATTCTGAGCCAATAGCTGCTGAAAATCTGCATTCTTCTTCAGGCTATCGAACTCCGGCATATCCGGAATCTTCTTGCGATCCTTCACTCCCTCCTCGAGAGCTTTACGTAGGTAGATTAGCGCGCGGTCGTTCGCACCTGATTTGGCGTACATCCGCGCGAGGTAAAGGTGAAACATGGCGCGTTCTTCCACGGTTCGCTCCTGCATCAGCGTGCCGAAATTACCGTGATGATCAAATACCGCGGGATCGAGCTTGAGAGCCTCTTCGTAGTACTCGGAAGCAACTTTGTATTTCTTTCGGGCAAAGTAAGCGGCGCCCAGATTCGCGTAAATAGAAGCCGTCGGAGGCGACCAGCGCAGCGCTTTCTTGTAGTAACCGATGGAACGGCGGTAGCTCTTCTCCGCGTAGTAGACCGTCCCCAGGTTGTTTATCGCGTCGCCATACTTCGGATCCAGTTTCACCGCTCGCTCATAGTTTTTCTTGGCGAGATCCAGGAGCAAGAGTTGATGGAAGGCAATGCCGACCTTGTTGGTAATCACCGGCGAGTCGGGCGGCCCTTGCCGATACGCGTCAATCGCCTCGCGGTACATCTTACGGGCCATAAAAATATCGCCTCGAAGTTCGGGCGAAATTTTAGGGCGGCCCGGAAAAACGGAGGGGGGAATGGAAACAGACGCTCTCAGACCTTGATTTGACAGCGAACCTTGCTGCGGAGCAGAGTATCCGAGCGAGGCTGCCCAAAGCCCTGAAAAGCAGCAGGCAAAACGGACTGCTGGAGAATAGATCATGCTGATCCTCCTGTGTGGTCCTACTATATACCTTTTTTTCGACCGCGGGCAGGGTAAAAGAACTACTTGAAGATGCTCTTCAGTTTGTCGAGAATCCCGTGCTTCTTGTCTTTTTGGCCATTCACCGAAGCGCCGTTTGGGACGGTCTCGCCGTTAGGTGGGTTTGCGCCGGACGTCTGATAAGAGGCAGGAGCCGGTAAAGAGGGTGTGGGCAAAGCATCCCAGCCGGCTATCTCGGTAGCGCCTCCGGGGTGCTGCGCGCAGAACTGAACGGGCTGCGTGCCGAGCAGATAATATCCCGTGACAACCCGAGGGCACAGGCTGGTAGCGAGTTGGCCTGTATCGGCGTCAATTTGCGCGCTCACAACGCCATCAGGCACGTCGAAGCTGGATACGTCGCGATACTCGCGCTGTTTGTGCGCAAGCTTCATGAACTCGGTCCAAATGGGAAGTGCGGCTTTTGCGCCTTCCATTTTAATGTCCTGATAATCGTCAAGCCCGACCCACACGACGCAGAGCAGCTTGGTGGTGAATCCGGCGAACCAGGCATCGCGCGAGGTGCCGGTCTTGCCCGCAGCGGGGAGGTTGAACCCGCGAGCGCGCACCCCGGCGCCGGTTCCGCTGTTCAGAACCTGCTGCATCAAATCGAGCGTCAGAAACGCAATGCGCGGGTCGAGTATCTTCTTGGTCTGCGGCTCGGCTGACCAAATGTCCCGCCCGTTTTGATCGACAATACGGGAGATGATCTGCGGAGTAACTTCGACGCCCTTGTTGGCAAAGATCGTATATGCTCCGGCGATCTCGAGCGGTGTCACGTTATACGCCCCGAGGGCCATGGCGGGTGTCGCCCGAATATCTTCCAGGCCTGCCTTGTGAGCCAGGTTGGCCACAACCCCGTATCCGGTTTGTTCCGCAACCTCAACGGCGGGAACATTGAGCGACTGCGCGAAAGCTGTCCGCACCGTGACATCTCCCATCCACGCACCTTTGTGATAATCGGTGGGTTCATAGGGTTGTCCGGCGAAGGTGAACGTTTGCGGCTCATCCTGGAGAATGCTCGATGCGGTTAGTAAATCCGGCCTGTTCGAAAGCCCTGTATTGAGCGCCGCCGCGTACACAAACGGCTTGATGATACTACCGGAAGGCCGCTTGGATACGGCATGATCCAACTGGCTGAGGCCATAATTTCTGCCTCCAATAAGAGCCTTCACTTCCCCGGTGTGCGGATCGAGGCAAATCAATGCAACTTGCGGCTCCTCGAGAGCAACTCCTTCTTTGCGGCGTTTGGTGATCAGCTTTTCGATCTCACGCAAGCCAGTCGCGACAGCTTGTGAGGCGTCGCGCTGCAGTTGAGGATCGAGCGTCGTATAAATTCTGGACCCCGAGTCCTGGAAGTCACGATCTTGAAACTCTGTCGTTAGCTTTTCGCTGACGAGGTCGACGAAGTACGGCGCATCCGCCGACTCGATTCCCCGCGTGCTGACGGTCAGAGGCGTTTCGACAGCCTGGTCAAACTGTCCCTGCGAGATGTAGCCGTTATCAAGCATCTGCCGCAGGACGACATTGCGCCGTGCGGCGGCACGTTCCGGCCAGCGGACAGGATTTCGGAAACTGGGTTGCTGGATGATGCCGGCGAGAGTCGCCGCTTCAGGCAGCGTGAGCTGCCGAATGCTCTTTCCGAAATAAGCTTGAGCCGCCTCGCCGAATCCGCGAATCGCAAACGACCCCCGGCGGCCAAGGGGAACCTGATTGGCGTAGTACTCGAAGATCTTCTGCTTGGTAAGCCTTCTCTCCAGATGAATTGTAATGAGGAGTTCATCGAACTTACGGGCGAAGGTTTTTCGGGAATCGAGCCAGAGCATCTTGGCCAGCTGCTGGGTGAGAGTGGAAGCGCCCTGATCCTTGCGCCGCTCTCTCAGGTCCACCCAAACGGCCTTGACCATGCGTTCGGGGTCGAAACCGGAGTGCTGAAAGAAGCGTTTATCCTCGATCGAGAGTATGGCATTGACGAGAACCTGCGGGATGTCGTCATAGTGAACCAGACGCCTCTTTTCGCGATTCTTGTCGTAGAGGCTGCTGATGAGTTGTGGCTCGAGCTGGTATTCGGTACGGGCGCTGTTATCGCTGAGCGCGATGATGGACGAGATCTTGCCAGACTGAAAGCGCAGTACGCCCGGCTCGGAAGAGGTCAACGATTTATCGCCGGGGAAGATTTCGATCGCGTCGGGGCGCAGATGATACCAGCCCACAGTGTTTTCGCGAGCATCCTCGCCGTAGCCGCTTTCCCTGAGCCTCGCCGCGAAGCTCAGCGGGCTTCCGGGATCTCCGATCCCGACCGTTTCCGGAGCCGCGTACAAGAGCGACGAATTCGGAAAAGGTCCCTGCGTCAGCTTCTCATCTGTCAGCCGGGCGTATCTGGCATAGACAAAAGAGACCCATACAAGAAGAACGGCAAGAATCGCGAGTGCTCCGCCTAGAATGTAAAGGCTCGTCCGCCGTGCGGACGGCGAGAGTTTTGCTCGTTTTGATCGCAGCTTCCCCGGAAGTTTAAGGCGTATGGGCAATAGTTAGGCCTGGAAGTTATGTCCGCCGACTCGGACGCCCAGCTACTTGTCGCTCATTTCTGGGCCTGCTGAAACGATTCTAACTCTTTCCAGATGTTATCGTCATGCGGCTGCCAGTCGGGAGACTGGTGACCCGTAATCTGAAGCTCCTCGATGCTGAGAGTGCCATGGCCAAACGGACAGATCCATTCGGTCTGTGGGCGGCCGAATACGACCATGTTCCCCCAGGAACCTCGAGCGATCGGCATGATGAGGTGTCGGAGACAGGTGCGGCAGCGGCGGCGCTGATCGCGGATGATGAGAACGAGCAGCGCTGCCCCGATCAGCCAGACACCGAGAATCGCAAAGGTGAAAAGCATGTCGTGCATAAAGAGGGCTTGAGCGGGCCCGAACTTTTTGAGAAGTTTGGGAGGCTCAGGATAACAAGCCTCGACAACAAGCTGAAGGCCCAAGACGAGCGCAGCGCCCAGCAGAAGCTTGGCCAAAAAGTAAAGCCAGTACTTCATTGCTAAATTAGACTCCTCTTGATTGTACCGAGTTGCACCATGCGATAAAACTTCGCCTCAGGCTTGCCAAGCTCACCATTTGCGGAGCATCCCGAATACCAATCAATTGCGCACCAAATTCTTAGCGAGGAACAGAAGATTGGCTGGGCGCTCGGCGAGCCGCCGCATGAAGTAGGGGTACCAGGCATCGCCGTAGGGAACGTAGAGACGCAAATGGAAGCCTTGCGAGACCAGTTCCCGTTGCAGGTCGCGCCGAATCCCGTAGAGCATCTGAAATTCAAAACGGCTTGCCGGAATGTTTTGTTCCCTGATGAATTTCAGTGCCTGCCGGATCACCTTTTCGTCGTGACTGGCGATGGCGGGATCCGTTCCCTCCATCAAAAGGAGCTTCATCAACTTTAGATAATTGGCATCCACATCCGCTTTGCGCGCGAATGCGAGACTCGGCGGCTCGAGGTATGCACCTTTGCAAAGGCGGATCGGAATACGGAGGGCGCTGAGCATGCGAATGTCAGCTTCACTACGAAATAAGTAAGCCTGGATAACGGCGCGGACGCGACCCGGGTGGCTCTCCTGGAAACCAGTGACCATTTGAAGAGTCCGGTCGGTATAGGCAGCCGACTCCATATCGATTTCGACACGGCTGTTCATCTCGCGAGCACGGTCCAGGAGAGCGCTCACATTCCGGAGGCAAACGGCTTCCGAGAGGTCGAGGCCAAACTGGGTGAGTTTGATTGAAACCGTGGCGGTCAGGCCGGATTGCCGGATCTCGTCTTGAGCCTCCAGGTAAGCGGTTTTTGATCGAGCAGCATCCTCGAGCGATGCGACATTTTCACCGAGAAAATCGAGTGTGCCCTGAATGCGCTCGCGCGACAAAGCCTGAAGGACACGGACGCCGTCCTTGAGCTTCTGGCCGGCTACGAAACGAGAGGTGAGTTTTTTGGATAGTGGAGAATTCTCCATCCAACGGCGAAGCCAAGTCTGTCCGGAAAGATAGAGCAGCGTGTGGCGCAGCAAATTGGTTCACTCAAACCCTTACCACTATAAGTGTTCGAGGCAACCTGAAAAGATCAGGTGAACAAGTTGTGGCTAATGAGAGCGAGCCCGGTTCCGAGGATCGCTCCAACCGCAACATCGCTCAGAAAATGCATGCCGAGCAGGATGCGGGAAGCGGCGACACTGACTGCGCAGAAGAGGAGAGCCGGGAGAAGAGCCGGATAGAACTCAGAAAGCGTGATCGCGACAGCAAATGCAGTAATGCTGTGGCCCGACGGAAATGAAAACTGGTCTGGCGGCAGAAGCTTAGCCCAACAGTGGGGCTCAATTTCGCAGGGGCGGCGGCGCCCGGAGAGCCTTTTGATCGTTTTGAAGATTCCGATACCGACCAGAGCAGCGGACCCGGCGGAAGCGACCGCGGTCAGGCGGCTTTCACCTCCGAACAGCATAACTGCCAACCCGGTCAGATACCACAGCCAACCATCACCGGCGCGGGAGGCGGCGATCGCCCACAAACGAATCCACTTGGGCGGGGACCACTTGTTCAGCTTGCGCATCAGTTTCAGATCGCGCGTGGCAATAAACTGAAGCATCGTTTGGTGGGCTGTCATGGCCGGGCAACCTCACATCTTTAGTTTACGAAATAGGGCACAGTTCTCACCGTCTCTATACCTTTTTATGGCGCGCCCGTCACAGCATCGTGACGAGCTGACGAAATCTCGGTGAATACAAGATTTTTGGGGCATTCCCGCCTGTCGGTCAGTAGGATGGATAGTTGCAGCGGCAGCGCGCAGTGGATTTCGTCTATTTCGATGCAGGTGGTGGACACCGCAGCGCTGCGCTGGCACTGCAATCTGTAATTGGCACTCTGGGGTATCAGTGGCAGGTACGGCTGATCAACCTGCAGGAGGTGCTGGACCCGCTCGACATCTTCCGCAAGCTCACCGGCATCCGGCTGGAGGACATCTACAATCTAGCGCTCGCCAAGGGATGGACGTTGGGCTCGACTTACCTGCTGCCCTGCATGCACGCAGTAATCCGGCTCTACCACGGGCAGCAAGTGAAACTACTGAGCAGATTCTGGCAGGAACAGGCGCCCGAGATGGTGGTCTCGCTTGTACCGAACTTTAATCGGGCTCTGTTCGAGAGCTTGCAGCACGCTCGGCCTGGCACTCCATTTGTAACGATCCTCACCGATCTCGCCGATTACCCACCGCGCTTTTGGATGGAAAGACAAGATCAATACCTGGTCTGCGGAACGGAGCGGGCCATCGAGCAGGCGAAGGCAATCGGATATGACGAAAAGCATCTTTTCCGGACAAGCGGGATGATTCTTCGTCCGGAATTCTATGCTGTCCCTGCTTTCGATCGCCGGCAGGAACGCGAAAAGATCGGACTCGAGCCTGACCGGCCCACTGGCCTGGTTCTTTTTGGAGGAGAAGGTTCGCGTGTGATGCTGCCGATTGCGGAGCGTTTGGGAAATAGCGCTTCGAACCTGCAACTGATCATGATCTGCGGGCGTAACAAAACGCTGCTCGAACGACTCGGACGCCTCAAAACGAAGAACAAAATTATTCTGGAGGGCTTTACCAAGGAGATCCCGCGCTACATGGCCCTCGCAGACTTCTTCGTCGGCAAGCCAGGGCCGGGCAGCATTTCAGAGGCGCTAAAACTCAACCTGCCGGTGATTGTGGAGCGAAATGCCTGGACCCTTCCGCAGGAGCGCTACAACGCTCACTGGATTGCAGAACAGGGTGCGGGAATCGTGCTGCGGAATTTTCGCAAAATTGACGAGGCAGTACGGGAGTTGCTCCAAACCCGGAAATTCGCCGACATGAAAGCGCGCATCGCAGCCATGGAAAACCGGGCGGTGTTCGAAATCCCGCCGATTCTCGACGGGATTTTGGAAAAACAGGAAGGCCAATAATGTCGACTCCTACATACAGGGTTATCATCGAGCAGGTCTTGCAGGATGTTCTGTACGGACTCAGGATGCTGCGTAGGAGTCCAGGCTTCGCGGCAGTCACGATCCTGACGCTGGCTCTCGGGATTGGGGTAAATACTGCAGTTTTCAGCGTAATCAATTCCGTTCTGCTGCGAAGCCTTCCCTACCCGTACGCCAACCGAATCATTGTTTTTTCAGACGGAATCAACGCCGCAAATCCAGAGCGCTTCAAGGCTGGCATCGCGGGAGCGGATTTCGCCGAATGGCGCGCCCGCGCCAAGTCCTTCGAAAAGATGGCCGGCTACAACTACGCGGATGGAACGCTGGCGACAAACGAATCAGCAAGCCAGACACGAGTTATCTCCATCGCCGGCGACTTCTGGGCGATCACGGGAGCGCGTGCGATGCTGGGCCGGCTCTTCGAACCGGGAGAATCACAGGACTCGATCGTACTTTCCTACTCAGTCTTCAAGCGTCAGTTCAAGGGAGATCCAGCCATAGTTGGGAAAACCATCACCCTCGATGGAAAGCTTATGACTGTCACTGGGGTTCTATCACACGACTTCAGATTTCTATTTCCGCAAGATTGGTGGACTTGGGTCGCGCCGGCTGAAGCAGGAACGTTCGTTTCGGCACCGCCGCTGCTGCGTTCGAAGCCATCGCGCCTGTTTGTCATAGGACGCCTGAAACCCCGTACCTCAATAGCAAGCGCTCTGGTAGAGATCCAGGGAATCGAGACAGCGATTCTAAAGAGCAATCCCGACCGGTGGTTCCCCGGCGTTTCGCGAATGGATCTGGTGCCCTTACAGATTCAGCTCGCCGGCAGCAATCGGCAAGCCTTGCTGATCTTACAAACAGCCGGTTTGTTTGTACTGCTGATCGCTTGCGCAAACATTGCGAACCTGCTGCTTGCGCGTGGAGCTACCCGAACACATGAAATGGCGGTTCGGGCTGCTGTGGGAGCGGGCGCAACGCGTATTTTCAGGCAATTCATCGTAGAGGGAACTCTTCTCGCTTTGTTAGGCGGTGCAGCCGGTTTGCTGGTCGCCAGGTGGGCAATCACGATGCTCGTGCATTCCGGTCCCAATGCGATTCCACGATTATCGGAGACGTCGATGGACGGGCGGGTGTTGGCTTTTACCCTCAGCCTGTGCCTCGGATGTGGATTTTTCTTCGGCTTCGGACCCGCCCTCGCGCTCTGGAAAGGCAACGTACAAAGTGCACTGAGAGAAGGCGCAAGGAGCTCCTCAACGGGTGCGGGCAGTGTGCGCGTGCGACGGTGGCTGGTCGCTTGCGAGCTCGCCCTTGCGGTGGTTCTTTTGACGGGCGCTGGTCTGATGGTAAAGAGTTTTTGGAAGATGTATACAAATCCGCCGGGCTTCGCTCCGGAAAACACTTTGCTCATGAAAGTCTCGCTTTCCGGTCCGCAGTATGCAGATCAGGCGCACCAGATCACCTACTTCAGAGAGCTATTGCATCGTCTCGAATCGATGCCCGGCGTAAGGGCATACGGGATCGCCAATATAGAAGACTACCTTCTCCAATCCAAGAATCCCTCTGTACCTGCAGTCGTCAATTCTTTCCGCGAAAGCCTGGTTTCACCGGGTTATTTCAAAGCCATCGGAATGCGTTTGCTGAAGGGGCGCTGGCTTACCGAGACCGATCCGCCCGACGCCACCATCATTAACCAGACCATGGCGCGGCATGTCTTCGGCCATAGGAATCCCATCGGCAAAAGCATCAAGCAGTTGGGCCGGCCAGTGCGCGTGGTGGGAGTGGTGGCAAATCTGAAATACGCGAAACTGGATGCCGACCCCGGACCGGAAATGTTCCGCCTCTACTCGCAAAACCTTGGAGGCGGAAACGCAACCATCACGGTGGCGGTGCGCATGGCCGAAGATCCGTTGGGAATCGCTCCGACCTTGCAGAAGCGAATCACTGGAATCGATCCGGCAGAGCCGGTGTACGACGTTCAGAGTCTCGAGCAGGTCTTGGCAGCCTCCGTCTCCGCGCGGCGCTTCGACTTATTTCTCCTGGGAACATTCGCGGCGGTAGCTCTGATCATGGCAATCGTTGGCGTATACGGTGTCATTGCGTACTCGGTAACCGAGCGCACGCGCGAGATCGGGATTCGAATGGCTTTGGGCGCGCAGCGGAACGAGGTAGTTCGAATGGTCGTCGCGCAGGGCATATGGATCGGGCTCTGTGGTATCGCCGCCGGGCTCGGCGCTGCCTCTGGGCTGACGCGCCTGATGGCAAGCCTGCTGTACGGGGTAACGCCGAACGACCCGGCCATCTTTGTAGCAGTCGCCGTCGCGCTGGGCGCCACGGTATTGCTGGCGTCGTGCGTCCCCGCGCTTAAGGCTGCGCTCGTCGATCCTTTAACGGCTCTGCGCCACGAATAGCTATTGGTCTTGCCTCTGAGCCATCCCCTTTGAAGCCGGACTGCTTGTCTCGAAGCCTTCGTCAAACGCCGCAGTCGAACCGCACACCGTAACTTTCAGCCCCTTTGTTGCCTTCAGCGGCACGAGATTGCCCAGCCCGATTCTGAGCACCTCGACCACAGCGCCGTCCTCCAGGGCAGTGTAGGTATAGCACGGCAATTGCACGCTTCTACTCCACTTCATCCTCTCGAAATGAAGGTCGCTAAATTTCTGCTCGACAAAGCCCAGCGTGTCGGCAGCTATCATTGTCGAAAAAAGCAGGTATCCCAAAAAAACGAAGGTCTTCAGCCTCATCGCAGTCCCATTCTCTCCTGCTCCAGTCCGATTCAGAGCTTAGAAGACAATTGAGACAAGAATATGCGAAAGGTCTCACTCCGCCGGCTGCTAGGCTTCTCTCTGTCTATTCCCCTCGCGCTTGCGCAAACTGTCCGCACAGTTCCCACATTCACCGGCTCCTTTGTGGCGAACGGCAAGCACTATTCATACACAATGGCAGGCCACAAGCCGGAGTTGGGTGGAACGACGACGATCCCGACGGTAGTTGTTCCGCTCTCTCTTTCCTTTGACGCGCGCGCCGGACGAAATCAGCAGAAAGTGACGATGAGCGTGGAGGGCGCTTTACCGGAAGTTCTGCGGTCGCCCATATTTCGCTCGTTTTCATTTGCAACAGGAAACACACAGTATGGCGACGCTGTGCAGCGCGCTCAGTTCTATAAGGCGGCAGCAGCGAAGAACGGATGGCACACCTTGCTCGGGTAGCCCCAAGTCGCGTCGCCGATTCGAATCGATATTCCAAGAGCCAATGGATATGTGTTGCATTCGGAGCGAACCGGGAAGTCGCTGGCCGTGGTGGACCTGGATTTCATTCAAAAACAACTATTCGAACGCCTGTCCAGTGCGGGCGCCGGACCGGACAAACTTCTCATCGCGCTGACCAGGAATGTCGCATTTTATTCTCTGGGCGATGCCACGGTGTGCTGCTCGGTGGGTTCGCACGGCGCACAGCTGGATTCCTCCGGAACATCGGCGCAAGCGTTTGTGATCGGCTCGTATTTCGATAAAGGCGTAATTCCGCGCTACACAGACATACAAGGCATCAGCCAGCAGATTGCCGAGTGGATGAACGATCCACTGCGCGGCTACCGCACGAACGAATTCCCGGGTTGGCTCGAGCCGCCGTCGAATGCCGGCTGCGGAGGCAGAGGAGAAAGCAGCGCCTATCTACTTCGAACAGCCGACGGATTACTTGCCGGCATCGAATTCGTCACGCATCCTCGACAAAGGCAAGGAATACCACCTGGAGAACATGGCGCTTCTGCCTTGGTTCGCGCAGAGCGCCGCTCGCGAAACATTTGAAGGCGCTTATAGCTTTCCCGATACGAAGGCATTACCGGCGCAGGCGCAGGCGTGTTCGGGCGCTCGGAACCGCAATGCTGAGCCCTCGGTCGCACCTTTAGCCCGAACAGGCGCAGCGAATGGACATGCGCTGATCGGATATTGGGAAGGCTATGCTTCAGCCAAGGAGCCCATTCCGTTGAGAGACGTCTCGCCACAATGGGACATCATCATTGCAACGTTTGCCGCCCCGGTAAAGGGATCGACCAGCGTGCTGCACTTCGAACCACCCGCTGGCCTGAGCGATGAGAGTTTTAAGACCGATGTGGCCTACCTGCAAAGCAAAGGCAAGAAGGTATTGATCTCGCTCGGAGGCGGCGGTGAAGTAGTCACGTTGAATACGGCCGAAGATCTGCACAATTTCGTCAGCTCCGTCACAGCCATTGTGGAGAAGTATGGCTTCGACGGTGTCGATCTGGATATCGAAACGCCTTCGCTGCTCATCAACTCCGGTGACACGGACTTCCGCAAACCCACAACTCCCTCAATCGTGAACCTGATCACCGCGATGCGCCAGATGCGGCAGCACTTCGGTCCAAGGTTTATGATCAGCGAAGTACCGGAAGCGGCGCAGACGCAAGCGGGCATGCAAGCTTACGGAGGGCAGTTCGGAAGCTTCCTGCCGGTTATCTACGGCACACGCGACATTCTTTCTTTTGTCGATGCGCAGGACTACAACACACCTCCGCTGGAAGGCCTGGATGGGAACTACTACTTCCCGGGCGCGTGCCGATTACCACGTAGCATTATCCGAAATGCTGGTGCACGGGTTCCGTGTCGAAGGGGACGCCAAAGCATACTTCCCCCCGCTTCCACCAGAGAAAGTCGCTATCGGTCTTCCGGCCACGCCTACCTCGGCGCGAAATTATACGGAGATCCCGGCCATCGAAGACGCTCTGCGTTACCTGATCGAAGGCAAGCCTTATGCTGGCGAGCGAGTATAAACTGCGTAAGCCATCCGCTTATCCGAGATTCTTGGGAGCCATGTTCTGGGCGATCAACGAAGATCGGCGCAACAACTATCAAATGTCCAATGCCATCGGTCCATTTCTGCACAGGCTTCCGAACCGGTAACTATTCGGCTTTGAGTGATTTTATGTAGCCGTTCCAGATTTCGGCGAGGCGGCCCCAGGTCTCATCCGGCACGATTTCTTTCGTGCTTTCGGTTTTATGAACGAAATACAGAGCGGGTATGCCTAGAGTGGGCTGGAAGCGCATGTAGTTCCACCACTCGTCCAAGTCGGTAGAGGAGGCATTGTCGCAGTCAACAAGCGGCCATCCGGCGAGCCAGGCAATCTGCGCGCGGCGCTTCATCATGGCTGGAACATCGCGCGCTCCGTACCAGATATCGTTCAAACGAAGCACGTCGGACGATTCGCGGAAGAGCGGGTTAGGAGTCTGCGTTTCGATCATGGCGTCCGGCTTCCACTTGTGCGCTTCGTCGTAAAGAATGAATTGGAACCGGCGGAGAAACTCGATGCCGTAGAGCGGCGCGTGCTGCTGAACTTGCGAGTAGTCGGAGAAGCCGCTCAGCCAATCCTCTTTGAAGCCATCGACGCCGAGATCCTTGACCAGATGCTTGATCTGCTGGCGCAGGAATTTTTCGTACAGCGGATTAGAAACGTCGGCAGCGATCGGCTTGCCGTTCAGGTGAAGGCATAGCTCGTCGGGCAGCCCTTCGAGATGGAATGCAGGCACCCAGAGCAGCACGTGACGATGTTCGGCATGCTGGCGCTGGGTGAAGCCCGCGAGATCGGGCCATTTCGTCTCATCCACATCAAAGGCGCCATAATGCTTCTGCCATTTGTCGTCAATCACGATAGTGCCGAATGGCAGCGCGCGCTTTTCGAGTATGGCGATCCACGATTCGTAGTTCTTTTGAGTAGCGAGATCGTGAGCCTCCACCCCGCGCTCCGACGCTTCTTCCGTCTGCTCAGCCCAACCGCAGAAGATAGGCAGATGATGCCAGGCCGCATTACGATAGCGATGCTGTGTGGAGAAGCCACTCGCGTCCACCCAACGGACGTAGGCGCTTAAGGATTCAAATTCACTGTAGCCGAAATGAAGCGTCGCGATAGGGGAGGAAAAGCCGGCAGAAGCGCTTTCGCGGCCTTGTTCATTGACCCAGAACGAGGCACCGGCATACCTGGAGCCAGAGTATTCAAGCGCATTGAAGGAATACTTGCCTGGAGACGTGGCGACACCGATGCTCGTCCAGATATCGCCGCGATGAAACGCAAGGGCGAGTGGCGGAGGAACGAAGAGACCGTCCATACCCAAAGGATCATAGGCCGTCCCCTCCGGTGTTTCCGCGGAGACGCCAACCGACTGAGGCATGGCGATGGTGAAGTATTGCTGGTCCGCATGATTCACACGAGGAGAGAAGTATCGATCCGCGTAGACGGTCGTATTTGAGGCGACGCCCTGGCTTTGGCCATTCGTCCAGCGTTCCGAGATACCGTTCGAGAAGAAGTAGCAGCGCCCGATCGGATGATCGCCCTGCGCGAACTGCTGAAACTCGACGTGATCGGCGAAGAACTTCCAGAGAAAGCGCCGGTTCGTCCAGAGAGAACTGGCGGCGGTAGCGGTCAAAGTGGCCGGACGGTTTTTGTCCGCGGCTGTGTGCGCAAATTTCGACGTCCGCTCAGTTTCTCTTCGCCATCAGGCGTGGAGAGGCCGGAGACCACAGGCAGGCGGAACACGGGTTGGCCTTGCGAAAAGAGGATTAAGGCTGGAACAGGTTGCTTCTCTAGCCTGATCGCGTAACTGTCGGTCTCAATAAGCTGGTTTTCCGCCAAGAGCGAAACGCTTGAGGAGAGCAGGAGTCCCAGGAGGGCAACGCGCCACATGAGGAACAACATACCATCCGTTCGGAGGAAGCGTTGACCATTTCGCAACCCTCTTACAATGGGCGAAGTGAGTGAACGCGAGTTTTGAGCGCAGCCGACGCTCTTCTAAATCCACCCTTAACCTGGAAACCGCGCGCCAATCCATGGCTGATCGCGTTTGTTGTGTCGCTGGCCGCCTTTATGGAAGTGCTCGACACGAGCATTGCGAACGTCGCGCTCCCGCATATCGGCGGCAACCTCGGCGCTAGCAGCGATGAGAGCACATGGGTTCTTACGTCCTATCTGGTGTCGAACGCTATCGTTCTGCCGATCACAGGCTGGCTCGTTTCCGTGGTGGGCAGGAAACGCTTCTTTATCACCTGTATCGGGCTCTTTACCTTGAGCTCGCTGTTCTGCGGCATAGCGCCGACACTCGGTGTTCTCCTGGTGTCGCGCGTCATCCAGGGCGCAGGCGGCGGGGGTTTGCAGCCTATGGCCCAAGCCGTTCTCGCCGACACGTTCCCACCCGAGAAGAGAGGCCTGGCATTCTCAATTTACGGTGTGACGGCCGTGGTCGCGCCTGCGATTGGGCCAACGCTTGGCGGATGGGTTACGGACAACTATAGCTGGCGCTGGATCTTCCTCATGAACTTGCCGGTAGGAGTTCTGGCCATCTTTCTAGTCCTCACGTTTGTCGACGATCCGCCCTTTCTCAAACGAACGACGATAGCCGAAAGCAGGATCGACTATATCGGTTTCGGGCTGCTTGCGGTAGGAGTCGGATTCCTCCAGGTGGTGCTCGATAAGGGACAGGAGGACGACTGGTTTGGATCTAACTTTATCCTGACCCTGACCGTCGTTTCAGTGATTTGCCTGATAAGCCTGGTGGTGTGGGAGCTGATCGTCAAAGATCCCATTTTGGACGTTCGGTTGTTCAAGAATTTCAATTTCGCGACCTCGAGCCTGATGATGTTCATGGTGGGCGCAGCGTCGTTTTCGACGACCGTGCTCATGCCGCAATACCTGCAGACACTCTTGGGTTACACCGCGGAGAAAGCAGGAATGGTTCTATCCGCAGCAGCTGTACTCTTGCTGATCGAGCTTCCGCTGGTTGGACAACTGACGACAAAGTTTCAGGCGCGTTATCTGATGGCGTTCGGTTGGGGAACACTAACGCTCGGCATGTTTTTCTCTACGCGGCGAATGGATCTTCTGATGAGTTTCGATTCGGCAACATGGCTGCGAATCGCGCAGTATCTGCCGATGGGATTCATCTTTATACCGGCGACGCTGGTCGCGTATCTCGGGATTCCACAGGAAAAGAGCAACGCAGTAGCGGGGCTGATCAACTTTGTGCGCAACATAGGCGCCAGCGTAGGCACCTCTGCGGTCACAACGATATTAGCCAGGCGCGCGCAGGTTCACCAGGTCATGCTGGCAAGCCACACGAGTGTCAATAATCCAATATTTCGCGATGCTACAGCGTCGCTTGCGAATGCATTGCAGCGGGCGGGCGTCGCTATCCATGCGGCTCAGTCGCAGGCCTATGGCCGGATCTATCAGTCGATGCAGGCGCAATCGTCAGCATTGTCATATATCGATACTTTTTGGCTGCTGGGCATAGGGACAGCCATCATGTTTGTGTTGTCGTTCCTGCTCCGAAAAAACAATCCAAGAAGATCCAAAGGGACGGAAGCTCTCGCCCATTAGGCGACTCCTGCTCTCCAGGAAGTTACAAAACGGCGCACGCCGGTAAGCGGCCCCGAAGTTCGATCCGCACTGCAAGATTCAGAACGTGAGGCAAATTTTCCCGAAGTGCCGCTGAGACTCCATGTACCGCAAGGCCTCTTTGATTTCGGTCCATGGGAAAGTCTTGTCGATGACCGGTTTAATCCGGTGGAACTCTATGGCGCGATTCATGCGCTCGAACATCGCGCGCGAACCAACATAAATGCCCTGAAGCCGCACGCTGTTCATCAGGATAGACACCGGGCTGACAGTAGGATCGACACCGGAGAGCACTCCGATCACGCTAACGACTCCCGCAGTGCGAACCGCGCGAAGCGAACGAGACACAGTATCGCTGCCGCCCACTTCGATGACATGGTCGACGCCTTCGCCGCCCGTGAGTTTGCGGGCGAACTCGTCCCAATTGGGAGTTGTCTTGTAGTTGATGAGTTCGTGAGCGCCGAGCTGGCGGGCGCGAACAAGTTTTTCGTCGCTGCTGGAGGTGACGATAGTCCTGAAGCCTGCCTCGACAGCGAATTGCAAAGCGAAGATGGACACGCCGCCAGTCCCCTGGATGAGAATCGTCGCGCCGGGCGGCAGAGGAGTGTGTTCGAAGAGCGCGTGCCACGCTGTGACGGCTGCGCAAGGCAGAGTAGCGGCTTCTTCATCCGTCAGCGACGCAGGTATGTGCACCAAACCTTCTTCGCGGAAAACGGCGTACTCGCGCAACACTCCGTCAATTGGGCCTCCGAGCGCCGAGTTGCCCTTTTCTTTGTTAGCCGGCCCGTCAATCCAGTGCTGCATGAAACAGGCACAAACGCGGTCTCGCTTTTTGAAGCGAGTGACATCCGAGCCAATATCCTCGACCACGCCAGCACCGTCCGAGAGCGGGACAAGCGGACGCCTCATCTTCGGATTGTAGGTGCCCTGGACGGTCATGTAGTCGCGGTAATTGAGTGAGGCGGCTTGGAGCTTGACCAGCACTTGCGAAGCGCCTAAGCGAGGAGTTTCAGTGTCAATCAGCGAGAGATTATCGATGCCGAATTCCTGGATCTCAAACGACTTCATAGTTTGCTCGAGCCGGGAATGCGATGACCTGCTCCAGTTTGCTCTTAGCTGCGCCCGAATCAATCGATTCCGTAGCGAGGCCGACGGCCGCTTTAAGATCGGGCGCGCGCTGCGCCAGCAGCAATGCAGCAGCAACGTTTGCAATAACGATATCGCGGCGCGGTCCCTGTTCGCCTTCGAGAAGAACCCGGATGAGAGCGGCGTTCGCTTCGGGATCGCTTCCCCTAAGATCCTCGATAGAGCTCGTGTTCAAGCCGAAGTCGGAAGGCATCCAGCGGCCTTTCTGAACGCGGCCGTCCTCCACCTGAAAGACCGTTGTCATACCGGTAGTCGTAATCTCATCCAGACCATCCGAACCGTGGACAACAAAGGCGCGCTCGATACCCAAACGAACAGAGGCTTGCGCCAGCATCTCCGCCGCCCGCACAGAAAAGGCGCCGATCAGTTGGATTCGCGCGTGCGCCGGGTTTGTAAGAGGCCCTAGAAGATTGAAGACCGTACGCCCTTTCAACAGAAGACGAGCTTCCTGTGCATATTTGACCGCAGGATGAAGCAGCGGTGCGTACAAGAATCCGATACCGGTTTGTCGAATGCATGCCGCCACTTGGTCGGGAGTGAGATCAATAGCCACGCCAAGCATTTCGAGGACGTCGGCGCTGCCGCACTGGCTAGAGATCCGGCGATTGCCGTGTTTCGCTACCCGAAGCCCAGCCCCTGCAGCAACAAAAGCGGCGGCTGTTGAGATGTTGAAGGTGCAGGCTCCGTCGCCTCCTGTTCCACACGTATCGATAAGCGGCTCTTCAAGATCGTCAAGCGGGAGGGCAGGGCTCATTTCCCTTATCGCGCCGGCGAAACCAACGAGTTCCGAAATCGTTTCGCCTTTGCGTCGAAGAAAACCCAGCACTTCCGCTATGCCTTCGGTGCTCATCTCGCCTGACAGCATCCTGCACATCAAGTCGTGCGCTTCGATTTGGGTTAGATGTAGGAAGTTCCGGAAAGGAAGATGAGACATGCTTGCGCTGTTACTTGATTCGACCACAGGCCGTTGCGAGATCGGGAAAAATCCAAGCCAGATGCCGCGCTACCCCATATCTACGCTTGTCCATTTATCTGTAAGTCCCTATTGTGAACCATGCAGGTTACGGGGCCGCTGGCGTGTGTCGTCCCTTGCGCTCGCAGCTTCGAAAAACGTCATTGATCTGCAAGAAGCTACAGAACCGCGCGCTTCATGAAGCAGCCCCGTTAGGTGCTCTAGGAATTGCGTAGAGCTTGTTTGTGAACCATCGCGCGCTTATTGCGGCGGCGGAGCGGGTGAACCGGGTGCGACCGGCACCGGAGGAGCCTGGCTCGGAGGCACGCCGATCTTCACGCCGATCACTTCGCCCGAAATAACCAGTTCGACCCGGCGGTTCAGCTTGCGTCCCGCCGCCGTGTCGTTGGAAGCCACAGGATAATTTTCCCCGTAGCCGAGGGCAGTCATGTTGTTGGTATTGACTCCCTGATTCAGAAGAAAATCTCTCACCGCATTCGCGCGCTGCTCGGACAGCCTTTGGTTGAGTTCCATGGTCCCGGTGCTGTCGGTGTAACCCTCAACTTGCAAGTTCAGGCCGGGGTGAGAAACGATGATACCGCTGATACGCGCTAACGCCAGTTGCGCTTGTGGCTTCAGCGTGTATTTGCCGGTGTCGAAGAGTACGTCTTGCATGTTTACCACTAGGCCACGAGGTGTTTCAGTCGTCGGCAGCACGGCGTTGAACTGCTGCAGAAGCTGCTCACGCAATTGATTCTTGTCAGCCTCGGCTTGCTTCCTCAATCTGTCCGCCTCAGCCGCTGCTGCTTGGGACTTTCTGTGCTTCGGCCTCGGCCTGGGCGCGCGCAGCATCCGCTTCCTGCTGGGCTTTCTCTGCCTGTGCCCGCTGCTGGGCTTCTAATTGGGCCTGTTGCTGAGCCTCCTGCGTGCGCCTCGCCTCTTCGAGCGGAGCGCCGTTGAGCTGCCGCCTGGCGTGCTGCTGCCTCATCTCGCTCTTGCTGCAGAGCCAACTGCTGCTGCTTTCGGAGAGATACGGTACGGGCATCATCGGCCTTTTGAACCGCTTCACGAGCCGTCATTACGGCCGGTTTCCACTGCTTGCGATCCCGGTACTCCTGCGCCTGTTGCCAGAGACTCTCGGCCTGTTTGTATTGGTCCGCCGCAAACTCATCCGCCTTGGCATATCTCGCGATCTGCACCGCGTTCTGCGCCTCATAGAGCTCCAGGGGACTCTTCTTATTCGAATTGAGATCAACAGGTTTTAGCTGGCTTTCCGGTACATGGTAGGTGTATTGCCCGCGCGGCAGCAGCTCGAACTTTGCATCCACCGTCTGGATCTTGCCCAGCGTGTCTTTACGAACGATGTTTTCCATCACCACCACATCGCTCGGCTGATGCACGTTGAAGTAAGGCTCGGCCGTGATAATGAGCCCGAAGGCCTGCAATTGCGTTGTAACCTGCCCGCTGTAATTCCCGTTCGAATCCACCAGAATCTCGCCCAAATTATATGGACGACCATCGGGTGTAACTGCCCACAGGACGTACGTCAAATAAAGCTCCCCAAAGTTTCGCGCCGATGGCAGCCCCTTCACGTCTACCTTGACCTGCATGTATCCCGGTTGGCTCCTCACGTTGGCGGTACCCTTCGCCTTCGGTGCTAGCGAGGTGCCCTGAAAATCAATCTTTGTCCAACCGGCGCGATCGCGGTAAGTAACCGCGGCTATCGAGCGCGATACAACCTGGACCCGGAAAATCGGGTTTGCCTGATTAGCCGAACCCGAAGGCTGCTGTCCAACCGATTGCATCGGATTTGGCTCTTGTCCGAACAAGAAAGCCGGCACAACAGCTAATAAGAGATACTTCTGCAAACTCATAACGTAATCCACCTCAGCACGACAATATCCACCTTCATAAGTCTCGCATTTTCAGCACAACCAAGGCGCTAAACACGAGTGGACAGGTATTTTCTACAGTTTGCACTTTCGAAACGAAAGGTTTAGTTCGGGCTTTGTCTTTCCGGGCAGGCAGCACCTCCCCGTTAAGATCGAAGTGTGAATCCGTACCCTCAGGTGAATGGCGCGCAGCAATCCCCCAATGATATGCGCAATGATACGCCTGCGAGCCGGTCCCGGTCCCCGCTGCTGCCGATCTTCTTGATCGTGCTGGTGGACGTGCTGGGTTTCACCATTATTCTGCCCCTGCTGCCGTTCTACTCTGAGCGCCTCGGAGCTTCCCCTGCAGTCGTCGGCCTGATCGTAGCGATTTACGCCGCCTTCCAACTGTTGGCCGGACCCATTCTCGGCCAGCTCTCCGATCGCAGAGGCCGCCGTCCGATACTGTTGATCAGCCAGGCCGGAACGCTAGCCGGTTTCTTGATACTTGCCTTCTCCACCCGCCTTTGGATGGTGTTTCTCTCACGTGCGATAGACGGCGCGACCGCCGGCAATTTGAGCATCGCGCAGGCTTACATCAGCGATGTCACCAAACCCGAGAACAGGGCGAAGGCTTTTGCCCTGATCGGAGTCGCGTTTGGGTTCGGCTTCTTGGTAGGGCCGGCCATTTCTGCCTTTCTGGCACGCTACGGTTACACCGCGCCGATCTTCGCGGCCTCGGCACTTTCGCTGACGAGCATCCTTTGTACTTTCTTTCTGTTGCCAAAGCGGGAAATTCATCACGCGGAAGAAGAGGCAGTCGGCCCAGGAGGCAAACGTCTTTCTCTAATTTCCTGGGGCGAGTACCGCAAGTATTTTCGCAACCGCGAACTGGCGCGCCTCCTGATGCAGTGGCTGCTGTTTGCTCTCTCGTTTTCTACATTCATCTCCGGCTTCGCGCTTTTCGCCGAGCGCCGCTACTTCTGGAATGGACACCCGGTCGGCGTCCAGGAGGTTGGCTATATATTCGCTTTCAACGGCTTCATCGGCATCATCATGCAAGGCGGAGTCGTCGGACGCATGGTGAAGGCGCTCGGCGAGAAGCGAGTCGTTCAACTCGGCTTCCTCACGTCCATGCTGGGCTATGCGCTGACTGGTTTCACGTATACCATCGGTCAGTTGTTGTGGGTCATGGCGATCTCCTCAATCGGAGCGGCCGGGTTGCGTCCGGCGCTCACCAGTCTGGTCACGCAGAAAGCGGGTAAGCGGGAGCAAGGAGTGATCCTGGGCCTCACCCAGTCCTTGACTTCGGTAGCTCAGATCACCGCACCCGTCCTCGCCGGCATCATGATCAATCGCGAGTGGCTGACCATATGGGCAGTTTGGGCCGGACTGTTGGCAGGTCTTGCGTTGTTCTTCCAGGCCTCATATAAGCAGAACCAGCCTGCGGCTGCCTGACAACCACCAATGACGCTGCCGAAATTGCGCAACGCCGAGTGGGTGTTGATCGCGTTTTTCGCTTACATTTTGGCGTTAGTTCCATTCTTTCGAGATCGCCCCCAAATGAGTTATCAGCCGCTTATCGTGCTGTTGCTCGTGTCCCTGCTGCTCTGCTGCCTCGCATTGGCCCAGGAGACGCGCTTCTCCCATGCAATCGGCATGATCCGCGATTGGGTGCCGATGCTTCTCACCCTCCTGGCCTTCCGGCAAATGGAGCTGTTTGTACCGGCGCAGTACAACTCCGCCTATGAGCTCGCTTGGATTCGCTGGGATAATCTCGTGCTGCATCAATGGGGACTGAAAAGAGCAGTCGAGAGTCTCGGTCCGGTGATTCCTGCCTACCTTGAGCTCTGTTATCTGCTTGTCTACGGTCTCGGAACATTTTGCATCATCGTGCTCTGGGTGAAAATGCGCCGCGAAGCGGTTGACCGCTTTTATGTGATTCTTCTGGCGGGGACACTGCTCTCGTATGCCATGTTCCCCTACTTCCCTTCCCGGCCGCCGCGCCTCGCCTTCCCCGCAGTCGGTTTTCCTGTACCGCACAATATCTTTCGCACCTTCAACCTGTTCCTGTTAAGGCAAGCGACGATTCACTCAGCAGTATTTCCAAGCGCTCACGTATCTTCTGCATTTGCGGCCGCTTGGGCAATGTTTCTGGTCTTGCCGCGTCGCAAAGGCATCGCATGGGGACTCGTCATCTATGCGATAAGCGTCGCCATCGCGACGGTCTACGGCCGCTATCACTACGCGGCAGATGCGCTCGCCGGATTTGGCGTCAGCCTGATTGCGGCAGCGCTTTGCTTGATTCTTCGCCGCAACAGTCTTCAGAGCCGCGACCACGGGGAGCGGTCTTGAACAGGCTATCGCGCTACCACCATTTTCCCCGGGCTCGTACGAATTTCGTCACCCGAACCGGTCGTCTTCCACTCCTTATCATCTGTCGATTCCTGTTGCTCAAAGTGAATACGAGCCTTGCCGGCAAACACGTTTATCGTTTTGTAAAAGGTGGTCTTGCCCCCCTGATTCCAGTTACTCAAAAAAGTCCATCTGTCACCTTCAATTTTCAGATTGCCCCGTCCGCCTCCGCGCCCGTCCGGCATCACAGATTGCGTATAGTACTCCCCCGAAGCGCTGGCCGGAACAAAGACCAGCAACGCGCTGACGGCGCCGTTCACACTTTGCTGGCAGGTAAAGTATTTGCCTACCAAAGCACACTGGTTCAGCAGTACTTCGCGTTTTGCTGCCGCGCCCTGCCCGTTTCTTGTGACCTGCCAGGTACCGTTATATAGCCAGAGTGGCTCGGAGGCGGCGTCCGAAGATGCAGGTGGTTGAGCCGCCAGCAGAACAAACGCAATGATAGACAGACCCGTTGCCAGCAAAAGTCACCTCGGCTACATGTTATCGTGCAAGTTCAGCACCTCGTACGCTGCCACTCCGCCATGTCTACTTCGGTTGAGACCGAATTTACAGTTGAGACTCAAATAGTTATCTTCCCCGCTCTGGCGCTGGATTGCGGCATCACGCTGCCGCGCGTGGAAGTGGCGTACGAAACCTACGGAACGCTCAACGCCGCGCGCTCCAACGCGATTCTGGTGCTGCACGCCTTCTCCGGCGACGCGCACGCTGCCGGCATCAGCAAAGAAACCGGCCAGCCGGGCTGGTGGTCCCAGATGATCGGTCCCGGACTCGCCTTCGACACCGATCGCTATTTCATCATCTCCTCGAATGTTCTTGGCGGATGCCGCGGCACTACCGGCCCCGGTTCCCTGGATCCCGCTACCGGGAAAGCTTATGCGATGCACTTTCCCGTCATCACCATCAGCGACATGGTCCGGCTGCAGAAGATGCTCGTCGAACATCTCGGCATTGAGCGCCTGTTGGCTGTTGCTGGCGGCTCCATGGGCGGCATGCAGGCGCTCGAGTGGACCGTCTCGTATCCGGAGGCGGTAGCCGCCGCCATTCCCATCGCCGCTACTTCCCGGCACACCGCGCAACAGATTGCGTTTAACGAAGTAGGACGGCAAGCTGTAATGGCTGACCCGGACTGGAATCAAGGAGATTATTACGATGGGCAGCCGCCTGGAAGAGGCTTGGCTGTCGCCCGCATGGTGGGCCACATCACTTATATGAGCGACGCCTCCATGCGTCAAAAATTCGGCCGGAGACTGCGCGACAAGGATGCCTTTGGCTTTGACTTCTCCGTTGATTTCGAAGTGGAAAGCTACTTGCGCCATCGCGGCAGCCAGTTTGTCAGCCGCTTCGACGCCAATTCCTATCTCTACATCACAAAGGCGATGGACTATTTCGACCTCTCTGCCGGCCGCACCTCTCTCGCGGCCGCCTTCGATCGAACACGCACTCGCTTTCTTGTGCTGAGCTTTACCTCCGACTGGCTCTATCCCACTTATCAGTCGCTCGAAACCGTCAGCGCTCTGCGCAGCCGCAACATAGACGTCTCCTTTTGCGAATTGAATTCGAGCTATGGACATGACGCCTTTCTGCTTGAGACCAAAGAGCAGAGTGAAATGATCTCGGGATTCCTATCGAGCGTTAGCCGGGACTTGACGGAGAGCAAACAACCTGCGGCTCTACCGCACACCGGCGTGGAGTCCTCCATCAGCACGCGTCCCGATTACGCCATGATTGCGGCTTTAGTCGAGCCACATTCGCGTGTGCTGGATCTTGGTTGTGGCGAGGGCGAGTTGTTGGCTTGTCTTCAGGAACAGAAAAACGTGGATGCCCGCGGCGTCGAAATTGATCCCAACAAAGTCCGGCGCGCCATCTCACGCGGCGTCTCAGCCTACCAGAGCGACATCGATCACGGTCTCGCCGATTATCCGGACAAAATTTTCGATTTTGTGATTCTTAGCCAGACTCTGCAGGAAACCCGCTATCCGTTGTCGGTGCTCCGCGAAATGCTGCGCGTCGGCAAACACGGCATTATTGCATTTCCAAATTTCGGCCACTGGACAACTCGCCTGGCGCACCTCACAAGCGGCCGCGCGCCTCGCACAAGACTCTTTCCGCACGAATGGCACGAATCCCCTAATCTGCACTTTCTTACGGTCGACGATTTTATTCAGCTTTGCCGCGCCCAACACTGGATCATCGAACAGCAGATCTTCTTACGCGGCAATCGAAAAGTTCGCCGCTGGGCCAATCTGCTCTCTGAAGTGGCCGTCTTTTCGATTCGCGCATCGGACTAGCCTTCGAACAGTCGGAGTGACAGCATGCGAAGACTGCTCGCATCTCGCTATAAAGCCCCGAAAAAACTACTACTGTGGCATATTGCTACTCGATATCGAATGCCAATAGGATCGCATCTCAATCGCAGCGTAGGGCGTCCATTGGATCCACCGACGCTGCTCGGCGGGCCGGGATGTAACTCGCCGTCACCGCCGCCACAAGAAGAATCGCTGCCGACGCACCATACGTAACCGGATCAAACGCCGCAACTCCAAACAGCAGAGCAGACATCCAGCGCGAGAGAGCGGCCGCCGAGAATAAGCCAATAACACCGCCGGCGGATGCGAGTATCAGCCCTCGGCGTACGAACAGCGACTTGACCATTCCAGCGTCGGCGCCTAAAGCCACACGAATACCTACCTCCCTGCGACGCTGTGCAACCGCATACGCAAGAACGCCGTAAACTCCAACGATCCCGAGCGTCAGCGCCATTGCTGCGGCGATTCCAAGCAGAACGAGGGCGAAGGACGTGCGCGCCATAGAGAGCCTGTAGAGGTCGTTCAGAGTTCGGACTTTCGCCAATGGCAAATCCGGATTCACCGAGTGGATCGCGGCAGTGATTTCCCTGAGAAAACCGTCTGTGCCCGCGCGCCTGCTCCGAATCGCGAACGTGACGCTGCGGCGAACCCCGGGGAAATAGACGATCGTCGGAGGCGGCCGATCGACCCCATCTTCGTAGACATTCTCGACGACACCCGCCACGTCATCCCAAGGTCCCTCATTTCCCATCCGAATCCGCTTGCCAATCGCGTTATGTGGCTCGCCCCAATTTTCGCGAGCCATGTTTTCAGACACCAGGACTACGTGCCGTTTTCCGAATACATCGTTCCAAGTGAAATCCCGCCCAGCGATCAGCCGCATCCCTAGGGCGGCAAAGAGGCCGGGCGAAATAGATTTGATGGTTCGGTTCGGCGGGATACGACCAACTACCGTCTTGCCTTCGATGAAGACGGGATTGCCGTTGTGGTATTCCAACTCCAATGGCAAAGCAGTAGCGAACGCTGTTGCCGTCACGCCCGGAATAGCGGCCAGCTTGTGGAGAATCTCAGCTTGCATTTGCGCTACTTGTTCCGGCGCTTGTATCTGCGCCTCCGGAATAAAAAGCCGGACCGTCTGAATCTGCTCCGGATGCGTGAACCCCGGTTTCACTGCGCGCAACGCTGCTAAGCTGCGAACCAGTAGTCCGGCTGCTATCAACAACACCAGGGCGAGCGCCACCTGTGTCATCACCAGCGCATTCTGAGTCCTGAGCTGTTCCGCAGATGCGCTGGCGCCTCGCGCGTTTTGCAGCCTGCTGCGAAGGCCTGATTTGAGCACCGCTATCGATCCAAACAAGACGCTCGATCCCAGGGAGCAAGCCACTGCGAACAAAACACTCCTTGAGCCAATCGATATCTCTCCCACTCGAGGCAGCGCCGCCGGTCCATGCGTTACCAACACCCGAAGCCCCGCATAGGCAAGTCCCAAGCCCATAGCGCCGCCGAGAACGCCCAAAGCAAGACTCTCGACCAGCAGCTCACGCACAATCCGCCCCCAACCAGCGCCAAGTGCCGCCCGAATCGCAAACTCCTGACCTCGGGCCTGCGCCCGGACTTGTACGAGGTTTGCCACGTTCGCGCAGACCAGCAGCAGCACCAATGCTAACGCTCCCATGAGAATCTTGAGAACGGCGCCAATATCTCCAACAACATCCTGCTTCAGCGGATGGACGTTGGGCTTGAATTGAAGCTGCTCGAGCGTTTGTGGCCCTAGGCCCTGTCTGGCTCCCCAAATGTGCAATACCCGCGCGATGTCTTGATTGGCTTGTGTAAGACTGACACCGGATTTGAGCCTGGCAAGACCGGAGTGGTCGAAGTCCCCCGATCCAGGCACGTCGCCGCCAACACTCTGTGGAAGGAACGCGTCAGAGGTCAGGTTGAGGAATACAAAGCCCCGAGGCATCACTCCGATTACCTGGCGAGGGACGAAATCGATGAGAACCAACCGGCCGAGTACGCGCCTGTCGCCCCCAAACCTTTGTTGCCAGTATTGATAGGAGAGGATCACAGTTTTCTGCGCGCCCTGCGCCTCATCTGCGTTTGAGAACCACCGGCCTAGATAGGGCCGCACTCCGAGCGCCCGGAAGACGCCGTGGGTCATGCTGACCGTCGGAATCTCTTCGGGGTTGCCGATGCCTGTCACGGTTGCAGCGCCTGCAGTCCAAACGCCGAATTCTTCAAAACTCCGTGCATTTTCCTTGTAGGCGGTATACATGCCGAGCGAAAGCGGCATCTCCTTGAAGACCTGGCCTGACAACACCGCTGAGTGGAAAACGCCAACTAGTTGTTCCGGCTCAGGATACGGCAACGGGCGAATTAGTACCGCATCGACAACGCTGAATATGGCAATGTTTCCGCCGATCCCCAGGGCGAGGGACACCAGCGCAGGAACGCTGAAGCCCGGCTTCGTTCGAATCATCCGCAGAGCATGCCGCACCTCGCGCAGCACGCTTTCGAAGAACGTCAGAGTATTCATTCGATAAATCTCCTCTTGAATCAAGGTCGCGTTGCCCAGCTTTTTGCGGGCAGCGGTCTTTGCTTCGGCCGGGTTCATTCCTTGCGCGACGTATTCTTCCGCCGTCAGATTGACGTAGAACTCGAGTTCCTCGCGCTGTTCGGCATCGGCTGTGTCCCGTCTGAGGAATCTTCTCCAGTTCATCCCTGCTTCTCCGTGACGGGCTTCAGGATGCGGCCAATCGCGCGTACCAGTTCCTCCCACCGCGATGTCTGCGCCGCGAGTTGCCTCTTGCCCTCTGGCGTAAGCCTGTAATACTTTGCTCTGCGATTGTTTTCTGACGTCCCCCAGAATGCGGCAATCCAACCGCGATTCTGCAAACGGTGCAGCGCAGGGTACAACGATCCGTGTTCAACCTGAAGAACATCCTCCGAACCCCGCTCGATCGCGTGAGCGATCGTTTGTCCGTGCGCTGGACCTAAGACGAGCGTCTGAAGGATCAGCATGTCCAGGGTCCCTTGGACCATCTCGGACTGGAGCGGCGATTCGCGTCTCGGCATGTTCTCCTGTCGGTGATCGACCAGTTATAAAGGGAATATTACCGCGATTCGAATCAGGATGTTCATAGCTCTATCTAGATGACCGCCAGAAGAGCACCGCTTCCGCTAGAAGGTCTGTTTTGACGGCCCTACTATCTAGTAGTAGAATCTACTCGATACTAGTAGGGATCGCCATGACCAAACCGAAACTCACCAGGCTTGCCCTTCAAATCCTAAATGCTTTTGGGGCAATGGCGGCCGTCGCTGTGCTGATCCTTATCGACATCATCGGTATTGGCGTCGTCAGTCCGGTCCACGTGCAGGCGCAATCTGAACCTGGCGTCGCTCAATCCCCGAGTGCCGCGGCGCCAAAATTCGAAGTGGCTTCGATCAAACGAAATCCTTCCGTCTGGAGTGACCCCACCCAGCACCCCATGGGTGTTCGTATGGAACCCGGCGGGCGGCTGCACGCGCAGAACGCCCCGCTGATGCTTCTCATCCAACGAGCGTACGGGGTCCAGGCCTTCCAGGTGCTGGGAGGTCCGTCCTGGATCGCTAGGGATGGCTATGATATCGACGCCAAACCGGAGGGCAACACCGATCGGAAACAAATATGGCTGATGCTGCAAACGCTCTTGGCCGACCGGTTCAAGCTGGCACTCCACAGGGAGACGAGAGAGCTCCCTGTATACGAATTGAAGGTGGCAAGGGGCGGCCCCAAACTGCCGGCGCCGAAGGCAGCAGTCTGCATTTCCCAGCCTCCCGGCGCACCGCCGAAACCGCCCGCACCCGGAGAGGCCGACTGTGGCTATGTCGCGGGACCCTATGGGTCCGGACCCTAGAGCTGCTGCAATTCGAAGGAAGCAAGGTCCATATGGCGGACTTCATAAGCAAGCTTGAGTTAGTGTTGGACCGGCCCGTCTTGGATAAAACCGGAGTCACTCGCGATTTCAGTCTCAATCTGAGTTTCACTGCGGACGGCGCCACGATTCGCTTGCCGGGCTACAAAGGGCCGGGCGATCCGGGCGGTACCAGGCCTCCCGAGGACACTGATCAACCAAACATCTTCTCCGCGCTGAAGGAACAACTCGGTCTGAAGCTGGTACCGGCCAAAGGTCCGGTCGAAGTTCTTGTTATCGATCACGTGGAGCGGCCCACCGCGAATTAAGTCCGGGTCACCTCGCGGCGCTAGTCTTTTCCAAAAGCCCCAGTTCAGAAGCAGCATAAGCAACATCTGCTTCCGCCGCGCCGAACAGAATCCGGCAGGGCCGATTCTCTGTTGAAGAACTGCCTGGCATGAACTCCGGCTGACGGGCAATCTCCCCTTAGTCATATCTCAGGGCCTCGACGGGGTCTGAATTTGCGCCCCGCAGAGCCGGAAGAAACGTCGCCGCCATCGCTGCTGCCGCCAGTAACAAAACAGCCTCAATATACAGAAATGGATCACTGCTGTCGATGCGCAGAGGGCCGGTGTCGAGTGTCTTGCTAAGAGCCGCGGCCGTTGCAACAGAGAGCCACAAACCAACCAGAAGGCCATGCAGCACGGGTCTGCCCCCAGCGGAGTAGATGAAACGCACGATGTCGAGGCGTTGGGCGCCCAACGCTGCACGAATGCCGAATTCGCGCGTACTCTGGTTCACGGCGAATGAAACAGCTCCATAGATACCAGCCGCCGACAGGATCGTTGCGAGAATTCCGAGCAGCAGGATCAGTGAGACGAAATTCCAGATTTCGGTGGTCACCTCATCAATCCAGTTCTGCATGAGGCGGATCGTCGCGGGTAGATCCGGTTCGATCTCCCGGATCGCGGCGCGGATCGACAGCATCGGCTGCTGCAACCGCCGGTCGAAGTGGATGGCGAGGACGTCCCCGGCCGCACTGGCCGCGAGCGATCGGTAAAGTGGCGGGTTATCTGTGCCGCCGAAGCGCAGGGGGTCAATGTCTTTCGCAATTCCAACCACTGTGAGTGCGGTTCCCTCGGGCAATTTAAGTTGCCGGCCGAGCGGGCTCCTGTCGTTCCAGAACAGCCGGGCGAGAGTCTGCGAGACGACCGCGGCATTGATCTCGCCTGGAACAAATTCGCGGCCCCCAACCAACGGGATGCCCATCGTCTCGAAGAATTGCGGCGAGGCGGTGAAGACGCTAACGGGCTGCACCGCGTCCGGCCTTTCGGGCGGGGAGATCTCGACGGAATCGTGATCTAAGAGCGGGACCGCGCGGGAGAATGCGACGGAACGGACTCCTGGAACGCTCAAGATGCGGTCTGTGATCACTTTGAGAGGCACGGGACGCCAGAACCACGCGACAACGATGTGGCGTGAATCGTATCCCGGATACGCGTGGAGATTGCGGTTCTCGGCTTGGCCGAGCAGCCCGGCGCCGACAATGAGGACCATGCTCAGCGCCACCTGCGTGCTGACTAGATAACCGAGCGCGCGTTTCGTTCCGGCTGCCCCGCCGAGGAGGCCGCCAAAGCCTTTGAGTGAGTTGATGAGGTCGAATTTCAGGGCCTCAGTCGCTGGCGCAATACCGGCCAGAACGCCGGTGGCGAGCACGAGCGCGGAAACCCACGCGAGCACCCGCCAATCGGGCACAAGCGGGAAATCGGGTGAACGCACGATGAGGTAGCGGGCGAGCGGTTCGGGCAACTTGTTCACGAGGATCCAGCTGAACGCGCCCGCGACCACAGCTAGCACGAGGCTTTCCGTGATGAGCATGCGGACCAGACGGTTGCGCGGCGCACCGAACGACAGGCGCAGGGCGATTTCACGATTCCTTGTCGCCGCACGCGAAAGCAGCAGCGCGGCTACGTTGGCGCAAGCGATAAGAAGGACCAGATTGAACGCGCCGAAAAAGAAGCTGGAGAGGAGAATAAATCGAGCACTCGCAAAGAGCCCGATCCATTCGATCCAGGAACCATCCGTTGTTTCAATGCGAGTGCTGCGCCCGGGGTTCATTTTGTCTTGCTCCCGGACCAGCCTGGTGAGTTCGGCGCGGACCGCGGCGCGGTTGTAACCAGGGGCGATGCGTCCGGCGAGTCCGAGCCAGAAATCCTGCTCTTTTGTGAAGAGGTTCGATGTTGGGTCAAGGTACGGCTGCGCGGTGTAAGGGAGAAATACGCTGGCCGAAGGGCCTATGAGCCAGCCGGAAGTGGTTGCGGGCACTACACCAACAACCGGCACTGAGCGGTTCCGGATCTGGATGACGCGGCCGATAATCCGAGGATCGGAGGCAAAGCGGCTGCGCCAGGTGCTCTCACTCAGGATCGCGACCGGGGGTTGGCCCGGCGCGCGGCAGTCGTCCTCGACAAAAAGCCGCCCAAGCTTCGGACGCGCCAGTCCTTCTACCGTAAAGAAGTTGCAGGAAACGCCGAGGCCCCGAACGTCCTCGTTCCCTCCAACTTCTTCGCCGAAAACGAGCCGGGAACATGTAAAAGGCGGCGAGCTGGCGCAGTGACCGGGCGCCGTTTCGAAAAGCCTGATATTCAGCGTAAGATGCCCCGCGCCAATTTCCAGTCGATCCTGTGGCGGGTGTGATTTGGACGAAGCTCGCCGGGTCGTTCGTGATATGTGGTCGAAGGAAGTACCCGTTGACTACGGTGAAGACGCTGGCATTGATGCCAATGGCAGCAGTGAGAGTTGCGATGATGACGAGCGAAACAATCGGGTCGCGGCGGATAAGGCGGAGACCGTGCCGGAGGTCATCCCGCAAGCTATCGAAAAAAGTTCGGTTGTGGATGGACTCGGCGATTTCGCTCGTCAGGTCCGGGATGGCAGAGCGCGAAGTCGTGAGATGGAAGGCGAATTCTGCCTCAGGGCGGGCCGGGCCCGCTGCTACGGCCGGCGCATGCTCGAAATGGTCGAGTTCCAGCGGGTTCACTTCCGGTTCTTCAAATTCCTGGTATAGGATGCGATAGTTGGACCATGCGGCGTGGCGTTTTCGCCGCATCCGCCAGACGCTCCAGAGTAAAAGTGTGAAGATCGACAAGAGAGCGGCGGGTTCCAGAGAGCAATAGAGGATCAGACTCGCAATAACGGCGAGCAGCGCGCTGGCGATGCTGTACTCGACAAGCGTAACGGCAAACGGCCGCCGCGAAGCCGAATAGCTGCATGTGAAAGGCAGCTTGCGCCAGTTCCGGAAAAGCACTTCGAACCAAAGCGTGGCGGTGAGGAATACCAACACCGTGACGATGAGGGCACGCTGCCATCCAAGCACCGCGATAGATGCGGGAAGTCCGGCCAGGCAGACTGGCGCGATGGCACAGCAGATAATGAAGCGATCAACGGCTGAGAGCCAGCGAGAGGCGTCATTGTGCTCTTCGATTTCGAAAATCCATCTTGCGCTGTGCGCGACGGGGAGCGAGAAAAGACGGCGCAGGGCGTTTACGGCGAGAAGCGCGAGAGCAAGCGGCGAAGCTGTAACGATCATCCCGTAGACGCCTTCGTTTTTCAAAGAGGGAGTCGGCATATTGAGGATGCCCTTGACGATCCAGCCGGCCGCCAGTCCGGCCCAAGCCAGGAGGAGAAGACGATGGCCGCGGCTTCGTACGAGTGTTTTCCAAATGAAAGCGAATGCTGCTTGTTCCTGTGGGCGGCGAATCCAGATTTCAAGCAGACGTGAGCCCAGTTTGGCGATTTTGTCGGACGTGCCGGTATCGTCTCGTCGGGTGAATGCCTCGAGCAGCATGCGGCGATGACGGTGATAGCCGGCGAGATAAGCGCCGATAGCGACCGCTGCCGGGATTGCAATGCTCAGGAGCGCTGTTCGTGCGCGTTTCGGATCGCCGAGGACGATCGACTCCCATAGATGGAGAAACCAGATGCCTGGCCACCACTCGGCGTGAGGTTGGCGGCCGGCGAGCGGGAGCGTGCCGAGCGTCGAGATGAAAAGAACGCCCTGTATCCAGATGGAGACAGAATCGAAGATGCGCGTGGGCAGGAGATTCAAGAGAAGTCCCTGGACTGCGAGGAGAACCCCAAACGCGAAGCAACAGGCGGCGGCGAGGGTAACGAAGGTGGCCGCGATAAGCACCAGCGTGTTCGGGTTTTCTTGCCAGGCGCCTGACACTGCCGTGGTGAAAAGGACCGACCAGGGAAGATTTATCGAGAGGACGTACCCGGTGAACAGGATCATCAGCGCGCCGGATTTCGTCAGGAAGATGTCTCGGACGCTGATCGGAAGAGCGGCAAACGCAAGGCAATCGCGACGATTTGGGAAAAGCGATTGCCATTGAAGCAGCGTAAGCAGAGCGGTCACCGCGGAGGCGAGGCCGATGAACCAAAGAAGATCGGAGCGCAGTTCGGATCGATAGAGCGCAACACTGGAATGCGCGGGCGAATTGAGGATCGCGTACCGGTCCCAGTAAACCTTGAACACAACGATACCGAATGAAAGGAAAGCAGCGAGGACGCCGATCGCGGTCTTCTTCCATTCACCGGAAACGGCAAGAGCCTCGCTGTCGAAGAAAGTTTCGAGGAAGTGGCGCAGCAGTTCGCGGCGCGGACTCATGCAGCCACCACTTCGAGCATGCGCCTGGCGATCAAATCCGCGTCTTCCGTTTGCGTCAGCCCGGCGAAGACATCCTCGAGCGACGATTTATCGTTAAGCTCGCGTAGACGGGCCACGGAATCGTGCGCTACAACGCGCCCTTTGCTGAGGATAAGAACATTGTTGCAGACCTTCTCGACTACTTCGAGCACATGCGAGCTGTAGAGAACCATCTTGCCGCGCTCGGCGAAGGCGCGCAGCAGACTGCGGAGAATCATCGCCGCGTTCACGTCAAGGCCCGAGAACGGTTCATCCAGGATGAGGACCTCGGGATCGTGGAATAGCGCACTTATGAGAAGAATTTTCTGGCGCATCCCTTTGGAATAGCTGGCCAGGGAGGAGTGACGTTCTTCCCAGAGCCCGACGAGCCGGAGAAGCTCGTCCAGTTTTGGTTCGAGCATGTGCCGGGATAATCCGCGGAGACGCCCGACGAGTTGAAGATGTTCGCGTCCGCTGAGATGCGGATAGAGGTGCGGCTCTTCCGGCACGTAGCCGATGCGGCGCTGAAAGGCTTTGCGGGCTTCGGGGTTTTTGTGGATGTTCTGGCCATCAAACGCGATTTCTCCGGACGTGGGGTCAAGGAGGCCAATGATCATCTTGACTGTGGTACTCTTGCCGGCGCCGTTGGGGCCGAGATAGCCAAGCGTTTCGCCGCGATGAATCACGAAATCGACATGATCGACGACCGGGATACCGGCGTAACGTTTGGTCAGGTCGCGAACTTCGAGCATGGCGGATTAGATCCTATTTGGACGGCGGAGGGTAGCTAGTATTCTACATAAGCACATCTGTTGAGTCAACGGTCGATTGACCTGAGAGGGAGGTCTGTCCGAAAGGGCTTTAGCATCGAGGGCCGATGCCGCGAATTTAGTCTTGCCGGAGCGCGGTCACCGGGTCCAACTGAGCCGCCCGGCGAGCTGGAATGTAACACGCACAAATCGCTGCGGCGAACAGGCAGAGCGCGACCACAGCAAACGTCAATGGATCAGTCGCCCTCACACCATACAGCAGGTGCGAAAAGCTCGAAAGTACTCGGGTGAGCATTGCGGCTGCGAAAGCTCCAATACCAACACCAATACAGGCAAGTCGAAGACCCTGCCCCATCAGCATTCGCAGAACGTCCCACTTTGCCGCCCCCAGCGCCATGCGAACTCCGATCTCCGGCACGCGCTGAGCTGTCGAGTAGGAGATCACGCCATAGATTCCGACGGTAGCCAGCAGCAAGGCCAGGACCGCGAAGGCAACCAGCAGAATCATGGGAAAGCGCTGGCGTGCCATAGACCCGGAAAAGAGTTCGCGCATCGTACGAATGTCATAGACCGGCTGGCCCCCACTCGCTCCATATACGGCGTTCTTGATAGCGGGCATCACAACAGCAGAATTGAGCGTAGTACGTACCGCAAATGTGATCTCGTTACGAAAGATGGGCAAAGCCTCATCGGGAAGCTCATACAAGGAGTAGTAAATCTGCGGCTGCTCGCCTCCAGAGCCGTCGATCCCGTACTGTTCCACATGACCGAGCACGCCCACAATCCGAGTTGGCACGGCATAAGCGCCGCCCCAATGAGGAATTGTTATCGTCTGACCCAGAGCATCGCGACCCGGAAAATACCTGCGCGCCATCAGACTATCGATGAGAATGACCGGTTCCGAATGGCTATTGTCTGCCTGTGTCAGAAAGCGGCCGCGCAGGAGCGGGATTCGCATGGTGCGGGGGTAATCGGGACTGGTCGCATAATAGAGCGCCCGCGGGATCTCTGCCATCGACGCCGGCTGATGTGGTCCGAGCCAGAACGGGCCGGAATTGCTGCCTCTCCCCAGCGGCACCAGCGCTGTCATGCCGGCTGACACTATGCCGGGAATCTCCCGGATGCGCTCGGTGAGTTGTTGATATGTGGCGCGCATGGCTGACGCCGTCTGCGTCGTGGAAGGAGAGAGCCCAACCTTGAACGTAACAACGTGCTGCATTTCGAAGCCCGGGTTCACAGCCCAGAGATTATGGATGGTGCGGAAAAGCAGTCCGGCTCCCGAGAGCAGAACCATCGCGAGTGCGATTTGTGCGATTGCGAGAACACCTTGCGTGCGCTGATGCCTTCCGGTGGAACCGCGGCCGCCTTCTTTCAACCCGGCTTGCAGATCGGTATTTGCATGTCTAACCGCTGGCGCGAGGCCGAACAGAATTCCAACCAGGATCGAGAGGCCAAGCGCAAACAGGAGAACAGAAGTGTTTACGCCAATGTTCTCGATCCGCGGCAGACCACCCGGAACTGCTCCCAGAATCGCCCTTAGCCCAAATTTTGCAACCGCGAGTCCGAGAACTCCGCCGGCAAACGACAGAAGCACGCTTTCCGTAATCAGTTGCCGGATGATTTGCATTCGGCTCGCGCCCAGCGCCCGTCGGACCGCAAACTCGCGCGTCCGGGCCGCCGAGCGTGCCAGTAACAGATTCGCAACATTCGCGCAGGCGATGAGCAAAACGAAACTGACAGCTCCGAGCAGCAATATCAGCGTCTCGCCAATGTCGCCGATCAGACTTTGCTTCAGCGGAATGATAGACGTTTCCTGCCCTTTTTCTGTGGTCGGGTTCAGTTCGTCGATATGCTCCTGAAGCGTATTCATTTCGGCATGCGCCTGGCCAAGGCTGACCTCATGCTTCAAGCGCGCGATGCAGGCGATGTCGTGAACTGTACGATCATTCTGGAAAAGAAGCCTCTCTTGACCTAGTGGAGTCAAGACATCTACCGGCTGGTCTTCAAATCGAAATCCAGCCGGTAAGACGCCAATCACGGTATAACCGGCGCCGTTCAAGGTGACGGACTTGCCGATAACAGCGGGATTTCCCTGAAAACGTTCTTGCCACAGCCGATTACTGATGACGGCTGCAGGCATCCCGCCGAGTCGGTCTTCCTCGGGAGAAAAGGAACTGCCCAGGGCCAGGTTCACACTGAGAGTGCGAAAGAAGCCCGAAGAGACTCCATATCCGTTTACGTGCTCGGGCGAACCGGGAGTCACCAGGTCATAGCCGGTTGGCATGAACGCGGCTATTTGCTCGAAGGAGCGCGCATCACGCTGCCAATCGAGAAAGTCCGGATAGGAAAGATAGGTGGCGTACTTGAGACTTCGATTGTAGAGCAGCACGATTGCCAGGCGATCTGGTTCGTGATAGGGCAGCGCTCTTAGAACCACTCCGTCTAATGCGCTGAAAATCGCGGTATTTGCCCCGATACCTAAGGCCAGAGTCAAAATCGCCGCAATGGCATATCCCGGCGCTTTGCGTAAGGAACGAAGGGCGTATCGAAGATCACGCAAGAGTTGACCAAGCGGCTCGGACACTCTTTGGTCCCGGCATTCGTCTTTCGCCAATTCGAGCGCGCCGAACTCCCGGCGAGCGCGCAATTCCGCCTCTTCTCGAGTCAGTCCCTCTCGCATGTAATCGGCTACTTGATTTTCGAAGTGAAACTGAAACTCGGCATGCATCTGCCGTTCCCATCGCGATCGCTTAAGCCAGGAGCTCCATTTCATTTCTTCGAGTCCTCACTCCGCGGTCTCAAGGACCAGGGAAATGGCTTCACACAGCCGCTTCCAACCGGCCTTCTCCGCGTCCAACTGCCGGCGTCCGGTCTTAGTTGCGCTATAGAACTTTGCCTTGCGGCCGCCTTCGGTCGTCTTCCAATCGGACTTGAGCCAGCCCCGCTCCTCCAACCTGTAAAGCGCCGGATAGAGAGATCCTTGCCGGATCTGGAGAGCATCGTGGGAAAGCTGCTGGAGTCGGTGGATGATGGCGTAGCCATGAATAGGCTCCAGAGCGGCTACCCTCAAGATCAACATGTCCAGCGTTCCTTGAAGAAGCTCGGCATCGCCCGAGGACTTTTCCACTTGTCTAGGCATTCGAGGCATCTTGTTATGAGTATACCTAGAATGCCGAGAGTTGTGGGATTGTCCGGAAGCGTGTTGGATCTCTGCTGGCAATTACTTATCGCATCGTGGTTGCGCCCTTCGTCCCGCGCCCTCGCGACCCATCCGCGCGAGTCTCCGCCCTCCGTATACTTGAGTCGAAGGATCAACACGCTTGCCCTCCATCGTCGATGCTTTCGTATCCCAGAATGAGCCGCGCTTCCTCGAAGAACTGCTTCGCTTCCTGCGTATCCCGAGCATCAGCACGCTACCCGAACATGCCGCCGACGTGGCGCGCGCGGCAGCCTTTGTCGCAGACGCTTTGCAGGCCGCCGGCATGGAGCATGTTGAACTCATTCCTACTGCCAGGCACCCGCTCGTCTACGGCGATTGGTTGCACGCGCCGGGCAAGCCCACCGTGCTTTGTTACGGCCACTACGACGTGCAGCCTCCCGATCCCCTCGAACTCTGGGAAACTCCGCCTTTTGAGCCAAGCCTTCGCACCGGCAACATATACGCTCGTGGCGCCTGCGACGACAAGGGGCAGATGTACATGCACATCAAGGCTGTCGAAGCCTTACGCGCTGTCTTGCATGGCGCACTGCCTGTCAATATCAAATTCCTGATTGAGGGCGAAGAGGAGATCGGTGGAGAATCGATCGCGAAGTACGTTGCCGCGCATAAACAAAAACTTAAGTCGGACGTCGCGCTCGTTTCGGATACAGAGTTGTTCGCCGATGGGGTTCCTACGCTCTGTGTTGGGCTCCGCGGGCTCATGTACCTCGAGGTCGAGGCTAACGGCCCCGCTCGTGATCTCCACTCCGGCATGTACGGCGGAGCGGCACCCAACGCAGTGTATGGGCTCATCGAACTGCTCGCGAAAGCAAAAGATGCCCAGGGCCATATTCAAATACCGGGAATCTATGATGACGTGGCCCCGCCAGCATCCTCAGAGACCGATAGCTGGAAACGTCTGCCATTCAACGAACAGGAATTTCTGCAGGATGAGGTAGGTTCGACAGCGCTCACCGGAGAGCCCGATCAACCGGTCCTAAACCGTATCTGGGCACGTCCTACTTTCGAAGTGCATGGCATAGCCGGCGGCTTTACCGGCGCTGGTGCGAAGACCGTCATCCCCGCTAAAGCGGTAGCGAAGGTTAGCTTGCGGCTCGTTCCGAATCAAGATCCCCAAAGAATCCTCGCCGCTGTGAAGAACTGGGTGGACCGCAATACTCCGCAAGGGATTCGCACCGAAGTAAGAGTCTTGAGCGCTGGCCCGGCGATCTCGGTGAACCCGGATCATCCAGCCATTCATGTCGCTTCTGAAGCATTCGCCGGCATGTTAGGGAAACCTACGGTCTTCATAAGAAGCGGTGGTTCCATACCGATCGTCGGAGATTTTGCCGGACATCTGGGCATTCCCACTGTTCTCATGGGTTTTGGTTTGCCGGATGACGGCCTGCATTCGCCGAACGAGAAATTTCGCGTCACTAATTACTATCAGGGAATCCGGACCGTTGCTCATTTCCTCCATTTGTATGGGGAGGCGCATGCTAAAATTCGAAGTTAATGTTGCATGAGCTTGCTCTGGCGCTGCGTCTTCAAGCGCTTGACCGCAAGATCGCGAGTCTCGAAAGTGAGATCGCGACCCTCCCACGACACATCGCCGGAATTGAAAAAAGCTTGGAATCGCATACGCGGAGGCTGGAAGCCGACCGTGCTGCCCTGGCCGCGAATCAACGCGATCGCAAGAAGCTCGAAGGCGACATCCAGGTCCACAATCAGAAGGTTTCCAAGCTCAGGGACCAGATGCTCGGCGCCAAGACCAACGAGCAGTACAAAGCCTTCCAGAACGAAATTGCTTTCGCCGAAGCGGAAGTGCGCAAATCGGAAGACAAAATTCTCGATCTGATGGAGCAATCCGAGCCCTTAGAGAAGAACGTTAAAGCCGCAGAGGACGAACTCAAACAGGAGCAGCGGCATGTCGAGAGAGAGAAGGCTCATGCTCGTGAGCGAACCGGCGTGGATCAAGAGGAACTCGCCAGGCACCAGGAAGACCGCAAGGGTTTAGTCGCCCAAATGGCTCCCGCCTTCTACACCGAATACGAGCGGATTCGCAAAAAGAGCAAGAACACTCCCATCGCGGATGCCACCGACGGGCGCTGTGATGCCTGCCAGATTTCACTCCGCCCTCAGTTCTTTCAGGATCTCCGCCGCGGTGATCGGGTCATGTTCTGTGAGAGCTGCGGACGAATCCTCACGTACAATCCCGTAATCGACGTAGACAGTGACATAGCTGCCTCTCGTCAGACCGCCTAGTCACAAGCATTCGACTCAAAATAATCCCTGTCGTCCCCTCACTTACGGAGCCGCGCCCAGAGGAAGCGGTTTGCGAGTATGCATCCGTCTACCGAGCCGCGACTGACAAGGAAGCGATTTGACATTCACTTCCCGCGGGTTATTACCGTTTTGCCCCTTCTCGCAACCGTCGTCTGAAAACCCGCACTCAAAATCCGGTTCTCGAAGCTCCCAGCGGAACCATCTGTACAGCGAAAACTTCCTGGAATCTTGCACTTCGCGCGGCAATGTTTCACGTGGAACATACCTTTGCACTCTGGGAACCGCTCGCTTTCTACCGTTACTACCGCCGTTTCCTTTTATAGACGGTAAAAACCCCCTCCATCGTCAGTTTGATATCCTCTCGGCTTCGGGCGGCTTTTTTGCCGCTCTGTTCTATTTGGAGGATCAGGAATGAAGGTGTCAGAGAGTTCCGATATCCGGAACGTCGCGCTTGTTGGACACGGCCATAGCGGGAAGACGTCGCTTACTGCGGCGATGCTCTTCACTAGCGGAGCGGCCGAGCGCCATCAGAAACCCGACGATGGGAACTCCATAACTGACTTCGACGAAGAAGAAGTCGCGAGAAAGTTGAGTATCAATTCTGCACTCGCGGCATTGGCATGGCAAAAGATCAAAATCAATCTGATCGATACTCCGGGCTACAACATTTTTCTGAACGAGAGCCGGTCAGCCCTCGTTGCCGCTGATGCCGCTGTGGTCGTGCTCGATGGCGTCGCCGGAATTGAAGTGTCAACAGAGAAAGTTTGGACTTTTGCTGAAGAATTCAAATTACCGGCCGCGCTGGTTATCAATAAACTGGATCGCGAGCGCTCCTCGTTCGAGCGTTCTGTCGAAAGTATTCACGAACGATTTGGCCGGTCCGCTATACCCATTCATCTGCCATACGGCTCGGAGAAAAACTTCCGCGGAATCATCGATGTGATCCGCATGCGGTATTTCTCCTATACCGCTGGCGGCAATGGGCGCGGCAGCGAGGAAGACATCCCCGAGTCGGAAAAGAAGGCTGCCACAGAGGCACATGAAGCTTTGGTAGAGATGATCGCCGAGGGCAAGGACGAACTGATGGAAGAGTTCTTTGCCACCGGCACTCTGCCCGTTGATCACATCATCACTGGTCTCCAGGAGGCCCTTCGGGAGCGACGAATTTTCCCGATCTTGTGTGCCGCTGCTTCACCCAACATAGGCTGCGATCTCCTGATGAACTTCATCGCCGAGCTCTTTCCGTCACCCCTGGACCGTCCCGGTCTCCCTGCCGAGCAAAACGGAGCGGAAGTGACCAAAGCGATTTCACCGGCTGGAAGCCCCGCGCTCTTTGTATTCAAGACTGCCGCTGATCCCTTTGCTGGGCGGCTCTCGTTTTTCAAAGTCATGTCCGGAGCAGTGAAAGACGACGTCCATCTGATCAACCAGCGTTCTAACAGCAATGAGCGCTTGGCGCACATCGCCACGCCGTTTGGGAAAGTCATGCAGCCGATATCCGAGCTTCGCGCAGGCGACATCGGTGTCGTCGCCAAGCTCAAAGACACATTAACCGGCGACACGCTTTGCGAGAAGGCGAATTGTCCGGTGTTTCGTGCGGTGAGTATCCCCGAACCCTCCATCGCTTATGCCATATCGGCGAAGACCCGCAATGACGAAGACCGGTTAAGCACAGCACTCGCCAAGATGCTCGAAGAAGATCGCTCGTTGCGCTTCTACCGCGATACACAGACCAAAGAATTTCTTCTGGCCGGAAACGGACAACAGCATCTGGAGATAGTCGTCAGCCGCCTGAAACGCCGCTATGGCGTCGAGGTCGAGCTGAAATCACCCAAGATCCCGTATCGCGAGACGGTTCGCGGTAGCGCAAGTGTCCAGGGACGGCACAAGAAACAAACGGGCGGTCACGGGCAGTTCGGCGATTGCTGGATTAAGATCGAACCTCTCGGTAGAGGAGAACAATTCCAGTTCGTCAATGATATTTTCGGCGGCGCCATTCCCCGGCAATATGTTCCTGCCGTCGAAAAAGGAATTCTGGAAGCGGCTGAACGCGGGTTCATCGCCGGCTACCCTGTCACGGACTTTCGAGTTACACTCTACGACGGCTCGTACCACGATGTCGATTCTTCGGAAATGGCTTTCAAGCTTGCCGGACGTAAGGCCTTCCGTGCGGCCATGCAGCAAGCCAAACCAGCGCTGCTCGAACCAGTGATGAAGGTGGAAGTGGAAACTCCCGCTGACTTCGCGGGCGATCTGATGAGCGACTTCAACGGTCGTCGTGGCCGCGTCGCTGGCATGGATCTGAACGGCAACACCCAGATCATCCGCGCTCAGGTGCCGATGTCAGAAATGTTGAACTATCAGAATGATCTAATCTCTAAAACCCAGGGTCGCGCTTCTTTCCACATGGAATTCGATCACTATGACTATGTGCCGGCGCCGCAGGCTGAGAAGATCATCGCGGCCGCCAAGCATCTTCCGTTTGAAGACGAAGAATAGTTTGCTATTGAACGAAGACCGTCTCAAACAGCCGATGCATCTTCGTCTGGAAACCACTTAAATCCGTTTCGAGGCTCTTAGCCGTCGATTTCTGCACCGTCCAGCGGGTCATCAGTTCCGCCAACATCTCTCGCTGGTCCTCGGAAGCGGGTATCTTGCCTTCGGCGTGCCCAGTGACCAATCTAAGCGCGTGATCCAGCGCGCGGAAATACGTAGTCGCTTCCTGCAGGAACTCGGCATCCGCTCGTTCGAGGTGGCCCATTTTTTCGACCACATCTATCCGTTCCGGCGTATTCAGACTCTTGAAAAACATGCCCGCGCCTCTCAGACGCAGGTACATCAGAATAAAATCGGCGTCATAGTAGCCGCCTAGCGCCGCTTTCAACGGAGTGTTCGAGCCTTGCTCGCGCTGCAGCCGCAATCGCATCTGCCGCAGATCGAGTTTCGATCGCCCCCCCTGGCCGTACCTCCGCCAGTCCACTTGCTGCAGTTGCGTGAGGAATCTGGTAGCCCGCTCCGTATCTCCCGCTACCGCGCGCGCTTTCATGTAGGCGATACCCTCCCAGGCTTCGGCTTTAGTCGAGAAGTATTCCACATACTTCGATTCGGATTGAACCAGCGGCCCTTCGCGCCCATTCGGTCTCAGCCGCGTATCCACCGAGAGAGTCGCGCCCGCCTCGGTATACGCAGAAAGTATCTCGAACAATCGTTCAACTACCCGCGTCCAGAAGCGCAAACGGCTCGCCTCGCTATCCGGGACAATAAACAGAAGATCGGCATCCGAGCCCACATCGAACTCTCTCATGCCCAAACGCCCAAGGGCCACGACCATCATTTCGCTTTGGGGTTCTTCGAACGGCTTTTCGGGAGTTGCGTGACCACGGGCATGCTCCAGTCCCATCTCCAGCGCGATCCGGTAAGCGCGCGCAATCACGAACTCCGCCAGCGCTGAAGTTTGATCCAGAGTTTGAAATACCGGTTCAGGCAAACAAACGCTTGCCACTTGGGTCCGGAACATTTCACGTCGAAAGAATCGGCGTAGGCCCTCGACATCCATCAAGGGAGCGGCCAGTCCTTCGAACGCATACCTGCGCCCCGGATAGTCGGCTGCGCGCCGGATTTCTTCCAGCAATTCCGGATGCCGGGTTAATTGATTCGCGAGTAGCGGGCTCAGTTCGAATACTTGCGCTGCCCAGGCTGTCAACGTCGAATGCTGTGAAAAAAGTTTCAGTTCCTCCGGGCGATGCAGGAGTTTCTCCAGAAAGTCGCGCATCCCGTTTCTCAGACCAGCGCTTCGGCCTGCAACGACTCGCTCAATCAACGCGGGAGCGGCATCCCTGAACTTCTGAAATACCTCTTGGCTTAACGTGCTTTCCTGAGTCTCCTCCACCTTCGCCGGAGCTCCCCGGAAAGGGCTCTGAGCATCCGAGGCGCTGTAATGGAGCGGTCGTTGCGCATGCATGATTCGCTCGTAAATTGCCTGCACGTTTTCCAGATGTTGGTTGAGTTCCCTCAAGAGATGTGTCGAAGCCGCAAGGCCGGACTGCTGCTCCCCCCACGTTTGAGACACGCGTCGCGCGACCCGCTCCAGTTCACCCAAATCGGAAGGCAGAGCATATGTCTGGCGGTCATCCTCAAACTGCAACACGTGCTCCAGCTTACGCAGGAAAGTATAAGCGTGCGCGAGCCGGGAGAACTCCGTCTTCGAAAGCAAATCATTATCATGCAGGCGAGCAAGCGCCGGGAGGGTTCCGCGATCCTTCACGGAGTGCTCACGATTCCCATGCAGACGCTGGAGGCATTGCACGAGAAACTCGATATCCCGAATACCGCCGCGCCTGTGTTTGAGATCGATCTCCCCGCGTCTGGCAGAATTCTTAGCTATTTTTTCCCCAATACGCTCACGCGCCGCTGACATGCTCTCAACGGTTGAGAAGTCGAGTGTAGCGGAGTAAATCAGAGGCTCAACAGACTTAAGAAAGTCGCTGCCAAGCCGCTCATCTCCGGCGGCGACTCTCGCCTTCAAAAGCGCCTGTAGTTCCCACCCGCGCGCTCGTTTCTCATAGTACTCTTTGGCAGCCGCCAGCGAGATACAAATTTCACCGTGGCTTCCTTCCGGGCGCAAACGCAAATCTACCCGGTAACATTGTCCTGCCGGAGTATATGTCGATAGTAGGTTCGTGAGTTGATTCCCGACCTTTCTGAAGTATTCCTTGTTAGTGATTCGGTCGGGTCCTGATGTTTCGCCGTTCCCGCTATATAGAAACATCAAATCGATATCGGAGCTATAGTTCAATTCTCGGCCGCCCAGCTTACCTAGCGCGAGAACCGCGAACGCTGCAGGCTCTGCGTCGGCCGGATTAGCCTCTTCGAGCGGGCTGCCAAATCTTGCCGCAAGCGGCCAGAACACGTCTTCGAGGGCGCGCCCAAGAATCGAGTCCGCCAGGTTTGAAAGCTCCTCGGTAATCTCGGACAGCACGCTAATCCCCAGTTGATCTCGCACTACGATCCGTAACAACTCTTTACGCCGAAAGAGTGCCAGTTCAGTTGCGGTCGCACTGCTTATCCCAAGCTCGTCTAAGAAACCGGTTAGCCGGACACCATATTCGTCGCACGACAACGGACGCCAAACCGTGTCCAGGGTGAGAATCCAATTGGGATGCCGCAACAATTCTTCCGAAAGAAAACGGCTGGAAGAAAAGATCAACACAAGCCATTTAAGACGATCCGAATCAAGCACGACTTGTTCGAGCGCGTCAGGGTGGCGCATTTGAAACTCGTCGAAATATTTGCTGACACGTTCCGGATCGCTGGAGCGTGCGATCGTTTCTTTAGCGGATTCGGGCACTCTGACGGAGTGGTCAGTGTGGGAAGGCGGCATCTTGACTGAAGCGGCGCGAAAGCCGCCTGACAACGTGGTCTAACCCCCCGATTGTATCGTGTGGTGAAACACTGCCGTTCACCCTTGCGCGAGAGGAAGCGCTACTGCCCTCCGCTCGCGGCACGATTGGTAAATGCCCAGTACAACCTCTAGAGCACGGTATCCTTCCTCACCGTTGACCAAAGGCTCCCGTCCCGATTTGATCGCGTCGCCAAAGTCCAGGAACTGGCGCTCGAACGAGGTGACGGTAATGGCCATGGGATCGGAGGAGCCTGATGAAATGTTCTGCGCTACGGGAGCGGGATCGAGCGCGTTAGCTTCCGCGTCGTCCTTTGCGTCCCAGGTAGTGAGACGATCGCCCGAAATAATAGCGGTGCCCTTCGTTCCGTGAATCTCAACTCGCTCCGTGTACCCGGGCCAAAAGGCCGTGGCGGCCTGGATCACTCCGGCCGCTCCGGATCGGTAAGTAAGCAGCGCGTTCACCATGTCTTCCGATTCGATCTTGTGAGCCGCCGCAATCCGCCAGGCTCCTTGGACCTCGATGATCGGTCCCATGAGATAAAGCAGCAGGTCCACCTGGTGAATAGCCTGATTGATCAGGGCGCCGCCGCCTTCAGTGTGCCAGCTTCCCTTTATCGGGCGGCTATAGTATGCATCATCGCGAAACCATTTCACGTAAGCATCCGCTTCGAGCAGCTTTCCCAACCGGCCGGCATCCAGCGCCCGTTTCAGGAATATCGTCGCATCGTCGAAACGATGCTGGCTGGCAACGTTTAGCGGGATGCGGGCGGCGCGCGCAATCTCGATCATCTGGCTCGCTGTTTGCAGATTGGTGGCAATCGGTTTCTGTACCTGGACAGGACGCCGGATAGCCGCGCAAGCTTCGAGCGGTTGAAGATGAAAATCAGGAAACGTACAAACATCCACAAAATCAAGGCCGGGATAGCGGCAAAGATCCAGATACTCCGGGATAAACTGCGCACCCCAGCGATTTGCAAACTCCAGGCCCTTTGCCCGGCTCTTGTTTGAGCACGCGACCAGCTCGAACCCGATGTTTTTATATGCTTCAGCGTGCTTGTTTGCGATCGCTCCCGTTCCGAGCAAGCCGACTCGCATTCTATAAACCCGTCTCGCTACCGCAGATATTGACCGCAAGCCCGGCTTCGCGGAAGAAAGCCGCCTTGGTGGCCAGTGCCGCGTTTGCACTCCTGGCATCTGCTCCGTATGCCACCTGGATGTGATTGGCCTTATGCTTGGCCATCATCTGATCGCGCGTGACCCCACATAGAACCGCGTGCATGATTGGCCACTGGGGTGTGGTGATGCGCCACCTTCTCTCCGTTTCCTCGCCCGGCAACATCACCACTTTTGCGCGACCCAAATCCGCCTTGAGCTTGCCGTCTTCAATGAACACACGGCTCCAGACGATCTCACCCGGCTTAGCCACGCCTTTCAGAGATCCTCCGCCCAACCGGAAATACATCGGGGGTTGGCGTTCGCTCACCGAACCCGCATAACCATTCATGTGATGCGCCGCGGGAGCAGCTCCGGATATCTCAAACACCCAAACGAACTCGCCTCCAAACTCTTCGCCGTATCGCAGGTCGTGCAGAGTAGTCTCGGGCGGTAGCCCCAGCGCCTTCCACACCCGGTGGGTCACCACTGCATCAACTGCGGCGCACTCGTCTACTTCGTTGAAGTGCGGCAACGGTTGCCCATCATAAAGAATTCGTCCGTCTAACGATGCAACCGGCGGCCGATCCGAATTGTTCAGTAATCCTTCAGCGAGGTCGGAAGCGGGAGCCAGATCCTTCAGTCCTTGCTGATACTGGATTCCAACCGCTTCACATCCGAATTCATCCGCGATTCGCAGGGCAGCGATGTACATACGGCACTGATCGAGAATCTGGGCGTCCGTGAGATCGGTTTCCGGCGTCGTTCCGATCTTGAACTTCAACCCTTTATCGTTCAGCCATCTGCGAACGGCTTCCGCTTCGAGATCCGGAATCTCACGCATGGCGGCAAATAGAGATGATTGGCTTAGACGTTCTTTGAACAGACCCATTCGATTGAGAAGATGATCGGGCACGATGGCGTTGAACATGCCCATGCAGCCTTCGTCGAATACGCCGATGATGGCTTTCTCTTGCTTGAGCTGGCGAGCGAGCTTGCTTCCGAGAGAATCTGCCTCCTTGGGCAAATGCAGCCCGTCGAGAGATCGTACGTGACTCATATCGTGAACCACATCCTGCCCTTTCAGCCACCCACCTAATCGGGAGAGAAAATATTCGTCCGTGAAATCGGACGACCAAAGAGTCGAATATTTCACTCCCGCCTTGGTGAGAGAGCCGTTCAGGTTCAGCATGCCAACGAGCCCTGGCCACTCGCCGCTCCAATTCGCAATTGTCAGAATAGGTCCTTCGTGAGTGGTCAACCCGGCGAGCACATGATGGCTGTACTGCCAGACGGCTTCCACGACTATCAGCGGCGCATCTGTCGGGATGGAGCGAAAAACCTCCATGCCCCGTTTTTGCGAATCGATGAAGCCGTGCTGTTTTACCGCATCGAAACCGTGAGCACGCTTGGGTTCAAAGCCGAAGCTCCTCACTGCGTTGAAAAATGACTCTTCGACACGCTGCTGCGCCGGCCAACAGACTCGGTTGGCCGACATCCGCAGATCTCCGCTGGCGACTATCTTGACCTCTTTTTGCATCGCCTCATTGTTTCAAATTAACGGAAGGTCTCTCTGATCGCGCACAAACAATTGCTGACAAAATTGTTGCCGTCCTTTAAAATGTACTCATGCAGTCGAATAAAACTTCGAAAAAGACATCCAGCCCGGCAGAGAAAACCTCTGCTCCAGCAGCAGCAGCCGAGGACGGCTTGACGGCCAGCGCTCCTGCCGCGCCCCGCGCTTCGAGATCTTCCAAGAAGAAGAGTGACGTAACGGATATGGCATCAGTCAAACATCATCACAAGCTTTCATCTACCGTTGTTTCTCCGCCCGTCGCTAGCGCCAAGCCGCTGAACGATACACCTGGCCGCACCGTTCATCATCATGAGATCGCGGAGCTTGCCTATTGCTACTGGGCTGAACGCGGCTTCATAGACGGCCACGCAGAAGAAGATTGGCTGCGAGCCGAAAAGGTCCTCTCCGCGCGTTAGCTCCGGCTAACGGACCGCATGCTGGCTATCAAAGTTCGCTTGGGTTCGTCAAACATTCAGGGTGGCTGCTTCCAAATTCAGTGCTGCTCCTTAGTAATCTAATAGTAGGCGTCAAGACCTATGAGTGAAGAGGCCGCTCAATCGGCTGTGCATATGCCCGCCTCCGCTGCGTCGCCTATGGCGGAGCATGTACGACCGGTCGAGCACTCGCGATCTATGTTGATCGGGACAATTGCCTGGTTCCGCGACTTGATGCTCTCCGTGCTGATCGCCGTACTGGTGATTCTCTTTTTGTACCGGCCTGTCAAAGTAGAGGGAACAAGCATGATGCCGAGTCTCTACGATCAGGAGCGGCTGTTCATCAATCAGTTCAGCTATAAATTCGGCCTGGGAACTATCAAGCGCGGGGACACAGTTGTTTTCCTGTATCCTGACGACCCGACCAAGTCGTACATAAAACGTGTCATTGGCTTGCCCGGAGATACGGTCGCCGTAGAAGATGGCTACGTTATCGTCAATGGCAAAAAGCTAATTGAGAACTATGTTCCGCCCGACTATCGGGACGATCGACCTTACTCGCCGACCTTAGTGCCGCCCGACGATTATTTCGTACTCGGCGATCACCGCAGTTCTTCCAACGATAGCCGCGCATGGGGATTCGTACCGCGAAGCTATATCTATGGCAAAGCGGTGTTCGTTTTCTGGCCGCTCGATCGTATTGGTTCAGTACATTAACCGCAAAAATCACCAGTATGGGCCGGATGTTGATTCTGATCGGATTGGCTTTCGTAGTTGTCGGATTCGTTGTGCTTGCTTTGAATCGGCTGAATGTTCCGCTTGGCCGGTTGCCCGGTGACGTTGTCTGGCGAGGAAAGAACAGCACGGTCTATTTCCCCTGGGTGACCTGCCTCTTACTGAGCGCTCTTGCCTCACTATTGCTCTGGTTTCTCAACCGACGGCCTTAGTCTTCCTACAACGCTGCGTTACACTGTCGCTGGAACTGCGTCTGCTATGAGCGAAGATTCGAAAACGTATCCACCGAAGCCAGAGTTGACCGCGCAGGCTCATGTGAGGGGCATGAATGCTTATCGCGAGCTATATGACCTTGCGCTACAAGATCCGGAAAGATTTTGGTCTGAGCTTGCCCAAAAAGAGTTGAGCTGGTTCCAGCCGTTCTCAAAAGGATTGGAGTGGAACCCGCCGTCGGCAAAGTGGTTCACCGGAGGCAAGCTGAATGCTTGCTATAACTGCGTAGACCGGCACGCATCCAGCGAGCGCAGGGCGAAGCCGGCTCTGATTTGGGAGGGTGAGCCAGGGGATTCACGAGTCATCACCTATGAAGAGCTTTATCACCTGGTTTCGCGCTTTGCGAATGTTTTGAAACAGCGCGGATACAAGACCGGTGACCGCGCCATTATCTACATGCCGATGATTCCGGAGCTTCCAATCGCCATGCTTGCATGCGCACGCCTCGGTATCATCCATAGTGTTGTGTTCGGCGGCTTTTCGGCCGAAGCATTAAAATCACGAATTCAAGACCTGACCGCTTCCTTAGTCATCACGGCCGACGGCGGATGGCGGCGCGGCAAGGAAGTGCGCTTGAAGGACGCGGTGGATGCCGCGGTACGCGACAGTTCCGACATTCGCCAGGTTATTGTTTATCGGCGCACCGGCTCCGCGATTCAAATGCAGCCGGAACGCGATGTCTGGTGGCATGAAATAGATGAAGCTCTACCCACGGGGCTCGATACATGCGACCCGGTGAAGCTCGATTCCGAGCACCCGCTCTATGTTCTTTACACGTCGGGCACAACCGGCAAGCCGAAGGGCATCCTGCATACCACGGCCGGTTACATACTGCAAAATCTCATGACAATGAAGTGGGTGTTCGATCTGCAAGAAAACGATATCTACTGGTGTACCGCTGATATCGGCTGGGTCACGGGGCACAGCTACATCGTGTATGGTCCGCTCGCGGCAGGAGCGAGCGTTGTCATGTATGAAGGCGCTCCGGATTACCCTGCCTTCGATCGCATGTGGCAGATCGTGGAGAAGCTGAAGGTGAGCATCTTCTACACGTCACCCACCGCTATACGTTCGCTGATCCGGCAAGGCGACCGCTGGCCGGACGCGCACGATCTGTCGAGTCTTCGCGTGCTCGGTTCCGTCGGGGAGCCCATCAATCCTGCGGCTTGGGAATGGTACCACCGGGTCATCGGCAAGGAGCAGTGCCCTATTGTCGATACCTGGTGGCAGACGGAGACAGGAGCGATCATGATTTCACCAATGCCGGGCGCTACTCCGTTGAAGCCCGGTTCGGCTTCCTTACCGTTGCCCGGCATTGTTCCTGAAATAGTCGATACAAAGGGCAAGCCTCTTGGAAACAACCGCGAGGGTTACCTGATCATTCGCAAGCCCTGGCCGAGCATGGTGCGTACCATTTGGGGCGACGAGAAGCGCTTCGAAGAACAGTATTGGTCGCGAGTTCCGGGCGCTTATTTCACGGGCGATGCGGCGCGCCGTGACGATGACGGTTACTTCTGGGTGTTGGGCCGGGTTGATGATGTGATGAACGTCAGCGGGCACCGGCTCAGCACTATGGAAGTGGAGTCGTGCCTGGTGCATCATCCTGCCGTTGCCGAGGCCGCTGTCGTCGGCAAGCCGCACGAGATTACCGGGCAGGCAGTATGCGCCTTCGTCACCCTGAAGAAGGGTGATTGGAATCAGGACGAACTTGGAAAAGAGTTGCGGCAGTGGGTCGCAAAAGAGATTGGGGCATTCGCGCGGCCCGAAGAAATTCGCTTCACCGACGCTCTTCCCAAGACCCGGAGTGGCAAAATCATGCGCCGTCTGTTGCGGGAGATTGTAGCTGAAAGTGGAGTCACCGGAGACGTGACGACTTTGGAAGATCTCAGTGTCTTGGCAGCCTTGTCGAGCCACCACGACGAGGACTGATCTTCAGCTCACTAGCTGCCCATCCAGCGTGATCTCGGTATCGAAAAGTTTCGAGACCGGGCAGCCCTCTTTGGCATTGTTCGCAGCGCGGTTGAAGGCGTCCTGCGAAGCACCCGGAATCTTCGCTTTCAAAGCGAGATGACTTTTCTTGATCGCAAAGCCTTCGCCCTCTTGCTCGAGCGAAATCGTGCACGTCGTATCGATACTTTCGGCCTTCAATCCTTCGTTTTGCAACATCAGGGAAAGAGCCATGGAGAAGCAGGCGGCATGCGCGGCAGCCAAAAGCTCCTCCGGATTGGTTCCATTTCCCTGTTCGAAGCGGCTTCTAAACGAATAAGGCGTATTCGAAAGCACTCCGCTGGCCGAAGAGATCGTTCCGGAGCCCGACTTCAAATCACCTCTCCATTGCGCTTTAGCGTTTCTGTCCATAATCGATTAGATCCGGCTAATCACAGAAAGCATACGGCCTGGATTGGCGGGATCGCGGCGGAAGGAGAAGAAAAGGTCAAAGCGGCAGGCCGTACACAGTTCGCAATCGAAGATCCGCTCCGGGCGGACGCCCGACGCGATCATCTGGAGCTGATTGGCCTTAGAGAGGTCGATCCTGGGTTTTGCATTTATGGAAAGTTGCACGCTCTCAGGCCACATCGCGAAGCGCTCTGCGACATCCTGGCTCACTTCGTAGCAGCAAGCCCGTATGCACGGCCCTATGGCAGCGTAGACGTCGCCCGGAGACGTTCCGTAATCTTCGGCAAGTTTGGCTAACGTGCAAACTACAATCCCGGCGGATGTGCCCCGCCAGCCAGCATGAACAGCGGCGACAGCACGAGAGCGGGCATCGAGCAGCAGGATCGGAACACAGTCGGCTGTTCTGATCCCGATAGATTGACCGGGCCTGCTTGTCACAAGAGCATCGCCGTCGCATTGGGGCTCGGTCGGCGCGTCCGCGCTGCGCACACGATTAGAGTGAACCTGGCGAAGTGTTACGTCAGCTGCGGGATTCGCTCGCCGGGAGCCAAATCCGTGTCTCTGCCAAACAAATTCGGCGAACGCCGGGCAGAAATAAATTCCTTGCTCTGCAATGAATTCCAAAGAGTTGTTAGCGCCAAATCACAAGGCAAATTCAGCATTCACGCTAGCGGGTTTCGGCTTTTCAGCAGCGTGCTTCCGGTACCAGTCCAGCGTGAGACGAAGGCCTTGCTCAAATGTAAACCGGGGCACGTGACCGAGTTCTCGCACGGCTGCAGTGACGTCGGCTTGCGAATCCCGGACGTCACCTGGACGCGGTGGCCCATATGTAGCCGGGATTTTGACCTCTTCGATTCTCTGCAGCAGCCGCCATGTCTCGTTTAGTGTGTAGCGATTGCCATTGCCTGCGTTGAACACTTTGCCGGAAACTCCCGGCGCATCTGCGGCTTTCAGCAACAGACCGACAACATCCTCGACATAGGTGAAATCGCGCGACTGCTCGCCATCCCCGTAAATGACCGGACTACGACGGTCGATCAGGGCGTTCAGGAACAACGAAAGGACGCCCGAGTACACGCTAGTGGGGTCTTGTCGCGGCCCGAAGACATTGAAAAAGCGCAGCGACACGGTCTCCAGACCAAAGCAATCGGAGAAAACGCTGGCGTAATACTCGCCCACAAGCTTCTGCAACGCGTAGGGTGATTTGGGACGCGGCAGCATCGTTTCGACCTTCGGAAGCACGTCCGTATCACCGTAAGCAGAAGAAGAAGCAGCATAAACAACGCGGCCAGCTTTTCCATCCGCAGCGGCGCGGAATACATTGAACGTCCCGTCGATATTGATTTCGTGACTCGAGACTGGATCCAGAATGGATTTTGGCACTGATGGCAGTGCAGCCAGGTGAAAGACACGGTCAGCGCCGGCAATGATCCGGTCAATGTGATCGTATTTCCGGATATCCACCTCATGAACGGTGATCGAATCGGCGACATCCTCCAAATTATCCAGACTGCCGGTAGCCAGGTTATCGACTACATGAACGTGACCACCTTTGGCAAGCAGACCCCTGACGAGCGACGAGCCGATAAAACCCGCCCCTCCTGTTACGACGTATCGATTCATAGTTTTTGTGTTTCCGTTTGACGGCGCGATGTCTCTTTGAGGTAACGAAGCGCTCGACCCGCAACTTCGCGGCCCTCGCGGCTCAGATCGAAAACTTCGAGCGAAACCCACCCTGAGTAATGCAGTTCCTTCAGCATCGATAAAATCGCTGCGAAATCGTAAGAGCCGGTGCCCGGCTCCCTGCCATCGGTTTCGTTTACGTGGACATGTTGAATATACGGAAAGAATTCTCTGATCAGCTCGACGTGCGGCTTCGCTTCCTCTGCTGCGTTGTGCACATCGAACATAGTCTGTACGGCAGGGTTATTCACCTCCTCCACCACCCTGACCGCCTCCTCAATCGTGTTGACTACATTTGTTTGATCAGGCGCCAAAGCCTCAAGCAGAACTTTAACATTCTGGCGTGCCGCATGGGGCGCAATGCCTGCCAGTTCCTCAGTCAAAATCTGTACCGCCTCCGTTGGGGACGCGCCGCCTTCCGCGGAACGCTGCTTGGGCGATCCGAGCACCATTACTGCAGGCCTATCCTGGGTTCCACTGTTGAAATCCGCGCATAGGTCGATCAGTTCACGAATGAACGCCCACGTCTTTTTCCGCAGTGTCCGATTCAGAGTCGTGGCGTGGAAGCCTTCGGGAGATACCAGCAGCCAGTGAAGACCGACAAACTCGAGTTGACTATCGGAAATACACCGGCGAATACGCAGGCGATCTTCCGCGCTGAGTTTACTCGGATCACGATTGAGCGTGAATGGGGCTATCTCGATACCGCCGTAACCAACCTCCCGGGCGGCTGAACACATCTTCTCAAAACCGAGCGGTTGGAAGACTTCATTGCAAACCGAGAAACGCAAAGACGTTGCGCCCCGATCTTCAGTCGAGAATAGCAACTTCTAATGTAATAAATTACAAGCCCGCCATTTGTCGGAACTATGGTTTATAACGGCCGCTGGTGATCGGCGGCTACATCCGAGCAGCTTTCGCTGTCATTCTTTCTTGGCTCACCGGCAATATCGACCGCGGACAGCCCTGAAGATCTACTCCCATTTCAGGGCAGCAACTGGGTCGATGCGCGCGGCACGCAGCGCGGGAACCACAACCGCCGCCATCGAGATTACCGTTAACAGAAGGATCACGGCCGCATACGTGACAGCATCATGAGCAGAAACGCCGTTCGCGCTCTCCGCGGCGAAACGCATCAGAACCAAACAGGCAGCCACTCCGAAAAGGATGCCCATACCCACCAGCTTTAACGTCTGACCCAAAACCTGAAACATTACTTCCGCCGGTCGAGCCCCTATGGCGATACGGACTCCAATTTCGCGTGTCCGTTGCGCCACCGAGTGCGCCGTGACGCTATACAGGCCCACTGCTGCGAGCACGAGCGCAAGTCCACTAAAAGAAGCCAGCAGAAAAGCTGCCAGACGTTGAGGAGCAAGAGACAGATTGACCAGTTGCTCTCCTGTGAGAATGCCGAATAGCGGCACGCGCGGAGCCAGCACATCCCACTCTTTACGCACCGCAACGGCTGAATCGTTGTGAGCCGCGCGGCTTCGCACCATCAAGTTGCTTACGGGAAGCGAAGACTGGTAGGCGGCCAGATAGAAATAAGGCTCTGTCTGCTCCCACAGCGATTTGTATTTGGCATTCCGAGCGACGCCGATTACGGTGTAGGAGGTTTGTGTACTGGCATTTTCACTAACGAGAAAAGTACTTCCGATCGCATCGCCACCCGGCCAGAATCGTTTTGACATCGTCTCGTTGACGATAGCGACCTTCGGCGAATCTGCATTATCGCGATCGCCAAAATCGCGTCCACGGAGAAGCTCGATTCCCAGGGTATGCAGGAAGCGGGGGCCAACTACGTTGTGGTCAATCAAGATTTGCGATTTTGCTTCAGGAACAGTGACTTTGGCGGCCGCCTGTATGCCATCGAGCGGTGCATCGAAGGCAACCGTTGCCGATTCCACGCCGGAAATAGAGGAGATTTCTTGTAGAGCGTGTTGAAGAAAGCTACGGCGGCGCTCCGCTGTGTAGTGTTCTCCCGTGAGATCGAATGACATGGTCAGCAGGCCGCTGCTTCGAAAGCCGGCATCGGTGGCGTAAGCTGTTAACAGGCTGCGAGCGAAAAGACCTCCCGCGACCAGCAAAATCAACGAGAACGCTACTTGCACAACAATCAGCGCGCCGCGTAGAAAAAACCCGCCGTGTGCTCCCACCTGGCTGCCGGATGCCTTGAGCACCGGCAGAATGTCAGGCTTCGTTGCCTGTAGAGCGGGAGCCAGACCGAACATCACGGTAGTTGCGAGCGATAGCAGAAGGCAAAAGGCAAAGACACGGCTCTCCATCTCGAGATGAAGAGCTAGCGGCAACCCGAGCGCCCTCGGAAATTGCAGCAGTACCTTCTGCAAACCCCAGGTGACGGCCAGTGCCAGCACAAAGCTACTCAGGGCAAGCAAGAAATTCTCTGTTAATAATTGGCGCACCAGCCGTCCGCGCGGAGCGCCCAAGGAAAGACGAATGGATATCTCGCGGCGTCTGCTAATCGCTCTTCCGAGGAGCAGATTCGAAACATTCGTGCATGCCAGCAGTAGCACCAACCCGGCTGCTCCGCCGAGTACAGAGACGGCATGAGTGATTGACGATCGGTAGGCAGGCCAAAACTTCGAGTTGCTGGCCGGGAACACGAGCGCCGTAATGTCCCGGTTTGTCACAGGGTCGGCCGCGGAAAGATCGGCCGCCAAGACCCTCAGTTCGGCTTGAGCCTGCTGAACGCTAATGCCGGGCTTAAGGCGCCCGAGCATCAGGAGAAAACGCATACTGCGCGAGCGCAGCACATCCAGCTGCTTGAAATGAGGCAGCACCAGATCGGTAGCGCTGAGCGGAATCCAGATCTGAGGTGGGTCGCTCCAGTTCAGGTTGGCGCCGCGATAGCGTTCTGGAACAATGCCGATGATATTGAATGGCTGATTCTCGATCAGTATTGTGTGGCCGATGATGGACCTGCTCTGAAAGCGGCTGTGCCACAGATCTTCGCTGATGAGAGCGTTTGGAAATCCAGCCGAGTCCCTGCCGCTCTCAGCAAATGGACGCCCTTTTAACGGAGCGAGATCGAGCATGGAGAAGTAATTCGCCGTAACCGCTTCCACGGGTACGTGCTCCGTGTGTTGACCGATAGTCAGGTTCAGCGGTAACCGCACGTACGCCGAAAGTGCTTGAAAAGATTTTGCGTGGCGGGCGAAGTCCAGGTAATCCGGGTACGAACTCGAAAGGTATTTCGACGTTTTCCGGTCATAGCTGTAAAGAGCGACGATCTGCTGCGGGGTGGGCACCGGCAAAGGCCGCAGCAGCGCGTCATCGATCACGCTGAAGATCGCAGTGTTTGCGCCAATCCCAAGTGCCAGTGTCAGAATTGCCGCCGCGGTAAACGCTGCGTTGCGCCTCAGAGTACGCGCGCCGAAACGCAGATCGTAGAGAAGCGCTTCGAGGAACATCTACCGTCAATTCTAGTTTGCTCGGACGGCCCTATATATTTCCGTACCAAATTGCGCGCTGCTGGGATACTGAAGAGTTATGGGCTGCGCTGACGACATCGTCCTCGAAACGAAATTGCCGCTTCCGCTGCTTGCCAGAGGCAAAGTGCGCGACATATATGACGTCGGCGATGCTCTTCTCTTTATTGCCTCGGATCGTATTTCGGCGTTCGATTGCGTCCTGCAAACCGGCATACCGTGCAAGGGCCGGATCCTGACGCAGATGTCGCTCTTCTGGTTCGAACTCCTGCGCGACATTGTTCCATCTCATCTGTTAACTGCCGACGTAAGCGAATATCCGTCACAGCTCGCCGCTTACAGTGCACTGCTGAAAGGCCGTTCCATGCTGGTGAAGAAGGCTCGAATGATTTCGATAGAATGTGTCGCTCGTGGCTATCTGGCGGGCTCTGGCTGGAAAGAATATCAGACGCAGGGGACAGTCTGTGGAATTCCGCTGCCGAAGAACTTGCGCGACGGGGATCGCCTCCCGGAACCGATTTTCACTCCCGCCGCGAAAGCGCAAAGCGGGCATGATGAGAACATTCCGTTCTCGTCCGTATCGGCGCAAACTGGCGAGCGATTGGCGGAGCGTTTACGCGATCTAACCCTCGCGATTTATCAGAAAGCCCAAGGCTACGCGTTCGAGCGCGGAATCATCCTGGCCGACACAAAATTTGAGTTTGGATTTGTAAACGACGAGCTCGTTCTAGCTGACGAGGTGTTAACTCCGGACTCGTCGCGCTATTGGCCGGCCCTCTCCTATCAACCAGGTGGACCGCAGTTCTCCTTCGACAAACAATATGTCCGCGACTATCTCGAAACGCTCGACTGGGACAAACGCCCACCCGCGCCCACTTTACCCGAAGAGGTCGTCAAAAAGACCAGCGAAAAATATCAGGAAGCCTACGAGCGCATCACGGGCCGCGCTCTGAGTTAGCGAACCCGATAGAATTTTTCAAGCGATGCCTTTCAACTGGTTCGACATTGTACTGGCGCTTATCATTGTGCTCTCGGTGATCGCCGGATTAAGGTCGGGATTCGCACGCGTAGTGGTGGGCTTACTCGCCACCATCGTTGGGCTGCTGCTCGGGTTCTGGTGCTATCGCATCGTGGCCGCAAAGCTTACGACCTTAATGCGAACTCCGGCGCTGGCCGACATCTGCGGCTTCCTCATCATTTTCTTCGGCGTATTGATTGCGGGAGCGCTGGTAGCGGCGTTGCTCGCTAACCTTTTCCGCTGGATTGGCCTCTCCTGGTTCGATCATTTCCTCGGCGGCGTCGCCGGCTTTGCTCGCGGCATCTTGATGGTGGCCGCTTTGGCTGCGATCCTGGTGGCCTTTGTGCCTTCGCCCGTGCCTTCCTTTATCGCGAACTCACGAATGTTGCCCTATGCGAGCCACGTGGCAGCCGCACTGGCTGAAATGGCGCCGCGCGATTTGAAAGATTCCTTCTTCCAGGAATGGCAAAACTTAAAGCAGTTCTGGCAAAACCAACAAAGCAAACAGCTACAGGCGTAGTCGGAAGCAGTATTAAAGTGTCTTTACAAAAACAGCGGAAGTCTTTAGGTGCGAATAATTGAGGCGTAGATAGAAACGGTGCGCCGCTTCGCGCGCAATCCTCGATCGAACGCGCATCTTTGCAATACCCCGCTCTGCAGCCCATTGCTCACCCTTGGCGACCAGCAGGGCGCCGATGCCCCGGCTCCGAAACTCGCTGTCGACCACCAAGCCTCCGATTTCTCCGCAGGGCTCCGCTTGCAGATGGTGAACAATGCCCACATCAATCCAGCCAAGTACTTTGTCGCCTACGCAGGCGGCGTAAACGACGTGGTTGTTTAGACTCGTTAACTGTTCTATCCGCTGCTTCATGGACTCCAGATCGACCGGATAACCCAGCTCTCCGCTCAACCGCGCTACGGCCCCAGCATCGGTAACACTTATTTCGCGAATCGAGACTGCATCCTGTGGTTTACTACTCCCGAAAACCTCGCTTCGTGCTACATCCATTTTTCAATTATGGTTCGCACGGTATATCGACCTGCGCAATGAAGTTAGAACCGATCGTCGAAAATAGAAATTGCTCATCATTTTCGACCTTGACGGAACTCTCATCGATTCCAGCCGCGATCTCGCCATCTCGACGAATGCCACACGCGCGCATTTCAACCTACCCCCGCTCGAGCCGCACGTCATCAATTCTTATGTTGGGAACGGGGCCGCTGTTCTGGTGCGAAAGGCCATGGGAAGCGGCGTATCCGACGAAACTGTGGCCGCTGCCCTCGCTTATTTTTTGGGATATTATCGGACGCACGCGCTCGAGCACACACGGCTCTACGGCGGCATCCGCGAAGTAGTCGACGAACTGCCGGCTCGCGGCCACCAGCTTGCTGTGCTGACCAACAAACCTCGGAAGATCAGTTTCGATATTCTTGCCGCGCTCGGCATCGAGCAGCGCTTTCAATGCGTCTATGGAGGCGATTCCCTCGCTAATAAGAAGCCTCAGCCCGAGGGTATCTTGCGCATCGTCGAAGAACTGGGCGCCTGTTTTTCACAAACGCTGATGGTCGGCGACAGCAAAGTGGATATCGATACCGCGCGCAATGCTCGCGTACGCAGTTGCGGAGTTGCCTGGGGCTTTCAGCCCGAGACTTTCAGAGAAGCCCAACCCGACTTTCTGATCGACCAGCCCGATGAGTTGCTCCCTTTGGTACACCGCCTCAACCTCAACTCCGCCTGATTAAGAGCCACCGAGCGAAGCTAGAATCATTAGCAGAGTGCAACCCGTCTATCCGCCGCTGACCAGTCGGCTCGCGTGCCGGGGACTGTCAACCGGCAGCCGGTCGAAGTCCTGACGGACATCACAGTGAATTTCACTCTCGCGCCATGACGTGCCGCGGCACGACTTCGGCGGCTACGCCGATGCCTGATGCTCGCGTTTCAGGTAGAACCCCGTCCTATGAACTTCAATGGCGCGTTCCGGCTCTACATCCTGGGCGCGCCAATAATGTGTCACCAGCGTCCTGCGCGTGCGTGTCAGTTCTTTGATGTGACTTCCACCGTGCAGCAGTTGCCCGTGCCAGAGGAAGACATCTCCCGCTTTTCCTAGAAACACCTCTCGTTTCACACCGCTGTTTCTCAACTGGTCTTCCAGGTACGCGCGGCACGCGGGCATTTCTGCCTCAATGGCATGGATTCCGCCGTGCGAAAACCGGTATGGCGGAATCTTGTGGCTGCCTGGATGATAAGTCAGCGGTCCGGCATCCGGACTTACATCTTCCAGACAGATCGAACTGACTGCCAGCTTATTCTCGACGATCGGCGGCATGTACCAGCTGTCTATGTGATCCGGCTGCTGGCTGCCCCAAATAAAATTGAGCGAGTTGCAGACCATCGGGGTGCCATCTAATAGTTCGGCGAGGATCTTGGTTAATTTCTTGCTCAATGCCAGGTGCCGGACCTTGGGCTCATCCAGAAAAAGATCGTTGATCTTCACCGGCCCTTGAAATACCTCGCTGGGGGCCTCGGCGGCTCGAAATCGTTTTCCAGTGTACTGGCCGCTCAGCGCATCGACGGTAGCTTTTCCGGCGGAGGCCGGATTCGCCGCCAGTTGTTTAACAATCTCGTTGACGGCTTCTATTTCTTCTGCATTGAAGAAGCCAGGCAGGACCAGATAGCCGTTTTCTTCCCAAAACTGTTTCCGCTTGCGCGAAGCCTCTCCGGTCAACTTCGATAGCAAACCCATACAAAGATGCTAACCCAGCCGGGCTTCCGGGCCCTTTGCGGACCTCTATCAGTCTTTCTTTCGTGTCTCAACTTCGGGAACAACTTTACGGTGTATTTGGAATATGTTCGCGATCAGAGGCCTGCTATCTTTTAGGGACGCGCGCATAAGGAACCGAGCCGGACAGCAGTTAGCTCGTCAAGCCCTCACCCGGTTCTTACGAAATCCGCGATTGGCTACAAACCATGCAGGGAGCAAGTGAAGATGCTTCACGTTTGTTTATCGAACTGGGCTACGCCATCATCGGCTTGGCCTTTCTGGCGCGAACGGCTAACCGTTTGGGGTTCTCGGCTATACCGCTATACCTGTTAGCAGGCCTGGCGTTCGGTAATGGCGGGATAGCGCCGCTGCCTCTGAGCCATCAATTTATTCATGTAGGCGCGGAAATCGGTGTTCTTCTGCTTCTGTTCATGTTGGGCCTGGAGTATACGGGCCAGCAGTTGGCGGAGAACTTGCGGGTGGGTTTTGCCGCAGGGGCCGTTGATTTTGTTCTGAATTTCCTGCCGGGGTTTTGCGTCGGGCTGCTACTTAGCTGGAAGATCTTACCAGCTATATTGCTGGGCGGCGTAACTTACATATCTTCGTCCGGCATCATCGCCAAGGTGCTGGGAGATTTGGGTAAGTTGGCTAGCCCGGAAACCGCACCGGTCCTCTCGATACTGGTGCTCGAAGATCTGGCAATGGCCGTCTATCTGCCGCTCGTAGGAGCTCTGCTGGCCGGCGGGAATGCAACAACTGTTGCCGTCTCGGTTTGCGTGGCAGTGGTGGTGGTCTGCGTCGCGCTAGTGGCGGCGATCCGCTATGGTCGGCAAATAAGCGTGTTCGCAGCGCACGAATCGGACGAAATCATACTGCTCACGATTCTCGGCACGGTGCTGCTGGTCGCGGGAATTGCGCAGAAATTCCAGGTGTCGGCGGCGATTGGTGCTTTCCTGGTAGGCATTGCGGTTTCCGGCCCTATGGCCGAACAATCACACCGGCTGTTCAGCCCGCTGCGCGATCTCTTCGCCGCGACTTTCTTTTTCTTCTTCGGGCTGCAAATCGATCCATCGACTTTGCCTAGAGAGCTTCCATTAGCCGGCGGCTTGGCCGCGGCGACGGCCCTCACCAAGGTTCTGACGGGTTTTTGGGCGACCAGAAAGGCTACCGCCGATCGGCGAAAAAGAATCTGGGCGGGAACTGCTCTAGTCGCAAGAGGCGAATTTTCGATTGTGATCGCCGGCCTGGGTGTCGCTTTGGAACCTCGTCTCGGTCCACTTTCGGCTGCATACGTGCTCTTGATGGCTCTGCTCGGGCCGCTACTGGCGCGCTTGGCTAAATGAAGGAGAAAACACCGGGCATGACCGCAACCTCGGACACGGGGAGGAAGACCATTTGGCGATTTCAGGCGCAGGACTTTGCATGGACGCTTTTTGTAGCAGCATTAATAGCGACGGCGCCGGAGACGGACTACCAACAGCGCATTCTGCTCGTTCTGATCGGCATTTTTCAAATCGTTGAACCACGATGGAAACTGTTCGATTCGATGCCAGGGCAGATCGCATCGATTGCGCTGAAGTTGGTTTTGAGTTACCTGCTTATCGGCTGGACTCACGGTATTGGCAGCAACTACTACGCAATCTTCCTGATTCCGGTGGTTTCAGCAGCGACTCTGTTTGAATTGCCGGCCGTGATACTGGTCACCGGCATTGCCATCGTCGGGTATTTCTCGTTTCTTCTGCCGATTTTCATCGACTATTCGATAGTCGAGCTACCGCCCGACTATCTGCAAATCATGGGCGTCCATGCGGCGTTTTATGCGATCGTCGGGTTCCTCGTCTATCAACAAGCGAAAGCGAAACGAGACGAAATCGAGAGAACCGAAGAGGCGGCCGCACGCCTGGCACAGACGAACCGCGAGTTGCAAGAGGCGCAAGCTTCTTTGCGCAGGAGCGAACGACTGGCTGCTTTGGGCCAGTTAACGGCCGGTTTGGCGCACGAGCTGCGCAATCCGCTCGGGACCATCAGGGCGTCGGCGGAGATGTTGATGAAGCCGGCTGCCAGGAACCGGCCCGAGGTTCGGGACGAGATGGCGGATTACATTCTGAGCGAAGTCAACCGCATGAACGGGCTGGTTTCCAGATTTCTCGATTTCGCCAGGCCCTTGCGGATTCACCCGATTGAGACGGATTTAGGCCTGGTGCTAAGAGACGTGGAACGGGAACAAACCGAGCTGGCAAAGTCGCGCGGTGTCAAGCTGTCGATTCAAGAGCAGGCCGGTGATGCAGTATTCTCTTTCGATCGGGACCTGCTGCGAGTGGCGCTCTCGAATTTGATTCAGAACGCTATTCAGGCGAGCACGACCGGTCAGGAAGTCGAGTTACGGACGGAAAGCAGCCCGCAGAAGGTGACGATTTTCGTGACTGATCACGGCGAAGGGATTGCGACGCAGGATCTGGAGAGCGTTTTCAATCCGTTTTTCACAACCAAACCCAAGGGGGTAGGACTGGGGCTCGCGTTGGTGACGAAAATCGTCGACGAACACCGCGGACGCATCGACGTGCGAAGCGAGTTGGGAAAGGGCACAACATTCGAGGTGGTGCTGCCCAGAGGCGAGTTGCCAGGCGAATTGCCGTCCAAAAAAGACTAGCGTTGAACAGCCCAGGCAACTCCATCCGGCTCCGGTCCGGCCTGTATGTGGCCAACGATTCCGAGTGAATGCAGATCGACGACCGTGACGTAATTGTCTGGCGAACAGGATACATACGCGCGTGATCCATCCGGCTGCATTTGAATGCCTGCCGCGCCGTGCCCGATATTCAGGCGCTTGACGTCCTGATGCGTGGCCGCGTCCAAAATAACCAGGTCGGAGCCGCCGAGCGTCGAAATGAACACTCGTTTGCCGTCTGGAGTGAACTTCAGCCGATTGGCGCCTTTGACGTTCGGGGAGAGCGTTGCGGTGACTCTTTTGGCAGCGAGATCGATAATCGAAACCGTTCCATCTCCGGCATTCGCAACCCACAGCTCCTTTTTGTCGGGAGAGACATCGAAACCCTCAGAGCCTTTCCCAACCGGAACGACGGTTTCGTTCCAGTCGCCCCCTGGAGGTCCCATGGGCGGTCGATGGCGCACGTTTGGCGGCGGTGGAGCAGATGCGCGAGGGCCATTCAGCGCGCCTCCGGGACCAGGGCCGAAGCCCTGCGGTCGCGGCGGAGAATTTTCGATGATACTGACCGTTGCAGAAGCGACGTTCGACGTGATGATACGCTTCAGATCTTCGAAGACAAAGATCATGTGAGTTCTGTTCTGACCTGTCCCAAGAATCCAGTCCACCTTTTTCTCCGCAGGATCGTAGCGGCCGATGGCCTTGGCGGCCTCGGCTGTGAACCAGAGCTTACCTCCTATAAAAGTCAAGCCATGCGGGCCGCGCAACGGGCCGAGATCTATCGACGGCAGCGCTTTCTGATTGACTAAGTCGAGAACAGCGATCGTGTTGTAGGCTCCGCCGCCATAATTGGAAGCATATGCAAACTTTCCGTCCGCCGAGGCGATTACTTCGTGCGGGTCTTCTCCTACGGGCAGGCGAGCAACCACTTTGAGGTTCGAAGGATCAACAATGGCAAGCGTGTGATCGCCTTTGGAAAGCACAAGCAGCGACGCATGGGGCGTGCTTTCCGCGAACAGAATGCCCGATGATAGAACAATCGCAGAAAAGAGAATTGGACCGAGTCTTCTTACTATGAGCGCAGGACGAGTACTGGTTGTCGAGGATGAAGAGAAGCTGCGGCGGGTCATCCAACTTGAACTTGAATCGGGCGGATATGAGGTGGATGGCGCGCCATCGGCAGAGCAGGCGCTCGGACTTGCCACCGTAGCGGATTTGATTTTGACCGATTTGAGGTTGCCGGGCATAGATGGCCTTCAGTTTATCGCCGATCTACACGCGCGAGGCATCGGAGCCCCGGTAATTGTGATGACGGCGCACGGTTCTGTCGAGACCGCGGTGGGGGCGATGAAGCTGGGTGCGGCGGATTTCCTGCAGAAGCCATTCTCACTCGATCACCTGACAACAGTCGTGGGCAAAGTCATGGCCGTGCAGTCCTTGCGCAATGAAAATCAACGCCTGCGCGAACAATTGGACCAGCGTTATCAATTCGACAATATCATCGGACGCAGCGCCTCGATGCGAGAGATTTTTCACACGATTGAACGAGTGGCGCCGACGCGGGCGACTGTACTGCTGGCCGGGGAAAGCGGAGTTGGAAAAGACATGATCGCGCGGGCCATCCACCAACATTCGCCCCGCAAGAATCATGCGTTCGTGAAGATCAACTGCACGGCGCTTCCCGAGAATCTGATGGAGAGCGAGCTGTTTGGATATGAGAAGGGCGCATTCACGGGCGCAACTGCCAGCAAGCCGGGCCGCTTTGAACAAGCCGACAAAGGCACTACGTTCCTGGATGAGATTGGAGACGTGCCGCCTAACATTCAGGTGAAGTTGCTACGCATTCTGCAAGAGAGGCAGTTCGAGCGTTTGGGATCGAATGTGACGCGCAGCGTGGACGTGCGCGTGGTGGCAGCTACAAACGTGGACTTGCGAGCAGCGCTCGAGGAGGGCCGCTTTCGGGAAGATCTTTATTACCGTCTGAACGTAGTCCCGATTAATGTGCCGCCTTTGCGCGAGAGGAAGGAAGATATCCCGTTTCTGGCGATGTATTTTGTGCGAAAGCTCTCGCCGGATTTAGCACCGGCAATAAAGGAAATCAGCCCAGCCGCGATGGACCGTCTGGTGGCGCATTCCTGGCCGGGCAATGTGAGGGAATTGGAAAATACAATCGAGCGCAGCCTGGTACTCGCTTCGGGCGAGATGTTGGACGCTGCCGATATGCGGATCGAAGCTCCGCGGAACTCGTTGCCTGCGAGCTCGACTCAAGCGCCATTGCTGCCCGAGGGAGAGACGCTCGAGCATTGGGAGCAGATGATGATCCGGGAAGCTCTGCGGCGAGCAAATGGGAACAAGAGCCAGGCAGCTCGCCTCTTGGGACTGACCCGGAATGCGCTCCGGTACAGGCTGTCGCAAATGGGAATGGAAGCGGGAGCCGAGGAAGCCGAAACAACGTAAGCCGCAGCGCCTGCCGCGGCGCCACTTGCTAACCTCGCCGAGGATGACATAGAATCTCTATGTAATGACTCCAAAGACGGACCGGGACGCAATTCCACAAGGTACGCTCGACATGTTGATCCTGCAAACGTTGCTGGGTCACAAGGAGATGCATGGCTTTGAAATAGCCACATACATCCAGGAGCACACGGAGAACGTTCTGCAGGTCGAAGAAGGCTCGCTCTACCCTGCCCTGCAGCGGATGCTACTGCAAGGATGGATTACGGGAGAGTGGGGGCGTACGGACGGAAACCGGCGCGCACGCTACTATCGCGTCACGACAAACGGACGGAAGCAGCTCGAGCTGGAAATTAGCCAGTATCGGCGAGTCTCGCAAGCGATAGGGCGGATTTTGCAGCCCGCATGATGGAGATTGAGACGTGCGGAACCTCTGGCACAAAATCTTGTTTCGGTTGCGGCGAAGAAACTTCGAGCAAGAGCTGAGCGAGGAGATCCAGCTACACAAAGAGCTGCGTAGGGAGCGGTTTCGCCAAGGTGGTTTGGACGCCAATGCCGCTTCGCAGGCTGCCGACCGGCAATTTGGAAATATAACTCAGGTTCGTGAGACTAGCCGCGAGATCTGGAGCTGGCGATGGCTGGACGAACTTACTCAAAATCTGCGCTATGCGTGGCGGATTCTGGGGAAGAATCCAGGATTCACACTGGTTGCGGCCTTCACGTTGGCTCTTGGCATCGGCGCAAATACAGCGGTGTTCAGCATTCTGGATGGTGTTCTTTTGCGGCCCCTTCCCTACCGCGAGCCGCAACGTTTGGTGGTCATCTGGGACAGGATGACGCGCGGCAAGAATACGGCTCCCATTTTCGCCAGCTACCAGGACTTTGAACAACTTCAGCGTTATGCAAAAAGTTTTGCGGACATCTCGGCGGCTACCTGGGCCAGTAACCAGCGAATTTGGACCAATGGGCGCCCTGCCAAAACACTGCTTGTTATTCCCGCAACAGCTTCCTTCTTTCGGACCCTCGGGGTACATGCAGGCTTGGGGCGTACATTCAGCCGTGCTGACGAGCAACGCGGCTGCACAGTGGTTCTGTCGAACTCCTTCTGGAAAGAAAGCCTCGGCGCGCGTCCTGATGTCATTGGGCATGGCCTGATCCTGGACGACACGGCCTGCACCGCAGTGGGCGTTATGCCACCAGACTTCAGTTTCTATCCGAGGCAAGCGGCTATGTGGATTCTGGCCGGACCCAACTTGAAGCCCAAACGCGAAGGGCTGATCGTGGGCATTTTCGCCCGGCTCAAGCCCGGAGTCACGATGGTACAAGCACAAACGGAGGTGAGCACACTGCATCACGCGCTTCATCAGGCGGATGGGTCCGAGCGCTACGTTGAGCCGGTCATATACAACCTGCAGGACCAGTTCACGTTTCTGGCGGGGCGGACCCTGAGAACAACTATCTGGCTGCTGGCAGGAGCAGTAGGCTGCGTGTTGCTGATTGCCTGCCTGAATATCGCGAATTTATTGCTGGGCAGATCACTCGTTCGCGAGCGCGAGTTTGCGGTGCGGGCCGCACTCGGCTCAGGCCATGCACGGCTGTTGCGGCAGTTATTGACGGAAGCATTCCTATTAGCATTGCTAGGCGCGATTCTGGGTATCGCGATTGCTCTTGGGGCGATTCAATATTTCCACCATGCAAATCCGATCGAGCTTCCGGTCGGAACAGAAGTCAGGATCAACCTCCCGGTTCTGCTCTTCAGCGGTTTGTTAACGATCGGAACGGCTTTGATCTTCGGATTGCTCCCCGCGATTCGGGCTTCACGAGTGGATCTCAACAACTCGCTTAAGGCAAGCGGCAGGAGCGCTACGCAGCAGTCATCACGACAGGTTCTGGCGAGACTCATGGTTGCGGCAGAAGTGACGCTATCGGTGACATTGCTGACGGGAGCCAGTTTATTGCTGATCAGTCTTTGGCACATGCAGGACGAGCGTCTAGGTTTTGACCCGCACAACCTGCTTTTCACAAATACAGACCTGACGAAAGAGCGCTATGCAAAGGATCAGCAAAAGACACTGTTCTATATGGAGTTGTGGCGGCGGCTGGAAACCCTGCTTCCGAAGGGCAGCTTTGCTTTAGGTTCCAGATTGCCGATTTACGGGGGCATCAATGAAATGATCGAGATCGAAGGCCGGCCTAACGATCCCTCCAGGCCGCAAGAAGGAGTTGAAGACGAGGCAATAAGCCCGGATTTCCTTCGTGTATTAAAGACCCCCTTGCTTAGTGGGCGCGAATTCAACGAGAATGACAACGCGGGATCGCATCAGGTTGCAATCGTGAACGAGGCGCTGACGCGCGAATTCTTCCCGAACGAAAACCCTCTTGGGCGGAGAATCCGGCTGCTCGATGGCAAGAGTTACGGCCCCTGGCTGACGATTGTGGGCGTGTCGGCCAATGCCAAGCACAGCGAGCTCATGCGCGAGATGAGTTGGACGGCAACACCCGTTGTCCTCCGGCCCGTCCTGCAATCTCGACCTGCCTCCATCTTCGTCTTCCTGAGGCGGCAAGACGCAGCCGGCTGCGAGGAGAGTACAGGCAGACGATTTCCGCAATAGACAATAAACTTCCGGTCGGAGACGTCGAGACGATGGAGTCGGAGTTGTCCCTGCTGCTGTCGTTCGCCCGGTTTCGGGCGGTTCTGGTAGGCGCCTTTGCCTTGACAGCAATGCTGCTGGCGCTCATCGGGCTACACGGTGTGCTGGCGCAGCTGGTGTCTCAACGAACGCCGGAGTTCGGGATCAGGATGGCGATCGGCGCAAAAACGCGAGACGTCTTTCTGCTTGTCGCGAGACAGGGTGGATTGCCGGTGATCATCAGGTCTGGCGATCGGGTTGTCGATTGCCTTTGCGTTCGGGAAAGTGCTCGCGAGTGTCCTATACGAAATCCAGGCAAACGATCCCCGGGTCACCATCGGCGTGGCAGTGTTGCTATTGGCAGCATCCTCCCTTGCGATCATGCTACCGGCACGGCGCGCGGCGCGAGTCGATCCGGCAGTGGCGTTGCGGAATGAGTAACAGCTACTCAGTTTTGATCGCCTGATAACCTGAGCGCGCATGTGCCGTTGCTCCCGGAACGTCTACTTTGACAGAAATCGTATGATAGCCATTCGTTAGTGGTTGGGGCGCATAACTCAAAACATAGGCACTGTGAAGCGCACCCCCGAGCGCAATCAACGCATTCTCCAATTCGTTCTGTTTGCGGAAGTGGATCATCATGCCGCCGGTTTGAGCCGTCAACAGCGAGAACGGATCGCGGCTGTTCTTGGTCTTGGCGCTTCGCTTCATCGCCGGTCCCATTTTTGTGAGCTCAACACTCGCTATGTAGCCGCCTTCGTAGAATTGGTCGGGGAGACCCTTCAGAGAGAATGTATCGGAAATGAAGTTCTTGCCAAACATGGGCAACGTCAAGCTGAAAACAGATACGCCCTCTCTCTCTGCGGCTTCGAGCAGACTGGAAAGCTTGGTCGAACTGCCGCTATCGTAAGGTTGGCCAATCAGCAGCAGAATCTTTGAGAACGAGGAAGGGCGTTCTTTGAGGAGCGCGATCGCTTGTGCGGCGGCATCGAGCATCCGAGCCTTCTCGCCTCCTGCGCTAATCTGCTTCATGGCGGATTCGATATCTCCGCTTCCGAACTGCTTCAGGATAGTGACGTCGTCTTCATATTCCAGAACCGCTGCTTCCCCAGTCTGCGCCTGAAGCGAGTTTTCGAGAGTGCTCCCCACCTTGTCTATGAAGGGCAGGTAGGCGCGCACGCTCTGATTGGCTTGAACGGCTACCGCAATTGCATAGCGAGAGGCATCGCTATCGAATCGGAAACTCTGCGGGCGACCGTTGTCATAAACCTCGAAGTTTCTCTTTTCGAGTCCTGGAATAAGCTTGCCTTGCCCGGAAAAGACAAGTGTCGGAACTGTGACAAGGCGAACTGGAACCCTGATTGTCGATGATTGCTGAGCCAGCACTGTGCCGGCGAGAAACAATGCGGAGAATCGCACCAGAAGACTGACGTATCCTCACGGCTCGCGTTACAGCTTCACAATTTTTTCCGATTTGAAGCCTTTCAGAGCATGCCGCGTATCGACGATCAACTTAGCGCGTTCAACCACGGCGCGATAGTCAACACCGGTGTGGTCGGTAATGATTACTACGCAATCGGCTGCTTCCACGGCCGGCAACAAATCTTGGGTTTCCAGATACTTGTCGTCGACGCGGACCCGCTTCACGTAGGGATCGGAGAAAGTGACGCTGGCGCCCATGCGTTGCAACAGCAGAATAATATCGAGTGCCGGAGATTCGCGCACATCATCGATATCGCGCTTGTAGGCGGCTCCGATCACGTGGATGCGAGAGCCGCGAACCGGTTTGGTGGCGTCGTTCAGGGCATGCTGCACTTTCTCGACAACGAATTCCGGCATGCGGCCGTTGATGTAGCCGGCAAGTTCAATGAAGCGAGCCTCGATACCAGCCTCTTTACTCTTCCAAGAAAGATAGAAAGGATCGATCGGGATGCAATGCCCACCCAATCCCGGACCGGGGTAGAACGGCATGAAGCCAAACGGCTTGGTGGCGGCCGCGTCGATTACTTCCCAAACATCGATATTCATGCGGTCGCACATCAGGGCCATCTCATTCGCCAGACCGATGTTGATCATGCGGAAGGTGTTCTCGAGCAGCTTGACCATCTCAGCTACTCGCGTCGAGCTTACTGGAACGACAGTTTCAAGCGCCTGCTGATAAAAAAGAGCGCCCATTTCGGTACACGCGGCCGTAATGCCGCCAACGACCTTGGGAATGTTCGAGGTCTGAAATTTTGGGTTGCCGGGATCGACGCGCTCGGGCGAAAAGCATAAGAAGAAATCTTTACCAACTTCCAGACCGCTGGCCGCCAGCTTCGGTAAAACCAATTCGTCCGTAGTACCGGGATAGGTGGTTGACTCCAGCATGACAAGAAGGCCCCGATGAAGATGTTCGGCAATAGCATCGGTGGCGGACACCACAAAGCTCATGTCGGGATCTTTGGTCTTTCGCAGTGGAGTAGGGACGCAGATATCGATTGTGTCCAGTTCCCTGATAACGGAAAAATCGCTAGAGGCGCGCAGCTTTCCGCTTTTGACGAGGGGCGAAAATACGTCATCTTTGACGTCTTTTATGTAGGAGTGCCCGCTATTGAACTCATCAACCTTCGCCTGCTGGACGTCGATGCCCACGACTTCGAAGCCCGCGCGCGCGAACTCGACAGCGAGCGGCAAGCCTACATATCCAAGACCCAGCACGCCAACACGCGCCTTCTTGGTCGAAATGCGGTCCCGGAGCTGGTCGAGGGCGCTCGCCTGCTCAGCAGGGTGCTGCAGAATTTCAGAACTCAAGAAAGAATCTCCCTTCGCCGGTCACTTCTGCCGGTCCTGCCAAGAATATGCTTTGCTCCCATCTTATCTGGAGAGGGCCAGCGGGCGTTCTTATCTCAACCGGGCTGTCCGACACGCCCCGGAGAATAGCAGCGGCTGCTGCGCCCGTCGAACCCGTGCCGGAACTCCGAGTCTCGCCGGCACCCCGCTCGAAGAACACCACGTCCAGCGTGTGGCGGTCAAGAGGCCGTACAAAGGAAACATTGGTCCGATGCGGAAAGCGTGAGTGCTGTTCGGCCGCGCGAGCTAAATCAAGCCAATTGGGGGGAAGCCGATCCACAAAAATGGCGCACTGCGGGTTGCCGACATTTAGAATAGTGGCGTCGAAGGGCTGATCTTCGAGCGTTAGGGACGCGTGAAGCTCCTCTAGGCGCGGCTGCCCCATGTCCATCTCAAATGTGAAATGATTTTCGCGCCTTTCGATCAGGCGCAGGCGTTTGGGACCGGCGCCTGTAGCAATGACAAACTCGCTCTCAGGCGCATCCTCGTTCAGGAAAACGAAAGCAGCAGCGCAACGCGTGCCGTTGCCGGACATTTCGGGCTCGCTTCCGTCGGGATTAAACAGCCGGATGCGAAGTCCGCTTGTCGAACGCTCGACTAACATCCAGCCGTCGGCTCCGATACCGGTATGGCGCGCGCAAATCCGGCGGGCAATCACCCCGAGGTCGGTAGAGGCCGGCACATCGAAAGACCAGGTGAGCAGGAAATCGTTCTCCGCTCCGTGCAGTTTGGTAAATGGAATCCGGGTCATGGCGTGCTTCTTTCGAGGATATGCAAATCGGGACTGAATTTGCTTGTGGCTATCGACTGCACTTGCGAATAAGGCGCAGAGCGGCGCGCGAGAGAATTGGAAAGCCAGTCTCCTGCCTGAACGACGCTCCAGACGCTGGGGTGGTACAAATCTGGCCGCGTAGTCGCCAGAAACCACAGAGGGCCATTTCCGATATTGAGTGTTTCAGAGAGGTGAATTCCCGCGCGGCAATAGATTCCGGTAACATCTCCGGTCGACGTAAGAATGCCCTGCCCTGGCTGGTAGTTCGCCAGCAGAAACTTCGCGGCGACCTCCGTCCAGGCGCGGCGATCAACGGAGTTGACCTGGGATTCCTTCCAACAAATCCAGTGTTCGCGCGAAGGATGCAGCAGCCAAGGCGCTAGAGCGATCAACGGGATCAGGAGAGAGAACGTTTTCGAGCGCTCTGGTAATACCAGCACAATTGCTCCCGCCGCAAACGCACATAGCGGAACAACAGCAATTCCGTAACGACTGTTGTAGTAGGTGAAAGGCCAGAGCGGAGGGATGTGAATCGGAGTTCCTCCCGACGAATGCATGCTCCAGATGTAGAAGAGAGGTGTCAGCGACAGAAATAGCACGGGTTGGAGTGCCCGCTGCCAATACGCACAGACCGCTCCAAAGATGCCCATGACGATAAGCCCAACACCGCTGCAAAGTTCACCCGTTTTCGAGTAGTAGTGTACGGCCGTGACCCAATCGTGATATCCGGGATAAGATTGGTGTTTCTGAATGGCAATGGCCGAATATGGGCCGTTGTAAAAGTCAAGCGCGTTTCCGGTCTCCCACCAATTGTGCGCCAACCAATAGACCGGCGCCAGAGATGCAGCAGCTCCGAATGAGATGAGAACGAGCAGCCTACGCCGATGAGTTAGCCCGGCCAGCCAAAGCGCGATGAAAGGGATCAGGAACCAGCCGTCATAACGAGTGAGGCTCAGAGTCCAGCTCCCGATAACAATCAAAACGATCCAGCCACGTCGCTGGGTCACGCCAAACTTCAAAACGCCGAGAAGCACGACTGACAGAGCGGCCAGGAACACGATCTCAGTCATGGGAATCGTCGCCAGATAGAGCACGTTTGGATTTAGAGCGAAGCAGAGCACCACGACGGCCGCGGCAGCCGCATTTCGGTAACACTCGCGGGCGGCTAAGTAAAAGCACGTACCGGCAATCACAAAACAAATGGAAACCGGCAGAGTCCCAGCCAATCCGGTTGACCAAAGCCAGTCATTGCCGACGAACGGTAGACAAATGACATGCAGCATCGGCAGCCAGACTGTACCAAGCTGGTCGTAACCCGGTGTGCGCGAATCGATCAAGCCCCGGCTGATATTTAGGTGCGACTCGGCGTCGCCGTAATAGAGAATATAGTCATTCTTGAAGAACCACCAGGCGGCCAGCGCGACAAGTAATACCAAGAAGCAAACAACCAAAACGACTTGGATGCTGTTTCCTGGAGCGGCGCCAGACCTAGAATGCTGTGAAGCGCCGGAATTCGTCAAAACGTTGATCGACCTCTTTTCGAGTGAGAGTTTTGAAGCGCTCAACACCGAATTGCTCGCAGCAGAAGCTACCCATGACGGAGCCGTAAATCACGGCCCGGTGTAGCTCGTGCAGATCGAAAGATCCGTTGCGCAGATCGAAATTGCGCTCCGCCAGATAGCCGACGAAGCCGCCGGCAAAGCAATCGCCAGCGCCGGTGGGGTCGAAGACGTCCTCGAGCAAGTAGCCGGGAACCATGAACATGGAATCACGCCGGAATAGCATCGCACCGTATTCGCCGCGCTTAATGACGAGAGTGTTGGGACCCAACTCCAGAATCTTTTGAGCAGCCTTGCGCAGATTCTGTTCGCCGGATAGCATGCGTGCTTCGCTATCGTTAATGAGCAAAAAGTCCCAGTGGCGAACCGCGGCTATCAGCTCCTCGCGAAAATCGCTGATCCAGAAATTCATGGTGTCGCCGCCGGCGAATCGGAGCGCCGGCATCTGCTCCTGAACCGTACGCTGCAAACTGGGTTGGATATTGCCCAGAAATAAATACGGCTGATCGACATACGAAGCAGGAAGCTTCGGTTTAAATTCCGCAAAGACATTCAAATCGGTACGCAAGGTCGTGCGATCGTTCATGTCCTCCGAATAGGAGCCGGACCAGAAGAAGGTCTTGCCGGGAACATGTTCCAGGCCTTCTAAATCGATACCTTTTCCCGCCAGCAGTTGCCGATCTTCGCTGGCGAAGTCATCGCCCACCACGGCGACGATCGAAGCCTTGGTGAAATAGCTGGCACTCAGCGCGATGTAGGTGCAGGCGCCGCCAAGGGTACGATCCCGTTTTCCATGAGGAGTTTCGATGCCATCATAGGCAACGGATCCGATTACGACTAGCGACATTGCTTTGCATTGTAACCGGGCAGGCGATAGTTTCGCGAATTTAGCTATATGTGGGCGACGAGAGACACTCTATATGTAGTGCGGTTTTTGATCATCAGCGACTCTCATGCCAACTGGCACGCACTCGAAGCAGTGCTGGCGGATGCGCAGGGTAAGTACGATCAGATTGTTTGCTGCGGCGATCTGGTTGGATACAATCCCGAACCGGGCCCGGTGGTCGATTGGACCAGAAAACACTGCCAGACCGTAGTTCGCGGGAATCACGACAAAGTTGTCGGGGGTATCGACAATTTGGATTGGTTTAACGATACGGCGAAGGTTGCCGCCCGCTGGACTATGGAAGAACTGGACAGCGACCAGCTTGAATATTTGCGCAATCTTGAAAAAGGTCCCGTAAAGCTCGATTACTTTCACATGTGGCACGGCTCCCCGCGCGATGAGGATGAGTACGTAGCTGGACCTCGCGAAGCAGCGCCAGCCCTGGAAAGCCTCGAGTTGCCGTTAGGGTTTTTTGGGCACACGCATCTGCAGTGTGTGTTTTTTTCAAAGCACCGGCGGCTGGGCATGCTGCCTTCCGTACCCAAGAAGGAAAGCGAACTTGCGATCCAACTGGAGCCGGATGTCGCCTATTTGGTGAATCCAGGCTCGGTGGGCCAACCGAGAGATGGCGACCCCAGGGCGGCGTACGCGCTCTACGATTCCGATCAGAAGGTCGTTTTTCAGAGGCGCGTCTCATATCCCGTGGAAGCCACGGCTGAGAAAATCAAGAAAGCGGGATTGCCAGACGTCCTGGCGCAACGGCTGTTCTATGGCTTCTAATCGTTGCGGCAACCTACAAAACCAACTGCATGACAAAATGGTGTTTTGCGGATAGTCCCGGACGGCATTTACTACGCCTGCGCGCTCATCCTGGTGGGTCTGGCTCTCTCCTATTTTCTGACCGCCTGGCTCGGTCTGCCGCTGTACGTACTGGCGGCGTTTTGCTTGTATTTTTTCCGCGATCCGGAACGGGCGCCTCCAAGTGGGAGGGTGATGGTGGCTCCGGCCGATGGGACAGTTGTCGCGATCAAACAACTGGAGCGCGGTGAAACCAGGGTGAGCATTTTCCTGAACATCTTTAATGTTCATGTGAACCGCACACCGATTCCGGGCAGGATTATCGAGGTGATTTACAGCAAGGGAAAGTTCCTGAATGCCGGTCATGAAGCCGCTTCTGCCGAAAATGAGCAGAACACGCTGGTTATTGAGGGCGAGAACACACGCGTGACTTGCCGGCAGATCGCGGGTCTGATCGCCCGCCGTATTGTCTGTTACAAGAAAGCTGGCGACGCGGTGAGGGTCGCCGAGCGCATCGGGTATATCAAGTTTGGCTCACGTGTAGACCTGATTTACGGTTCGGAGTGGAAGACCGCGGCTAGATTAGGCGAGAAGGTTTCGGCAGGAACCAGCGTAGTGGCTGAATGGGGCGCCGCCGGAGGAGCGATCTGACAAGTCGAGAACATCTGACGGGCCCGCGCCCTCTGGAAAGAAAGAGACGGCGAAGAGCAGCTTATATCCTTCCGACTCTGTTCACTAGCGGCAACATCTTTCTAGGATTCGTCGCTTTGGTACAGGCTTTTCAAGGCGCCATACTTGCGGCGAGCGGTCAATTGGGATTCAATCCACACTTTTCACTCGCCGCCAAAGCGCTCGGATTTGCCATTTTCTTCGACGGTCTGGACGGGCGTATTGCGCGCATGACAAACACGACAAGCGATTTTGGTCGAGAGCTGGATTCGCTCGCCGATTTCATGACCTTCGGGATTGCGCCGGCTATGCTGGCATTCGTCTGGGGGGTCAGGTACGTGGCGATCACAGGCGAAACCGCACTCGAGAGCCACCTTATGCGGGCCGGATACTCGGTGGTTTTCTTCTATCTACTCTGCGGAGCGGTACGCTTGGCGCGCTTCAATGTGCAGACGAACGCAGTACCTAAGAACCCGGGCCGTCCGGACCGCAAATACTTCGTCGGAATGCCCAGTCCTGCCGCGGCGGGACTCATCGTGGCGATCGTCTACTTCGATCCCGCGCCGGTGCGTTCTCTGCCGGTTTCAATTGCATGGCTGGTGCTGGTAGGCCTAGCGGGCCTATTGATGGTGAGCACCTGGCGCTATCCGAGTTTCAAGCAGGTCAGTGTACTGAAACCCCGGACGCCGTTGATCGTCCTGTTTGTGGGCTTATCAGCATTTCTAATCTGGGAATGGTCGCAGCCGTTCCTTCTCGCGGCCGCAACAACATACGCGCTCACTGGAATTGTCATTCGCGTGGGTGGCTTCCTCAGGCGCTATCGAAAACTTCGTCCGAAAGCACCCTATCCGGAGCATCAAGTTGGCTAAATTCCATTCGAAAACAGGCACCAAGGTGGCGCTGGTCGGCGCTGAAACGCTACTCGGCAAAGAACTCACGACTGTCCTCGAAGGCCGCTCTTCGGCTGCCATAATCGTGAGCTTTGCCGGAACGGGAGAGGGGAACTTTGCTGAAACTCAGGGCGAGGCAGTCTATCGCGAGCCTCTCGAAAGCAAACAGATATCGGATGTGCGAGCCGTATTGACGGCGGGATCGTCGACAGGCGCGCAAAAAGCCTACGACCTTATCAAGGCTGCGGGCGGCCGCCCAACCTTGATCGACTGCACCGGCCATTTGGAACATCAGCCGGAGGCGCGCATCGTTTCACCGCTGGCGGATGAGGTCGAACCCGGCACTAGCTGGCTTTTCGTGATCGCGCATCCCGTAGCTGGCGCGCTGGCCCTCAGCTTAAGACGACTGAACCGCCATCGCAAGCTCAGGCAGGCGATCGTACACATCTTCGAGCCCGCAAGCGAGGGGGGATTCCGGGCTGCTTCCGAGCTGCATGAACAGACAAACAGCCTCTTTTCATTCAAGCCGCTAAAAAAGGAAGTCTTCGACGCACAGCTCAGCTTCAATCTGCTCTCAAAATACGGAGAGACTTCCCCCTTGAGCTTGTCGGGCGTGGAACAGCGCATCGAACGGGATCTCGCAACAATTCTGGCCAATCAACACAGCCTCGATCCGTTCCCCATGCCCTCGCTGCGCGTTATCGCCGTGCCGGTGTTCCACGGCTACAGCCTTTCCATTTGGGTTGAGTTTGAAACGGACGTCAATGCCGAGGAGCTGGGAGAAGCATTGGCGTCGGCGCAAATCGAAGTCCGCAATCCCGATGAAGAAGCGCCCGACAATGTAAGTGCCGTAGGCCAGAGTGGTTTGATCGCCGGTGATATACGTGTCGATCGCAACAACTCACGCGCGGCGTGGTTCTGGATCGTCGCTGACAATTTGCGTCTGACGGCGGACGCCGCGGCAGAGCTGATCGGAAAGCTGGAAGCAACACCGCAATGACTAGACGCTCGGCTCTTTGCCTGCTCGGAGCCGCTTCAACGGGTGTTATATCTTGCGGGTATCATGTCGGCGGGACGGCAGACCTGATACCTAAGAACGTTCGGACCATCGCGATACCTCCCTTCTCGACTTTGACGACGCGCTACACGCTGACCGATGACTTGCCCCGACAAATCGGCCGTGAATTCAGCGCGCGGACCAGGTTCATCATCGTCAACAGGCCGGCTGAAGCCGACGCGGTGTTGAACGGAACGATCAACTCGGCGTTTGCTGTTCCGACGATTTATGATCCTGGCTCCGGAAAAGCGACGAGCGTACAGGTAGTGGTGAATTTGACCGTCAAGCTTCTGGACCAACGAACGGGGAAGCTGCTCTATTCGCGGGCCAACTGGGGCATACGAGAGGATTACGAGCTGGCCGTCGATCCACATCAGTTCTTCAATGAAAGTGGCCCTGCACTCGACCGGTTGAGTGGCGACGTGGCCCGCGACCTGGTAAGCGGAGTTGTCGAGAATTTCTAATCCGCTCCACCGTCCAAAATAGCTCATGGTCCCGGAACAATTCCTTGCCAAACTCTCCAAGCAGCCGCTCGCTCCGGCTTACTTGTTTTTGGGGCAGGAGGGATATCAGCGACGCGTGTGTAAAGATGCGCTTCTCGAACGCGTGCTGCCGGCGCCTTCCAGAACCGAGGGCCTGACGGCGATCGATCTGTCCGAAACCTCTCTTTCGAACGTATTGGATGATGCGAGGTCGATGTCATTGTTTGCTACCGATCGCGTAGTGTGGGTCAGCAGCGCGGAATTTGCACTGCCGCGCAGGCTGGCGGCGAACGACGAGCAAGATGGGGCAGACAATTCGCCCGAGAGACGTTCTGACCGACTACTTGAGATCCCCTACACCCGGCACGGTGTTGGTCTTCGAGTGCAGCCGATATGACTTTGGCGGAGAAGATCGCCAGAAACTCGAGCGCGTACAGAAGTTTTACTCGGCAATTCCGGCAATCGTCGAGTTTCGTCAATACACGCCGGAATCCAGCCGGTTTCTGGCGCAGGAACTAGCCAAGAAGCACAAGATCAAGCTAGGCGGGCGGGAGTTAGCCGCGCTGCTGGACGCAGTCGCGGGCGACGCGAACCGCCTTGCTTCCGAGATAGAAAAGCTTGCACTCTTTGTGGGCGGTGAGCGCAGTGTCACGATTGAGGATCTGCAGATCTTGGTGCCGAACGCTGCGCAAACGACCATTTTCGCGCTGGTGAATGCTTTGGGCAAAGGCGACCGCGCGGGGGCTCTGCGCTCATTAGACATCTTGGTAAGGGAGGGCGAGTACTTGCCCCTGGCTCTCACATTTCTGAGCACGCAGTTCCGCCTGGCGCTGGCGGCCAAGGAAGCGAAAGTGAACTCTAGCCAGCAGGCACAAGCCTTCTTTTCGAAATTAGGCGTCCGCATCTGGCGCGAGCGAGCCGAGCAGGTAATCGTCACAGCGGGTGCATTCACCAAGGAACGTCTCGCGAAAGCTATCAGCATGATCTATGAAACAGATAAGAAGTTTCGAGAAGGCTACCGGAATGATCAGCTCATTATGGAAACCTTGGTACTCGCTTTAACAGCGAAGTAAACTCAGCCATTCGCTCGTCTTCGCCACTCGAATAGCACGACACCGGCTGCTACGGACACGTTGAGCGACGAGATCTCACCAGCCATCGGAATGCGTAGCAGGACATCGCAGTGCTTCTGGACGTTCTGATGGAGCCCTTTCCCTTCCCCGCCGAGCACGATTGCGGTAGGCGTATTGAATGCAGCCTGGTCATAGAGCTCCGTGCCATGCTCATCGAGACCGTAGATCCAGAAGCCACGCTCTTTGAGCGAATCGAGCGTACGGGTGATGTTCACGACGCGCGCAACAGGAAGATACTCGAGCGCGCCTGACGCGGCCCGATCGACGGTTTCAGTCAGGGGAGCGGAGCGCCGCTCCGCGACGACAAGGGCGTCGGCACCGGCCGCATGAGCGGTGCGGATAATCGCGCCAAGATTGTGCGGATCTTCGACGCCATCAAGGATCACGAGTAGGCGAGCGCCTTCTACCAGAGGCTCCAGTTCGGCGTATGCGTGCGCCGAACCGAATGCCAGTACTCCCTGGTGGGACGCCCCCTTTCCGGCACGATCGAGCGTTTCCCGCGCTTCAAAACGGACCGGAATCGAAGCAGTCCGGGCAAGTTCGACAATCTCATGAATGCGCGGGCCCGACACGCCTTTGGCGATCAAAATCTTGTCAAGCGGATGCTGCGCGCGCAGCGCTTCTCGAACCGGATGAACTCCGGCCAAAAGCCTACTCACTGCTCTGTTCGGCCTCCCGCAACGGGGGCCTGGTCCAGACTGAACGCCACTACGTAGTCTCCAAGAGGTTGCGACCCGGCGGGCTGGTGACCGCCAGCCGCGACTACAAGATATTGTCGCCCGTCAGGTCCCTGATAAGTCATGGGCGTAGCGCGCGCACTGGTAGGCAGGTCGCCTCGCCAGAGCTGCTTACCGGTCTCGACATCGAAAGCATAGATAGCATTATCGAGCGTGCCGGCTTCGAAAACGAGGCCTCCAGCGCTAGTGATAGGTCCGCCCAAGACGACCGATCCCCATGCGGCGCGCGTCGCCGGCCGGTCCTTGCCGGCATACAGACGGCCCAACGGAACCTCCCATCGTTTGTCTCCAGTGCTCGGATCGATGGCGAGCAGAGTTCCCCAAGGTGGAGCATTACACGGCAGCCCTTTGGGACTGAGCAGAAAGCGCCGCATCATGCCGTAAGGTGTGCCGCGCTGTGGAGCAAACTCCCAGTCGCCGTTGAGTTTTCTGCCGTGCGAATCGCGCGTGCTCTCGAAATCTGCGCGAGCAATCAGCTTCACTTCCGCGGCCAGCCGGCTCTCAGGAAGAACCAGCAAATTGTGTATCGGATCGAACGTCATGCCGCCCCAGTTCTGGCCGCCAACGTTGCCGGGCATCGAGAGCGTGCCTTTTACCGAGGGCGGCGTGAAGATTCCTTCCGCGCGCAGGCCGCTGATTTGATCGCGACACCATTGCCGGTCGCTGTCATCGATGCCCCAGGCGTCCTCGGCCGCCATCCTTTGAGGAGTGATCGGCGCTGGTTTGAGAGGAAATGGCTGGGTGGGCGACGCTGTCTCTCCCGGAACATCGCTCTTCGGGACAGCGCGTTCTTCGACGCCGAAGACTGGCTGACCGTTGTCGCGATTCAGGATAAACAGGTTGCCCGTTTTGGAGCCGATCGCAATCGCGCGAATGGTTGTTCCGTCCTTGTGCAGATCGAAGAGCAGTGGCGGAGTAGCAACATCGTAGTCCCATAGATCGTGGTGAACGGTCTGAAAATGCCAAATCATCTGGCCGGTATCGGCGCGCAGCGCGACAACGGAATTGGCATAAAGATTATCGCCGAGACGCTCGCCGCCGTAGTAATCGGGGCTGGCGCTGCCGGTCGGAACAAAGACCAGGTTGCGATCGGGATCAGCCGCGATCACCGACCACGCATTCGCGGCGCCCGTGCGGACAGCGCTGCCGTTTTTCCAGGTTCGGGCGCCGGGATCGTCCGGGTGCTGTGGAATCGGGTCCCAACTCCATTTCAGCTTGCCGGTCTGAACATCGAAACCGCGTACTTCGCCGCTGGCCTGCTCAGCCCAACCGTTATCGGCAATGGCCGAGCCAACTACGATAGTGTTTCCGATGATGGCAGGTGGCGAGGTCTCTTCGTAATCGGCGTATCCGTGGGGCGCGATGCGGAGGCCCTGGCGCAAATCGACGACACCGTTATCGCCGAAGTCAGCGCATAGCTTCCCGGTTGCGGCATCGAGAGCGATCAGACGAGCGTCGATGGTCGCGATAAAGACGCGGCGCCCGCCCCCGCTGCTCGGAGCCCAGGAAGAAACTCCGCGGTTGGCGTAATCGCCATACCCTTTGTCCCGGTCGACCTTCGGATCATAGGCCCAGCGCTGATGGCCTGTGATAGGGTCGAGCGCAATGACGCGGCCGAGCGGTGTGCCCACGTAGAGAGTGCCGTCGACATAGAGAGGCGTTGCCTCAAACGCCGTTGGCTTGCTGCCCTTCGGCTGATAAGCATCGCCAGTGCGAAAGGTCCAGGCGATCTTCAAGCCGCTCACGTTCGAGCGATTGATGGCCGTTAGAGGCGAGAAGCGCTGTCCGCCGGGGTCGCGACCGTAGGAGGGCCACTCGCCCGAGTGACCGGAGCCAGCGGCTGCCAGCAAGCACAAAGCAGAGCCAAGGAATGCGAGCGGAAGCGCAAAGGGCGCGCGTGCGTGCGGCCAAACAGGAGAGGAACTCGCTTGTCCTTGGGGCGGCATACCCCATCGCGGGCCCGCTTTGGGCGCGTTCATCAAGAGTTTCATGCAAGAAGTATCGCTTCGATCGAGACCAGACTGCGAGCGCTTTGTGACAAGCGGGATCAGACGCGGGACGAATGCGACGAATTTTATGACGCCTGGTACTTTTGGACAATAAGCAGATGAGCTACTGCGCCGCGGTAAGAAACTCATCGATCGATCCCTGGAACCGGGAATATCATGACACCGAATACGGCTTTCCGATTCAAGGCGACTCGGCACTGTTCGAGCGTTTGATTCTCGAGATCAATCAGGCTGGTCTTTCCTGGCTGACTATCTTGAGAAAACGAAAAGCATTTGAAGCCGCTTACGCCGGGTTCGATGTGCAGCGCGTGGCGGCGTTTGACGAAGAGGATCGCGAGCGGCTGTTACACGATGCCGGGATCATTCGCAACCGCCTGAAGATTGAAGCCGCTATCGCCAACGCCAGAGTTGTGGCGGAGCTTTCGCGCACTCACGGGTCATTCGCAAACTGGCTGGACGCTACGCATCCCGCCGCACTGGACGATTGGAAGAAGCTGTTCAAAAAGACTTTCTTCTTCACGGGCGGCGAAATTGTGCGCGAATTTCTGCTCAGCACAGGTTATTTGCCGAATGCGCACGACCAAGACTGCCCGGTCTACCAGCGGATTCTCAAACTGAAACCGGCCTGGCAATCCGCCGGGGTTTTTACCGCCTATAAAAAAGAGCGGAGTGGAAGGTAAATAAGGTGAATGCTATGGCTGAAAAGATCGGGCGTCCCGAATTGTCGGAGATCGCGCCGCATGCGAAAAGCTATGTGGATCTCGTACCGGGAGACGATGTTTTAGCGGTTCTGGCGGAGCAGACCGCCAAGACCATCGCGCTGTTGAAGCCATTATCCGAGGAGCATGCGACCACGTTCGCTTACGCGCCCGGCAAATGGACCGTGAAACAGATCATTGGACATCTGAGCGACTGCGAGCGCATTTTCGCCTATCGCGTATTACGGTTGGCTCGCGCGGACACAACGCCGCTGCCGGGTTTCGAACAGAACGGCTATGTGGCGGCCGCAGGGTCGAACGAACGGAAGCTGGCAAGTCTTCTCGACGAACTGCGCCTCGTGCGGGAATCGACTTTGGCGTTGCTGCAAAGTCTACCGGAAGGGGCGTGGCTGCGACACGCGCAGGTGAGCGAGCGGGACGCTACGGTGCGCGGAATCGCGTACACGCTGGCCGGGCACGAACTGCATCATTACAAGATCTTGCAGGAGCGCTACCTGCCGGGTGCGAAAGGGTAATAACCCTCTCGATCTGTAAGGGCAGTACCACTTAAAGACGCGCATAAGCCGTCGAATGGCGTCGTTCGGCAGAAAGTACCACGACCACCATTTCTTTACTGCGCACGTCTTCGCACCGTATCCTTCGGTTGGCGACCGAGTCTCGTGCAAGAAAACAAGCGAGCCGGCACCGTGTCTGGAGGGATGATGCGATTGAAGAATTGGGTGCTGATGGGGGCCTCGGCGCTTTTGGCGATACCGCTATTCGGCAGTACTTATTACGGCGGCCTGGAAGACTGGAAGAACGGAGACTACGACTACAACGACGTTGTTTTTTCATTAACGGGAAGTAATCTGGGACTGCATTCCAGTTCCGGGCAATGGTTCGCTGAACCGGCATTGGGAACGAGCGGCGCTCCCTTTTGGAACCACTCCTCGCTCGATGGCCCGCAAGACAACATCGGGTACTGCATCTATGGCGGTGGGCACTGCAATGGCGGCGCGGCTCTCGATCCGAGTGCGAAGTATCTGGCGACAAACGCAACCAGCCCGACAGGATCGGTGAATAATGTAACCTTCACGGCGACAGGACAAGTAGTTCTCGACATAGCCCTGCAGATTACATCCGCGAAGGATGAGCTTGGCTGGTATTCGCTTTCCGATCCGAGTGCAATTAACTGGTTGAATCCGGGTTCTAAGAATGGCTCGTTCAGTTTCAACCCGGGCGGAGCGTTCGGACTCGTAGGAGGGAATCCCTACTCCACCTTCTATTCGCAGGATCAATACGGTACTCAGGACGGTGTGTCGCATTTCGCGTTCTTCGACCCGCCGAGCGCGGCGGTTCCCGAGCCCGGTTCGTTAGGTCTGATGGCTTTAGCTTTGATCGGAACGGGCCTGGTGTCTCTGCGGCGCAGAGACTCCCTCACTCGCGCGACAGAGAGTATCCCTCAGGCATCATAAAAGCTCTCGTGGCGTTGCCACGTATCTCAGCCATATTACTTAGCTAAAAGGCGGCCCTCCGGGGCCGCCTTTTGCGTTGAAACTGTGCATTTTTTATTGCAGAACGAGAAGTATTATTGCTAGGGCGCAACTTTTCCAGACCAGCCGTTATATACTCTGCTCTTGGTGGGTGTGAGTTCCGACATCCGCTCGAGTAGTAAAAGCTCCCTATGGCACAACTCTTTCGACCCAGTTCGAATACGATCGCTCAAGTCTCGTTGGCGGCCGTAGTTATCCTGGCTGCTTCCACGCTGGCGGTCGCCTACATCATGGACCGAGGTCAATGGACGACTGCGGTACGACACGCGCCCGAGCAGCCCATCATGTTCAGTCACAAGCACCACGTTAAGGACGACGGAATCGATTGCCGCTATTGCCACACGAGCGTCGAGACCTCGCATTATGCCGGATTGCCGCCCACCGAGACCTGCATGTCCTGCCACTCGCAGATCTGGAACAACGTCAACATCACCCAACCAATTCGCGACAGTTGGGCAAGCGGAGAGTCGATCGCGTGGACGCGAGTGCATGACCTACCCGATTTCGTATATTTCAACCACAGCATTCACATCAATAAAGGAATCGGCTGTTCGACGTGTCACGGGCACGTGGACGAAATGCCACTGATGTTCCGGGTGAATACGTTGAATATGAACTGGTGTGTAAACTGCCATCGCGACCCGGCCAAGTTCATACGACCGAGGTCGGAGGTATTCAACGTTGAATACGTTTATCCAGCAAACCAAGCCGAATTGGGCCCGCAGCTCGTGAAGGAGTACCACGTTCAGTCTTTAACCGACTGCGTTACTTGCCACCGATGAAAGACTTTTCGCAACATTCAGAAAACAGCCAGGAACCGGGCATGCACTCAGCGAACGGACACGATCACAAAAGCGGCGGCAACAACGGCTTGATCTCGCTCGAATCGTTGTTGGAGTCCCCACGCAAGGCAGCAGTCAATATCGAGGCGTTACGGGAAAAGCTGTCCGCCGGCCGCGGGCCACAGTTCTGGCGAACGCTCGAAGAAGCAGCCGAATCGGAGGATCTTCGCGAGTACGTCGAGCAGGAGTTTCCAGGACTCTCGGGCCAAATTCCGCAGGGCGTCGATCGCAGAAATTTATTGAAAGTAATGGCTGCATCTCTCGCCATGGCGGGCGCGGCAGCTTGTACGAAACAACCGAAAGAACTGATCGTGCCGTACGTTCGGCAGCCCGAGAACGTGATCCCGGGAATTCCGCTCTTCTACGCCACCGCAATGAACACAGGCGGGTATGCGCGCGGCCTTCTGGTCGAGAGTCATCTGAACCGCCCGACCAAGGTGGAGGGCAATCCGGATCACCCGGCAAGCCTGGGCTCGACGACGATCTTCGAACAGGCCTCGATTCTGAACTTGTACGATCCGGATCGCTCAGAAACGGTGCTGAACGAGGGCCGCATGACGACCTGGGGCGATTTCACCGGAAAATTCAGCACGGAAACTCAGGCGCTCACCACGCGTAAAGGCGAAGGCCTGGCGATTCTGACGGGCGTCACGACATCGCCGACCTTTATCGACCAGATGAAGACGCTCGCGGGTCTGATGCCCGCCGCCAAGTGGTATGTTTCCGATCCGACCGTCAACCCTTCGATTGCAAGCGCAGCCAAGAAGATCGCAGGGCGGAATGCTTTTGTAGCTTACGACCTTTCGAAGGCGGATGTCATTGTCAGCCTCGAGAGCGATTTCATGAACTGCGGCCCGGCAGCCCTGAGGTATGCGAGGCAATTCGGGAAGCGCCGAGCAGTAGATAATGGCGAAACTCCTTGCCGCCTGTACGCGATTGAATCGGCGCCCTCGGTAAGCGGCTCGCTGGCAGATCATCGCTTCGCTGTAAAGAGCAGCGCGATACCCGGCGTGGCTTATGCGCTGGCAACCGCATGCGGAGTGAACGCGCCCGCGGGTGGTGGCACGGCTCCTGACTGGCTGAACATAGTTGCTCAAGACTTGCAGAAGAGCAAGGGCCGCTCGGTGGTGATTCCCGGCGAATTTCAGCCGGAGAGTGTCCATTTGGCCGCCTACGCGATCAACGCCGCGCTAGGCAATATCGGGCAAACGGTCAACGTGCTCGAAGGTGTGGAACCGGACAACACACACTCGCTCGAAGAACTGACCGACGATCTGAATAACGGTCACGTGGAGACGCTGCTGATTATCGGGCAGAATCCAGTCTACACAGCGCCGGCCTCGCTGAACTTTCTGGCAGCGATGCGGAAGGCGCGGCTAGTCGTGCGAGTGGGCCAGTTCTTCGATGAAACATCACGCTGGTGCCACTGGCACATTCCGGAGACTCACTATCTGGAGACCTGGTCGGATACCCGCGCTTTCGATGGAACGACGACCATCCAGCAGCCACTGATAGAGCCGCTTTACTACGGGAAGTCCGGAGACGAGGTTCTTTCCATCCTCATTGGCAAACCGGACCAGAACAGCCATGAAATCGTAAAGACCTATTGGCAGGGCCAACACAAGGCTGCGGATTTCGATCAATTCTGGCAGATCTCTCTGCATAATGGCTGGGTGGCCGGGTCAGCCATCGGGCCGGTAAACGGTAAGGCAGTAGCGCTGCCAGCATTGGAGCAGCAGGAAATCACCGGCATGGAAGTTGTTTTCCGACCCGACCCGACGATCAGCGACGGAACCTACTCCAATAACGGTTGGCTGCAGGAGTGCCCGAAGCCGCAGAGCAAGATGACTTGGGACAACGTGGTCCTGATCAGTCCCAGGAACGCGGGCAAGTGGAAGGTCGAGAAGGGCGACATGCTGCGCGTAACTGTAAACGGCAAAAGCACTGTCGGCCCAACATGGATTCTACCGGGACACGCGGAGGATTCAGTCACCATACACTTCGGCTACGGACGTGAAGGCTCGGGCCGAGTCGGGAACAAGATCGGCTATAACGCCTATTCGATTCAAAACGCGGGAACACCGTACGTTGCCGCCGGGTCAGTGCAGAAAACGGGCGAGCATTACCGTATCGCGAACATCCAGGAAACTCAGACCATGGCAGGACGCGAGCCGGTCCGCGAGGCCGAACTGGCCGAGTTTCGCCAGCATCCGGACTTCCCGACCATGGACGAGAAGCCACTACCGCCCGGAGTGAGTTTATACAAGGACGTCCACTGGCCCTATACCGGCTACAAGTGGGGCATGACCGTCGACCTGAACACCTGCATAGGGTGCCACGCCTGCATCATTGCGTGCCAGGCGGAGAACAACATTGCCGTGGTAGGCAAGGACCAGGTTGCGCGCGGACGTCACATGCACTGGATTCGGGTTGACCGCTATTACAGCGGGAATCTCGACGATCCTGCAATCTATAACCAGCCGGTACCCTGCATGCACTGCGAAGACGCGCCGTGCGAGATAGTGTGCCCAGTAGCGGCGACGGTTCACAGTAATGAAGGGATCAACGAGATGGTGTACAACCGCTGCGTGGGTACCCGTTACTGTTCGAACAACTGCCCTTATAAAGTGCGGCGCTTCAATTTCTATTTGTATTCCGACTGGAATACGCCCAGCCTATACGGGGCACGCAATCCGGATGTCACGGTGCGGAGCCGCGGGGTCATGGAAAAGTGTTCGTATTGCGTGCAGCGCATTCAGGAAGCCAAGATCAGTGCGGACGAAGAGAATCGCAGGGTACACGATGGCGAAATACTTACCGCCTGCCAGCAGGTATGTCCGACGCAAGCCATCACTTTCGGCGATTTGAACGACAAAAACAGCATGGTGGCGAAGTTACAGTCGCTTCCGCGGAAATACGGGCTATTGGATGAATTGAATACTCGGCCGCGTACGAAATATCTCGGCTATGTTCGAAATTCCAATGAGGCACTAAGAGGTCAGCGTGGCAACAATAGACAAGCTTGAGTTACCCGCAAAGGTACAGCCGGATCCCGGACCGGATAGCGTCCTGGGACCGGGTCACACGTACGAATCTGTCAGCGATCGTATTGCGGGAGTCGTTTTGCTGCCGTGGAAAGCGGCGCCAAAGAAGTGGCTGGTAGGCGCTTTCATTTCCTTTTGCTTTGTCAACCTGCTGATGTTCGCGCTGTATGTATTGTTCACCCGCGGCGTCGGCGTGTGGGGCGTAAACATCCCGATCGGCTGGGGATTCGCAATTATCAACTTCGTCTGGTGGATCGGTATCGGCCACGCGGGAACGCTGATCTCCGCGATTCTCTTCCTTCTTAAGCAAGACTGGCGCACATCCATCAACCGGTTCTCGGAAGCTATGACGCTCTTTGCTGTGGCCTGCGCCGGAATGTTCCCAATCCTGCATTTGGGGCGGCCATGGTTGGCCTACTGGCTGTTTCCCTACCCCAATTCGATGTGGATGTGGCCACAGCCGCGCAGTCCGCTTGAGTGGGACGTGTTCGCTGTCTCGACTTACGGAACGGTTTCGCTGGTGTTCTGGTACGTGGGATTGGTGCCCGATCTGGCAACCATGCGCGATTCAGCTCTGCACATGTGGCAGCGTAAACTGTACGGTGTTCTCTCGCTGGGATGGCGTGGATCGGCGATCCACTGGCACCGATATCAGAAGGCATACCTGCTGCTGGCCGGACTGGCGACGCCGCTGGTGCTTTCGGTTCACTCGATAGTCAGCATGGATTTCGCGATCAGCATCATCCCCGGCTGGCACACGACGATTTTTCCGCCTTATTTTGTGGCCGGCGCGATTTACTCCGGGTTCGCGATGGTCTTGACGCTGATCATTCCGCTGCGCGCCTGGTATAACATGCGCGACCTGATTACGCTGCGGCACATCGACGCCGCGGCCAAGTTGATGCTCGGCACCGGACTGATCGTAGCGTACGGCTATTCCATGGAAGCATTCTTTTCTTGGTATAGCAACGATAAATACGAGAGCTTCATGTACTGGAACCGCATCACTGGGCCGTATGGCTTTAGCTATGCGCTGCTGATCCTTTGCAACATTGCGATCCCTCAAGCCCTGTGGTCGAAGAGAGTACGCCAGAATATCGTTCTGGTGTGGCTTATCTCGCTGGTTGTGAACTGCGGGATGTGGCTGGAGCGGTTTGTGATTGTGGTCGTCAGTTTGCATCGCGATTTCCTCCCGTCCTCGTGGGGAATTTACATTCCGACGAAATGGGACTGGGCCACTTTCACCGGCACCCTGGGATTCTTCTTGTTCCTGATCTTCCTTTTCGTTCGCGCGCTGCCCTCCATTTCCATCTTCGAGGTGCGTGAGGTGGTGCATCACGAAAAGCATAAGCAGCACGAACTGACGGGGGCGTTATGAGTCATATCCACCTCAATCCGCTGCCGGAAATTCATGGCGCCATGGTGGAGTTCGATACTCCGGAGGAATTGCTGGCAGCTTGCGAACGCGCTTACGCTGAGGGGTTCAGAAGGATGGACGCTTATGCGCCCATGCCCGTCGAAGGATTGGCTGAAGCGATCGGATTCAGGAAGAATAAAGTCGCTCTCTGCGTCCTGATTGCAGGGATCTGTGGAGTAATCGGTGGATTCGGGCTGCTCGAGTGGATCACGGTAGTCGCTTATCCGCACAATGTCGGAGGCCGTCCGCTGAACAGCTGGCCGGCCTACATTCCGATCACGTTCGAGTGCATGATTCTCTTGGCTTCATTGACTTCGATGATCAGCATGTTCGCCATGAATGGATTGCCAAAACCCTACCATCCGGTCTTCAACGTACCCGCGTTTGAACGGGCCTCGATCGATAAATTCTTCCTCTGCATCGAATCATCCGACCCAAAATTTCGCGTTGAGGAGACATTAGAATTTTTGCGGGATCTCGGCGGCAAGGAGGTTTCGCTTGTTCCGGCATAAACTTGGGATAGTGCTATTTGGCGCGCTGCTTGGAACGGTAGGCTGCCGCCAAGACATGCACAACCAGCCTAAATACAAACCTCTGGCCGCGACCGACTTCTTCGGTGACGGGCGATCGGAGCGGCCAGCCATCGACGATACAGTAGCGCGCGGCCAATTACGGATCGATCAAGCGCGCTTTACCGGCAAGGAAAACGGCCAGGACATTAACTACTTTCCTATTCAGATTACGCATGGGGATGTTTTGCGGGGGCAGGAACGGTTCAATATTTACTGCTCGCCCTGCCATGGGCGCCTCGGTAATGGCCATGGAATGGTGGTTAGCCGGGGACTACGGCAGCCACCCAGCTATCTGGAGCCTCGCCTGGTGAATGCGCCAGTCGGCCACTTTTTCGACGTGATGACGAACGGATATGGAGCGATGTATAGTTATGCGTCGCGCGTGGCGCCGGATGACCGGTGGCGCATCGCGGCTTACATACGAGCCTTGCAACTCAGCCAGGATGCTCCGCCACAGGTGGCGCAACGGTACCAAAGCGGCGCGGGCAACAATCCCGTGATTGCCAAAACGACGGGCGGCGGCCCTGCTGGAGGAATGAAGTGAGCGATCACGGACACGCGGAAGATATTCGCATACCCGAGATAAGACTGGGCGCGAAAGCGGCCAGCATAGAGCGGATTTCAGGCGTAGTCGGCGGTCTCGGATTGCTGCTCTGCGTGGCAGGGTTTTTCGCGAACCGCGCCGAATTTTTTCAATCCTACCTTTTTGCATTTATCTATTGGAGTGGCTTCGCATTTGGTGGATTGTGCATTCTACTGATGAATAATACGGTGGGCGGCAGCTGGGGCGTCACCTCGCGCCGGTTCCTGGAAGCGCAGATCCGTACTCTTCCGCTGGTTCTGCTTTTTGTCATTATTCTGCTGTTCGGTCTGAAGGACCTTTACCCCTGGTCACATCCCGAACTGCTGGCGCACAACGCCGTGTTGCGTGGCAAGCAGCCCTATTTGAATACCCCATTCTTTATTGCTCGCATCGCTGTCTACTTCGCGATATGGCTGTTCTGGGGAATGCGGCTCAACCGAATGGCCGATCAGCAGGACCGCACCGGCGATCCGACGCTAGTCGAAAGAATGCGGGCCTTCAGCGCCCCGGGTCTGCTGATCTTCACCGTCACCGCAAGTTTCGCCTATATCGACTGGATTCTTTCCGCCGATGTACAGTTTTTTTCGACCGTCTACGGCGCGATGATTCTGGTCGGCGATGTGGTGCAGAGCTTCGCACTGACGCTGGTGGTGATGATTCTCGCTTCGCGCGGCGACCGCTTCGGTGGACGGATCAACCCCAAGATTCTCCACCAAATCGGCAACATGATGTTCGCCTTCGTGATTTTTTGGACCTATTTGACTGCTTCGCAATTGATTATCGTGTGGCCGGCTAACCTGCCGCAGGAACTGGTGTGGTATCTGGACAGGGTAGGCGGATTCTGGAAGTGGCTGGCGCTGGTGACGGCTCTTTCGATGTTTGCCATTCCGTTTCTGGCGCTTCTTTCACAGACGCGAAAACGTGATCCTCGGCGATTGATGCGCGTTGCTATCTGGCTGTTGCTAGCCAGGATCATAGATCTTTTCTGGATCGTGGAACCAACCTTCCGCAACACCAGCAATAGTTCGTTGCTCAGCACGAGTCATGGATTTTCGATTTACTGGACGGATTTTGCCGCCTTCTTTGGGTTGGGCGGAATTTGGGTGTACGCTTTTCTGGGCCAGTTGCGCAGGCGTCCGTTGCTGCCGTTGCAAGATCCAAGGGTAAGTCCTCCTCTTCGGGACACCGCATTACCGCTGGGTGCCGTATGAACAGCCCCACCTCGCCTCATAAACCGAACGAGATGGCCCATTCGGAGCACCCGACACACAGCGAAGCGCACCGTGGACACGAGGGCACGAGCTATGAAGGCGTCGATGCGAGGCCTAGACTTGTTATTGGGTCCCTCGCAATCATCTGGATGACTCTGGTGATTGTGTTCGCGCTCACGATAGGCGTCCAGAAATACATCCAGGCACGAAATCCGGTTGGAGAAGAACCGAGCCCGCTGGCGCCGGCGCGAGTGTTACCGCCAGCGCCGCAGCTCCAGGTACAACCGTGGGAAGATCTTCCACAAATGCGCGCCCATGAAGACCAGGTTTTGAACAGCTCGGGCAAGGATGCCGAGGGTCATTATCACATCCCGATCAACGACGCCATGGGCGCCGTGGTCGCTCGTTTGAGAATCGAACCTAACGCGCCGGTAGGACTGGCGACTCCAGGCGGCGAAGGGCGCCAATTTTCACGATCTTTATCGGATATGCCGCCACAATATCGTGCGCCCGTCATTCAAGGAGAAATACACAAGCATGCGCAGTAAGACGTTTGTGCTGGCCGGAACGATGCTGGCTGCCGCTGGTTTGCTCAGCGCGCAGTATGCACGTCCGAAAATCACAAACGGAGTCACACTCGAGCAAAAACTCAACGCGCCTATTCCGCTGGACCTCGTGTTCCATGACGAGAGCAATCAGCCAGTTGCGCTTTGGAAATATTTCCGGGATAAGCCAGTGCTGCTTTCCATGGTCTATTTCAACTGTCCGAGTTTGTGCCCCATGAGCTTGCACGAGACGGTGACGAGCTTGCGTCGAGTTTCGCTGGTGCCAGGTCGTGATTACAACGTAGTAGTGGTGAGCTTCGATCCGAGAGATACGCCGAGAGAGGCGGCCCTGACCAAAACGAAGTACGAGGCCGAATTCGGTGGGCGGCCAGGCTATAAAGAAGGCTGGCACTTCTTAACCGGCGACCAGCAGAACATATCGAGGCTGGCCGATGCGGTGGGTTTCCATTATCGCTGGGACAACGCCAGCAAGCAGTTCATTCATGCCGGCGGGATCATGGTGGCCACGCCTGAGGGCAAGCTATCCAGATATTTCTACGGCATTAATTACGTCCCCGCCGATCTCCGGATGGCACTAGTCGAGGCTTCACAGCATAAGATCGGTTCGCCGGTCGATTATGTCCTTCTGTTCTGCTTTCACTATGATCCTACGCAAGGCAGATATTCATTGGAGATTCTTAAGCTGATAAAGATAGCCGGGGCATTCACGCTGCTGGGACTCATTTTCGGCATTTACTATCTCATGCGGGACGACAAGAAGAAAACGCGTACAGCGTGGAAGGAAGCTCACCATGTGGGCTAGCGCCTCTTTTTTAGCCGAGCTGCAACTATTCCCCGTTGCAGCTTCCGAGCAGGCTGGACCGATCGACTCGCTCTATTGGTTTTTAACGATCGTTTCCGGGATCATGACCCTCGCGATTTTCGTGGCGATCGTGCTCTTCGCCTGGAAATACCGCCGGCGGCCGGGAGTGAGGGCGGTCCAGATCGAGGGCTCGACCAAACTCGAACTCACGTGGTCCATCCTGCCCTTTCTGATCATGCTGGTGATGTTCTGGTGGGGCGCAAAGATTTACTTCTCGGCACAAAACCCGCCCCAGAATGCTATGGAGGTGTTCGTTACCGGAAAGCAGTGGATGTGGAAGATCCAGTATCCCGATGGCGCGCGCGAGATCAACACGCTGCACGTGCCGGTGGGTCAACCTGTGAAGCTGACCATGTCCTCCGAGGACGTGATTCACAGCTTCTCAATTCCGGCGTTTCGGGTGCGCCATGACGTCGTCCCCGGACATTACAACACGCTGTGGTTCACGGCAACCAAGCCCGGACGTTACCATTTATTCTGCACTGAATATTGTGGAAACGAGCACGCGAAGATGGGCGGTTGGGTGTACGTGATGAATCAGCGCGACTACGCCAACTGGGCAAGCGGAGGCGGAGGAGGAGGAGATCTGGCGGTACAGGGACAGCAGCTTTTTGTACAGAATGGTTGCTCTACGTGCCATCTGCTCGATCAGCAGGGGCGCTGCCCCAATCTGCGCGGCCTGTATAACAAGCCGGTGCTGTTGGACGACGGACGTACCGTTATAGCGGATGACGCCTACATCAGAGAATCGATCCTCGACCCCAACGCGAAGATCGCCGCAAGTTTCAAGCCGGACATCATGCCGAACTTCAATGGACAACTGAGTGAAGAAAACGTGATTCAGTTGATCGCATACATCAAATCCCTGTCGCCGACTGCACCGGCCTCGCAACAGGGAAGCCAGCAGCCGGCCATAGTTTTGACGCCGGGGCAAGCGGGAGCAGCGGCGGCCGGAGCCGCAAGTGCGGCCCGCCCGCAGGGACAGAGGCAATAAGGGAAGTAATATGGCAACCATCGCACACGCACAGGGCACACCCGAGATCGCAGCGAAGGAGGTGAATTACCTCAACGTCGAACACGGCTGGAAAAGCTGGCTGTTCACGACCGATCACAAACGCATCGCGGTTCTCTATTTGATCTCAATCACGCTGATGTTCTTTGTCGGCGGATCGATGGCAGTGCTGTTCCGCATCAACCTGCTCGAACCGCAGGGGATCTTTGCGCCGGAAACGTACAACCGGCTGTTCTCGGCGCACGGAATCATCATGGTGTTCTTCTTTCTGGTGCCGTCGATCCCGGCAACGCTGGCCAATTTTCTAATCCCGATTATGGTCGGCGCAAAGGATCTGGCGTTTCCGCGCATCAATCTCTTGAGCTGGTACCTCTATGTGATCGGCGCGTTCCTCACCATGTTCGCGGTGTTGCGGGGCGGCGTCGATACCGGCTGGACGTTCTACACGCCCTACAGCAGCACCTATTCCAACTCTTACGTGCTGGCGGCCGCATTCGGTGTATTTACCGCCGGATTCTCTTCGATTTTGACGGGCCTCAATTTCATCGTCACCGTACACAAAATGAGGGCGCCGGGGATGACCTGGTCACGGCTGCCGCTTTTTGTCTGGTCCAACTACGCCACCGGCCTGATCCAAGTACTCGGAACGCCGGTGCTCGCGATCGTGCTGCTGCTGCTTGCCTTCGAACGCATTGCCCACGTCGGTATTTTCGATCCGAGCCATTGGCGGCGATCCGATTCTCTTCCAGCATCTGTTCTGGTTCTATTCGCATCCCGCGGTTTACATCATGATTCTGCCCGGCATGGGAGTGATCAGCGAAATCGTGGCGTGCTTTTCGCAAAAACGGGTTTTCGGGTACAACTTCGTGGCCTTCTCGAGCATGGCGATCGCGGTTCTCAGCTTCGTCGTTTGGGGCCACCACATGTTTATTACCGGCGAGAGTATGTACATCAGCATCGCCTTTTCATTCCTGAGTTTCATGGTCGCGGTTCCGTCAGCTATCAAAGTCTTCAACTGGACGGCGACGATGTATAAGGGTTCCGTCTCCTTCGATACGCCGATGCTGTATGCCTTCGGCTTCATTGGATTATTCACCATCGGCGGCCTGACTGGCCTTTACCTGGCTTCGCTGGGCGTCGATGTTGCGACACATGGCACGTACTTCATCGTGGCGCACTTCCATTACGTGATGGTAGGTGGCATGGTGATGGCGTTCATGGGCGGGCTGCATTTCTGGTGGCCCAAAATCACCGGCCGCATGTATCCGGAGGGCTGGGGGCGGTTTGCAGCGTTGATCATCTTCATCGGTTTCAACCTGACATTTTTCCCGCAGTTCATCCTTGGTTATCTGGGAATGCCGCGACGCTATCATGCCTATCCGCCCGAGTTCCAGGCACTCAATGTTCTTTCGACAGCGGGAGCTTCGATTCTCGGCATCGGATATCTCATCCCGATGGCCTACTTTTTCTGGTCGCTGAAATATGGTCCGAAAGCGCCGGCAAATCCATGGAACGCGGCTGGTTTGGAATGGAAAATTCCTTCACCGCCGATCACTTACAATTTCGAAACCACGCCAGTTGTGACGGAACCAGCTTACAATTACGGCGAGTTGGAGGAGATCGTTGGCTGACACAGTTGTGCCTCTGGGGCACGAAGAACCATCGGCGGAAGCAACTCACCTCCGCCATCACTTCGCGACGCCGGAACAGCAAATGGAAGCGTCCACGCTGGGCATGTGGACGTTCCTGATCACCGAAGTTCTGTTCTTCGGAGGCATGTTCACGAGCTACGCGATTTACCGCGGTATCTACTCCCGGAGCATTCGCCAGCACCAGCCGGTACATGGACGTGGTGCTGGGTGGAACCAATACCGCAGTACTGATCTGCAGCAGTTTGACCATGGCGCTATCAGTGAGAGCGGCACAGCTCAGCAATAAAAAGACGCTGATCCGTTTCCTGATTTTCACGATGATCTTCGGAACCATCTTCCTGGTGATCAAGGGCTTTCGAATATCACTCGAAGTGGGTGGAGCACCTGGTGCCCGGTTTCGGCTTCCAATACGAGCCGAGCTACTACGCCCAGAACGCGCAGATCCTCTTCTTTCTATATTTCTGCATGACGGGTATGCACGCCCTTCACATGATTGTGGGACTGGGCCTGCTGACTTACTTGTTGGTTCAATCTAAACGGGGCGTTTTTTCCGCCAATTACTTTGCGCCTGTCGAAATGATCGGTCTCTATTGGCACTTTGTCGATATCGTTTGGATTTTCCTGTTCCCGTTACTCTATCTGATTGGACACCGAGGATGAGCGTACACGTACAAATTCCCAAGGTCAGCACTCTGGTAACTGTCTGGGCTGCGCTGATTGCATTGACGGCTCTAACAAGCGCGGCTTCGTATGTGGATGTGGGCGAATGGAACATTGTCGTCGCCCTGGTGATCGCCGTGACGAAGGCGTCACTTGTAGTCTGGATTTTCATGGGGGTCCGGCACGTGACGACGCTCACACGGCTCTTTGTGGTTGCCGGGCTGGTATGGTTGTTCATTATGATCCTAATTACCGGCAGCGACTACACCACGCGCAATTGGACTTATCAAGCCAAGCCCTGGGCGGACAACCCCGCGCATGGACTGAGCCGCTGACGCGTCGGGTTCGGGCGCTCTTCTCACAGCACACGGTAGAACTAAATTGTGAGTGAAACAAGCGCAGAGGTGATCAGGCGATATCTGCAAGACGCCATTGAAGCGGGAAAGAACACGGAGATGCATCTTCGGGAGTTTGCCGATGAAAGCGGCGAGCCCGAGGCCAAGCAACTTTTGCATCAGCTTGCTCTCGAAGCGAAGAATCAGCATGAGAGATTAGCGGCGAGGCTGGCAAGCTTGGGCGGAAGTCCCTCAGTCATTCACGGATTATTTTCTCAGCTTCTGGGATTGGGCTCGAAAGCCTCGCAGCTGGGGCAAGAAAAAAACGCGCGGACAACACAGAGCCTGATAGCGGCTTTCGCAACCGAACATGCAAACGCCGCCCTGTGCGAGTCGATTGCCAATATGTCCGAAGCAGCCGGCGACAACGAGACTGCAGAGTTGGCGCGCGCCATTCAAGGCGAAACGAGCGAATCCTCGCAAAAGATCTGGCGGCTTCTGCCCATTGCAGCTACAGAAGCGTATAATCGCTCGACCGAAAACGACGTTCAGAAGTGACCCTGGACGGCTAGGGCAACGATCTACCAGCCAGTCAGTACAGGTGTAGAATGGCCTAGAATCATCCTGGCACAGAAGGGATTTACGAACGTGAAACTGTCTTGTCTTGCGATTGTCGCTTTTCTCACCCTCGCCGGAGCCGCGCAGCCCCAAACAAAAACCAATCCATTGAGTTCCGATATCAGACAGTCTTATGAATCGGTGAAGAAGAATCTGTCGCTAGCCGCGGAGAAGGTACCCGAAGAGGATTTCAGCTTTAAGCCTACTCCTGAAATGCGTAGCATGGCGGAAGTCTTCGGCCACGCTGCCTCGGCGCAAATGCGAGTCTGCAGCGCAGTGACGGGCGGACAAAGCGCCACGCTTCCCAAGATGGACGGGAAAGCGAATATCGTAGCCGCTCTAAAACAATCCTTCGCCGAATGCGACAAAGCCTTCGACTCACTCACCGACAGCAATGCAACCGAGATGATCAAGATGCAACGTGGCGAGCGAACCAGATTAGGAGCCCTGGCAGGCATTGCGAATCATGACACCGAGCAGTATGCCGCGTTAAGCGTATACATGCGTCTAAAGGGTATCGTGCCTCCTTCGAGCGAACGCCCGGCGGCTCGATAGGCAGCAAAGAAGTGGGCATTTGAATATGGTGCACGAGTATGGTCGGATCGAGTGTAGAGTATGCGGCGAACAGGTTATTGTCCCCCTCCCCGCCCCGCTACCGGAAACAGTTAACAGCGGAGATAACAACGGCAGGTCGCACGAACTCACCTGTTCGAAAGGACACACGGATTCCTACGATTTAGCTAAAGTGGAATCGATCAGCTCAAAGCCGGTGAGTTCATTCAAGACCAAGCGCGCGGCTACCGGCATGGGCTAGCGCCAGCCAGTCTTGCCTGAGGGGTCGATTTCGCTGTTTGCCGGCGTTACGCTTTCGATGCAGAATACTCGACGATGCCTCGTGTTTCTTGCAGTTTCGTTGTTGCAGGCGCAGTGCATCTTCGCCCGCGTCGAGATTTCTCCTTGTAAGAATAACTATTCGCCGGAACAGCAGATTGCACTTGGACAAAAAGCGGCGAGGCAGGTGTATGCAGAGATGCCGGTGCTGCCCGATTCCAGTCCAATCACAAAATATATTCAACGGCTGGGAGAGAAACTCACTGCTCAGGCACCCGGGTACAAGTGGCCTTACAATTTCCACGTTGCCGACGTAGCGGAGGTCAACGCTTTTGCGCTGCCGGGCGGGACGGTCTTTGTGAATCTAGGCACGATTCGGGCAGCGGCGAATGAGGCGCAACTGGCCGGGGTGATGGCGCATGAGATTTCGCACGTTGTTCTTCAGCACTCGGTGTGCAACGCCGCAAAGCAGCAGAAAGTCGGGCTCATCTCCGGTCTCGGTCAAGTCGCGGCGAGCGTCTTGCTGGGCGGTGTAGCCGGGCAAGCTGCTGCCCAGGGCATCGGAATGACAGCCGGTTTAGGTTTTCTGAAAATGTCGAGAGGCGCGGAGAAGGAAGCCGATCTTCTCGGCGTGGGTATTCTCTACGATGCGGGTTATGATCCGAACGGCTTGCCACAGTTTTTTCAGACGTTGCAAATTAAATACGGGTCCGGCGGCTCGCAGTTCCTGAGCGATCATCCGAATCCGGGAAACCGTTCAGAGTATGTGGATAAGGAGATCGCTTCTTTCGTGCCACGCACGAATTACGTAACGAACACTCCGGAGTTTACGCGCATTCACGAGCAAGTGAGAAGTATGCACGCTTATACGGCTCGCGAAGTTTCCTCCGGCATTTGGAAAAAAGAGAGCCCGAATGAAACAGTCGGGTCTGGTGTGGACTTACCGGCCGGGCACACTCCGGGGCCGCGGGAAGTGGACCTGAATACCTCGGGCCAGTGGAAGACGTTTCGCGGAGACAGTTTCAGAATCGACATCCCGGGCAACTGGCGCGAATACGGAAGCAGAGCCGCAGCCATGTTCGCTCCGGCGGGAGGCATCACTCGATCCGCCGACGGCGGCGCAGGAAACGTGATTTACGGCGTGCTTACGGACCGGTATCAACCAGCGGGACGTATGAGCCTCGGCGCAGCACTCGATGCGCTGGTGAATGGTGTGGTGCGCGACAATCCAGGTCTGACTCCGGGTTCCCAGACCGACGTGGCAGCAAACGGCGTTACGGGCCGGAGCGTCGAATGCAACAATCCTTCCGGCAACAATGGACAAGGCGAACATGACTGGATTGTTGCCTTCCAGCGAAAGAACGGCTCTTTGCGTTATTTCGTTTTCGTCGCTCCGACTCCGGATTTCGAAAAGCTGCGGCCTACCTTCAACAGGCTTTTGCAATCCGTCGTTGTGCATGCCTGACAGGTTGATGCCGCTCGTGCGCGATAGGATTATTGCAACATCATGACCGACAGTTATCAAGGTTATAAATACACAATCGATTTCAGGCAAGTGGAATCGGGAGCGTGGTTCGCAAACATCAAAATTGTGCGTCCCGACGGATCTTCCATGGGTCCCTACAGTCCCCGCGCGGCCCAGCGGCAGCGCGAATCTGTGAAGTTGGATGCGCAGGAGTTTGTCATCTCGGAAATTAAGAAAGACTCCGACCAAAATAATGCTCGGTGATCCTCCTGACTCTGTATAGTTGCATTCCTCCTGAAGCGCCGATGAAAGCTGCGGCTCCGAGACATTGTCATGCCTATTTGCCAAGACCGGTATCAATCGTGGACGTAGGGAGAAACGAGGAAACAGATGAACCTCATAGAGACTGTTTTGTCCGCCGGCGATAGCGGGGTTGCTCAGCAGTTGAGCTCACAGTTCAGGTTGGATGCAACCAACTTTGCCGGTGCGGCGTGCTCCCGTTTCCAAATGCAAGAGTAGGAGGCGTGCGATGCAAATTGAAAATGAAAAACTGCCTAAATGTCACGTGCCGGCTTCTCTTGCCCGCCCTTCTGCTCATCGGGCTGAATGCCCAGACACCATTCGATTCGATCATTAAGCCGTCGCTGGTAACAACGAATATTTCGCCGAACCGCGGCGCTGCTGCCGTATGGCAAAGCCTGAAAAAGCTGCATACTCGCGCCAGCTTGATCATGATTACCGCTCACCCCGACGACGAAGACGGCGGCATGCTCGCTTATGAATCGCGCGGCTTAGGCGCGCGAGTCGCACTGCTGACTTTGAACAGAGGCGAAGGCGGAGCAAACGTGATGTCATCCGACTTTTGGGATGCGCTTGGTCTTCTCAGAACGGAAGAACTCCTTACTACTGACCAGTACTACGGAGTTGAGCAGTATTGGACGCGGGTCTGCGACTACGGATTTTCGAAAACGATGCAAGAAGCGTTTCAAAAATGGGGTGAACAACGAGTGCTGGGAGACGTGGTCCGCGTGGTGCGCATGACGCGCCCGCTCGTCGTAACTTCAGTGTTCGTTGGCGGCCCAAGTGACGGTCACGGAAATCATCAGGTCGCAGGATTGATGGCGAAGGAGGTCTTCGAAGCCGCCGGCGATCCGAAACAATTCCCCGAACAGATCCGTGAAGGACTGCTGCCATGGAAGCCGCTGAAGTATTACGCGCGTGTGCCATTCTCCAGCCCCGAGGCATCAAAAATCACTCGAACCATCGGAATTCCCGTCGGCGACTACGACCCGTTCTTAGGGCTCTCCTATGTGCAGACTTCACGTGAAGGTCTGGGATACCAGAAGTCTCAAAACGGCGGTGGATCGATACCACGGGCGGGAAAACTGAGTTCTGATTATCACCGCTTCGGCTCGAATGTGTCCGCGCCAGATCAGGAAACCAGTTTTTTCGACGGCATCGATGTTTCGCTTGTTGGTATCGCCAGTCTCGCTACCGGGAGTGGCCGGGGCTTCGTGACAGAAGGCCTGCAAAAGATCAACCGTTCGGTCGAAGAAGCAACGGCCGGCTTCTCGGCAGCACATCCCGAGAAATGCGCGCCGTTTTTAGTGACCGGCCTTAGTGAAACGCAGGAACTGATTGAGCGCGTCAAAGCAAGCCAGCTCGCCGAAGACGAGAAATACAACATTTTGCATGAACTCCAGACGAAGCAGGTGCAATTTAACGACGCTATTGTGGAATCCCTCGGAATCGTCATGCGCGCTGTCATTCAGCCGGAGAAAGCCGCTAATCCGCTGTTCGCAATGTTCATGGGAGATCCGGACACATTTCGTCTGGCCATCCCGGGGCAATCGTTCGGCGTAGATGTCACGCTGGCAAATCAGACAGCGGAGAATCTGGAAGTATCGCGCTTGTATCTGGATGCGCCGCCCGGCAACCGGGATTGGTGGAGCGTTCAGGCCACGAAGCCCATGTCAGGAATAATCGGGTCACGCGGAACGCTGGACACTGACTTCAAAGTCACGGTTTCAGAGTCGATCCAGTACACTAAGCCGTACTTCCGGCGGCCGAATATCGAGCAACCCTACTACGACATTTTGGACAACAGATATTTGAGCCATTCCACGGCTCCCTACCCGTTAGCAGCCTGGGCCGAATTCAAGTATCGAGGCGTGACGCTCAAGATCGGACAAGTCGTACAAACGGTGCAGCGGGTGAATGGCCTCGGCGTGGTCTACGAACCTCTCGCAGTGGCTCCTGCGATTTCGGTCGAACTGTCTGCTCATGCTGGCATCGTTCCCTTGGAGTCGAAATCCTTCCCCCTATCGGTGACCCTGCATAGCAATGTGAAGGGCGCTGCGAAGGGCCTGGTAGAACTTCAACTCCCCGCCGGCTGGCGCAGCGAACCGCAATCGCAGCCATTCAGTACGTCCAAAGATGGCGAGGACCAGTCGATCAGCTTCCGCGTACTTCCACAAGCTCTCGCGGAGAAGACCTATGAGATTACTGCGGTAGCGAAGTACGACAACAAGGAGTATCGCGAAGGGTATCGTGTAACCGGCTATCCGGGTCTGCGGCCGTATTTTCTCTACGATCCATCTACTTACAAGACGACCGGAGTCGACGTCAAGATCGCGCCTCGCCTGAAGGTCGGGTACATCACCGGAACCGGAGATGAAGTGCCCGCCTCTCTGCAGAATCTCGGAGTGAACGTCAGCCTTCTGGCCGCGGCCGACCTCGCCGGGGCCGATCTGAGTGCATTCGACGTGATCCTGCTCGGTGTTCGTACGTATGCGGCGCGCGCTGACCTTGTCACATACAACCAGCGCTTGCTCCAGTACGTTCGCAACGGCGGTGTCCTGGTTGTCCAATACAACACGCCCGAGTATGACAAGAATTATGGGCCTTACCCGTACCACATGGGCGAGGAGCCTGAAGAAGTAACGGATGAAAACAGTCAGGTCAATATTCTTGACCCGAATAATCCTGTATTCACGTGGCCGAACAAAATCACTGAGGCCGATTTCCGAAATTGGATCGAAGAGCGCGGTTCAAAATTTATGACCACCTGGGATCCACATTACACAGCGTTGCTGGAAGCGCACGATCCCTCGCAGGCGACCCAGAAGGGCGGACTGCTTTATGCAAAATACGGCAAGGGGATTTACATCTACAACGCCTATGCATTCTATCGGGAGTTGCCGGAAGGCGTTCCAGGCGCATACCGCCTAATGGCCAACATGCTCAGCCTCGCAAAAAACCCGTACCGGTAATTGCTATATTCCTCATCCTGTGACGGCGAACTCTTAAAATGAACTGTTATGCGGAAGCTTGTCCTGCGCGTCATCTTACTCTCGGCGATAGCTGGATTTTTTACTGTATCCCTGTGTGCTCAGGAAGTCCCGACCGCCACCCCGATCAAGCACCTGGTCGTGATCTTTCCTGAGAACATTTCTTTCGACCACTATTTCGGCACTTACCCGAAAGCGCAAAATCCCAGCGGCGAGCCAAGGTTTGTGGGCCGGCCTGACACCCCATCCATCAACGGCCTTAGCCCGGTACTACTGGAGCACAACCCAAATTCCTTCAATCAGGCGAACGGCGAGGGCGCCATTAACCCTTTCCGTCTGGATCGCAGCCAGGCGGCCACTGCGGATCAGGACCATGCCTACACCCCCGAACAAATGGCATTTCACGCCGGGCTCATGGATCTGTTTCCCAAATCAGTGGGAAAAGGCAATCGTAAGCAAGCGGGCCCCGGAAATAAACTAAACACCACCGGACTCACAATGGGCTATTTCGACGGCAATACCGTCACCGCGCTGTGGAACTACGCCCAGCACTTCGCGATGAGCGATAACTCTTACGGTTCGACATTCGGCCCTTCGACACCAGGCGCCATCAATCTCGTTTCCGGTCAAACGAACGGCGTAGTGGATGTGCGAAATGGCGAAAGCGGCCTGGCCGAAGGTGGCAACGGCTCGTTTACTTTGATCAGTGATCCGGACCCGGTTGGCGACGTATGTTCCGCGCCCACCCGCATGCTCGCCTCTATGGCCGGCAACAACATCGGTAATCTGCTGAACGACGCCCATATCACCTGGGGTTGGTTTAGCGGCGGCTTTGATTTAGGCGTCAGGAATCCAAACGGTACTACCAACTGCCAGCGTTCCACTAAATCTCCGGTAAGCGGCAAGATCGTCCCGGATTATATGCCTCACCATGAGCCGTTTCAATATTACGCTTCAACGGCTAATCCGAAGCATGTTCGTCCAACGTCGATCCGATCTATCGGACACGCGGATGACGCAGCCAATCACCAATACGATGTGCACGATTTCTTCGATGCAGTGAAAGCAGGCAATTTCCCTGCGGTCAGTTTCTTGAAGGCTCCGGCTTATCAAGATGGTCACGCCGGTTACTCCAATCCACTCGACGAGCAAACCTTCCTGGTACAGGTGGTCAACTTTCTGCAACAGACACCCCAATGGAAAGACACCGCCGTCGTCGTAGCCTATGACGATTCCGACGGCTGGTACGACCACCAGATGAGCCCCATCGTCAATCAATCCAGCGGCAGCACTGATGCTCTTACTGGCCCGAACAGTTGCGGCGAGGGTGGAAGCGCATTACCCGGAGTGGACGCTGCGAATGCTCATGCCCAAGGCCGTTGTGGCTTCGGACCCCGCCTTCCGATGCTGGTGATTTCGCCCTGGGCCAGAGAGAACTTCGTCGACCATTCCCTCCTCAACCAGGCCTCTATCATTCGCTTCATAGAAGATAACTGGCTGCAGGGCAAACAACTCGGTAAGGGATCTTTCGACAGCCTCTCGAATTCGATCTCCTCGATGTTTCTCTTTGCCGGCAAGCCCCATCTTGACAAGCTGATTCTGAACGACAGCACGGGAGAGATCGCGTCGAAACGGTGATTTCGAGCATTTCGTAATCTCTCCGTTCAATGACCAGAAGAGAGTTCCTTCACGCCAGCGTGGCGGGTTCGATGTTGCCGCAGGTTGGCAATCTCACTTCAACGGCGATACTCGATCCGAACCGCCTTCCCAAATTTGTCGACCACCTGACTTGGCCACTGGTTGCCCGCAGTACAGGAACCAGGAATAACCCCTATTCTCGTGAAGAGAAGGTGCCCCTGTACCGCCTCGCCGCTCAGCAGATTGCCAGAAAGGTTCATCGTGATCTGCCTCCGACGTGCATGTGGGGCATCGGCTCGTCAGCTCCGGGTTTGACCATCGAGGCGCGCAGTAATCAACCGATCTTTGTGGAATGGACGAACGAGTTGCCTGATAAGCACTTTTTGCCGATCGATCATTCCATTCACGGTGCTGATTTTTCGAAGCCGGACGTGCGCACGATTTTTCACGTCCACGGCGCCCGCGTACCGCCGGAAAGTGACGGATACCCCGAAAACTGGTTCACGCCCGGTCATTCTTCGCTCAGCTTTTATCCCAACCGGCAAGACGCAACTGCGCTCTGGTATCACGATCACGCCATGGCGATCACCCGGTTGAACATGCTTGCGGGTCTCTTTGGCCTATATCTTATTCGCGATGATGAAGAAGACGCCTTGAAGCTTCCTGCTGGCAAATACGAAATTCCTCTCGTTCTTTACGACAGGAGTTTCCGTTCTGATGGCCAGCTTTACTATCCGGTTTCAACAAACCCTGACAAACCCTGGGTTCCCGAGTTCTTCGGTGACGCCATTTTGGCAAACGGAACACTCTTTCCGTTCCTCGATACGGAACCGCGGAAATATCGCTTCCGCCTTTTGAATGCTTCGAACAGCCGTTTTCTTTATCTTTCGCTCTCGAACCGGCAGACGCTCTGGCAAATCGGCTCCGATCAAGGCTTATTAGCCGCTCCGCTCAACATGCGCCGGATTACTCTCGCGCCCGGTGAGCGCGCCGATGTCGTGATTGATTTTGAAGAACTGCGCGGCCAAAACGTCACACTGCATAGCGACGAGTACACCATTCTGCAATTTCGCACCTCGAAAGCGTCTGTCGCAGATACAGGAGCGCTTCCGCCTCGCTTACGCCAAATCGAACGAACCCCGGAGAGAGAAGCCGTCGCAACAAGACTCCTCACGCTTGAAGGCGGAGGCGATCCCGACGATCCGACCTCCATGTCTCAACCCATGCTGCTGAACGGCGCCTATTGGCATGAACCCGTGACTGAGAACCCTCATCTCAACACAGTTGAGATCTGGAGCCTCATCAACGTGACTGACGATTCTCATCCTATTCATCTCCACCTGGTGCGTTTCCAGATTCTCGACCGCCGCGCCTTCGATGTGTTCACTTACCTGAATGATCGCGAGTTGAGATATACCGGTTCGCCGATTCCTCCCGGGCCGGATGAAGCTGGATGGAAGGATACCGTACGCGCGCATCCGGGAATGGTCACGCGCATCATCATTCGATTTGAAGGGTTCGCCGGCCGCTACGTCTGGCACTGCCACGTTCTCGAACACGAAGATTATGAAATGATGCGGCCCTATGATGTGCTCCCCCCTACAGCCTCGTCCGAGGTTCGTCGATAGATGCTCTTTCGTGGATAAAATATGCGAATCTATATAGCACCTGCATGCGACCGCATCTCATATCGCTCTGCGCTTTCTTGAGCTTTGTCTCCACTTGCCAGCTCGGAGCTCAAAGCCAGCAGGCGCTCAGCCAGTTTTTTGAAGGTAAACAAGTCATCGTGAAGATGGATATGCCGGGTACGCAGCAAGGCGTCGATGTTTATCCGCAACGGCCGCAACGGCTCGACGTGAAGAGCTACTCCGGCCGGCTGAAGAAATTCGGAACCTCGCTCCGCAATGGCGATCCGGTGGTCATTACCAAGGTCAAGGTCAAAGACAACAATATTGAGTTCCAGCTCGGAGGCGGCGGTTATGGAACGCCGATGGATGATACGGACACCTCGGCACATTTCACACCGTCAGATAAGAGCGGCCGCGAAAAAGAACTGGAGAATCAATTGAGAAACGAAACCGATCCCGACCGGCGGCGCGCTCTCCAGCGGAAACTCGACGACGCCAGAGCCGATCGTGAACGAAGAGATCGTCGGGACCGTGCGGTGGCCCAAGATGCGGCGGACAACAAACGGCAAATGATTGATGTAAGGCGTCAGCAGGGCGGTTCGCGCTTCAATATCAAATTCGACACCAAGCAGGCGGCTGCCGAAGTAACTCCGCAGACCATCATGTCCGCATTGTCTCAATATGTCGACTTTCCGGCTCAGAACTTTGAAGCCTCAGCGAATGGACATCGCTCAGAAACCCTTGTGGCCGCACCGGCAGCTCCCGCCGCACAATCCGCGTCCGCTCCGGCCAATAGCCTGAAAAAAGGATTGACTTTGGAGCAGGTCGAAGCGCTATTGGGCCAGCCGGCCGAAACGCATGACCGTTCCCACGACGGCCTGAAAATAATTTCGTACTCCTTCCAAACCAAGGATTCGAATGTGCAGACTGATTTCGTCAACGGAGTGCTCGTGCAGTACACAATGTCGTCGCGCTAACGCGTGGCGTATTGAACTTCGATTAGTCCGCATCTCCTGGGCCGCGCGTATCGAGCCATTTCTTCAAAGGCAGCAACGCGCGCAAGGTGAAGACATTCAGCGCAGCCAAAGTAATCGCCGTTCCGTAGTGGTTCATGGCCACGGCCGCGCCAATCACGCCCGCATTCCAGACGCTTGCCGCGGTTGCGGTTCCACGAACGGTTGGGCCATCTTTCAAGATCGCGCCGCCGCCGATGAAACCGATTCCGGTAATCAACCCCTGCAGCAAACGCGACTGAGACGCCGCGTCCGCTTGTGCACCCAGTAGCAGCAAATAGCCGCAGCTCGCCATTCCAACAATCGGAAACGTGCGCACGCCGGCACTCCGCGCCTCTCTTTCCCGCTCCCAGCCGATGGTGGCCGTCAAGAGATAGGCTATTGCGACATGTTGAAAATTGTTCCATACCTCTTGCCAATTATCAGTGAACTGAATCATCTTCTGCCTAACCCAGTCATAGTAATTCAGGAGCATTTCGACTCGGCAGGATTGATCAAAGAATCGATGGAAAGACCTTCGCTGACTTCTCAATTCCTTTCGTCGGTCCGCTGAAAGCCGCCGTGAATATATAGGGCCGTCGTAATCTAATGCTGAGTGTGCCAATTGTCGCACTGGCTTCGGACATGAACTGTATCCACACTGGGCGCTCCGCCGCTGAGGCGGAGCGCCGGTACGTTCAATCTAAGAGAACCGCGAGCTTAGTGCTTCGTTTGCTTTCTGTCGATCGCTTTGTTGCTAACATCCGCGACCGGCGGCAGTGCGCAGTAGGCGTGATCGCAATGCATCATGCCCAGGTCGAGATCGGCTTTTCCTATGAAGCCGTCGCCATTCAGATCACACAGCGAACCGCAGGCTGACTCTCTAAGTGGCTTTCCAATCTCACCTGAGATGATATCCATGTCGCGAGCGTCCACCACGCCATCGCCGTTCACATCGCCTGGAGCGCGCACCACGATGACGGATAATTTCGCGATATTGCCGCCCTGGGACAGATTGCCAAGAGGCTGCGGAAGCTCTGCCGTCAGTTGGTGCAATCCAAGTGTGGTCGGAGTCCACTGGAACCACGCATGGGATCCGTTCGTGTGAATGCCCGCAAGGGTCTTACCGGCGATCATCTGGCGATTCGACCCGGAACCGTCGTAAACGTAAGCTCGTTGCTGGCTCTCGATATTGGTGCCCTCCGCCACAGCCCTTATCCGAACCGACAACGGTCGTCCGAGATAAGCGACCACCAGGCCGTGTTCGAGTTTACCGGACGTGTCGACAGCCGATAAAGAATCTTCGGCCGCCTTTACATTGCTCCTTCGCAGTCCGCCGCCTGGTGGGATGGTCTCCACCGTTGCCGACGCAATCGTAAGCGGGGTGATCCCATATCCTTCGTTGTTTTGGCCCGGTGCCAGCGGGTCCCAGTTCTGATCCGTTTTCACGATTCCGATATTCGGGGGCAAGCCTGATTCGCGGGCGTATTCGTACAGAATGTCTGAGGCGGATTCAGTTCATCGGGGTATTTTGCGATGTCGACATAGATCCGAAACTCGGAGCCGTTGTGTTGCGCGCTGAACCCTGCCGGAATGCTCCACTGAAGGGTAGCGGTTTGCCAGTTTTGCCCCTGTCCCCAAGCAGGGATCGTCGGAATGATTACGCTGCCTAATTGAATCCGGCTGGCAGGAGGGCAAAAGATGCCGCTTGTCTGGCCCGAAGCCCCGACGCACGCGGTTTCGTTACCGTGCTCGCCATCGTAAGGCGCCGCCGAGAAGTTCACGACTACGGACTGGGCCGTATTGCTCGGCCCGACGCTATAGTTATAGACCGGGACCGAAAGCCACACAATGTCGCCTTCGTGCGGGTTGCTGCCAATCGGAATGGTGTTGCCCAAATTGCTTTTTTTATTCACAGTAAATCCGCGAAGTTGTTCACGGTCCAGAGTCTGCTCCACAGCCCACGTGGTTGTATCCTTGTTTCCGTTGTATTCCGTCCACTTGAATCTGTCCGGAAGGTTAAGAGCCGGGTCAGGTGCTCCTCCGTATGTCTGTGTCCAATAATTGGTCTCACAAGTCTGAGACCCTCCGGCAACATCGAGCCCAACGTAATAAATGAACTTAAAAACACCGGCCGTGCTGTTGTAGACAACCGGGTAAACGTTGTAAGGCTCTGTCGACTGGTCCTGTTGAAACAGGATGGATTGCGATCCCGTGAGGGTGTTTTCGGAAGACGCCGTTTCTGACCAGCTCTGGTTTTGGCTGAAGTCAAGGTCAAGGGACAGGTTTAAATCGAGGCCCCAGGCAACAGCCCCGATTCCGACCGTCCCACTAATTTTCGTGTCGTTATCCCAGCTATTCGTTTTGTTCCATTCCACTTTCGAGTCGGCGTCTTGGACACCTGTCATCTCGATCTGTTCGCTTCCCTTAATCCCCGAGGAAATACAGTAGCCCTTGGCGGGCGATATCAGGCCATCGCTAACGCCTGGAGCTATCTGTCCATTAACGGTGTATGCTGTCGGGCTGACATCATCTGGGCGGCCGCTTGCAGGAAGCGCCGGATACGAGAGCAGGTTTCCATTTTCGTGAACCGGATTGTACCAGTCCACCAGAACACCGGGAGAGGAATCCGTCTCAAAGGCGCTGGGAAAGGTCAACTCGTAGTAAGGATACGTACCGGGCCCCACGCTTTCCCCCTGCGGGCCGTAGACACGAAAGCGCCAGACATCCAGATTCTGGGTTTGGAAATCGATGTAATCGTCTGCGACAGCCTGCAGGGTATCGGTAAAGGTTTTACTACTTGCGTCCCTATCGAAATTGGATGCGATATTTGTATAGGACTGGTTGAACTTCGCCGTGTCGTCCACACTGAACGAGGCTGATGCGTCGAACGCGTTATACGACGCGGTCAGACCCGCCGTGACCGCCTCTGATTTGGAGAATGTGCTGTTTGCACTTGCCGTGGTCGAACTGGTCATCGCAGTCTCGGTACTGGTGGTCAGCGAAGTGAAAAACCCATCGTTGCGGCTCAAATTGACGAGCTTACCGTTCAACCAGGCGGTTTGCTTCGGAGGTTCCTCAAGGATCCTGATCGGGGACGTGATCTGGGCCGTTAAGTGTACCGGCGCTCCCAGATAAGGGGATTCGCCGTCCGGATCGTAATTGACGAGGGCCAGCCTGGATTGACCGTCGGGAGGAATGCCAATCCCGAAACTTTGAATACCGACAAGGTCGTGGATCGCATCGGTGCCAGGTAAGGGATAACTTTCCTGGAGATAAAGGTAATCCTGAGCGTTGTCGAACCACGCGTTGATCGCGAGCGACCATACAGCCGGAGTATCGCCCGTTATCGTGGCGTTTTCGCGAAAGCCGCCGGCCGTGACTTCGAACCTCTGCGCGGCTCTGGCCCCTGGCTGCGGAGCGGCGAAGGTGTCGGAACCGTATTGCGTAATTTGCGGGATGTTATTGCTGTCTGGTGATATGGCGAAGTGTCCGATCGAGAGCTGATACTGCGATAACCAACCGGACTCTGTCGAACAAGTCTCTCCTGTGGAGGCCCATGTGCAGTATTGCGGAGAATTCCAAACGCCAGCCAGTTGTTTCCGTGTCAGCAGGGAAGAGGTGGTTGGATCGGGCCGGAATACTCCGGAGACGAGCTGAATTCGAGGATAGTTGTCCGGCGTCCTGAAATCGAAGTAGGACGGCAATCCAGCTAAACCGCTCGGACTCAACAAGAACGGAGAAGAGCCTTGCGGGGGAGCTAAGGCCGAGGTTAGCAAAAGAGTCAATGTCTGCGGTGCAGAAACGGTTATGGACGAGCTGTCCAGCGGAATCGAAAAGCTCATCACGCCTAAATCATCTAGTGTTGATAGTGTTGTCGACCAGCTACCGTTTAGGGAACACCAGGGATTGGAGTTGTCGCACGGTGCCCCGGCGATCGTAAGCTGGTGAGGAATCTGCCCCAGCAAAAGCTGCCCTGACGAAGCGGAAAGTGTAACCTGGGTGGGATTACCAGGCCTGACGGTTACATTCATCCGCTGAGTCAGCATGGAGCTGTTCAATACGTTCACGGCGAAATGCCCATCGACGCCGTAGCCATCAAAAAGAGTACTGGAGGGCTGCTCGTTCTGAAGCTCGACATATTCGAGGAACCCCGTTGCCAGACCGTCGGTCCCATTGCCGTAATAATCACCACTCGCTAAGCTGAGGTTGGCGGCGGTCAGGGCAAGGTTACCGTTTATCGGAACTGTCCCCAGGTCAACCTGTCCGATCTCGAGAAGACCGCCCAACTCCTTGCGATAACGGAGCGTCTCAATGGTTACATTCGAGTAATTCTTTACGAAGCCCAATGCGATCTCTTTTGCACCATCGCCGTCATAGGATCCCAGGGAAACCGAGAGAAAATTGTCCTCAGGAAGAATTCCAAAACTCGTATGAAATGACTCGTAATTGACAAAGCTGTCTGGCGAAAAGGCCAGATCCGTCGCATAATTTACCAGGCGTGGCGCCTGATACGTGATCTGCCCGCCGTTCGGGTATCCCGCCGGATAGACTGCGGAATTACCGTAATCCAGCAACGCGACTTCCACTTTGTTATTGCTGCCGACGTAAGCAATCACGACTTCATCGTGGTAATTGCCTATGCTGTCTCCAGCGTGGTCAAGATCGCCCACAGTGACGGCGATGAAGTCGGCGCCGGTAGCCGGCGTGCCGGCCGGATTGGCGGTCCAGGCATAGCGGGGATGAACATCCGGAATGGTCACGTTGACCTCCGGATGACCGAGAATCTGGACATCGATGTTCGTCCCATCGACATAGGCCATCACGACATCGTCATGGTCCGGCTGGAGAATGCGGCCGGATGCCGAATGATATTGGCGGCCTTGCGTCCAAGCAACCGAGGTGCTGTATTGCGTGTCGTTCAAGCTGATGTTGTCGCCAAAGGTGGTCGAGAATGTCTTCAACTGGGCCGTTCCGGTCGGTGCAGGGCTCGGAATCACGCTGAACAGATGATCGCTTCGAACCTGCACAAGATTGCTCCCGATCGGGTCGCGGCCTGACGTTTGCGCGGTTAAGATGGTGGAACTCCCGATCGCCACGGTAGTCAGAAGGGCCGCCTTGCCTGTTAGTCCGCGAAAGCGCGATTCCCAAAGAAACAACGTCAGTATCAAACAAGCCGATCCCCCCAAAAGCCCCGAAGAAGGCTCCGGAACCGCGGTCGCTGTGGTGATCGCCTGGCCGGCTACGGTGTCATACGCAAAGCTGTTCAGCGTGACGTTGTAATCAGGAAGCACCGTGATGTTTGCCCAGCCGTAATGGATATCGTCGCCGGTTCCGAACTGGAATCCGAAGAAGCCGGTCCCCAGACCGTTCCAATTACCGATCGCTCCGTCCGATTCGGCTAACGTGTATTCGGTGTTGTCGAACGCGCTGGCTGGTCCGATAACGGCGCCCGCGGAAAGCCGTGCCACCGTCGAGAGCGGCGCATCGCTCGGGTTGGGAGCCACCACGAAGGCTCCGTCGCCGGTCGTATTGAAGGCGATCGCCAGGTCTCCGGAGACGTTGCCGATTCCGAAGAGAGCGTTATCGGAGTAGGATGTCCAAACCTGCCCGGAAAGGGGCGAGAAGTAAACCTCGGAATCGGCAGCCGTAGTGGTCGGCCCGCCCGTGAACTCAACCACACTGGCTTGCAACGGCGCGGAAATCGCAAAGGCAATCAAGGAAAACAGCAGCCCACGTATGCGCCACCGTGAACTGCGGGGATAAGCATTCTTAAAATTCATTGCTGCGGAACCTTTCGAGAAGAGCTGACCGTTTTGGGAATTGCGTAACTGCTCGATCAACGCTAACAACGAAAAGGTCGCTGCGAAACGTAAGAAGGCGTGGGAATGACGTGTTATACGCCAATGGAAGCTACTGAAAGCAAAGATCGCGCGGCAAAATCCGCGTCATCGTTCCTGCAGCACGATGCTGCTTCGCCGCTGATCTCTTTGCACGAAGAGAAGCCATTTCAGGTCCGGGCTAACCGACAGTCCGGGCGTCCCGACCATCAACTGGGTGGGTATAACCGCGATCTGTTGGATCTTTCCCGTTGCCAAATTAAGAGTCTCGATCATGTGAGGTAGCTTTTCTTGCGGTACGAAGTAAATCGTGTTTTCCGCCAGGGCCCAGTAGCGACCCGAGTAAACATCCCCCAATTCCCTCACAGGCGTGGGGACACCGCCGCCAACCGGAAACTGCCAGGTCCCTCCGTGCGGGCGCTGCACATAGACCGGCCGGCCATCGGGAGATTCAATCGCATCGAAGAACGTCTCTTTCGTTAGCTGAACCGCCTGCCCCGAATCTGGATTCTGTTTCCATAAACCTACATGACCATCGCGCAGCCAGCAAAAATAGATCCATTGCCCGTCGCGCGACCAGGTTGGAAGATATTCCACTCGGGAGTCGTTGTTCACGCGATGCAGATTGCTGCCATCTGCATCGATCAACCAAATTGCGGACTGGGCACTCCCGCCATCGAAGACCAGGCGGCGGCTATCGGGAGACCAGTGTGGCGACCCCACGCTCTCGCCTTTAAAGCTGGTAAGCTGTATTACGTCGAGGCCGTCACTATCTGCGGTCCAGATCTGCAGCGCCCCCGATCGGTCCGACACAAAGGCGATCTTTTTTCCATCCGGTGAATAATCCGGGCTGTAATCTTGTCCCGCGGAGGATAGGAAAGGATCCTCCTGGGCCGCTTGCTGACGCTCGCCGGTCAACGCCAAGCGCCAGATGCGGGCGTCGCTCACCGGCTCCATGAACGCAAGCCAATGGCCATCGCGCGAAACAGCCGGCCATTGTGGTTGCGCACCGCCGGCAGAAAAGGATCGAGGCTCGCCTCCGGATCGGGCAATCTGCCACAGGTGGAAATTACCCGCCCGATTCGAACTATACAATATCTTGTCGTCGTCGAGCCAGTCCAACCCCTGAATGTCCCGGCTATCGAAGGTGAGCCGCACCGGATTCCCTCCGCGGCTCGACATGACACACAGATCAAATGAATTTACGCCCCAATTGCGGACGAACGCAATGGCATCGCCCGAAGGCGAAATCCGCGGGCTGGTATCGTTCGTCCCCGCGGGCGGAGCAGTAAGCCGTTGTTCCTTCCCGTCCAGACTCATTTTCAGGAGCCGCCCCCCGGAGTTCTTTTCGGTCGAACCCGCAACCAGAAGGTAGGAGCCGTCCGGTGACCAGACCGGACCTCCGGCGCCGTTGTTTTCCGGCTCTTCCGGATGCCATGGATTCACCAACGTTGGCAGAGTGCCGATGAGCTTTTCAATGCCTCCTGTCGACGGAATAACAAGCACTTCGGCTTTATCCGGGGACACGCGCATGAACGCAATCTGACGCCCGTCAGGCGACCACGATGGGTCGATGTCGTGCGCCGCGTTATCGGTTAGCCGGTGAGGCGAGCCGCCCTCGATTGGCTTCACGTAGATATCGAAGTTTCGCCGGTTTCCGTCCCACGAATACGCCACCTGCTTGCTGTCGGGTGAGAACGCTGGACTTGTTTCCAGACCCGCGTTCCCGGCGAGCGGATACAGCCGAAGCGATCGTTGAGGCTTGACGTGCCGGCTGAGCAAGATCGCAAAAACGATTGCAACGGCCAGCACGAAACAAATCGTGGCAATCCGCAGCGTACGAGAGAATCCCCGTTTCCTCGCACTTGGCAAACCTGCAACGCTGGTGGGCGCCGCCGATTCATGCACGGTTTCAAGAACCGGCGAGGCGGCCGGCGGGTCCGTTGCGGATGCGGCAGAAACATCCGTCACCCGCCTGGAAAGGATCGGGATGTAACTGCCCTTTTCCAGCCAGATGAGAACTTCATCAGACTTGCCTTGCTGGAGATAATACTCGCTCAGCTTGCTTCTGAGCCGGCGCATTTCCACCCGCACCACCGGATCCTGTTTGCTGTCATAATCCGGCGATCGATCGAAAACTTCGACCCCGATCAGCGACTCTTTCAGATGCTCCTGGTTGCCTTCCAGCACGGTTTCCACAAGAAACACGAGCAGTCTTCTAATCCGGTGGGAGCGGACGAATGGATCGGAATTCTGCAGCTTGTCGAGCGCCGCCCGCACCTCACTGGCGGCCGGCAGATTGTTTGTGGGCACGCAGCTCACGGAAAGAGAAAAAATTGCGAACCTAGTATACCGTGTGGCAGCAGCCTCTCGTTCTTCAAATCCCGCCCCGATAGGGGTGTTCTACCCCTTCACACTTGCTTTTACGGCATACGGCTGTGTTTCATAGGAAGTGCTATGACTTACAAATCACTTTCCTTGAGGATAGCGGCGCTGTGCCCGCGCGGCCTTCGACTTTACCGGTTGATCACGAGTGGATTCCTTCTGAGCGCCTACGCAGCTTCAGGAACAGACCTCACCATTCGTTTACCCGATAACCCTTCTATCTCCCGCATGAGTGTCGATTACCAATGCGACGCCAATGGAACAAAGATCGGCGTACCATCCGGGCTTTTCGCGGTCGAGTACATCAACGCGGGTGGAAACAGCTTGGTCATTGTCCCTGTCTCCGGTAGTGCTCTGATCTTCTCGAACGTGACGTCCGGCTCGGGAGCGCGCTATACGGCACAGCAATATACCTGGTGGGACGCCAAGGGGATGGTCACTCTATCCTCTGACTCGCTGACCGGAAAAATGCAATCTTCGTGTCAGCGTGTGAACCGCAGATGAACGATGCACGTTTGATCTTGCCTGGAATGCCGGTGATTATGCGAACAGTTCAACTGTTCTAGAACATGGCTTGAGTCCTTGATCACGCGCCAACCGGAAAGTGGGCGGTACACGGGCATGCGACGCAAAGCATAACGCGAGTTCCGCAACAGCATCTACTACTGTTACGATAAAGTTTTCCCTAAACGACTCGCGCGTCATGACTTCATCCGCCACTTCCGGTATCCTTACGGAAATTGTTCAGCGCAAACGCCTGGAAGTTGCCGAACTGCGTCCTGTCGCGGCCGTGCTCCAGGCCGAGGCTTACAGTCGTAAGTCGCCTCCGCGCTCCTTCCAGACGGCACTTCAAACCTCTACGCCCGCCATCATCGCAGAATTGAAAAAAGCCTCTCCCAGCAAAGGGCTGCTCGCGCAAAATTACCATCCAGCATTCCTCGCTCATGCTTATGAGGAAGGTGGTGCAGCCTCTCTCTCCGTTCTGACAGATCACGACTACTTTCAGGGTTCGCTCCATGACTTGGAAGCCGCGCGCGCGGCTACGACACTGCCGGTTCTGCGCAAGGATTTCACTATCGACCGCCTTCAGATCTTCGAGGCCGCTGCCCGAGGTGCCGACGCCATCCTCCTCATCGCCGCCATACTCGACGCTTCCGAACTCCAGCAGTTCCGCGAATTAGCCGCGACCCTTCACATGGGTAGTTTGGTTGAGGTTCATGACGCCGACGAGTTACAGAAAGCCATCGATTCCGGCGCCGAAATCATCGGCGTGAACAACCGCAATCTTGAGACATTCGAAGTCGACGTCGACACCTCTGTCCGCCTCAGCTATCTGATGCCTTCGAGTGCCGTCCGCGTCAGCGAGAGCGGTATCCGGGATCGTGCGACAATCGATCTCCTCATCCGCGCTGGGTTTCACGCCTTCTTAGTGGGCGAATCCCTGATGAGGTCTTCTTCTCCCGCGGCGGCTGTCCGGGCGTTGATCGGAGACTCGTGAGTTTCATCATCAAGATCTGCGGTATCACCAATGAAAAGGATGCGACGATTGCTGTCGAAGCAGGTGCGAATGCCCTCGGTTTCAATTTCTATCCTGGCAGTCCGCGCGTCATCTCATTGGAAACAGCTCATCGCATTGCGTCCAGCCTCCCAGACGCCGTGTTGAAAGTCGGCGTCTTCGTCGAACCTTCCGAAGAAGACCTCTGGTTCGCCATCGACCATGTTCCACTCGACGTGATACAGCTTCACGGCAAGCGCGTTCCGTCTGTAGCCCACAGAACCTGGCGAGCACTGTCGGCTGCGCAGGCAAATCCGGCCGAATCTCTCGTTGCCGAAGCCATTCTCCTTGATTCTCATACGCATCACTATGGAGGCTCGGGCCAAACCTTCGATTGGCAGATCGCCACACGCTTCTGGCAGCCCATCATTCTCGCCGGTGGTCTCGATTCCACCAACGTTGCCGAAGCCATAAGTGTCGCCCGCCCCTGGGGTGTGGATTCCTGTTCGCGCCTGGAAGCGGCCCCTGGTATCAAAGATCCCATCCAGGTTCGTCTTTTTATTCAAGCCGTAAAACTGGCGGCAGCCTCGTCGTTCCCGGATTTGCGCGACACTGCTGCTACTAATTTCAAACAGGTTTCATCATGACCTCACCTCCTCTGCCCGATGCTCTCGGCCATTTCGGTTGCTTCGGCGGCCGCTACGTTCCAGAAGTACTCATGTCCCCGCTCGAAGAACTGGAACAGGCCTACCGCGAAGCTCGCGGCGACCCTGAATTCCATCGTGAGCTCAACGATCTTCTTCATCACTATGCCGGCCGTCCCACGCCTCTCTATTTCGCCAAACGCCTGAGCGCGACTCTGGGCGGCGCGCAAATCTGGCTCAAACGCGAGGATCTCCTCCACACCGGCGCGCACAAAATCAACAACTGTCTTGGTCAAATTCTGCTCGCTCGCCGCATGGGCAAGTCGCGCATCATCGCCGAAACCGGCGCCGGCCAGCATGGCGTTGCGACCGCTACTGTGTGCGCTCTATTCGGCCTCGAGTGCATTGTCTATATGGGCGAAGAAGACATGCGGCGCCAACAGCTCAACGTCTTCCGCATGCGCCTTCTCGGTGCGCGGGTGGTCTCAGTAGCGAATGGCAGCCGTACCCTCAAGGACGCCATCAGCGAGGCCATGCGTGACTGGGTCACCAACATCGCCACTACTCATTACCTGCTCGGCTCCGCCCTCGGCGCTCATCCTTATCCCATGATGGTGCGCGATTTCCATCGCGTGATAGGCGAGGAAACACGCCGTCAGGCTCTCGCTCAAATCGGGCGTCTGCCGGACGTCATCATTGCCTGCGTCGGCGGAGGCAGTAACGCTATCGGCATCTTCGCTCCCTTTCTTCATGATCCGTCCGTTCGTCTGGTCGGCGCGGAAGCCGGTGGTAAGGGCAAGCTTCTCGGAGAACACGCGGCCCGTTTCAGCGGCGGCTCGCCCGGTGTCTTGCACGGCACCTTCAGCTATCTCCTGCAAGACGAAAACGGCCAAGTTGGACTCACTCACTCCGTATCCGCCGGACTCGATTACCCCTCCGTCGGTCCCGAACACGCCTGGCTGCATCAGCAGCATCGCTGCGAATATCTGCCAGTCAGCGACGCTGACGCCCTTGCCGCCGCCCGCATTCTGGCTCGTACTGAGGGCATCATCCCGGCCCTCGAATCTTCTCACGCTGTGGCGGAAGCCCTGCGCCGCGCGCCCTCTGAGCCTGCCGCAGTCTACATCGTGAATGTATCCGGCCGGGGCGACAAGGACATTGGCATTTATCGCGAAAATATGCCGGATCTCGATGCCGCGAGAGTTGACGGCTGATTATGCCGGCCGCTGCTACCGCTCGCATCGCCGGTCTCTTTGAAAACTGCCGGAACGAACATCGCAAGGCTTTCATCGCCTACATCACCGGAGGCGACCCCTCGCCCAGCCACACCGCCTCCCTGGTCCAGGCTCTCGAACGCGGAGGCGCTGACTTGATCGAGCTCGGTGTTCCCTTCTCCGATCCCATTGCGGACGGCCCAGTGATTCAACGCGCTTCCGACCGCGCGCTCCGTGCCCACACCACGCTGCCTCGCCTTCTCGAAGTCGTTCGCGAAATTCGCCAGAGTTCGCAGATTCCCATTCTGCTGTTCAGCTACCTTAATCCGCTGCTTCGCTATGGCTTTGAAAAACTCGCCCGTGATGCTGCCGGAGTTGGCGTCGATGGAGTTCTCCTGACGGACCTCTCGGTCGAGGAAGCTGCCGAACCTGTCTACCAGCTCCGCCGCGCTGGCCTGGACACCGTCTTCCTCGCAGCGCCCACCAGCAGTGAACGGCGTCTGAAACTCGTCGCCGAACATTCCTCCGGTTTCGTCTACCTCGTGTCTCGGACCGGTGTCACCGGCGAGCAGAATTCCCTCTCCGATTCCCTCAAACCTCTGCTCGCGCGCATGCGCAGGCTCACCGATCTCCCGCTCGCTGTCGGCTTTGGAATCAGTACCGCCGCTCAGGTAAGCGAGATCGCGTCCGTGTCGGACGGAGTTGTGGTAGGCAGCGCGTTGGTCAGACTTATCGAAAACAACGCCGCGGCCCCGGATTTGGCAGATCGTTTGCAGAATTTTACCCGGCAGTTGACCTCTGTCCTTCGCTCCTCATGACTCGCGACGACTTAGCCCGTTGCCGCGCATCCATCGATCAAGTGGATCGCAGGCTGCTTGAACTCTTGAACCAGCGAACCTCCGTTGTAGAGGAGATCGGCCGCATCAAACAGGAACTCCGGATGGCGGTCTATGAGCCCAAACGCGAAGACGAGGTTTTCGCAAACGTCCTCAACCACAACCGGGGCCCGCTTCCTCCCGATGCTGTCAAGCGCATCTTCGAGCGCATCATCGATGAGATGAGAACCGTACAAAAACTGAAGATCGTCGAAACAGACTCGCCAACCCGATAGGAATCCATGCTAGTTGTCATGCAAGAAGGGGCTACGGAAGCCCAAACCGAGGCCGTCATCGATCGGCTTGTCGAAATGGGATTTACCGTTCACCGCTCGACCGGTGTTCGCCACACGGTCCTCGGCGGCGTAGGCCCGCAGGATGACTTCGATCCTGCCTCGCTCGAAGTTTTGCAGGGTGTCAAGGAATGTCATCGCATCGTCTCGCCGTATAAACTAGCGAGCCGCCATTTCAACCCGATCGGGTCTGTGATCAAAATCGGTAAAGTGGAAATCGGTGGTCCTGCCGTCGTCACCATGGCCGGCCCTTGCAGCGTTGAAAACGAGGCGCAAATCGAAGCCGCAGCCGGGATCGTCGCCGCTAGAGGCGCCAGCGTGATCCGCGGCGGCGCCTTCAAACCGCGCAGCTCTCCCTACAGCTTCCAAGGCCTGGGCGAGCGAGGCTTGGAGATCCTGCGAAAGGCCGCCGACCATCACGGCCTGTTGGTGGTAAGCGAGGTGATGGATCAGGTCCAGATTCCGCTGCTCGTCCACTATTCGGATCTGCTGCAGGTCGGCGCTCGCAACATGCAAAACTTCAACCTGCTCCGCGAGCTCGGCAAGGTTCGCAAACCTATTTTACTGAAACGCGGCATCGCAGCCACCCTCGAAGAGCTTCTCCTTTCCGCTGAATACATCATGTCCGGCGGAAACTATCAGGTAGTGTTGTGCGAGCGCGGCATCCGCACCTTCGAAACCAGTACTCGCAACACCATGGATATCTCCGCCATCCCTGTTCTGAAACGCCTCACGCATCTGCCGGTCATAGCCGACCCTTCTCACGGCACCGGCAAACGCGACTATGTGATCCCCATGGCTCGCGCCGCGATTGCCGCCGGCGCCGACGGCCTCCTCGTCGAAGTTCATCCCGATCCCGATCACTCGCTAAGCGACGGTGCTCAGACTCTACGGCCCGATCAATTCGCCGAAATGATGCGTGACGTTCGCGCCATCGCTCACGCCATCGGTCGAACCGCTTAGCCAATGAAAACCGTTGCCATCGTCGGAGTCGGTCTTATCGGCGGCTCATTCGGTCTCGCGTTGCGCCGCTGCGGGTTTGAAGGGGACGTTATCGGAGTCAGTTCCCCACCGTCTATCAGCGCTGGTCTCGCCTCCGGCGCTATCACCAGGAGCGCCAACTTAGAAGAAGCGGCAGCATCCGCGAACTTCATCTACCTCGCGCAACCGGTGGATCGTATTTTGGAGACTCTCGAACGGTTGTCCGGCCTGCCGCGGCTAGACGCGCTCGTCAGCGATGCGGGCAGTACGAAGGAGGCCATCGTCAGCAAAGCTGCTGCCTGTCTCCCTTCGGTCGATTTCCTGGGAGGCCATCCTCTCGCCGGCAAAGAGCAGCGCGGCGCGCAAGCCGCCGAAGCAGATCTCTTCCGGGACAAACCCTACATTCTGACGCCGATCCATCCTGCAACTTCTGCCGCCGCTGACTTCAAATCGTGGCTCGCCCGAATCGGCGCCCACGTGGTCGAAATGTCTGCTCAGGAGCATGATTCCACCGTCGCCCTGACTTCTCACCTGCCACAACTGGCCTCCACCGCACTCGCCCTGACTCTGTCTCGGCAGCAAAACCAGCGTCTTGCCGAGATCTTTGGACCCGGGCTGACCGATATGACGCGCCTGGCAAAAAGTTCTCCGGAACTTTGGATGCCGATTCTCCGTACCAATAAAACTGCCGTTCTGGCGGCACTGGAAGGGTATGTGGGCGCACTGGTAGATTTGCAAGTGGCGCTTGAAAATGATACTCTAGTGGAATTCTTTGAGACTGGGTCCGCTTGGGCGAAGCAGCTTCGCGGGCCGACACCGGGCGCTTAGTTGTTCAAACACCGTGGTGTTGATGATATCTCTCGAGTACCAGACAAAAGGAAGCTAAAGTGAACTTACTGAAATCAGCGATACAGGATGGACTTCGAGCTTTGCCCGAGGCCACCCGTCTCGCATCGCTGCAACGCTGTACTTCGCTCTATGCGCAATCCCAGCCAGCGGACGCTATATACCTGATCGACGATGGCTTGGTCAAACTTACCAAAACGAACGAGACCGGCGCGAAGATCATACTCTCCATATGTGGTCCCGGCCAGTTAGTCGGGGAAGAAGCTCTTTTGGAAGATCCGCAAACCTACTACACTGAAGCCGTCGCTCTCACTTCTGCGACGGTTCAGCGTATCCCGGGCCGGGCGGTCTTGGCAGCTAGTGCTTCAAATCCCGAATTGGGAAGCGCTTTAATCGGCTACATCCTGGAGTGCAAGCTTCATCTCGCTGAAAAAGTCGAACTGCTTTGCCTGCAGGACGTCGAACACAGAATCCTTCACTACCTGGCTCAGTTGTCAAGTCTGCTGCCGTCCGGCGCAAATGGCGATGGCCATCAGATCCCCATCACCCAACTGGAACTCGCGGACCTGATTGGCGCCACTCGCGAGACCACCTCGACCACCCTCAATCAACTCGAGAGGCGTGGTCTGCTGAAACTCTCGAGGCGCCTCTTAACCGTTCCTTCGGCCGACGTGCTTCGCAACGCTGCCAGTTCCGGAAGTGCTCCGGCTGGTACCGTCGCGAACGGTGCCGCCGGCTCGTGAACTGCTGGCCTCAGGGAGCTATACAAGCAGTCTTTTTCGCCGCTGGAACTGGACCGGCAGTCGGCTAGTCCCTGCAGTACCATTATCCGCGTAAGCCGTTGATCCTAAAAAATTTTATTGCCTGATTTGCCGCCGATCTGCTAAACTTCATTGCAGATTTTTAGATGCACGCTGGTTGTATTTTTGTGAGCCCTACGAGCAAGGAGGGCTCTGCTCTCCTGAGGGTGAACAAGGCATTCATCTGGCATCAGACACAGGAGATTGTAAGTGAGAGAAAAAGGTGTTGTGAAATGGTTTAACGCCGCTAAGGGCTACGGATTCATCCAACGCTCCAACGGCGATGACGTGTTTGTGCATTTTTCAGCTATTCAGATGAATGGCTATCGCACGCTTGAGGAAGGTGCTGAGGTAGAATTCGAAGTGAAGCGTGGACCCAAGGGCCTGCAAGCTGAGAACGTAAACCGTCCGTAGTTTCCAACCAGCTCATACAGGGCCGCCGTGGTATAAATACCCCGGCGGCCTTTCTCTTTTTAAACACCCATGCACTATCGCAAACTAGGAACTAGCGAAACCGAAATAAGCGAGATTGGATACGGCGCCTGGGGTATCGGCGGGAGTCAGTGGCAAGGCGGCAAGGATGATTCCTCCGTGCGCGCCTTGAAACGATCATTTGAACTCGGGGTAAATCTCGTGGACACCGCGCTGGCCTACGGCGACGGTCATAGCGAGAAGCTGGTCGGCCAGGTTGTACGGGAAACTTTTCACAGGATATATATTGCGACCAAAGTCCCGCCCAAGAACGGCATTTGGCCCGCCTCTCCGTCGACGCCGATTTCGGAAGTCTTCCCTTACGACTACATCGTGCGCTCGACCGAACAAAGTCTTCGCAATCTCGGCATCGAGCAGATCTATCTCCAGCAATTTCACGTCTGGACCGACGCCTGGGTGAATACGGAGGAGTGGCGTCGCGCCATCGAGGATTTGCGTACCAGCGGCAAGGTGCGCTACTTCGGTGTCTCAGTTAGCGAACACGACCCAAATTCCGCCCTTGAGGCTGTTCGGACCGAAATGTTCAACGCAGTTCAAGTCATCTACAACATCTTCGACCAGAGCGCTGAAGAAAAACTCTTTCCTCTTTGTGTGGAGAAACGAGTGGGCATTCTCGCGCGCGTTCCGTTAGATGAAGGCGGCCTGACAGGCACGATCACGGAAGACACGAAATTCGAACCCGGCGAATTTCGTGATTCCTACTTTCGAGGAGATCGCAAAAAGCAGGTCGTCGAGCACGTAGCAGCCTTACAGCGCGACCTGAAGCAAGTGCCGGGAACGCTGGCCCAGATCGCCCTTCGTTTTTGCCTTTCCAATAAAGCTGTAAGTTCCGTCATCCCCGGAATGCGCCGCGTCGAAACGGTTGAGAGCAGTTGCCATGCAGCCGCGGCAGGAATGCTCGATGCCGAAACCCTGGCAATCCTCAAGCGCCACGCCTGGAACCGCAACTACTACGAATAGCCGCGTTTCACCAGACTCTGCAGGCATTCTCGTGCATCATCGGTTGGCCCACCTTGCAGCCAAATGCCGCGCCAAACTCTGGGATGTTTGAAACCACTCCATTGACACGGTATTCGAGCGGGGAATGTGGGTCCGTAATCACCAGCATGCGCTTCAACTCAGGACGCTCCTCTCCGCAGGCCCATTGCGCCATACCCACAAAAAATCGTTGATCGGGCGTCAAATTGTCGATTGCCCTCAGGTCTTCCCCGGCCGTAGCATGCTTCCAGGCAAGATAAGCCAGGAAAGTACCACCCAGATCCGCCACATCCTCGCCCAAAGTCAAGCTGCTGTTGATATGGATATCGTCGATGGCTACATATTTTGCATACTGGTTCCGCACACATGCGACACGGCCTTCGAAAGCTTTGGCGTCAGACGGCGTCCACCAGTCGCGCAAATTGCCTTGCGCGTCGAACTGCCGCCCCTCATCGTCAAAACCATGCGTTAATTCGTGGCCCATAGTTGCTCCGGTATTACCGTAGTTAGGTGCCGCATCCATCTTCGGATCAAATAGCGGCGGCTGCAGAACGCCGGCCGGAAAGTTGATGTCATTAGTTTGCGCATTGTAATAAGCGTCGACGGTGGGCGGCGTCATAAACCACTCACTGCGGTCAACCGGCCTGCCAATCTTGGCTAGCGTCCGGTGCTCCTCGAATGCAGCGGCGTGCGTGGCATTCGCGAGAAAGTCGTCGGCAGTGATCCGTACCGAGCTGTAATCCTTCCACTTATCGGGGTAGCCGACCTTGTTCACCAGCGTGTGCAGCTTATCGAGCGCCTGCTGCTTGGTCGGTGCGCTCATCCAACTGAGATCTTTCAGATCGGTTCGCATCTCCTGCTCGATCTGCTGGATCACCTTCAAGGCATCCGCCTTCGTCTGCGGCGAGAAAGTCTTTGCGACGAAGACCTGGCCGAGCGCATCGCCCAGTTGCTCGTCTACCAGCCGGGTACACTTCTTCCAGCGCGGCGGCATCTCCTTCGAGCCGGCTAGGTACTGGCTGTAAACGCGAAGTTCTCTTGCACAAAGGCAGGTGACAGGAACCGGGCGTTGCCGTGTACCAGATGCCATCTCAGATAGGACTGCCAGGCCGCCAGCTTCTGGCTGCGTAATTGTCTGTCCAGTTCATCGAAGAATTTTGGTTCGGTAACTTTTACGATCGAAAACTGCGGCGTGCCCAACGCACTGAAGTAAGCGTCCCAATCGAATTCCGGCGCCATCTGCTCCGTCCCGCCCGGTCTCCTTGTGCTTCAGATTGTATCGATTGCGCTTTTCCGTTCGCGTCAGAGACGCTTTGGCCAGGGCAGTTTCGATATCCATCACGACCTGCGCATCCGTCTTTGCATCGGGCGCCGACTCGCCCAGCAGTACCAGCATGCTTCCTACGTGTTGTACATATCGGTGGCGGATCTCTTGCGATTTGGCATCCGTCTTTGTGTATAGTCCGGTCCGGTAACCCAAGACCTCCGACAAGAGCAAACGCCATCATTTGAGTGGAGTTGTCGAAGTCCTGTTCCGATCCGAACCCGAACAATGTATTGCGGTCGATGCCCTGCCGGTGCTCCGAGCCTACATAGCTGGCCATCTCATCGACCGACTTTAGACCGGCGATTCTCGCCAGGGCTGGCTCGATAGGTTTGATGCCGGCCCGTTCCACCGCGCCCTCGTCCATGCAGGCATGAAAATAGTCGCCGATCTTCTGCTCATTCGCGCTTCTTGCGCTTCCGCCCTGCGCCGCTTGCTGCAAGATCCCCCAAAGAAAGCGCTGATTATCGTCTTCCATCTTGGCGTAGACGTTCCATCCAGCCTGATCCGGAGGAATCGGGTTCAGCTTGCTCCAGTTGCCGCAGGAGTATTGGTAGAAGTTGACACACGGGTCAGCGCTCTTGTCCATAAAATTCTGTTCCAGACTTGGTGTGTAGGGCAATTCGGTCAGCGGCTTGTCCTGCGCAATCAGCAGCGTGGCCGGGCTCGTTATTAGAAAAATTGTAAGTACGATGCGCACTGATTCAGCCTATACGCTTTCCTGTATCCACGCCAGATATTTATCGCTTCCTCCCCAAACGGGTACCGCCACTATCTCCGGAACGTTGTAGCTATGCAATTCCGTGATGCCGTCGCGCAATGCCGGAAAACGTTCCTCTGTTGTCTTGATCAGCAGCAGGTGCTCTGATTCCGATTTGAGCTCTCCCTCCCAGCGGTAAACGCTCTGCACGCGTGGAAGAATGTTGACGCAGGCTGCCCGGCGCCTTTCGACTAACGTGTTCGCCAGGCGCAAAGCCTCCTGCCCGTCTGCGCACGTACAGAAAACGATGAGAAAACCGGACATAATTGTTGCTCTCCCCTAGACGTTTGTTGCAAACAAGTAGATAAAAGAAGTGTAGGGACAATTTCACGGATGTTGCGGCGAGATTGCGACCTATAGCAGCCTTAGCTGCGCTCATCGGCTTGGCGGCCTATGCAACGATTATGCTGCGCGGCCCTCATGGCATCAGCGCCTGGACGGAAAAGCGGCAGGAGATTCGTGTTCTCGAGGAGCAGAATGCAAATCTGCAACGAGATATGGACGCCAAGAGGCAACGGATCGAAAAGCTGAAGCACGATCCCGCCACCCAGGAGCTCGAACTCAGAGAAACTCGGGCTGGTCCACAAGGACGATACGCAGTTTAAGATTGCCGAGCCAGTTGGCAACCGTCGTCCCGGGCCTCACCTCCACCGCGCGCCGGGCAGCCCCTCGAATAATCCCGGCAATTCGATTCACCACCACAGCTTCCGCAAGAAGCACTCTGTGAGGCAGCCAGAACGTGTCACGAACACATTCTTCCGCCACCGGGCACGCAGTCGCCCTCCAGCCGCCTTGTCGATACAACTCGTTCTGATACAGCGTGTGCGGATAAAACGGCGTGCAAGGAACGCCTTCGGCAGCTAACTTCCGGCAGTTTTCGTCGCGTAACTCGACCGGTCTCGTGCGCCGCATCAGCAGATGAATGAGTTCTGCGTGCATTCCGCTGGCTCCTTTGCCACGCGATGTCTGTCACGTCGAAAAGGGCTCTTTCACCTGTTCGGCCGCGCCGCGCGTGTCGCAATCTGCTGCGGCAGCCGCTCGAACTGCGCCAGTCGAACCGCCGCCCGACATGCCGTGATGCGGGAATTAGTCCGTAAACTCTGATGTTCGTAGAAACTTCGCCCTTCCACACGCCACAATTTATAAACCATCTTGCACGCCGCGCAAATTCCTCATCGGAGCTCACCAGCATTCTCCTTCGCCTGCGGAATACCTTGCCATTCTGGAAGCTGAACGAGCCGACCACTCCAAAGCTTCCTGCTCGCTTGCCATTCCACTCAGAGCCCTGGGCATGTGCCGCATCTTCGATCAGCACCAGATCGTGTCCCTACAATGCGCTCGACCTCGTGATCTCGCACATGGCGCCCCCAAGATGCACCGCGATTACTGCTTTCGTTCGTGACGAAATCGCCCTCCGGACACACTCGGATCGATATTGATCGAAAATGGATCGATATCCACAAACACCGGCGTTGCGCCTACACGGAGACCGCCGTAGCCGTCGACATGAAAGAGATCGCAGGTTCGATTACTTTCATCGCCGGCCTATTCCCAAAATAACGAGCGCCGTCTCCAGTGTCACGGTCCCGTCGAACGCACTGATGCCGGAAGCAGAATGCTGGTAAGCGGCGAAGCTCTCTTCAAACTCAGTTACAAAAGGGCGGAAGCCGCCCCACTGCGGGCTTTCCAAAACCAGGCGGAGAAGCTCCGCCTCCCGTTCGCCCGCCTGAGGCCACGCAGGTATATGCATGAGAAACTGCTTCCAGTTTAGACTTGCTTGCGACAGAGCTGTCGCCATCGACGAGCGTGGCCAGACGGAAAATGGCGCTCGCGCCTACTGTGGACCGGCCTCGGCCCTTCGGCGGCTCTGGCTTTATCATGCCCGCTAACACGACGGATTTGCCATCCGGAAAGTCCACAACAAGCGAAAAACTACCCCCAATCGCCTCGACATACTCTGCGATGGTCGAGAGCTCTAAGTCCTTGCACTTTTCCATCTTGGATATTTGGTCCTGGCCGATACCGAGCAGCTTAGAGAGATTAGTCTGCGTGATATTGCGCGCTTTTCGCAGCTCCTGCAAGGTCAGCTCCTCGGCAATCAGCTCCGCCGCGCGAGCCTTGATCTTCTTTCGTTGTCCCGGCGTCATTTTTTTGATCACGTCACGAATATCGGTTGGCATGTTTATGTCCCTTTCTTTTCGAGTTTTCCTAGTCTCCGCAAATGCACATCGAACCGGCTGTCCGCCTGGCGGATAAGATCGCGGTAGAACTTTTGATCGCTGATGCCACACTTATCGCCGGCGACAAGCAGGATGCCCTTGCGCTTCGGGTCGAAGGCGACAGCGACGCGCCACTCGCCGCTCCATTGAGCTTCAGCCCAGACGCCCAGATCCTTCATGTTGGCGTGCTTGGAATCGTTCAGCGTATCAACACACCGGCCGACCCAGCCGTGGGCCAAACTGCCCAGCCACAACGACAGAGCCGCGATTTCCGTATTTGCACGTCTGGGTGCAAGTCTTGCGGAAATTCAGGCATGAACTCGTCGCCGATTTGAACGGCCCACCGCAACAGATAAGTATGCCCTTTATTGCGTAGGATTTGCATCAAGTGCATGCCCGTCCCGCGTGGTCGAATGCACCGGTCCCGTTAAAGACGCTGCAAGAATGGATTATGCTCTTTCTCCCGGCCAATCGTCGTCTGCCCGCCATGTCCCGGGATCACCACCGCCTCGTCCGGCAAATTGAAAAGCCGTGTCTTGATCGACGAAAGTATCCGCCGGGAATCCCCGCCTGGCAAGTCCGTTCTGCCTATGCTGTCGCGAAAGAGAGTATCTCCCGCAATGAGCTTGTTTTCGCTTGGTATCCAAAGGCACTGGCTTCCAGGCGTGTGCCCGGGCGTGTCCAGCACGTGAAATTCGGCGCCCGCCAGCGTCAGTACCGTGCCCTCGGCTGAAGCGCTGTCGATCTCGGGACGCGGCGGTGTTTCCACGCCCAGCCATCTCGCCTGCACATCGAGCAGATCAAGCAGCTTCTTGTCCTGGTCGTTCATGTATACCGGGGCCTTCGTGAGCTGCCGTAGCAGATGCGCGCCTGCCACGTGGTCAATATGCGCGTGCGTGATTACGATGGCTTTCACCTTCAAACGATGTTCCTCGAGTACGGAACTGATCTGCTCGATCTCATCCCCTGGATCGATGACTATCGCTTCTCGCGTTTGCTCATCGCCGAAAATCGAGCAGTTACACTGCAAAATCCCGACTGGAAGAAGTCGCGTGGATCATGGCGCTTCTTCATCCTATCCGCAACTTGGCTTGGTACTGAACTGGCAGGCGCGTCGGCCGGAACTCTCGATTGAGCCACATGTGCCGCGTTGTACCTTTTGCCAGCACCCGGTCGGGATTAAGCGATAGCACGCGGTAACCCAACGCTACCATCCGGCTGTTCGCCTCCGTAATCCGGGTTTCCACCGCAATCTCCTGGTCGAAACGCGCCGGGCGAATGTAGCGGCAATTTGCTTCGACCACTGACAGATACAGCCCTTCCGTATGTTCGAGCTCTTTTGTAGTCCACACCCCCAGAGCACGCACCAGCTCGACCCGCCCCACTTCCATCCAGATCAGATAATTGGCGTAATAAACCACGCCCATCTGATGCGTCTCAGCGTCTCTGACCCTAAGGCGGCTTTCATGAGCGGCCAAAGGCGTAGATTGCTGCTCCAAACTGAAACCTCCTCTGTGAGCATAGCCGCGCAGCTTCGCCTGAGATCACGCCTCCCCTGCTAGCATTTGGACATGCGAGTGAAGGTCCTGTTCTTCGGAGTCCTTAAAGACATGACCGGACTTTCCGAAGACTCCCTCGAAATTGCGCCAAACGCAACGCTCGCCAGCGTCTTCGAGGCCTATGCCGAACGCTTTGCAACCTTGCGG
>CAWCYQ010000002.1:0-46925 GCA_963799755.1 Terriglobia bacterium | reverse complement strand
TTTGCGCGACACTGCTGCTACCAATTTCAAACAGGTTTCTTCATGACCTCACCTCCTCTGCCCGATGCTCTCGGCCATTTCGGTCGCTTCGGCGGCCGCTATGTTCCGGAAGTACTCATGTCCCCGCTCGAAGAACTGGAGCAGGCCTACCGCGAAGCTCGCGCGACCCTGAGTTCCATCGCGAGCTCAACGATCTTCTTCATCACTATGCCGGCCGTCCCACGCCTCTCTATTTCGCCAAACGCCTGACCGCCACTCTGGGCGGCGCGCAAATCTGGCTCAAACGCGAGGATCTCCTCCACACCGGCGCGCATAAAATCAACAACTGTCTTGGTCAAATTCTGCTCGCCCGCCGCATGGGCAAGTCGCGCATCATCGCCGAAACCGGCGCCGGCCAGCATGGCGTTGCGACTGCCACCGTGTGCGCTCTATTCGGCCTCGAGTGCATTGTCTATATGGGCGAAGAAGATATGCGGCGCCAACAGCTCAACGTCTTCCGCATGCGCCTTCTCGGTGCGCGGGTGGTCTCGGTAGCGAATGGCAGCCGTACCCTCAAGGACGCCATCAGCGAGGCCATGCGTGACTGGGTCACCAACGTCGCCACTACTCATTACCTGCTCGGCTCCGCCCTCGGCGCTCATCCTTATCCCATGATGGTGCGCGATTTCCATCGCGTGATAGGCGAGGAAACACGCCGTCAGGCTCTCGCTCAAATCGGGCGTCTGCCGGATGTCATCATTGCCTGTGTCGGCGGAGGCAGCAACGCAATCGGCATCTTCGCTCCCTTTCTTCATGATCCGTCCGTTCGTCTGGTCGGCGCGGAAGCCGGTGGTAAGGGCAAGCTTCTCGGAGAACACGCGGCCCGTTTCAGCGGCGGCTCGCCCGGCGTCTTGCACGGCACCTTCAGCTATCTGCTGCAAGACGAAAACGGCCAGGTTGGACTCACTCACTCCGTATCCGCCGGACTCGATTACCCCTCCGTCGGTCCCGAACACGCCTGGCTACATCAGCAGCATCGCTGCGAATATCTGCCAGTCAGCGACGCTGACGCCCTTGCCGCCGCCCGCATTCTGGCTCGTACCGAAGGCATCATCCCGGCCCTCGAGTCTTCTCACGCTGTGGCAGAAGCCCTCCGCCGCGCGCCCTCTGAGCCTGCCGCAGTCTACATCGTGAATGTATCCGGCCGGGGCGACAAGGACATCGGCATTTATCGCGAAAATATGCCGGATCTCGATGCCGCGAGAGTTGACGGCTGATTATGCCGGCCGCTGCTACCGCTCGCATCGCCGGTCTCTTTGAAAACTGCCGGAACGAACATCGCAAGGCTTTCATCGCCTACATCACCGGAGGCGACCCCTCGCCCAGCCATACCGCCTCCCTGGTCCAGGCTCTCGAACGCGGAGGCGCTGACTTGATCGAGCTCGGTGTTCCCTTCTCCGATCCCATTGCGGACGGCCCAGTGATTCAACGCGCTTCCGACCGCGCGCTCCGTGCCCATACCACGCTGCCTCGCCTTCTCGAAGTCGTTCGCGAAATTCGCCAGAGTTCGCAGATTCCCATTCTGCTGTTCAGCTACCTTAATCCGCTGCTTCGCTATGGCTTTGAAAAACTCGCCCGGGATGCTGCCGGAGCTGGCGTCGATGGAGTTCTCCTGACGGACCTCTCGGTCGAGGAAGCTGCCGAACCCGTCTACCAGCTCCGCCGCGCCGGCCTGGACACCGTCTTTCTCGCAGCGCCCACCAGCAGTGAACGGCGTCTGAAACTCGTCGCCGAACATTCCTCCGGTTTCGTCTATCTCGTGTCTCGGACCGGTGTCACCGGCGAGCAGAATTCCCTCTCCGATTCCCTCAAACCTCTGCTCGCGCGCATGCGCAGGCTCACCGATCTCCCGCTCGCTGTCGGCTTTGGAATCAGTACCGCCGCTCAGGTAAGCGAGATCGCGTCCGTGTCCGACGGAGTTGTGGTAGGCAGCGCCTTGGTCAGACTTATCGAAAACAACGCCGCGGCCCCGGATTTGGCAGATCGTTTGCAGAATTTTACCCGGCAATTGACCTCTGTCCTTCGCTCCTCATGACTCGCGACGATTTAGCCCGTTGCCGCGCATCCATCGATCAAGTGGATCGCAGGCTGCTTGAACTCTTGAACCAGCGAACCTCCGTTGTAGAGGAGATCGGCCGCATCAAACAGGAACTCCGGATGGCTGTCTATGAGCCCAAACGCGAAGACGAGGTTTTCGCAAACGTCCTCAACCACAACCGGGGCCCGCTTCCTCCCGATGCTGTCAAGCGCATCTTCGAGCGCATCATCGATGAGATGAGAACCGTACAAAAACTGAAGATCGTCGAAACAGACTCGCCAACCCGATAGGAATCCATGCTAGTTGTCATGCAAGAAGGGGCTACGGAAGCCCAAACCGAGGCCGTCATCGACCGGCTTGTCGAAATGGGATTTACCGTTCACCGCTCGACCGGTGTTCGCCACACGGTCCTCGGCGGCGTAGGCCCGCAGGATGACTTCGATCCTGCCTCGCTCGAAGTTTTGCAGGGCGTCAAGGAATGCCATCGCATCGTCTCGCCGTATAAACTAGCGAGCCGCCATTTCAACCCGATCGGGTCTGTGATCAAAATCGGTAAAGTGGAAATCGGTGGTCCTGCCGTCGTCACCATGGCCGGCCCGTGCAGCGTTGAAAACGAGGCGCAAATCGAAGCCGCAGCCGGGATCGTCGCCGCCAGAGGCGCCAGCGTGATCCGCGGCGGCGCCTTCAAACCGCGCAGCTCTCCCTACAGCTTCCAAGGCCTGGGCGAGCGAGGCTTGGAGATCCTGCGAAAGGCCGCCGACCATCACGGCCTGTTGGTGGTAAGCGAGGTGATGGATCAGGTCCAGATTCCGCTGCTCGTCCAATATTCGGATCTGCTGCAGGTCGGCGCTCGCAACATGCAAAACTTCAACCTGCTCCGCGAGCTCGGCAAGGTTCGCAAACCTATTTTACTGAAACGCGGCATCGCAGCCACCCTCGAAGAGCTTCTCCTTTCCGCTGAATACATCATGTCCGGCGGAAACTATCAAGTAGTGTTGTGCGAGCGCGGCATCCGCACCTTCGAAACCAGTACTCGCAACACCATGGATATCTCCGCCATCCCTGTTCTGAAACGCCTCACGCATCTGCCGGTCATAGCCGACCCTTCTCACGGCACCGGCAAACGCGACTATGTGATCCCCATGGCTCGCGCCGCGATTGCCGCCGGCGCCGACGGCCTCCTCGTCGAAGTTCATCCCGATCCCGATCACTCGCTAAGTGACGGTGCTCAGACTCTACGGCCCGATCAATTCGCCGAAATGATGCGTGACGTTCGCGCCATCGCTCACGCCATCGGTCGAACCGCTTAGGAATCAGCTATGGATTACGTTGGAATCTGTGGGGCGGGCTGGCAGCCTGCGGCGGGTTGTCAACCCGCCAGTAGCGCCGGTTGCCAACCGGGGTGCAGGTTACCAAGCTGCGCCACAAGAGTCGCATGAAAACCGTTGCCATCGTCGGAGTCGGTCTTATCGGCGGCTCATTCGGTCTCGCGTTGCGCCGCGGCGGGTTTGAAGGGGACGTTATCGGAGTCAGTTCCCCACCGTCTATCAGCGCTGGTCTCGCCTCCGGCGCTATCACCAGGAGCGCCAACTTAGAAGAAGCGGCAGCATCCGCGAACTTCATCTACCTCGCGCAACCGGTGGATCGTATTTTGGAGACTCTCGAACGGTTGTCCGGCCTGCCGCGGCTAGGCGCGCTCGTCAGCGATGCGGGCAGTACGAAGGAGGCCATCGTCAGCAAAGCTGCTGCCTGTCTCCCTTCGGTCGATTTCCTGGGAGGCCATCCTCTCGCCGGCAAAGAGCAGCGCGGCGCGCAAGCCGCCGAAGCAGATCTCTTCCGGGGCAAACCCTACATTCTGACGCCGATCCATCCTGCAACTCCTGCCGCCGCTGACTTCAAATCGTGGCTCGCCCGAATCGGCGCCCGCGTGGTCGAAATGTCTGCTCAGGAGCATGATTCCACCGTCGCCCTGACTTCTCACCTGCCACAACTGGCCTCCACCGCACTCGCCCTGACTCTGTCTCGGCAGCAAAACCAGCGTCTTGCCGAGATCTTTGGACCCGGGCTGACCGATATGACGCGCCTGGCAAAAAGTTCTCCGGAACTTTGGATTCCGATTCTCCGTACCAATAAAACTGCCGTTCTGGCGGCACTGGAAGGGTATGTGGGCGCACTGGTAGATTTGCAAGTGGCGCTTGAAAATGATACTCTAGTGGAATTCTTTGAGACTGGGTCCGCTTGGGCGAAGCAGCTTCGCGGGCCGACACCGGGCGCTTAGTTGTTCAAACACCGTGGTGTTGATGATATCTCTCGAGTACCAGACAAAAGGAAGCTAAAGTGAACTTACTGAAATCAGCGATACAGGATGGACTTCGAGCTTTGCCCGAGGCCACCCGTCTCGCATCGCTGCAACGCTGTACTTCGCTCTATGCGCAATCCCAGCCAGCGGACGCTATATACCTGATCGACGATGGCTTGGTCAAACTTACCAAAACGAACGAGACCGGCGCGAAGATCATACTCTCCATATGTGGTCCCGGCCAGTTAGTCGGGGAAGAAGCTCTTTCGGAAGATCCGCAAACCTACTACACTGAAGCCGTCGCTCTCACTTCTGCGACGGTTCAACGTATCCCGGGCCGGGCGGTCTTGGCAGCTAGTGCTTCAGACCCCGAATTGGGAAGCGCCTTAATCGGCTACATCCTGGAGTGCAAGCTTCATCTCGCTGAAAAAGTCGAACTGCTTTGCCTGCAGGATGTCGAACACAGAATCCTTCACTACCTGGCTCAGTTGTCAAGTCTGCTGCCGTCCGGCGCAAATGGCGATGGCCATCAGATTCCCATCACCCAACTGGAACTCGCGGACCTGATTGGCGCCACTCGCGAGACCACCTCGACCACCCTCAATCAACTCGAAAGGCGTGGTCTGCTGAAACTCTCGAGGCGCCTCTTAACCGTTCCTTCGGCCGACGTGCTTCGCAACGCTGCCAGTTCCGGAAGTGCTCCGGCTGCTACCGTCGCGAACGGTGCCGCCGGCTCGTGAACTGCTGGCCTCAGGGAGCTATTAAAAGCAGTCTTTTTCGCCGCTGGAAATGTACCGGCAGTCGGCTAGTCCTTGCAGTACCATTATCGGCGTAAGCCGTTGATCCTAAAAAATTTTCTTGCCTGATTTGCCGCCGATCTGCTAAACTTCATTGCAGATTTTTAGATGCACGTTGGTTGTATTTTTGTGAGCCCTAAGAGCAAGGAGGGCTCTGCTCTCCTGAGGGTGAACAAGGCACTCATCTGGCATCAGACACAGGAGATTGTAAGTGAGAGAAAAAGGTGTTGTGAAATGGTTTAACGCCGCTAAGGGTTACGGATTCATCCAACGCTCCAACGGCGATGACGTGTTTGTGCATTTTTCAGCTATTCAGATGAATGGCTATCGCACGCTTGAGGAAGGTGCTGAGGTAGAATTCGAAGTGAAGCGTGGACCCAAGGGCCTGCAAGCTGAGAACGTAAACCGTCCGTAGTTTCCAACCAGCTCATACAGGGCCGCCGTGGTATAAATACCCCGGCGGCCTTTCTCTCTTTAAACACCCATGCACTATCGCAAACTAGGAACTACCGAAACCGAAATAAGCGAGATTGGATACGGCGCCTGGGGTATCGGCGGGAGTCAGTGGCAAGGCGGCAAGGATGATTCCTCCGTGCGCGCCTTGAAACGATCATTTGAACTCGGGGTAAATCTCGTGGACACCGCGCTGGCCTACGGCGACGGTCATAGCGAGAAGCTGGTCGGCCAGGTTGTACGGGAGACTTTTCACAGGATATATATTGCGACCAAAGTCCCGCCCAAGAACGGCATTTGGCCCGCCTCTCCGTCGACGCCGATTTCGGAAGTCTTCCCCTACGACTACATCGTGCGCTCGACCGAACAAAGCCTTCGCAATCTCGGCATCGAGCAGATCTATCTGCAGCAATTTCACGTCTGGACCGACGCCTGGGTGAATACGGAGGAGTGGCGTCGCGCCATCGAGGATCTGCGTACCAGCGGCAAGGTGCGTTATTTCGGTGTCTCAGTCAGCGAACACGACCCGAATTCCGCTCTTGAGGCTGTTCGGACCGAAATGTTCAACGCGGTTCAAGTCATCTACAACATCTTCGACCAGAGCGCTGAAGAAAAACTCTTTCCTCTTTGTGTGGAGAAACGAGTGGGCATTCTCGCGCGCGTTCCGTTAGATGAAGGCGGCCTGACAGGCACGATCACGGAAGACACGAAATTCGAACCCGGCGAATTTCGTGATTCCTACTTTCGAGGAGATCGTAAGAAGCAGGTGGTCGAGCACGTAGCAGCCTTACAGCGCGACCTGAAGCAAGTGCCGGGAACGCTGGCCGAGATCGCCCTTCGTTTTTGTCTCTCCAATAAAGCTGTAAGTTCCGTGATTCCCGGAATGCGCCGCGTCGAAACGGTTGAGAGCAGTTGTCATGCAGCCGCGGCAGGAATGCTCGATCCCGAAACCCTGGCTATCCTCAAGCGCCACGCCTGGAACCGCAATTTCTACGAATAGCCGCGTTTCACCAGACTCTGCAGGCATTCTCGTGCATCATCGGTTGGCCCACCTTGCAGCCAAATGCCGCGCCAAACTCCGGGATATTTGAAACCACTCCATTGACACGGTATTCGAGCGGGGAATGTGGGTCCGTAATCACCAGCATGCGCTTCAACTCAGGACGCTCCTCTCCGCAGGCCCATTGCGCCATACCCACAAAAAATCGTTGATCGGGCGTCAAATTGTCGATTGCCCTCAGGTCTTCCCCGGCCGTGGCATGTTTCCAGGCGAGATAAGCCAGGAAAGTACCACCCAGATCCGCCACATCCTCGCCCAAAGTCAAGCTGCTGTTGATATGGATATCGTCGATGGCTACATATTTTGCATACTGGTTCCGCACACATGCGACACGGCCTTCGAAAGCTTTGGCGTCAGACGGCGTCCACCAGTCGCGCAGATTGCCTTGCGCGTCGAACTGCCGCCCCTCATCGTCAAAACCATGCGTTAATTCGTGGCCCATCGTTGCTCCGGTATTACCGTAGTTAGGTGCCGCATCCATCTTCGGATCAAATAGCGGCGGCTGCAGAACGCCGGCCGGAAAGTTGATGTCATTAGTTTGCGCATTGTAATAAGCGTCGACGGTAGGCGGCGTCATAAACCACTCACTGCGGTCAACAGGCCTGCCAATCTTGGCCAACGTCCGGTGCTCCTCGAATGCAGCGGCGTGCGTGGCATTCGCGAGAAAGTCGTCGGCAGTGATCCGTACCGAGCTGTAATCCTTCCACTTATCGGGGTAGCCGACCTTGTTCACCAGCGTGTGCAGCTTATCGAGCGCCTGCTGCTTGGTCGGTGCGCTCATCCAACTGAGATCTTTCAGATCGGTTCGCATCTCCTGCTCGATCTGCTGGATCACCTTCAAGGCATCCGCCTTCGTCTGCGGCGAGAAAGTCTTTGCGACAAAGACCTGGCCGAGCGCATCGCCCAGTTGCTCGTCTACCAGCCGGGTACACTTCTTCCAGCGCGGCGGCATCTCCTTCGAGCCGGCTAGGTACTGGCTGTAGAACGCGAAGTTCTCTTGCACAAAGGCAGGTGACAGGAACCGGGCGTTGTCGTGTACCAGGTGCCATCTCAGATAGGCCCGCCAGGCCGCCAGCTTCTGGCTGCGTAATTGTCTGTCCAGTTCATCGAAGAATTTTGGTTCGGTGACGTTCACCATCGAAAACTGCGGCGTGCCCAACGCACTGAAGTAAGCGTCCCAATCGAATTCCGGCGCCATCTGCTGCAGACCCGCCCGGGTTACCTTATGCTTCAGATTGTATGGATTGCGCTTGTCCGTTCGCGTCAAAGACGCTTTGGCCAGGGCAGTTTCGATATCCATCACGACCTGCGCATCGGTCTTTGCATCGGGTGCCGACTCGCCCAGCAGTACCAGCATGCTTCCTACGTGTTGTACATATCGCTGGCGGATCTCTTGCGATTTGGCATCCGTCTTTGTGTAGTAGTCCCGGTCCGGTAACCCAAGACCTCCGGCAAGAGCAAACGCCATCATTTGAGTGGAGTTGTCGAAGTCCTGTTCCGATCCGAACCCGAACAATGTATTGCGGTCGATGCCCTGCCGGTGCTCCGAGCCTACATAGCTCGCAATCTCATCGACCGACTTTAGACCGGCGATTCTCGCCAGAGCTGGCTCGATAGGTTTGATGCCGGCCCGCTCCACCGCGCCCTCATCCATGCAGGCATGAAAATAGTCGCCGATCTTCTGCTCATTCGCGCTTCTTGCAGCTCCGCCTTGCGCCGCTTGCTGCAAGATCCCCCAAAGGAAGCGCTGATTATCGTCTTCCATCTTGGCGTAGACGTTCCATCCAGCCTGATCCGGAGGAATCGGGTTCAGCTTGCTCCAGTTGCCGCAGGAGTATTGGTAGAAGTTCACACACGGGTCCGCGCTCTTGTCCATAAACTTCTGTTCCAGACTTGGTGTGTAGGGCAATTCGGTCAGCGGCTTGTCCTGCGCAATCAGCAGCGCGGCCGGGCTCGTTATTAGAAAAATTGCAAGTACGATGCGCACTGATTCAGCCTATACGCTTTCCTGTATCCACGCCAGATATTTATCGCTTCCTCCCCAAACGGGTACCGCCAGTATTTCCGGAACGTTGTAGCTATGCAATTCCGTGATGCCGTCGCGCAATGCCGGAAAACGTTCCTCTGTTGTCTTGATCAGCAGCAGGTGCTCTGATTCGGATTTGAGCTCTCCCTCCCAGCGGTAAACGCTCTGCACGCGTGGAAGAATGTTGACGCAGGCTGCCAGGCGCCTTTCGACTAACGTGTTCGCCAGGCGCAAAGCCTCCTGCTCGTCTGCGCACGTACAGAAAACGATGAGAAAACCGGACATAATTGTTGCTCTCCCCTAGACGTTTGTTGCAAACAAGTCTATAAAAGAATGTAGGGACAATTTCACGGATGTTGCGGCGGTACTTGCGACCTATAGCAGCCTTAGCTGCGCTCATCGGCTTGGCGGCCTATGCAACGATTATGCTGCGCGGCCCTCATGGCATCAGCGCCTGGACGGAAAAGCGGCAGGAGATTCGTGTTCTCGAGGAGCAGAATGCAAATCTGCAACGGGATATCGACGCCAAGAGACAACGGATCGAAAAGCTGAAGCACGATCCCGCCACCCAGGAGCTCGAACTCGAGAAACTCGGGCTGGTCCACAAGGACGATACGCAGTTTAAGATTGCCGGCCGGTAACCGTCGTCTCGGGCCTCAGCTCCACCGCGCGCCGGGCAGCCCCTCGAATAATCCCGGCAATTCGATTCACCACCACAGCTTCCGCAAGGAGCACCCTGTGAGGCAGCCAGAACGTGTCACGAACACATTCTTCCGCCACCGGGCACGCAGTCACCCTGCAGCCGCCTTGTCGATACAACTCGTTCTGATACAGCGTGTGCGGATAAAACGGCGTGCAAGGAACGCCTTCGGCAGCTAACTTCCGGCAGATCTCGTCGCGTAACTCGGCCGGTCTCGTGCGCCCGATCAGCAGATAGAATGAGTTCTGCGTGCATTCCGCTGGCTCCTTCTGCCACGCGATATCTGCCACGTCCAAAAGGGCTCTTTTCAACTGTTCGGCCCGCGCCGCGCGTGTCGCAATCTGCTGCGGCAGCCGCTCGAACTGCGCCAGTAGAACCGCCGCCTGAAATGCCGTGATGCGGAAATTAGTTCCTAAACTCTGGTGTTCGTAGAAACTTCGCCCTTCCACACGCCCACAGTTTATAAACGACCTCGCACGCCGCGCAAATTCCTCATCGGAGCTGACCAGCATTCCTCCTTCGCCTGCGGAAAGCACCTTGCCATTCTGGAAGCTGAACGAGCCGACCACTCCAAAGCTTCCTGCTCGCTTGCCATTCCACTCAGAGCCCTGGGCATGCGCCGCATCTTCGATCAGCACCAGATTGTGTTCCCTACAGATGCGCTCGAGCGTCGTGATCTCGCACATGGCGCCCCCAAAATGCACCGCGATTACTGCTTTCGTTCGTGACGAAATCGCCCTCCGGACACACTCGGGATCGATATTGATTGAAAATGGATCGATATCCACAAACACCGGCGTGGCGCCTGCGCGAGACACCGCCGTAGCCGTCGAGATGAAAGAGATCGCAGGTACGATGACTTCGTCGCCGGGCCCTATTCCCAAAACAACGAGCGCCGTCTCCAGCGTCACGGTCCCGTTGAACGCACTGATGCCGAAAGCAGAATGCTGGTAAGCGGCGAAGCTCTCTTCAAACTCAGTTACAAAAGGGTGGAAGCCGCCCCACTGCGGGCTTTCCAGAACCAGGCGGAGAAGCTCCGCCTCCCGTTCGCCCGCCTGAGGCCACGCAGGTATGTGCATGAGAAACTGCTTCCAGTTTAGACTTGCTTGCGACAGAGCTGTCGCCATCGACGAAGCGTGGCCAGACGGAAAATGGCACTCGCGCCTAAGTGTGGACCGGCTTACGGCCCTTCGGCGGCTCTGGCTTTATCATGCCCGCTAACACGACGGGTTTGCGATCCGGAAAGTCCACAACGAGCGAAAGACTACCCCCAATCGCCTCGACATACTCTGCGATGGTCGAGAGCTTTAAGTCCTTGCGCTTTTCCATCTTGGATATTTGGTCCTGGCCGATACCGAGCAGCTTAGAGAGATTAGTCTGCGTGATATTGCGCGCTTTTCGCAGCTCCTGTAAGGTCAGCTCCTCGGCAATCAGCTCCGCCGCGCGAGCCTTGATCTTCTTTCGCTGTCCCGGCGTCATTTTTTTGATCACGTCACGAATATCGGTTGGCATGTTTATGTCCCTTTCTTTTCGAGTTTTCCCAGTCTCCGCAAATGCGCATCGAACCGGCTGTCCGCCTGGCGGATAAGATCGCGGTAGAACTTTTGTTCGCTGATGCCACACTTATCGCCGGCGACAAGCAGGATGCCGTTGCGCTTCGGGTCGAAGGCGAAAGCGACGCGCCACTCGCCGTCAGCCGCCGAGAAGCGAAGCTCCTTCATGTTGGCGTGCTTAGAGTCGTTCAGCGTATCGACGCGCGGCCGACCCAGCCGTGGGCCAAACTGTTCCAGCCACAACGACAGAGCCGCGATTTCAGTCTGCACGTCTGCGTGCAACTCTTGAAATTCAGGCATGAACTCGTCGCCGATTTGAACGGCCCACCGCAACAGATAAGTATGCCCTTTATTGCATAGTTAGTCAAGTGCATGCCGTCCCGCGTGGTCGAATGCACCGGTCCCGTTAAAGACGCTGCAAAAACGGATTATGCTCTTTTTCCCGGCCAATCGTCGTCTGCCCGCCATGTCCCGGGATCACCACCGCCTCGTCCGGCAAATTGAAAAGCCGTGTCTTGATCGACGAAAGTATCCGCCGGGAATCCCCGCCTGGCAAGTCCGTTCTGCCTATGCTGTCGCGAAAGAGAGTATCTCCCGCAATGAGCTTGTTTTCGCTTGGTATCCAAAGGCACTGGCTTCCAGGCGTGTGCCCGGGCGTGTCCAGCACGTGAAATTCGGCGCCCGCCAGCGTCAGTACCGTGCCCTCGGCTGAAGCACTGTCGATCTCGGGACGCGGCGGCGTTTCCACGCCCAGCCATCTCGCCTGCACATCGAGCAGATCAAGCAGCTTCTTGTCCTGGTCGTTCATGTATACCGGGGCCTTCGTGAGCTGCCGCAGCAGATGCGCGCCTGCCACGTGGTCAATATGCGCGTGCGTGATTACGATGGCTTTCACCTTCAAACGATGTTCCTCGAGTACGGAACTGATCTGCTCGATCTCATCCCCTGGATCGATGACTATCGCTTCTCGCGTTTGCTCATCGCCGAAAATCGAGCAGTTACACTGCAAAATCCCGACTGGAAGAATGACGTGGATCATGGCGCTTCTTCATCCTATCCGCAACTTGGCTTGGTACTGAACTGGCAGGCGCGTCGGCCGGAACTCTCGATTGAGCCACATGTGCCGCGTTGTACCTTTTGCCAGCACCCGGTCGGGATTAAGCGATAGCACGCGGTAACCGAACGCTACCATCCGGCTGTTCGCCTCCGTAATCCGGGTTTCCACCGCAATCTCCTGGTCGAAACGCGCCGGGCGAATGTAGCGGCAATTTGCTTCGACCACTGACAGATACAGCCCTTCCGTATGTTCGAGCTCTTTGTAGTCCACGCCCAGAGCACGCACCAGCTCGACCCGCCCCACTTCCATCCAGATCAGATAATTGGCGTAATAAACCACGCCCATCTGATCGGTCTCAGCGTATCGGACCCTAAGGCGGCTTACATGAGCGGCCAAAGGCGTAGATTCCTGCTCCAAACTGAAACCTCCTCTGTGAGCATAGCCGCGCAGCTTCGCCTGAGATCACGCCTCCCCTGCTAGCATTTGGACATGCGAGTGAAGGTCCTGTTCTTCGGAGTCCTTAAAGACATGACCGGACTTTCCGAAGACTCCCTCGAAATTGCGCCAAACGCAACGCTCGCCAGCGTCTTCGAGGCCTATGCCGAACGCTTTGCAACCTTGCGGGATAAGCGCTCGTCGATCTTGTTTGCGAGGAACAGAGAGTTCTCTAAACCGGATACCATGTTGACCGAAAACGACGAGGTCGCTTTTCTGCCCCCCGTTAGCGGCGGCGCGGGCAGACTCTGCCGCGAAGAGGAAGGCCACATCTTTGCGATCACTCATGATCCGCTCGATTCCCGGGCCCTCGCCAGCAGCCTCAAACGCCCGGAAGACGGCGCGGTCGTCATATTTGAAGGCGTAGTGCGCAACAACACGCGGGGCCGAGCCACTTCCTACCTGGAATATGAGTGCTACCAGGACATGGCCCTTCCCCAGATGGTGCGTATTGGCCGCGAGATAGCGGCCGAATCGCGCATCGGGCGCATCGCGATGGTTCATCGCTTGGGGCGGCTCGAAATCGGAGAGCCAAGCGTAGCCGTTGTTGTCACTGCTCCTCATCGCCGCGCCGCTTTCGAAGCGGCACTCCAAGGCATCGATCGGCTCAAGCGCGAAGTCCCCATCTGGAAGAAAGAAGTTTTTGCGGATGGCGCGGAGTGGGTGGAAGGCGAGTGGGGTGAGAACCTCCTCTCTCACCTGACGACGAATGAAACCACTTAGCCTGGCAGCCAAGCGCTGTGTCCTATCGCTGCTGTTGAGTCTGGCCGCCGCTAACGCTCAATTTAAGCCGGCCGATCCCACTCAGCAGCGTCCGCTCGAGCCGCTGCCCCAGAAGTCGCCGGAGGAGAAGCCAAACTTTGCGATCAAAGTAAACCTGGTACGAGTGCTGGTCACGGTTCGCGACGCTCAGGGCGGCCTGGTGGCAAACCTCGGAAAACAGGATTTTCGCGTTCTCGACAGCGGAGTTCAGCAGGACCTCGCCCTATTCGAACAAACCACCGCCGTCCCCCTTTCGGTAGCCGTGTTGATGGATACCAGTGGCAGCGTTCAGAACGATCTTCACTACGAGGAGGAGTCAGTGCTGCGTTTCATACCTGCCCTTCTCGATTCCGGCAACGCTCAGGATGCATTTGCCCTTTTCACTTTCAATTGGCGCACCAGTCTTGAAGCCGATTTTTCACGCAGCAAAAAACGCGCCGAGCACGTGCTCCATGGCTTGCGTGGCGAAGGCGGCACTTCCCTCTATGACGCCGTATTTCTCGCCAGCGACACGCTCGCTGATCGAGACGGCCGGCACGTCATGGTGGTAGTAACCGATGGCGGCGACACCACCAGCTACAAGCACTACGAAGATGCGCTCGCCGCTGCCCAGCGCGCCGATATCATCATGTACCCCGTCGTCGTGGTCCCGATTTCAGGCGATGCGGGACGCAACACCGGAGGAGAGCACGCCTTGGCCACACTCGCCGCTTCGACCGGCGGCCGCATTTTTTATCCGGAAGGCTTCAATCGGTTAAATGAAGCTTTCACCGCCATCATTCGTGAACTGCGGACCCAGTATATGCTCGGTTTCTACCCGCGCAATGTGCGAGAGGAGCCGCGCCTCTTTCATCCGCTGAAAGTGGAAGTCGGCGACACCACCTTACATGTGAGTGCTCGCAGCGGTTATTACGAGCCCTGAGCCCTGCCGGATGCATTGTCTCGGCGAAAGTGCATGTTTCCAATAATCAAATGCCTAAGACTGCATTTTCGAGAAGCCGTAGTAGGGCGCGAATGTGTCGATTCCTCGTGCCCATTCTGATCGGTGTGGCTGTGTTCGTGGCTCTTGCGCAGCAAACGCAAAATGCGCCACCCTCGCCGCCCAAAATTTCGGTCGAAGTGAAACTGGTGCTCATTTCCGCCACTGTGCGCGACAAGCACGGAAAAAATGTGCCAGGCGTAAACAAAGACGATTTCGTGCTTTACGTAGACGGGCACCTCCGGGCAATCAACGATGTCATACCTCATAGCGATCTGCCTTTGACCCTGGGGCTGCTTGTGCAAACGAGCCTGGGGCCGCACCAGCAATATGCGCTCCACAATCTAAGCGACGCGAGTTATGGGTTCCTGGATCACATGCTGCGGGAAGACAAAGACAAAGCGTTCGTAGTCCGTTTTGGCCACGAGGTCGAAGTCTTGCAAGGTTTTACCTCTTCTCGCCCGAAGCTCGGTGCCGCGCTCCAGCTCATGCAAACGACCGACCCCAGCAGAGCAGAAGGACGCTGCTTTACGATGCCGTCTGTCTCGCGTCGAACCAACTGATGAAAACGCAGCAGGGACATAAAGCACTCTTCATCTTGTCGGACGGGATAGATCGAGGCAGCAGGGAAACACTGGAAAATGCCGTCGACGCGGCTCAGCGAGCCGATATTTCCGTGTATTCGATCCTGCTGACGGAGAACTGGCCGGGCCGAACGGCAAAAAGATACTTGAGAGAATCTCGACCGAGACGGGCGGCCGTATGTTCAAAATCTCCCATCAGTTAACTGTGGCCCAAATATACGCCCAGGCGGAAGAGGAATTGAGGAACCAATATCTACTGGGCTATACACCGACTGCGCAGGATACGAGCGCGGGTTATCACAAAATCCATCTCACGATGAAGAAAAAGGGCCTGACCGTTAAGGCGCGGGACGGGTATTACTCAGATCAGTAACAATGCATGAAAGAGTCGGCTGGACACCCCAGGTTCCGCTTCGTCGGCCGGGTCTTCACCCTTCGTAAATGCCAGTCTCGAACAGAAAAAGAAGCCTGGGTCATATCCCGCTAAACCCTACTCAGTGCGATTGGCCAGTAAAGATGGGCAACCCCGTAAACTGCGTTTGCGTGGGCTGCCATGTGCCACCGAGCAATTCCTTCTTGCGGTAACGGTTCAGAACATCAAACGGTTGGTCCGGTTCATAAAGCAAAGCGAAGAGCCAGAAGCAACGATGGCCTGAAGCGGCCATCGCTCGAAGGTCAAATACAACCTGCAGCGATAACTCATTGCCGTGTTCCACTTGGCGCAAAGACTTTTTCAACAGCATCCTTCTTTTATGCAATCCGCCTCGCGCGATGTTGCCGATCGATATCGCACTTCGATATGATGAGGTGGTGTCTACGGCTGCCGAACTCCTGCAAGGCACTCTCGATCTATTGATTCTGCGCACCCTAGAACTCAGACCGTTGCACGGCGTCGGTATCTCGGACCGCATTGAACAGGTAACCCGTGGTGTTTTCGTCGTCGGGCCAGGCTCCTTGTTTCCCGCACTCCACCGATTGGCAGAACGAGCCTGGATAGAAGAGGACTGGGAGAAATCGGACGCTAAGCGCCGGGTGAAGACCTATCGATTGACGAAGCTGGGCCGCGCTCAGTTGTCGCAGGAGAAACGGAACTGGAAGAACGTTCACCGCAGTGAATCAAGTGCTTTCTGAGGAGTCGTAGCATATGTCTCTGACGACCCGAATTCGGGGACTCTTTCAGCTTCTACTGCATCGCGGTGAGAAGGAGGCAGAACTCGACAGCGAGGTTCAAGCCTACTTCGAAATGCAGGTAGACCGCCAGGTTCAACGAGGCGTGCCAATCGAAGAGGCGCGCCGATTGGTGCGGCTGAATTTCGAAGGTTCAGAGCAGGTGAAGGAAAAGGTCAGGGACGTCCGTATCGGTGCCGGAATGATTGCAGCCCTTCGGGATCTCAAGTTGCTTTGCGTGCCGTACGCAAACATCGAGGGTTCGCGGCGGTCACAATCCTGACGCTTGCCCTCGGAATTGGCGCGACAACGGCCATCTTCAGCATTGTCTATGCTGTTCTCCTTCAACCTCTGCCGTACCGCGATGCGAACCGGCTTGTGATGCTCTTTCAGACAGGGCGAGAAGATTCGAGACAGCCGTTCTTGTTATCGGATCTCCAGGCACTTAAGTCTCAGTGCCGGAGCTTTTCTGACATCGCGATCTATTACAAAGACACCGGGTTCTCGCGCGTCACCCTCACCGGTGTTAGTGAACCAAGATCCGTTCAGGGTGGTTATGTCTCAAACGATTTCTTCACGATTCTAGGGATGGCTCCCTCTATTGGCCGCGTGTTCACAGCGGACGAGGAATCGCGCGGCGAACGGGTTGTGATACTGAGCCACAAACTCTGTGCGCAGCGTTTCGTTTCAATCCCGAATGCGATTGGTAAAGGCCTCGAAATCGACGGCGCGAATTTTCGGGTGATCGGCGTAATGCCGGCCAACTTCCAATTTCCAGCTCGCGACATCGAATTCTGGGCACCAATCACTACCAATCGCAGTTGGTTAGATCGCCCTACAAGGGGAATCAACGGTCGGGGCTTCTATGCAAGGTGGAACGCACTCGCCCGGCTCAAGCCCGGAGTTTCCGTTGAGCAAGCCCAAACCGAAATGAAAGTCTTAGCGCCCCGCATAGATCAGCGCGAGCCTGAGCTGAACCGAGGATTGGGTCTTGCTGCTGTTCCGTTGCGCGCGGAAGTGAGTGGGAATACTCGCTTGGCTTTGTCCATTTTGCTCGCTGCGGTTTCTTTTTTGCTTTTGATTGCCTGTGTGAATGCCGCTCATCTAACGCTTGCACATGGCGCTAACCGCGAGCAGGAAATTGCGGTGAGACTCTCGCTGGGTGCCTGCCGGAGTGATGTTGCTCGGCAATTATTAACAGAAACTATGGTGCTCTCGCTGTGCGCCGGAATTTGTGGCGCGCTGTTGGCGTGGGCCGGTGTGCGTGCGCTGGTTGCGTTTGCCCCCGGTAATGTTCCGCGGCTTGAGCAAGCAACTGTGAGCAAGGAGGTTCTGTGCTTCGCGCTTTCCCTTTCGTTTCTTGGAGCCATTCTGTCCGGCTTTCTGCCGGCATGGAAGTTTGCCCGTACCACACCGAATGACGCATTGAAGTCGGGTGGCCGTAGTGCATCGGCCAACGCAGGACTCAGACGCATGCGGGCTTGTCTCGTGATGGCGGAATTCGCCCTGACCGTGGTTCTTCTGACGGGTGCGGGCCTTTTCATACGGAGCTTTCTTGCCGTTCAGGCCATTGATCCCGGATTCAATCCGGAACATGTTTTGACCGCACAAGTTACGTTGCCCTCTGGAACACAACACCGACTGTTTTACGAAGATGCACTGGCGCGGATTGCTGCCATTCCAGGCGTTCGCGCGGTCGGGGCGATCAGCGGTCTCTTCGAGAATGGTGCGACCTATGGTGGCGCGGCAGCACGCGGCGATCCGCAACAGATGACGGACAGCCGCTTGCGCGTTTGGGCGAACTGGAAGAGCATTCGGGCCGATTATTTTCAAGCAATGGGTATTCCGCTGCTGCGTGGACGTTTTTTCACCCAACAAGACACCGCCAACGCGCCTTTGGTTGCTCTTATCGATGAGAGTCTGGCACGGCGCTACTGGCCGGGCGAAAACGCCGTCGGTAAACAGTTTCGAGGACATGACCCACGTGGCCGCAACGATGATCCGCTTAACAGTAGTAGGCGTTGTCCGTGACACCCGCACACAGGGACGCGAAGCCCAACCATTGCCGCACGTGTTTCAGCCTGTTGCGCAAGTTGGCGCGGGTGCCGCAACCCCCGATCTGGTCATACGGACAACGGCAGACCCGGCGCAACTCGCTGCCACGATCCGTGAGATCGTTCGCTCGCTGGATCACACCGCCATCGTCTCGATGATCGCCACGATGGAAGAGCAATTAGATGAGCAGGTTTCGCCGCGGCGTTTCCAGACCTGGCTTTTGAGTGTGTTTTCGCTACTCGCTTTATTGCTCGCGAGCGTAGGCATTTACGGAGTAATGCATTACTCTGTCGCGCAACGAACGCGTGAGCTTGGTATTCGTATGGCACTGGGGGCAGAGCCAGGTAACCTTTTGGGCATGATCCTGCGGGAAGGGCTGACTATGATCGTGCCCGGCCTGATCGCAGGTCTGCTCGGCGCGCGTTGGCTAACGGCTCTGTTGAGCGGCGTTCTATTTGGCGTGAAGACCACAGACCCCTTTACGTATCTGACCGTTGCATTGGTCCTAATAACGGTTGCAATTGGCGCGATTTGGATACCCGCTCGGCGAGCCGCGACCGTCGATCCGCTAAATGCATTGCGCCAAGAGTGAGTCGGTACCGTATCGTCCAACAGAAAGCCCGTTATGTTGTAGTAAGTTTCCCTCCCGTGTTAATCCTTTCGAAAATAGCCATCGGACGACTCTGCTGATCGACCACATACCGGATCGGCGGCCGCACGTCCTCACCACCAAGCCGGGCTTATTACCGTTTCAAGCATTTCGGAAGCACCTCGCTGCACTCGCCGGATTCACGCAAGATCGAGCAGATCGAATCAGCGTGAAATTCCCAAGCGGCTCTGACGATCTGGCAGCCCTGTGCAAAAGTTCCGCGATCCAGCGCGAAAGTGGTCACCGCCAAGCCAATTTTTTTGCCTGAGCAATGACAGTGCTTTAGCGCTCTCGACCATCAAGAGCCGACATCTCCAAACCGCGAAAAGCCCGTATTTACAGATGTTCCACGTGGAACATACCCCGTTTTCGCAACCCCGCTATGCCCCGAATTTTAAGCGCTTTTTTGTCTTGTCTCCGGCGTGCCGGAATTACTACCGCCGTTTCCTTTTATAGACGGTAAAAACCCCCACCGCTTTTGACCAAGACGACCAGAGGAATCGTTGTCACGAACATGGGTCAACCGCACAAACCTGTTCCGCCCGTGTGCTGAACTGAAGTTGTATGAGTGATTACTTGGACGCGGCGATCGAAATCGCCCGCGAAGCCGGCCAGGTGCTGCTCGCGCATCGCGGTGTCGGATTCGAATTGAAAGGTGATTACGACCTGGTCACTGCCGCCGACCGCGCCAGCGAGAAACTGGTCGTCAAGCGTCTTCGGGAACGTTTTCCGAAACACGGGATCGTCGCCGAGGAGGGCGGCCGCGCGGAGATGGATGCCGATCTGCGCTGGTACGTCGACCCGCTCGACGGAACTACCAATTTCGCCCATGGTTTTCCCATGTGGAACGTGACGCTCGCCCTCGCCAAACAGGGCGAAGTGATTGCCGGTATTGTCTACGATCCCCTCAACCGGGAGCTGTTCGCCGCCGAGCGGGGTGCGGGCGCCCGCCTCAATGGCGCGCCCATTCACGTCAGCAAGACGCGCTCTCTCAATGACTCTCTTCTCTCCACCGGCTTCCCCAGCCGCCGGCGTCATCAAAACGTCAATATCCACTTCTACTACCAGCTCGCCATGCTGAGCCATGGAGTGCGGCGCGGCGGCTCGGCTGCTCTTGACCTTGCCTTCACCGCTTGCGGACGCCTTGAGGCGTTTTGGGAATTTGGCCTCAATCCGTGGGATATGGCTGCCGGTACGCTACTGGTTGAAGAAGCGGGCGGGCGCGTATCCGGCATGGGCGGCGAGCCGCTCGACCTGCACGGCAAATATTTGGTCGTCGATAATGGATTGATCCATCACGAGCTCCTCGAGCTCTTTAAAGAGATTTTTGCCGGACATTACCGCCACGAGATGCCCGGCTTACCCACTCCGGAATGGGAGCTCCATCGTGGCTGAGATCCCGCCCGTTCCGTTGACTCTCGAAGGGGCTTTCGCGCTGCACCAGATGTTTCGCATCCGCCGGCCGGCCTGGCGAGCCCTCTCCGAGGCGCGGCGTGGCGAGGTAGCGGCCCAGGCCGCTCAAGTGCTTGGCGCGATGGAAGCCGGATCGAAGACAGGGCACCCCAACCAGTCGGCAATTTACTCGCAAATCGGCCATAAAGGCGACCTGCTCCTTCTGCATTTTCGCGACACGCTTGAAGATGTCCATCGCGCGGAGCTGGAACTCGCCCGGCTCGAGCTTTCGGAGTACCTGGAACAGACTCACTCCTACATTTCGGTTGTAGAGCTGGGCTTGTATGAATCGACGGCCAAAACGTATTCTCAGCTCGTCGAACGCGGGCTCGAGCCGCACTCGCCCGAATGGAGAGCCGCCATTGCAGAGGTCATCGCACGCCAGCAGGCTGCCATGGCGCCGCGTCTCTTTCCGGAAATTCCGGCTGTCAAATATCTCTGCTTTTACCCCATGGATCGCAAGCGCGGCGAAGACAAGAACTGGTACCTCGAGCCCATGGAAGCTCGCCAGCAAATGATGCACGAGCATGGCATGATCGGGCGCCGCTACGCCGAGTGCGTCAGGCAGATCATCACCGGCTCGATCGGCTTCGATGACTGGGAATGGGGCGTCGACCTCTTCGCCGATGATGCTTTGGTCTTCAAGAAGCTAATCTACGAAATGAGGTTCGATGAAGTGAGCGCCGTATACGCCTTGTTCGGAACCTTTTATGTGGGCTTGCGAACGGCGGCGCATCAGCTCGGAAAACTCATGTCGGCCGAACTCTCTTAGGCCCCACCCTGAAGCGCTTCTCCAGCCACTCTTTGCGGCCGGTCCAAATCATTGAGAATGGTACCCTTATTATTCGTAAATGCGTACTGTCGACCTGATTCACCGCAAACGGGACGGAGAAGAGCTCTCCCCCGAAGAAATTAATTACCTCGTTGATGGCTACACCCGCACCGAAATACCTGATTATCAGCTCTCTGCCTTCTTGATGGCGGTTTTTTTCTCCGGAATGACAGACCGGGAAGTCAGTGTTTTAACCGACGCCATGTTGAATTCGGGCTCGATCGTGGACCTGTCTTCCATCCCCGGCGTCAAGGTCGACAAACATTCTACCGGTGGAGTTGGCGATAAAACGAGCCTGATTGCATCACCGATCGCTGCCGCCGCCGGAGTCATCGTCCCAATGATCTCAGGCCGCGCCCTCGGCCATACGGGCGGCACACTCGACAAGCTCGAATCTATACCCGGCTTCCGAACTGACCTTTCAATCGACGAATTTCGCGGCCTCGTCGCGCAGCACAAACTGGCATTTATCGGGCAGACGCCCGAGGTCGTTCCAGCCGATAACAAGTTCTATGCCTTGCGCGACGCTACTGCCACCGTAGAATCTATTCCGCTCCTCGCTTCATCGATCATGTCGAAGAAGCTGGCCGTCGGCCTCGATGCCCTGGTGCTTGACGTAAAGGTCGGCTCCGGCGCATTCATGAAAAAACAGGTCGAGGCACGCAGGCTCGCGCAGATGATGGTCGGCATCGGGCGACGCCTTGACAAACGCGTCCAGGCGCTCATTACAGACATGAGTCAGCCGCTCGGCTATGCCATCGGCAATGCGCTCGAAGTGATGGAGGTTTCGCAAACTCTGCAGAACGCCGGCCCGGCCGATCTCACGCGGCTCTCGCTCGAGTTGGCCGCTCGCATGATCTTCCTGGGCAAGATCGTTAAGACGCTCGAAGAGGCGCGCGAACTGGCGCAATCCAAGCTGCTCGATGGTTCCGGTTTTCAGAAGTTCAAGGACGTCATCGCGGCGCAGGGCGGAAATCCACAGGTCCTCGACCGTTTTGATCTCCTGCCGAACGCTACCGGAGCTCAGGAGATCACCACCGCGCGCGGCGGATATGTCAGCGCTATTGATGCCGAACTAATCGGCCAGGCTTCCTCCATGATCGGCGCCGGACGAAACACCAAGGAAGATTCCATCGATCCCGCTGTAGGCGTCATTCTCGAAGTTAAGGTCGGTCAGAAGATTGATTCCGGCAGCATCTTGTGCCGCATCTATTACACCGGTGACGAACACCTGGAAGAAGCTGCCGCACTGGTCGAAGATGCGTTTAAGATTTCGCAACAGCCGGTAGAAGAACGCGACCTCATCCTCGAAGTTGTAAGCTGATGCTCCCCTTGCGCGCCTGACATCCCGGTGGCTGGATGGCTAGATACCATGGCCTCGTTGGCATCTTTTGCATTCTCGCTTCTGCCTATCTGTTCTCGACAAACCGCACTGCCATTCAGAAGCGTGTCCTGCTTTGGGGCCTTGTTCTTCAATTCGCCTTTGCCTTCCTGGTACTCAAAACAGGGTTCGGCAAGGTATTCTACGGAATCAGTCTGTTCGTAAATGCACTGCTGAACTACTCGAGCGCCGGATCGAGCTTTGTATTCGGCGACAAACTGGGCGCCCGCTCGGATCAATTCGGTGTCATCTTCGCTTTCCAGGTGCTGCCGATTGTCATCTTCCTCTGTTCGCTTTTCGCCATTCTTTACTACCTGGGCATCATGCAGCTCTTCGTGAAGGGCATGGCGATCTTTATGCAGCGCTTCATGGGAACCAGCGGCGCGGAAACCACTTGCGTCGCCGCCAGCATCGTCATGGGACAGACAGAAGCCCCCGTCACCATCCGGCCTTTCCTCGAAAGCCTGACTGAATCCGAACTCTTCACTGTGATGACCAGTGGCATGGCGCATGTGTCGGGGGCCGTCATGGCCGCGTATGTGGCGATTGCCGGCGTTTCCATCGCCAATTTGTTAACGGCGGTCTTGATGACCGCGCCCGCTACCTTGATGCTGGCAAAAATGTTCGTTCCGGAAACTTCTTCGCCCGTGACCCGCGGTAAGGTAATGGTCGAGATCGAAAAGCCCGGAGTGAACTTGATCGACTCGGCTGCCCGGGGCGCGGGCGACGGTCTGCAACTGGCGCTGAATATCGCCGCTATGCTGATCGCATTCCTGGCGCTCATCGCCATGGTAAATGGCGGATTAGGTTGGCTGCACGGCCATCTGCCTCGCGTACCCCCCTCTCTCCAGCAGATTCTGGCGTTCCTGTTCGCCCCCGTCGCTTGGGCTCTTGGTGTCACTCGGAACGATTGCGCAAGTGTCGGAAATCTGTTAGGCACTCGCATGGTACTCAATGAATTCGTGGCTTACCTCGAACTGGGAAAGATCAGGAGCCTCTTACAGCCCCGTTCCTTCGTCATTGCCACGTTTGCGTTGTGCGGATTTGCCAACTTGAGCTCCATCGCCATTCAGGTCGGAGGAATCGGAGCGCTCGCGCCCTCTCGCAAATCGGATCTGGCCAGACTCGGCCTGAAGGCCATGTTCGTCGGCACGCTCGCTAATTTCATGTCCGCGTGCATTGCCGGAATCCTGCTGTAATTCCTATCCGATGTTTACCTCTCGCGTCTTGAAGCTTCGAATTGCCGGCTTCTCTTTGCTGCTGCTCTGCGCCGGACTGCAATCTCCCGCAGCCAAATCTGAGACGCAGAGCGTGGGCGCACGGGAAGTTCTGAATCACCTGAACACGACTATAAGTTGGTACGAGCACGTAAATGCCGCGGTGTCCCCCCTCTCGACCGGACAGAATGTTCTCCTCGAAAACAGCGTGCGCCAATCCTCCCGGCAGGTCGTTATCCAGGCATTTGCGTTCGCTCGCGCACAAGCCGCGCTGCTGGGAAGTTCAGCCTCCGAAGATCATCCAGCGGCGTCGGATCACACGCGCAATCTGCAACAGAGCGCTGCGGCGGCAGCCCAGCGTATTCAACGATTGCAGGGGCTCATCGACGAGCTGAATCAGCAGATCGCAAAGACGCCACGTCGCAAGCTGCCCATTCTCACCTCGCAGCGGGACGCCCTCGGCGCCGATCTCGCCTTCGCAACGCTTGCGCAGAACAGCCTGAAGGGCCTCCTGCACTTTGCCAACGAGCCCGAAGAGGCGGGAGGCTTGCCAGGACAAATCGATCTTCTGGCCGGCTCCGATTCCATCCCAGCGGCACTGAGCAACTCCGCTCCGGCACCTGCCCCGCAGCAAACCAATGCCGCGGCATCCATGTTTCATCCAGAATCCGCCGGAATTGCACCCCTCATAGCAGATTGTTTCGAAATACTCCGGACCCGCAGCCGCGTCGATTCGCTTTTGGCGGAAACCCATCAGCTCAGTTTGGAAAGTCAAACGCTCCTCAGCCCTTTGCGCACGCAATTGAGGGCCGTTATCAACCAGGGCGATGCACTCGCCGCCGCCACTCTTGCTCAGACCGATCCCAAACAACTTGCCGCTACCCGCCAGCAAATGAATCTTCTTTCAGTCCATTTCAAATCGTTGTCCGGCCCGATCGTTCCGCTGAGTGAGCAAGGTATCGCCCAACAAACTACTCGAGCGGCTCTCGATCAATGGCGTGATGCGCTCAATAGACAGCTTCAGACCGTCGCCGGATACCTGGCCGTTCGCCTCGGGAGTTTTGCACTGGCAGTTGTTGTGCTGCTCATCGCGTCGCGCATCGTTCACCGGGCGACCTTGCGCTACGTAAAAGACACGCGCCGTCGGCGGCAGTTTGTGCTCATCCGGCGTTTTGTCGTGATCTCGCTTGCCACACTCATCGCAGTGTTCGCATCGGTAAGCGGCATCGGATCATTCGCCACCGTCGCCGGCTTCGTAACCGCCGGTCTCGCCGTCGCTTTGCAGAATGTGATTCTGTCCGTGGTCGCTTATTTCTTCTTGATTGGGCGGTATGGCCTCCGTACTGGTGATCGCGTCACTGTTTCCAACGTTACCGGGAAGGTTATCGAAGTCGGCCTCGTCCGCCTTTACCTGATGGAGCTGGCGGGAAGCGGCACCGACATACATGCCACTGGACGCGTCGCCGTCTTTTCCAATTCAGTTATCTTCCAGCCGGCGGCTCTGATTAAGCAGGCGCCCGGCACTGACTATTCCTGGCACACCGTCTCGACTACTCTCGTCCGCGAAACGAATCTGGAGGAGTGCCGCAGCCGCATCGCGCGCGCCGTTGAATCCGTCTATCAGAGCTATCAGCCCGATATTCAGAAGCAGCACGAGGCATTCGAACGTGACGCGAACATCCAGATCGACATGCTCGCGCCCGTCAGCCGCGCCCATTACACCGATTCCGGCATTGAGGTCACCGTCCGCTATCCCGTAAGCATCCGGGAGATGTCGAAAATCGACGGGAACGTCATCGAGGCCGTTATGAGAGAAACCATCAACGAACCTCAACTGAAATTGGCTTCCGGCGGCTTTCCAAAGGTTCTTCCCACCACCTGACCTTCTCTCGGTATTTCGCTTGTGACGCGATACTGGTTTGAGCAACATGCAGAATGCCGCCGATTTCGTCCGACATGCCACGCTCCTGCGTCCCAAAGTAGGTGTGGTTCTCGGAAGCGGCATGGGCGCTTTCGCGGATCTGCTGCAAAAAGCAGTCCGAATCCCCTACCGCGACATTCCGGATTTTCCCGTCTCCACTGTCGTCGGGCACGCCGGCGAGCTCGTATTGGGAACTCTCGGCGCGAATGGCCATGCAGCCGCTGTGGCCGCCTTGTCCGGACGCTTTCACCTCTATGAAGGCTACACGGCCGCCCAGGTCGTGAGCGGCATCAGGCTTTTTCACGCCCTGGGTATCAAGACTGTTGTCCTCACCTGCGCCGCCGGCGGACTTAATCCCGATTTTTCCCAGGGTGCGTTGGTGCTGATCTCCGACCACATCAACCTGCAGGGCGCGAACCCTCTGATCGGGTTCAATGATGAAGGCCTGGGTCCGCGCTTCCCCGACATGACCCAGGCGTATTCGCCGAAACTCCGTCAAATAGCCATCGAAACCGCCGCCGAGCTCGGTATCGTCCTCCCCGAAGGCATCTATGCCGGAACACTCGGTCCGAGCTATGAAACGCCGGCGGAGATTCGCTTTCTCAAGATCATCGGTGCCGACCTGGTCGGTATGTCCACAGTCGCCGAGACAATCGCTGCCAGTCAGCTTGGCATGAACGTCCTCGGACTCGCCTGCGTAACAAACCTCGCTGCCGGCCTCGCCCCCGGCAAACTCGTGCATGGCGAGGTACTCGAAGTAGCGCAAAACGTCTCGGGCACGTTTCTCAAGCTCTTAAGCACTTTGTTGCCGAAACTGGCGCATTCGTGACCACCTTGGCGAACCACCTGGTGCTCTTCGATATCGATGGCACCTTAATTCGCGGCGCCGGCCCTCACCACAAGCAGGCACTGGTGGAAGGAATACGCAGAGCAACCGGCCGCTCGACTAGTCTCGAGGGCCTAGAAACCGCCGGCGCTTTAGATCGCGATCTGATCGCTTCCATGCTGCGTGCCAGCGGCGAAAGCGAACGCCGCATACGCGCGGGACTGGCCCAAATCATGCGCGAATGCCAGAACAGCTACTTGTGTAACTGCGCCGCTGACTTGACTCCTTTTCTCTGCCGCGGAGTCGCCGATACGCTGGCCGCGTTCAAATCTCGCGGCGCGGTCCTCGGCTTGGTCACCGGCAATCTGAGTGCGATCGGTTGGAAAAAGGTCGAGCTTGCCGGCGTTCGCCCGTATTTTTCGCTCGGGGCTTTCGCCGAGGATGGCCGCACTCGAGCCCGTCTCGGGCGAGTCGCTGCGCATCGTGCCGTCAGCCTCGGTCTCACCAGCAAGGCGACTCGCATCTTCCTGATCGGTGATCACCCCAACGATGTAGCTGCCGCGAAGGCAAATGGTTACCATTCGATCGCCGTCGCGAGTGGCATAACCCCTTTCGAAGAATTGGCAGCCGCCAAACCGGATACTCTCGTGCAGCATCTCGGTGAGCTGGAATTGAGCAGCCTGCTGCAACCGTGCTACCCTTCACGCTAGCCAAAAATGCCGACTTCCCACGAAAACTTGCCAGTTGACGGCACGACCCATGACGCCGGTTTTGTTCGCGAACTCGGCGTCTTCGATTCCACCATGATCGTGATCGGAGCCATGATCGGTTCCGGCATTTTTCTGGTTTCGGCCGATATGGCGCGCAACATCGGAAGCCCCGGCTGGCTGCTCGTCGCATGGCTTTTTGCCGCGGTAGTCACGGTTGCAGCCGCGCTCTCGTATGGCGAGCTTGCCGCAATGATACCGAAGCCGGGCGGCATGTACGTCTACCTGCGTGAGGCATTCTCGCCTCTCATAGGTTTCCTTTACGGCTGGACTTTATTCACAGTCATACAAACCGGAACCATAGCGGCGGTAGCAGTTGCCTTTGCTCGTTTCACCGGCGTACTCTGGCCGGCAATTTCCGAGCAGAATTACCTCATTCCTCCGATCCACATCAGCACTGGCTATGCCATTTCCTTGTCGTCGGGTCAGTTTCTCGCAATCCTCGTCATCGTCCTGCTCACCTGGAGCAACAGCCGCGGTGTCCATTACGCAAAAATCATTCAGAACGTTTTCACGTCGGCCAAGATAGTCGCGCTTGCTGCCCTCGTCCTTCTTGGTCTGATCTTCTGGAACAAAGCAGCTGTTACTGCCAACTTTAGCCATTTCTGGACTACGCGCGATGTAACGCCCCTAACCGCTACTCTTAACGCCTTCACCGGTTTCGGCCTCTTCGTCGCGCTCTGCGTCTCCCAATCCGGCTCCCTGTTCTCGGCCGACGCCTGGCACGGAATTACCTTTGCGGCGGGCGAAGTGAAGAATCCCACCAAAACTCTCCCGCGAGCCTTGGCCCTCGGCACCATCTCCGTCGTAGGTCTCTACCTGCTGGCAAATCTCGCCTATCTGCTCGTGCTCCCTTTCGATAAAATTCAGCACGCATCGGCCGATCGTGTCGCGACCGCCATGATGCAGTCCATCTTTCCCGGTTGGGGTGCTGTCTTGATGGCCGCTGCCATCATGATCTCCACCTTCGGTTGCATCAACGCGCTGGTTCTTTCCGGTCCGCGCGTGTATTACTCCATGGCGCGCGACGGTCTCTTCCCGGCGCGAGCAGGAACGCTCAATCGCGCTCGTGTGCCCGGCACTTCTCTCTTACTGCAAGGTTTGTGGGCCGCAGCGCTGTTGCTCCCGCGAACTTTCAACAACGCCACGAAAACCTACGGCAGCCTCTACAGCAATCTGCTCGACTACGTCATTTCCGCCGAGCTCATTTTTTATGTACTAACTATCTCCGCCGTCATCCGGCTGCGTATTATCCGCCCCGATGCGCCTCGTCCTTACCGCGCGGTCGGGTATCCAGTGATGCCGCTCATCTATATCGTTGGCTGCTCCGTTGTTCTCGTTTGCCTGTTCGCTTTTCGGCCCGCCACTACTTGGCCGGGCCTGCTTATCGTGCTCTGTGGGCTCCCTGTATATTGGTTTACTCTGGAACGCGGCAAACGCAACCAGTGAGCTATACGCTCAATGCTACGGCGCCAGGAGCGCCAGGGCCGCGGCGCTCATAACGGCTGCGCAAGTCCATCCCAATACCTGAGCGCCGGGCGCGTTGGCGCGCTTGCCCATCACTTTCTTGTCGCTCGTCAGCAATACAACGAGGATGACCAGCGGCGGCGCTAGAATGCCGTTCAGGATGGCCGACCAGAACAGCATCTTGACGGCATTGAATCCGGCATAGTTCAGCGCGAGCCCGACCAGAACCGATACCGCAATCACGCCATAGAATCGCCGCGCCAGATGAAATTTCTGATTCAATGAGGCCGACCGCCAGCGCGCTGCCTCCGCTATCGCATAGGCGCATGAGCCAGCTAAAACAGGCACTCCCAACATTCCCGTACCGACCAGCCCCAGAGTAAATAGCCAGTACGCGCCCTTGCCCGCCAACGGCCGCAGCGCCTCTGCCGCCTGCCGCGCCGTTTCGATGTTCCTCATCCCATGTGCATTCAGTGTCGCTGCAGTTGTCAGAATGATGAAGTACATCACCGCGTTCGACAACAACATTCCCGTTACCACGTCCTTCGTGGCTGTAACCAGCTCTTTGTCCGTCGAACCTCGTCTCAGGGCGACCGTCGTTTTGCCACGATCCCGATCCTCCTCGACCTCTTGCGCCGCTTGCCAGAAGAACAGATAAGGCGAAATCGTTGTGCCCAGAATCCCGACCAGCACAGCAAGGTAGGAGCGAGTCCACTCCAGATGCGGAATGAATGTCGCTCGCATCACCTGCGACCAGTCGGGCCGGGCCAGGAATGCGGTAATGACGTAAGCAAATAGAGCGAGCGTCATCCATTTAAAAATGCGCGCAATCGTCCGGTAAGAAGTCCAGAACAAAAGACCGATGATCAAGAACGCAAAAAAGGGCGTTCCAAGGTAGGGCGGTATTCCCGTCACCATCTTCAGCGCGTCCGCCATGCCCCCGAGATCGGCCCCGATATTGAACACATTCGCCACAATGAGCAGCGCGCACGCGAACCACAGTACCGGCGGCGGGTAGCGCGTTCGGATTACGGCCGCAAGTCCGCGTCCCGTCACCATGCCAAGGCGCGCGCACATCAACTGCACCGCCGACATCAGAGGAAAGGAGAAGAGAGCTGTCCACAACCCGGCATATCCATACGCTGCGCCCGCTACGGAATATGTGGAGATCCCGGACGGATCATCGTCCGCCGCGCCGGTGATCAATCCCGGTCCGAGATCTCGGAAGAATCCCTGCAGCCGTCCGCGACGCTCCGCCGTCGCCACGGTGCTCAAACGCTCGCTTGGCATTCAGTGCGCGGCCCTCCGAAGCCCTGCCACACGATACCATCGGAAATCTTCGCTGCCGGTACTAGGAGTGCTGCGCGGCCTCAGTGCCGGCGCACCAATCGAACAATAGTTGCCATTCAGCCATCTGTATTTCGAGCGCAGCCGCTTCCGCCTGACCACCGCTTCCGCGCGCCTCGTCGCACCACTCGATGAAAAGGAACGGGTCCCAGAAATTCTTGAGGCGCCAGTGTTTGGGGCCGCTGATCTTCAATATCTCTTGTGCACGCTCCAAGAGCTGAGGAAACACGGCATGCCTGCCGACCCGCCTGAACCAGTACGCCGCATTGCCAGAATCGGGTTCCATTCGGTGAATGAGGCCATGCCAATAACTCCCTTCAGCGGAGTGTATGTCCTGCGCTACCACGTGACTCTCAGCCCAGCATCCAATGCGAAGCAGCAGGCCCGCTAAAGCCGCTGGGCCGTCTCGGGCGTCGGGAAACAGTATAGACGGATCTTGCGGTCCGATGCCACAGAGATCCGTCTCCGGCAGATCCGCCTGACTCAGCGGAAGGCGTTCAGGACTTGCCGAAATCAAACGATCGACCTCAGGCGTACGAGCAGGCATATAAGAATTATCATCCGCTTAGCGGATACGCCGTACCGAACGTCTTGGCGCCACAACCTACTATTCTGGTCTAGTAACGGTTCTCAGCCAGGCGCGTTCAACCATGTATTTGTTCAATCACGAAATAACTAGACGAGCATTTGCGGGCTTAGTGACGGCCGCTCCATTCGCATTTGCGTCCGAAAGCGAAGAGTGGGTGGACTTGTTTGATGGTCACACTTTGAACGGCTGGCGGCCGAGCGAGAACAAGAATTCATGGAAAGCTGTCGATGGAGCGCTCACCGCCAATGGGCCGCGTTCCCACCTGTTCTATAACGGTCCCATACGGGCAGCGGACTTCCGAAACTTCGAGCTTGAAGTCGAGCTGACAACGCAGCCGGAGTGCAATTCGGGCGTTTACTTCCACACCGCCTATCAGGAAACAGGTTTTCCCGAGAAGGGTTTCGAGGTGCAAGTGAACAACACGGCGCGGGGCGACGGCGGGTATCTGGAACGTAAGAAAACCGGTTCTCTCTACGGACTTCGCAACATGTACAAGCAACTCGTTCCGGATGAGGAACCGTTTCGGATGAGTGTGGCGGTGCGCGGTAAAAACGTTCAGATTCGACTGAATAACGAACTGCTGGTCGACTACGTAGAGCCGACACCGCCGGTGATTCCCGCAGGCGGAGAACGGATGCGATTCCTCGACCACGGCACCTTTGCCTTGCAATGCCACAACAACGGATCGAGAGTATCGTATCGAAAGGTGCGCGTCCGAGCCCTTCCCGACGACCTGCCGCCCTACACTGCGCCCGTGCCGGTCGTCGATAACGTGTACCGGGAGATCATCAACATCGGGCGGCATAATGTTCCGATGGTGGATTATCACGTATTCTGTCGCAATGGGATGACGCTCGCAGATGCCTTGCGGAAATCGCGAAAGGATGGAATTCAGTACGGGATAACAGCCAGGGTCGAAAATGATGCAGCCGCCGAGCAATGGCTGCATTCTCTTGATGGCCGGCCTGTGTTCTACGCGTTCTATGCCGCACACCGCAATTGGACGCGCATCATCTCTCGCCAGACAGCGCAACGATTTGACTACGTCCTGGCGGATAGCCGGACCTGGACAGATGGCAAAGGCCGCCCAGTGCGGTTGTCGGTTCCGCAGGAGGCCAGCTCCATCACAAACCGGCAAGAGTTTTTGGATAGTTTGCTAGATCAAACTATCGAACGCCTGAGCACCGAGCCTATCGACATCTACGCCTCCCCAACCTATCTTCCTGCCGCTATGCGAGCCGAAGCCGATGACCTATGGACAGAAAGACGTGTGGCTAAACTCATCGATGCGCTGCTCAAAAATCAGGTGGCGATCGAGATTAATACACAGGAGCAACTGCCGAACCGCGCCTTTATTGAACAAGCCAAACAGGGCGGGTGCAAATTCGGATTTGGTACGGCGAATGAAACTGCGGCGGAATTGAAGCGCTGCGAATACGGCTTACAAATGGTGGAAACCTGCAAGCTGGATTGGCACAATTTCTTCGCGCCCGGTACCTGGTGGCCCAAAGCGACCGAGCGGCGCTGGCCTTCCTGACGTGCTGAGAACCGTTATGCGACGAAATAGAATTCGCGCAGCTCTTGCTTTGCTACCCTTGATCGCGTTAGCCGTAACCGGGCAAAACTCTACGCAGTCCGCAAATCACAACCAACCAACAACGCTACCTCCGGCGCCCGGGCCGCTCGACATGCCCAAGCCAGGGCCGGAAACCGCTGCTCCGTATGCTCCGCAGCCCATTCTGCCAGGTGGAGTGGTCATTCCCATTTATCCGCCGGACTCACCTTTCCTTAACAAGCAGCGTCTTCGCGAGCCCGAACAGTACAACATGAGCGAGACCGTGCCGGGGCGAATCAATAGCATCGTCAACATTCACAACCCGTCCATCGAAGTGCACCGGGTTGATCGCAGCCTCAATACGGGAGCGGCCGTCATTTTGGTGGCCGGCGGCGGACACAAGACGCTGAATGTGGGCAGTGAAGCCGCTGATTTCGTTCCCTTTTTCTATAACTACGGAGTGAACACCATAATCTTGCGCAATCGCCTGCGCCGCGATGGTTACAACCCGCAGACAGATGCCGTCAACGATGTCCTGCAGTCCATCCGCCTCGTGCGCGCATACGCGCCACAGTGGAGCATCGACCCGCACAAGATCGGCGTCATAGGATTTTCCGCGGGCGCAGAGTTAACCGCTTCGGCGGCGGTCTTCTTCCCAAGCTTCGATGAGAAGAATGGCGGCAGCGGCGATCGCCTGGCCGGCATCAGTTCACGCCCCGATTTCGTAGGCATTATCTATCCCGGCCCCTCACCCTTCGCGCGCAATCGCACAGCGCCGCCTATTCCCCGCGATGTCCCTCCGGCTTTCATCGCCTGCGGCGGCTCGGGAGATCAGGTTCACGCCGTGTGGGCGATGGAATACTTTAGCGCGATGCTGGCCGCACGTGTGCCAAATATCGAGATGCACATTTACGGCAATGGCCGCCATCCCGGAGACGTGCTGCCCGATGGCAGCCACATGACCGGCGGATTGACGGATCGCAACAACACTCCTTTTGGAACCTGGCAATATCGCTTCATCGACTGGTTCCGCGATCTCGGCTTCCTGCAGAAGCCAGGTGTAGAGACCAAGGCCGCCAGGGACATCGCTGTCTATCTGAGCGAACCGGCAAAGCCAAAATAAGTGTCCGTTACGTCGATCGCTCGATAGCGACCACTTCATACTCCCCTATCTGTGGCAGCACGCATACAAATTCCGAGCCCTGCGCGTGAAATGCCACTTCTTTCGAATTACTGAGAGTACTCGCCTTCCCTGCCCTGAAACCCTCTGGCATCTGAAGCCGGATTTCTTGCTGTCCCACTGTTGAGATGGCGCGTGCTGGGCCTTTCATCAGTGCAGGAGTCGTATAGTTGACGAGATGAAGAGCCAGTCCAGACTCGGTTTCCCAATAGAAAATATCGAAGAGCCCCGCACCCGTTACTTTGGCGCTAAAAGCGTCTCTTCCGGCCCAGCGTACCGCGTTCGCGAGCATCAGACCGAGATCTGGATTCCAGCTCCGCCAAAACGTTCTATCGATGTCGTCGCTGAAGTAGATCACCCGGCCCTTATCTTCTCGAATAACGACGCTCGGGCCGGCGGTCTTCGTCGTTTTCGGAAAGACGAACTCCACCGGGTATGCGGGATATGGCGGAATACGCGTAAGAATCGGATCGGGAACATCTTGGATCGGCACGCGAAATATGGGGCCTGGCAGAAAACTCGTTGCGCCCAGTCCGTTCAAAATCGCATGGTGGCGCTCTACTTGCAAATACGAATTCTGTAGCGGACCTTCTACCGGTCCCTTAATTGACGCGCCAAACACCTCCCCGAGCGCGAAGTCTTTCCGGCTCTCGCCCCACTCGTTGTAAAGCGAGGTCTCAAAGGTAGCAACAAGCGAACCGCCGCTCCGATGGTAGTCTCGCAGCGTCGCGCACGTCGCATCCGATAACAGCGCCGCGTTCGGCAGAACGATTACTTTATACTGAGCAACCCGCTCCCGCGTAATATCCTCGTCGTGGACAATGTCGAACGGGATGCGCGCTTCAAGTAACGCGTAATAGTAGCCCTGGAGCGCATCCGTGTTCTGCCCCAGCCTGGGATGCCAGACCTGCGTTCGTTGCGGCCACACGAGACCCACATCCGAGAGTGAACGTAAATTGAAATAGTGCCGCTCATTGGCGGCTAGCCAGTCAAAGAACTCGCGCGAGGGCTGCTGCCAGCGGGTGTCTTTCGGCTCGCCGCCTAGCCATGTCTCCCATGGAACCATGCCGCTCGCTGCCGTCTGCGCCAGCCAACTGCGCATTTCGACCGGAGCCTTGCTTGTGTGCCGCCAGACTGCATCGCTCAGGTTATACGCACTCGTCACGTTCGTGGAAGTACGCCCGCGCATCACGCTGTAGCAGACGCGCCCCTGCTGAGCGCAGTCCCACATGGGAGTTGCACCAAGCCGGTCCTGATGATCGGCGTTCATCCATTTGCACCGGCCGGCGATTTCCTTCACGTTCGTTTCGGCTCGAATGCTGCCGCCCAGGTTACCGACATAAACGCGCTCGGGGTGCCCTTGTGCCGCGGTATTCTGCCAGAGATCCCACACCTCGAGTACGCGGGCCATGCGCCACTCTGTCCAGCGGCGATAATTGGGATCGCGCCGGTCCGCTTGCTCCGGCAGCTCCGCGGAAAAGTTCTGGCGGTATTTCTCGCGGCAGACAGCGCAATAGCAGATATTGCCCAGGCCCGTACTCGGCCAGCCATTGGTGTAGAAACCGTCAGTCTTATAGCGATCCCTCAGCTCGACGATGATGGCCTTTATGTGCTCGTCGAAATAGTGCCCGAACATGCAGGTTCGATACAGTTCTGCTGTGGCAGCGTGATGGATAGGCAGGCCGGAACGGTCCCGTGCAAACCAGTTTGGCTCAGCATCGAGCGCCTCGCGGAATCCCCAATTGGGATCAAGCCGCGCGATGACGCGCATGTTCCGTCTTCCCATCGCTTCAACAAACTCGCCGTAGACATCGCGCTTGCCCAGATAGCGCGATCGTTGGTGGTGCGGGACTTGCGTGGGATAGAAGGCCACGATCCCGCCCGCGCTGACAATAAGCCCGTCTGCTTTCAGACTGCTCCAATACTGAACCCATTTTTCGACGTTGACCGTGGCCGCATCCTTCTCGTTCAGATTGGGTTGTCCGAGGCGGCGTATGCGTTCGTACCAATACGGCTGGCTACTCGCCTGAACGTCGATCCCGCCGGCGCCCGTAGTCGCAAGCAGCAGGCTCGCGTTGAAGATTCGCCTGGTCATAAGGTGCTTCTGTTTTACCGCATGCCTTATGTTTCTGGCCGGGTCTTCTTACAACAGCCCGGAACTTTTTTCGCTTGCGTCCACCACGTTAAAGATGTTGCATAAGCCACGCAAAGCCAGGAAAAGGCCGGTTTTCGGTTGTATTGAGCTTGGCACCCTACGTGCTCGAAAACTGCAAGGTTAACAACATGACATCTACCGAACTACGCCAAACACCTCTCGAAACCTTGGTGATTGCGCAACTTGCTGCTATCCGCGAGCAGGAAGCATCTCTTCAAACGCGGATCGATTCTGGTGCATCGCTTGATACCGCAGCCAAGATGGCGAGCGAGATATCCAAACTGCGAATGAGTGCGGACCGGCTTAACCGAATGATTGATGCTATGAGTTTAACCGGGTGGTGCGCTTTGGCCTCCCAGGCCACGGCATAACGATAGCCCGTTTCCTGGCTGCTATGCCGGTTTAGCGCCGGCGAGCGAAGCGGTCGCGAGTGTACCGCCCAAACCCATAGTTTCGACCGCGGACGAGGGCACAATTACCATCAACCCGCGCTTTTTGATGGCTTCATACAACATATTCATCGCGCGCAAATGCAGCGCTACCGGATTGTTCTGATACGTCAGTGCCGCCTGCGAGAACTTTTCCGAAATCTCCGTTTCCGCCTGTCCCAGGATGATGAGAGCCTGGCGTTCACGTTCTGCTTCGTGACCATGCGGGATTTCTACTTGGATAACACCTTCCCCTGGGCTCCGATCGATCACGAAATCGATTTGATTGATAGCGACAGAATGGCCTCGCGTGTTTCCACGGCTAGTACGTACCGGAACTGTCCGGAACGCCATTCGATGCAATCCTGGAATCGGCATGAATACGGTTATAGCTGCCGCTCGCCCGAGCCGGGATCGCGCACTTTTTTGTTTTGCCGTTCTCCAACTGCTCGACTTGCTGACAACACTCGCAGTCTTCTCACGCGGCGGCTCCGAGCTCAATCCAGTAATCCGCGGGTTACTCCCCATCACGGGACCCGTTGTGGCCATACTCACGAGCAAGGCGCTTTTGTTGTTGCTGGTGTGGAGACTCAGTCAGCGTAACTGGATTCTGTACTTCGGAAACGTACTTTACGCCGTAATTGTGGTCTGGAATTTCCTTCTTTTTTTGGCTGCGCCTTAAGCTGCTTCCCCACCCAGCTGGGACAATTCAGCGGCATTCGCCTTTAAGCACCCGCTGCCCCGCTCTGCGCCCCAGTCCTTTGGAACTCCTCAATTTGCGCGACTTCCGCCGCGCTAAGCCGGAACTCCAGCGCGCCCTTTACTCCCGCAACCTGGCTCGAGTTCCGCAAGCCCACGATCGCGGCGGTTACTGCGGGATTGGCCAGCGTCCAGGCCAGCGCTACTTCGCCCGGCGTCCGTCCGTGCGCCCCGGCAATCTGCTTGAGCACTTCCACCAGCCGCAAATTCTCGTTTAGCTTTGGCTCTTGGAAATCCTTGTCGCGCTTCCGCCAGTCATCCTGCGGCAGACTATTGGCGCGCTCTCGCGTCATCTTGCCCGTCAGCAGACCGGCTCGCATCGGCGAATAGACAATCACTCCAATCCGATTGGCCTGCGCAAAAGGCAGAATCTCTTCTTCTACCTTCCGCACCAGTAGAGAGTAAGGCGGCTGCAAAGATGTAATCGGTGCAATCTTCTGCGCTCGCCTCATTTGCGCGGCATTGAAATTCGAAACACCAATCCACCGCACCTTTCCTTCCTCTTTGAGCCGTGCCATCTCCGTCCAGCCTTCCTCGACATCGGCGTCCGGTTCCGGCCAGTGCATCTGATAGAGATCGATCGTGTCCAGGCCCAGACGGCGCAAACTGTTCTCGCACTCCTCGCGAATAGATGCCGCCTTTAGCGAAGGATAGATCTCCCCGCTCTCCTTCCAGCGGCGCTCGCATTTCGTGAATACATACGGTTTCTGCTGTGCCTCGCGAATCGCTTTTCCGACAATCTCTTCGGAATGCCCAAGGCCGTACACTGCCGCCGTATCGATCCAGTTCATGCCGGCGTCTAGCGCGGCGCGAATGGCGCCCACCGAGTCGGCGTCGTCTTGTTCTCCCCAACTGAATTTCCAGCCGCCTCCGCCCATTGCCCAGGCACCGACGCCCAGGGCGCTGATATTCAGATCGCTATTTCCGAGGTTCTTATGAGTCACATTCGCCATTTGCCCTGATTGTCGCAAAGCTACACGTCGTACTCGTTATTGCTTTCTCAGCGGAACCAACTCTGGCCTCTCGCGGTCGTGCGATCGCAGCGCGTAATCGTACCTGCCGGAATCGCAAGCCGGATAGGGGTCGCCGCGGTAGAGAGCCAACCCATAAACCCAGTGACGGTCGAGCCAGTCGCTGCAGATCGTTCCAGGCGAATTCTCGATCTGCCGCCACACGCCGCGAGCCGACACGGTCCGGTCCAGCACCGGAAAACAAACAATTTTTAGAAAGAATCCCCCAGCTACCAGGCAAAGCACAAGTAGAATACCCGCCCATGCGCGCCTTGCCAATAAACTCGCCGCCACCGGCGCAGCCATATAGAAAAACTCGGTAGGCCCAATGTGGAGAGTCCCTCCCGCCGCGATCCGGCCGAGTTGAAGAGTTTTCGGCAGAATGCCGGCCAGAACGGGAATCAGGCCAATCAGTACCGCGCAGGCGACCAGCCATCCCCGCAATGATCCCGCAAAACGCCTCTGGGCGACAGAACAGCCCAACAGGACGAAGGCTGCTGGTAACAACGGCAAGAGATACCCCGGCAGTTTATTCAAGGAAACGCTGAACAGAAAAAAACCGAAGGCCAGACAACTGATTAGAAATCGGTGCCGCTCGTCCCAGCCTTTACGCTGGAGGAAGCATAGGGCGAATAGGGGCGTCCACGGGTAAAGCGCCGCCAGAATCACCGGGAAGTAATACCACCAGGGCTGGATATGCTGCAGAGAGGGAGAATATAGGCGCTCAAACTGCTGTTTCCAGAAGAATACCTGCAGGAACGCATCTCCGTTGCGGATGTACATCATTGCGTACCACGGGAGCGCCACAGCCGCCCCAGCACAGATCGCCAAAGCCCAACTTCGCCACCACTGCCGCAGATACCAGAGAAAGGGTATCGCGAGTGCGATCGGGACCAGCGCTTTTGCCAGTGTCCCCAGGCCCAGGCAGACGCCAATGAGCACGAATCTTCCGGCGCGAAGGCGATCTTTGCCGGAGTCGTCATTCACCATCGGCAGCGCTAAGAAAATCGCAAGCGAATAAAAAACAGCTAACGGCAGATCGGTAAGCGCGAGACTACTGTAAGCGATCCAGCCGGCCGACGTCGCCAGCAGAACCGAAGCGGAGGCCGCCGCCGTCACACCGAATTCGCGACGCAAACAGAAAAACATCACAATCAGAAAAGCCAGACTCAGCACCGCTACTGGTAGCCGCCCGGATAGCTCCAGCCCCAGATGTACATAATCACCGAGGCTCGTCATCCAATACAGCAATGGCGGTTTTTCGAACCAGGGGCTGCCCCAAAGCCTTGGTGTGATGAAATCGTGCGTCCTCGCCATGGTACGGCCTATCGCGAGGTAGCGGGGCTCGTCGGGATCGAGTACACCGACCGCGCCGAGGCCATAGAGATACAAGCCCGCAATCGCCAGCACTAAGGTGAAGGCCGGGAAATACCGCCTGAGGTAGGACAATCCTCAGTATAGAAATCGAAGCAGCCCAGCCGAACGCCTGTACACTTGAGAAAAAGCATGCAACGTTTCTGGGCAGGTCTTATCGGACTTGCGCTTATCGGAGTGGCATCGATTCCGGCTGCGGTCCCGTTGGATAGACCAAAATTGGAGAACTACCTTCGTTACGCCGAAGGCTTCTCACCCTCTGTCAAATTTGTAATCGACGATCCGGTGCCGATTCCCATCCCGGGTTATTACCGTTTAGTGGTTCATCTGAGCATGGGTGAAACCAAACAGGACAAGGTCTATTACCTGACTTCGGACGGCAAACTCTTGGTCACCGGTCCGATCTGGGACTTGAACCGAAATCCCTTCTGGGAAACCGTACAGCAGCTTCCCACCTCTGGCCCATCTTTCGGACCGGAAAACGCGAAAGTCAAGATCGTCGTTTTCAGCGACTTCGAGTGTCCCTACTGCCGCGAGTTCGCTCACACGATTCGCGAGAACATCCCTCAGAAATATCCTAAGGACGTCAGAGTGATCTTCGAGGACTTTCCGATAGATTCCCTTCACCCCTGGGCTAGAGCCGCCGCCGAAGCCTCCCACTGTCTTACAGATGGCGAAGCCAGAGCTCTTCTGGGCCTATCACGACTGGATATTTCAGCATCAGGGGGAAATCAACACTGGCAATCTCCGCGAGAAAGTGCTGGGCTTCGCGAAAGAACACAGCGCGGACGCAGCCAAACTCGCGACTTGTCTGGACACGCGCGCAACCAAGGGAGAAGTGGAAACCAGCCTGCACACCGGACGTGAACTCGGTGTTGAGAAAACTCCGACTTTCTACGTCAATGGCCGCCCCGTTCCCGGCGCTTTGCCCTGGCCAAGTCTAAATACTCTGATCCAGATGGAGTTGAATCGGCCGATTTTTTCCGCCGATTCATCGAACGTACCCAAATGACGCCTCTTTTTTTATAGACGGTAATAATCCCCGCCAAATTGCCGATATAGATAGAGCAGGCTTGAAATAAGCCCTAAACTCACTCAATAGGTTTAAACTCGAAGTGCAAGCGCTAGCCGATCCACCCGTTATGAAGACCGATGCTGTCAAGACTCTCAAGCTTCCGCCCTTGATTCTGCATCCCTTCTCGAGCACCGAAGAGAATTCCATACTGGTGGACAGCTCACGAGCGAGCCTCGCCTTACAGGGATTTGCTCCGCGTGACCAGACGCCGCTTCAGGAGTTGGACAAACAGTTGCTGCGCGGCCGTTATGCCGAATTGCGCATGCTGTTCTACATAGGAAAGGATATCTCCCGGTGGGCCGAACAGTGCGCCGAAACCGCCCAAACCTCCGGCTGGACAGTAAACCGGCGGCTGCGGCCGGAGACCTTTGCCGTGCTGTTAATCCATCATGTTCCCGCCCATGTTCGCGCAAAACTGGAAGGCTGGGGAGTTCTCGATTTTTCCGCTCTCTTCAGACGCTCATTCGGACTGCACGCCGTTTTTCAAGAGCTTCCCCTATGTGATGCGTTGTCCCCAGAATTCTTGAGACGCTATCACCGGTATCTGGATCAGTGGTACGAGCAGCGTTTGAAAGATTGGGTTTTCGATCGTCCGGATCCAGATGAGTTTACGTTTGATCTGTATGCTTCGGGCGAGTACAGCTCCATGCTCGAAAAGAGTTGGGCAGAGGATGAGGCCAGACACGCGTAGCGACAACGGATTATGCTTAAAGCATGGATCTGCCGAGATTCGTTCTCGCCCAACAGTCATTTCCGGATCGCACAATCGCTGACGTTCCTCGGCATGTACACACGGAGCTGTCTCAGTCTGACTTTGCGTCGCGGGTTCCGAAGGGGGCACGGATCGCGATCGGCGTAGGAAGCCGCGGAATTTCGAATATCGCGACGATTGTCAAGTCGGTGGTCGGCTTTTGGAAAGAACAGGGCGCAAATCCTTTCATCTTCCCGGCGATGGGAAGCCACGGCGCTGCCACCGCTGAGGGCCAGGCAGACGTTTTGGCGCACTATGGAATTCACGAAGCCACCATGGGTGTTCCGGTTATCAGCTCGCTTGAGGTTATGCCGCTCGGCGAAACACCGGAAGGCATAGAAACCTACATAGACAAAAACGCTTATCAGTCGGACGGAGTGTTTCTCGTTGGCCGCGTCAAATGGCACACCGACTTTTCAGGGCCTATTGAGAGCGGTTTATTCAAGATGATGGCGATCGGGCTCGGCAAGTTCGCAGGTGCTCGCGCCTACCACACCTACGCTTATCGCATGGGCCTGGAACGAATGATTCGCAGTGTCGGCGAAAAAGTTTTCAATTCGGGTAAGATTCTAGGCGGCCTCGCCATTCAGGAGGGGGCGCACCACGAAACCGCAGGGTTGGTAGCCGTGAGCTCCGCCGCCGGATGTAGCGCGATGCTGGCGCGGGAAGAGGAACTTCTGCGGCAAGTCAAGTCCTGGAAGGCCAACCTGCCGGCATCTGAAATTGACGTGCTGATTATAGACGAAATGGGAAAGAACATCAGCGGCGCGGGTATGGACACCAAAGTGATCAACCGGAGCGTCACAGGGGCGTGCAATACATTCCCGGATGTGCCCACTGTACATCGAATTTATGTCCGCGCATTGACCGACAGCACCTACGGCAGCGCTGTGGGAGTCGGCCTCGCCGATGTGGTTCACGACCATTTACTTAGCGGGGTTGACTGGAAACCGACATATATCAATTCCTTGACCGCTTCCACCCCCACGGCCATTCGAACACCCATTCATTTCCCTTCCGACAGAGAAGCTTTGGAAGCCATCGCGCCTACTGTCGGCAAGAAGAATTTGTCCGAGGTGACATATTGCCGTATCCACAACACTCTAGAACTCGTGAATGTAGCCGTCAGCGAAAATTTGGTCCCTGCACTGGCTCCTAACGTGAGTGTGGTATCTGAGCCGTTCGACGTGTCCTATGCGCCAGGGGGGGATTTCGAGGAGTTTGCGGTGGCTTCCCAACACCTCACTCATGCCTGATGAGGAGCGAACAAAAGTAGAACAGTTGAGACGGATTTGTCATCTAACAGGTGATATTCCGTGGAGATTCGTTCAAAGCTGAGCATTTTAGCGGATGCGGCCAAGTACGACGCATCCTGTGCGAGTAGTGGATCGCGCCGCGCCCGGCTCGAGGGTGGCCTTGGCAATACCGACGGTGTAGGCATCTGTCACAGTTACACGCCGGACGGACGCTGCGTCTCGCTCTTGAAGCTGCTCCTGACGAACTATTGCATCTACGATTGCACTTACTGTGTAAATCGAATCTCCAGTGATACCCCGCGGGCGCGTTTCAGCCCGGAAGAAGTGGTTTTTCTCACGACTGAGTTCTACAAACGCAACTACATTGAGGGTCTCTTCCTTAGCTCTGGCATCATTCAGAGCCCCGATTACACCATGGAGCAGTTGGTTCGCGTGGCAAAGCTGCTTCGCACCCAACAACTCTTCGGCGGATATATTCACCTCAAGGCAGTGCCGGGCGCTTCTGAGGAACTGATGCTGGAGGCCGGACATTGGGCCGATCGCCTGAGCGCCAATATCGAGCTAGCCCGCAATGACGATCTGACCCAGTTAGCGCCAGCCAAGACTCATCGTGAAATCGAAGCGACAATGCAGCAGATCGCCAGCGGAATTCTCGCAGCGAAAGAGCAGACTCTGCAAACCAAGCGTACCGAACAGTTCGCGCCTGCCGGCCAGAGCACTCAGTTTATTATCGGAGCGACAGCAACACCGGACGGGGAGATACTCGAGAAATCATCAACGCTGTACAAGACTTTCGGCCTCCGCCGAGCTTATTACTCGGCATTTAGCCCTATCCCGCACGCCGACCCTGCCCTGCCCCTGAAGAAAATTCCGCTGGTTCGTGAGCACAGACTGTATCAGGCAGACTGGCTGCTTCGCTTTTACAATTTCTCGCCAAGCGAACTGACGACAGAAAACGACCGTAATCTGCCACTGGACAAGGACCCGAAATTAGCCTGGGCGCTTCGAAACCGGGGGTTTTATCCAGTAGACGTGAATAAGGCTGGTAGATCGGCGCTATTGCGGGTACCGGGCCTGGGCGTGCGGAACGTCCAACGAATCCTGAAAATCAGGCGTTATCGCGCGCTGAGATTGGCAGATTTGGCGAAGCTGAAGATTTCGTTGAAGAGAGCGCGCCATTTCATTGTTACTGCAGACCATAATCCCGCCTCGGCGCAGATCGATCGGGAAGCTCTGCCGAAGAGATTCGAAGCGCCGGCGCAACTTGGATTGTTTGAAGCAGCGATTACGGCCAGAACGGGCGAACTGTGATTTCAGCATCGGTATCAGATTTCGAGAGTTGGCGGGCCGTTGCTCGGAAGCTTTTATCGGCAGATGTTTTGCCAAATGAAATCCAATGGGACAACTCGAACACATCGCTTTTCGAAGAAACGATCCAACCTGCTGCAAATTCCAAGATCACTGTCCCGAGTGGGTTTGTGGAGCTGGCGAAGGTTGTAGCACTCCATCGCGATGAAGAACGCTGGCCGCTTCTATACCGGGCGCTGTACCGAATTACGCACGGCGAGCATGACCTTCTGAAAATCGATGTAGACGACGACATTCGGCACCTTCGCTTGATGGAAAAAGCGGTGCGGCGGGACATGCACAAGATGAAGGCTTTTGTCCGATTTCGGCTGGTCGCCGGCTCACAACCTGAGCAGTTCGTGGCCTGGTACCGGCCGGATCACCACATCGTGGAAGCCATGGCGCGGTGGTTCGCAGCTCGGTTCGGGAGTATGAGATGGTCGATTTTTACCCCTGACCGCAGCGTCCGCTGGGATCTGGAAGAGTTGTCTTTCGGTCCGGGCATATCACGCTCTGAAGCACCGCAAGAGGACGTGCTGGAAGATCTCTGGAAAGAGTACTATGGATCGATTTTCAATCCGGCGCGCGTCAAGGTGAAGGCGATGAAATCCGAAATGCCGGTTCGCCATTGGGCTACTCTGCCGGAAGCGCAGATTATCCCGGATCTACTAGCAACAGCGGATGAGAGAGTGGTACAAATGGCAGCGAATCAAAAGCCTTCAGCACTCCCCTGGGTTCCCGAGAAGCACGAACTCGCGCGACTTAGGGCGGCAGCTCCGGAGTGCAAGGGCTGCGATCTTTATAACCATGCTACGCAAGTCGTTTTTGGCGAAGGGCCACCCGATTCGAAAGTAGTCATGGTGGGTGAGCAACCGGGCGATGAGGAGGACGTCAAGGGACACCCATTTGTCGGTCCCGCCGGACGACTTCTCGATAAGGCGATGCACGAGGCTGAGCTAGATCGCGAGAAGATCTACGTCACCAACGCGGTCAAGCATTTCAAGTTCAAGATCGAGCGAGGCAAACGCCGCATCCATGCCAAGCCAGGCGGAATCGAAATTTCTGCCTGCAGGCCCTGGCTCGAAGCGGAGCTCGACGCTATCGAGCCGGACATCGTCGTTTGCCTCGGAGCAACTGCGGCACAAGCCTTGATGGGACGAGATTTTCGCGTCACGACCGAACGCGGCAAGTTTTTCCCTTATCATCGCGCTAAGGAGCTGGTAGCGACGATTCACCCGTCAGCGATTTTGCGCGCGCTCCCGGACCAACATGAAGAACAGTACGAGTTGTTTGTACGAGATCTTCGACTCATAGCGGCACGAGTCCGCGAGCTTGAAAAAGCCGCTAGTTGAGTCCGGCCTTCCAACGTTCAATCAATACTAATTGCTTTTGTACCTGTTCGCGTTCAGGTGAGTCCGGCTCCAGACGCAAGTAGGTTTCGAGATCCGCCTTAGCCGCTCGATGATTTAACTGCCGAAGATGAACCAAGCCGCGATGGCGGTATTCCTCGGCGTATTCGGGCATTGCCTGGATGAGTAGATCGAGTACTTGACGGGCCTTGTCAAAGGCTTCTCCACGGAGATAGATCGCCTTCAGATTACTCAAGATGCGCACCAGGATCTGCCGCTTTGACACGGGCGCCAGGACTGCTGGATTGGACCTAAGATCTACACCCGCAGTTTGTTTAGCGAGAGCACTACAATCGGCGAACGAAAGAATCCGGCCGCGATTAAACGGATCGATCCAGTAACGGACATGTCTATCCTCATAGGACACAATAAAGTGACCGGGTAAGCCCACACCATAGACTGGTCTGGTCAGCCGGCGAGCCACTTCCATATACACGACCGATAACGAAATCGGGATACCGAGACGCCGCATAAGAACCGAGTTGAGACAGCAGTTCCGGGGATCATAGTAATCGTCTTCGTTGCCGCGAAACTGAAGCACGTCAAATAGCAGCTCATTCGAAGCATTTATAAAGTCCAGACCGCTGGCATTGGGCGTGAGCTGGGAGCTTATCTGCTCAGCGAGATTATCCAGCCGGAAAGCCGCCGCATCGAGATCCAAACCCGGGAATTCAATGTTGGCGATTTCAAGCGCGGCAATGTCAAGGGGTACGGTCGAGCGATCATCCCTCAAGGCATCGAGCAAGCGCTGCACGCGGATTAGCTTATCACCGTCTGACGGCCGTCCCAGCAGATCGCCTGCGACTAGTTTTGAACCGACACTTGACATCTGGAATGCTGATGATAGATTATCTAAGCATAGATGATCTATGGAGACCATAGGAACGAGCAGCGCGATCTTCTGCCAGGCACACTCGAGATGCTGATACTGCAGACGCTCAGACGAGGCGCTTTACATGGATATGCTATCTCGCAATACATTCAGCAGACCTCGGAGGAGGTGCTGCAAGTGGGAAGAAGGTTCGCTCTACCCGGCCTTGCAGCGGCTGCTGCGGGAGAAGTAGGTGGGCGTGGCAGAAATGGGGACTATCAGCACGCAACAGGCGCGTGCGTAGTTACAGATTGACTCCTGCAGGGCGCAAAAAATTGGACCGCGAACGCGAAGGCTTCGAACGGCTTCTCGGAGGGATCAGCCGGGTTATGAGGCCGGTTGAGGAGAAATCGGTGAACTCATCGGCGCTGGTTCGAACGCCGGCGTCTCGATCGGCGAACTCGCCGAAGAGATGGCCGCGCACATCGAAGAGCGCACAGCACGAGTTAATGGACGAAGGGCACAGCGGGGAAGAAGCGCACCCAGATGCGCTCAGGCGCTTTGGAAACACCACGCGCCAATGGGAAAAAAGCCGGGAAGATATGGGTTTGGAACGGTCTCGACCAAATCTCGCGCGACGTAGCAATTGGCGCTGCGTTTGATGCGCACAATCCCGATCTTCGCTATTTCTGCTATTGTCACGCTTACCTTAGGGATCGGCGCGAACACCGCTATTTTTACACTGATCGATGATCTACTTCTCCGGCCTTTGCCGATCCAGGAGCCGGAGCGATTGGTGCAGGTAGTAATCGGGGATGTCGAACCTCAAACCTCGTTCAATTATCTCGCGCTGCCCGCTGTCGAGCAGCGCAGCAAAACGCTGAAGGGCCTGTTTACCTGGAATGCGGCAGACCTTTCGCTCGGTTGGGGCGTGGATGCGAGGCAAATCGGGGGCGCTGTGGCGAGCGGAGCGGTGTACACGAGACGTTGGGTCTGAAGGCACAGGCTGGACGTCTGTTTCGGACCGCGCGATGACTCTCCAGGGAGACCCGCGGTCGCCGTGATTAGCGATCGGTTTTGGGGAAGCGAATATCATCGCGACCCGGAGGTGATCGGGCGAAAGCTCATCATTGAACGGCATTACGTTCACGATTGTCGGCGTCACACCGCGCGATTTTTTCGGAGTCTTCTCCGGCAGTTCGCCGGCTATCACGATTCCGCTGCAGGCGGATTCGGATCTTCACCCGAAGTGGGACATGCTTGCACCAAACGCATGTGGTGGCTTTCGATTTTAGGCAAGCTA
>CAWCYQ010000001.1:0-428531 GCA_963799755.1 Terriglobia bacterium | reverse complement strand
CGCTGAGTTTAACGGATTCTCCGGCTTCGAGTGCCTGGCACATCCGCTCCAGCACCGTTTCCAGCAGCTCGGCGGAGTCGTTCCGCGACAAGCCGACCTGGGCGTAGATCGTCTCCGCCAGTTGCGCGCGCGTAACCGTGTTCATAGCGATACGCTATGGCGTCACTTCACGGAGGTCAAGCAAACTGCTTGAATTCAAAGAAGAGTGCTCGGCTGTGGCGGCCCGGCTACAGCCGCACCAGCGCGCTCCCCCAGGTCAGCCCGCCGCCGAGTGCTTCCATCAGCACCAGTTCGCCACGCTTGATGCGCCCATCGGCATACGCTTCCGCAAGCGCCAGCGGGATGGAGGCGGCCGATGTGTTGGCGTGCCGGTCGACCGTCACCACCACCCGCTCCGGCGGCAAGCCGAGCTTGCGCCCCATCGCGTCGATGATGCGCAGGTTGGCCTGATGCGGCACCAGCCAGTCCACGTCGTCGTGGCCGAGCCCGTTGGCCGCGAGCGCCTCGTCCACGACCGCGGCGAGCTTGGACACGGCGTGGCGGAAGATCTCCCGCCCGTTCATCACCAGGTGGCCGGGCCGGTCCGGCCGGCCAACCGCGCCATCGATGTAAAGGAGGTCGCCGAGCGCGCCGTCGGCGTGGAGATGGGTGGACAGGATGCCGCGTCCGTCCTCGCCGGGTCGCCCCCGCCGCACGTAGACCGCGCCGGCGCCGTCGCCGAACAGCACGCAGGTGCCGCGGTCCGACCAGTTCATGATGCGCGAGTAGACCTCGCTGCCGATCACCAGCGCGCCGCTGATCTGGCCGGTGCGGATCATCGCGTCGGCGACCGAGAGCGCGTAGACGAACCCGCTGCACGCGGCGGAGACGTCGAACCCGAACCCGCCGGCGATGCCGAGCGCGGCCTGTACGCGCAGAGCGGTCGCCGGGAAGGCCTGGTCGGGCGTCGCGGTCGCCAGGATCACGGCCCCGACCTGATCTGGCCCGATGCCGGCATCCGCCATCGCCACCCGGGCCGCCGCGATCGCCATGCTGGCGCAGGTCTCGTCCGGGCCGACCAGCCGGCGCTCGCGGATGCCGGTCCGCTCGCGGATCCATTCGTCGGTGGTGTCCAGCGTGCGCGACAGCTCGTCGTTGGTGACGATCCGGGACGGCAGGTACCCGCCGATGCCCGCGATCACTGTCTTGACCGGGCCGTATCGTCGGTGCCCGCGTCCATCAGGCCGAGGCCGCGACGGCCGGGGGCGGCAGGCTCAGCCCGGCGATCTGCGCCAGCCCGTCGCGGATCTTCGCGTTGAACCCGTGCACCACCATGTCCATCGCCACGTCCACGGCGTGGGCGAAGCCCTCGCGTCCGTGCCGCCGTGCGACTTCACGACGACGCCGTTCAGGCCGAGCATCACCGCCCCGTTGTAGCGCCGCGGGTCCAGCCATTCGCGCATCCGGTCGAGACCCGGGCGCACCAGCAGGTAGGCGAGCTTGCCGGCCAGGCTGCCGCCGAACACCTGCGCGCAGCAGCTCGCCGGCCAGCTTCATGCGCCCCCTCGGCGGTCTTCAGCGCCACGTTGCCGGTGAACCCGTCCGTCACGACCACGTCCGTGGTGCCGGCGGCGATGTCGTGCCCCTCGACGAAGCCGTGGAATTGCGGCGGCGATATGGCTCAGCCGCAGCAGTTCGGCCGCCTCGCGCACCCGCTCGTCACCCTTCAGCTCCTCCGAGCCCACGTTCAGCAGCCCGATCGATGGGCGCGGGCAGGCCCAGCACGGTGCGGGCGAACACGTCGCCCATGACCGCGAACTCGAGCAGGTTGCGGGCGTCGCACTGCACGTTGGCGCCGAGGTCGAGCATGACGACGTCGCCGCGCGAGGTCGGCGCGATCGCCGCCATAGCCGGGCGGTCGATGCCGGGGAGCGTCTTGATCACGATCTTGGCCAGCGCGAGCAGCGCCCCGGTGTTGCCCGCCGAGACCACGCCCGCCGCCTCGCCCGCGCTCGACCGCTTCGATGGCGAGGCGCATGGAGGTGTCGCGCAGGCGCAGCGCCGCGGTCGGCTTCATGTCCGCCGGGACGGTGCTCGGGGGCGTGCCGCAGGGTGCAGCGCTCGGCGACACGCGGGCGCGCGGCCAGCAGCGGCCGGAGGACCGCCTCGTCACCGCGAGAAGGAAGCGCGCCTCCGGGTGCCGCTCGACCGCCTGCTTGAGGCCGTCCAGCACGGCAAGCGGGGCATGGTCGCCCCCCATCGCGTCGATGGCGAGGGAGAAGGTCTCGCTCAATTCCTGCCCAACCCGGTGGGATCAGGCGCGAACCGCCTTGAGCTCCTTGCCGGCGGGGATCACTTCGCGCCCGCCGTAATAGCCGCAATGGCTGCACACGTGATGCGGACGCTTCAGCTCGCCGCAGTTCGGGCAGTCGTTGTGCGCCTCGGCGCTGATCGCGTCATGGGCGCGGCGCATGCCGCGGCGGGACGGGGAAGTTTTCTTTTTGGGAACGGCCATGGGACTGCGCCCCTCCGATGAGGTGTGACGCGCTCGCCGGACGCGGCGGGGTGATCACGCTGGGTTGCAAGTAAAGGAGCGGGGGGCCTTAGCAGAGCCGGCTTCCTGCCGCAAGCGCCGGGTTCTAGTGCTCCCGTCGCAGCGCGGCGAGTGCGGCGAACGGCCCGCCTGCGTCGCCATGCTCATCGGCCAGCTCCGGCGCGTCCGGCCGGCGCGGATACGGGTCGAGCGCCAGGGCAAGCTGCTCGGCAGCCGCCTCGCCGAGGTCGATCACGCCCTCATATGGGATCTGGTCCGGCGCTTCCGGATCGTCGTCTTCCGTCTCCGTCCCGGCCGGCACGAACAGGACGGTGAAGCGCTCCTGCACCGGCTGCGCGAACTCGTCCAGCGTCACCACGCAGACCTGGACCACTTCGGCCTCCAGCGTGCCTTCCGCCTCGATCGCCGCCCTCCACGCCGCGCCGGAGGCGGAACGCGCAGCGCAGCCGCAGCACGGCCGGGATCATGAGCCGGCGCGCGAGGGCGAGCAGTTCCTCCGGGCCGGCCTCGACCACCTGCTCGAGCCCGCCGGCGCCGACCCGGTCGGGCGAGAGCGGGCGGGACAGCTCCGTCATGCCGCCACCGGCGCGGGCGGAAGGAACTCGACCTGGCCTGCCCGGAGCGCGTCGAGCGCCTGGCCGGCCAAGCGCGCGGTGCTGCCGGAGCACGATGGGCGGCCAGCACCTCTGGCCCATCCCCGGCCGGCGCGCCCCGCCAGACATTGCGCGCCAGCGCCTGCGCGAGGCCCTCCCGGTCGCCGGCCTCGATCGGGACAGCGTAGGCCTGGCTGCGTCCGTGCAGCGCTTCCCACATCGCCTTGACCCGGCGAGCGAGCGCCATGTCGCCCACCCCCATTTCCCGCAGCGTCCCGTCCATGTCGGAGAACATCGCGTCGAACACGGCCTGGGCCAGCTCCGGCCCGGGCGGCGGCTCTTTGCGCGCCCGCTCGATCAGCAGGGAGACGTGCAGGCCGATCATGTCGAATCGGCCGTCCAACGTGTCGGGCACGCCGAGCGCGGCATAGAAATACGGGTCTCGCGCCGCCCGGACTGCCGCCGTGTAGAGCGCAAATCCGGCGCGCTCATGCCGCTTGCGGCCGAACAGGCCGAGCATCCCCATCCCAATCCCTTCTCGATTGACACGCCGAAGACAGCGTGACACGCACCGGCAAAACATAGGACGCCGGCCCGATGGCATCAATCGCGGCGTCCCTTCGATCAGGACTTCCACGCGTGCGCCGAGCTTCTGCCTGCCCTACTCCTGCTTCTCGCTCTTGCTGCCCGCCTGCAGTGTGGTCGAGACCCCGCGCATGCTCCGCGGCAACCGGATCGACGCCGACGAGCTGAAGGAGCTCGTGCCCGGGACCAGCACGAAGAAGGACGTGACCACGCTGCTCGGCTCGCCCACGGCGCACGCGACGTTCGACGACAACGAGTGGATCTATATCAGCGAGACCACCCATAACCGGATCGGGCGTCTGCCCGGCGTGCTCCGGCAGGATGTGACGGTGCTGACCTTCGACGAGGGGGGCGTGCTCGCGGCATCAAGAAGCTCAACCAGGACGACAGCCGGGACGTGGCCGTGGTCAGCCGGTCCACGCCGTCGCCGGGCAGCAACGCCTCGTTCCTGCAGCAGCTGCTGGGCAATGTCGGCCGCTACAACGTCGGCGGGCTCGGTGCGAGCAGCGGCAACGGCGGCAGCGGCGGGGCCAGCGGCGGCGGGATCCCACCACCGGCGGGAGCAGCAACGCCGCGCCGTAAGGCCGTCTAGAAGTGGCTCCAGCCGGCGGCGGCGAACGTCATCTCGGCGCCGGCCGCGTCGCAGAACGCGACACGCCGCTGCCGGTCGTGAAGCGTCCGATCCGGGTGACCGGGATGCGCGGCCGCGGCCGCTGCTTCGCGAAGCGCCGGCTCCGCCTGCCGCGCCACCGCCATCAGCAGCTCGTAATCGTCGCCGCCGGTGAGGCAGGTCGGCGAGCCAGCCCGGCCGGGACGCGCGGCCGAGAGCGGCACGAGCGCCGCCTCGAGCTCGCGCACGCACGCCGGCGCGCGGCACAGATGGCCCGAGGTCCTGCACCAGCCCGTCCGACACGTCCATCGCCGCGCGCACCAGGCCGGGCCGGACCAGGCCGAGCCGCGGCCGCGGCAGACGGTAGCGGCTCGGCGAGCCAGCCGTCGGGATCCGGCAGCTCGCCCCGCAGCGCGCGCAGCCCGAGCGCGCCGTCGCCGATCGTGCCGGTGACCCAGATGCCGTCGCCGGGCTGCGCGCCGGCGCGGCGCACCATCGCGCCCGGCGCGACGTGGCCGATGGCGGTGAGCGACAGGCTGACCGGACCGGGCGTCGAGGTCGTGTCGCCGCCGAGCAGTGTGATGCCGAACTCCGCCTGGTCGGCCGCCAGCCCGGCCGCGAACCCGGCGAACCACGCATCCGGCGTGCCGCGCCGGGCGGAGACGCGTCAGCAGGTAGCCGAGCGGCGCCGCGCCCTTGGCGGCGAGGTCGGACAGGTTGACCCGCAGCAGCTTGCGAGCGACCAGGTCCGCCGGGTCGTCCGGCAGGAAATGGACGCCCTCCACCATCGCGTCCGCCGTCAGCACCAGCTCGCGACCCGGCGGCGGCGCCGAGCAGCGCCGCATCGTCCAGCAGATCGAGCCCGCCCGGCCCGGCAAGCGGCCGGAAGTGCCGCGCGATCAGCCCGAACTCCGCCGGCGCGCTCGCTCATGGCGCCGCGGCGGCGGCTCCGAACTCCCCCGGCCGCAGCTCGCGCGCCAGCCGGTCGAGCAGGCCGTTGACCATCCGCGGCTCCTCGCCGGTGAAGAAGCCGTGCGCCACGTCGAGATACTCGTTGATCACCACCCGCGACGGGCGGGCCGTCCGCCATGGTCAGCTCGGCGCCGCCGGCGCGCAGCAGGGCGCGCAGCACCGGGTCGAGCCGCAGCATCGGCCATTCCGGCGGCAGCGCGCCGGCGATCATCCCGTCCAGCCGGTCCTGCTCGCGGCACCGCGGTGCGCACGATGCGGGTGAACAGCGGCACGTGCGCGTCCGGCACGCGCCCCTCCTCGAAGCCGCCGCTCCGCCCCGGGCCCCTCGCCCAGCCGATGGCGGACGAACTGGTCGATCACCGTCTCCGCCGTCTCGCCGCCCTGCTCGCTCTGGAACAGCGCCTGCACCGCGGCCACCCGCGACGCGGTGCGCGGCCGGCCCGGGCTTGGCCCGCCGCGCCATCAGGCCGCCCCCAGCGTCGCGCATCGCGGCCACCTGCAGCAGCGCCGCGGCCGCCGCCTCGGCACCCTTGTTGTGGCCGTCATCGGAGGAGCGCGCGACCGCCTGCGCCAGCGTGTGCACGGTCAGCAGCCCGCTGCCCAGCGCGATCCCGAATTGCAGCGCCACCTCCATCAGCCCGGCCATCGCCTCGCGGCACAGGAACTCGTAATGGTCCGTCTCCCCCTGCACCACGCAGCCGAGCGCGACGAACCCGTCGAACCGCTGTGCTCCCCGCAGCGCGATGCGGATCGCCTGCGGCAGCTCGAACGCGCCGGCGACGTCCAGAGTGTCGTGCGTCGCGCCGGCCTCGCGCAGGATGCGCAGCGCGGCGCGGGTCATGCCGTCGACCACGTCGCGGTAATACGGTGCCCGCACCAGCAGAAGATGCGGCGGCGGCCCCGGCACGGAGGGCGCCGCGGGCAGCGGAGCGTCTTCGCGTGCTCATTCGATGTGGGCGCGCCGTCGATCGGCCGCTGGTCGACGATGTTCAGCCCGTAGCCCTCGAGCCCGACGACGGTGCGGCGGGTGTTGGAGAGCAGGATCATGTCGTGGATGCCGAGATCGACCAGGATCTGCGCGCCGATGCCGTAATCGCGCAGGAAATGCTGCGGCCGCGGATGGCTGTCGAGCAGGCGGACCCGATCGGACAGCGCGTGCGGCCGGGTGTCGCGGATCAGCACCACCGCCCCCCTGCCCTCGGCCGCGATCATCCGCATCGCGCCGTGCAGCGTCGAGTGCTCGTGCGCGCCCACCATGTCGTTGACGATGTCGACCGCGTGCATGCGCACCAGCGGCGGCAGCGGGCCGCCGAGGTCGCCCTTGATCAGCACCAGGTGCTCGGCATGGTCGAGCGTGGTGGCGTAGACGGCCAGCTTCCAGTCGCCGCCGGCGGCGTGGTGCAGCGTGCCTTCCTGCACCCGGCGCACCAGGCGCTCGGTGCGGCGGCGGTGGCTGATCAGGTCGGCGATGGTGCCGAGCTTGAGGTTGTGGCGCTGCGCGAAGGCGACCAGGTCCGGCAGCCGGGCCATGGTGCCGTCATCGTTCATGATCTCGCAGATCACGCCGGCCGGGGTGAGCCCGGCCAGCCGCGCGATGTCGACCGCCGCCTCCGTGTGCCCGGCCCGCACCAGCGCGCCGCCGTCGCGCGCCATCAGCGGGAACACGTGGCCGGGGGTCACGATGCGCGTCGCGCGTGGTCTCCGGGTTGATCGGCCACCGCGATCGTGCGCGCGCGGTCGGCCGCCGAGATGCCGGTCGTCACCCCGTCCGCGCGCCTCGATCGAGACGGTGAACGCGGTCTGGTGCCGTGTGCGCGTTGGATTGGCTCATCAGCGGCAGGCCGAGTTGCTCGACGCGCTGCCGTGTCATGGCGAGGCAGATCAGGCCGCGGGCGTGGCGGGCCATGAAGTTGATCGCGTCGGGCGTCGCGAACTGCGCGGGGATGACGAGGTCGCCCTCGTTCTCGCGGTCCTCGTCGTCCACCAGGATGAACATGCGCCCGGCGCGCGCCTCCTCGACCAGGTCGGCCGCGCTGGACAGGTAGTCGGAGAGCAGCGCTGATTTCATGGTGCCTCGGCGGCGCGGAGCGACGTAGCGCGCCAGCATGTCGATCTCGATATGCACCGCGGTCGCCGGGCTGCAAGCCTCCGAGCGTGGTCTCGGACCAGGTATGCGGGATGATGTTCACGCCGAAGCGCGCGCCTCGACCTCGTTGACGGTCAGCGACACGCCGTCGACGGCGATGCTGCCCTTGGCGGCGATGAAGCGGGCAAGGTCCGGCGGCGACGGCGATCACGACCCGGTGCGAGCCCGCCTCCGGCGCGACGGCCACCACGCTCCCCTGCCCGTCCACGTGGCCGGAGACGAAGTGCCCGCCCAGTTCGTCGCCGACCCGCAGCGAGCGCTCCAGGTTCACCCGGCTGCCCACGGTCCAGCCGCCGAGCCCGGTCTTCGACAGCGTCTCGCCGGACACGTCCACCGCGAACCAGTCCGGCCCGACCTCGACCGCCGTCAGGCAGCAGCCGGCGCAGGCGATCGAGGCGCCGAGCGGGATGCTGGCCGCGTCCGGCCAGGGTGTCGCAATGACCAGCCGCATGTCCTGCCCGGCGCCGAGTGGCGAAAGGCTGCGGACTGTGCCGAGTGCGGTGACGATCCCGGTGAACATCAGGCCTTGGCGTAGAGGGTCAGCAGGTCCGCGCCAAGCGGGCGCGTCTCGTGCCGTATGAAGCGCGGGCACCGCGGCGAGCGCGGCGATCCCGAACGCCGCGGCCGCCGGCCAGGCCGTCCCCGCCCATCACGATGGGCGCGTGGAACCAGGCAAGCCGGTCGACCAGCCCGGCCCGCAGCAAGGCGCCGGCAAGCTGGGCGCCGCCCTCGACCAGCAACCGGGTCAGGCCGGCCTCGCCCAGGGCGGCGAGCGCGGCATGCAGGTCGATGCCAGGCTCGGCGGCCGGGACGGCGATCAGCCGGACCCCGGCGTCGCGCAGCGCCGCCGCGCGCGCCGCGTCGGCGCCGGGGCCGTGCAGGAACCAGGTCGACACCTCGCGCGCCGATGCCACCACGCGCGACATCAGCCGCGTGCGCAGATGGGTGTCGGCGATGATCCGCAGGCCCGCCCCGCGCCGGAACCGGGGAAGACGGCAGGTCAGCTCCGGGTTATCCGCCTGCACGGTGCCGACCCCGACCATGACTGCGTCATACTGCGCCCGCAGCGCGTGGGCGGCCCGGCGTGCGGCGGAGCCGGTGATCCATTGGCTCTCGCCGGTGCGGGTGGCGATGCGTCCGTCGAGCGTGGTCGCGAGCTTTAGGGTCACTGCCGGCCTGCCCTGCGCGCACGCGGGTCAGGAATCCGAGCTGCAGGTCCTGCGCCTCTTCCCGCAGCACGCCAGTCGTCACTTCGATGCCGGCCGCCTCGAGCCGGGCAATGCCAGCGCCATTCACCTGCGGATACGGATCACCGCAGGCGATCACGACCCGGCGCACGCCCGCCGCCACCAGCGCATCGGCGCAGGGCGAGCGTCTGGCCATGATGCGCACAGGGCTCGAGCGTCACATAGGCCGTGGCGCCCCGCGCCGCCTCGCCCGCCATCGCCAGCGCGACCCGCTCGGCATGCGGCCGGCCGCCGATCGCGGTCGTGCCGCGCCCGACCACCCGCCCGTCGCGGACCAGCACGCAGCCGACGGACGGGTTGGGCCAGGTGCTGCCGAGCCCGCGCCGCGCCAGCGCGAGCGCCGCCCGCATGTGCTCGATGTCGTCCATCGTCCAGAGGCGTTATCTGCGCTCTTCGAGCGAGCCCAGGAAGTCCTCGAAGTCCCGCGCCTCGCGGAAGTCGCGGTAGACGCTGGCGAAGCGGACGTAAGCGACGGCGTCCACCTCCTTCAGCGTCTGCATCACCAGCTCGCCGATATCCTGGCTCGGCACCTCGCTCTCACCGGACGCTTCAAGCTGGCGGACGAGGCCATTCACGATGCGCTCGATCCGCTCGTCCTCGACCGGGCGCTTGCGCAGGGCGATGCGGATGGAGCGGGCGAGCTTGTCTCGGTCGAACAGGACGCGTCGCCCGTCCGCCTTGACCACGGTGAGTTCGCGCAACTGCACCCGTTCGACGGTGGTGAAGCGCTGCCCGCAATTGCCGCAGAGGCGGCGCCGGCGGATGGACGCGCCGTCATCGGCGGGGCGACTGTCTTTGACCTGCGTGTCCTCGTGGCCGCAAAACGGGCAGCGCATCAGTGCCCGAGGCGAGCTCCGTAGATCGGGAAACGGGCGCAAAGCGCGAGCACGCGCTGGCGCACCTCGCGCTCGACCGCCTCGTTGCCCTCGCTGTTCGAGCGCGCGAGTCCGTCCAGCACGTCGCCGATCATCTCGCCGACCTGGCGGAACTCGTCCCGGCCGAAGCCGCGGCTGGTGGCGGCCGGGCTGCCGAGCCGGATGCCGGAGGTGACCATCGGCTTTTCCGGGTCGAACGGGATGGCGTTCTTGTTGGCGGTGATCCCGGCCCGGTCGAGGCTGGCTTCCGTTAATACTTGCTTCAGGTCGGCAATGGCGGCCTCGACGTACTGTTTGGATTGTTCCGGGTTTGACTTCGCTTCCACACCGGCAGCTGTGGCCTCGAAATTTGCAAGTTCAGATCGGAGCGCATCGTTCTGGGGAGTCTTCTGCACGAGGTCCCGCATGGCCTGCACGGCTTCATTTGTCTTGCCCTGCGACATCTTAACTGTCTGGAGACCAACAAAGCCGCGATAATCCGGCGGCGTTGACTGCCAGACTTTCTCAAACTGTTCATTGGCTTTGTCCAGTTGCTTCTGCTGCATGTAGAGCGCGGCTAATTGGATTCGCGCGTCGTTCAGCTTGGGGACCTCAGTAACCAGGCTCTCCAGCTCTGATTGTCCTCTGGCGCTCTGACCCGACCCTATCAGCGCCCGCGCATGAATGAAGCGAGCTTCAGGGTTCTGAGGCTCGGCCGAAAGTACCGCTTCCGCCTGCTCGATGGCTTTCCCATGATCTCTGCGATCGCCATAAATCCTTGCGGCGAGAAGGTGCGCCGGCAATAAGCCATGCTGGTTGGAGCTTTGCCGCAACGCCTCCAGGGATTCACTCAGGGCACTGTCGATTTCATGCAGCCCGTAGTAAGCTTTGGCCAGATCGAGGTGTAATACTCCGTTCGTCGGATTTCTCTGAACCAGGGTCTTCAGCTCCTGAGCCGACTTAGTCAAATCTTCCTTCGTACCTCGCTGAAGGAGAAGAGATGCGTAGATCTCGTTGGCAGTGGTATCTCTCGGATTCTTCGAGGCCACGTCTTTCGCCAGCCGCAAAGCTTCCTGTGAGTGCCCCATCAGCTGGTTGACTGCCACCACGCGCTCCTGATAAGCCACCGCTTGCTTCGGGCTCTCATCCAGGCCGATTTTGAATTCCTGAAGCGCCTGATCGTATTTCTTTGCGCGTACATAGAAATCGCCGACCAGCTGATGCCCATTTGGAAAATCCTTTTTGTCGTTCAGAACTTTTCGCATCACCGGTTCAGCCTCGTTGAAACGGTTAGTGGCTACCAGATAGTTTGCGAGATTGATATAGCCAGCCGCACTGGTTGGGTCATCATTGACTCGACTACGGAGAACCGCCTCGGCTTTGGCCGGTTCGTTGGCCCGGCTGTATTGCATAAACAGGAAGTCGTAACCCGCTCCCCACGTTTTATTTTGCGCAAGTGTTTCCTGTACGAGCTTAATAGCCTCATCGCGATGTTGAGTCGCGACGAGCGCCTCCGCGTACCATCCCACCAGATCTGGCGAATGTGGGTTCAACTGGTTGGCTTTAGCAAACAGGTCGAGCGCTTTGGCGGTATCCCGGTCCGCCAGAGCTAGGAGCCCTTGAATACGGTAGCTCTGGTAGGACTGGGGAGCATGAGCCGAGATCTTCTCGCTGAGATTTCGCACATTGTCGAGCATCGACCGGTATTTGTGTGTGTCGGAGGCGTAAACGGCGAGGTAAATCTCGCAGAGTTTGACGGCAGCATCCGTATTATCCGGCTTAAGATCGACGGCCCGCTGCAGGAAACCCATCGCCTGAAACGGCTGATGATCGTCGAGGAGATTCAAACCCTCGCGGTAATAGGCCTCAGCATTCGTCTTATCTTCTGCGATTGCCTTCTGATATAGAATCGACGCTTCTTTGTATTTCTTGTTCTGGTGATACCTGTTGGCCGTTGAAAGTAGCTTCTGCGGGCTCTGTGTACAGGCGGCGGTGAACAGCAGCACTCCGCAAAGCGAAGCTAAGGCGAATACGGACTTCATAATAAATAGATGCTCACTAGAATTGTAGGAGAAACAGCTAGCCTCTTCAATTAACTATGGTGACTGGTAATCCAACATCTTCTAAGAAATATCGGCTGGGCAGCCGTGGTGCGTCAGTAATCCGCGCATAGAATTTACTCCGAAGCTGCAAAAGCAAAGGCTCTGAAGGCTACAATCGGCGTTAAGTGCGTACTTCGTTCTATACCTGTCTACTAACTATCGTGGCACTTCCCGGCTTTGGAGGCAGCCTGCAGGCTAGCCATGCCGGCGCTCACCGCTCGGCCAAAACTTCTCCGGAGCCTTCCCTGCCCCCCGTCACTTTACCATCCGATCCAGGGGAATACGCCGTCATCTACACATCCGCAGGTACGATCGTTTGCCGACTGTTCAAAGAGGAGGCGCCGAAAACAGTGGCTAATTTTGTGGGGCTCGCGAAAGGCACGAAAACCTGGACCAATCCCGCCACCGGAAAGATCATGCATAGCGCGTTGTATTCAGGAACTACATTCCACAGAGTCATCCCCGGGTTTATGATCCAAGGCGGCGATCCGGAAGGTACCGGCGAAGGCAGTCCGGGCTATAAGTTTGAGGACGAGATATCACCCAATCGCCATTTTGATAAGCCCGGGGTTTTGGCGATGGCCAATTCGGGTCCAAACACCAACGGATCTCAGTTCTTTATCACGGTTGCCCCAGCAGAGCACCTGGAGGGTCACTATTCGATTTTCGGCGAAGTCGTTTCCGGGCAGGACGTCGCCGACGCCATTTCGCAGGTTCCCCGAGATGAAAACGACAAACCCAATACGCCTGTTAAAGTCATCAAAATTGCTATCAAACAGGTGACTGCCGGCCCGTCGAAGGCAGCAGGAGCGTCCGGCAGCCACCCGCGCTAAGTGGGATTTCTCATAAGTTTCACTTGAAGCATGCGTCCCGAGGAATCGGGACGCGGCAGCCTGCGAGTCTGCGCCACTGGATTGAACAGGATTAGACCTCCACCCAGGCCTGCTTCTCGGCACTTTCTGCGACCTTCTCGAGGAGGATCATTCCGTGCAGCCCGTCTTCGAAGGTCGGATAGTCTGCGGGAACGGAAGGATCAGCAATCTTGGCATAGAAATTCTTGAAGACTTGTTTGTGGGAGTCATCATAGCCTTCGCTGTGGCCACCCGGAAGATCGGCGAATTTGGCGGCGTCAGGGTAGAACAGTGATCCGTCTTTGATGATAATTTGGTTTGGTTCGTTCCGGTGGCCGATCCAAAGAGTGTCGGGCTGCTCCTGATCCCAGGCGATACCCGATTTCGTTCCGAAAATCTCAAAAGCGAACCTATTCTTACGGCCGGCCGACATCTGGCTCACGGTGAAAGCGCCTCGCGCCCGATCACCCAGACGCAGCATAACCATACCGAAGTCTTCAGTCGAAATGGGGAAGGTTTCGTAATCACCCGTGACTCCCTTTTTTCCCGAAAACGTCTCTACCGAACCTTTGGGCCGTTTTCTCGTTTTATGGAAGATCGCCAGATCGGCACAGACGGCAGTAATCGAGAGACCGGTCAGGTGCTGGATCATATCCATCCAATGTGAACCGATATCGCCCATGACGCGCAGCTTGCCGTTAGATTCGGCGTCCAGACGCCAGTTCCAGTCCGTGTCATAGAGAAGCCAATCTTGTGAATACGTCCCTTGCACGATCAGAATGTCGCCCAGATCGCCATGCGCGATCATCTGCCGGACCTGCTGCAACACCGGGTAGTAACGAAGGTTGTGCTCCACGCAATTAAGCACCTTCTTTTCCTGGGCTGCCTCTACCAGGCGGCGCGCTTCATCGACGTTCATCGTCATGGGCTTTTCACAAAGCACCGCTTTGCCGGCTTCTACGGCGGCCAGGGACATGGGATAGTGGTCCACGTTCGGAGTGCAAATGTGAACCACTGTGATTTCCTTGTCGTTCAGCACGTCCTGCAATTTGCTGGTTGCGAGAGGAATGCCCATGGCATCGGCAAATTTCTTCGCTGTTTCGGGCCGACTACCGACCACTGCCGCGATCTCCACATTTCCGAGTCGCCGTACATTCTCGGCATGCACCTTGCCCATAAATCCGGTACCGACAATCGCTGTTTTGATCTTCTTCATTTATATGTCCTTCAGTGAGACTGATCCACTCTCCGCAAGAAAGTATAAGCTACCGCTGCCGGGAGCTGATTTTTCATCGCCTGGGGTGTATTTCCCTGAGATTATTCTGGTGGCGCTGGAACTCTCCCATAGGTGAATGCGATGCTATTTTTCATCTGGTTGGCTGAGGGCCTTACAAATTCCCATAGCGCCGGGATCTGTCCAGAGCCGGCAAAACTCAGGGAAAGCCGCCGATTTCCGGTTGAGGAACTTTCGGCCAGTAGCGTGCATCAAAGTTGACGAAGGCTGAGAAGATGCCCGAAACTCGAACGACAGCAATCGCAATAAGGACCGAAACGCAACGCGCGGCCGGCCTTTTGCAGGCTAGCAACACAATTTTTTCGCGCGCAGGCGCCTGGGCGACCGGTACAGCCCAGGAATTCGGCGCTCTGGTTGCCGCTTTGATGGGACCAGCGGTGTTCTCGGGCTATGCCCTTGCAGCGTGGAGCTTAGCGTCCAACTTTGGATGGACTAGCAGCTTTCTGTTCACTTCAGGTCCGCTATCTAACTGGTTAGTGTGGCTAACGATTGCGATTTTGGTGAATGTCGCGGCCAGCATACTCCGCCGGCGCACCCGCCAGGCAGACTGATATTCAGTCATCGCAAAGTACTCCAGTAAACCGGCTGGCACGAGCTGTTCCTTCTGTTATTCTCGATTTGAGGAATCACGCAGCCGATGGCTTTCAGTTCGCGTTCTTACGTGAATCGGTACGTACCTTCGAATAGGTTCCCCACAGGGGTTAAATGGCTGCTGATTTCTACGATCGGCATCTCGGTTTTCGAGTTCATCCTGCGGGCCAGCAAACCGGAAGCCTCACTCCTTCAGTACTTTGCTCTTGTTCCCGTCCAAGTAGTCAAAGCGTTTGCGTTTTGGCAACTGGTTACCTACTTGTTCCTCCATGCCGGAATCGGCCACGTACTGTGGAACATGTTGGCTCTTTGGATGTTCGGTGTCGAACTCGAAAGGACATGGGGAACGCGCCGTTTCGTTGGATTTTACCTTGCTTGCGGGGTGGCAGCCGGTTTGGCTGCTGTAATCGCTGCTTACCTTTTTGGCGGTGCAAACGTCCCTATTGTTGGTTCTTCGGGTGCCATATACGGTATCCTCGTTGCCTACGCCGTGTTGTTCCCCAATCAGACGATCCTGTTCGGTTTCTTAATCCCGATGAAGACGAAGTACTTCGTCATGATTATCGGTGCGGTGGTGTTTATTGAATCTTACCTGGCGTTGGTAGGCGGACAAGGTGCAGCCGAAGTCATCGCCAGCTTAGCCGGATTTCTGGCCGGCTATTTGATTTTGCGAGGTGGAAGGCTGCAGCTCCGCGTGAGTCAACCTTTGGTGGCGGGCTATAAAGATTGGAAACTGCGGCGCGCTAAAAAGAAGTTTGAAGTTTATCTTCGCAAAAAAGATTCGAATCGTGATCGCTGGGTGCACTGAACCTTCCGGTTGGGCTGCCTGGCAAAGGTGGTAAATCATGAAACATTGTGTCCTGCTGGCGGCTCTCGCCGGCCTCACGCTCGCTCCGATCGCCTCGTTCCCTCTCGACGCTCAGGAAACTCCCCAGTCGCAAAGCAGCGACTCGGTCGCTAAACCCAAAAAGCCCGCGGATACGGCTCCAGCTCCCGCCGAGGCTCCGATTCCTTCTGAGTACAAAAAGCCGAAGGACATCCCGGCCGACACGCCGACTTTCCGAACAAACGCGACAACGGTTAATGTCGACGTGTCCGTCTTGGACAACCAGAACCATTTCATCTCGCACCTGGAACCGAATAAATTCCGTATCCTCGAAGACGGCGTCCCCCAGCAGATCACGCAGGCTAATCAGAGTGAGGCTCCGATGACCATCTGCTTGCTCATCGAGTTCAGTGGCAGGTTTCAGCAGTTCTGGAGTTACGGCTGGTACGAAACCCTGCAAGCATCGTATGGATTTCTTTCGACACTGAAACCCGACGACAATGTCGCGGTAGTGACTTATGACCTTCGAACGACAATCCTCTCGGACTTCTCGCCCGACAAGAGCAAAGCGGAAGAGGCCATGTCTCGTTTGCGCATCCCCGGCTTCAGCGAATCGAACGTGTTTGATGCCCTCACCGATATGGCGGATCGCATGTCGGGCATCGAAGGGCGCAAAGCGATTCTGCTTATCGGTACCGGCCTGGACACGTTCAGTAAAATCACTTTCGACACGGCCCGCAAATCCCTGCAGGAATCGGGTGTCCCGATCTATACGGTCAGCATCCTCCAGATCGCTCGCATGTCCCTCGAAGGGCGCGGCGGAATGGGCGCGCAGATCGAGAACATGGATTTTCTGCAAGCCGATAACGAAATGAAAACCTTCTCCAAGGAAAGCGGCGGTCTAAGTTTTTTTCCTCGCTTCACAGGCGAATACCCGCAGGTCTTTCGCCAGATCGAACAGGCCCTTAGGGATCAGTACAGTTTCGCTTACCACCCCACCAACGTCGCACGCGATGGCAAGTTTCGACACATCAAGGTGGAGCTGGTCAATCCGTCCACCAATGAGCCATTACGTATCGTGAATGAAAAGGGGAAGCCTATCAAGTACCAGATCATAGCCAAAGCCGGGTACAAGGCGCCGCGCGAAGTAGATTAATGAGTTGTTCGCAATCTTTGTCAAGCACTCAATCTTTCGCGGTTTGAGAGGGATAGACACGGGTTGACAGATCAGCGTCGTCTCTGTTAACGTCGCTGAGACTTAATGCGATCTGCTTCCCCTTATCGCGCGGCAACTCAAGCGACAATTCTCCTGGTCGACGACAACAATGATGGAATCCTCGCTCGCCGATCGGTACTTGAGGAATTAGGCTATCGGGTGGTTCCCGCCAAGTGCGGCTCGGAAGCGCTGAGACTTGTTGAACAAGAAGCTTTCGATCTCGTCATCACAGATTACAGGATGTCGCCCATCGATGGGCTTGAGCTGATCAAGCGCCTGCGCGAGACGAATTTCGCAAAACCAATCGTTCTTTTAACCGGCTTCGCTGAAAACCTTGGTCTTCGCCCCGATGCGACGGGCGCGGATGTGGTGATTCAGAAGAGCGCCAACGAGATCGTTACGCTGGTTCGCCATACGAAGCGCCTGCTTGCTTCGCCCCGCAAGCCTGTTGGCTCACACTCCACGAAAGTCTCCCCGCGCAGCCATTCCAAGTAGCTGGATCGAACTCGGTCCGGATGTACTGGTCTGAGATAAGACGGCATCTAACGGTTCGAAATGATACAGATCAACTGGCTTGGCCATGCCACTTTCGAGCTTCGCTTCGAATCAGGGGAAGTTCTTCTGCTGGATCCGTGGATTGAAGGCAACCCCGCGTATCCAAAGAGCTACAAAATTTCCAAAGTGGACGCGATTGCGCTTTCGCACGCGCATTTCGACCATATGAACGATGCCTTACCCTTAGCCAAGAAGTTTGCACCGAAGATCATTGCGATCTTTGAGACTGCTTCCTGGCTCGATAAAAAGGGCGCAAAAAACACGGTGGGCATAAACAAAGGCGGTACAGCCGATCTCGGTTTCGTGAAGCTGACCATGACGCATGCCCTGCACAGTTGTTCGATCAAAGACGGCGATGATCTGATTTACGGCGGCGAAGCGGCCGGCTACGTTCTGACGTTTAAAGACGGACGAAGCGCGTACTTCGCAGGCGATACGGCCGTCTTTTCCGATATGAGACTCATCCAGGAGGTCTACCGACCGGAGCTTGCATTTCTTCCCATCGGCGATTTCTACACGATGGGGCCACATGAGGCCGCTCACGCCGCTCGCCTCGTCGGAGCCAAGAAGGTAATTCCGATGCATTACGGTACTTTCCCCGCTTTAACTGGCCGCCCAGAAGATCTCGCGCAAAAGCTGGAAAAGGACAGAATAGAAGTCTGGCCATTACAGCAGGGCGAGCCTGTCCAGTGGTAGCGGACCTTCTCTTTACTGTTAATAGTGCTGCACGATCACTTGGCTAAAGCCGGTCTTGCGCAAGGAATCGCGTGTACTCGAAAGCTCCCCAGCATCATGAATCGGGCCTACGATGACGCGATAGAGGTTCGCTCCACCAGGCTTCGGCACGGCGTGGGCGTGAAAGCCCTTCTTGCGCAAAACAGCGGCTACGGCCAAGGCGTGATCGTAGGGCACGGCGGTGACCTGTAGGAACTCCTGGCCACTTTGGGGCGCGAAGGCATCAGAGCGAGTAGGGGCCTGCAGCGCTGGTTTCATCTCGGGAAGATTCGGCTCTGAGAGGCTTTCTTTTGCGCGCACCCAAAACATCTTCCGCTTGCTTTTGCGCGCCTCCAGAGGATGTTCCGTCCGTATTCAGTACACCTGTGTCCCCCGGTGAAACGGAGTGCGTTTCTCCTCCCGATTGAGCGACGGCTGAGTTGGATGCGGCACTATCGGACGTATTGGTCGTTGCGGCGGCCACAGTCTTCTTCGCATTTGAGGCCTGACCGACCTTGTATCCGCCGACGAAGGCAATCCCAAGCAAGGCCGCCACCACAAAGAAAATCCCGAGAAGCTGCTTGTTCCCCAGCAGGATCTCAGTTTCGCGTTCGCCGCTCTGCAACATTTCTATTTTGAATTGTACTGAAGATTTTTGCTGCTGTGATGACAGTTCGTCAGGTTAACCTACTTATAAGTTCAGTTATGCAATTTTTCAAGAGGTCTTTCGTGGCGGCCGGCATTTTAGCGGTCTCCGCCGTTTGCATCCATGTTCATGCCACTGCGCAACCAACGGCCGCTGTAATGAATCGGCTTCCCGGTATGCCGCCGGTACTGGATCAAAGCAATATCTACTCGGCTGCAGGACCTGGAATGCTCAGCCCGGCGGTGAAGAGTTTCCCCTATCGCGTCTACGTCCCCAACTCGAAGAGCGATACGGTAGACATCATAGATCCCGAAACTTACAAGATCGTTGGGCACTTCGCCTTGCCCAAGCACGGAAGGGGTCTTCTCGAACCGCAACATGTGGTTCCGTCGTGGGACTTGAAAAAGCTCTGGGTAGCACAGGATTTGGGCGATCAGTTGACGATGATCGATCCAGCGACTGCTAAAGAAGGCCCGACCGTTCACGTCGATGATCCCTACAACATGTATTACACACCGGATGGCAAATACGCTGTTGTCATGGCGGAGCGCGAGAAGCGCATTGACTTCCGTGACGCCCAGACCATGAAGGTTGTCAACAAGGTTCCTGTCGGTTGCGAGGGAGTCAATCACGCGGACTTTTCGCCCGATGGCCGCTATATGATCGCGACTTGCGAGTTTTCGAGCGAACTGCTCAAGATCGACGTCGCAGCGCAAAAAGTCGTCGGCCATCTCAAGCTGGAACCGAAGGGAATGCCTCAGGACTGCCGCTTGTCGCCCGACGGGAAGGTCTTCTACGTCGCGAACATGGATTCGGATGGAGTTCATGTGATCGACGGCAACGCTTTTAAACAGCTCGAGTTCATCAAGACCGGGAAAGGCGCGCATGGCGAGTACTTCAGCCGCGATGGAAAATACATGTATATTTCGAACCGCGGCGAAGGTACGATTTCGATACTCGATTGCGCCACTCGCAAGTTGACTGGAAGATGGGTGATTCCCGGCGGCGGCAGTCCGGACATGGGCGGTGTTTCGCCCGATGGACGGGCCTTGTGGCTTTCCGGACGCTACAACAGCGAAGTGTACGTCTTCAACACGGCAAACGGCAAGCTGCTCGCCAGAATCAATGTAGGCAAGGGACCGCACGGCCTCTGCGTCTACCCGCAACCTGGCCGCTATTCACTTGGGCACACCGGAAACATGCGGTAATGTTGGTCCAGAAACGTCATGAGTAACAATCCGGAACCCTGGCTGCGCGGCCCCATCGAAGGCATTCATCCGCTGGTCGCGCCGGTTTTTTGCAGCTTTGCCATGGTTCGTGAAGATTTGGCAAGATATACCGCCGATCTTCCCGATGAGGCCATCTGGCGTAACATCAATGGCGCTTCGCTGGGCTTTCATTTGAGGCATCTTGCCGGAAGCGTCGATCGATTAACGACCTATCTCTGCGGTGAGCAACTCAGCCAGGAACAACTCGCCGTACTAAAACGCGAAGCAGAACCGGAGGGCGGATTGAAAGAACTGCTAGCTCTGGTCGACCACCGTTTGACCCACTCCGAAGAACAACTCTCGAAATTAAATCCAGCCACCCTATATGACCGCCGTTCGGTAGGCCGCCGCGCTCTGCCGACCACAGTGATTGGACTGATCGTCCATTTATGCGAGCACACGCAGCGCCATCTCGGCCAGGCCATCACGCTCGCGAAGATGCTTAAGTAGTTTCAGCCGATGTCGGATTTCACCCGGCTGCTGGCGGCCAATCGAAACTACCGCTGGACATGGATGGGTCAGATCGTCAGCGAGATGGGCGATCACTTCAACAATGTTGCGGTGCTGAGTCTCGCGATGGACGAGACGCACAACGGGGCAGCCATAGCGGGTCTGATGCTCTCGCGCGCCATCCCGGCCATCATTGTCGGGCCATTCGCTGGAGTTCTGCTCGACCGTTTTGACCGGCGCCGGATCATGATCGCGAGCGACCTGGTCCGCGGAGTACTCGCTCTTGGCTTTATCCTGGCGATACGGTTCAGCCAGACCTGGTTGCTGTATCTGCTCAGCGCCCTGCTCATGATCGCTTCGCCATTCTTCACCAGCGGGCGCTCAGCGATTCTACCTACCATTGCTACGGACGCGGAACTTCACACGGCCAATTCGCTTACCCAGACCACCGGCTGGATGACGCTCGCTATAGGCGCTTACTTCGGCGGTACGACTGCTGCCAAATTCGGTTATCAAATCGCCTTCATTTTCAATTCATTCTCTTTCTTTTTCTCGGCTTTCTGCATCAAGAACCTGCAGTCCGAGAAAGGCCACTTCCGCGCGGCCGATCGCAATCTGAACGAGACCAAAGTGGCACGGCCATGGCACGAATACCGGGAGGGTCTTGGCTATATGCTCAAGTCGCCGCTGATTCTTGGTATTGGATTGATCGCGGTCGGCTGGGCGAGCGGCGGCGGAGCGGCACAGGTCCTTTTTACTCTGTTCAGCGAAATGGTGTTCAAGCGAGGCCCCGAAGGTCTCGGCGAGCTTTGGGGGATTGCCGGCGTCGGCCTATTGATCGGCGGAATAATCGGCAATCGAATAGGAAAGCGTCTTGGCTTCGAATCGTATAAACGGGTTGTTTTCGCCTGTTATCTCCTGCACGGAGCCGCTTACGTTGTGTTCAGTCAGATGCGAAGTTGGCCGATGGCGCTGCTGTTCATGGCGGTTTCACGGGGCAGCGTGGCAATCAGCTCTGTCTTGAATTGGTCAAAACTTCTGAAGCACGTCGAGGATCGCTTTCGCGGTCGCGTGTTCTCGACAATTGAGACCTTGAACTGGTCCACTATGATGCTTTCCATGATGGCGGCCGGAATAGCATCCGAGTACTTCAGCATCCGGCTGATCGGCGCGTGCTCCGGTCTCTTGAGCTCTTCCACCGCCATCTTCTGGGGATGGGCAAACTGGAGCGGCAGACTCCCCGAACCGTCGATCACAGAAGATGAAGAAGATATCGAAATTCATACAAGTTCAACCGCCTGATCGGCTTACGTTTGCATTTGCCGCTCGGCTTTTGCTCGCTCTTTGTCAGAATCCTTTCGGCTCGCGCTATTTTTGGACCAGCAAATTTCGTCCGCACCAGCGCCCAATGAGCCAGGAACGCATCAACAAGTTTCAACCGGATCGAACGCTGTATCTTCGTGGATTCACCGGCTTCGGAGCAGCAGCCTCGCTTTGCGAAGCAACTCCATCCAGCTTCAAGGTATACGGAGTCTTTCGCGATCAGGCTGACTTTTGCGTACTGGTCGTCTACGATGCCGATAACCTTTACGAACATTACTCAGTAAAGTATTTGCCCGACTTCAACCTCTCCGGAATGGTGCTGAACTTCAGCCTCGGCTACCAGAACCTGCAACCGATCGACTCGGCCAAATACAGTTGGATCGACTGGTCACAGCTCGATATCGTAACGGCGACCGGCGAGCCCGTACAGATCCCACTTTGGGATCATGCGACACTCGCTTCCGGCTATTACTCGGTGGCGCAGGGCACATACGCGCTGTCCGCTCCCGGCGGTTGCACAATCTACGACCGGCTTACTTTGTTTATTAATAATGTGAGCTTCGATTTTGTGGCGGGCGGAGGCGAGTCCGCAGCCTACGTGGCGCAGACATTCGCTAATGAAATCAATGCTTACAATTGGTCTACTTTTGCCAACAGCAGTATTTCGGTAATCGCGTCCGCCGATAGCAGCGGAAATCTCACTTTGAAGAATGCTCGTACGGGGCTGGTGAACGTAGCTGGAACGACAGTCACCTGGACACAGGGAGTTAAGTTTCCAGGTATCGCGACTGGCTCGACGATACATCTCAACGGTGCCGGCTACACGGTTGCTGGCGTTGTCAGTCCTACGGTTCTCACCCTAAATTCTCCAGCCGCATCGGGCACAAACATCGTTTATCTCGCCGAATACGGCGGTGTCGATGGCAACGATGTTCAGGTTTATATGGTAGTGCGGCCGGGGAATGAGACGCTGGCGGTCGACGATCCTGTGCTGCAACTGTCCGGAGGTAACTCGGACAATGTGACGTGGAACATTTCACTCGATTTCACGGCAATGGGGGTCGACCAGATCCGTCAAGGCTGGCTGACGTTCGCTCCGCAGCTGGCGGCGGGCGCTGTCTACGCCGATAGCCAGTGGACCGCGACTTTCAGTAACTGGTCAGTGACCGATCCGAACGATGTGCAGGCGCTGCACTGTGCCGGACCGGGCAGTGTACGGGTAGGCAATGGCGATTCGGGTTGTGTCTATGCCGGTACCGGCTGGACAACGGTTTCGGCCAACAATTACTGGCGCGGATTCGGCCACATCACCGCGAACCCGGGCGATTCAATGACAGTAACCTACAGCTGTTCAAGCATCCACGATCTTTATCTCGGCACCTCGCTCTTCAGCAGCCGGGGAATCGTGAACGTGAGCCTGGATGGACAGGGATTACAAAACTTGGATTGTTTTCTGAACGTCAGCTCCGAAGTGGTCACGCGACGCCTTCTGAGTTCCTCAGTACCGGCCGGAAGCCACACGGTCACAATTACCTTGCTCAGTTCCAATCATCAGTCGCAAGGGCAATGGGATATCAACTCGACCGGTTACCAATTTCTCTTCGACTACATCGAGGCAGCTCTTACTTCGGACATACCGGATGCCATGGTTGTATACGACAATGTGAGCGCCGCCTTAGATTTCGATACCGATGCCACATATAAAGTCAGCCCGCAACGGCTGCTCTGGCATTTGAACAAGCTCGGTTTCGGCGGCCAGCTCAATGAGTACCTGGGCGTGTACTGGTGGAATCAGCGCAAAAGAGTGGGCGGTTCATCGAATTCGGCACTAATTACGCTGAGCGGGACGTGGATTGCAGGTGACGTGGCCTCCATAAACATCGGTGGCTTCGTTTTTCAAAAAGCGATAACCCAATGGGACACTTTGGACACCATTGCCGCCCATTTTGTTTATTACGTAAATTCGGCAAGCATCTCGATGTACGCGCAGAAGACCGGCCCGGGCCAATTAACCATCTTCACCAGAACGCCCAACTGGGGGAATACACTCGCGGTGGGCGGCACATCCGCGGTTGGGCAAATTGCCGTCAGTTCGGGTAGTTTGGACGTAGGTACTGATGGCACTTGGATAATCGATCTTACAGCGGAGACCGATCAATTTCCCCGTCGTGCAATGGCATGCGGATCTGTTTAGCGCGGTCCAGGCCGCAGGGCTGCTGATTACGACATCCTTTTCGATGGAGCTGGTCAATCCTCCTATCGACGACGGCACGGTAACGAACACATGGAAAGCACGTTTTTACGACAAGACGCCGGTCGACACGGCGACGGATTTCGATGGGATTCTCTCCTCCCAATGCACGCCGGCTACCAACCTGACCAACTTTCAGAAGACCGCCTATGTGCAGATGGCCGGCTTGCAGAGTGCCGCCGGTTTAACCCCGTGGCTGCAGTTTGGCGAGTTTTTGTGGTGGTACTTCAGCTCAAAGCAGAATGTGCCGGTGGGATACGCGGCCTACACCAGCCCGATCTCTATTGGACTCGCAAGCGCCCACGGATTCGCTACCGGTGACCGAGTGGTTGTCTCGGGCCTGCGGGGCATGACGAGCGCCAATGGCACTTGGATAATTACCGTAACGGATGATACACACTTCACCCTCGATGGATCTGCGGCAAACGGGGCATGGGTGTCCGGGACTGGAACTATATCGGGCGGATCGATGGCCTATTACGATGCAGTCACGACCGCCGCAGCCAACACAGTCCTGGGACGACCTTTATACAAATTCACTTGCCAGGACGATGACCCAGCCACCAACACTGGAGCGGACGCAAACTTTCTTGCCGCGCAATTAAAAGCGCACGTGGATGCTATCCGGGAAGCGGTGCTTGCCGGTTATCCGAACGCGAAGTTCGAGCTTCTCTATCCGAATGACGTCAATAATACGGTGTGCTACGCCAACGCTCAGAATCCATACCCGCAGGGCGGGCGACTTAACGCAGCGGTAAACCTGCCCTCCGCCTGGCAGACCCAAGCGGGCAGTGGTCTGGACCGGCTGAAAGTGGAGGCGCTCAGCTGGGGATCGACATATAGGAATCTCGATCTCGCGATTCAGGCAATCACTTTTGCCTCTACTGGATCCTTGTCGTGGGCGCCATCCGATATGGCTTATCTCATTCCGTGGTTCAACGGCGCTTGTCCCTGGCCATCGGAATATCAGCTGGCCGCCACGTCGGGAATCGGGCTCATCAACTTCTGGGCTTACGACCATGTCGCTCTCATGTCATGGCCAGTTCCGTTCCCCAGCCCGATTCGGCGCTCGTTCTTTGCCGGATAGAAATTCAAAGTTCGCTTATGTTATCGACCTTAATTGTTCCACCCTGGATGTCACCCGTGACGACAACCTTCAAGTTGTCTTTATCGGGCGTATCTTTCAGGAGCTGCCGGATCTTATTGTTACCGGGATCGTCAAGCTTGTAGAACTTCTTGTCCTCTGTGATGAGACCATAAGCCGTCCGATCGTAGTTCCTCATTAGCGAACAGGCACGATTGTTTTTCAAGGTATTCAAGCGTCCGTGTCGAACCATCGGCTGGACGCAATTCCAGTCCGCTATCACCCCTTGCATTTCCGCCGCGCTCAGGAGATCGGCCGCCGCCAAAATCAGCAAGCCTATCGAAAGTGTTTTACGCAAGTGCTTCTTCCTTTCCGTGCTTTGTCGCGCCTTGGCGATTTAGATTCGCGATGCGCTCTCAAAGAATCAAAAGAGCGAAGCCTCTTCTTCGGCGCATACCTGGTTGAGTCCGGGCCAGTGAGACAATAATCAGGAACCTTACCAATTATCGTTCGAATCGAAATAGCGTGCCGAAGGACCGGTGAGTAGACAACGGAGAACATGGCAGAGGACCATCAACAGAGTGGCCGGGACAGTGCTTCGGGCCTGGCAGGCGAAGATCAGAATGGAGAAAATCAGAACAGGAGTGCGGATGCACCTCGGAAGGGGCCCGACCGGAAGAAAGCCCAGCGGGATCCGCGGCGGAAGAGAACCGCTCGTTTGGCCGTTCTGGCTGTCATCGTAGTAGCGCTTATTGCCGCCATTCCGATTTGGGCTTATTATTCGGTCCGCGAGTCGACGGACGACGCACAGGTCGACGGTCATGTGGTCCCTATCAGCCCGCGAGTTACCGGCACGATTTTGACCGTTTTGGTCAACGACAATCAACCAGTGAAGGCGGGCCAGGAACTCGTCCGGCTCGACCCGGCAGATTACCAGGTGGCCGAGACCCAGGCAGAAGCCAATTTGGCCAACACGGAAGCGACCACTACAGAATCCGAAGTAAACGTGCCGGTAACCAATATCAATACCCGTTCGCAGGTGAGCACGAGCGGCACGCAGGTAGAGGAGGGGCGCGCTGGCGTTGCTTCCGCCCAGCAAGCCGTGAACGTAGCGCGGACGCGAATCGACTCCGCAAATTTCGCGCTTGCTCAGGCGCAGGCTAACTACCTGAAATCGCAGAAGGACTTGGTCCGGTATCAGGATCTGGTTAAGAAAGACGAAATTTCGAAGCAGGATTACGATGCCGCAGTGGCCGCAGAGACTGCTAACTCGGCGCAGGTCGATTCAGCCAAGTCCGCGATTACAGAGGCGCGGCAAAGCCTTGATCAGTCCATGGCGCAGTTGGGTCAGGCGAAAGCCCGGTTGTCTACAGCTCTTGTTCAGCAGCGACAAAGTCAGGAAGTCCGGCCGAAGCAGGTCGCGGTAAGTCAAGCCCGGTTCAAGTCAGCCCAAGCACAAGTTAGGCAACGCCAAGCCGATCTGAACCAGGCAAAACTTAATCTCGGCTACACGATAATCCGCGCCCCCGTTGATGGAATAGTGAGCCGAAAAAACGCCGAGCCGGGAATGCAGGTTGCTCCCGGGCAGCAGATTATGGCGCTTGTGCCGCTAGATGATATCTGGATTACGGCTAACTTCAAGGAGACACAACTAAGGAAAATGCGCGTTGGCCAGAAGGTTGAGATTGAGGTCGATACTTATGGCAGCAGTTATAAATTCAGAGGTCACGTGGACAGCATCGCGGCCGCTTCCGGCGCAAAGTTCAGTCTGCTTCCGCCTGAGAATGCAACCGGAAACTTCGTCAAGGTAGTGCAGCGGGTGCCGGTCAAACTGGTTCTGGAACCTGGCGAAGATCGCAATCATTTGCTGCTACCGGGGATGTCGGTCATCCCAACCGTTCTGCTAAACAGCGGAACGAATAATGCTTTCTAAAGCCGGCATTGGCGTCCTGTGTAGTTCGAGGTAAACGTTCAGTCCGTAGGGATCACGGAACACGATTTGACCGGATATGATGCCATCCGGCACTCCTCTGGTCAGATCAGCCATCTCTAGTTCGGCACGGTAATTCAGTCCTCGGCGCGCGCATTCGCTACAAGCAGGCTCTCCAGATTTGAAAGTGGCATTTGCAAAAAGCAAATAACCACCAGGTTTCAGACAGGAAGCGGCTTTCTTGACCACCTGCTTTGCAGCTACTTGCGGCAGACCAGCCAATAGATCACTTGAGTAAATGCAATCCCACTGTTCACCACATTTCCGTGCCGTTTCGGGAAAGCAATTGCGGACGTCTTCCAGGCGGAGAATGCGCCTATGGCAAGAACCGGATTGGGCCAGCTCTTTCGAAAAGAAGTCTTGCCTTGCCCGTGCAGCACCGCAATGACAATGTTCCCGCGATTCGCCGCGCCGGCGGTATTGATCGATTTGAAAAATTCGTGCCAAAGTGTCGCCCGGTTTAATCATCGGCGGGGAACCAGCTTGGCTTTAGCCGCAGCTTTGCAACGAAAGCGCCATCGGAGAGTAATGGGCTAGTCTGCCTGTGTCACTTCGTTTCGGGTGTTAGCCTCCGCGCGATCCCGAGCCCCTTCGAGCGTTGCAGGCAAACTGAAGAAGAACGTTGAGCCCAGTCCTTCATTGGATTTCGCCCACATTCTTCCGCCATGGCGTTCGACGATCTTGCGAGAAATCGAAAGTCCCATGCCCGTTCCCTCGATCTCACGATTTTGCAGCCGTTGAAAAAGGCCGAAAATGCGCTCGGCAAATTGAGGATCGAAACCGCGGCCATTATCTTTCACCGAGAAAATCCAATTGCTTGAATCCTTTTGTGCTTCTACTTGGATCACTGGCGCTTCCTCACGGCGGTATTTGATGGCGTTCGATATCAAATTTTGCAGCACTTGCGAGAATTGAACAGAATCGACCACCAGCGAAGGCAGCATTCCGTGTTCGATAACGGCCTGATTCTCCCGGATCGAGGCCTGCAGGCTGATTTCCGCCTGAGCCAGCAGATTCTCGAACGAAATCGGAGTAGTGGGTTGACCAGACTTCCGCAGGCGCACCAGCGCCAATAAGCCATTGATGAGATCTGTCATGCGGCGCGAAGAACTCACGATATAGCCGATGAACTCGTCCGCGTCGTCGTCAAGACGTCCCTTGTAGCGGACGGCCAGTAGCTGGGAAAAACTGGTGATGGTGCGCAATGGCTCCTGAAGGTCGTGGCTGGCGACATACGCGAACTGCTGCAATTCCTCGTTGGCGTGAGTGAGATCGTGCGTGCGCTCTTCGATTCGAGCCTCCAGATACGTATTCGCTGTCTTTAAGTTTTCGTTCGCAACATCACGTTCATAGAGGTATCGCAGAAGCGTGTTGTAGAGCCAGATGATCACGCCGATCATAATCAGGGAGCCGACAGAGAAGAAAACGAAGCTCCAGCGTGAAAAGGCGTGCTGGCTATCCAGCAGGCCTATTTCTTCACGCTGAAGCTGCTGCAGGAGAGCACTGGTTTCTATCCGGATCCGATCCATCGCATCCTGGCCCTGAATGACATAGGCGGCTAATTCAGCCTCGTTGATTCGCCCCTGACGCTTAAGCTTTACGGTTTCAACAGCGGTGTTCACTCGCTTGTTGACTAATGCGATAATCCGGTCTACTTTGACTCGGTCGCGGTCCCGTTCCTTCACATCATCACGGCTCTGCCTGATCAGCTCCGGAAGAGTATCCTGGGCCTGCTGGAGAGGCGATAGGTACCGCTGCTGACCCGTGAGGTAGTAGCCACGCTCGCCAGCTTCGGCGTCGCTCGCATGGCTCCGCAGCTGAATGATGCACGCGCTCAGGTTCTGTACATCGAGCAGATGTGTTTCCCGGTGCTCTGCCGCCTGATTCACAAAGAAGAAAACCAGGCTGAACGCCAACGGAACGGAAAACAGGACAGCCAAGCGCTGCCGCGTCTTCTTATGCGCTGGCAAAGTCATTGAAATACTCTCTCACAACCGGCGTAGGCAGACGTCCAGAAGAGCGGCGGAGAGCTCAGTTTCAGTTTAATCGTTACCGGAGGGCGCGCCGAGCTCTGCGCGAATCGCATCCGCTATGCGGCCGGTCCACTTCTCCACATCTTCTTCGGATTCGGCCTCTATCATTACCCGGGCCAGGGGTTCGGTGCCAGAGAATCGAACAACTACGCGGCCGCTCGTTGCGAACTCACGTTCTGCGGCTGCAATTTCACTCTGCACGGTGTGCAGTTCCGCGAGTGGGCGCTTATATTTCACGCGCACATTGACCAGTTTCTGCGGAAAATTCTTTATCGCACGGATCAACTCATCGAGCGACCGCCCACTGTCTCGCACAATCTCAAGAACACGCAGCGCAGTCAACAACCCGTCACCCGTAGTTGCATATTCGGAGAAAATAACGTGCCCTGATTGTTCCCCACCGAGAGCCGCGCCGCGCTTCAGCATCTCCTCCAGCACGTACTTATCTCCAACCGGAGTTCGCAGCATCCGGATGCCATGTCCTTCGAGCGCTTTTTCCAGTCCCAGATTAGACATCACAGTTGCCACCACAAGGTCTCCAGGCAACTTGCCTGCCCGCTTCAGTGAAGAGCCCGCAAGGAAAAGAACCGCGTCTCCATCGACAATTTTGCCGGATGGGGAGACAAAGAGCGCCCGATCAGCATCCCCGTCGAAAGCAATGCCGAGATCCACGTTTTTTTCTATCACCTGCTGCTGAAGTTTTTCCAGGTAAAGCGAACCACAGTTCAAATTGATATTGCGGCCATCGGGCGAGTCACCGATCCAGGTCACTTTTGAGCCGAGGCGCTCAAACAATTTAGGTGCGACTTCCGTCGCAGAGCCGTTTGCGCAATCGATCGCCAGCCGCAAATCAAACTTGCCGCTTACCGTTCGCGCCAGATAGTCCGTGTACAGATTGTCGAGCGACGGATCCACACGAAGTTCTTTCGGTGTTGCTTCCTGCCCGCTGGCGAGCCACTCGCTTATGAGTTGTTCCAATTCAAACTCGACGTGATCCGCGAGTTTGTAACCGGAGTGGCTGATCACTTTCAGGCCATTGTCGTGATAGGGATTATGGGACGCGGAGATCATGACGCCGGCCACAAAGTGGCCTGTGCGTGTGAGATACGCCACTCCGGGCGTGGTGATGACGCCTGCAAACCGCGCCAAAACACCCGCCCGCCCAAGTCCACCCGCGACTTGGGCAGCGAGCCAGGAACCGCTCTCGCGGGTATCCATACCGATGACAACCTCGCTGCCGGAACCGTTGGATTGGTTGGAATTCCGACGCGCCCAAGTGCCGAGCGCGACTCCAAGAGCGTGCGCCGTCCTGGCGTCGAGCGGCGGCTCGCCGGCAACGCCGCGAATACCGTCGGTTCCGAAAAGCTGTCGTAATAAGGTTCCGGAGAGAATACCCATGCAAGTCTCTATCTTAGCCGCTAGACAAGTGTTCAGGCGGGGCCGATTTTCTCGATCTACGGCATCGACTATCGGCATTAGGGAGATTACACTTGAGAGTGGAAACAGATGAACATCTCGGTTAAAAGCGAATATGCGCTCAAAGCTGTTTTCGATTTGTCGGCTCAGTACCTCGCGACAGCGCGAAGCGCACCGATGTCTCCGGTAAAGATCGCCGATATAGCAAGGCGCCAAAAGATTCCTCAGAAGTTTCTGGAGCTCATTCTCGCTGGTCTCAAGCAGAATGGCTTTGTCGATTCGCGACGAGGTGCTGAAGGCGGTTACCTGCTTGCTCGCTCACCCGATTCCATTACAGTGGGCGACGTTCTTAGGGCAGTAGAAAACTTTAGGACAAGCGCGCACCACTCCAATGACAATCCTTTTGGCGAAATCTGGAATCGAGTGGATTTAGCAATGTCAGACGTGCTGGACAAAACAAGTTTTGGCGAGCTCGCACGTACCTGGCAGGAGAAGCACACGAAATACATTCCCAACTGGGAAATTTGAGGGGGACCTTTGATCTATCAAGATAATTCATTTAGTATCGGCCGAACGCCGTTAGTGAAACTGAATAGGGTAGTTGATGGCGGGAAAGCAACGATCCTCGCCAAGGTTGAGGGAAGAAACCCCGCGTGTTCCGTCAAGTGCCGCATAGGCGCATCGATGATCTGGGATGCCGAAGAGCGGGGCATCCTCAAACCAGGCAAGGAAATTGTCGAGCCGACCAGCGGAAACACTGGAATCGCTCTCGCCTTCGTGGCGGCTGCGCGAGGTTACCCGATCACTCTCACCATGCCCGATACGATGTCCATCGAGCGCCGGAAAGTGCTCAAGGTGTTAGGGGCAAATTTGATTTTGACGGAGGGCTCCAAAGGAATGAAGGGGGCGATTGCAAAGGCTGAAGAGATTCGGGCATCCGACCCGGAGCGTTATTTCCTGCCTCAACAGTTCAGCAACCCTGCGAACCCTCGCATTCACTTCGAGACGACCGGGCCGGAGATCTGGGAGGACACCGATGGCGGCGTCAACGTCCTCGTCTCAGGTGTGGGCACCGGTGGTAGTATCACCGGCGTCTCGCGTTACATCAAGCAGGAGAAGAACTGGCCTCTGCTCTCGATTGCAGTGGAGCCGACGGGCAGTCCCGTGATTACGCAAGTGCGCAACGGCGAGGAAATCAAGCCTGGGCCTCACAAGGTGCAGGGTTTGGGCGCGGGATTCATCCCCGAGAACCTCGACCTCTCTATCGTGGATCGCGTCGAACTTGTGACAAATGAGGAGTCAATTGAAATGGCACGCCGGTTAGCGAAGGAAGAGGGTATCTTGTGCGGAATATCCTGCGGCGCGGCCGTAGCGGCTGCAGTTCGGGTTGGACGCGAGCCGCAAATGGCTAACAAGAAGATCGTCGTCATCCTTCCGGATGCTAGCGAACGGTATCTAAGTTCACCTTTGTTCGAGGGAATGTTCGAATAGATCCCGGTGTCATTTATCTTGGAATAACAACGACATATGGATGAAAAAATCTTTTGAGAAAGGCAACCCTTTCGCCGATTTCTGCGTTCTAATAAGTACATCCCCATAACAAGAACGGGTGCTTACACCACCTAACCCGAGCGCCCGTTCTTACTTCGAACACTCCCGTTCTTACTTCGAACGCCAAAGTTAACCAAAAAGATACAGGGAGCCGTTTTCAACCTATCCTTAGTTCTTTACGCGTGGGCCGACCGATGCCTCTTTGGACTTTTGTGTTTGTGAGCCAGGTGACGCCCGGTATGTCTGTGCACTTTGGGAGAAGCGGACAACGGCGCAATAGACAAAACGGAACAGCAAACAAGCGCAACTAGGAAGCTTTTCATCCATTTGGAAAGTGCAGTTGGGGAAGCAACAATCTCCCTGTAATGCTGGCGGATGACTCCGCCGATAGAAAGCACATGAACGTAATCTTCGATCATCCTGAATCCGATGCTCTCGAACTGCATCTGCTCAATCGATTAGTAGCAGAAGAAGCCGAGGCCGTCGAAGAACACCTCCTTGTGTGCGGCGAGTGTAGGTCCGCAGTTGGCGCAGTTGAACACGACATTCAAGTCCTTCGAGCCGCGCTGAGTTGAACTTCTCGAGTGGAGATCAGTTTCTCCGACGCTCGTGCATGGTACCAATCCGGAAACTGGAGACCGTGAACAGCCTTACTTTTCCTTCGTTCGGCTCATTCAAGAACACACCCCCCGAGCGCATTTTACGCCGATAGGCAATCAAGAGCTCAACATGATTACGCAAAACGATTGACTTAGAAATGCAGACCGGTCGGAAAAACACGTCCAGACAGACCCTCTTTCGGGCCGCGTTAACATGCCCACTCAACGTGGCAACACGTTTCTCCGAAGCGCCGATCTGGCATCAGAGATTTACTCGGCGAAGGACAGCCGGCGGGTGCTGGCCTGTTAACTTCTGACTTCGCAGCCGATATGCGCCGCATCAAACAAGCGCGAAACTACGGTGTCAGGATCGGAAATCGGCTAGACACCATGGCCTAGAAGTAGAATTTGAGCGCCAGTTGACACTGTCTGGGCCCGACTGCGGTGTAGTTGATCACTCCGAAGTTAGGATCGCCGACGATGGTGTCCGGCGTGCCGAAGACAGGATGATTGAAGGCATTCTCCGCTTCGAGGCGCAATTCGATCTTCATATCTTCATGGCGGGTGGAAAGCGCGAATTGCTTCAAGATGGATAGGTTGGTCGAGAAGAAGAACGGACTGCGCACGCTTCCGATGGCCCGCGCCGCGTCACCGAGCGTGTACGGAGCAGGAATCTGGAAAACATCCGGATTCGCAAAGTAGTTATTGATCCAGTTAGATTCGGGCCCCCCGCTGAGCGTGGGCGTACCGGTGATATTGGGCCGCTGTGGTCCGTAGGTCCATATGGGACTGCCTCCATTTGTAACCGTAAACTGGAGCGGGAAGCCGTCGTGGATGGTCCAGACGCCAGCGGTTTTCCATCCGCCGAACACGAGATCCAGGGCCCGAGGCATGTTGTTTAAGAAAGCTCTTCCCCGTCCGATCGGCAAATCATAGGTGTAGTTGAATTTCACTTGTTGCGGGATGTCGAAGGTAGAAACAGCGCGTTCGAGCCGTCGATTATTGGGATCCTGAATATTGGAACCTGAGTTAGCACCATTCGCGATCCAAGCCACGTTGGTGTCGTATATCGAGGAATCGTCGATGGATTTCGACCAGGTGTAGTTCGCCGAGAGCTGCAGGCCGTTGGAGTAACGCTTGGCCACGCTGACTTGCAGCGCGTTGTAGATTGAGTCGGCGGTCGGCGGCTCATCCGTGGTCACGCCTGTGAACTGCGGATATGGCAAGAGCAGTTGGAAAGCCTGGACGGTCGGGCTCGAAAGAACGCTGTTGGTGTAGTAGGACCCGGTGAGGAGCGGCGCGAAGGGATTCGATACGTAGTTGCCAAGATTGCCGATCTGAGTCGGGCTCAAGTTCTCAATCTGCGAACCCAAAGCGTCGAACGTATTGCCGCCCGCTAAATAGAGGCGCGTTCCCTTTTTCCCGACGTATTCTAGGTCGAGCACACTGTTCCATCCCAGCTCGCGCTGGATGCCGAAACTCCAGCTCTGTTCATATGGGGTTTTTGCAGCCGCGACCGTACGGAGCGGGCCAATTGCGCCGTAACCGACGTCGTTCAGCAATCCAAGGGAGCTGCCCGTCGGCGCGATCAATCCGTTCGGAAAAGGATTGCTCAAGTGCAAATAGGGTGTAGCGCCATCGTTGTTGTAGGTGGTGACCACATTCGTGTACTGGTTGAAGCCCTGTGATCCATAACTCAACAGGCCATTGGCGCCGGAGCGTGTCTGGTCGAAATAGATGCCGTATCCACCGCGGACTACCGTTTTCTTGTCGGCCAGGTAGGCGAAGCCGAAACGCGGCTGGATGTCTTTCCAGTCGGTCTTCCAGTTGGTGCGCGTGTTGGCGTTAGTGAACTCTTCACCGCCGAGTAATGCGCGCGTCACCGTCTGTTGGGTAATTGGGTCCGTGTAGGTGATCTTGCCGCCGTTCAGGGGGCTGACCGCATTCGGATCGAACCAGTTCATGCGGTTGTCGCGTTCCGTTCTCGGGAGCGAAACATCCCAGCGAAGTCCCAAATTCAAAGTCAGTTTGGGTATGACCTTCCAGTTATCCTGGACAAATCCGGCATATTGGAAGTTTTCCGTCGCCGGCTCGAACTGGTTTTCGTAGTAACCGCCTGGGCCTATCATCTGGCCCATCATGAAGCTGGCCATACCGTCGCCGCCACACTGCGTAATGTCAGAACCGGGGCACTGTGAACTGCCAAGGTTGTTGAATTGGAAGTAGCCGAGCGGAGCATTCGTCTGAATATAGTTCTGCTGGTGCAATCGGCCCTCGAATCCGAACTTCAGCTCATGCTTACCAAGGATCTTCGTAAGAAGTTCGGTCAGCTGGCCGGTGTCCTGCCCCTGCCTATAATTGCCGTAAGGATCTTGCCCGATACTGGTGAAACCCGCAGAATAATATCCGCTGCCGATGAAGATGGCGGGAACGCCCAGAAAGCCATTGGTACCCAGATAGGATGGGAAGCCGAGGGTGCCAAGAGGATCCGAGTTCAGGCTTTGATTGTACGCATCAATGTTGGTCGATCCTCGCGTGAACCCTAAGGTGCTGGTGAGGATCATAGTGGGACTGAAGGTTTGTGTATCATTGATCGCGAACAGGTGTGAGGCGCCCTGATTCGGTCCGCTGCCGCAGGGATCGGTAAAATTCTTGAAGCAGTTGTAGGGAGTGGTGTTGTTCCAGCCTTGCGAGTACTTCAGCGTTATCAGGTTTCTTTCGCTGAAGCGGTGGTCGATCCTGATGTCAAATTGGTCGTTGGCGCTCGCGGTCGCTCCCGATCCGATCCAGTTGTCATAAATGGTGCCTCCTGAAATATTCGGCATAGGGAATAGATTCATCATCTTCTGCGCGACGGGATCGATGAGGTTTCCCCGCACCTGTGGTAACTGGTACGCGGTACCGTTCAGGTTGGGATTTCCGGGGCTAGTATAGGTAGCCAGGTTATCGAACGGAATAAAGGCGCTCCGGTAAGCGCCCGCAGGCCCATTGGCGGGTGTTTGGAACGTGCCGGAATACGGGTCATATAGTTGCCCGGCTATCACGCTGCAGAGACCAGCTCCGTTGAAAGTACCGCCGTTCGCCGCACACAATTCGCCAAAGTTGCCGGTGCGTTCCGCGGCACTGGGGACGCCAGCCTGATAGGTGCCCAGGCTCGACTGGCGTGTGCCGTCCCAATCGAAGAAGAAAAAGGTTTTGTTTTTGATGATCGGGCCGCCGATGGTACCGCCGTAATTATTCCGGTGTACAGGGGGAAGCGGAACGCCGTTCTCATTGTTGAACCAGTTGTTCGCGTCGGTGATCCCGTTGCGAAGAAAATCGTAAGCGCTGCCGTGGAAAGCGTTGCTGCCGGAACGGGTGATCATGTTGACGACCGATGCACCGGAAAATCCATATTCCGCGCTGAAGTTCGTCTGCTGCACCTTGAATTCGTCTACCGCTTCCGCGGACGGCGTATAGGTGACCTGGGTGATGCCGCCATTGGGCTCAAAGTTGGTGATGGACGCGCCATCCATCAAGATGTCCGCACTGGCTCCGCGACTGCCGTTGGAGACAAAATTTGTTCCCGTGTCGCTGACAGAATTCGAGTCACTGTTGCTGTTGATGCCTGGCCCGAGTGCGACAAAATCCAGTACGTAGCGGTCAACCAGAGGCAGATCGTTGATGAACCGGCGGTTGATCACCTGACCGGTTACCGCATCCTCGGTGGCCAGGGGCTGTCCCTCGGACTGCACATCGACCGCCTGCCTGGAGGTCGCGACCTTCAGGCCCAGGTTCGCGGTCGCATTCTCACTCACATTGACGCGGATATTGGTGCGCACCTCCTTCGCGAAACCCGCTACTTCCGCCGACACGGTGTAGAGGGCCGGCGGAATCGCAGTGAACAAATAGCGTCCATTCTTGTCCGAGGTAGCGGTGAATTGATAACCCTTCTGCTGGTCGATGAGTGTAACTTGTGCCCCCGGAACAACGGCTTGGCTTGGGTCGGTGATTTCACCGCTCACAGTGCCGAAATAGCCTTGGCCGCAAAGCAGCGTGGGAATTGCAAGTAGGATGGCAAACAGCAGAACGCGAGAGAACCCGCGTGCGAGCCTGCCGTCGCGTCCTGAAGCGACTGCATTCATAACCTCTCCTTCACATCCGCAGGGGCACGCTGTTCGTCGTAGCGAGGACGTACTGTGGCGTCAGCAGAAGCCGTATTGCTCTGCGCTCGCTTGGGCGAGAAAACTACGAGGCATCGCCGACAGTCTTTCTGCGCTAAGCAGAGATCCCTGAAATAGTTCAAACTTAATGTATCGATTCGCTTCTGTCAAGGAGAAACAATGGTTATGCGTAGCCGCTCTAACGTCGGTAGCCTCACTGAGTAGGTCCTAATAAATAGCGGTCCTTGCATCGGTCCGAGAGCAAGAGTCAGAATTGTGAGCGCCGCGAACACTGGAGGTTTGCGCAGGACACGAAAATCAGACTTGAGATCCCGAAGGGCTGAATACTCCGGCACCGGTACGGACGTCTCTGACCTGCTCTTTTCCTGCTCTGAACTCTCGAAGTCAGCCGCACCAATGGGCGGGCCTCTTCACTGGGAGTCTTCGCTGGACCTGCGTCTCGCATTTCAAAGTACCCTTGACTATCTACAATCTCGAGGGTTATTGTAGATAGTCAAGGAGTATCTCTTGGGCAAACCGACCGACCTGGTGCAGGGCACGCTCGACCTGCTGATTCTAAAGACTCTCTCGCTCGAACCCATGAACGGTTGGGCCGTGGCGAAGCGCATCGTTCAGGTATCCAATGATATTTTGCAGGTGCAACAAGGCTCCTTATATCCCGCTTTACATCGGCTCGAATATCAGGGTTGGATCAAGTCGGAATGGAAGAGTTCGGAGAACAACCGGCGTGCCAAGGTGTATTCTCTGACTGCGTCCGGTCGAAAGCGACTCACCTCGGAACTGGCAAACTGGCACAGGCTCTCGGGCGCCATTGGTCTGGTGATCGAAGCCGTCTAGGAGAAGAAGTCGTGCCTGCGTTTGAAAGATTTCGCATGCTGTTACGGTCTTTGCTCTATCGTCGGCGTGCGGAACGCGATCTCGGGGACGAACTCGAAGACCATCTCAATCAGGAAATGGAAAACAATATCCGGCTCGGCATGTCACCGGAAGAAGCCCGCGATGCCGCGCGGCGCCTAGTCGGCTCCGTCACGCTCTTCAGAGAAGAATGCCGGGATCAGCGCAGTACCGCTTTCGTTGAAAATTTCGCACGCGATTTGCGCTACGCCGTCCAAATGCTTCGCCGCACACCGCTCTTTACCGCCGTCGCATTAGTGACGCTCGCGCTCGGCATCGGCGCGAACACCTTTATTTTCACTTTCGTCGACAATGTTTTGCTGCGTTCTCTACCTGTGTCCGATTCGGAGCGGCTTGTATCACTGAACTGGGGTGGCGCACCAAACATGTCATATCCCAACTACGTTACGTTTCGCGATCAGAACTTCGTCTTCTCCGAGCTGGTTGCTACCCGCGTAAACATCGTGAACTTGAGCTTGCGGCCGCGCGAGAACTTTCTCGTGTGGGGCTACGAGGCCACCGGTAATTATTTTCAGACCCTCGGGATCAAACCGCAGCTCGGCCATTTCTTCACGCCGGCGGACGACGCAGCACCCGGTGCACATCCGCTGATAGTTATTAGCGATCGCTATTGGCGCAGCCACTATGCGGCTGATCCCAAGGTGCTCGGACGCGTTGTCAAGGTGAATGGATATCCGTTCACGATCATTGGTGTAGCGCCTCCAACGTTTACCGGAACGGAGTTGATTCTCGCATGTGATTTCTGGGTTCCGATGAGTATGGAGCTGGAAATCGAGCCGGGTAACGATTGGTATCACTTGCGGGATGCCTCGAACATCTGGGTGATGGGTCGCCTGAAACCAGGAGTTTCGCGCGCCGAGGCTAAGACAAATCTCGATCAAATTGCACGACAGCTTGCCCGCAGCTATCCCAAGGATGTAAATCCAGGGGCCCGCTTCGATCTCCCGCGGCCAGGCCTGATCGGCGACGCGCTGCGGAAGCCCGCCACCAGTTTCGGCATCGTTCTCACCAGCTTAGCCGGGCTGGTTTTGCTCCTCGCCTGCATTAATCTCGCCGGCATGTTGCTGGCTCGCGCTTCGGATCGTCACCGCGAAATCGGAATCCGGCTTGCGTTGGGAGCGAGCAGATTCCGACTTCTGCGGCAGCTCATGACCGAGAGTATTCTGCTTGCAGTTGCCGGCGGTGCGGCCGGTTTCGGTATTGCTGCCCTCGCCTGCAGCTTATTCAGCTCATGGCGACCAGCATTTGATATCCCTTTTAATACGACCCTCCGGCCGGACAGTACCGTTCTCGCCTTCACGCTGGCATTAGCTCTCTTGACAACCCTTGCATTTGGCTTGACGCCTGCTCTACAGTCCATCCGCACCGATATCCTTCCAAGTCTTAAGGACGAACTCATCGGCGGCCGCTTACGCCGTCTCAGAACGCGCGACATTTTAGTCATTGGCCAAATCGCACTTTCTGTGGTCCTGGTTATCTGCTCAGCGCTCGTCGTGCGCAGCTTGCAGCACGCGCTTAGCGTTAAACTCGGCTACAATCCCGATCGCGCGGTCTCCATTTCCTTCGATCTTCGATTAAAAGACTACACGTCGGACCAAAGCCGCCGTTTCTCCGCTGCCCTGCTTCGAAAGGCATCCGAGATACCCGGCTTTGAAGCTGTTGGCCTCACGAGCAACCTGCCGCTTCGCCTTGACCACGGAAACAATAACATCATTTCCCGCGCGGATCGACCTGTACCAAAGCTCACGGAGATGCACGCAGCAACGATCTATAACATTTCTCCCGGCTACCTTCGAGCCGCTGGGACCGAGCTGCTGTCAGGGCGCGATTTCGACAGTCGGGATCGCGTCGGAACGCCGGCAGTGGCTATTGTGAACGAAGCACTCGTACATCTACTTTTTCCGAACGAGAACCCGCTTGGCAAGCGTCTGCGCTTGAGCATGGACGCATCCGATAAAGGTCTAAACATCGTCGGGGTGGTTGAAACAGGCAAATATGAGTATCTGGGAGAAGATCCCCACGTTGCGGTCTTTCTGCCTATCCAGCAAACCGGCATCGCTTGGGTGACGCTGGTCGGGCGCGGTCCGCTCGCCATCTCAGGTGGCAACGGGCCTACTTCGAAGAGTTGTGCTGGATCTGAATCCAGAACTGTCACTTTCGAATGCAGGCAGCCTCAAAGATCAATTAGCGCTGCCGCTCTTCCCCGCTCGCATGGCGGCTCTGATCCTCAGCCTATTTGGCCTGCTTGCTATGCTCCTGGCCGCAACTGGATTGTTCGCCTTAGTGGCCTATGCTGTGGCGCAAAGAACGCGCGAGATTGGCATTCGAATGGCCCTGGGAGCAAGATCAGGTCAGGTCCTAGCAGCCATATTCAGGCGCATTATCGTGCTCTGTGCGGCCGGAATTTTGATCGGTGCGGCCTGTACTCTTTTTGCGAGCCGCCTGCTCTCATCCATACTCTACGGCGTCAGCCCGCGCGATCCCGCCGCTTACGCTTCCGCTCTTCTTGTGATGATTGCGGTTTCCCTTCTGGCCTGCTGGAATCCGGCGAGCCGCGCTATCCGCACCGACCCGGCTCGCACATTGCGTGCAGAGTAGGCCTCATAAACCGCACCCGCTCGCCTGAGAACCACCATTGCAGGCGAGACCTGAACATATCTTGAGGGGCATATGCCCTGCGGAGTATAACAAGGAGTGGAATCTGTGTTCCAAGTCATCGCCGAGCCGAACCGCCGCGCGATACTGAGCCTCTTGATCTCGTCACAACAGTCGGTGAGAGAGATCGAGCGTCAGCTTCGTATGCCGCAGCCGACCGTGTCAAAGCACCTGCGAGTGCTGCGCGAGGCCGGTTTCGTGGAATCCACGGTGGACGCGCAGCGCCGTCTCTACCGGCTGAGACCTGAACCGCTTCAGGAGGTGGATGCCTGGCTGGCTCCGTTCCGCCGGTTCTGGTCCGCTCACGTGGATGCTCTCGAACGGCACCTCGAGCGCATGGATCAACCCACAGTAACCAAAAGCACGCTAAGGAAAAGGCGCGCGCGAAAACAACTTCAAAGACGTCACGCTCCAGACTCCCAAGCGCAAGCTCACGATCTTCACCGCTCGGGCTCGGGGAAATCGTCAATCGTATTTGACACGTTGGTGACGGAGGCCCAGCGCCAGTTCTACCAGATTTCTCACGACTGTTGACGGCGGAGGCCTAGGTCATGTCAGTTTGGCCAACTCTCCCGCGGTCTGCGCGTTCTGGTGGATCGCCGAAGTGCCGATCAAAATATGGCTGACGAGGTTGAGAGCTACCTGCAACAGGCTGCCGAGGCCTTGGTCAGGCTAATGGAATCTCGTCGCGATGAGGCACGCCCCGCCGTATGGCGGCACCTGGGAAATGCGACGGCAGTCCGTGAACAAGTACGCTCCTATGGATGGGACAACTTTATCTCGGCGCGCGTGTCCGATACACGCTATGCGGCTCGGCGTTTGCGGCACAATCCCGGTTTCACTGCTGGTATGCGTGATTACCTTGGCAGTTGCCATCGGGGCGAATAGCGCGAATTTTGGCGTCCTAAATGGAATTCTCTTAAAGCCGCTGCCGTACCGGCAGGCCGGTGAGCTACTCCATTTGAATCATACGGCTCCCGGTGTGAATTTTCCCGATGTCGGTACGTCGCCGTCTCTTTATTTCACCTACCGCGAACAGGGACGATCGTTCCAAAGCATCGGTTTGGTCAGCTCTGGGTCCCGGAGGTCTCTCTCGGCTTGCTCGTAGCCGCAGCTGTGGCAAGCTACTGATCCTAGAGCAGGCGGCTCGATGACGTTCGTTCCGCTTGGCGGCACTACGAGGTTCGGCAGCGGTTTGCGGCCGACTTGGGTGATGGTCGACAAGAGCAGAAGATCCTTCTGGCGACAAGAAGAAGAATGAAAGCTATTTCTGCTATGGCCAGAAGCTCCGTAAGGGTGACCGATAACCAAGCGCTAATGAAGAGCAACTGCACGATCTAATCACTCATCACGGAGGAGCGCGTAAGAGGCCGCGATTACGCCGATTGATTACACTTCGGATAAGTGGCTGAGCGCGCGTTAAAAGGAACGAATCGTTGTTAAGGCGGAGATGCCGTGGAATTTAAGACTTTCGTTCGATCCCCTAAAGTATGGATCGAACAAGCATGGCAGGATATCCGGCTTGCGCCGCGAGGGCTGATCAAGAATTCCGGGTCCACGCTGGCGGCGGTATTCTCGCTGGCGCTCGGCATCGGAGCGGCAACGGCGATTTTCAGCGTCATCTATGCCGTGCTGATGAATCCGTATCCTTACAAGGCGGCGGATCGTATGGTCACTCTCATGACCGAGGACCGAGGCGGGAATCTCAGTGGAGTTCTGCTGACCGGCTCACAGTTCGAAGAGCTCCGGCAAGCGAAATCGGTCGAAGAAGCTATAGCGTGGCAGAGCTGGGACCTGCCATTAACCGGCACTGAGCTGCCCGAAGACGTCAGGGCCGAATTTTTCACGTCGAATGCGGCCTCCTATTTCGGAGTGCCGCCGTTGCTGGGCCGCGGATTGTTGCCGTCGGATGCACCACCAGCGCGCGATGCACAGCCGGTCGCGGTCTTGAGCTACCAGTTCTGGGAACGGCATTTCGGCGGAAGCCCCGCCGTTTTGGGTAAAGACCTTCAATTGCTGCACAAGAATTACACGATTGTGGGTGTCCTGCCGCCACGATTCACCTGGAACGGCGCGGACGTGTATCTTCCATTGAGGGTCAGCTATGATCCGCACAGCGTGCTCGGATTTTCCGTAAGGCTGAGGCCGGGCATCAGTCTTCAGGGGGCCAACGGAGAGTTTCAAGCGCTCTTCCAACAGTTTGCGAAACAGAATCCAGAGAGGTTCAGATCGGGCTTCCGCATCCGCAGCGAACGGCTGAACGAACGATACGGCCAGAATCTGAAACACGCGCTGTGGCTGCTGTTTGGCGCCGTCCTGCTGGTGCTGTTGATTGGCTGCGCCAACGTTTCCATTCTGCTGCTCGCGCGAGGCGCATCAAGGCAGCGTGAATTGGCGGTGCGCGCCGCCATTGGAGCGAGCCGGTCGCGGATTTTGCGGCAATTGCTCGCGGAATCACTGGTTTTGGCCTTGGGTGGCGCTGGCCTTGGGGCAGCGATGGCCAGCGGCATGGTGCAGGTAATCGGGCGATGGCTGCCTTACGGGTCATACCCCCGAGAAGCGGCGATCGCCGTCAACATTCCGGTGTTGCTCTTCAGTGTCGGGCTGGGGCTTGCGACCTCGATTTGTTTCGGGCTTTGGCCGGCGCTGCGGCTGAGCCGTTCCGAAGCGGCACAGACGATGCAACTGTGTTCGCGCAGAATCGCCGGAAGCGGGCTGCGGGGAAAACGGGCGCATAGCACGTTAATTGCAGGCCAAATGGCTCTGACGCTGCTGTTGATGAGCGCAGCAAGCGCTGCGATGCAGGGCCTGGTGCAGTTGACACATAGCAAGCTCGGATACAGTCCAGATCACACGATCGACGTGGGTGTGCCGGTCCATCCAGGCACATATGGCAAATGGGAAGCGCGCGCGGCCTATTTCGATGAGCTGCGCCGGCGCGTCGCCGCACTGCCGGAGGTGGTTGCGGTCGCCGATTCGATCTCGGCGACTCCGCCGACAAGTGGAGTGAGCGAGAGATTCGAACTGATGGGCAGGCCTGGGGAGAAATACAACGAGGCGCGGCTGAATCTGGTCAGCCCGGAATACTTCTCCGTCCTTCGCGTGCCTCTGCTACGAGGGAGAATCTGGAGCGAGGCGGAGACGACTAGGGGAGCGCACGTCACGATAATCAGCGAGACCATGGCGCGGCGCTACTGGCCCAATGGCGACGCGCTGGGGCACGCGATTCGAATGCCCGAATTGAGGGGCGAGGAGCCGCTGGAGGTGGCGGCTCCCGGCAGCAATGGTTGGTTTCAAATTGTGGGAATCGTGGCAGATGCTCGCAATGATGGGCTTCTCAAACCGGCTAAGCCGACTGTCTATTTTCCCTACACAATCTGGATGGGCGTGGAGATGGATCTGTTGGTGCGCACTCAAGTGGCGCCCGCGCCAGTGTTGCGCGCCATTCGCAAGCAGATTCAAGCGGTGGATTCCAATCAGGAAGTCGATCAGTACACGCCGACCTTAGAGGAATTGATCAGGATTCAACCGGAATGGCAACGAGAGCACCTGGTCACGATCTTATTCGGCGCATTCGCCGGACTGGCTCTAGCGCTGGCCGTGGTGGGGCTCTACAGTGTCGTATCGTATGGCGCCGCGCAGAGAACAAACGAGTTCGGAATTCGCATGGCGCTAGGGGCTCAGCGAAGCGATGTGCTTTGGAGCGTGCTGTTCTCAACAGCCGGGAGCGTCGGGAGCGGAATCGCCGCGGGACTTGCGTTATCGGCCATGCTGAGCCAAGTGCTAGCGAAATGGGCGGAAGGGACCCGGCGCGATCCACTGATATTGGTTGCGGTGGCGCTGGTCTTGATGGGTGTGGCCGCACTCGCGGGCTGGCTGCCAGCGAGGAGAGCAGCCGGAATCGATCCTATGGCGGCCTTGCGACAGGATTAACGAACAGATATTTAACTTCAGGAACTTTGTGTGCGAATGTGCGTATTGGGTTAGAAGCATCGTGGAGGAGCGCCTGATGAAAACTTTGCTACTTAGCCTCGTTTCTTTTGCCGCGGCGGGCGGAATGTTGGCCAGCGCGGCCGAGGAGGGATCGTTCGACAAATCGCTTACCGTTTCCGGCCCGGTCGATTTGGACGTTCAGACGGATTCAGGAGGAATCACAATTACGCAAGGTTCGTCGGGAACTCTGCGAATTCATGCCGTTCTCAAGGCGGAGCATGGCTGGTTCAACTCGGACGACGCCGAGAGGCGCATCCGCGAGCTGGAGCGCAATCCGCCTGTCGAACAAGACGGCAATCGAGTGCGAGTCGGGTATGTACACGACCGCAATTTGCTTCGTGGAATTTCGATGCGGCTGGAGATCGAGACTCCGTCTGAGACACAACTCCGCGCACGGGCGGACTCGGGAGGAATTCACGTGGAGGGCCTCCGGGGCCCGGTGGATTGCAAGACGGATTCAGGTGGAGTCGAAATTCGCGATATCGGATCCGAAGTTCACGCAGCAGCCGATTCGGGCGGGATTCACATCCACAACGTCAAAGGAGCGCTGTATGCTCGCGCCGATTCCGGAGGCATCGAGGCAATGGACATAGCTGGCGCGATCGACGCCCAGACGGATTCGGGAAGCGTTCGCGTTGGCCAGACACAGGCCGCTTCCATTCGAGCGAAGGCGGATTCCGGCGGTGTCACGGTAAAGCTGGCGCCGGGCGCCGGTTACGAGATCAGCGCGGAGACGGACAGCGGCACTATCTCCGTTCCCGAGATGACGGTCAGCAGCGCTTTCTCCAAGCATCATATTGAAGGAAAAATTCGGGGCGGCGGCCCGATGGTCACCATTCGCGCCGAATCGGGAAGCGTGACGGTCGAGTAAGGTAGCTATTCTTCCCGCAAGGCTGTCACAGGGTCAACGGCTGCGGCGCGGCGGGCGGGCATACCGGCGGCGAGCAAGGCTGTCGCGAGAAAGAGCACGATGGCCGTTCCGATCACAAGGGGATCGGCGCGGCGGATTCCGAATAGCAGGGATCGCAAGACGGTCATGACAGCGAGGGCCGCTGCGAGACCGATGATCAGTCCTCCGCTCAGCAAGCCGCTTACGTCTTTGAGAACGAGCGTAACGATCTGGGCGCGCTGCGCGCCTAAAGCGGCTCGAATGCCAATCTCTCTGGTTCGGCGTCCTACGGAATAACTCAAGAGTCCGAAGAGGCCGATGGCGGCGAGAAGGAGACCGAAAAAGGCGAGGGTTCCGCCGACATCCGCGAGCAGTCTTTCCCGCAGCAGCGTGTTTCCGATAAGGGTTTCGAGAGTCGTGACTTCGCTGATGCGGATATCCTTGCTGATGGCACGCGCCTCGCGATCAACCAGGCGTACGACAGATCCTAACGGAAGCAGCGAGCGCACGTACAGAGTGAATCCCTTGTTCCCTTCAGCCGGAAGATAGACAAGGGGCTCCACGCTGTCTTTCAGGTTGTAATAGTGCGCATCCGCCGCTACACCCACGATCACATTTCGGACCTGAGTATTCATGAATCGGTAGTCGAACTGCCGACCCAACACATTCGCGGTATCAAAATACCTTCGGGCGAAGGCTTCATTGACAATCGCCGGCGCCGGGTTGCGAGAGTTGTAATCGCTGGCGTTAAAATCGCGGCCGGCGAGGAGCCGCGTGCGAAGGGCAGCGAAGTAGCCTGGCGAAATGCGGTATAAGATTTCTTCGCGATCGGACGGTTCCTGGCCGGGAATCGTGATCTGCTCGGACCAACCCGTCCCCTGGAAGATGGGCCACCAGGTAAACGCCACAGCCTGCACGCCCCGCTGCTCCGACATACGGCTCTGAAGCTGAAACATCCAATTACGGCGGCGCGCTTCTACCTTGGGATCAGCTTGAGAATCGGCCACCAAATCGGAGCTCGTCTGTCCGGCGGTGAGCTTTAGTACCGATATGTTTCGCGCGTCAAAACCGGGATTCACGTGCAACAGGTTGCCGAGACTGAAGAGAAAGGCGGCGCCGACGATCACCAGGCAGAAGGCACAGGCGATCTGGATGCTCACGAAAAGCTTGCCCAGATGCAGTTTGCCGGCCTGGCCCGCGGCTGCGCGCAGAGAGAACATCGGTTGCGCGCGAGAGGCTTGCCAGGCAGGAACCAATCCAAACAGCACAGCCGAAAGGGTGGAAACGGCAATACAGAAGAACAGCACGCGTGTATCGATAGCAAGGGCGAACTGCACAGGGTCGTTTTCTTGAGAAAGCATGTCGACAAGGCCGGGCGCGATGATGCGAGCAAGCAGCCAGCCTAGAGCACCCGCCATCAGGGAAAGCAAAAGACTTTCGGTCAACAATTGTCGAATGAGACGCGTGCGCGCTGCGCCCAGAGAGATGCGCATTGCCATTTCGGTTGCGCGGGCGGTCGAACGGGCAAGTAGAAGACTCGCCACGTTCGCACAGGCGATCAACAAAATACCGGCCGCGACTCCGAAGACGATCCACAAGGAGCGTGAGAAGTCTCTTCGGAAATCGGAGACTCCGGTTGCCGCGGGATGCACGCGGATGGCCGCCTGCAAGAACTGCTTGCGGATGACGGGCGGTACGGTTGGAATGCGCTTCAGCATCTCCAGCACGAAATTGTGGAACGGCGGCTGCAAGAGAGCCGCTATCTGCTCGCGTGATACGTCGGGATTCAACCGGCCCAGGATCTGAAACCAGTTCCAGCCGGGATCGGTAAGCGCTCGTGCTTCGTAGAGCGTGGCCGGCTGCCAGAAATCGATAAATCTTCCCGGCTCGACTCCGAAGAAGCCTTCGCGGGCCACGCCAGTAATCTCGTAAGGCTTACCTTCTATTTGGAGAAACTGGCCGATAACAGATGGGTCCGCGTGAAATCGTCTTTGCCAGTAGCGATAGCTTAAGACGACCACGTTGCGACCGCGCGGAAGATGATCGTCCTCGGCGGAGAAGAGCCGCCCCACGGCTGGAGCGACACCAAGAACATCGAATGCTTCTCCGGAAACAAACTGTCCGATAATTTTCTCGGCAGGCAGAGCGGACCCGGGCCTTTGCGCCTCCATATCAAATGGAGAACTGAAGAGCGCCAGGCGCGCGGCGGGTTTCGATGCGGCCACGAATTGTAAATACATCGGGTAGCTGAATGAAAGCCGCTCCTCAGCCGCGGGACTGCCTGGCTGCGATATTCCGGGCATCGCGAGCCTGAACAGGCGGTCCGGCTTGTGAACGGGCAAGGACCGAAGAATGGCCGCGTCGACGATCGAATAGATTGCCGTGTTGGCGCCGATGGCCAAAGCCAGCGACAATACGGCCGTCGTCGCGAACACAGGCCCTCTGCGCATGCCGCGCCACGAGTAACGAATATCCTGAAGCGTATTTTCCAAACTGGTCCAAAGGCGCAAATCGCGACTCTGCTCACGGAAGCGGGTGGTGTTGCCGAAGCGCAAATGCGCCTGACGGCGCGCCTCGTCAGCACTCAGACCGTTGGCTTTGATGGCGTCAGCGCGACGCTCCAGATGATCGCGCATTTCTTCCGCCAGATCTTCATCCAGGCGCTGCGGATTCAATGCATTCTTTAATTTTGAAAGCCAGGACATGATGTACTCCTCGAGGTCGTAGCGTCAGGCGTGCCGCAACACGCGCGAAACGCCGGCGGAAAAGCTCACCCAGCGCTCGGATTCAGAGGCCAATTGTTTCTTGCCCGCATTGGTGATTCGATAGAAGCGAGCCCGCCGCTTGGTCTCGCTCATTTTCCATTCCGCGGCAATCCAAGCGAGTTCTTCCATGCGATGCAGAGCCGGATAGAGCGATCCTTCTTCGACACGCAGAGCTTCCTGAGATAAATCCTCGATGGCGGTCGCGATGCCATAGCCATGCAATGGACCTCGACGGTCGAGGACGGTCAACACTAACAGGTCGAGAGCGGTCTGGGCGGAATTTGGTTTTGCCAAGCGGGTTATACTCCGGTCGCTAGGGGTAGCAAACTAATCATATGCTGAACTGTAGTGAAAGCAAATACAAAAGAATTGCTTTATACTCGGACGGTGGCAAATCCGGTACCCATGAAATGGCCCGCTGACGGCGCATTTCATATCGGGATCAACATGGCAGGCGCCGTTTCAGCAGGTGCTTACACGGCGGGCGTTCTCGACTTTCTTACGGAGGCGTTGGAACAATGGTATGCAGCCAAGGCGTCGGGAGATGAATCCGTACCCTTGCACGACGTTTCGATAGACGTTTTCTCAGGCGCATCGGCGGGCGGCATGTGCGCGGCCATTGCGGCGGTGATGGTACAGGGCAGCTTTGAGCATATTCGCGATGCCGCAAGCGCTCCCTTGCAAGGCAGCACCAACAAGTTTTTCGAGAGCTGGGTGAACAAGATCGATATCGAAGGCCTGCTGCAGGACGCGGATTTGAGCGCTCCGAATAAGCCGGTGGTGTCCCTTCTCGACTCGACGATTATTGACGAGATCGCAGATTACGCGATTGCGCCGGTTCCGGTGGTTGCCCGGCCATACATATCGAATGCACTCACGCTGTTTCTCACATTAACGAATGTACGCGGTACTCCTTTTTCGCTAAACGGCTGCGCTACTAGGCTCGGCCGAGGAAGACGTCGGCTACTATGCCGACCGGCTGCAGTTTGAGACAGTTATCGGACAGAATCCTCCGCTTTCCCGGTTTGCCAAGCCGCTTCCAGTCGGGTCCAACGAGGGGGCGTGGCCGCTGCTGAAAGAGGCGGCCAAAGCTACTGGGGCCTTTCCGCTCTTTCTCGCGCCGCGGCAGATCGACCGCAGCGTGGCGGATTATCTTTACTCACCCTGGGAGCCTCTATCGGTCGTGAATCCCGATCCGGTTCCGCCGCACTGGCCGCTTCACGCCGGTGATACCGTCACCACGCTCAATGTGGATGGCGGAGTCACCAACAACGATCCTTTTCAACTCGCGCACGACTTTCTCGCTACGCGCAATCCGAGCGCCAAGCCGGATCCACAGACGGGCATGCTACGAAATCCGAGTGGAGCGGAGGACGCTAATTGCGGCGTGCTGACCATTGCTCCCTTCCCGGCTAAAGCTCTCTATAATCCGGACTACTCATTCGACCAAAACAGCAGCGTCTTCGGCATGCTACCGAATCTGTTTGGAACGCTGGTGTCGCAGTCGCGCTTCCTGGGCGAGTCACTCACGGCGGTGATGAGTGGAACTTCGTTCAGCCGTTTTGTATTGGCACCGTCCGACACGGACAATCCCGACAAAGAAGCTCTACAATGCGGAATGCTGAGCGCTTTCGGCGGATTTTTCGAGCGCGGTTTTCGGCTGCACGATTATCAACTCGGACGGCGCAACTGCCAGAAGTTTCTGCGCGATCACTTCCGGCTTTCAGTAATCAATCCCATTGTGGCGACCGGGCTCAGCCGAAAGACGGCAGACGGCCGCGAAGCCGTCAAAAGCCGCTTCGATCCGCAGCAACAAGGATGGCTGCCGATTATTCCTCTTTGCGGTACAGCGGAACCAGAAGTTCCCGCGCCGGAGCCGGGTAGCATCACCTCGACGCGCGTTGGACAGGTAGTGAACTGGATCGTCGATCGTCTACACGCCATCAGCAAGCCACTGCTCGACGGTGTGATCGACTCGGAGTTGGAGGCCTGGGCCGCGCGATCGGCGCTCGACACGCTGATTTCAACGTGGGGGAAGCGAAAACTTAACAAGTTGATACGAAAAGAGCTGAGCGGCGTGATTACCGGTTAGGGTGGCGTTGGATCGGAGTTGTTTGGATGCTACAAACGGGTAGGACTCGCCGACGCGAGAATATAGACTTTGCGCGCGATTCCAGAGAAGCAGCTTGTGGCGGGCGTCGGTATCAGCAAGACCAGCTACCAGGAAGTTGTTGAGCTTTGCCAGCAATGGTCAGCAGAGCGAAAGACCGTTCCAGGATCAAGAGCACACTATATCTGCGTCACCTCGGTACATGGCGTCGTGATGGCGCAGGACGATCCGGAGATTGCGAGGATTCTCAACGAAGCCGATATCGCTACACCGGACGGCATGCCGCTGGTCTGGGCGATACGTTCTTTTGGTGCGCGCGAGCAGCAACGTGTCTATGGGCCAACGCTGATGCTGGAGATTTGCCGTAATGCGGCGCGAACCGGACAACGCATTTTTCTCTATGGAGGCCGAGAAGATACACTGCCGGTGTTGATTGAACGGCTTCAGGGACGTTTTGCCGATTTGTTTATAGCAGGCTCGTATTCGCCGCCGTTTCGTGCCTTGACGTTGGAAGAGGAAGATCACGTGCAAGAGCTGATTCGCCGGGCCGACCCCGACATTATCTTCGTCGGAATCAGTACGCCTAAGCAGGAAAAATGGATGTATGCGCGTCGCGATGATTTTCCGGGCGCTACGATGATTGGCGTGGGGGCTGCGTTCGACTTTCATGCCGGGCGAACGCGGCAGGCGCCCGCGTGGATGCAGCGCAATGGCCTCGAATGGCTGTTCCGGCTGGCAGTGGAACCTGCGAGACTGTGGAAGCGTTATCTGCTCGTCACGCCGAGGTTTCTCCCGTTGTGGGCTATGCAAAAGATGCGTTCCGGACGTAATAAATAATGCGACAGGTTATCTGCGTAACTCCGGCGTCTTGAAAACCTGCCAAACGTTGTTGTAATCATCCGTCCACAGCCGCCAGCTTGGTCGCTCGTCAATCGGTTTTTCATGCACCCTAATCGAAGCATTGTTGAGCACCGCCTGATTGTTCGTGACCAGCACCCAGTCGGCCGGCAGCACTGCTTCGTCATCATCGCGGTGATTGTGCACCAGCACGGCGCTATATCCTGCATTTCTCGCCAGCTTCTGTACTACAGGCGCAAGATCGAGAAAGTCATTCGATACATGAAACGCGAGCACGCCATCGTTGCGCAGGTGCCGCAAATAGAGCGCGACCGCTTCCCTCGTCAGCAGATGCACGGGGACGGCATCGCCCGAGAACGCATCGAGCACAATGATGTCAAACGGCGGAGAAGTATCTCGTTCTAGAGACATACGCCCATCCCCGATCGTGATCCTCTTGTGAGCCGGAGTTTCACGCAAATAGAGAAACAACGCTTGTGCAATGTCGACAATTTGAGAATTGATCTCATAAAAGACAAGCTGGTCGCCGGCGCGTCCGTAGGCGGCGAGCGTTCCCGTGCCCAGCCCAATCACAGCGACTCGTTTCGGAACGCTGAAGCATTCACGGAGCAGGATTCCGATGCCCGAGTCGGGTCCGTAGTACGTGGTGGGACGCGACCGCTCGGGCGGCAGCAGAAACTGCGAGCCATGCTCGATAGTTCCGTGAAACAGGATGCGCTGCTGATCGGGACCCGCATGCGGTGTTTGCACTACGCGCAGCGAGCCGTAGAAACTGCGCCGCAGCGAGATCGCGTTTTGACGGTAAGCCTTCACGTTCATGACAGCCACGGCCACCATACAGGCCGTCACGCCAACCCACAAGGCGCGGACCGCCCAGACCCGCTCATTCCATGTCGAGACGAACGCGAGTAGCGCTGTAAAGGTGAGCGTCAGAGGAAGTTCATACACGCCATTGAAAATGCTCGGCGCGAGCAGGCCGATCAGGATCGCACCCGCTGCGCCGCCTGCCGCAATCACAAGATAGAAGTTCGTCAGTTCGGCGACCGGCGGCCGCAACCTGTTCAACTCGCCGTGACAAAACAGGCAACAAACGAACAGGCTGCCAAGAAAAATCGGCAGGCTGACCTGTAACACAATTATTGAACTGATGTTATAGATGGCATAGCCGAGAATGCCCAGGGCAAACGCCAGCAGGCGCAGCCAGAGCGAGCGCCGGTAGATATTGAGCGAGCCGAAGCTGAAGACGAAACTGAGCAGGTACGTGGCTAATGGCAAGACCCACATGAAGGGCACGGCCGCGACATTTTCGTCGATGTGATTTGTCACGGACAGCAGAAGCATGGAGCCGCAGGCGGCTAACGCAAACCACTGAAACGTGCGCAGGTGCGCCGTACGTGGCGGGCTCTTCTCCTCGAGCACTACGCTCACTTGGCGGCTCCGCCAGGCAACAGCCGCACACAGCACCGCGAAAATCACGTAGAGCAGAGACCACGTGATACTCTGCGCTCGCGTTCCTAGAATAGGTTCAACAAGCGTCGGATACGCCAGCAGCGCGGCCAACGAGGCAAAGTTCGAAACAGCGAACATCCTGTAAGGAGTTTTGAATCCAGCGCGTCCGAGCCAAGCCTGCAGCAATGGACTGGTCGCCGAAAGAGCGATGAAAAGAAGCCCGATGGAGACGAGGAGCATGCGCCAGATGAGCCATGCAGGATATTCCGGCGTGGCGGGCCGCCAGCTCAAGCCAGGCCCCACCGGCAGCAACAACAGGGAGACGAACAGTACGGCGATATGCACCACCGCTTGAGCATACGGAGTGAAAAAGCGTGTTAGTAGCCGCGCATAGAAATAACCGCCGAGGAGCGCCGTTTGATAGAAAACCAGGCACGTGGACCAGACCGCAGCTGAGCCCCCAAACCAGGGCAGAATGCGCCTGGCGACCAGCGGCTCAACGGAAAACAGCAGGAACGCACTGATGAAGATCGTCGATGCAAATAGTATTCTGATACTTTCCTCTCGATAGAATTCACAAGATACATGACTGCCATACAGAAACAGCACTGGGGTGCTCTCGAATCGGGCGCGGCAATCGATTTGTACACGATTCGCAATGCCAATGGCATCGAAGCGCGCATCACCAATTTCGGCGGCCGCTTAGTTAGTTTGAAGACTCCGGACCGCCGCGGCGAGTTCGGCGACATCGTGCTCGGCTTTGACACGCTCGAGGGCTATCTTCAACGGAACCCCTACTTCGGCGCGCTGGTCGGGCGTTACGCGAACCGCATTGCGCACGGCGAGTTTCAGCTGAACGGCACGAAATACACGCTCGCTCGGAACAATGGCGAAAACTCGCTTCACGGCGGCTGGAGGGGCTTCGACAAGGTTGTCTGGAACGCGCGCGAGGTTGACTCGCCGCAAGGTCACGCTCTTGAATTGAATTATCTCAGCAAGGACGGAGAAGAAGGCTATCCCGGCAACCTGCAGGTCACTGTCCGCTACACGCTTAACAACGCCAACGAACTGCAACTCGATTACCAGGCGACTACGGATAAAGACACGGTACTGAACTTAACCAATCACTCCTACTTCGACCTATCCGGAAATGAAACGGGGGAAGTGGTCGATTCAATTGTCACGATCAACGCCGACCGATTCACGCCGGTGAACGCACACCTGATACCCACGGGCGAGTTGCGCCCGGTCGAAGGGACGCCGTTCGACTTTCGTAAGCCGACGAAGGTCGCAGCCCGGATCGACGACCGCGATGAACAATTAGCGTTCGGTCAAGGTTACGATCACAACTATGTACTGAACCGGAATGGCCGCACGGCAACTCTGGCGGCAGTCGCTCACGATACACACTCGGGGCGTGTTCTGGAGGTCTTGACCACGCAGCCGGGCATGCAATTCTATACAGGCAATCACCTGGATGGCTCAGTGACAGGCAAGGACGGCGTGGCCTATCGAGTCCGCAGCGGCATGTGCTTCGAGACGCAACATTTCCCCGATTCGCCGAATCAGCCGGAATTTCCTTCGACCGAACTGCGGCGCGGCGAGCATTATCAAGATACAACGGTCTTTCGATTCGCAACCGAGTGAAACGTCCGGCTGTCCATGCCTTCTAATGGAGTATGAGCGAAGAAAAGAAACAGCCTAGCCAACCCGACAAAAATCTGGCTGCTGAAGAACGGCCTGTGCCGTCTCAGGCGGAGGGCGATCGCGAAACAGTCGAGGAAGATCTCGAGGAAAAAAGCGAACCGGGCAAAGGTTCGAAAGGCTAGTCGACTCGCTTATTAAGAATCTCCATCTCACGTAGCGCTAAGTCGATAACCGCCTCGTCACCGATAACGGAATTGATCATCAGGTGGTACAAGTCCCGTTGCGGCCAAGTCTTCCCGTAATAACGTTTGACGAAGGCGGCCCGGTCTTCGTCCATGTGTTCCAACTGCTCTTCAGCTTCTTCTTGAGTTTTTCCGATTGCCAGCAAACGGCGCACCTTTTCATGAAAAGGCGCGAATATGAACAAACCCATGTTATCGTCGCGCTCCCGCAGAAACCAGGGAGCCGCGCGGCCCACGATGACGCAAGGGCTGCGGGCGGCGACGTCCTTGATAACGGTTTCAAACAATGTGGAGAGAGTTTCCGCGTCCAGCAACTCGGTACCCGCGCCGGAGAAGCGCTCCTCATAGCTCCCGCGCATGAAAGTTTTCATCAGTCGATAGAAGGTGGAGTCGGGCTTCTCTTCGCGCAGTTCGACGGCTCTCACGTCGCACTTCAGGCGCTTCGCGACTTCTTGCGTGATCTTCTGATCCCAGAGTGTCCAGTTGAGCTTGGCAGCCAGTTTCCTGGCGATGGCGCCGGCGCCGCTTCCATATTCGCGTTCGATCGTGATCGTTCGAACCACATCCGCCTCCAGAGATGGAATTATTCGCGGCCGGTCCAGTAGTAACGTAAGCCCACGTACACGCCTGACATAGTATCAGCAAAATACTGATCTCCCTGGGGTGACGTCTTGAAATGATACGCCTTTTCTCCCCCCAAGATTTCGAACCGGCTGACTCTGAAAGCAAGAGAACCTTCGGCATCCCAAATATCGCTCCGATGCGGGATTCCGAAAGCAGAGATCTTTGCTTCCCAGCGAAAGTAACGCCCGATCCCCTGTTCGAACTCCACGCCAAAAGTCGGCAAAAAGAGATTCTTGCTACCCGTCGCTGTATTGGCGTCAATTACGTTGCCGCTCGAATCCGTGACCACTGGCTTGAATGGCGCCACCACGTTGGTACCTACATCTAAGAACTGGATTTCCCATAGCGTCTTCAGACGAATGGCTCCCATCGGCTTATGCCAGGTATAGGAAAGATAGTCCCAAGAGAGTTTGGCGGCCTGAATGGTATAGCTTGCGTTGAGATAATCGCCCGCGTTGTAGGCTTCGGTGAAGATCGTCGAATCCTGGGTTAGAGTACTGTTGCCGGTTCCCTGGACTCGAAAGTAGGTAAGGCGGAGAGTGTCAGAGCGTCCCGCCGGTATGCTGATCTGGCCGCCGATGCTATTGTTGGCGTCACCTGGATAGCTAAGATTGCCGAAGGCCGTCACCTGAGCGCCCCCATACAGCGAAGGCTGCGCCCGATTGAACCAATAAATCGGCTCGATCGAAATGCCGCCGTCTTCGATGATGTAAGGCTCGTCCGGCGGCTTGGGGGTGTGAGTAACGGTAGTTGTGCTGGAGAAACCGCCCGAAGCATCGGCTCCCGGGGGCGGTCCCGACGGTTGTGGCTGCTCCTGCGCGAGACTTAACGGAGCAATGAGCAGAGCCGCGGTGAAAACCGCAAAGCTAATTTGACTAACCATGTTCTCAAATCGACGTGTCTAACAGAATGCGGGGTTTCGAAAGATTTGCTAATACAGCAAGTAGGCCCTACTCATGATAGCTATCCAGATATCGGAATTCGGCGGCCCGCGTGTCTTGCAGCGTGGGCAGAGACCGCACCCGGCTCCCCGTTCGGACGAACTCGTCATGCGAATAAAAGCCGCCGGCGTTTCTCGTGCCGATATCATGCAACGTCAAGGTAAGTATCCGCCACCGCCTGGAGCATCCGATATTCCTGGATTGGATGCGGCCGGAGTAGTAGATTCGGTGGGCTCCGAAGTCAAGCAATTTCGCGCAGGCGATAGGGTATGCGCGATTCTTGCCGGCGGCGGCTATGCCGAATATTGCACTGTACCGGCTTGCCAGGTTCTGCCGATCCCAGAAGGCTGGAGTGAAGTGGAAGCCGCGACGCTACCCGAGAATTTGTTTACGGTTTATGACAATCTGATCACTCGAGCGGAGCTCAAAGCCGGAGAGACAGTGCTCATCCACGGAGGCACAAGCGGAATTGGATCGATGGCGATCATGCTGGCGCGCGCCTGGAACGCCGTTCCGATCGCGACAGCAGGAAGCGACCGGAAATGCGCAGTATGCCTGGAAACCGGGGCGCAATCGGCCATCAACTATCGGGACTGCGACTTCGTGGCCGAAGTCAAGCGACTGACCGACAGGCGTGGGGCGAATGTAGTGCTGGATATGGTAGGCGGCGCATACTTACAAAGAAACCTGGCGGCGCTCGCGGTCGAAGGCCGGCTGGCCATTGTAGCGACACAAGGCGGTCACGCAGCCGAACTGGACATTTCAACTCTAATGCAAAAACGCGCTCGGGTAATGGGATCGACTATGCGCGTGCGAACCCCCGAACAGAAGGGAGCCGTCGCGCGGGCGCTGCTTAAGAATGTTTGGCCGCTGCTGCCCTCGAAGAGCACGATTCGCCCCAAAATAGATTCCACCTTTCCACTAGAGGAGGCATGGCGCGCACACGAAAGACTGGAAAGCGGCGAACATGCCGGCAAAATTGTTTTGACTAGTGTGATCCAGCAGACGTGTCAGCTATTTGAAGAGCGACAAGTCGATGGAATCCGCCATGGCCTTGTATCCCGCATCGTTCGGATGCAGGTGGTCGCCGCTATCATAGGCGGCCAGCATCCGGTCAGGATGGTTCGGATCGCGTACGGCCCGATCAAAATCGATCAGGCCATCGAACGCCTTCGTCTTGCGAAGCCACTCGTTCACCGCTTTTCTCTTCACTTCTTTAGCCGGAGTGAAATAGCCAGGATAGGTCGTGCCCTCAAAGGGGGTCAGCGTTGCGCCGAAAATCGTGAGTCCATTTTCGTGCGCGCGCTCGGCCATCTGCTGCAGCCCCGAGATGATATCTTGAGCGCTGACCGTTTCCGATTGCGGAGCCGACGTACCCGCATGCCCCAGATCGTTGATTCCTTCGAGAACGATGACGTAGCGTGTGCCCGGCTGCGCGAGTACATCGCGATCGAATCGCGCCAAGGCATTGACGCCGAACCGTACATTCGTTATGGCATCGTGCAGGATGCGATTACCGCCGATTCCGGCATCGAGGACTCCGATTTCCGCATGTCCGCGCCGCGCCGACAAACGATCGGCCAGAAAGTTCGGCCAGCGATGATTGGCATCCGTTGTCGAATGCGCGCCGTCGGTGATGGAGTCTCCGAATGCCACTAACGTGGACGCCCGCTCAGGCCCCACCACATCTACATCGCTCAAGAAAATCCAAGACTCTACCGTCGCCGCATTAGCGATGGAAGCCGAGCCTGTTAAATCGCCCTCCCCAATGTAGGCCATCTGCTGTGCCGCATAGTGGATACCGGCGGCCATTGTCGCTTTCGGGAGGAATAAACTGATCGCCACATCGCGGCCGGCCGGCAGGTTGAATTTCACCGGATCGCTTACTACAACTGCATTGGCCGGAATCGTAACGGTCGCTTGCCCGCTGAAGGTAAGCACCTGATCCGAATCCGGCACAATTCCCGCCTTGCCTGTGCTCAATGCAATATGTGCCGCGCCAATCTCGACCGCCTGTTTGCCGTAAGCATTCGAAAGCCGCACTCGCACTGTTTGGCCGCCTATGCTCGAATGGATAATCTCCCGCAGTGTCTGATTCTCATATGTAAGCTTCTCTTCGCGCATCTGCGCCTCATCGCGTTGCGGCGAAGCGCTTGCGCCCCAACTTACAACCCAGTGAGAAGGCCCCGCCAGCGAAACCGAAGCGAAGGCGAGATTCAGAAGCAACGCGCTTTTGATGTTCATAGACTCATTTAGCAGCTTTATCGAGGCGCTTATATTCTTCCATCTCGCGCGCCGCTTCAGAGGTCTTCCCCTGCTTGCGATAAAGCGTAGCGAGACCGAAATGCGCCTGTGCGGCAAGCGATCCGGAATTTTCAACGGAGATAAGTTTGGTCCAGGCGGCTTCTGCTCCCGCGGGGTTACCATCGAGCGAGTCCGCTTTGCCAAGTGCATAGAGCGTCTCCGGCATCTCCGGCCGCAATTGGTTCGCGCGCTCCAGTTCTGCCTGAGCTTCTTTCCCTTTCCCTTCCTGCAAGAGGACGCTGCCCAGCCAATAGGCCGATTCCGCATCGCCGGGCTGCAGCTTCGTTTCCGCGCGAAATTCGGTTTCTGCCTTGGGCCAATCCGGCACTTTCGCGTAGAGTTGCCCGAGCGCCAAATGAATTCCTCTCGCTTGCGGCTCCGCATTGATAGCCGCCTGGAAATTCTGCTCCGCCTGGGGAACCTGACGCAGCACGGCGTAGTTCTCTGCTAACGCCTGATGCGCCCGCGCCGAATCGGGGAATCGTTCCTGGAGGGTGTCGTTCGCTTCTTTCGAGAGAAGCCCAGCAGCCCGTCCCAAGTAATAAAGCAGCTCCGGATCATTCGGGTGCCTGGCTACCGCCGCGCTCAGATTCGTGATCGCTTCATTCAACTTGCCTACGCGGAGCTGTGCAATGCCGAGCACGTCTACTGCATGCGCTCTTTCGAGATAGGGAATGGCTTCGCCCGGATATCCCTGCATCAGCAGCGCATAGCCGAGCATCTGTTCCGCTCCCGGCAAATCGGCTTTCAGCTCGAGCGACTTCTTCAACGGAGCGATCGCGGCTTCATACTCATGATTCTGCAAATAGGCAGCGCCTAAGTTGACAAACGCAGCAGGTAACTCCGGCGCCAGTTCAGTAACCTTCTTGAACTCGCTGATTGCGAGCTGCATCTGGCCCTGCTTCTGCGCCGCCACGCCCGCCTGGATGTGCTGAATCACCTCCGGCGAAAGGCTCTGCCAGACTAGCCCCAGAGAAAGAATGACCGCGAGCATCAGGGCCGCTCCTCTTGAGAAATTTCGCGCACAACGGACGCGCGACTCGCGCCCAAGTCCGCCGAAGTTCTTCTTTTCTTTGGTGGCGCGAGACCGCGGCCTGTGCGCTCTTCACGAATTTCCAGAAATTGATCGGCACGAACATTGGTGAGTTTCTGGTGTATGCCGGATGGCCACCAGATCTCCACCTGCGCGGTATTAGCCGGACCGAGGCCGAAATGAACACGTTTGTCGCTCGCGGAAAGATAGCTGCCACCTGAATTCGCGTATTGCCATTGGCCATTCACCTCGAGCCGCGCCCCGAAGCCGTCGCGATTGCTGCGCGTTCCGCGGAGTTTGATGGTAAGCCAGTGATTGCTACCTCCCGTATTGTGAAACAGCATAGGGCGGCCACCGAGAGCCGTCATCACCACGTCGAGCCATCCATCGTTATTCAGATCGCCGAATGCGGCGCCCCGCCCAGCCACTGGAAGCTGCGTACCGGAATCCACCCGTTCAAATCTTCCCTGATGATTCAAGGCCACCAGCGGCGGTTCGAGATAGCGCAGCGAAGGATCAATTTTCTCCACGTTATCCATGACGTGACCTTGTGCCACAAAGAGATCCTTCCAGCCGTCATTGTTGAAATCCGCGAGGCGCATGCCCCAGCCGGAACTGGCGGCCGAGAGCACGCCCAAGACCAGTTTCGAGGCTCCGATAGCTGAAGGAACCCTCACCGTCATTGTGATATACGGCGTAGATCTGCCTGGCTAAATTCGTGACGATGATGTCGGGCCGGCCGTCGTTGTCGTAGTCGCGGAAATCCACACCCATCCCGGCAAAAGGCTTTCCGTTATCCGACAGAGCCACGCCGGCGTCGAGAGCGCGCTCGGTGAAGGTCCCGTTTCTGTTGTTGTGAAACAGGAACTGTTCCATTCCGTCGTTGGCCACGAAGATATCAGGGTAACCATCACCGTCGTAGTCGTTGAAGGCGACGCCGAGAGCGTGGCCCTGTTTAGCAGCGATGCCGGATCGCTGGCTGACGTCTTCAAACGTGCCGTCGCCCCGATTGTGGTAGAGAATGCTGCTTGTGCGGGGAAATTCGCCTGGAAGACAATAGGTGTCGCGCGCGCACACCTTGCTGTGCGCAGTGTCCCACTGCATATAGCGCGTAACAAACAGATCCAGCTTGCCATCATTGTCGTAATCGACAAATCCCGCCGAAGCCGACCAGCCGCCTGCTGCGACACCGGCCCGCGCAGTGACATCGGTGAACGTGCCGTCGCCGTTATTGTGATAGAGAACATTGCGGCCGTAGTTAGTGACGTAGAGGTCGGTATAGCCATCATTGTCGTAATCGGCTGCCGCGACTCCCATTCCGTAGTTTCCCTCTCCGGCATCGGCCAAACCGGCGGCTTTCGTAACATCGGTAAAACTGCCGTCTCGATTCTGCCGGTAGAGACGGTTCCAGAAGCGCGGGTCCTTGCGGTTGAAAGTCTCCGGAGCGTGCATCGGATCCGTAAGCTGTCCGCTGTTCACGAAAAAGATGTCCAGAAGCCCGTCATTGTTATAGTCGAGGAGCGCGACCCCGCCGCCCATTGTCTCGATGAGATACTTCCGCGACGTAGGCGAGTTCTCGTGCTTGAAATCGAGTCCTCTGGGAAGCGAAACTTGGAAGATGGCTGCGGTCAGCGCGACAGCACAGAGGAGCAGCAGGAAAAACAAAGCAAATCGCAAACGTTCTTATCCGCCATTTCGGAGTGTAGCGAGTCCTGTGTGAAAACCGGCCCGCACCCTCTTGAGAATAAACTTCAGGTCGTGAGAGGATCTATCCTGGAGTATTTGCCCGGATAATCAAACGGAGATTCGAAATGAGAAAAGTTATTTTAACGACGTTGGCAGCCTGCCTCCTGTTCGGGGTGTCGCCGGGCTTCGCGCAGGTAAAGATGACGCGGGAACAAATGATGTTCTACACGTCGGATTGGAAGGGCGATCGGTTTCCCGGATGGAAGGCCGAAAGCTGCCGGACGATCTGCTCAAGCGCGCACTGGACGTTTCGATCGAGGATATCTGGGATTTTCTGAGGGAGCACGGATACAGGAATCAATTCGAGGGCGACTGGCAAGCCCTACACATCGACAAGCCGTTCGCCGGCCGCGCGCTCACGGCGCAATACATGCCGCTGCGAGCCGATATGGCGAAGGCCATTGCGGCTGAGGGCAAGGCAGAAGGACGGGTCAGCGGAACCAATAGCTGGCCGATCAATGAACTGCAGATCGGGGATGTCTACGTCGCCGATGGCTTCGGAAAGATCATCGAAGGCACTTTGATCGGTTCGAATCTCGGCAATGGCGTAGCCGCCCACACGCATACCGGTTTCGTATTCTACGGCGGCATCAGAGATCAGGAAGAAAACCGAGAAATTCCGAATTTCAACGGCTTCTATAAAGGCTATGACCCTTCTGCATGGGCCCAGATGGAGCTGACCGCGATCAATGCTCCGGTGCGGATCGGGCGCGCGGTTGTACTGCCGGGAGATCTGGTGCTGGCCAAAACCGATGGCGTCATTTTCATTCCAGCGCTTCTGGCGGAACAGGCAATCAGTTCAGCCGAATTCACCAATCTGCAAGACGCTTTCAACTTCGAACTGAATCAAGAAGGCAAGAATGGCGCTCAGTTTGAGGGAGGCTGGAATGCGGCCAAGTACGCCGCTTTTGGGAAGTGGATCGACGCTCATCCAGAAAAATTGAAGATGGCTCGCTCAGAGTTTGATACGCTGCTCGCTGAAGCCACGCGGCCGCATCCTGCGCGCCACGCTTCTTCTTCAACGCCAGAACCCTAGAAAGAGGACCTGTCCGATGTTACATGCTCTCGCACGTAATTGGTGGGCCTTGGTGCTGCGCGGCATCGCCGCGATCATCTTTGCTCTGCTCGCTTTTCTGATGCCAGGCGTTACTATCTTCGTTCTGGTCACCCTATTTGGTATCTATGCGCTGGTCGACGGCGTCGTCAACCTAGTCGCAGTATTCCGAACAGGCATAAAAGAGCACTGGCCGCTGCTGATCGAGGCCGTACTCGGTATGGTGGCCGGCATTTTGACACTGATCTGGCCGCACATTACTGCTCTCGATCCTGATCTTGTTAATTGGCTTTTGGGCGATTTTCACCGGAATCTTCGAAATCGTCGCGGCGGTCCGGCTCTGGCGCGTTGTGGGCCAGGAATGGCTGCTGCTGCTCTCTGGAATCGCTTCGGTGGTCTTTGGATTTTTTGCAGTGTCCGTGCCTGCCGCCGGTGCGCTGGCTGTTGTTATCTGGATAGCCGCTTATGCGCTGATTTTCGGCATTCTGCTGGTCGGCTTTGGTTTTCGGCTGCGAAGGTGGGCGCAGAGGCGACCGGCGGCGGCTTAGATCGCTCCGGTCGGCTGCGTGAAAGGGAGGGTTTTTACCGTCTATAAAAGGAAACGGCGGTAGTAATTTCGGCGCGCCGGAGACAAGGTAAAAAGCGCCTACCATTCGAGGCAGTCCGGTGTTGCGAAAACGAGGAATGTTCCACGTGGAACATTTGTGAATACGGGCTTCTCGCGGTTTGGAGATTGCGGCTCTTATCGGTCGTAAGCGCTAAAGCCCTGTCATTGTTCACGCAAAAAGATTTGCTTAGCCGTGACCACTTTCGCTCTCGATCCTGGAACTTTTTTGAGGTTTTTCACACAGGCCCCAGATCATCAGAGGCCGCTTGCAGTTTCGCGCCGGATTCGGTCTGCTCGATCTCACGTGAATCGGGCGAGTGCAGCGAGGTGCTTCCGAGGTGCTCGAAATGGTAATAACCCCCGACTTGACCGTGAGGACTCACCAGGGCTTTGCAAGTGGATTTTAGGGGGCGTGCTGTCCTGACAAATCCGTGGTTGCCGATGCGCGCAACAAGCGTTTATTGCCTATTGGTGTTTTAAGATTGAAGTGGTGCTAGTTAATATCTCGCAACAACCGGAGCGCCCGAAGTGGCTGCGCGCGCCTGCCCCGGTCGGAGATAACTATCGCGAGCTGAAGGATCTGGTCACGCGTCTCCATCTGCACACTGTTTGCGAAAGCGCAGCCTGTCCCAATGTCGGAGAGTGCTGGAACCGCCGCACGGCCACATTCATGATCCTCGGCAATGTCTGCACCCGCCGTTGTGGTTTCTGTGCGGTGCAAAAAGGCGTGCCGCTCACGGTGGATTATGACGAGCCGCGGCGCGTGGCAGAGGCTTGCGCCGCGCTGGGTCTGCGCTATGCCGTCGTGACGAGTGTCAATCGCGACGATCGTAAAGACGGGGGCGCCGAATTATTTGCGCTGACGATTGAAGCGATCCGTTTGCAGATCCCGGGCTGCCGGATAGAGGTGCTCGTGCCGGATTTCCAGGGCTCTCATGCGGCCATGGATATCGTCATGAACGCTCATCCGGACGTATTGAACCACAACACAGAAACGGTTCCGCGCCTCTATCGACAGGTACGGCTGGGGGCGCGCTACGATCGTTCGCTCGATATGTTGCGGTACGCCAAGCAGGTGCGCCCGCATATACCGACCAAGTCGGGCCTGATGCTGGGGCTGGGCGAGACGGAGCCCGAAGTTCTGGCCGTGATGCGCGATCTGCGTGACCATCACGTCGATATTTTGACTCTCGGACAGTACCTGCGGCCCTCGCAGAGGCACCTGCCCTTATTGCGTTATATTTCGCCCGAGGAATTCGCGGAATATAAAATAGCCGGACAGCGAATGGGCTTTGCGCATGTCGAAGCTGGACCGCTAGTGCGCAGCTCGTATCATGCCGACAGTTCGCAGGAGAGCGCCGCAGCCATTCATAATTGCACTCACTAAAGCGGCAGCGACAGGCGCGCGATGCATCCCGGGCCATCTGTCGCGTTCTGCAAGGTGAGCGTCCCGTTGTGGGCCTCCGCGATCTGCCGGCTCAAGACAAGTCCGATTCCCGATCCTCCACGCTTGGTCGTGAAGAACGGGACGAATAGATTATTCGTGTTTGAAAGCCCCGGTCCTTCGTCGCGCACCGTAATCTCTACCGCAGTATTCGTTCGGAGAGGGCGGACAAACACGCGGCCCGCCGTCTCCTGCGCAGCATCGACGGCGTTTCGAACCAAGTTGATTAGCACCTGTTCCAGTTGATCGGCGTCCCCCTGAATCGTGAGTGGTTGAACTTCTTCGACGGAAACCGTCATGCGAGTCTCGAGACTGCCGACGCGGCGTATGAGTCCGTTCACTTCGACGGGACCAAACTTCGGGGGCGGCAGCTTGGCCAGCCGCGCATACGCGCTCATAAAGCGGCTGAGCGACTCCGACCGCGTGGCGATAACATTCAAACCGCGCGCCATATCGTCCGCCCAATCGTCCGGACGTGGATCTGTTTTGAGGACCTGCTCGAGACTCTGTGCAATGGATTTGATGGGCGTGAGCGAATTGTTCAACTCGTGGCCTAATACGCGCACCAGACGCTGCCATGCCTGCAGTTCTTCTTCGCGCAGCGGGCGGGTGAGATCGGTAACGACGAGCAGTTGATGCGGTACACCACCTTCGCGAAACTGGCTTCGCCGAACGCCCCAACGGCCCGCGCCTCCGGCGAAGGATCGCTGAATGGTTTGTTCCGGGTCACCCACCAGGTATTCGGCGAGGCCCAGCGACGTCGCATTCTTCGCTAACAGACGCTCCGCGGGCTGTCCGAGAAGCCGCTCACCGGCGCGGTTCACCAGACGCAAACTTTGCTGCGGATCGAATGCAAACGCCGCCACCTCTATCTCTTCCATCACTTTTCGGAGCAGCGCCGTGGCTTCCACCGCTCCCAAACGCTGATCCCTGAGAGTCGCCGCCATGGCGTTGACCTGCTGCATGACCTCGCCCAATGGCTCTTTCGGATTTTCGACGCGCGCCCGGATCGAGTAGTCGCCTTCGCGCATCGCCTCCAGCAGATTGGCAAGAGTACGGAGCGGACCCGCTACGCGTCCGCGCGCGGCGAAGCCGAAACCAAGCCAGAACAATACGACTAGCAGATCGAGGGTCCATTGGGCACGGCCGGAAAAGCCCTTGGCCGCGAGCAGGATGGCAGTACTGAGGACACCCGGAAGTCCGGCCAGCAGGGCGAGCAGCAGCACTCGGGTATCGTGGCCGACTTTTACTTCCAAGCCCGCAACTTTCATGTGGCGACTGATCCGCGGGGTTTAGAGGCCGAAGCGCTGCAACCGGCGATACAGTGCGCTCCGGCTCAGCCCGAGTGCGCTGGCGGCGTGGCTCACGTTTCCGCCATAGCGTGCCAGCGCCTTCTTGATGAGGAATTCTTCTACATCTTCCAGGCTCATATCTTCGAGGCGCGGCACGGATGTAGTCCCGCTGCGAAGCGCCAGGTCGCTGGCTTTCACGCAGTTGCTCTGCGCCATGAGAACGGCTCGTTCGACGACATGATTCAGCTCTCGAACGTTGCCCTGCCAGACATGCTCCTGCATAGCCTGCGCGGCGTTTGTATCGAACCCTGTTATGTTCTTGCGGTAGCGCCGCGCGTGGATACCGAGAAAATGATTCGCCAGCGGGGCGATATCTTCACGCCGTTCGCGCAAAGGCGGGAGATGAATTTCGATGGTGTTGAGCCGGAAGACCAAGTCCTGCCGAAAACGCCCGCTCTGGACCTCGTCCGGCAGATTGGCATTGGTGGCGGAGATAACGCGCACATCGACCCTCTTTGTCTTCGAGGAACCGACGCGCTCCATTTCGCCTACTTCGAGAACGCGCAGCAATTTCGCCTGGAGGTTGAGCGGCACATTCGCGATTTCGTCGAGGAAAAGCGTTCCCGTGTCCGCCAGCTCGAAGCGGCCCACCCGGTCCATCTTGGCGTCGGTGAACGCGCCCTTTACGTGTCCAAATAGCTCACTTTCGAAAACTCCTTCGGCGAGCCCACCGGCGTTAACGGTCACCATCGGCTTACTTGCCCGCACCGAAATTGCATGCAGCGTCCGGGCCACGACTTCTTTGCCGGAGCCGGGCTCTCCCGTGATCAGAACATTTGCATCCGAAGGACCAACGCGCGAGATCAGGTCGAGCACGGGCTGCATGGCGGGCGCCTGCGCGATCATGGTCGGTAGATTCTCGCCCCGCAGGATCTGATTTTCCGCTTCGAGCCGCTGCCCGCGCCGAATCGCATGGCTCAGTTCGAGCTGTGTTCGAACGATCGAGGCGAGACGCTCATTTTCCCAGGGCTTCTGGACAAAATCCCGGGCTCCGCGCCGCATCGCTTCTACCGCCAGATCCACGCTCCCCCAAGCGGTCATGACGATGACCGGCAGCATTGCATCCTGGGTCTGAATCTTAGCGAGCAGATCCAGCCCTTCCTGCCCTGAAGTTGTATCGCGCGTGTAGTTCAGGTCGATGATTGCTAAGTCGTAATCGCGATTCTCTATGCTGGCGAGGGCATGCTGAGGAGATTCGAAGGCTTCTATTTTGTATCCTTCGCGCTTCAGAATGAGGCGTAGGGCTTCGAGCACATCGGGCTGATCGTCAGCGATCAGAACTCGCATCTGCGATGGAACGATTCTCATTGCATCTTCGGCCCTTGAAGAAGCGCGAACAGTGCGGACAGGGGCATCGAAAGCCGTATCAAGCGGCGGGTTGATTCTGGGTGATCCAGCCATCTTCGATATAGATAATCCGGTGACCGTATTCGGCGTTCTTCTCGTTATGGGTAACCTGGACTATCGTAGTACCCTGCTCATTCAGCCTTTTGAAAAGCTCCATGATCTCTTTGCCCTGGCTGGAATGCAGGTTGCCGGTCGGCTCATCCGCCAAAATCAATTTCGGGTTGGCAATCATGGACCGCGCGATTGCAACCAGTTGTTGCTGGCCGCCCGATAATTGGTTGGGATAGAGATCTTTCTTGCCCACCATGTTGAACCGGTCCAGCGCGTCGCAAACGATACTCTGGCGTTCCGATTTCTTGATATTCCGGTAGGAAAGAGGAATGTCGAGATTCTCGTAGACTGTCAGCGAATCGAGCAGGTGATAGCTCTGAAACACGAAGCCGATGTACTTCTTATAAAGCTCGGACCGGTCCTTCTTGTTGATGCGGTGAATCGGATGATCGAAGAAGTTGTATTCGCCGGTCCAGGCCGAATCGTGCATCCCGAGCAGATGGAGGAGCGTTGACTTCCCTGCCCCGGAAGGCCCCATGATAGAGATGAATTCACCTTCCTTGATGTCGACGTTGATACGTCGTAGTACATAAGTCTTGCTGGGTCCGTGCTCGAAGAATTTTTCGATGTTTCGTAGAGAGATCATTGGATAGCGGATCTTTGCGGCTCACCTACTAGGGTAGAGCAGGCCGAGTTAATCGCGGAACAGGCAGAGTTGCGGGATGTGAGGGCGAATCGATAAGTGCTGCAACTGGCGAGTCGTGAAGTTCACAAGCCGTACGGATTGATATTCGATGACAGTCGATTCCCGCACGTGAGAGACGAACGCCAAGCCGACCAGCAACAAGCCAACGGCAACCAGGTCCACATGCTTGTACATCAGACAGGCACCTCCATATTTTCTTCGACCACGCGTCCATCGAACAGGTGAATGGAGCGGTCGGCGTATCGCGCATACCGCGGGTCATGCGTAACCATGCAGATCGTCGCGCCTCCGCGGTGCAGTTCTCGCAGCAGGTCCATGACCTGTTCGCCATTTTGCGAGTCCAGGTTGCCGGTGGGCTCATCAGCCAAGAGGATGGAAGGATCACCGGCCAAGGCTCGAGCTACCGCCACGCGCTGCTGTTGACCGCCGGACAACTGTGACGGATAGTGTTTGATGCGGTGAGACATGCCGACGCGCTCGAGCGCTTCGTGTACTTTCTTCTTTCGTTCGCTCGAAGGCATGCCGCGGTAGGTCAGTGGCAGTTCGACGTTCTCGTAAACATTTAGATCGCCGATTAGATTGAACGCCTGGAAAATGAAGCCGATCTCGCGATTCCGGATGCGGGCGCGTTCCGACAGCTTCAGGCTCTGTACCGGTTTACTGTTCAGAATATAGGTGCCAGAGCTGGGCGAATCGAGCAGTCCCAGAATCGCCAGTAAGGTCGATTTACCGCAGCCAGACGGACCGGAAATCGAGACATATTCGCCGCGCTGGATATCGATGTGGATACCCGAGAGCGCGTGCGTCTCGACCTCATCGGTGACGAAAACCTTGGTCACGCCTTCCAGGTGAATCAATGGATCGGATGCTGTCATTCTACTTATTCCTCCTGCCTCAAACCAATACTTCGTAAATACGCATGCAGCTTACTTTCAGTTCAACCGGATTCGCTGGTATTGATCGTACTGCGACATGTCAGACAAGATCACCTTGTCGCCCACGTTCAATCCCTGTTTGACTTCGATGGTGTTCACCGATGCCACGCCCAGCTTGACATTTACACGGCTTGCGCCCTTGCCGTCCGGATCTATCTTGAAGAGGCCTATGGTGGTGTCGGGCTCACCCGAAACTGGCCGATCTACGTAAACGACGTCCGGCAACCGTTCGATTTCGATGGTTCCGTCGACGCTCAATTCCGCGCGAGCACCCGGCGGCAGGGCGCCAAGAAGCGCCACATCTACGCCCACCGTGCCGTTCAGCGCTGCCGGATCGATCCGGATCACCCGGCCCGGTATGATCCCGTTGCGGGTGTCGACCGTAGCATCAAGCCCGATTCGAACGTCCTTCATCTGCGTTTCGGCGATCTGCAGAACAGCCTTTAGCCTTCTCGGATCCGCTACTTTCGCCAGGATGGTACCCGCCGTGACGCGCTGTCCGACTTCGACATCCACTTCCTGCAGCTGGCCGTCGATACCGGCTCGGATTGTCAGCTGATCGACCTGTTTTCGTTTTAGGTCGTATGCCGCACGAGAACTCTCAACCGTCACTTGCGCCGCCTCAATCTGCGCCTTGATTGCCTCATCCTGGATTCCCAGACGCTGTTTCTGCAGCGCCACTCGATTGCGTAGCTGGTTCGCACTATCTACCGACAATCGCGAACTCAGATCGCTCAGCAGATTGAGCCGCGTTAATTCCAGGTCACGATCTCCGGTCAGTTTCGCTTGAGTGGCTTGCGACTCGAGCTCAGCCAGTGTAGCCTGCTGGTCCAGTTTTGCGCTCTCTAGTGTGACTTTCAAATTTGCGAGGTTTGCCTCGTCCTGCTTCATCTGCCACTCGGCTTTTTCGGCTTCCAGTTCCAGATCCGGATCGCTCAGCACCAAAATCACGTCGTTGGCTTTCACGGGGTCGATTCCGGCACGCCGCACGATTTGAGACACCCGGCTGTCCTGGGCTGCGGCAATCCAGTGAATCTCTTCCGGCTTCAAGGCTCCCAGTCCGCGAACATTCCGCTCCATTGGCCCTCGCCGCACCGTTCCCGGCCAGAGACCGCTCATATCTACCGATGGTGCTGCGGGCTTTAGACGCGCCAGCGCGATGGTGGTGCCGCCAACCGCTAAAACGATGACGACGATCAAGGCAATGCGCCGGATCAAACGTTTCCGAGCTACTTCTTTTCCGCGAGGTACATCCATACTTGTGTCAGTATTGTATAGGCATTCCGGCTACCACATCTTAACCGGTCGGTATATCGTTGATAATATTGGCCTTGGTTGATAAACACAGCCAACGCGCATGTCCGGTTTTGGGAATCGCCAGTGCGTTATCAATCAAACATGCTGCCTTATTGAACCACCAAATAGGGTAGTCTAGAGCCTGCCCGTAATATTTCGATATAGGAAAGATCCTGAAGATTCTCTAGTTCAACCGGATCTCTCCTAATAAGAAATCGTGCTAGAATCGCAACAGGTTAAGTAGGTCTACGTCTCTCAATAAGCGTTGGGCCTATGAATGGAGATTGTGGGCGTAATATATGATTCGAACTCTTACGGTTCTTACTGCTCTGGTTTTTTCGGGTGGCCTGTTTGCGGACACCCTCGTTTGGGACACTACTGGAAGTAATCAGTTCGGTAAGCTGGATCTGAGTACGGGAAATTTCAGTCAGGTCAGCAATTTCGGCTTTACAGCTGCGGGCCTCGGCGAGATCGGCGATACGGTTTACACCTCAGACGAGGGCGGTACAACGCTCTATTCGGTGAATACAAACACCGGAACCGTCAAGTCGATCGGAACTTCCAGTATTTCCTATTATGCTTTCGGCTCCACAACTTCCGGTCTTTACATGGTGGATCCCATGGGCGGTTTGTGGAACATCAATGCGACAACCGGCGCAGCTACTTTGATAGGGTCCACTCATTTGATTATGGGTGTTAGCAATTATGTCGGTATGTCGACCGGTTCGGGTACCTTGTACCTCTCACTGGGCTCGAACATCTACACTATCAACACGACTACCGGACTAGCTTCGTTCATCGGGACCAGCGGATCTACGGATTTTGGAGCACTCGTCAGCGTATCTAATACGGTATACGGAACATCGGTAATAGCTCCGAACCAGATTTATACTTTTGATCCAACGACTGGCATGGCTGCGTTTCTTACCAATTCGCATGCTCCCGACTTCGCGTTCGGTTTGGCGGCTATCGTTCCCGAACCCAGCTCGTTCGGACTTTTGGGCTTGGGAATTGCCGGTTGCTTGCTAGGCGGCTATGCCCTGAAACGGAAGCAAGTCCAGGCTTAGACGATCTCAGGCAGGGAACAAGTAAAGTTCAGGCAGCGATACAGGGTAGTTGCGCCCCTTGACTCGAGGTTATCGAGAAAGGGCACCAGTTTTGAGAGCGGAGGAGCCGAATGATCGTCAACGACTAAAGTGACGACGTTCGGCTCGAAGTTTTTCCATTCCGCAAGTAGACGGTCCCTCACCGCTGCGTCCAATTCTTTGCACCTAATAACTGTGTGAGCGGGAGCAACCAGCCATCTCCCGAGAGCAACCATCATCTGCACCGCGGCCGTTGGTTGTGCCTTGAGATTGGGGGCGGTCGCGATCAAGGATCGCTCCGCTTGCCTGCTGAACGTCTCATCTTCTGTGAGCCGGGCCAGGCGGATTAAAACATCGGTCGCCACCGAGTTGCCAGTGGGTTCCGCTCCATCATAGTCATCTTTCATCCTTACGAGCAAATCCGGCGCCCCCTGAGTGCTGTAAAATCCACCCGCGTGTTCATCCTCAAATTTCGGGAAACTCTTACGCGCGATGTCGATCACTCGCTCGAGCAGCGCCGGGTCAAACGTGATCTCAAACAGGTCGAGCAAGGCTTGCGCCAGAAACGCATAATCATCCAGGAAGCCACCGATCGCGGCTTCTCCGTCGCAGAATCTTCGCTGGAGAGCGCCGTCCTGTTCGTTGTACATCTTCGAAAGAATAAATCCACAGGCTCTTATTGCGGCTTCTTTGTACTGCTCATCGCCCAAAACCGCATATCCTCTAGCCAGCGCGGAGATCATCAGTGCGTTCCATGAGGTCAGAATTTTGTTATCCAGGTGGGGCCGGGGTCGTTTGCTTCTGACGGCCAGGAGTTTTTCCCTGGCGCCAGATGCGGCGCCGGCTTGTTCCAACGGAACCGCTTCGTAGAGGATGTTGCGGTCAGTGAACTCTCCCTGCGGATCCTGCTCGACGTTGCCGTGTGGCTCGACGCCGTATCGGCGGCAGAAGACCGCCGCCATTTCCTTGCCCAACAGATCTTCAATCTCCGTTTGTTTCCAGATGTAGAAGGCGCCCTCGCCCGAGTGGCCGGGATGTTCGGGATCGGGACTGTCCGCATCCTCCGCGGAGTAGAAGGCGCCTTGCGGATCGCGCAGATCGCGTAACACATATTGAAAGATGTCACGGGCCACGCTCGCCAGTTTCCCATCGCGCGTGATCTGGTAGGTTTCCAGGTACGCCACGGCAAGCTGGGCCTGATCGTAGAGCATCTTTTCAAAGTGCGGGACAAACCAGCGCTCATCGACCGAGTAGCGATGAAAACCGCCTCCGAGCTGATCATGCATTCCGCCGGCAGCCATCCGGTGTAGCGTTTGTACAACCATATCGAGAGCTTCCTGATTGTGGGAAGCCGCATAGTAGCGGAGCAGATAATTAAAGACCACGGGACGCGGAAACTTAGGCGCAATTCCAAAGCCGCCCCATGATGAATCGAACATGCGCCGGAACTGCCAAAAAGCGCTTTCAAACAATTCCTGGCTGAGTTCCGCAGAAGCGGCAGCCCTGGAGCCGATTGACCGCAATTGCTCCGCCACATTTTCTCCGGACAGAATGACGCGATCGCGTTCCTGATTCCAGGCACGGGCCAGTTGCTCGAGCACATCGCGGAAACCTGGCCTACCGTAGCGAGATCCCGGTGGGAAATAGGTTCCGCCGTAGAAAGGTTTCAGCTCGGGCGTGAGCCACACCGATAATGGCCAGCCGCCGCTGCCAGTTGAGGCCTGGACGAACATCATGTAGATCCTATCGACGTCAGGGCGTTCTTCGCGGTCCACTTTGATAGAGATGAAGTCCCGGTTCAGTATGGCTGCGATCCGGTCGTCTTCAAACGACTCGTGCGCCATGACGTGGCACCAGTGGCAAGTGGAATAGCCGATGGATAGAAAAATGGGTTTTTGCTCTTCCCGCGCTTTACGAAATGCAGCGTCGCCCCACGGCAGCCACTCGACCGGATTGTGCGCATGCTGCCGCAGATAGGGACTCTTCTCTTCTATCAGCGCGTTCGTGGACATGCTTCAGTCTATCGTCCGATGGGAGCGCAAAGGGCACGGATGCGTGCCGCCAAACCAGCAAGAAACTTGCCTGCCGTTTGGGCGTCGCCCGACCCCGTGCACGTTTGGCGTGTTTCCTTGTGACTTTCCCAGGAACGCACAGATGCTTCCCGGAAACAGACGGAGGGCGAAAGACTCCTATCCAGGCGAGCCGGTTTTTCAGCGCTCCGGAACGTACTAAATCTGGCTTTGAAAATGCCAAAGCACGGAACGGGTGATCTTATGCCACAACGCATCCGTGACCTGGTAACAGGCGAATTGACTTTGGATTATTTCGTGCGGCGCTCGCAAGAGGGCTGGAAAGTGGCGAGCGTCGAATGGGTGCGGGACGCGCCGTCAGACACAGCTACGTCTCCGGCAGTTTCGGACAGTAGCGCAAATACGGAGTCGGCTCCTTACGGTCTGCAGATCGCAAAAGACGGCCAATATCTGGAGGAAAACCCGCTCGAGGCAACGGTACTGATGCTGATACTCGAACAGATCGTGAAAGAGAAGCGGATTAGCGAGATCGCCATCGAGCTCAACCACGCCGGGCACCGGACGCGTGAAGGAATGCTCTGGAGCCCGACCGCCGTCTTCAATTTGTTGCCCCGTCTGATCGAGGCCGGCCCTTTCATTTTGAAAAGCCCGCGCTGGAGCGAGCGACGCGCTGAAGGGACCAAGCCGAACTGACCGGCACAAACTACGGATTCATCACGACCGGCAGAGCCTTGCGCGGGAATGCTTCCGGAGCATTCGCAATCTCATAGGCCATGGTGGCGATAATAGCTGACGCTTGCATCAGATCTTCAGGGACGGCATGCGAATACGTGTCCATGTCCGAATGGTGCGTGACCGTACCGTAATCGAGCGGGTCCTGGATAAACTGAAAACCTGGCAACCCCACAGCATCGAATGAAAGATGGTCCGTTCCGCCGGTGTTCTTGAGAGTCAGGGTGCGCGCTCCCATGTCATTGAAGGGCGCGAGCATCTTTTCAAAGACCGGGCGCGCCGCATCGTTCCCCTGCAGATAAACGCCGCGAATCTTGCCGCTGCCATTGTCGAGGTTCAGGTAAGCGTCGAATTTGGCGTGTTCCGGCTTGAGCTGCATCGTCTTCGGGTCGCCAAAGTGCGCTTTGACGTATGCTTTCGATCCATACAGGCCCTGCTCTTCTCCGCTCCAGAGGCCGATGCGCACAGTGCGGTCCATCGGAAGATTCAGCTTTTTCAGAATGCGCATCGCTTCGATCATTACAGCGCTGCCGGCGCCGTTGTCCGTGGCGCCAGTGCCGCTGTGCCAGGAATCAAAATGGCCGCCGATCATGACTACCTCGTCCGGTTTCCTCTGCCCGGGAATTTCGCCAATCAGGTCCAATCCATCCACATCATGGTCGCCTACTTTTGCCTCTAGATTCATGCGCACGGATACCTGCTGTTTCTTTTCGAGCAGCCGAGCCATGCGTGAGTATTGCTCTTCGGTAACGACAAACGTAGGCGGCGCTTCGCCACCCTTGACATCGTGGGGACCGGCGGCTTCGGCGAACAGCAGGCCGTTGTGTGCCCGGCTATCCGCGCGAATCACTGCGAGCACCCCTTGCTCCCGGAAGAACTTAGCCTGCTTATCGTTCTCAGCAAAATACCGGTCGATAAACTCGTCCATCACCGAACTGGGGAACGACTGGAAGAGTTTAGAGGCCTCTTCCGGATCGCTCGGGATATCCAGATTATCGAGCTTCACGTTGCTCTTCCTGCTTGGCACGGGCGCTTCGGCAATCTTTGCAAGGTCAGCGTCGGTATATCGCCGAAAGAGCGGCTCGGTGGTCGGTTTCGGATCTTTCGCCTCGGTCACGAGCACGATCCTGCCCTTCAACTTGCCTTGCCACTTGGCCTGATACTCCTGGAAAGCTTGCGCTACTTTCTTCAAGTCGAACCGGTTAGCAGGTGAAAGAATGGGCGCGTACAGAATATCGCCGGTCTTTACGCCTTCGGTCGGCGAGCTCCAGGCAAGCGGTACAGCCACGAGATGCGAGTAACGCGGTGCAGTCATTTCAAGTTCGTAGTGTTGGAGAGACCAGCTCCGGCCAAACGGGCCCCAAGACTCTCCGTGAACGTTCGAGATCCCATACTCCTTCAGGCGTGCCATCGCCCAGTTTGCCGCCTCTTGGAACTCAGGAGATGCGGTTAAACGTGGCCCGTACACATCTGAGAGATTCGCCAGCGTGTCCATTACTTCAGAATGGTCGAAAGCTTCCAGTTTGATCTTTCCGACAACTTCGAGTGTTTTCTGGTCCTGCGCCCATGCTGGAGCGACGAAAAGTGCAAACGAAATGAGTAAAGCAACGGTAGGGCGCATATCGTTCTTTTTTAGCATGTGCTTATTCAAAGGTAGTATCGGTTCCGGCCGGCCCTGTCGCCCGGACTCTGCCCTAAGTCGATTGAAGCGTCTGTTAGAAATTTTCTCGAGTTACCGAAAGCAACCGGTGACGTGGGCCCTAGTATTTAAGTTGATCAAATGTGCTGTATACCGCTGAATAGCGGGCGCTCGGCGGTAGGATCCGCGCATGCGCTAAAGAAATCTCTCCTATAGACGAGAAACCTCTCTTCTTTGCGCCAATACGCGTGTATAATGCCACCATGTCGAATTCAACCGCGCGAACGCTCCACGCCGGAGAAGCGCGAGTCGAGATCTATGGTTCCAGCGCTCTTGCAGGAGAGGCAGCCGCCAGACAAGCTGCGAAATTGATAGCGAGCGCCATAGCCGAACGTGGGCAGGCGCGAGTGATAGGAGCCACCGGGAATTCCCAGATCCCGCTGGTGGAAGCGCTCGTCAGACAGGACATCGACTGGAAAGCCGTCGAGCTCTTCCATATGGATGAGTACGCGGGGATGAAAGCCGATCATCCGTCGAGCTTCCGTTACTGGATACGAACACGGATCGAAGAGAAAGTTCATCCTGGCAAGGTTCAGTATCTGCAGGGTGATGCACCGGATTTAAACGCGGAGATCGAACGCTATTCACGCCTCTTGAATGAAGCGCCGATTGATGTGGCCTTCGTCGGATTCGGCGAGAATGGCCACATCGCCTTCAACGATCCGCCGGTGGCCGACTTCAATGATCCGAAAACGGTGAAAACGATTACTCTCGACGAGGCATGCCGGCGGCAGCAAGCCGGGGAAGGTCACTTCAAAGATGTCGCATCGGTGCCGCTGCACGCAATCTCGGTGACGTGTACGGGATTATTCCGCGCGAATGCCTGGGTCTGTAATGTTCCGGAAGGAAGAAAAGCGGAAGCGGTAAGGAACGCTTTGGAAGGTCCGATTTCCGAAACCTGCCCGGCATCGCTGGTGCGACGGCACCCCAATACCTATATATTTCTTGATCCGGAATCGGCTTCCCTGCTGTCGGCCAATGTCCCGGTTTCGACAAGATAGTGCCTGCGAGGATTTGGATGAGTTCATTTCGTAATTTTGTTTTTCCGGTTCTCCTGACGCTGACCGCTGTCGCCCTCCCGGCTGCTTCCGTGAAGCTTGAGCGATCTCAGGACAAGATAGCGGTCGAAATCGACGGGCGGCCCTTCACGACTTACTACTTTGGACCTGAGACCGCCAAACCGTACCTGATGCCGTTGAGAACCGCATCCGGGACCATCATTACGCGTGGCTTTCCCGTGGGAAACGATGTCTCGGCCGGAAACCCGAAAGCCTCGTCATTCGAACCACACCAAAGGCCTCTTTACTTTGCGCATGGCGATATCGACGGCCTGGATTTCTGGGGAGAGCAGGCGTTCGCCAAATATTACAATGATCACGGCCATCAGGGATTCGGGCATATGACGCTGAAGAGCGTGGAAGAGGCCAAGGCCAGCGGTGACTCGGCGACGATACGCGCGCTGTTCACACTGAATAGTCCCAACAACCGCCCGATCGGTGAAGAGACACAATCTTTCACCTTCAGCGGCGACGAAAACACCCGCATCATCGACTGCGAATTCGTTCTTCACGCCACCAATGGGCCGATTGATATCGGCGACAGTAAAGAGGGCACTTTCGGCATCAGACTGGCGCCTGAGCTGAGCGCGCCGCACGACCACATGATCAACTCGGAAGGGGCGCAGGGCGAAAAAGCGATCTGGGGTAAACCGGCCGACTGGGTGGCTTACTCGGGAACGATTGGCGGAACTCCTGTCGGGATCGCGGTGTTCGATTCGCCGAAAAGTTTTCGCCATCCCACCACATGGCACGCTCGCGCCTATGGCTTGTTTGCTGCTAATCCGTTTGGGATTCGAGAGTTCACGAAGGATCCGAGTAAAGACGGAAGCTGGAGCATACCGGAGGGTAAATCACTTACTTTTCGCTACCGGGTTTTGATCTATCAGGGAGAATTGGCGCCGGATCGAATCAAAGCAGCTTATGCCCGCTACGCAGACAGCCAGTAGTCCATGACTCAACCGGTTCCGAGGCCGAGGGAAACTGGAGTGTTCGGAAAAGAGCGACGCCGCTGGTGGATTGTCTGGACGCTGTTTGGGTCAACCGCGATTAACTATATAAATCGCCAGACGCTCTCGGTGCTGGCTCCGGTCATCTCACAGCAGTTTCATCTCAATCACGCTCAACTTTCGAACATCTTCGGCGCGTTCCAATTCGCCTACGCCGCTACCTGGCTGCTGGGCGGCATATTTCTCGACATTGTCGGCACGCGCCTGGGTCTTTCCGTTGCCGTTATCTGGTGGTCTCTGGTCAGCATCGCTACCAGCTTTGTCAATTCCGCGTTCTCTTTTGGCGCTCTCCGGTTCCTGCTAGGTATCGGAGAAGGTTTCAACTGGCCAGGCGCCAGCAAGGCCGTTGCGGAATTTTTCCCGCCGGACGAGCGCAGCATCGCAGTAGCGATCTTCGACAGCGGTTCCAGCGTGGGTGGCGCTATTGCCGCAATAGCGATTCCCTGGATTGCGATCAAGCTTGGATGGCGTTACGCTTTTACGTTCTCCGGCGTGCTTGGTTTCGTTTGGCTGGCGCTCTGGCTCCTGATCTATCCTCGCTCCCGTTCCGAAACGAACAAATCTTCCAGCAGCACTCTCCGTTTAGGGAATATTTCAAGCTTGCTTCCGCTGCTGAGGCGCCGCGAGACTTGGGCGATCGTCATCGGACGCTCACTGACTGATCCGATCTGGTGGTTTTACGTCTTCTGGATCCCGCAATACTTAAGCGACACACGCGGGTTCAGCTTAAAGCAGATAGCAATTTTCGCGTGGATTCCATTCGTGGCTGCAGATATCGGCAATTTCGCCGGCGGACTGAGTTCAGGAGCGCTCATCAAGAAAGGCGTTCCGGTTCTGCTCGCGCGCAAGTGGATTTGCGTAGTGAGTTGCGTTCCACTTCTGGCAGGAATTCCGGCGGTCCTGGTTGGCAATCCGTATTCTTCGCTGGCACTGATCTGCTTCGCTCTATTCGGATATGCCGCCTGGTCCACCATGGGCCTTACATTTCCTTCGGACTTGTTTCCATCCGAGGTCGTGGGCTCCATTACAGGACTGAGCGGATTAGCGTCCGGCTTAAGCGGAACACTGTTCACCTTGGTTGTGGGAACGCTGGTCGATCGTTTTTCGTATGTCCCGGCTTTTATGGTAGCCGGCACAGCGCCCATCCTGGCTACATTAGCCGTGATTTTTCTGTTGCCTCGCGCCGGAGCGATACCTCATGAAACTGTCTAAGCAGTGGCTCAATAGTTGTTCGCGACGTGAGTGGCTATCCGCGGCAGCGATTTTCGCTGTACTGCCGAAACTGAAGGCTGCCGACCTCTCCGGTTTTTACTATCGCGATTACTCCAAGTGTCTGCCGGATTATCTCGCCGGTCTGGCTCGAAAAGCATATGACAAACGCTCGGGCGATTTATCGGCGCTTCACGATGAGGCGTCCGTTCAACGGCGGCAGATTTGGGCGCGTGAGAGTCTCTGGAAGCTGATAGGCGGCGAGCCTGAACGGACACCCCTCAACGCGCGAGTGACAGGGGAGTTCGAGCGCTCTGGTTATCGTCTGCAGAAAGTGCTGTACGAGAGCCGCCCCCGCTTATTTGTCAGCGCTAACCTGTATCTCCCTACTGCCGGCAAACCTCCGTATCCTGGAGTTCTTTTCCAGATGGGGCATTACTACAGCGGAAAGGCATACGCCAGCTACCAAAAGTGCTGCCAAGGTCTGGCGCGGCTCGGTTACGTTGTGCTCGCGTTCGATCCAATGGGACAGGGCGAGCGTATAGCGTATCCGGATCGTTCCGGAACTAATACCCGGCTACGCTCGGTCGATGACGAGCATAGCGTGCCTGGAAAACAGATGCTGCTGCTGGGCGATACGGCGTCCCGTTATCAGGTATGGGATGCCATCCGCAGCCTGGATTATCTGGCTGCGCATGCGATGGTCGATCCCACACGATTGGCTTCGACCGGCCAATCGGGAGGCGGCACTTTAACGATGCTGCTCGCCTGCGCGGACCAACGGCTCAGCGCGGTCGCGGTATCTTCCGGAAATACGGAGGATGTCGCTTGCGCAAATTTCGACGCGCCAGGCTCGACCGACGATGCGGAGCAGGATCTCATCGGCTCGGGCCCCATCGGCTTCGATCGCTGGGACCTGCTCTACCCGATCGCGCCCAAGCCGCTGCTTATACAGGTCAGCGCCCACGACTTCTTCGGTACTTACTCTCCGCGTTATCTAGAGGACGGACAGGAGCAGTACCAACGTCTGTCGAGAGCCTACGAATTACTGGGACACGCCGATCATCTCAGTTGGAACAGTACACCGCTTCCGCACGGGCTCACTTACTCGTTGCGTCTGGGTATTTATAACTGGTTTGAACGCTGGCTTCTGAAATCCGACCGCCAGATCCTCGAAGAACCGCCTGTCGCGCCTGAAACGGAGGCGGCACTTTGGGTAGGGCCCACCGGAAATGTCACGCGGGATTTTGGCAGCTTGCGGCCATTCGATTTCGTGAAACAGAAGGCTGCGGCGATGCACCCTGCTGGCACCTGGAAAGAGCTTCTGCCGGTCAACCTCGGCGAAGGCCATGTCCAGTTGAAAACTCTCGCCGAAGTACCGTTCAAAGGCGCGCGAGTTGCTGCAACCGAGGTGAACTCAACAGGCCAAGTTTGGATTCCAGGCTGGTGGTTTGTGCCAGAAAAAGCGGAATCGCAACGCTCGACGCTGCTGGTGCTGGATGACAGAGGCCGGAGCACGGATGCTCAGGAAGGCGGCTTGTATCACCAGCTCGCCAGTTCAGGCCGAAGGGTGCTCGCGGCGGATGTGCGCGGAATCGGAGACAGCCGGCCGGAAGTAGGTCGCGGCAATCCACGCTATACAATTCCGCACGATTCCGAAGAAGACTTCGCCTGGGCATCGCTCATCCTGGGCGAATCACTGCTGGCCCAAAGGATCGGCGACATTCTGGCGACAGTACGAGCGCTACGGAACGGATTGGGAGGGCGACGATCAACAAATTTCAATTGCCGCACGAGGCTCTCTGAGCATTCCTGCGTTGTTTGCCTTCGCCTCCGATCAGAAAATTCATTCGCTTTACCTGTGCGGAGGCCTGATTTCTTTCAGGAACCTTCTTGAAACGGAGATCTACCAGCAGACGCTGGCCAACTTCGCCTGGAAGCTTTTCACCGTGACGGATCTGCCGATGCTCGCGGCCGAGGCTGCTCCGCGGCAGATTCATGTTGCGGGGGCAGTCGACGGCGCCGGGACGCGAATGACCGAGGAGGCAGCTCGAGCGATCTACAGCGGCGCGAACGTCCGAGATTTCAGGTAAACCGGCCTGGGATCTGAGTAGTCTAGCCGGCGTGTAAACTTCGTCTGCCTGAGACTTCCCTGGGCCGGTGTCCACTAACTTCGTTGAACACCGAGAGATTGCTTAGTGTTAGAAACGGGCTGCGCTTCACAGCTCTTGGAAGTTGCCAAACCGCAGGCCGGGCGGGCAGCCGGGGTGCAGGCGATCTTGTTGCGAGTGTTCCCCTCGCTCACGGATTTGGTGTTCTTGATTCCTATCTTCGTGCTCTTCGGTTTCAGCGATGGCGCACGGACCCTTCTACAGGATGGTGATACGGGCTGGCACATCCGCACTGGCGATTGGATTTTGCAACACCGGCAAGTTCCCTATACCGATCTTTTTTCTTTTACTAAGCCCCATCAAAGTTGGTTTGCCTGGGAATGGGGCTGGGATCTTCTTGCTTCCATTGTGCATAGCGGGTGGGGACTATCTGGCGTTGTCCTGATGAATGTAGCGATACTTGGGACCGTAGCTGTTCTGCTCTATCGACTCGTACGCCGCCAGACGACAAACGACATTCTGGCCTTTGGCATCACGGCGATAGCATTGTTCAGCTCGACCATTCACTGGCTGGCGCGCCCGCATCTCCTGTCCTGGGTTTTTATCCTCGCCTTCTTGCATTTGATCGATAGAGCCGAGAAAGGCGCGCGCGCTGTCTTGTGGTGGTCCCCGGTCCTGACTCTACTCTGGGTGAACATCCACGGCTCATTCTTCATCGGTGTACTTTTCCTGTTGACTTTCGGAATCGCTAATACGGCGCGCGATCTAGTCCTTCGCGGAGAAACCATATATGCGCGCGCGCTTTTCGCTCACCGCATCTACTTCGTCTGCGCGCTAGCCTGCCTGGCTGCAAGCCTGATCAATCCCTACGGATGGCACTTGCATGAACACGTCATCCGTTATTTATCCGATGGAAAACAGCTCCGCGATATTCCGGAGTATGCTTCCATCAGCTTCGATTCCCCACTTGCGTTGGGGTTTGAATTTTTTCTCGCCTTCGGCGCCTGTGCTGCCTGGCGAGCCCTTCGACAAGGGCGCTGGGCTCAAGTAGCCATGATCCTGATCTGGGCGCATCTGGGCTTGAAATCTGCAAGGAATATTCCGATTTTCCTCTTCATCGCCGCGCCTGCGGTTGCCGCGCTGTTGAACGCATCTCTGGAACAGATCCGCGATAACGCCGCAATCAAGGGTTTATGCGGCATCGCCGGCAAAATCCTCTCGCTCGGGCAGGAATTCCGCGATTTCGAGCGGCACGAGCGTATACCGCTTTTGCCGTTCGCCTCGTTAGCTCTTCTCATCGCCAGCCTGGGCATTTGGCCCGGCCGGCAGCGGCGGGTCGTCGATTTCGACGCCAGGGACTTCCCGGTAGCGGCGGCTTCAGTGATTGCCAAACTTCCTCATCCCCGCGTGTTCACGTTCGATCAATGGGGAGATTATTTAGCCTATCGATTCTTTCCGCAACGGGCGGCATTCGTGGATGGCCGCAGCGACTTTTATGGAGCAGGATTTGGCGAGAAATGGACCAGCGCCGTCAGAGCCCAGTACGACTGGAACAAGGAACTATCTCGCTTTTCGATCGACACAGTTTTACTGAAAGTAAGCTGCCCGTTATCCGCAGTTTTGAAGGAGTCGCGCGAATGGCAGCCAATTTTCGACGATGGTAAAGCAATTCTATTCCACAGAACGTTAATGGGGCTCGCGAGTCGCTAGGATGTACAGCTTGCCGTCGCTTTTCCGAGTTTTTCTAATCGCTTTTGTCCTGGCGGCGGCAATCTACGATATCCGCTATCGTCGGATACCGAACTGGCTGAACCTCTCGGGACTGGTACTTGGCTTCGGTTTGAATGTTCTCTTCTTCCACATGCGCGGCGCCGTTACAGCGTCTGAGGGATTGCTGTTTGCCGCAGCCGTGTACTTGCCCATGTACATGCTGCGCGGCATGGGCGCGGGTGATGTCAAGTTGATGGCAGCAGTCGGAGCTCTCGTCGGTCCGTCTAATTGGATTTTGATTCTGCTTGCTACCGGGCTCGTCGGAGGCGCGCGGGAACTGGCTACGCGTTGCTAAAACGACGGCTCTCCGAAACCTGCTGCAATCTTTATTTTCTAGTGAAAGATTTGGGCCAGCTTCGCGCGCCGCATCGGACGAATCCGCAACTTGACTTTCGGAATCCAACCTCCTTGCGAATGCCGCATGGGGTGATCATCGCTATCGGCTGTTTCACCGTGCTGATCCTGGACATTGCGAACCCGAAACTGCTTTCCCATCTCCTTCCGTAGAGCTTCCCGGACTCTTCCTAAGACATTTTCTACTTATCTCTGCGAAATCTTTAAGTTCTAATCCCACTCTTCTATTTTTTTTTTTTTACAACATATACTCCCTATCCCTTACCAAACTTCTCATCCCTCTTTTCACTTTCTATCAATTAGATTATCTGCCTATGATTTTTTCCGCAACGGGCGGCATTCGTGGATGGCCGCAGCGATTTTTACGGAACAGGATTTGGCGAGAAATGGACCAGCGCTGTGAAAGCCCAGTATGACTGGAACAAGGAACTGTCTCGCTTTTCCATCGACACCGTTTTACTGAAAGTAAGCTGCCCGTTATCCGCAGTTTTGAAGGAGTCGCGCGAATGGCAGCCTATTTTCGACGATGGCAAGGCAATTCTATTCCACAGAACGTTAATGGGGCTCGCGAGTCGCTAGGATGTACAGCTTGCCGTCGCTTTTCCGAGTTTTTCTAATCGCTTTTGTCCTGGCGGCGGCAATCTACGATATCCGCTATCGTCGGATACCGAACTGGCTGAACCTCTCGGGACTGGTACTTGGCTTCGGTTTGAATGTTCTCTTCTTCCACATGCGCGGCGCCGTTACAGCGTCTGAGGGATTGCTGTTTGCCGCAGCCGTGTACTTGCCCATGTACATGCTGCGCGGCATGGGCGCGGGTGATGTCAAGTTGATGGCAGCAGTCGGAGCTCTCGTCGGTCCGTCTAATTGGATTTTGATTCTGCTTGCTACCGGGCTCGTCGGAGGCGCGGCGGGAACTGGCTACGCGTTGCTAAAACGACGGCTCTCCGAAACCTGCTGCAATCTTTATTTTCTAGTGAAAGATTTGGGCCAGCTTCGCGCGCCGCATCGGACGAATCCGCAACTTGACTTTCGGAATCCAGCCTCCTTGCGAATGCCGCATGGGGTGATCATCGCTATCGGCTGTTTCACCGTGCTGATCCTGGACATTGCGAACCCGAAACTGCTTTCCCATCTCCTTCGGTAGAGCTTCCCGGACTCTTCCTAAGACATTTTCTACTTATCTCTGCGAAATCGTTAGGTTCTAATCCCACTCTTCTATTGCAATCCCTGCTCAACGTCAATCCGTCCTGACGGATTTGCAAGCTGGGAAGCATTTCTCTAGGAAAGGACAACACATGTTTCATTCATTCGTGAATTCGTTTTTAAAAGAAGAGGACGGACAGGATCTGGTCGAGTATTCGCTGCTCCTGGCGTTCATCGGCTTAGCGGCTACAGCCGTTCTGAGCACTGTAAAGACCAGCATCACCACCCTCTGGGGTACGGTGAGCACCCAGTTGGAAAACGCCAACAAAGCAGCTGGCGGCAAGTAACGCTTTAGGGGAGCCCAGCAGGAACTGCGCGGCTCCCGCTTTTTCTGCCTCGCCTAAAGAGCGCGGTGTTCTGAAAGATCAATTCCTTCTATGAATCGTCGTTTTGCATCCGTTCTCATCTTCGCGCTGCTCGTCGCCGCAGCAACCAGCCTGCTGGTGTATCACTTTGTCGTCGTAAACGTTCAAGCAGCTTCTCTGCGCCCCGTTGCGCGGCAGAAAGTGCTCGTCGCAGCACACACCTTGAAACTGGGCGCACTCATTCAAGACGCGGACCTTCGCTGGGTGAATGGAGCTGGCACTCTTCCGCCGCAGGCCATTAACGACCCGAAGGAGGCCATCGGTCGCGGAGTGATCGCCGCCATCTACGAAGATGAACCGATTTCTTCGGCGAGACTTGCTCCCAAAGGCGCTGGCGCCGGGCTGGCGGCCATCATTCCGGTAGGTATGCGCGCCGTTGCGTTGAAAGTCGACGACGTAGTTGGACTGGCAGGATTCGTGGTCCCCGGTATGAGGGTAGATGTAATTGTCGCGGGCGGTAATACGACCAGCGGCAACGCTGATACCGGTCGGAATGGTGTACTCTCACGCACCGTTCTGCAAAACATCGAGGTACTATCGGCCGGTCAGAAGATCGAAAAGACGGCTGACGGGAGACCCCAGAGTGCGCAGGTAGTGAACTTATTGGTCACACCGGATGAGGCGGAAGTTCTCAGCCTTGCCAGCAACGAAACGAAAGTGCAGCTTGTGCTTCGCAACCCGCTCGATACCAAGGAAGAAAAAACACATGGCACATCCGTGGCTGCGCTGTTCGGTCAGGATGTTCCTCCGCCGGTTATCAGAAGCGTACCCGTGAGAATCCATCAGCCGGCGCTCCCTAAGCCGGTCCCCCCAACGGTCGAGGTGTACAGCGGAACCAAGAGAACCGACCAAACTCTCGACGCGAACTAGTAGAAGAAGAACTCAATGAAACCCACTTTATTGCTCTTGCTGAAAACAATTGCCGCTAGCTCCCTGTTAACGGCTGCTGCCGCAGCTCAACAGGCGACTCCGAGCGACCTGTCCATCGGTGTTAATAAATCCACCATCCTCGAAAATGCAGCGGGCGTGAAGCGGATTTCCGTTGCCAATTCCCAGGTAGCCGAAGCCGTTGCCGTCAGCAAAACAGAAGTGCTGATCAACGGAAAAGCGCCAGGCGATACGAGCCTGATCCTCTGGGACCTGGACAGCCGGCGGAGCATGTTTACGGTACATGTCACGCTGAGCGATACGCGCGAGGAGGCAGTCCGGGCCGAACTGAAACGCGAACTTCAGAACCAGGACGTTAGTTTTACCTTCGATAGTGGAACCGTTTTCCTGCATGGATTAGTGAACGATGTGGGGACGGCAGACCGTGCAACCGCGATTGCCTCTACTTTGGGGAAAGTGGTGAATCTGCTGAATGTCAAAACGCCGGCGGCCGAACCACAGATATTGCTAAAGGTTCGTTTTGCAAACGTCGACCGGACGGCGGCCCAGCAGCTAGGCTTTAATCTTGTCAGCACCGGCGCAACAAACACGATCGGAGGCATTTCAACCGGACAATTCGGGTCGCAACCGACGTTCGATTTCACACAGAATCCATTCACAACCACCTTCAACGATTTGCTGAATGTCTTTCTGTTTCGCCGCGATCTGAATCTTGCGGCGACTATCGAAGCTTTGGAACAGAAGCAGGTGGTTCAGATCCTGGCAGAACCGAATCTGCTGACGGTGAGCGGGAAAGAAGCGAGCTTCTTAGCAGGTGGAGAATTTCCATTCCCGACCTTACAAGGCGGAGGAGCGGGCATTGGACAAATCACCATACAATTTCGGGAGTTTGGCATCCGCATTCATTTCGCGCCTACGATCACGCCGCGCGGAACGATCCGGCTGGCAGTAACGCCGGAAGTTAGCTCGCTCGATTACGCAAACGGCCTGACTGTCAGCGGCTACACTGTGCCCGGCCTCGATGTTCGACGCGTATCGACTGAAGTAGACCTGGAGAACGGTCAAAGCTTTGTCATCGCAGGCCTGCTGGACAATCGAACGACGGAAAACTTGAGTAAAATTCCGGGCCTCAGCAACATTCCGCTGCTCGGCAAGCTGTTCGAATCCCGCTCGCTGCAGAAGACGAATAGCGAGCTGCTCGTGCTCGTCACACCGGAACTGGTCAGGCCCTTACCTGCCGGGTCCAAACTGCCAGAGGTCAAGATGCCTAAGCCGTTCATAAAGGGAACTGCGCCGGCGGCTCCGCAAAATCCGACCGATCCGACGGCTAAGATTCCAACGGTGGCAACGCTACCGGTGGAAACACTCAGGAACTGGGGCGCTCCGATGGCTCCGGGTGGAGCGGCACCGAATGGAAATTCGGGTATGAAGCCGATGTTCCAGATAAATCAACCGCCCGGCGATGCTGCTCCGAGCGGCGCCAATAACTAGGCTCTCCAGCATGACAAAAGCTAATTTGTTGCTCGCATTCGAAGACGATCTTTTGCGTCAGGATGTGGCCCACCTGCTCGGGGAGAACGGTACGTCCGCTGTTTCCGAACAGGATCCGAGCAACTGGGCCGACGTGGTGAGCCGCGTTGGGCAGGAGCGGCCTGAAATCCTGCTGGTCGAGCTGAACGCTATCAAGGCAGATATACCGACTGCTCTGAAAGCGGTCAAGAAGGCAGCGCTCCACACGAAAATCGTGGCGCTGCATTCAAGCGATGATCCGCAATTGATTCTGGCTGCGCTCCGAGCCGGTGCGAGCGAATTTGTACATCCGCCGTTCGAAGAGAATCTGACGCCGGCCCTGCGGAGAGTGATCGATCAGCAGACGGAAGGAAGCGTGCCCGAGAACCGGGGCAAGGTGATTGGCTTCTTATCCGCGAAGGGCGGCTGCGGAGCAACGACCCTCGCCTGCCACATCGCTGCCGATCTGAAGCGGCAAACCGGCAAACGCGTGCTGCTGGCCGATCTGGATCTGACTTCCGGCATGGTTGGTTTCCTGATGAAGGTGGCCAGCAACTATTCAATACTGGACGCAGTTTCGAATTTATCCAGGCTCGACGACAGTTTATGGAAAGCCCTGGTATCGGAGTGGAAACCCGGACTCGCTGTGATTCCAAGCCCCGAGGACTTTTCGTACGAAATCGCTCCGAGCCGCGATGACCTCAGACAAGTCATCCGCTTCATGCGAACGCAGCACGACTGGATCGTGCTTGACCTCGGCCGAAGTCTCAGTGAAGCGGCCGCCGCCCTTTATCAGGAACTCGATCAATTGCTTCTCATCTCCGTGCTGGAGGTTTCCGCGCTGCACGGCCTGAAGGCGATCGCACAAAAGCTTCGAGACCGTGGCGAGGATCTGAGCAAGCTCGAGCTGGTATTGAACCGGACTCCCAAAATGATGGACATTACTCAGGAAGAATTGCAGAAAGTGCTCGGCAGACCGCTGTATGCGATGTTGCCCAACGATTATCCCAGCCTTTATCAATCCTATTCGGCGGGTACACTCCTTCCTCCGAACAACCGGCTAGCACAACAATTCGCTGTCTTGACGACCAGGCTGGCAAGCCTGCAACAGGCACCCAAGCCGAAAAAGAAATTCACGCTATTTCGATAGGCGGACTCATTTATGGCAACTCAGGAAATTACGCCACGCTTACCTCAACCGGTGTTGACCGCAGTTCCACAAGCGGTTAGCCCGCAATATCAGGAGATGAAGTTCGCAATCCATCGCAAGCTTCTAGACCGTATCAATTTGGAAGCCCTTGCCGGCCGCTCGAGCGAACAGGCCAGACAAGACATACGGCCCTCGGTGAGCCGGCTTGTCAACGAAGAGAAAACTCCGCTGAGTCTGATTGAGAAAGAGCAGTTGATCGAGGAAGTGCTGGACGAGGTGTTCGGTTTGGGACCGTTAGAACCGCTTCTTCGCGACCGCACCGTCTCCGACATTCTGGTAACAACGCCCAAAATCATCTACGTAGAGCGCGCCGGCAAACTGGAACGGACAACCATTACGTTCAAGGACGACGCACATCTGGTGCGCATCATCGAGCGCGTGGTCTCGCGGGTGGGCCGCCGCATCGATGAGTCTTCGCCGATGGTCGACGCGCGCTTGCCGGATGGCTCGCGCGTGAATGCAGTGATTCCGCCGCTGGCCGTCGATGGACCACTTCTCTCTATCAGGCGGTTCGGCGGCTCTCCTTTGCAGCCCGTGGATCTCATTCGGAATCAGTCCATCACAGATCCCATGATGGAGCTGCTGAAGTGCTGCGTTAAGGCGCGGCTCAACATCATCATCTCCGGCGGAACCGGCGCCGGAAAAACGACATTTCTGAACATGCTTTCCGGCTTCATCTCGACCAACGAGCGAATCGTCACGATCGAAGATGCGGCCGAGTTACAGCTTCGCCAGCCGCACGTTGCCCGACTTGAAACGCGCCCCGCCAATATCGAAGGCAAAGGAGCAATCATGCAGCGTCAACTGCTGATCAATGCTCTTCGTATGCGGCCTGACCGCATTGTAGTGGGCGAGGTCAGAGGAGAAGAGGCCCTGGACATGCTGCAGGCCATGAACACCGGCCATGACGGATCGCTTACGACCGTTCACTCTAACAGCCCGCGCGACGCGATCAGCCGGTTGGAGGTGATGGTAAGCATGTCGAACGCCAATCTCAGTGTCCGTTCCATCCGGCAGCAGGTGGCATCGGCGGTGGATTTGTTCGTTCAAATCTCGCGCATGAGCGACGGCTCGCGCCGGGTGACGCATGTCACCGAATGCGTCGGGATGGAAGGCGACCTTGTGACGACACAGGACATCTTTGTGTTCGAACGGTCCGGCATCTCGAAAGATGGCCGGGTGATGGGGCGTTTCCACGCCACAGGAGTGCGGCCCAAGTTCAGCGAGCGCTTGAAAGCGTCGGGCCTGGACCTTCCGCCCACGATCTTTCAAAGCTCGTCCGAGGTGCGCTAGAGATGGCTCTCTTCGCTGCCATATTCGTCGTAATGTTTCTTGTGGCCGCGCTTTGCGTAGGGCTTGGCCAGGCATTCCTGGTATCGCGACAGAAGCAACAAATTCGCACGATGCTGCGACGGGCCGAGTCCCAAGCAGGCGCGCGGCGTCCTGATCTGCTGAAGCCCGAGATGCAGCAGGATTCGCTCTCGAAAGCATTAGAAGAGATGAGCGTGTTCCGGAAACTGACCGCCCTGATCGAACAATCGGGCATCGGATGGAGCACCGGTAAATTCATCGTCTTGACGATGGTGGCCGGAGTCGCCGGTTTCTTTGTTGCGTCATGGGTCCCGCCGCTCTCTTTGAACCATTTGGCTCGTGTTGTGCTGGCCCCAATTACGGCTCTCCTGCCTTTCTTGCTCATGATGAGAAAACGCGCTAAACGGCTGGCCCAGTTCGAAGAGCAATTCCCGGAGGCACTCAATTTTCTTTCGCGCTCTATGCGGGCCGGCCACGCCTTCTCCATCGGATTAGAAATGCTGGTCTCCGACTCTCCCGACCCGCTGGGCTTCTTCTTCCGGCAGATGTTGAACGACTTGCACCTGGGCGCTACGCTCGAGGCGGCGTTGGGCAAGCTGGTGACGAGCGTTCCGGTAATCGATGTTCGCTTCTTCGTCTCCGCCGTGTTGCTACAGCAGGGAACGGGTGGAAATCTCAGCGAAATTCTCGACAGCATGGCTAAAATCATCCGGGAGCGATTTCGCTTAAAGGGTCAGATCAAGGCGGCAAGCGCTCACGGCCGCATAACCGGTCTGATCCTGGCAATTATGCCGCTGATTGTGGCCGGACTACTCTTCGTTATATCGCCCGAGTATCTGCTAGTGCTGGTTAAAGATCCGGACGGAAAGAAACTGGTTATCGCAGCAGGCATCGGCCAGATAATCGGTTATTTGTGTATTCGCAAGATTGTGAACATCAAGGTCTGATTCATGCTTCTGGCCCCATTTATTCTATTATTCCTGATAATTGCGCTCGCGATTACTGCATTTGGATATGCTCGCTTCGCCAAGCCGGCGAACATGCTGGACCGGCTGGCGGCCTCCACAGAATCCGCAGTGGCTCCTGCAGAGGTCCAGGCAATTGAGGGCAAGTCGGCGGCCGGCATGACCAGCATGTTCGCATCAATCGGCCGCCTGCTTCCGTACTCGTCCCGAGACGTGGATGCCATGAAGCGCGAACTGGGCGCCGCTGGCTTTCGCTCGCCCTATGCTGCTTATACTTATCTGGGCGTGAAGCTGTTCACGTGCGCGTCTCTGCTGCTGGCCGCTCTACTGATTCGCAGCCACATATCAGAAAACCCGCTAAATCGGCTACTCATTCCAGTTTCCGCTGCTATAGCTGGCTTTCTACTTCCAGGATTTGTGCTTGGGCGCCTGATTCAAGCACGAAGGGAAAAGATACGGCTCGCGCTTCCCGATGTATTGGATTTACTCGTGATTTCAACTGAGGCCGGCTGCGCACTCGACAAAGCCATGATCAACGTGAGCCGTGAGTTCAAGACGTTTCATCCGGCGATCAGCGAGGAACTCACATTAGTCAACATGGAAATGCTCGCCGGGGGCAGCCGAATCGAAGCCTTGCGCAATTTTGCCATCCGGACCGGCGAAGAAGAGCTTAAGAAGCTTGTCGCGATCCTGATTCAGACTGATCGATTTGGGACCAGCGTTGCGGAAGCGCTGCGGACGCAATCAGAGTTCCTGCGTGTCCGGCGCCGCCAGATCGCTGAGGAAAAGGCCGGCAAGGTAGGCGTCAAGCTTGTTTTCCCAATTTTCTTTTTCTGCATGCCGTCGCTGACCATCATTGTCGCCGGCCCCGGAATGCTGCAGCTCTTTAAGAATTTGCTGCCCGCATTAACTAAAATTTGAGCCGGACTTCTCAAACGTTTGACTTGAACCATGCGTCCGGACGATTCGGACGCGGCAGGCTGAGAGTCTACGCCACATTAAACATTGCGCGGCTTGCAACATTTTCTTCTCGCCGGGCACATATTTTTAGAACCCTTGCACTCATGAAAGGAGATCGCTAATGGATAACGTAATCGTACAGGCCGTAATTTGGGTCGGGGCAGGCGCCAGCATGCTGCTCTACTTCAAGCGCCGCCGCGACAGAAAATCGTCGCAGTAACCAGCCAAGCTCATGACCCTCTTTGAACAGCGCGGATGCCAGATGTCTACTGTTCAGAAAACGGTTCTACAAAAGAGCAATTTCAGAGGCGAGACCGGATCTCAGATTGTGGAGTTCGGTCTTGTCCTGCTTCCGCTCATGGCGTTCCTGTTCCTGATCATAGATGTCGCATGGATGTGTTTTGCGCAGTCCACTCTGCAGCATGCCGTGCAAGTTGGCGTGCGTGCGGCAGTCACGGGTTATGTGCCGAGTGGAGCCAGCGGTCAGGATGCCTACGTCAAGTCAGTGGTCCAGCAAAATGCCATGGGTTTTCTTAATGGTCCGACAGGATTAGACGAGATCACTATTAATTACTTCAGTCCCGCGAACCTCTCGCTTTCGCTCAGCGGAAGCGGCAGTAACGTCGGTGGCAACGTGATCCAGGTATCAGTTACAAATGTTCCCGTCAACGCGCTCGGCCCCATTCTACGCGACAGTTCTTCCCAGTTCCTACTGAAAGCAACAGCGTCCGATGTCATGGAGAGTTCGCCTAATGGCATTCCACCAACCCGCTAACAGAAGAGCGTATCCTCACTCAAAACGTGAGCGCGGAAGCGCTGCAATTGAGTTCATGTTGTGCACGCTGGTATGGGTTCCCCTGCTGCTCGGCACGATCGTTTTCGGCATCAACCTGGTCCGAGCGATTCAGGTCAGCCAGCTTGCACGCGACACCGGCCATATGTATGCGTATGACATCGACTTCACCCAGCCACAAAACACGCCGCTGCTTACCGACCTTGCCAGCTCCCTCGGTATCACGCAGAACGGTGGGAACGGGGCGATTCTGCTCTCAAAAATTACTCTAGTAACGAGCAGCGACTGCACCGCAGCGAACATGAACGTGTGCCCGAACAACGGCAAGTACGTTTTCACAAGTCTCTTTGTCTTTGGCAATCAAGCGTATGCCAACTCGAAGCTCGGTAACCCGAACACGAAATATTACACAGCTGGTACGACTATCCAGGCCTCTCAATACCTTTCCGACCCAAGTCTGGTAGCGACGAACTTGCCGCCGCTATTTATTAACAACCAGTCTGGTCAATACGCTTACGTCTCTGAAGTGACGGTGAACTCACAGGCGATCGCCTGGAGCGACTTCAGCAACACGGGCTCCTATGCGATATCGATTTTTTAGCAGATTGGCGGTAAGCCGGAAATCCGAGCGCGGCGCAGCGCTTGTGTTATTCACTATCATGCTCGCTCTGGTTCTGCTGCCCATGATCGGTCTGGCTATTGATGGGAGCGCGGCATATCTGGCTCACGAACGCCTAGTGGCAGCGACGGATGCAGCCGCGCTGGCCGGCGCGCGCTCGCTGAATGTCGGCGAAAGCATCGACTCTCAATCCAGCAATGCGACGGCGATCGCTCAGCAGTACTTTAACGCCAATTTTCCGGTTGGCCTGATGAACTCTACGAATGCCACGGCCCAGGTGACCATTACGCCGCCAACAAGTAGCAACGGAGAGATGACTCTTGTCCAGGTGCAGTCGTCAGCTACCGTCAATCTGTACTTTCTGGGTCTTCTTGGCCACTCCACATCCACCATACAGGCGTCCGCCACCACATCTCGACGTGAGATAAACGTGGTCCTCGCACTAGACCGTTCCGGTTCTATGTCCGGAGTTTGCGGCATCATGAAAAATGACGCAGCAAATTTTGTGAGCATGTTCGTCGATGGCCGCGATGCCGTGGGTCTGATTACGTTCATGGGCAATGCGAAGGTTGACTATCCCTGGACCGTCGATTTCAAATCGCAGAGTCCGAGTATTACGGATACGCTCTCGACATTGAATTGCGGAGGAAATACTGGCTCAGCGGCAGCGCTGTCGCTTGCCCATCAACAGATCCAGGCGGCTCGATTGCAGAGGCCGTGGGCTTCCAACGTGATCGTGTTCTTTACCGACGGCGTTCCGAATGGTTATCTTGCTGGACCACCGCCGACCACTCCCACTACACCCTACGGCTTTCCCCTAAAAACCGGGACGTGCGTTAGCTCAAGTACGGTACCAGGCTACGTTCCGGGATATATCGCCGACGGCGGAGGAATCGACGACCCGACGCCACAGCCCATCTCTTCTACTTCCGCTCCTACCATCACGACGTGCCCGCACGGCGGGTTCGGGCAGCTCGCGCAGTCGTATTCCCAAATTCCCCAGACGGACTACTACGGCAACTCGGCGCTAGATTCCGGCTACACCGCCGTCACACTTGATAGCAATAACAACATTGTGTTCACGCAGGCTAATAGTGACGCAATTTCCAAGAACGCTGCGGATGATGCGGCGCGCCAGATCCGGCAAGACGGCATCTTCGTCTACACAATCGGGCTGGATGGCGACGGCGGCGTAGACAACACGTTTCTGAGGCGCGTGGCAAACGATCCGGCAAGTCCTATATACAGTTCTTCGCAGCCAACCGGCAAATACTACTATTCGCCGAACGCCGGACAACTCGGAGCAGCTTTCGACTCTATCGCCTCGCAGATCCTGCGCCTGGCCCGATAGCTCGGCTAGTAAAGCTCTGCAGTAAAGATCTATCGACCGGCTCGTCTGTGATTGCGCGGTCTGGCGGTCTGTTCACGCCGCGCGCTGAAATGGGAAGAGTTTTGAGACTTGCGGTCGTGATTTGGGACGTGAATCGTTTTTTGATCTGATCGCTCGGACGACACGGCTTGTCCTTGAGAATGTTCAGCGGCGTCGCCCGCAATTTCGGGGGAGACGATCTGCTGAACCAAACGCACTTTGCATTCGCGCTCAATACGGCGGATTTCGTTTCGTTCCGATCGCAGGCTAAAGGTGGACGCGGTACCTCGCTGGCCCGCCCTGCCGGTACGGCCGATGCGGTGGATGAAATCCGAAGGCGCTTGCGGAAGATCGAAATTGACGACGTGGGCGACACTATCGACATGAATGCCGCGTGCGGCAACATCGGTCGCTACCAGGACTCGATAGCGTCCATCGCGGAACCCGGCCAGCGCCTGGTTTCGTTGACTCTGGGTGCGATCTCCATGCATGGCTACGGCGCGCATGCCGGCCGTGGACAGTCTGCGGGCGAGCCGGTCGGAACCGTGCTTGGTGCGGACGAAAACGAGAAACGATCCATCCTGCTGGCCGAGCATGTGATTTAGCAAGCCCACTTTCCTGTCGTGTTCGATCTCATAGACGTGCAGATCGATCTCGCTGGGCGTTTTTCCCGCCGAGGCGACGGCTATTCGAACGGGATCTTTCGAGTGGCGGCTGATCAGACGTTCGATGGTCGGGTCCATGGTCGCGGAGAAAAAGAGACTCTGGCGTGCTGTAGGCACAACCGATAAGATCTTCTCGATAGCAGGGAGGAAGCCCATATCGAGCATTCGATCAGCCTCGTCGAGCACAAGCGTTTGGACCGCCTTGAGGTCGATCAGCCGGCGGCTCAGAAAGTCCTCCAGTCTGCCCGGGGTCGCAATCACAAGATCCACACCGCGTTTGAGAGCGTTGAGCTGCGTTTGTTCGCTCATTCCGCCGACCACGACGGCTGCGCGAAGCTTCGTGCCCGCCGATAGATCCACGAAGACGTTGTAGATCTGAATCGCCAGTTCCCGCGTCGGGCTCAGGACCAGGGCGCGAATGCGGCTTTTGTTCGAGTGGCTATCGTTTGGAGCGGCCTCTTTGAGAAGCTTCTCCGCAATCGGTAAAAGGAAGGCCAGCGTCTTGCCGGTGCCGGTTTGCGCGGTTGCTACCACATCTACACCTGAAAGTGCAGCCGGAATCGATTTGGACTGTACCGGAGTTGTTTGTGTGAAGCGATTACGGACCAGATTTTGGTGAATCGCCGGAGACAGTGAGAGTTCAGAGAATTGGTTCATTTGTTCGTAAGGACAATGCCGATTACCGGCGGGACGTCCTTAAGAAGAACCGAAGACTCAAAACTGACAGAATCTGGCGGCTGAGAGTGCGTAGAATGCCACTACGAAAGGACGAATGCGGGCAGAAGACTTCTTTATGATAACAGAATGCTTTGGGAAAAACACAGGATTCGTCGCGACAAAAGATAATTTCCATGCAGAGATTTGTGCGGCTCTGCGCGCACTAAACATGTAAACCTGTTCGGAGTCGCGGGCCGTCTCGCGCGAAGCCGACGTCTGACTAGGGAGAGGCTTGACCTCCAGTTGCCTCTCCCCCTCTTTCCTCCCACCTCATTGTCATTGCCGGTTTTCCAGGCTAATTCACAGTGTGAAATCGCCTGTAGAAAAATCAGTAGAGGTGTATCTCAACCAGCTATTTCGATCGTTTCGCCCACTGCTCAATCCGATCGGCTTCGGGGCCGGGGATTTCGTGCTGCTTGGCTTCACGGTTTTGATCGCTGCCCTGCTTCTCTTAAGAGCTGTTATCTGGCCCTATCTGGCGAAAATTGCCGAACGGCCTCGGCTGGCTATGGCGAGCCTGGCAGGATTGGCGGTGCTGCTGAGATTAGCGCTCCTCTGGACGTCTCCGATACCCACGCCTAGCGGCGCTGACGACTTCAGCTACGTATTGCTGGGCGACACGCTTCGGCATTTTCGAATGGCGAATGCCGCGCATCCCTTGCACCAGTTCTTCGAGGCGGTTTTTGTACTGCAGCAGCCCACCTACAGCTCGATTTATCCGCTTGGGCAGGGTCTTGTGCTGGCGCTGGGGCGTATTCTGTTCGGCAGCTTTTGGGCAGGAGTGCTTCTCTCCGTCGCGGCCTTCTGCGCGCTGTGCTTTTGGATGTTGCGCGGCTGGACGAGCCCACGCTGGGCGTTGATCGGAGCGCTCCTGGCGATCATCCAGTTCGGTCCACTGAACCAATGGACAAACTCTTATTGGGGCGGAGCCGTTTCAGCTTGTGCCGGGTGCCTCGTCTTCGGCGCGCTGCCGCGGATTGGTCAAGCGGTCAGACAACGGGGCCGCTGGAGACGAAACGCTGTTTTGCTTGGAACAGGTCTCGCACTGCAATTATTAACTCGGCCGTTCGAATGTCTTCTGCTGTTGATTTGCGTGGTTCTTTATTGGGTGCCCATGTTGCGCAATCGCTTGCAGCGGGGCGCACTAATCAACGCGCTACTTGTAGCGGTGGTAGCATTCTTTCCTGCGATCGCATTAACACTGATCCAGAACAGGAGCGTCACGGGCAGTTGGGTCACTCTTCCCTACATGCTGAGCCGCTATCAATACGGTGTGCCCACCACCTTCACATGGCAGCCGAATCCGGTTCCACACCGGGCCCTGACGCCAGAACAGGATCTGGATTATCGAGCACAGGCGGCCATCCATGGTTCCGGCACCGATTCTCTTGGAAACTACCTGGCTCGACTGGCATACCGGCTGCGTTATTTGCGTTTCTTTGCGCTAGCCCCGCTTTACCTGGCGTTTCTCTTTTTCTTACCGAGCCTGCGACAAGCAAAATGGATTTGGGCAGCCGCAACCGTCGCACTATTTTTAGCGGGAACGAATTTCTATCCCTACTTCTTTCCGCACTACATAGCCGCGGTGAGTTCAGTTGTCCTGCTGATTCTGGTGAAGGGCCTGGAGAACCTGAACGCTCTGCGGCCTTGGGCTGCGCGCCTATTGTGCGTTCTTTGCGGAGCGCAATTTCTGTTCTGGTATGGCATACACTTCTCAGGAAGCGACAATCTTCTGGCCGCAGCCGCGTATGAGACGTGGGACTACATTAACTTTGGCGATCCAGAAGGGCGCATCGCCGTAAATAAAGCGCTCGCGAATTCACCCGGGCCGCAACTGGTGTTCGTGCGCTACTCGCCGCGGCACCGCTTTGAAGAATGGATCGGCAATGCGGCGGATATCGATGCGTCGAAGGTCGTCTGGGCTCTGGATCTCGGGGCGGAGGAAAATGAAAAGTTGATCCGCTACTTCTCTGCCCGTAAGTGCTGGCTGTTCGAACCCGATGTTCAGCCACCTAAGCTGGGCGCGTACGCCCATACGGCAAATCCGTTCGAGTCAGTACAGTGAACGCGTTTCGCCGGCGCTTTCGGACGGCAGCGTGAACACCGGTACTCAAATGTTGTGGCAAATGAGTCGCGCCCGCCGCTTCAATCGCTGGATGGCAGATTCGATTGCGCCGTACATCTCGGGCGATGTACTGGAAATTGGCGCTGGCATCGGCAATTTGACGGAACTGCTGCACACAGGGCGCAACCGGTACGTTGCAACCGATACCGAGGAGGAACACGTGAGGGAGTTGCGCGCCCGTTTCCCGCGCATAGAAGCAATGAAGTGCGACGCTGCCGTAACGCATGACTGCGAATCTCTAATGGATGGCTTCGATACCGTCGTGTGTCTGAACGTACTCGAACACATACCGGAAGAGAGGACAGCACTCGCGAACCTCTTCTCTTCCCTGAAGCCGGGGGGCAAAGCAATCGTGCTGGTACCGCAAGGAGCAAAGGCATTCGGAAGTCTGGATGAGGTTCTACTCCATAAGCGCCGCTACTCGGAGCAACAACTCACGAGCCAAATGGTGAATGCGGGATTCCGTCTCGAAAAAATCGTCCGTTTCAACCGCGCAACTTATCCGGGCTGGCTTCTTAACTCCTGCATTCTGCGGCGGCGGACGCTCAGCAACGCGCAACTTTACCTCTTCGACTGGATGGTCCCTTTTTGGCGGCGTGTTGACCGGTTCCTTCCGTGGCCACCCACTTCCTTAATCGCAATCGGCATTAGGGAGCGCTAGTCTGCATCATGCCTGACAGCTCGATCGGTTTCGGCGCGTCCGATTGGATCGAGTTTTCGATTGCAGGGTTGCTCGTCATTTGCGCTTTTCTGTGGAGTGATGCGCTTCGCAGCCGAATCGTTGGCTTCGCGGCCAGGACTCGGTACGTGATGCTGTTCCTTTTCGCGGCGCCGATCATTTTGCGATTGTTACTGCTGCCCCATCATCCGGCGCCCGTACCGAACGTCTACGACGAATTCAGTCATTTGCTGGTTGCCGACACGCTGCTGCACTTCCGGTTGGCGAATCCGATGCATCCAATGCACCGCTTCTTTGAGACATTCTTTGTGCTGCAGGAGCCCACGTACAGCTCGATCTATCCATTGGGGCAAGGCTTGATGCTGGCGCTGGGGCGGGTGGTTTCGGGGAGTCCCTGGACCGGAGTGCTGCTTTCCACAGGCGCATTTTGCGCTCTTTGCTACTGGGCGCTACGAGGTTATGTCACACCCGCGTGGGCATTGCTTGGGGGATTTCTCGCGGTCATTCAATTCGGCCCGCTGAATCTGTGGATGAATTGCTATTGGGGCGGTTCCCTCCCGGCGCTGGCTGGATGCCTGGTTTTCGGCGCTCTGCCGAGGTTGGGGCAAGCCTGGGGCGACGGTCTGCGAGGACGGAAGCGGGACGCCGCAGCGTTGGGCATTGGGTTTGGTCTGCATTTGTTGACGCGGCCCTTTGAATCGCTGCTGCTGGCGCTGTGTGTTGCCACGTTCTGTGCGCCGATTTTGCTCCGAAGAAGTAGATGGCCGGCTTTCGCGCAGTCCTCAGGCATCGCAGTGCTGGCATTATGTCCCGCTCTGCTTTTGATGTTTCTGCAAAACAAACAGGTGACAGGGAGTTGGACAACGCTCCCGGAACAGCTCAGCCAAGCTCAATACGGCGTGCCGACGACGCTGACGATCCAAAGCCCTGCAGTGCCGCACCTTCCGCTCACTCCCCAGCAGGCGCTCGAATACAAGGCGCAGGCCTTGATGCATGGGCCGGATACGGATACCTGGCGGCATTTTTTGATGCGCCTGGAGTACAGGGTGCGAGATTACCGTTTTTTCTTTCTGCCTCCGCTCTACCTGGCGGCTGCTGCATTCTTGTTTTCGCTCAAGCGCAAGATTTATATCTGGGTGGCGAGCGCGCTGGCAATCTTTGCGCTCGGGACGAACCTGTTCCCTTACCTACTGGTCCACTACCTGGCGGCCGTGACATGTCTGTTCATCCTGGTGAGTGTAGTTGGCCTGCAGCAGATACGGCGAATACACGTGCGCGGCGTTATGGCCGGCGCGGAAATCGCTAGCGTGATGGTGCTGTTGTGCGGAGCGCAATTTATTCTCTGGTACGGATTACATCTCTTCGAAGGCCAGCATCCGCCGCTGGCCCTGCTGCAATATGAAACCTGGGACTCGATCAATCACCAGAACCCAGAACGGCGCATTGCGGTAGCAAAGGAGCTGGCTGCGATACCAGGCAGGCTGCTGGTTTTCGTTCACTATGAGCCGCAGCATATTTTTCAGCAAGAGTGGGTCTGGAATGGCGCGGATATCGATGCGTCTCGCATTGTCTTTGCGCGCGATCTCGGCGCTCAAGAGAATGAGAAGCTGATCCGGTACTATCCAGGCCGCCGAGTGTTGTGGTTCGAGCCGGATCAGGAACCGCCCAGAATTACTGAGCGGCAGTGAGAACTGCGAACCGGCTTGTACAATTCGTGAAGGATGGCGGCGAACTGGAAAGCGGAGCTTCTGTTCCGCATTCGCGGCGGCCCCTGGAAGACTCTTCGATGGGTTGCAGACCGGCTGCTTGACAAACGATTCGATCGGCGATTCGGAATTGAGTCTTCGCAACGCAGGCGCACGGAAAGACCAGACACTGGTTCTTCTGATTTTGTGGATCATCAGCCAGTCAGCTACACCGATATGCGGCAGTTGCTTGACCGGCTGACGATTTACTCCGAGGATGTCTTTCTGGACTATGGATCGGGCATGGGACGCGCGGTGTGCCTGGCCGCTACCTACAGTTTTCGATCGGTATTAGGAGTAGAAGTTTCTGCGGAGTTTTGTCGAACCGCACTTCAGAACATACAAAGAGTGGGGTCGAAGCTGCGCTGCAAAGATGTGCGGATCATCAAGGCCGATGCCGTGCGATATGAGGTACCGGGCGACGTTTCGATCATTTTCCTCTTCAATCCGTTTGGAGGCGGGGCACTGGCTGCGGTGCTCGACAATATAGAGAATTCCATCCGGAAGTCGCGCAGGAATTTGCGAGTGATCTTTTACGGGACTATTTCGAGCCAGGCGTTTCGGGAGCAAGCGGCAAAACGCGATTGGCTTGCACTGGAATCGGAAACAGTTCTCAAAACAGGCGCTCTGGTGCTGCTCTACGTCAACCATAGCTGAGGATTACACCTGCTGGTCGAGGGGGTTTTTACCGTCTATAAAAGGAAACCGCGGTAGTAATTCCGCCGGGGTTCGCGAAATGGCAGGAAGCACTGCACGCGCGTGCGTTTGACGCTGCCAAAAAACAGGCGATTGTTCCACGTGGAACATTACGAAATGCGTTTTTTTCGCGATTGGGCGGTGAGGCGCGGATTCATAGCAGGCACTAAAGCACTGTATTTGCGCCGAACAAAAATTTCGTCTGGGCGTGACTACTTTCGACCTTGTTTCGGGCATTCGTTGACAGCCGCTCGGGTAGCCCGAGTTTTGGTCCGGAATTTTTGAGGCGGTTTCAGTGTCAGCGACAAGCGGAAACCGGGCGAGGCTGGGTAAGCGCTGGAGAGAGGCCAAACCGGTAAAAACTTATCCAGTACGCATGTAAGATTCCGGCTGTTGTGCAGTTCGCCTCATACTACGGAACCTGGGCTCGTCTCGTCTTAACAACGTTGTGCGCTGACGCCGCGGATGAGAACAGAGGCGCCAGACCTTCGACCAGTGTTGGGTGAGTCAGGACGGCATCGCGCAACGCGGTGTAGGGCAGCCCTGCGATCATCGCAATCTGGACAGCGGCCAGGATCTCCCCCGCACCGACACCGAAGGCCGTGAACCCGAGGATGCGATCGCTATCAGTCTCCACGAGGGCCTTCACGAACCCGCGGGTCTCCGAAAGCGTGCGTGCACGCAGGTTGGTTTCCATGGAGACCTTAAACAGACGATACGCTACCCCTTGAGCCTCCGCTTCTGTTTCACTCAGACCGATACGAGCAAGCTCGGGATCGGTAAAGAGACAATATGGGACTTGCCTGCCCGTGGTCACACGGTTGCCGCCGCCGGTTAAATTGGCATGGACTACGCGGAAATCGTCGACGCTGATGTGCGTGAACTGTGGGCTACCTGCGACCTCGCCTATTGCCCAGACGCCGGGCGCGGTGGTCTGTAGCCGCTCGTTGACCTTGATGTATCCCCGGTCGGTGAGCTCAACGCCGGTCAATTCCAGGCCGAGTCCTTCGGTGTTGGGCTTGCGACCTGTGGCGACCAACACATGACTACCCTTCAGGGCTTTCTCAAATCCATTCTGCTCGACGACGACACTCACCGAGTCGCCACATTTGCCCGACACTTGCTTGATCCGTGCATTCAGGAGAATGTCGATGCCTTCCTCTGCGAGCAAGCTGCGAAGAGCCTCGCATATGTCCGGGTCTTCTCTAGACATCAGCCGCCCGTTGCGGTCAATCACCGTCACCTTGCTGCCGAATCGCCGCAGGGCCTGGGAAAGCTCTACGCCTATGTAGCCACCACCGATAACGAGCAGATGTTCTGGGACCTGGTCTAATTCGAGCGCCTCAATATGCGTGAGCGGTTGTGCTTCAGCAAGACCAGGAATTGCTTCCAATGTGGCCCGTGTGCCGGTGCTGACGATCACATCAGTACCGCGGAGTTGACGAGTGCTCCCGTCGGGGAGGGCGGCCTCCACAGTTCTCGGAGCAACGAACCGCCCGTTGCCCAAAATGAACTCGGCGCCCGTCTTCCGGTAATTTTCCATATACATCTCGTTCAGGCCGACGACCATCTTGCGCTTGCGGTCTCGGACGCCCGACATCTCGATCGTGAAGCCATCGTGAGCAATGCCAAACTCTTTGCTCCGGCGAAAGTAGTCCACAACTTTCGCGCTATGGATAATGTTTTTGCTCGGAAGGCACGCAATATTAGGGCAAGAGCCGCCAATATACTTGCGATCGACGACTGCGACGCGCTTGCCTTCGCCAGCAAACGTCCACGCCGCGAGCGTCGACCCCGTTCCGCCCCCGAGAATCAGCAGGTCAAATTCTTCCGGCTGCGACTCCTTAAGAACATGGCCGGATGGAAAGGTCTCAGTACTATTCATGCAACTTTTCCTTTCTGAGCGACAGGCTCACTTCTAAGCAACTCGCTCTAGGTCAACATAGCTGAATGCCGAAAACGATCAGAATTGCATTAGCAGTTCCCAGGATCGAACAGCCATGAAGCCGCGCCATGGCGGGAAAAGGTTTAGATTCAACTCCGCATTTTGGAGTGTAAGCTGCATGAAAGTACTTGTGTTCACAGCTATGAATCTTTCCTACGCATTCCGTACGCTCAAGCGCAGTCCGGTCTTTACATTGATCGTATTAGCATCGCTGGCTCTCGGAATTGGCAGCAATGCAGCTATTTTCAGCGTGGTGAACGCGCTGTTCCTGCATCCGGCCGGTATCGACCAGCCCGATCGCGTGGTTGCGCCGCGCATCAGCTATAAGAAGCTGGGGCTGGACCGGATTGAAATGTCGCTGCCGGATTTCGTCGATGTGCGCGAGAGTCGCACGGTTTTTTCGAGCGCAGCCGGGATGAATATCGTGGGCTTGAATTACACGAGCGGCGATTCGCCGCAGCGATTACAGGCCGCAGCGACGACGTGGCAGTGGTTCGACGTTCTCGGCGCAAAGCCTCTGCTCGGGCGCGGCTTCAAGATGGCTGACGATCAACCCGGGGCGAACCACGTTGTGGTGCTCTCATTCGACATGTGGCGGCGGATGTTCGGAGCGCAAAGGTCCGTTCTCGGAACCACCATGGAGCTCGATCGCAAGCCTTACCGGATCGTGGGCGTGATGCCTGCGAATTTCAGGTGGCCGAGCCAGGCCGATATCTGGGTACCGCTCGGATTGCCGGCTACAGCGTATGCGGAGAGCCACCGATTCGACGAATTCTTTACGGTCGTCGCGAGGCTGCGTCCGGATGTGAGCTTCGCGCAATGCAAGCAGTTCATGGGGGTGCTCTCGCGGCGCGCGAAAACCAACAAAGACGTCGCGGTCTTTGCGAACGAGTCGCAATGGAGCATGCAGGTGGAGACTGTCAACCAGCTCATTTCCGGAGACCTCAAGGACCCCCTGCTGGTGCTTTCTGCCGCAGTAGGGCTCGTTCTGCTGATCGCCTGCTCCAATATAGCGGGACTGATGCTGGTGCGCGCGAGCGGTAAATCAAGAGAACTGGCGCTGCGCAGCGCGCTCGGAGCGAGTATGAGAAACCTGGTCGGCCAAGCGATGACGGAGAGCTTGCTGCTTGCTTTTGGCGGAACCGTTCTCGGGATACTGAGCATATCGGTCTTGCTCAAAGGTCTGCTAGCGCTGGCGCCCGCGCGCATCACGTTAGGCCTGGTCATCAAACCGGATGTGCATGTGGTGCTCTTCACGATCGCGGCGGGAGCATTGGCAGCGGTTCTGTTCGGGCTGATGCCATCCTGGCAGGCCGCACGTTTCGGAAACCAGTTCGAGGCGTTAAAGGAAGGCGGCCGCTCCGATACCGCAGGGGTAAACAAGCAACGCGCGCGCAGCGCTTTGGTCGTGGGTCAGGTTGCGGTGGCTCTGGTGCTACTGGTAGGAGCAGGGCTGCTCTTGAAAAGTCTGGAGCGTCTGCGTTCAGCGAATCTGGGATTCAATCCTTCACACCTCATGACGGCGGCGGTCGCCTTACCTGACGCGGCCTATCACGACCAGGCAAAACAGGTTGCCATGTACCGCTCCGTGATTGAGGATCTTAAAACAAAGCCGGGAGTGATCACGGCAGCGGCGGCCGAACCGGTGCCGTTCAATGGCGATCATTGGACGGGTTCGTTCCAGATAGAAGGCAGACCCGATCTGCCTGGCGATCCCGGCCCGCACGGCTATCGCGGATACATCAGCCCGCGCTACTTCGATGCCCTGAGAATTCCGATTCTGGAAGGCCGCGCTTTTACCGATGCGGACCGGATGGGCACGCAACCGGTCACGATTATAGACGAAAATTTAGCTCGCAAATACTGGCCGCACGGCGATGCGATCGGCAAACGGCTGCGCAACACAACCAACCTACCGTGGGCGACCGTAGTGGGCGTTGTGAAACATATAAAAGCCTACAGCTTCGACCCGGGCGACACCAGGGGCATTTATTACATGCCCATTTATCAATGGCCGGTCAGTAACATGAATTTCCTGGTACGCACCGCCGGCAATCCGCACGCTATGGCGGCTGTCATCGCGCAGGCAGTGCATAGCCAGGATCCTTCGCAGGCGGTCTTCGATTTGGCAACTCCGTTAGAACGCATCGACAAGGCACTCGGGCCGCAGGAGTTCGCGATGAAGTTGTTGAGTTTGTTCGCTGGGGCTGCGTTACTGCTGGCGGCAATCGGGCTTTACGGAGTGATCAGCTTCAGTGCCGGGCGGCGCACTCGTGAGATCGGAATACGCAGCGCTCTAGGGGCCAGCCGCTGGGAGGTGATCACAATGATTGCCCGGCAGGGCTTTCGGCTCACGCTTTTAGGTCTGGTTTTCGGATGTGCGATCGCCGGGATCGCCGTGAAAGGCATTTCCAGCAGCTTCGAATACGCTTCGCTCGATTGGAGCATCCTGCTCCTCGCGATGTTGTTGTTGAGTTTTGTTGCGCTTGTGGCAGCGCTTGTTCCTGCCTGGCGGGCGACGCATATCGATCCGCTCTCGGCGTTACGCAGCGAATAGACTGAGTCTCGATTTCTCATGAGTTTTATTTTGGACTGTGCATCCCGATGAGTCGGGACGCGGGAGATTGAGAATCTGCGCCAACAAGCGATCGAGACGGTCTGTCCATCGAAGTTAAGTTGATCCAGTACGCTGGAAGGCATGTTGAATGGTCTGCGCCGGTGGTGCTTGGTACTGGCGCTTACGGTTCCTGCGGTTGCGCAGACTTCATCGCCCGTTTCGAACCCGCTGACGGCGTTCCGGCAATGGTATCGGGCGTCTTTGCAGAGTTATGGAGTAGTCGGAAGCAGCGTGCTGGTGATCAGGGGCGATCGCACCGTTTTCCGGGACATGTGCGGCGAGGCAAACCAGGCGACTCACCAGAAGGTGGATGAAAACACGACGTTCCATTGGGCGTCGATCACTAAGACGTTCACCGGGATCGCCATCATGCAGCTGCGCGATCACGGACTCTTGAAGCTGGATGATCCGGTAGTCAAATACGTTCCGGAACTGCGGGCCGTACATGATCCTTATGGGCGGATAGACGCCATCACGATCCGGGAGCTGATGAGTCACACGGGCGGATTTCGCAGCGCGACGTGGCCATGGACGGAGGACAAGGACTGGCAGCCGTTTGAGCCGACCAAGTGGTCACAGATCGTTGCCATGCTGCCTTACACCGAAGTGCTCTTTCCGCCTGGCAGTAAGCATAGTTACTCGAATCTCGGAGTGCTGTTTTTAGGCCAGATTATCGAGAGGCTTTCGGGCGACGACTACGAAGTCTATATCGACAAGAATATTTTGAAGCCGCTCGGAATGTACGCGAGCTACTTCGATCGGTCACCTTACTACCTACTGAAGCACCGCGCGGAGGGCTATCTTCGGGAGAACGGAGCTTTGAAGCCGGCTCCATTCAATTTCGATTCGGGTATCACGGTGTCGAACAGTGGACTGAATTCGCCTTTTCCAGATATGGAGAAGTATTTACGTTTTCTGCTTGGCTCGCCGGAACCCAACGAGATCTATGAACAGGTGCTGAAGCGCAGTTCTCTCGAAGAGATGTTCCAAAAGCAGATGGCTCTCACGAAAACCGATTCCTCTCAGACGATTGGCGGAGGGAAAGACTGGGTAGGGCTGAGCTTCTTTCTGCATGAACAAGGCGGCCGCCTCTACATCGGTCATGGCGGACAGCAGGGCGGGTTTATCAGCCATTTTTATGTCGATCCAGCGCGCAAAAACGGCTATCTCGTCGCTTTTAACACCGACAGCAGCGACCCGGCTACGAATACGCAGAAACTCGATGCAGAATTGCGGAACCACCTGATCGAGAAGGTATTCGAGTGACGGTGATCACGCGAACACTTGCGTCATTCGGTTTCTTGCTGCTGTTTCTTGGCCAGCGGGTGGCGTGGTGCGAGGACACACCGCGCGAATCGGAGGCCGCCAAACGCGGCGCGGCCCAGTTTTCGCAATCTTGCGGTTTTTGTCATGGGTCGGATGCGGCGGGATCGACGGAAGGACCGAATTTACTTCGCTCCCGGCTGGTACGTCATGATCAGGATGGAAATCTTATTGGGCCGGTGGTTCGCGACGGACGACCGGCAAAGGGTATGCCGGCGATCAAACTGGACGAGAGCCGGATCGCCGAGATCGTGGCGTTCCTTCATTGGAAACTCGTCGAAGGCGACCGGGCGAGTCCTTCCGAGGCGAGTGGCCTTTCGCTCAAACAGCTACTGAAAGGCGATGCGAAGGCAGGGCAAGTGTTTTTCGATGGCGCGGGAGGCTGTTCCTCGTGTCATTCGCCTTCTGGGGATCTCGCAGGAATCGCGAAGAAGTATGAGCCTGCAGAACTGCAGGCGCGATTTCTGTATCCCTCGGACGTTCCCAAAACGGCCACGGTAACCACGCATTCGGGGCAACGGATCACGGGTGAACTAGTGTATCAGGATGCATTTAGCATTGCGATCAGAGATCATGACGGCTGGTATCACTCTTGGCCGTGCAGCGAAGTGAATTTTCAGATTCACGATCCGCTCGCGGCGCATCTCGAACTACTGCACAAGTACAGAGAAGCCGATATGCACAACGTCTTCGCTTACCTGGAGATGTTGAAATGAAGTGGCTCGGGATCTTGCTGGCAAGTCTTTCGTCGCTTATCGCGCAAGGGCTCGACCCGGCAACACTGCTGAAGCCCGCGACGACGACCTGGCCTACGTACAACGGCGACTACTCGGGCCGGCGCTACAGCACGCTGAGTCAGATCAACCGGACGAATGTCTCTTCGTTGACAATGGCATGGGCATTCCAAACGCATTCGGACGCTCTGAAATCGACGCCTCTCGAAGTGAACGGAATCCTGTATTTCACGGTGCCAGATAACGTATGGGCGGTCGATGCTCGAAATGGTCACCTGGTCTGGCACTATAACCGTCCGTCGCACGGCGATCATGTCGGGCAGCGGGGTGTCGCGATGTACAAAGACCGGCTCTATTTCGGTACGCCGGATGCGCATTTGATTTGCCTGAACGCACGGAGCGGGAAAGAGATCTGGAACATCGAGATCGCGGACGTCCGGTTCGGGTATTACATCAGCGTGGCACCGCTTGTGGTGAAGGACCGGTTGATTATCGGCACCTCTGACGATCAGGCAGACGTGCCGCATTTTATCGAGGCGATCGATCCCGAGGACGGGAAGGTACTTTGGCGACAGGATACGTTGCCAGCGCCCGACGCTCCCGAGGCACAGACATGGCCGGATAAGGAGGCGCTCGCACACGGCGGCGGCCCGGCATGGATGACTGGCACGTATGATCCCGATCTAAATCTGATCTACTGGGGCACGGGTAACCCGCATCCCGTGCTGGCGGGCGTGGTGCGCAAAGGCGCCAATCTCTATACGTGCTCGATTCTGGCGCTGAACGCGGATACCGGCAAGCTGGTCTGGTATTTTCAGCCTTCGCCGCACGACACGCACGATTGGGATGCTGTCGAAACGCCTGTGCTTTTTGATGCCGAGTTTCAAGGCAGGCCGCGTAAGCTGCTCGCGCAAGCCAGCCGCAATGGTTATTTCTTTTTGCTCGATCGCGTTACCGGCGGGCACTTACTCACCGCCCCGTTTGTATCAACAGATTGGGCGAGCGGTTTGGATAAGCGGGGGGAGCCCATTCCCAACGCTGCAAAGGAGCCACAGAGCGACGGCTCGCTAGTAGCTGCTGCTGAAGAAGGCGCAACCAACTGGATGGCTCCGAGCTTCGATCCTGAGACAAAGCTCTTCTATGTGAATGCAGAGGAGGGCTTTATGGTGTATTACCTGGTTCTCAATGCAGCAGGAAGAGCAGAGGGCCATCAGGGAGGTTCGGCGGCCACTTTATGGTCGAAGGCGATGCTGGTAGCGATCGATTATCAGACGGGCCGAATCCGGTGGTCGAGACAAGAGGGGGAAGGCGGAGGACATCCGGGGATACTGACCACCGCTGGACAGTTGCTGTTCACGGGAGACGTTACGGGCAATCTGCTGGCTCTTGATCCTCAGAACGGCGAAACGCTTTGGCATACGAGTGCAGGAGGAACTCTAGGCAGCTCGCCGATGACCTATGAGTTGGATGGGCGGCAGTATGTGATCACGGGGGTAGATAGCGTGCTCTATGCGTGGGCTCTGCCGGAACATTCGCGCAAATCGCGCTGAGTGTGCAAGGACCTTCGATTAGATTCAGGAGCAACGTGTTCATCCGCGAGATGTATCCGAGCGACATCCCATCCGGTCTAAAGTTGTGCCGGGCGAGCGGATGGAATCAGCTCGAAGACGACTGGTCGCTGTTTCTAAAACTGAGCCCGGCGGGTTGTCGAGTTGCGGAGAAGGACGGTGAAGTGATCGGCACCGTCGCCACACTGCGCTATCAAGAGCGATTCAGTTGGCTTTCCATGGTGCTGGTGGACCCCCGTCAGCGGCGCGCGGGCGTGGGAACGGTTCTGCTTTCGGAAGGGCTGAGGCTGCTGAGCGACGAGGCTTGCGTCCGCTTAGATGCTACACACGCCGGGCGCGAGTTATACAGGCAGCATGGCTTTTGCGATGAGTATTCGATCAGCCGCTTGGCATTAGGAGGTGGCGAAGACATATCGACCGCTTCAGACGGAACTGTTAGCAGAATGAGTGAGCAGGATTTTCGAGAGGTCTTGAGGGAGGATCGCCGGGTTTTTGGAGCGGATCGAGAAATGATTCTGCACTCGCTCTACGTGCGTTCGCCCGAATATGCTCACGTCGTTAAGAAGGTGGGCATACAGGGTTACTGTTTTGGGCGGCCGGGATTTCTCTACGATCAGATTGGACCGATTGTTGCGCGGGACGAAGGCGTTGCGCGCGCGCTGATTTCTGCATGCGTTTGTAATGGAAGAGGCCGGCGGTTTGGGATCGATGTTCCGCAGCACTCGGCCTCGTGGCTCGACTGGCTAAAGGCGCAAGGTTTCTCGGAGGAGCGGTCTTTTGTTCGTATGTATAAAGGGCAGCACCGATATCCTGGTGTTCCGGGACGTGTTTACACAACGGTGGGTCCGGAGTTTGGTTAAGGCATGGCGCAGGAGATGTTGACGGATTCAGTTCATTCAGTGGAGGACCTGGAGCGGCGGTTATCGGAACCGAGTGAAGCCGATCGCGAATTCATGCGTAATCTGCGCGGGGACATCATCATCCTCGGCGCGGGCGGGAAGATGGGTCCGTCGCTCGCGAAGCTGGCAAAACGGGCGGCGGAAGAGACCGGCGTTCGCAAGCGCATTCTCGCGGTTTCGCGTTTCGCCTCTGAATCCGCGCGGCAGGAATTAGAAGCGGAAGGAATTACGGTGATCGCGCGTGATCTGCTCAATCCGGAAGACGTGCGGCAATTGCCCGAGTGCGAGAACGTGCTTTATTTGGCAGGCCGGAAGTTCGGCTCCGCTGACCGGCCCGATCTTACCTGGGCTATGAACGCGATCGCTCCCGCGCTGGCCGCCTATCATTACCGGCGGAGTCGCGTGGTGGTCTTCTCCACTGGAAATGTTTATGGTTTGCGGGATGTGGCTTCGGGAGGTTCGCGCGAGACGGACGCAGTCGCACCTTTGGGTGAATACGCGCAGTCGTGCCTGGCACGCGAACGAATTTTCGAATATCACTCGATCGAATTCGGCACCGAATGCCTGATTTTTCGCCTCAATTATGCAGTGGATCTCCGATACGGGGTGCTCGTCGATGTGGCTCGCAAGGTTTACTCCGGGCAACCCGTCGATGTAACGGTTCCCGCGTTCAATGCGATCTGGCAGCGCGATGCTAATTCTTACGCCTTAAGAGCGCTCGGCGTCTGTACATCGCCGCCCGGCATCCTCAACGTTACAGGAGCCGAAACAATCAACGTCAAAGAAGCCGCTGAGTTTTTTGGAGGTCAGTTCAGCCGGAGTTGCCAGTTCCATGGTGACGAGGGGAGCAGCGCACTTCTGAGCAATGCCTCGCGGTGTCATGAACTTCTCGGGCCGCCGTCTGTTTCGCTCGACACTCTAAGGAAATGGGTGGCCGAATGGGTTATCTCGGGCGGACAGAATCTGAATAAGGCAACGCATTTTGAGGTTGTGGACGGGAATTATTAGATGGCGTTCACGGAAGTTCTTCGGCGAGGTACGGTGATTCCGGCGCACCCGCTTGCGCTGAATGACCAGCGCAAGCTGGACGAACGGCGGATGATTGCGCTCACGCGCTACTACTGTGAAGCGGGTGCGGGCGGGATCGCTGCCGGAGTACATACGACGCAATTCGCCATTCGAGATGCTCGATTTGGCCTTTTCGAACCAGTTCTGCGATTGATTTCCTCTACCATCGATGATTTCGAGCGCACGTCAAGAAAACGCATCGTGAAAGTGGCAGGTGTGTGCGGCGATAGGAAGCAGGCCGTTCGCGAGGCGAAGTTCGCCCGAGAGAGCGGATTCGATCTTGCGCTGTTGAGCCTCGGAGCATTGCGCGATGCCAGTGATTCGGAGCTGCTGGCGCATTGCCGTGCAGTCGGCGAGGAAATTGCTCTCTTGGGTTTTTATCTGCAGCCGGCGGTCGGCGGTCGAGTTCTGAGTTACTCTTTCTGGCGGCAGTTTTGCGAGATCGAGGCTGTGGCTGGAATTAAAGTCGCGCCGTTCAACCGCTATCAGACCCTGGATGTAATTCGCGCAGTCGCCGCGAGCGGCCGCAGCTCCGATATTTCCCTGTACACGGGCAATGACGACAATATCATTCCGGATCTGCTGGCGGATTTCCGCCTGAACGAGAGCAGTTTTCACTTCGCGGGAGGACTGTTAGGACAGTGGTGCGTGTGGACGAAATGTGCAGTCGAATTGCTTGAGACGATTCACCAGTGCAGGGCAAACGGGGGTCGGGGAGCGCTCGAGATCCTGTCACGCTCGGCTGCGCTCACAGATGCGAACAGTGCGCTATTTGACGTACGCAATCAATTTGCAGGCTGTATTGCGGGTTTGCATGAGATCTTGCGGAGACAGGGGCTTCTCGCGAATCGCTGGTGCCTCGATCCCCATGAGGATTTATCGCCCGGGCAGCTAGAAGAGATCGATCGCGTGTGCGCGAGCTATCCGGATCTGCAAGACGATGAGTTCGTTCGGAGCAATATTGATCGCTGGATGAGCTGATGGGCTGTCTCCCCTCATTTTCCTCTTGACAGTAGCTCGACTTTGGCCTTTAATTGGTTTAACTTAGTCGGTCTATCTTTACAGCGGTAAGAAATCAGTTCTGGGGAGATTGCATGCGGCGTTTCCTGATCTCGGCAATCGTGTTGCTCGTGGGCGGCGTTGGCCCCCTTTGTTATGGACAGGGTCCCGTCGGGACGCTGAACGGAACAATCGCTGATCCGGCGGGTGCTTTAATACCCGGCGCTACGGTCGTCGCGACCAACGGCGCCACCAGCGTAGACTATAAAACCACTTCCACGTCCTCGGGCGACTACACCTTGCCGTATCTGCCGCCGGGTACCTACTCCATTCGCGTCACCGCTCCCGGTTTTCGGACCACGACTGCGGAAAATGTAACTCTGCGCGTCGCGCAGACCATGACCATTAACGTCAAGCTCGAACTCGGTACGGTCAGCCAACAGGTGGTTGTGAACGACAAAGCGGAGCTGCTCGAATCCGACTCCGCTGAGATTGGCCAGTATATGACGACCGACGAATTCAAGAGTTGGCCCATCCTGGTGGACGATGGGCAGCGTCAGCTTCAAGATTTCATTTTCGACAGCTTGCCCGGCGCTGTCGGCAACTCGTTCGCCGGCTCCATTAACGGAGGCCAGGAGTATTCGCACGAGATCCTGATCGAAGGAATCCCAGTTGGCCGGTCGGACCTTGCAGGGGGCAGCAACAACGAGTTCAGTCCTTCAGCCGAGGCGGTGGGCGAGTTCAAACTGCAGACCGGCGCCATTTCCGCCCAATATAACGGCGGCCAGACGGCGGTCGCGAACTTCGAAATCAAATCGGGAACCAACGATCTGCATGGATCGGCGTTCTATTACCTGGGTAACGAAGACTTCGACTCCATTCCGGTGCAGAATAAAACCTTCGGCGGCGGCAATCCGGAGAACCGGCTGAACAACTGGGGCTACTCGCTGGGCGGTCCGGTTTACATTCCCAAGGTCTACCACGGCCGCAGCAAAACCTTTTTCTTCACGAACTTCGAGAAGACGAATACGGTGGATCTACCCTTCAGCGGATTCACTACACTGCCCACGGCCGCTGAAAAGCAGGGCGATTTCTCCTGCCTCCTGAATCCGGCGTGTACGGGAGTCGCCCAGTCGGGAACGTCGATCGGAACTGATGCTCTGGGCAGGCCTATTGTTTACGGCGCTATTTATGACCCCCATTCAACGACGCTCGCCGCCAATGGCGATTACGTGAGAACAGCGTTTCCCGGCAACAAGATTCCTCAGTCTGACTGGGATCCGGTGGCAAAAAATATCGTTCAGAACATCGGCATCCCCAACCCCAGTTTGAACACACTATTTAATAACCAGCAGAAGCTAGGGACCTGCTGCGCCTATTTCGCCCTGCACACCGCAGGAGTGAAGATCGATCACCAGATCAACTCGCGGAACCAGATTTCGGGCTACTACAACCAAAGCTATCGGAACCGGACCCAAAATAGCTGTGGCAGCCGCGGCCCTTTCCTGCCCATCCCGGGGGATGGCTCTACTTGCAACCATCGCCAGATCACGCCTGGCAATATGGGCCGGCTATCGCTCACGTCAACAATTACTCCCTCGATCGTCAACCGTTTCGCTGCCGGCATTAACCGGTTTCTGAACAATAACGGCGTCCCAACTGTAACGCCCCCGGCGGGTGGTTGGAACAATCAAGTCGGTCTAAAAGGCTTGGCGCCGTCGGCAGCCTTCCCCAGTATCGCCTTCACCGGGACCAACTACCAGGGCGGGACCATGGCGCCACTCGGCGCCGGCCCCGAGGACTACAGTCCCAACGGCAGCTACATCTTTCAGGACGACGTGACCTGGATACACGGCAAGCACACGTTTCGCTTCGGCTACGACTATCGCAGGTATGTTTACAACGACCGCGGCTCGAGTAACGCCGGAACCTTCAATTTCAGCCCGCTCCAGACCGGTCTGCCCGGCTATCACCACTGAAACCGGTGACGCCTTCGCGAGTTTCCTTTTAGGCGGTGCGAATAACGCCAGCCAAAACATCGTCGGGTATACGAGCGGCTTTCGGCAGCCGGAGCACGCGGCATACGTATCGGATGACTGGAAGATTACTCCCCGGCTGACCATGAATATCGGCCTACGCTGGGAGATTATTCCCGCCGCTTTATGAAGTGACGAATCGAATGTCCGAAGTTTCACTCAGTGTGCCGGACCCGGGCGCCGCGGATCGGCCCGGCGCGCTGATCTTCGGCGGACCCTTTAACAACACGTATTGGAAGGAGCTTGGCCCACGCTTCGGCGTTGCCTACAAAGTCAATGACCATATGGTCGTCCGCGCCGGCTATGCGATGACCAACACTCCTCCAATCGCGAACAGCTTCGGGTATGGCGGCTTCCAATTTGGATACAGCTCAACTGTGAATGTGCCGGCTCTCGCGAATCCGCATAATCCCGCAATCTACCTGAGCCAGACGTTCCCCAGCCTCAGCAGTCCGCTGCCCGACACTAATCCTTCTTCGGCGGAGTTCAATCAGGTCACCACGACAGCGCGCGATGCCAACCGGCCGGGCTACGTGCAGAACTATAACTTCACGATCCAATATCAATTGCCGGGTCAAACGCTGTTGGAAGTCGCTTACATCGGCAATAAAGGTACGCGCCTGTGGGGCGGCGCGCCGGGACCGGCAGGTTTCTCGGAACTGGATGGCCTGCCTGCGAGCATGCTCGCTCTCGGTGACATTCTGAATGATCCTGTCAGCATGCATCCGCAGTACATTCCGTATGCCGGCTTCCCAACCACGAATACGGTTTCTCAAGCGCTCCGGCCCTATCCGCAATACTATGGCGTCGAGGAAAACTTCCCTTATAACACCAACTCGAATTACAACGCGCTACAGATCACCGTGACGCGTCACCTCACCAAAGGGTTGGGTTTTCTGGCCGGTTATACCTGGTCGAAAGCCATCGGCTACGTGGATCAGAACGGACCCGCAACCTACTACACAGCCGTGCAGGACTACTATAATCGCGGGCTTGAACGCTCCGTCACGTCGTTCAATCTGCCCCAGAATTTCAAGTTGACCTGGGTATACGATACTCCGTTTGGCAAGAACCGGAAGTGGGACCTCCACTGGGCGAATCCGTTTCTGGGCGGATGGCAGCTCTCCGCGATCCACAACTACTCATCAGGTTTCCCGGTCGGCGTGAGCGAACAGGGCTTGAATACACCTCCAGGATTCGGAACCATGCGGCCGGACGTCTCGACCGGCGTACCGCTTACAGTCGGCAGCGCCTCCCAGAAAGTGGACGTGCAGGATCCCACTCAATGGCTGAACCCCGCTGCATTTACGCCCAGTCCGCAAACGGCGGCCGGAACGCCTTTAGCGAGTCGGAACCGCGCCCAGATTGTTTTCCAACATCCGCGGACCTGCGACTCTGAGCGAGACCTTCCGAATAGCCAAACAATTTCCGCTGCATAAGGAGAGTCAATACTTCGAGATCGGGGCGGTGATGTCCAACCCGCTAAAGAGAACCTACGCTACCATTAACGACACCACGGTGGGAGATTCAACTTTCGGCACTCTCCTGCAAGGAGGAGGAAACCGGGTATTGCAGATTACCGCAAGGATCCAATTCTGAACGGAGTTCGGCGAACAGGCTTTAGAATCGGCAGAGCTTCAGCGCTGCCTGTCTGCCTGGTAGCTGCCCTACTCTGCTCCTCCTGCAACCCGGGCGCGAAAACGATTGAAGCCTCTTCGCAGGACTCCGGTCACCTGCGGCCCCTGAATGTCCTGGTCATCACAATCGATACGCTGCGCCCCGATCATTTGCACTGTTATGGCGACCAGCACATAAAAACGCCGGCGCTCGATGCGCTCGCCCAGCGCGGTGTTCTGTTCGAAAACGCAGTGGCGCAGGCTCCACTAACGCCTCCCTCACACGCCAGTATCTTCACCGGCCAGTATCCGACGGTACATGGTGTGCGCAATACCGGCGGATTCGTGCTGCCCTCCTCGTCGCATCCGCTCGCGAGAATCCTTCAGGAGCAAGGATGGGATACTGCCGCCTTCGTCAGCTCCGCGGTTCTCAAGAAAACAATTGGTTTCAACAACGGCTTCAGTGTCTATGATGACCAGATGCCGCGGCAAGGCAACAAGGAGGAATTCGGCGAGGATGCCGAACGGCCCGGTGGCGAAACGGTGGATCACGCGCTCCAATGGCTCAATACCCAATCGGGCAAACCGTATTTCCTGTGGGTCCACCTGTACGATCCCCATCTGCCATACAAAACAGCCGGCGCATTCAATGACAAATACAAGAACGCTCCTTACGATGCCGAAGTTGCCTACGCAGATCAGCAGGCGGGCAGGCTTCTGGATGCCGTTACGGCGAAAACGCCAGGCAAGAACATCATCGCTGTCCTTTCCGATCACGGCGAAAGCCTCTCCGAGCATGGCGAATACACTCATGGCGTGTTTCTATATGACGCGACACTACGTATCGCTTTTATGATGGCTGGCCCAGGGATGCCGGCGGGCATGCGTATCAAACAGCAGGTGAGAAGCATAGACTTTCTGCCGACCCTTCTTGCGCTGCTTGGAGGAACGGCGCCCACGAACATTCAGGGATTAAGTTTAGTTCCAACCTTCGCGGGCAAATCGGTACCTACCGAAATCTCGTACGAAGAAACGCTCTATCCGAAACTGGCTCTCAACTGGGCCGAACTGCGGGGCATTCGAACTAACCACTGGAAATATATTCGCGCCCCGAAGCCTGAACTCTATGATCTGAATAAGGACCCGGCGGAGACCGCGAACGTCATCCAACAGAATCCGGCGGAAGTGGAGAAGCTGGAGGCGCAATTGAACGCGGTGGTTGGGAACGGCGGTTCGGAGAAGGTGCAAACGAACATGCTGGACGAGCGGCAAATGGAGCAGTTGAGGTCACTCGGATACTTATCCGGTTTTTCGCCGCAGCATTACGATCTGAATGGCCAGGGGCCAGACCCCAAAGACAAGATCGGAATTCTGAAGCTGCTCTATGAAGCTGAGAATCCGGCAGCAAAACTGACAGAGAATGGCCGGATCGCGCTTCTACAGAAAGCGCTGCAGGAGGATCCCGCGAATCCATCGCTGTATCACCAGCTCGGGGGCGAGTTGGAGAAGGTGGGACGCTATGACGAAGCTTTGCACTTGTACGAGACCGCGCTGCAGCACGGCGTTGAGAACGGCAGACTCCACTCGCGGATTGCCGACCTTTCCCTGCGCAAAGGGGATAAAGATCGGGCAATCGTGGAATATGAAAAGGCGGCTCGGTTCAATCCGTCGGATCTCGAAGGCCAGACGAATTTGGCCACAGCGTACCTCGAGAAAGGCAGGGTTGCCGATGCCGAGCGCGCCTTCAAGTACGTGGTGGCGGGCGATCCCGATTCTGCCGCGGCACACAACGGACTTGGCCTGGTAGCCATTCAGAAGCACGACATGCCCACCGCGAAGACAGAATTCGAACAGGCCGTGCAGATGGATCCGGAGCTCGTAGAGGCGCAGATGAATCTTGGCCTCATTTATGAAATGGCCGGCGACAAGGGTCGGGCCCGAGCCTGCTTCGAGGCGTTCCTGGCCAAGGCTTCCCATACCCAGTACGCGAGCATCATCCCGAAAGTCAGGCAGGAACTCGCCACCTTGCAGTAGGCATGTTGCGCTGGATGATCTTGTCCTTCTTCGCCGCGGCATGCCTCTGTGGGCAGGCCAGCGCTGGATGCGATGCGGAGAGAAAGGCACTCGGGCTCGAACAGACCGCGCGCGATGCAATGCAGAAACGTGACTTTGAGGTTGCGATATCGCAGTTTCGAGCGGCTTATTCCGCCTGCCCGGGACAGCGTACAATTCTGCTCGAACTCGGCAACGCTTATTTCATGGGACAACATATTGCTCAGGCGAAGGATGTGGCACTCCAGGTCTTGCGAACTGATCCCGGAAACGTGGCGGCGCTCGAGATGAAAGCCAATTCCGAATATCTGTTGGGCGACGCGAGCGGCGCGATCAGCACCTTTATCGACCTGTTGGATCAGCATCCCGAAAGTGAGGACGCGGCTTACATGCTCGGCCGCATCTACTATCAGGAAGGCGCTATCGACCAGGCAGTCGGTCAGTTCGAGCGAGTTTTGCGGCTCAATGCCTACTCATACAAGGCTTATGACAACCTGGGTCTGTGTTACGCAGCAAAGAGCGATGACGACAAAGCGAAGCGGTACTTCCTGACGGCGATTAAGATCGTCCAAAAAAATCACCCGGAGTACGACACGGCGTATGCGGATCTTGCGGAACTGCTTCTCAGAACCGGAGATACCCGAAAGGCGTTCGATGCAGCCGCGATGGCAGCGGATCGCAATCCAACATCTGCGCGCAATTTTTATCTGGGCGGAAAGGCGCTGGAGCAGCTCGGGAAAACTGATTTGTCCCTGAACTGGCTTCAGCGCTCGGTCGCTCTCGATCCGAACTACCCTCAACCGCTTTACGTGCTTGCGCGCATCTATCACAAGCTGGGGCAGGAGCAGAAATCCGCGGAAACACGCCGAAGATTCCTGGACGTGCAGGCCAAAGTTCCGGAAAAGCGGCGTTAATGCACACGATTTATGACAGCGCTTTGCAGGAACAGCGGCAACGGCAGTTTGCGCCTCGATGCCACCGGGAAAGGAAGACGAGCTTGTTCTCAGACGTATGCCGAGGCTTCGCGCTTTTCGTCATGGGCGCGTGTCTGTGGGCGGCTCGCCCCGGCGATTTCCAGATTATTGGCCCTGGGGGCGGCGGAGCGATGTTTAACCCGACCATCAGCCCTCACGACGAGAACACGGTTCTGGTGTCGTGTGACATGACAGGCGCGTACATCACTCATGACGGAGGCCGATCGTGGCGCATGTTCAATTTACGGGGCACTGTGCGTTTTTTTGTTTTCGATCCCATAGATCCAAAGACGTTGTACGCCTATGTGACCGGGCTGTGGCGCAGTACGGATGGTGGCGAGACATGGAATCTGATCTATCCGAAGCCGGCAGCAGTTCGCGGAATCCGCATGAACTCGGATCATGCGGACGAGAGCATAGTGGCCGATCCCGATCCTTTGGGCCGTATCGCAGCGCTCGCGATCGATCCCAGCGATTCCAAAACGCTTTACGCTGCGGCCAGTCGCGACAAAGCTGCGTCCCTCTACATTTCACGTGATTACGGTCTCACTTGGAAGCGCGAATCTCCGTTGCCGGAAATCCCTCTGCGCATGTGGATCGATCCGCACTCGCCGAAGGAGTCACGAACACTGTATATCGCCGGCTCGCATACGATGACGGTTAAGGGCTCTGCCGGCATCCAAAACTTCCCTGGCCCGACACCCAACGCGATAACAGATGCTGCAGCAGGTTTTGAGTCACAGGGTCCACCCTCTATCTACGTCATTTCGGATCAAAAAGTATTCGTCTCCCGTGACGGCGCGAAGACCTGGGAGCAGTGCCGCTTGCCGGGCAACTCGGCACAAGCGCGCGCCATCGCCACAAGTGCCCGCCACCCCGCGACAGCCTACCTGTCCTACAATCGCCTGAACATGCAAGGCGCAGACTGGATGGGCGTGGCGAAAACCCAAGACGCGGGCCGCACTTGGAAGCTCGTTTGGAAAGAGAACAAAAGTGCTGCCGCAAATATTCACGATGCATGGATCACACCGCGCTTCGGCCCGGGTTGGCCGGAGAATCCGCTGATGCTGGGTGTGGCCGACCAGAATTCAGATCTCTGTTACGGCACCGATCTTGGCCGCACGATGCGAACCGCGGATGGCGGAGCCAATTGGACCGCGGTTTATTCCCGCGCCGTGTCACCCGGCGCTTGGACGACCACGGGTCTCGACGTAACTACCAGCTATGGCATTCATTTCGATCCTTTCGACGCAAATCGCGAGTTCATCACTTACACGGACATTGGCCTATTTCGAAGCGAGGACGGAGGCCGGTCGTGGGTGAGTTCCACGAACGGAGTGCCGCGGGAATGGCTGAATACGACCTACTGGGTTGCGTTTGATCCCGATGTAAAGGGCCGGATGTGGAGTGCGAACAGCTACACGCATGACTTGCCGAGGCCTAAGATGTGGCGCCATAATTCGACCCAAAACTACCGCGGCGGGATCTGTCGAAGCGACGATGGGGGACGCACCTGGGTGAAATCCAATGCAGGGATGCAGGAAGCAGCGATCACCCACGTTCTGTTAGATCCAGCGAGCCCCAGTGCGCATCGCGTTCTGTACGCTGCAGCATTCGGGAGAGGCGTATACAAGAGCGTAAATGGCGGAAAGACCTGGGTGCTGAAGAACAACGGAATCACGCAAGCAGAGCCATTCGCCTGGCGACTCGCACGCAGTTCGGACGGGGCGCTATATCTAATCGTGGCGCGGCGGTCTGAAGACGGCAGCATCGGCAATGCGGGCGATGGCGCGGTTTATAAGTCGACAGATGGCGCCGAGACTTGGAAACCGGTTCCGCTTCCTGCTGGAGTCAATGGCCCAAACGGGATCGCAATCGATGCCCAATCCCCGGAACGCGTTTATCTGGCAGCATGGGCCCGCGCTACTGCGAACTTGCACGGAGAGGGAGGGGGCATTTACTTGTCCGATACTGGCGGGCGCACCTGGCGCCGGGTTCTTGATCGGGATCAGCACGTGTATGACGTAACGATCGATACGCGAAACGCTCATTTGCTTTACGCCGCTGGTTTCGAGTCCTCTGCCTGGCAATCCAGGGACCGCGGCGAGAACTGGACGCGTATCCCCGGTTTCAACTTCAAATGGGCGCATCGAGTGATAGTCGATCCAAAGGACAGCGCCGAAGTCTATATCACGACGTTCGGCGGAAGCGTGTGGCACGGCAGCGTGAATGGGAAGCCAGCGATGTTAGATATCGCGACACCGGAACTGGCGCCCGGCCGCTAGGAACTTAACGGTGAAAAGAAGCGCAACATCGGCAACGAGCCTTCCTGGGTTGTGATTTGGAGCCGACAGAGGGACTCGAACCCCCGACCCGCAGTTTACAAAACTGCCGCTCTACCAACTGAGCTATGTCGGCCCTCAGCGCTGATTCATGGAGCGGGAGACGAGAATCGAACTCGCAACCAACAGCTTGGAAAATTGTACCTCAGCTGGATCAAAACCATCAGAGATAAGGCAGCATTACGCGCTATTCGGGGGAATAAACGCGAATACGGTGATCAGTAAAGCGCAGGTAAGGTCCTAACGAGCTTTGCCGCATGTGACAAGGCAGGCAGTTCTCGCGCTCGCCCCGACGACATGCTTTGATAGGGTGCTGATCGTTTGCGTGACAACCCAGGCATTTGCCCGTGTAGGAGATCGAGCTGCGAGGCTGAGCGTCCGCGTGCGGATCGTGGCACGTAAGGCAGGATAACTTGCCTTCGCTTGCGGTGAAACAACGACTCGCGAGTAACCCGACCGGCGCGAAACGAACGGTCACAGGATTTTCCAGTTCTGGTTCGGCGCCCATTTCCGCCGTAGGCAGACGATGGCATTGGCCACAGAACTCGACCTGCGCCTTCGCTGGTAGGCGGCCCGGATTCATGATCTGGCTATCGATGAGTTGTGTGGGTGCGCTGCGCAGAGCCGCTTCTACGTGGCTGCTTCCGGGACCGTGACACCGTTCACAGCGAACCCCGGGCCAAAAGCTGCCAAGGTTGGGACCGGTCTCGCTGCGTCTGGCTCCCGCGCCGTGACAATTAAAGCAGCTGGTTATAGTCTGAGCATCTTGTAGCATTCCAAGCTGAGCAAGCGGCGTCGAGACGCGGTGAGGATGACCGAACGTAATCGCGAGTGCATGAATGCGCGAGTAGTATGAAAAGCGATGTTCGAAGTATTGATCTCCCAGGCGACCGACGGGCGTGCTGCCTTGTACTCCCGCCCCAAAAGCCCATTCAATGGCTGGCATTTCGGTTGTCCATGGGCCGAGGACGCGGATATCCTTTCCGTGCTTGGCATAGTGCAAGATGCCATCTGGAGACTGCGCCTGCTGTAGAAGGATCTCGCCGAGCTTGCTCCCTGAGATTGGACGCAACGCCTGGGCGTGATGAGTGGCCGACTGTTTGGCGGCTTCCGCTGAGTGACAATCGGTGCAAGCGGCCCAGCCGGTGTAATCGGCTGCGCGCACTAACATAGAGTTACACAGGAATAAGACGAGAGCGATCCAACGAGACAAATGCCGCCCGTCACTGCTCCTTCTGTTTAGTAACATCTATCCCGTTATCCGTAGAGGCCTGAATCCGCCGTACTCTTGCAAACTCCGCGTCCGAATCCGCCTTGCGCCCCATCGCGCGATAGACGGCAGCCAAATGGTAGTGTGCGGATACCAGATTCGGCTGCATTTGAATAACCCGGCGAAGCTGTAAGATTGCTGGCGAATATCGCCTCTCGCTTTCGAGAAGCATACCGAGATGAAGATGCGCGTCCGCGTTCGCCGGGTCACAAAACAAAGCGCGATTGTATAATCTTTCTGCCTTCTGCAATTCACCATTTGCACGAGCAATTTCACCCAGGTAGTAGTTGGCCAAACTGTGGCAGCCTCTAACGACTTCTCTACCAAGCCATTGCTGCGCTTCCGCGATATTCCCCTGGCGAAAGTAAACATAGCCAATCGTAAAGTCGATATTGGGTAGCGTGGGATCTTTCTGAACGGCCTGCTGATACTCCTCTTCCGCTTTCGTGGGCTCGTGTTGATCTTCATACGCGGAACCCATTAAGTAATGGGTCCAGGCAGAATCCGGATAAAGCGTGAAGAGGTCGTGAAACGTAGTCTTAGCCTCGCTTACGCGACCACTGCGCCGGTAACTCTCTTCGAGCATGTAGAGTACACGTTCGCGCGGACCACCGGACGTTGGCCCACTGAGTTCGGTAATGGCTGACTTGTATTGTTTGTTTTCGAAATAGCCGACCCCCAGCAGAAAGTGTGCTTCGCCAGCGAGGGCCGGATCTTGCGCCGCTTTTTGCAGTGGGGCAATCGCGGCAGAGAGACGCCCCAACCGGACCAGCGCAAGACCGAGATTGAATTGCAGCTGACGATTGTTCGGAAATCGACCAAGTGCAGTCTGCAGGTCCGAAACGGCTTCCGTAAAATGGCCGGCGTCGATAGCGCGGCTTGCAGCCGCATTTACCTGCTGGGCAGACTGATCGTTTATCGACGCCAACAGAGCCGTACTGCCAGCCAGCAGCACAGTCGCGGCAAAATTGGGCTTAAAAATACAGCCGCAACCCAAGCTGAATAGTTCGTGGATCACGCGCAGCCGTCGCCTGACCAAAGTTTGGCGAGCCGAAGGTTGTGCCGAACGAGCTGAAGTTGACGTGATTGACGATATTGTAAAACTCCGCGCGGAATTGCAAACCACTCGATTCAAGCTTTAGTATGCCGGGAAATGTGCGAAACAGCGAAGCATCGGTATTGTTTATGCCGGCACTGCGGACGACGTTCCGGCCGGCATTTCCGAAAGCGCCCAGAGGAGGCTGCGCGAAGGCGGCAGAATTGAACCACTCCAACTGCGAACCACCCCCAAGAGCGGGATTTCCGATCAGATCCGGACGGTAGGGGGCACCGCCGATTCCAGCGTTATCGCCAGACAGCGTGATGTTTAGCGGAGTTCCGGTCTCGAAAGTACTGATACCGGAAAGCTGCCAATTCCCAAATATTGCCCGCACCACCCTTTGCGAAGAAGGCGATGGAATGTTGTAGATGTAGCTCAGGATGAGCATTTGAGTGCGATCGTAATCCGAGTTGCCGCGTTCGAGATAGGCTGCATAGGCGTCCTGGTGAGCGTTACCCGGAACATCGCCGCTTACGTCGTCAATGGCATGTGAATAAGTGTACGATGCTTGCAAGGTCAATCCGTGATACGAATCGCTTCGAAGACTGGCCTGCAGCGAATTGTAATTCGAATTGCCGCCGTTGTAGTATTCGTCAATGGCTGAGTAACCCAGATAAGGACGCACCTGATTGACGTTGGCGGTGCCGGCCAGAACTTGGGCGGCGCCCGCCGGATAGGGTTGATTGATGTTACGGGTATCCGATAAGTGAGTGCCCTTGGTCCCTACATAAGATACGTCGGCCACTACGCTCTTGGCGAACCGGTGTTGAATGCCAAAGTTATATTGTTGAACTTGGGAGGTTGGATAAGCAGGATCATAGACGGTAAGACTCGGCGGAAGAATGACACCGGCAGCACCTCCGGGATTGCTTAAGTTAGTGTTGTAAATAGTCGCCGTACTGCTAAACGGCGGATTAGGCGCAACGTTGTAAATATCGTTGCCCTGAACGCGCTCGTAATACATGCCATAGCCGGTCCGGATGACGGTATTATCGTCAAACGGCCGCCAGGCAATCCCCACGCGCGGCTCGAAAAGGTCCCAGTGATTCTGCACCAGTCCTCTGGGTATACCATTCTGCCCGGCAATACCAATGCCGTTTAGCAAATTTCCAGTATTCGGGACAATTTGTCCGAGACTGTTTACCTGAGGCGCATCAGCCGGGTTATATAGATTCAGATAAAACGAAGAGACATCATTGGCTGCGGTATAGGCATGAGGGAAGGCGTCCCAACGCAGTCCGAGAGTGACAGTGAGTCGCGAGGTCGCTTTCCAGCTATCGTTGACCCATACGCCGGCGCTGCGACTCAAATAATTCGGCTTAGTTTGGGTTTGCAGCTCCTGGTATTCGTAGGCATCGCCCAGCAGAAAATCCGCAAAATCGTTTCCGGTGGCCTTTCCGTTGAAGGTAAAGGCACCTTGCGTTTGCCCGAACAGATCTTGTTGCTTATTGAAGTGCATCCACATGCCGCCAAGGGTGATGGTGTGATCACCGCGTGTCATGGTGAAGTTGTCCTGAATCGTCCAGGTCTCTAATTCATTCGTCCAAGGCCAGGAAGCGAGATCGTAGTTCACTGCGGTTTGCTGGAAATAGAGATTGGGGTTGCGGTTATCACGATTTTCCGGATAGATCTGCGCGATGTTCAGGTTCGCAGGGCGAACATAATTACCGTTCAGCGTCAGATTCAGCGGTTGATCGGTGTACCCAAGCGATGCCGAATTCACCGTGCTGGGGGTGATCGTCGAGTTCAGCTGTGCGTAATAAAGCTTCGGTTTATTAACAAGAAGCGTGTTTGTGGTCGGATAGCTACTGCTCGACCAAAGATTATTAGTGAAGTCCTGATTGTTACTCTCCTGGATGTAGCGGAAGAAGGCTTGTTCTTTGTCGGTGAAACTATGGTCAATGCGAATGATCTCTTCGCGCAGATTGGTTGGCTGCGGAGCCGAATTTGTAAAATTTCCGTCAGGATTGGTGGGAAGCGGCAAGATGTAATTCGGCGCCGCTAAAATGGCGGCGTTCGGATTAATACGGCTTGCCGGGATCGTATTGTTAAGGAACGGCTTGCCGGTTGTCGGATCAATAATGGTAGTGGGAAAAACTCCGTCACGCTCGGCTTGCGTGAAAGCAGGTACGTTGAAAAGGCTGGATTGACGAAGTTTGCGCCATTCTTCATTGAAGAAGAAAAAAGTGCGGGACTTGCTGCGCGGATAGAGCTTAGGAATAAATACCGGACCACCGATGTTATAACCGAATACGTTGAACTTTAAAGGCGGTTTCGGCTGGCCATTCAGGTTGGTGAAATAATTTTGGGCATCCATTTTCTCGTTGCGAAGATATTCCCAACCGGTGCCGTGAAATTGACGGGTTCCTGATTTAGTAACTACATTGATCTGCCCGGCGTCGCCGAAACCAGTGGTCACGTCGGAGTTAGCAGTTTGTACGTTGAACTCGCTGATGGCCTCGACCGAGGGCAATACTACAACACATCCGCCGCAGCCGCGATCATAGTTCTCCTGACCGTCCATGCGCCAGACATTGTTGCTCTGACGCATACCGTTGAATGAAATGCCGGTATTGGAGGTCACGCCGACAGGAGTATTTAGCGAAGGTTGCGTCGAGGAAGCTCCGGGAACGAGCGCAGCCAGAGAGGTGAAGTTACGGCCGTTCACGGAGAGCGCCTCGACCTGCGTTCCATTTACAACCTGGCTCACGGTAGCGTCTTCCGATTGGATTTGGACGGCGTTGGCTTGAACCTCGACGGTTTGCTGCGCGCTGCTCAATTGTAAATTTGCATCGATTCGCAGGTTGTCATTCACATTGAGAGCTATGCCGGTTTGACGATAGGTGCTGAAGCCCGGGGCGGACACCTCCACCGTGTATTTGCCGACCACAAGACTAGGCGCACTGTAGTTTCCGGCCTGATTGCTGACCAGATTCACGGCGAATCCAGTCAGCTCATTTGTAATCTTGACTTTTGCGTTAGGAACGACGGCACCGCTGGTGTCCGTGACCAGACCGGAGATTCCCTCCTGCTGGGCATGCAGTGTACCAGGAACGAAGAGTGCCAGGAAGGCGATAACGACAATAGCCGCTCGCGATTGAATTACAGACCAATTCGACATGGAACCCCCTCAGCGGGAACTATCCCGCACGAGAGGTACGCACCGCGAGATCATTGAAAGCCCTGGCGAGGCTCAATCCTTCGATGGACCCCTCGTAAGCGCTTTCAATCCTATAGCCTTTTGGGGACTGCGTCAAGACCCTTTCTAGGCAATCAAGGTTCTGCTGGCCGGTTGATGGTAGCGTTTACAGCCGGGTAGGTTAACTTGGCGCGCCTAGAGCCCGGGTTCGGCAGCCATCGAACGCTTTGGTTTACTTGCTGAGGGGAAAGCGCCTCGAACGGTAATGCGCTCTAAGGGCTTGAAAACATGGAGCGGGAGACGAGAATCGAACTCGCAACCAACAGCTTGGAAGGCTGTGACTCTACCATTGAGTTACTCCCGCACTTCAAGGCTATCAAACATCTTACAGTGTCCGCGGCGCACAGAGCTGCAGCGGTGCATCCGGCCTGTTCTTTACCGAGGCTGGAGGCTATGATGACAGTTCGATTCACTGCCAATTCCCGCTGATGAAGAACTCTCTGGCCGCATTCTCGCTGTTAGCAGCTATCCTCGCCGTCGCGGCTTTCCCCGGCTCCCAACTGACGTTCAAGGTACTAGCTTTCTATTCAGATCGCGTGGAGCGAGACCACGTGCTTTTCGCAAACGATGCTCTGAAATTTCTCTCTTCCATGGCTGCGAAGGACAATTTTGAGCTCGTAGCAAGCACCGATTGGAACAGGCTGAATGAAGCGGCCTTGAAAACTTACTCAGTCGTCCTCTGGATCAACGATTCTCCGCACACCATCCAGCAGCGGGAAGCTTTCCAAAAATATATGACGAACGGAGGCGCGTGGATGGGCTTTCACGCGGCCGGCTACAACGATGCGTCTACGCGGTGGCCCTGGTTTGTCGGTTTTTTGGGAGGCGCTGTCTTCTACACCAATAGCTGGCCACCGCTGCCGGCGAAATTGCGCGTGGATGACCGGACGCATCCCATTTTGCGGCATGTGCCGCAGAGTTTCCTGTCACCCGCGAACGAGTGGTATCTCTGGCGCCCCAGTCCGCGCCTCAACAAGGACGTTCGGGTCCTCCTCACGCTCGATCCTTCCAATTACCCGATCGGATTCAAGGATGTGCTCATTGGCGGCGATCTTCCAGTAGTTTGGACAAATACGAAATACAGAATGATCTACATGAACATGGGTCATGGAGACAAGATCCTGAGCGACCCGCTACAAAACACGATGATCGAAGATGCAATGTTATGGCTCGGGAAAAGATCAGAAGGAAATTAGCCGGCGTGCCTCTCTTCCGATGGACAGGCGGCTTTTCGCTCGCAAGCGGGGTCGCCGCGACACTGTTGCTGCCGGCATTTGCACGCCTGGCTCATGCGCAACAGGCGGCGGAGGGAGGTCTGGAGATCAGCGCCCGTGCCGTGGCGATCAACCCGGCGAGCGGTAAGGTGTACGTAGGAAATCCGCGCAACAGCACGGTCAGTGTGATCGACAGAGCGACTGGCTCGAACAGCACGCTGCAGACAGGATCGGGACCGGAAGCAATCGCGGTAAATCCAAAGACTAACAAGATCTACGTCGCGAATTCCGGGAGCGGCACAGTCAGTGTAATCGATGGACGGACCGATAGGGTAACCGCTACTTTGAAAGTAGGAAGTCTGCCGTACGTCGTAGCGACAAATCCGGTGACTAACAAGATCTACGTATCTAATACTTTTAGCAATACACTGACTGTAATCGATGGATCCAGCAATGTAGTTACTAAGTTGAAGGCCGGAATACAAGCTGACGCGATCGCGGTAGATCCTCTGATGAACAAGATCTACTTGATAGGTTACGAAGCAAACGGAATAACGGTGGTAGATGGCAGTACCGATTCAATTGCCGTATTACCGGCTGCGGTGCATCTGTGGGGAATAGCGGTGAATCCGGCCACACATAAGATTTATGTGGCCAACTCAGGCAGTAGCAGCCTTTCGATGATCGATGAAGTGACCGGTGTTGCTTTAACTACAAAGACAGGAGCCATTCCCTGTGCCGTCGCGGTAGATAGCGCCCGAGATAAGATCTATGTAGTCAATTACGGCAGCGATAGTGTAAGCGTGATCGATGGGACGACCGGTTCCTTAAGCGCGACCGTGAGCGTTGGCGCGAATCCTCAAGCAATCGCAATCAACACAAAGACTGACAGGATCTATGTAGCAAACACCCATGGCGACAGCATCACGGTTATCGACGGGGCAACCGGCACGACTGCGGCAACGGTACCGGCGGGAAAAAGCCCTTATGCCCTGGCAGTAGATATAGCTGCCAATAAAGTGTACGCGGCCAATATGGGCGACAAAGGCGTCACAATAATCGATAGCTCCCGGTAAGCTCGAGCGCTGGCACGATGCATATTTTCCATGCGGCACGCAAAATGTGCTGCCCGCTTGTGCTCTCCTCTGACCCGACGTTCTTTGCTCAACGAGGCTAGGGCACCGCGATTCAGTGGATTACGCCTGGCCGGCGCCCTCGCTGCCTTTTTGGAACAACAGTTGCCCAGGTAGAAACGGAGAATCCAGTGTCGAATCTGACGAAAACAACACACGATCACGACGAAATCCGCAAATGGGCCGAACAGCGTGGGGGAAAGCCAACTCACGTAAAAGGAACCGGCAGTGCAGACGATCCGGGTATTCTTCGGATCGACTTTCCCGGCTACAGCGGCGAAGGGAAACTGGAACCGATCTCCTGGGACGAATTTTTCGAGAAGTTTGACGCCCAGGAGCTAGCCTTGATCTACCAGGAGAAGACAGCAGAAGGCGAGAAGAGCAATTTCAACAAAATAGTAAGCCGCCACACCGAACAAGAGGCGCAGAAGAAGAGCTCTAAATCCGCGGCTTCTTCCTCACACCACAGCAAAGCAGCAAGCGCTAAGAAATAGTTTTCGCTCGCTTTCATTGGCTGAGGCGCAGCGGCGCCTCAGCACTCGCAGGTGGCCCGCTTTCAGGCGCTTGACACTTGGGTCACTCCGCGTTCAGATGAACAAGTGGCACTGCATCACCGCACACCACCGCCGGCTCTGGCGCCCTTCATTGACGTCCTCTACCTCTTTGAGGGTTCTGCGCAGCCACATTCGAGAGAACGGGCTCTGCCCGACGGTTGTGCGCAGCTTATCATCAATCTCGTCGAGAATCGCCTGCGAGTTTACGACCGCAATGACGTCAGATCGTGCCGGACGCTCAATGGAACGCTTATTGTCGGACCGCAGAGCGAGTTTTGCATAATCGATCCGTCTGAATTGCTCTCGGTGGCAGGCGTTCATTTCAAGCCGGGCGGAGCGGCCTTTCTTACGCCTGCGGTTCATGAGTTGCAATCCACGCATGTGCCGCTCGATGTTTTATGGGGAGGCTTCGCTGATGAGTTACGAGAGCGCCTGCTCGCAGCCGGGAGCGTGGACGCTCGATTCGAAGTTCTCGGGCAGACCCTCTTGCTGCAGGCTCTCCGCTGCAGCCGGCGTGGCATACTGTTGAGCCCGCATCCAGTAGTAAGCTTTGCGATCGGACAATTTACTCAGCCGGCAGGCCTGCCATCAAGTGAACGGGCCGGATCGATCGCGCAAGTCGTCGAAAAAACGGGATTTAGCACACGCCACTTCATCGATATCTTCCGGCGCGAAGTAGGGCTTACGCCGAAAGTCTTCTGCCGCGTGCTGCGCTTTCAACAGGCTCTGAAGCGAATTGCCAATTGCCGGGAGATCGACTGGACTGACATCGCGCTGGACACCGGTTACTTCGATCAGGCTCACTTCATTCATGATTTTCGAGCATTTTCCGGCATCAATCCATCGACTTACAGGCAGACGCGTACGGAATTCATCAACCACGCGCGGCTCGATTCATAACAAGTCAATTTCTTACAATTCTGCGGCACGATTCCGGCTACAAAATAGAATCATGTCAACCACCAGTGTCAAACCGGTTCCGGACGGTTTTCAAACCGCCAATGTTTATCTCATCGTCGACAATGCTTCGAAACAGCTTTCCTTTATGGAAGAGGCATTCCGGGCGAAAGAGCTGCACCGCTCCCTGCTGCCAGACGGCCGCATCATTCATGCTGAAGTGCAAATCGGCACGTCGCGAGTGATGATTGGCGAGGCAAATCCGGCATGGCCTCCACGTCCCGCGTGCATCTACTTGTACGTCGAGGATGCGGATAGCACGTTTCGCAGCGCGGTGGCGGCGGGGGCAAAGTCTCTCGCCGAGCCGACGGATCAGTTCTACGGAGATCGCAGCGGAGGGGTAGAAGATCCGTGCGGCAATTATTGGTGGATCGCAACGCACATCGAAGATGTATCGCATGAGGAGTCCGACCGCCGTTTTGCCGCTATGGGACATAAGCACTGACTCCAGTTCGGACCGCTTATGCTGGACAGGTGCGATGGCTGCTGATCTGTCTCTTTTCCGTAAGCGCATATGCGCAGGAATTCTCTTTCCAGCCTCTGCAAGTGAAGCAGGGAGAGGTATTGAGGGTTTCCGCAGATGCTCCCGCGGCTAGTGCGCGTCTAAACCAGCGGACGGTTCGCCTGTTCCCGCAGACAACAGGCGAACACGAGCTGGGGCTGATGCCGATAGATGTTCTGGCGAAGCCCGGCAACTATGAACTCGAGTGGTTGGATGCGCAAGGTATGCCGGTCCATAAGGCCCAGGTCACAGTGCTCAATGCACATTACGCACGACAAAACGTTGTTCTGACCAAGGCACTTTCTCAATTGCGATCGACGCCGGATGAACGGGCGGCGGTAACGGCATTCCTCAAAGAAGTGTCGCCCGTGCGTCACTGGCAGCAACCTCTGGAAGCGCCCATTCCTGGCTGCATCACTTCACCTTTCGGGGTGACGCGCTATCACAACGGAAAGCCAACCGGCGAATATCACGCTGGTCTCGATCAGAGAGGAGCCTTAGGAAGCCCGATTCACGCGATTGCGGGAGGCACGGTAAAGATCGTCGAGAAATTCACTCTGCGCGGAGGAACCGTTGCGATCGACCACGGCCAGGGGCTCGAATCGATTTATCTGCATATGTCGAGTTTCGCCGTAAAGGAAGGCGATCCGGTCAAACAGGGAGACGTTATCGGCTACGTAGGGAGCACGGGCCGTTCTACCGGCCCGCATCTTCATTGGACGCTCTATGCGAACGGTGAACCCGTGACTCCGCTGCAGTGGGTCCACGGTTTGAGGACATGTACGAATGCTGCGGGGACGCCGCACCTGAAGCGGCCTATGAATCGGTAGCGAATAGAGCAGTCATCTCACTCTTCCCGCAGGGCAACCATCGGTTGTACCCGGGATGCCCGTAGCGCAGGAATGAGGCTGGCCGCGATGGCGACCAGGGCCAGCGCCGCAATTGCGCCCGCCATGGTGACAGGATCGGTAGGTTGTAATCCATACAGCAGTGAGCTTGCCGTTCGGCCCATGGCCGCAGACAGCGCAGCCCCGATAATCAATCCGATGACCAGCAACAGAAGCGCCTCCTTGATCACCAGCCTGATGATCTCCACGCCGCGCGCGCCGAGGGCGATGCGAATGCCGATTTCACCGCGACGCCGGGCGACCATGTAGGAGATCACGCCATAGAGACCAACAGTAGCAAGCGCCGCCGCGAGGAAGCCGAAGAAGCCGGAAAGCGTTGCCATCAGGCGCTCGCGTATGAGGGAGTCCCGCACCTGAGTGTTGAACGCCAGAAATTGGAAGGAGATTCCGGCGTTCTGCCGCAGTATAGTCTTCTTCAACGCCGGCATTAATGAGCCGAGCGGAACCGCCGAGCGCATAAGCATGTTGATTCCGGGTTCAGCTTCCTTCTCCTGCGTCTGAGCGACAAAAACAAGCGGGTCGAAGGCATCGCGCAGCCCGCGATATTTCGAGTTTTTCACCAAGCCCACGATTTGGTAGACATGTTGCGGCTCACCTGGCCCCGCAAGGATGCGAAACTGCTTTCCGACCGGGTTCGTTTTACCTAGAAATTTGTTGCAGAATTCTTCGGTGACGATGGCGACCTCGGGAGACGCGGTGGTGTCGTGGTCGTCGAAGTCGCGTCCGGCGATTAGGGGAGTTCCCATGGTACGGAAATAGCCGGCGCTCACGCGATTGAACCAGGGCACCATCTGCTTGTCCGCTCGTTTACCCAAGAACTCGATCGAGTCATTCCAGCCAGAGCCGCTGATAGGCACGATGCGGACGCTGGCCGCCTGCTGCACACCGGGCGTACTACGCACGTGATCCAGGAGCTCTCGGTAAAGAACGGCGCGTTGGGCCGGTGAGAAATTCAGGCGCGAAACATCGATGCCGGTAATCAACAATCCGTTACGGTTGAAACCGGCGTCCAGAGTCAGGAGATTGCGCAGACTGCGCACAAACAGCATGGCACCGACCAGAAGCACGAGCGAAAGAGCCACCTGGCTGATAACAAGGGTGCGACGTAAGCCGAAGCGCTGACGATCCGCCGTGAGCCCTCGTCCGGCGGCTTTCATGGCAGAGGCGGGATGAGTGCGCGTGGCGCGCAGAGCAGGAGTCAAGCCGAAAAGGAGGCAGGTCAGGACAGTCACGCCGGCAGTGAAGCCGAGAACGCGCCAGTCAAGGACGAGTTCTAGGAACACGGGGTTGTCTCCGGTACTCAGGAAAGCCGCCAGATACCCGCTCAGAAATTGCGCCAGAAAAGCGCCGAGCGCCGCACCGATTACTGTGAGCGCTAGACTTTCCACCAGCAACTGGCGGATCAGGCGCGCGCGATTAGCCCCAATGGCCAGGCGGACGGCCATTTCACGTTCTCTCGTACTGGCGCGGGCCAGCATCAGATTCGCCAGATTGGAGCAAGCGATTAGTAAGACCAGAGCAGCAATGCCCAGCAGAACCAGGAGCGGCCTCTGGTAGTCTTCGCGCAGTGACGAGACACCTGCCCCCGCGGGTTTTGCATCCAGCTTGTATCCGACATAGTATTTAACCTGATCGGGCCGGTAATTCGGAGGCACAGTGTTTCCAAACACAGCAGCAGAAATCGCGTTCACTTGCGCGGAAGCCCGGGTTAACATCCAACCCGGCTTGAGTCGGCCAATGATGGCGAGCCACCAATCGTGCCGCTTATCTAAGTGCGCGTTCTCGCCGTCAATCACAGGCTCCACGCATACCGGCGCAGCGACGTCGAAGCTCCGGCCGACTTCCACGCCAAAAAAGTTCGCTGGCGTCACACCCGCGATATCGAGCCGATGACCGTCCAGCAGAACTTGTTTGCTAAGCACAGAAGGATCGCCGCCAAATTCCCGCTGCCAGAAGGCGTAACTGATCACTACGCCGGGCGAGCCGCACCCAGGCCGGTCGTCGTTGCTATTGATCAAACGCCCCATGAGCGGCTTCACTCCAAGTGTTTTGAAGAAGTCGCCGGTCACCCATAATCCCTCTGCGAAGCGCGGCTCACCCGATTCCGTCAAATTGAAGCGGTGATCTCCCCAGGCGAAGATGCTCGAGAAAGCCTGCTGATGATTGCGAATCTGCTCCCACTGCGCGTAGGTGAAATTTGGGTGGCGATCGGAGAAATTCCCCGAGCAGCAATGATCGTTCTTCACGATTTCGAGTTCCGCCAGCCGATCGGCATGAGCCACGGGCAGCGTGCGGAGCCGCACCGCATCGAGCAGTTGGAAGATTGCAGTGTTGGCTCCGATACCGAGCGCCAGCGATAGCGTCGCAATTGCGAAGAAAGCCTTGTTCCAGCGGAACGTTCGCAGAGCATAGAGAGAATCCTGCCAGACATCTTCGAGCACAGCTAACGCGTTCATCATCTGTCGCTGAAGCACTTCGACAACCAACAAACAATCCATTTGTAAGTGGCTGATTCTATTTCATTCTGAGAAGCACTACGATCAATCCGGGCACCCGCCGTTGTCCGCTATCGACCAGAAACGTCCGCAAACGAACAATGCGCAACTCCTCTTGCTTACCGAGGGCAGGATCGTGTATGATCATCTCGGTAACCGAGGAGACCCCGTGAGCAAGCCCGTTGATTTAGTGCAAGGCACCCTGGATCTGCTGCTGCTGAAAATTCTCGCACTGGAACCGCTGCATGGCTGGGCGGTATCGCAACGGCTGAAACAGGTTTCCGGCGACATTCTGCAAGTGAGCGACGGCTCCCTCTATCCGGCGTTGCACAAGCTGGAGCAGGAAGGCTGGATCACGGCCGAGTGGAAAGCCACCGAGAACAATCGCCGCGCGAAATTCTATTCGCTCACGCGCCTGGGCCGCAGGCAATTGCAGCAGGAAACCCGCAATTGGGAACGGCTTTCCGGAGCCATTTCCCATGTTGTTCGTATCGAGGAGATTTGAGCATGCGAAGCGAGCATTGGATCTACACCATTCCTCTGCGCATGAAGTCTCTGTTCCGGCGCAAACACGTCGAGAAAGAGTTGGACGAAGAGCTTCGTTTTCACATGGAGCAACGGACGGAAGAGGAGATCGCGAAGGGCCACACTCCGGAAGAAGCACACAACCTCGCGCGGCGTGCGATGGAAGGGCTGGAGCAGAAGAAGGAACAGTGCCGCGATACACGACGCCTGAATCCAATCGAGAACCTGGGCCGCGATGTGCGCTATGCAGTGCGGGTGTTGCGCAAGAGCCCGGTATTCGCGAGTGTCGCGGTCTTGTCGCTGGCGCTTGGCATCGGAGCAAATACTGCAATTTTCAGCCTGATCGATACTCTGCTGCTCCGGCCCCTGCCCGTTCCGCAGCCCGGACGATTGGTGCAGATCGGCTTGGACCGAGGATTCCGCCAGCCGCAAACCGCCTTTTCACGAGGGTTGTTCGAGCAGACGCGCGCAAACAGCACTGTTTTCTCAGGCGTCTTCACATGGAGCGATCTTCGCTTCCAGATGCGCTCCGGACCTGAGATGGTACACGTCAACGGAGCACTGGCGGGCGGCGACTATTTCGCTGGACTCGGTGTACCCGCTCTTATCGGACGCACTTTCACGGCGGCCGAAGATGTTCCGAACGGCGGCAAGAGCGGGCCCGTCGCGGTGATCAGTTACGAGTTCTGGTCAAGCCATTTCCAACGAAATCCCGCGGCAATCGGCCGCACGCTCGTGCTCGACGGCGTGAATTTTACTGTCATCGGTGTTATGCCGCGGCAGTTTTTCGGGGCGGACGTATCGGTTCGGCCTGATATCTGGGCACCGTTGGCGTTAGCCCCTCGGATCGGGGATCCGTTCTGCTTCAATTCCAGCAGTTGCTGGTGGTTGTTCGTGATGGCACGCCTGGCGCCCGGTGTGTCGCTCGAGAAAGCGCGGGCGCAGCTAAAGGTTGTCTCGCCGCAGATTCTGCTGAACACGGTACCTCTGGGTTGGGAGAAGGCCGACCAACAGCGCTTCAAACGTGAGCAGTTGACCGCTACGCCTGCGCCGAACGGCTGGAGCTTTCTGCGATTGCGCTTTACCGACCCGCTGGCAATTTTGATGACGCTCGTCGGGATCGTCCTTCTGATTGCCTGTGCGAATCTGGCGAATCTGCTGTTCGCCCGCTCCTCGGCGCGGCAACGCGAGATTGCAGTGCGACTCGCCATGGGCGCCGGCCGCTCACGTGTTGTTCGGCAACTGCTCACCGAAAGCATTTTGCTCTCGTTGCTGGGAGGGGTTGTAGGATTGGCGTTTGCATTCGGTTGCACGCGTCTGCTGCTATCGATTCTTACAGCAAGTGCGAGTGACGGAGGGCCCGGTCAGGATATTCGCTTCGATCTTCAACCCGACTGGCGCATTTTGCTCTTCACCTTTCTCGCAGCGGTTTTGTCAGGCCTGCTGTTCGGTCTGGCTCCGGCCTTGCGCGCAACACGGATCGGGATCATCGGCTCGCTCAAGGAACGAGCGCATAGCGTGCGCGGCGCCGGTTCCAGAATGGGTGTCGGGCGGTTGATTCTCACGTTTCAGGCGGCGCTCTCGGTTCTACTGATTTGTGGCGCCGGCCTCTTCGCCGGAAGTTTGTGGCGTTTATGGACGCTGAATCCTGGCTTTAATCCGAAGGACCTTTTTCTTATCGGGATCGATACGGACAGACGTTCCGTTGAGGGCCACTCGCCTCTCCGTCTTTACAGCGAGCTACTCGAGCGGCTCAACGCCACTCCAGGAGTAGAGGCGGCCAGCTTGTTGTGGATGACGCCTCTCAGCGGTGGCGGCTGGGACAACTATATTTCGATTCCTGGTAGGACCGATTTAACCAAGGAGCAGAGCGATACCTTCATCAATCTGGCGGCGCCGCGTTTTTTTATAGCAATGGGAACACCGTTACTAGCCGGCAGGGAATTCAGTAACGCAGATTCGGCGAATTCGGAGAGGGTTGGAATCATCAACGAACTCGCCGCACGCAGATTTTTCCCGGGCCGAAATCCAATCGGCGAGCATATCCAACTCGAAAAGGCTCTGATTCGCATTGTGGGCGTTGCGGCGAACAGCAAGTATCTCAGCCTGCGCGATCCGGAGCCTTTGGAACTCTATCTTCCCTACACTCAGAATCCTTCGGACGATCCGTCGAGAGCTGTGCCTTCGCTCACGTTCGTAATCCGCAGCGCCCTGAAGCCTGCCGCTGTTGACTCCTCTTTCCGCAATATACTGCATCGAATCGCGCCGGATATCCCGCTGTCGATTGCACGCAGCATGGAAGACCAGATCGCCGCTTCGCTCGACAGCGAACGATTGATGGCATTGCTCTCGCTCTTCTTCGGCGTGCTGGCGCTGTTACTCACTTCGATTGGCTTATATGGAGTCCTGGCGTACTCGGTAGCGCAGCGCACGAACGAAATCGGCGTGCGCATGGCCTTGGGCGCGCAGCGGCGGGACGTCATCCTGCTCGTCATGCGCGAATCGATGGCTCATGTGGCGATCGGAATTTCCGCCGGGATCGTTGCTGTGCTCGGAACTTCGAAACTCATCGCGGCGTTGTTATACGGCATTCAGCCTAACGATGTAGGTAATCTGGCGCTCGCCGTTATCGTTTTTCTACTGGTTGCGGGAACGGCTGCTTATCTTCCCGCGCGCAGGGCGAGTCATCTCGAACCTTTGTGCGCGTTGCGAGAGGAATGACTACTTCCCTGCCAACGCGAAACCGTACAGCGTGTCTCCGGCGCCCACAATGATGTACTGCTTGCCATCTAACATCCAGGTCGAAGGACCATTGCTGACGCTCAAGGTCAACCGTTGATGCCACAGGATTTTCCCATTTGCCGGATCGAACGCTGCCAGATTGCCTGAATCGCCGGTAAAGAGCAGCTTGCCCGCAGTCGTTAGCACGCCGCCCGAAATCCCGCCACGGCCCGGCAGAGTTCTCACTTCGTGCTTCCATTTGATGTCGCCGGTTTTCACATCCAGCGCCCACAGCGCCGACTTCGCATCGAAGGTGTTGCTTCCTCCTCCACCATAGCCTTCCGGTTCCTCGGAGGTGTCGTAGAGGTACGCCAGCCCATATCCTTCGGTGCCGGTCAGGTAGAAAAGTTCCGTCTCGGGATCGTAGCTGGGCGGCGGCCAGTTCGTCGCGCCGAGCGGAGGCATGTCGATCATCGAGCCGTCTACCTGCGGCTCTTTGGCTGGATTGGGAATCGGCTGTCCCTTGGCGTCCACGCCTTTGGCCCAGTTGCCGGTACCTGAAAACGGCTTCGATACCAGGTTCTTTCCGTCCGTCCGATCCAGGACGAAGAACCATCCGCAGCGCGCGCCTTGCGCGAGCAGCTTGCGTGGCTTGCCGTCGATCGTTGCATCGAACAGCACCGGAGTCTCGACGTTGTCCCAATCGTGAGTATCGTGCGGAGAGGCTTGAAACCACCACACGAGTTTGCCGGTATCCGCATTGAGCGCCACGATGGACGCTGTCCACAGATTCGCGCCTTTGCGGCTCTGGCCTGCAAAGACCGGATTCGCATTCCCTGTTCCCCAATACAAAAGGTTCAGCTCCGGATCGTATGTACCGGGCAGCCACGTCATGCCGCCACCGTGATCCATTGCGGCCTTATTCGGCCAGGTTTCGGAACCGGGATCGCCCGGCTTTTGCGGCTCGCTCCACCAGCGCCACTGCAGGTCGCCCGTTTCCGGATCGCGCGCATCCAGATAGCCGCGCACATCCATGGCGTCGCCGCCTACTCCCACCATTACGTGATTTTTGATAATGAGCGGCGCCATCGTCGTGAAGTATTGCATCTTCTCATCCGCGACCTTCTTCTTCCAGCGCTCTTTTCCATTCTTGGCTTCGAGCGAAATGAACCAGCCATCCGGGGTTAAGAAGTAGAGCCACTGTCCATACATGCCGACTCCTCGCTGACCGGTGAGGTGCCCGCCGTGATCTTCGAAATCGTATTGCCAAATCCGCTCGCCGGTGCGTGCATCCACCGCAAAGACGTGGTCCGGAATCGTGAAATACAGGACGCCGTTCACCATCAGCGGCGTCGACTTTATCACGGGATTGCCGATGCCGCGCTGCGGACCAATGCCGGTGATTCTGAAGATCCACTGGATTTTGAGAAGGTCGATATTAGATTGGTTGATCTGATCGAGCTGTCGGAAGCGCCGCCCTGAGTAGTCTCCGTTATAGGTCGGCCACACATCCGGCGGCTGATGGAAAAGTGTCAGCGTTTTCGGATCAAGCCCTTGCGCACCGAGCGATACCGCGGCGAAGAGTGTCAGGAATAGAAGTCTTCTCATTTGAGCGTCAATAGATAGGCAGTAATGTTATGTAGATCCGCATCCGTATATTTCGGCAATAGTGCGGCGTGTCCGGCTAATTTATCCTCGGGCTGCACCTGTACCTGATTGCGCGGCCACGAATGATATTCACCGTTTGCGTCCCGGAGCGCCACGTCGAAATCATCGAGCCTGACCAGTGTGCCGGTGAACGTTTTTCCTGACGCGGTGATGACTTTAGCTTCACCTGCGTCTTTTGACGCGGGCCAGATGAATCTCGCCTGCATGGCAAATGCTTGCGGATACTTCAATCCAATTTTTGCGAGATCACCGGTTGCAGAATGGCAGCTTGTGCAGTTTGCCTGGAAGAAGGCTTCACCTTTTTTTGGATCGCCGCCGCTCTGGCTTCGCTGGCCCGCATAGAGATTGGCGTAGAGGCCTCGATTCGCGGCGTTGTTGACTTGTTGATGAATATACTCTGCGATATCGTATATTTCGTCCTGCTTCAGGCTGGGGAAAGCGGGCATGCCCGCCTGCGGCCGTCCGTTCTTCACCACTTCTCCAATATCGCGGCCCTTGTCGTCATGCAGCACAACCGTTGAGCGCGTCAGGTTCGGGCCTTCCCCGCCCCGCGCGTTTGCTCCGTGGCAGGCTGCGCAATTCTGCTTATAGAGCGGCTCGCCCAACTTCACTGCTGCCTGATCCGGGGGAGGACCGAGCCCCAGAAACTCTCCTACATCGCGTTGCTGCGCCGCGAGCTGAAGGGTGGCAATGATCGCCAGCAGGGCCGCTCGTTTCAACGTCGCGAATAGCAAAGGGCTCTTCTCATCTCTTTAATTCAGTTATACGATTCTTCTGTGGGCGGCCCGAATTCTACTCGTGGCGCAGCGCCGCCACCGGATTGATCTGCGTCGCACGCAAAGCCGGAAGATAGCTGGCGGCAAACCCCAGAACCGCGACGACCAATACACCGCCAATCAGCGTAACCGGATCGAAAACCGCGACTTTCGATATGTCGCTCGAGATGACGCGATTGGTGGCAAAGCTCGCCAATCCGCCCAGCACCAATCCGATGCCCATCATGCGCAGCGCCATACCTATAACGGCTCGAAAGACATCGAGCCGCTGTGCGCCCAAGGCCATGCGAATCCCGATCTCACGCGTCTGTTGCGAAACAGAGTAAGCCATCACGCCGTAGACGCCGGTTCCGACCAGTACAAGGCCGATAGCAGCAAAGACGCCCATAAGCAACGCACTAAACTGCGGCCGGGCATACGAGAAATCGTGCAGCATGCTTTCTACCGTCCTCGCTTTGTACTGGATGGCGCTGTTATTCACCGCACGAATTTCCCGCCAAATACTCGCGACCATTTGCGTGGTGTCTGAGGACGTGCGAACCAGGAGATTCGGGAATCCCAAGTTGCTTACAGTCGAAGGAATGAATGCCTCCGGCTCCACGCTTTCTTCGGGCCCACGATTGGTCACGTCCGCTACGATGCCCACGATTTCAAAGGAAGGATCGGCAATAGCGTCAGGGCCTTCTCGCAAGCGGCTCAAAGTAATGTGCCGGCCGAGGGGATCATGGCCCCCGAAGTATTTGCGCACGAGCGTTTGGTTGACGACAGCCACTTTGTGCGCGCTTGAAATATCTTGCTGCGTCAGGAGCGTTCCGCGCAGGAGACGAAACCCAACGGTCCGAAAATAGTCTTGGTTGCAGAGATCAAACGAGCCGGTTTGCTTTTCAACCTCTGTCTTGCCTAAAATCTTGATCTCTGTCGAGAAGCTATCGTAAGGTGGCGCGCCGCTAGTGACCGAAGCAGCAATCACGCCGGGCATGGCGTTGAGTTTCGCGGCCGCTGTCTCAAAGAACTGATGCTTACGGGCGCTAGTAGCGTTCGGCAGCAGGAGTTCCAAAAGTAGCAAGTTGCGCGGGTTAAAGCCAAGATCGAGGTTCATCTCCGCAAAGAAGCTGCGCATGAGAACGCCAGAGCCCGCTAAGAGAACTAACGACAGAGCCACTTCCGAGATGACCAGCGAGTTGCGTAGCCTACCGCGACCGATGCCACCGCCGGCGCCTTTGCCGGAGGATGCTAAACCAGGAGCGAGATCGCGGCGAGTCGCAAATAGCGCGGGCGCGATGCCGAACAGCAAAGCGGTCAAGGCGGCAAGCGCCATGCAGAAGATCAAAACCGGGAGTTTGATCGCGATCTCGGTCTCTCCCGCCAGGGTGTAAGGAGGAACGAAATGAACGAGTGCTTTCACGCCAGCATAGGCAAGCGCCGCGCCGAGCACGCCGCCGCCGATCGCGAGCAACATGCTTTCTATTAACAGCTGGCGAAGAATCTGGAAGCGCGTTGCGCCCACTGCGGAGCGAATCGCAATCTCGCGCTCACGAGCGGTGGCGCGCGCCAGCAACATGTTGGCTACGTTGCAGCAAGCGATCAATAGCAGCAAACCGACTGCGCCAAAGAGCGTGTATAAGACCAAACGAAACTTTCCTACGACCCAGTCGATCACGCTGACGACTTTGATCTTGAACTTCTTGGGATAGCGATCGGGATAGCGCTGGGCCAATCGTTTCGCAATCACACCTAGTTGCGCTTCGGCTTGCGAGAGGCTAATGCCGTGTTTCAATCGCGCCTGGAGCCAAAATCCCTTGTCTTTTCCATCCGGATCGCTGAGACTGGCCGCGTCCGGAATCCAAACATCAGCGTTGTTCCAAGCGAAATGCGGAGGCATCACGCCAATTACGATCATCCCTCTGTTATCGAGAACGACTTTCTGTCCGATTACTGACCGATCGCCGTTGAAGTATTTCATCCACGCTGTGTGGCTCAGAAGGGCCACGGGTGTTGCACCGGCTTTGGCGTCATCACTCATAGCCGTTCGGCCGATCAATGGCGGGACACCCAGGAAATGGAACGTATTCGGCGTGACCGCCACGACGGTAAGCTCTTCAGAACCGTAAGGACCGCGATACACCATTTCTTTTGGATCTTCACCAACCGCTTCTTCGAAGACGTCGGTCTCATCTACGTAGGCGCGAAACTCTGGTATGGATAATGCGCCCCTGGCAACTTTGTCACGCTCGGTGTCCTGGATGATTACGTCGACCATACGGCGCGGGTTCGTGTAAGGAAATGGATTCAACAGGACATTGTGAATGACGCTGTACATCGTTGTTACGGCCCCGATTCCCAATGCGAGCGTCAGTATCGCCAGCGTAAGAAAGCCGGGCCGCCGTGCGCTCTCACGCAGCCCATAGCGAAGATCGCGGTAGAGCCACTGCATGGCTAACAAATTACACCCGAGCCGAGAGGGTGGTTCGGCCGCCACTCGCTATTCTTGGAATATATGCGCTTCACGGGCCTTTTCTTCACGGCCCTTTATCTGTTCCTGACAGCATTGTCTTTTCCCACAGCGGCTGCGATTCCGCCATGTAATTCAGGAGCGCGTTCCTTTCTGCCGTGCGAGCTGACCTTCGCCTTCACACCCTCTGACTTGCCGGCTTCCACGTCTGCGTATAAAGATGATCTCCTCCGCGTCGAGTTTCGCTCGCCTACTCACAAGACGTACATGATGCACGCTTTCGTTGAGGGCACTCTGCGGGTCCGCTTCAGTCCGACGGAGCCGGGCACCTGGACCTATCACGTGTTATCGGAGATCGCCCGGTACAACGATAAGGAAGAAACTTTCCCCGTCACCGATAGCGGCTTGCCGGGAATGGTCAGCGTCGCCAATCTGCGGCACTGGTGGACAACCGGCAAGAAGCCGCACCTTTGGCTCGCTGCCGCCGCGCCGGTTCTCAGCCTTAACGAGGCGGAATTTGAAAGCTGGCTCGACGCCCGCAAGCACGATGGCTTCACTCATATACGCGGCACGCTACTGACATTGACCGGTCCCATGAAACCGTTCGATGCCGGCGGTCTTCCCAACTCATCCTACTTTGCGACGCTCGATGACCGGCTCCTGGCAGCCGCCGATCACGGTTTCACGTTAGACCTCTTGCTCGCCGACGATGGGTTTCTCGCATCCGGCGCTTTCACGAATTTCGACGAGCAGGAACCTGTCGTGCGCTATCTGGTCGCCCGCTATGGCGGTCTGAACGTCACCTGGCAAGGCATCGAGCACTTCGAGGATGTCGACAATTCCCGCGCTTTGCTCAAGAATCTGGGCTCGCTTCTTGAGAAGTACGATGGCTTTAATCACCCGCGCTCGACTGACGCGCGCAATTCCGATTTTCCGCTGATCGCCGACGGCTGGATGAATTATCTCATTGAAGCCTCCCCCAACCCGCAGCTCGGGGCGGTGGAGCATCAGTTCATCACCCAACCCGAGGTCCACATCATCCAGGCTGTCGAACCCGATGCTTTCCGCCACGAACTCTGGCATTGCACGACCAATGGAGAATACCCAAGCGTGTCTTATCAGAGCCTGCAAAACGAAGCCAACGTGAAAGCCATCCGGGCATGGTTCCGAGTCTTCACCGACACGCGCCATTGGGAACTGGAACCGTACTTCGATATTGACGGCGCGCGCGCTGTCGGTCTTAACGAGGTCGAATATCTCGCTTACGCGCAAACTCCGGGCATCGTCGAGATCACGCTTCCCAGACATAAGTACAATCCTGTTTGGGTGAACCCGGCAACCGGTGAACAAATCGAACTGAAGGATTATCGCGGCGAGGTTTTCAGCCGCTCGACGCCTGATAACTCCCACGACTGGGTGCTTTGGGTTCCGCGCGACGGAGAAAAAGAAGCGCGGCTAAAGTACTATTATTTCGAATCCGAAGACCCGCCCATTCAGGAAGTTGAGAGCGACAGCTCAAAGATTCCTTTCGCCGTGGTCGATCCTCCCGGCGATCACATCAGCGCGGCCATCCCGATCCCTTATAGCATCAAGATCACGCGCGCTAATCGTGCGAGCCGCCGGATGCAATATGCCTGGTGGGGCGAAGCTGTCGGCGGCACAGAAGGCCCGCGCCTTCTGGGGCTGGGAGATTCCGGCACCTTGACGATTCCCAAGACGCTTTTGAAGCAAACCGGCACCGCTCTAAACCTGCGCGTGCTCGCCATTAACGCCAATGGAAAAGCGTATGAACTCGATCGGATCTACCAACTCCAGTGACGATTCTGGCGCTCGATACGACCTCGAACTTTGCCAGCATCGCCATTCGCGGAAACGAAGAAATTCTTTCCGAGGTCACTCTCGAATCGACGGATGGTTTTGCGCACCTTATTTTTCCTGCAATCGAGAAATGTAAGAACGAAGCCAATGTCGATCTGGAGCAGATAGATTGCTTCGCTGCCGCGAGCGGTCCAGGCTCCTTCACCGGGCTTCGCGTGGGGCTTTCCGCCATCAAAGGCTTGGCAGAAGCCACCGGCAAATCTGCTATCGGTATTTCGAATTTGCGCGCCTTGAGCTCGTGCGGCAAGAGTGGCGGGTCACTTCGAGCAGTTATATTGGACGCGCGACGCGGCGAGGTTTACGCCGGTGTCTACGACCAGAATTTGCAGCCTGTTCTGGCTGAGACTGTCGGCCCGTTGGCGGCATTTCTCGAACGGCTCGGCGCGCTCGCGCAATATGAATTTATCGCGCCCTCGAGTATTCGGCTGCCGGTACCGTTTACCGAGGCGCCCACTGCGCTCGCGGCCGCTGTTGCGCTCTGCGCCGAGCAGGACGGCCGGAACGGTAAATGGCTCGATCCCGCCGCAGTTGATGCCAACTACGTCCGTCGATCCGATGCCGAGCTTTTCTGGAAGGAGAATTAGAATTCGAAAGTTGAGCGGTGGATAAATGCGGATGAGGGCAGAGGATTATGAGTGCGGGAAAGCGTTGGCCGCTTTCCCTGGCTCGAGGTCTGACTCAACATGACTCAAAGAAAACAGTTTTTAGTAGACGATTACGGGCGGGTGCATGTGCGTTGGAAGTTCCTTTCGCACACGACGGTAGCCGCCGCGCAGTGCTGTCCGGCCTCAATTTACCAGTGCAAGTTGCTGAAAACACAAGGCAAATATTTTCGACAACTTTTGTGACCCACTTGCAGCGGTGGCGAAAAATAGCCCTTTGCGCCTTTTGTCATAGCGCTGCAAGCTGCCCTGAGAGCTTCAAGAGCACTGCTCGGCTTTGGTCTTGATAATCGAGCATTTTGCTACTGCCGATTTATATCTGTCAGCGGGAACTTTTTGCCTGCTGAGGACATTACACCTATGAGTTCATGACCAGCGATGAAAGCCTGATGCTGCAGTTTCAGGGCGGATCGCGTGATTCGTTCGAAGAGCTGTTTGCCCGGTATCGCGAGCCGCTGTACGGCTTCTTTCGGCGGCGTATCAATAACAGGGCGCGGGCAGAGGACCTAGTGCAGGAAACTTTTCTCGCCGTGATCCGCGGCATTATTCGATATGAGCCACGAGCCTTGGTTCGAACATATCTGTACGGCATCGCGTTGAAGCTGATTTCGATCGAGCGGCGTCGCCAAATCAGACAGGAATCGCTCACGGCCGAAGAGCGGGGATCCGCGAAGGGGGCGCTGGCCGATTCAGTAATCTGGGTACGCGACGCGGTAGCAAAGCTCGATCCGACCGAACGCGAAATCCTGATGCTGCGCGAGTATGAGCAGTTGAGTTACAGCGAGATTGCCGAGTTACTTCACCTGCCCATTAATACTGTTAAATCGAGGCTCTTTCGCTCACGTATGGCCCTGAGAAGCCATTTAGTCCCACAAACAGGCGATCTATGCAAATGAATACTCATCCTGCCACGGAAGAAGACCTGATGGCCTATCTGGATGGCGAATTGTCGCCCGGAGCTGCAAGTGAGATGGCGGCCCATCTGGAGCGGTGCAAAGAGTGCCAGGCAGTGGCGGCCGATTTGCAAAGTGTGAGCCGAAGTTTGTGCGGGTGGAGTCTGGAGTCGCCAAATCTGCAGATGTCGCGGAAGATAAGAGCGGAACTTGATTCCACGGTAGAGACTCAGGAGCATGCGAAGCGCAACGTGTTCGGCTGGTTCGCGGCGCATCGAGCGGGGATTGTGTTTTCCGCGGGCGGAATGTTGGTTTTGGCAGGGCTCTTGTTCACCGCCTCCCGATCTGTTCAGACTTCGAGGATTCGCACTTCAAGTATCGTGACGGGAACACGGAATTCGGAGTTGGAAAAGCCGAGTGCGGAAGCACTCGACGGAGTGCAAGCTGACGCAATAAGATCCTCCCCTGACCTCGAAAAATTCAAGCCGGGCGAACCTGCTCGAGCGTCTGAGCCGCCTCATGCACCCGCGCTTCTGATTGTGCGTACGGCGGAACTAAGTCTGATGGCAAGGAACTTCGGCAACATTCGCCACGATATTGAGAGCGTTTTAGGCAGGTACGAAGGCCATATCGCCCAACTCGATATCAACACACCGAATTCTCAAGCACGTTCCCTGAACGCCACTCTCCGCATTCCGGCGGCGCGGCTTGATGCCGCTCTAGGCGAGTTGCGGAAACTGGGACATGTCGACGGAGAATCGCAGCGCGGCGAAGAAGTCACGCAGCGCTCTGTCGACATAGAAGCGCGCCTGGCAAATGCGCGCAATACCGAGCAGCGGCTGACCGAAATACTCCGTACCCGCACCGGTAAGCTCTCAGACGTTCTCGAGGTAGAAGAACAACTGGATAGAGTACGCGGTCAAATTGAAACCGCCGAAGCAGAGCAAAAGAGTCTTTCGAATCAGGTGGAGCTGGCGACGGTCCAATTGAAGGTATCAGAAGAATTCAAGCAGCCGCTCGCGGTCGAGCGCCCAGGAACTCTGACCAGAATTCGCAATTCCGCCGTGGAAGGTATCCGGACAGCCGCTGACGGGACGATCGGATTCTTGACCTGGTTATTATCAACCGGGCCCAGTCTGCTGCTTATCGGAGCGCTACTATTCTTCCCCGTACGTTGGTTGTGGAAACAAAGGACTCACGGGTAATGTTTTATGAACGTTTGTGATAGGCTGGCGCCTATGCCGATGCCAGCGGATCTCGGACTTGACCATGTCAAGCTTGCCATGGCGACCACGAACAACCTCTTCAATTCTGAGGTATTCGGGAAGCGAAATTTTGATGCTCTCGACAAGATCTATACTTCGGACGCGCGTATTCTGCCGCCTGGAGCGCCCCTGATATCCGGCCGCGAACGTATCAAAGAGTTTTGGTCTGGTCTAGTCCAATCGGTAAATGCCAAGTCTGCCGTACTTTCATCCATTGAAGTAATGCTGGCCGGTGATGGGGCCGTTGAAATTGGACGTGCCACGCTCAGCGTCCATCCAGAAGGACAGGCTGAATCCATCATGGAAGTGAAGTACGTCGTGTATTGGCGGCAGGAAGAGGGTCGGTGGAAGTGGCACATCGATATCTGGAACCAAAACTCCTGACGCCTTGGTGCTTCCGAAGTCAAAACACGTATAAATGCGCTCAAAACATGATCGCCTTCGCGATACATCAAGGCGTCGATTCATCACAGACACAACGGCGTTGGCCGTGACCTTGCCGGAATTGGCGTCCGCAGGACAATCGGGTAGCGCTAATGCGGAGCATGCATTGCTGGCCTACGTTGGGACTTATAGTTCGCCACAAGGTCCGGAGGGCAGCAAAGGCAACGGACAAGGGATTTATCTCTTTGAGATGGACCCGGCTACGGGAGGCCTAAAAAAGCGGGGGGTGTTTGAAGATGACTCGAACCCCGCTTGTCTTGCCCTTCATTCTTCGAGGAGCTACTTGTATGCCGCAAACGAGATCGCCAACTACCAAGGCGCGCATTCCGGAGCGGTTAGCGCGTTCTCGGTTGACCATTCATCCGGCCACCTCACCAAACTGAATACGGTCAGTTCTGAAGGAGCAGGCCCCGCGCATCTTAGTGTTCACCCTTCGGGAAAATATGTGTTGGTGGCGAACTATGCCGGCGGCAGCTTCGCCGTTCTTCCCGTACTCCCAGATGGACGATTGGGACCAGCCACGGCAATTCAGCGAGATACGGGAAAGGTTGGTCCGACGCATGCCGCTAGCGCGCCGCCGGGTAGCTTCGCGATTAGCGGGCACGATCGCCCGCACGCTCACATGATCGAATCTGATCCTTCCGGAAAGTTTGTCGTGGTGAGCGATCTCGGTCTCGATCAAATTCAAATCTGGAAGTTCGATGCCGCGAAGGGCACGCTCGCTCCGAATGGTACTGTGTCTGTGCCGCCCGGCGACGGACCGCGTCATTTTGTCTTTCATCCCAACGGCCGGTGGTTCTATTCGCTGCAGGAGGAAGGGTCGACGGTGATCCTGTTCGACTACGATCCAGCATCGGGACGCCTCACCGTCAGACAAACGATATCCAGTTTGCCGCCTGGCTGTGCGGGCACCAACTTTACCTCGGAGATCAGGCTTGCTCCCGATGGCCGATTCCTTTACGCCGGCAATCGCCTGCACGATAGCATTGCCTTTTTCTCTATCTCCGATTCCGGTACTCTGAAGTTTGCCGGCGAGACCTGGACGCGCGGCGATTATCCGCGCAGCTTTACCATCGATCCCACAGGCAACTTCCTGTATTCCTGCAACCAACGGAGCGATGTCGTCACAACATTTCGCGTCAATCGAGAAAACGGCGAGCTCACCTTTACCGGCCAATACACCCCTGTAGGTACTCCCTCCTTTCTCATCTTTCTGGCCTAGATTCACTAAACTACGGAATCAGGAAAGTATTTTGCCGGTTTCCACAATATTCCGGCGGCCGCCCCGTCTACATGGGTGGATGGAAGAAGTGCTGAACGCCGACGGAGTCACCACCGACCAGAATCGGCGGATCTCCGAAACTATCGCGCGGGAACAGGCTCGGCTGCGGCAATTCATCCGTAAGCGCGTCCCTGACGACGGTGATGCCGAAGACATCTTGCAGGAAGTTTTCTACGAGCTCGTAGCTGCTTACCGACTGATGAAACCGGTGGAGCAGGCGGGCGCCTGGTTGTTTCGCGTTGCGCGCAATAGAATTATTGACCTGTTTCGGAGCAAGCGGCCGGCCTTCCTGGGCAACAACGCCGCCTTCCTAACGGAAGACGGCGAGGGGCAGCGGTGGGAAGAGATGCTTCCTTCGACTGATGCGGGACCCGAAGCTGCTTACGCGCGCGGCGTCTTACTGGAAGAACTGGATGTGGCGCTCGAAGAGGTACCGGAAGAGCAGCGGGACGTTTTTGTTGCACATGAAATAGAAGGCCGAAGCTTCAAGGAACTGAGTGAGGCAACGGGCGTCAGCATCAATACGCTGCTGGCCCGAAAACGATACGCAGTGCTTCAATTGCGGCGTCGATTGCAAGCTATCCATAACGAATTTGGAAGGGATTGAGAGTAAAGAAATGAAAAGATACCGTCTTTTGAGAGTGTTGAAGATCGCGTTGTTCGCCAGCGTGGCTGTGGCGGTTCTGAGTTTCATTGTGATGAACCTTTGGAACGTTTTAATGCCGGGCATCTTTGCCGTTCGAGCTATTAGCTTCTGGCAAGCACTGGGATTGTTGGTGCTGAGCAAAATTTTATTCGGAGGTTTCCGCCCGTATCCTGGAGGCGGGCCGCGCTGGCGGCGGCGCATGATGGAACGTTGGGAACAGATGACACCGGAAGAACGGGAGAAATTCAAGCAGGGATTGCGTCGTGGCTGCGGTACCCGCCAAAACCTAGAAACGCCAGGCAGGGAAGCCGAGGTCCAGGCATGAGTTCCGTCAACTTCATCAAGGCCGAGCTCGCCGCGGCCATTGCTCGCGGCGTACGCCAGTGCGTCGTAATAGGTTCGCGGCCGCCGTTGCGCGAAGATTTCAAAAGCTCTCCGGATCGAAGCTTGCAGCTCTTTGCCGTAGATGAAGAGCAACCATCAGTTTCGCGGGCTACCTTCGTTCCCACGCGGTTTGCGTCCGAGACGCTTGCCATGGCGCTCGAAAAATCGGACTTCGACAAACTGAAAGCAAGTCTTTTCGTCTGGCTCGGCGCCGCGAGGTATCAAACTGTCGACGCCGTTGTTGCCGCCCTGGCATTCATCGCCTCGCTGTCCCGAGGGAGCGGGGTGGTACTTGATTATGCAGTGGAGCGAACCTCTCTGGGATTGCTGACCCACACCGCTCTGGACGCGCTGGCGAGCCGCTTTTCAGTGGGCGGCGGCATCAAGTATCTGATTCAACCTCAAGCAGTGGCAGCGATGCTCGGCGGCTTCGGCTTTCACCAGATAGTGGATCTGGCAGCTGGCACAGGAGAGCTGCCCGTAAGTGGCAGGCGGCTCGTTAGCGCGGTGATTTAGCGGTTATGCCAGGCGAAGGTTTCCGCCTCGCTGCCTCAAGTCCTCTCACCGCACGAACTGATCGACGTAGTCCCCGCCCAGCCCGACCTCGCTGTAGTGCTTCCGGCACATGTCGAGCTTGGTGAATACGTCTTCAAAGCCGGTGTTTTTCCCCTGCTCATCCACGTAATACATGCACCCGGAGATGTTGAAGAACGTAATCATCTCTTCCACGTCTTCATCCACCAGGAGTGTGTGGGTTTCGCCGGGCGGCTCGAAAACGTAATCGCCGGTACGTGCGACCCAGTTGTGCTCGAGATACCGCCAGGAGCCCTTGAGAACATAGCCATGAACGGGAGCAGGATGCCGATGCCGGCTGAGAATTCCGGCACGGCGCACGCGCAGCAAATTGCACCATTGGCCGTTCAATGTATTGAGCATCAGAGGGCGAAACCACACATTGGGGGCTTGCGGCACCCACACGCGCTCATCCTCCGGGACGGCTTGCGTGACGATCTGTTGGGGCGACAAAGGATGAGTAGTCTGCATGGAACTTTGATAGCAAACTTTAGAAAACCGAATAACCGCCGTCCACCGGGATAATCGCTCCCGTGATAAAGGATGCCAGCTCGGAAGCCAAGAACAACACCGGACCAGCGACGTCCTCCGGGCGGCCCCAACGTCCGAGAGGGGTCCGGGAGACCAGCTCTGCCGATCGCTTAGCATCGTTCTGAAGCGCTTGTGTTAAAGGAGTTGAGATCCAACCCGGCGCAACGGCATTCACGCGAATGTGATCCGACGCCCACGCGATCGCAAGAGAACGAGTGAGTTGAACGATCCCGCCTTTACTGGCGCTGTAGGCCGGGACACGGCCGCCGCCGAAAAAGCTAAGCATTGACGCGATGTTGACAATGGAACCGCCCGAGATCAGCAGTTTCGGATGCGCTGCCATGCAAACACGCATGGCGCCGACAAGGTTTACATCGAGTACTTTGGTGAACATATCCAAATCGAACTCCTCATCGCGCCGAATAATGCCGGCCGCGTTCACGACAACGTGCAGCGCGGAGAGACTACTGACAAGGCTGTCGACGGCTTGTGTGTCGGTGATATCGAGAAGCTCTATTTGGATCGCAGCCGGCAAGCCCTCCTCACAAGCTAAACCGAGAGCGAGCACCTCTGCTCCGGCCAACGAAAACGCTTCAGAGATGGCGCGTCCGATGCCGCTGGTACCACCGGTAACAAGCACGCGCTTTCCAGTGAAATCCACCATGAGCTACATTATGCGAGAAGTTTCTTGCAGGCGAAGGTATTCCTCAATTTCGGTCTTGCCGGCATATTTTGCCCAATCGGCTGGAGTGCCTTGAAAGAGGGTGTCTTTCAGATCCAGCCTGGCGTTCCGTTCCACCAGCAGGCGAACAATCTCAAGATGGCCAGCCAGAGCGGCCTGATGCAAGGGTGTCGAATGCGAATGCGTCCCTACGGGGTTGTATCCATTCGGGTCCTCGCCAGCATCTACGAGTAAGCGCACAATTTCGATATGACCGAACTGGGCAGCAAGTGCGAGCGCTCTATGGCGATCGTCGCTGCTGGAGGCGGCTAATAATTGACGGGCATCTTCGGTTCGGCCTGTCGCCGCTGCCACCGATAGATCGATACTCGCCCCTCGTCGGATGAGCTCGTTCACCGCATCGAATTCGCCGTGAACGAGCGCGGGCGGCATGGCACTGTCCGGATCGGCCCCGGAATCGCAGAGCAAATCGATTAATGGCAGTTGCACGCCACATTCGCGTGGAATTCGGCCAGAACAGACCAGCCCGAGGGTCTCGTTCAGCACGGATCGGTCTGTCCGGCTGCCAGCTTCGATTATGACTTTCGCCACCGAAACGATGTTGGCTGGCAAAATTCCACGACGAATCGGATTCTCCGCAGCGAATTCCAAAAGTGCCGGATTCCTGAAGTAGTTTCCTCCTTCGAAAGTCACACGTTGGCGGACAATGCCTGGATGTTCGTTCAGGTAGTTGCGCAGCCCTTCTGCATCACCCGCATCGAGTAAATCGACGGCTCGACGGAACGCGGCGTCTTCAATTCGCTCGTGATGAGGGAGGTTCAGGTTACGAGCGGGAGCCGATTCTTCAAGGCGCTTTCTGAGTCTAGCCCAGCTGGGAAAGCCATACTCGCGAGCAATGACGAGTTGTGCATCGCTCAGCGTGAGCTTTGCACTGAAAATGGCAGCATCTGCCGCTTTGTGGAGCCGCGGATAAAATTCCCTGATCCGCTGCGCCACTTGCGGATCCAGAGCGGCGTGTGCTCTCAACAGATCCTTCGCCTGATATTTGAGATGGTCGATATTCGCGTTCGGGGGGAGTTGCTTGGTTGGCATTGACGAACTTCCTTTCATGAATAACGCCTGACGTCCGCATCTACAGGCCGAAAGTTAGTTCGTGAAGACTTGTGTTGTCAGGTGGACTTCTGTCCTTCCCGCGGACCGGATGCGCCCTGTTGCGCAAATTCACTTTATCACTGATTCGATCGAGACTGGAACGGCTATACGGAGGACGCTATGGGGTCGGGCGAGACGCGGATCACGGCGGCGCCGTCGATCGAATCGCGTTTCACGGCTAAGAGAGCCTCATTCAGTTGGTCCAGGCTGAACAAGGTTACCTTGGGCTGCAGTTTGATGGCCGCAGCGATCTCGAGAAAGTCACGCGCATCGGCTCGGGTCATGTTGGCGACACTGCGCAGTTGGCGTTCACCCCAGAGCAGACTATCGTAATCGAATTGCGGAATGCGATCCAGGTGAATGGCGTTGATCGCGACGACGCCGCCCTTGCGGAGACTGCGAAGAGCGCTGATAACAACATCGCCGCTGGGCGCGAAGGTAACGGCGCGATCCAGTTGGACAGGCGGGAGTTGATCTTCACTGCCGACCCAATGCGCGCGGAGAGAAGTGGCGAGATTGCGATGGGAAATTCCCCTGGTTGAGACGTAAACCTCGCAATTCCAGGAATGCAGGACGGCAATCGCGAGATGCGCGGAGGCTCCGAAGCCGAAGAGGCCCACACGCTCGCCTTTTTGAACTCCGGCCACGCGGAGACTCCGGAAACCGATGATGCCGGCGCACAGCAGGGGTGCGGCATGCAGATCATCCAAGGGCTCCGGAAGCGGGAAGACGAAATCGGATCGGGCAAGCGTATATTCTGCGTAACCGCCTGGAACTGTATAGCCCGTAAAGGTGGGAGAATCGCAGAGGTTTTCAAGGCCGCGTTCGCAGTAGGAGCAGCGGCCATCCACTCCGCCGATCCAGGAGACGCCCACACGGGTGCCGACGGAGAGAGCCGGGTTTGTAGGGTCCGCAGAAGCGATGGTCGCGACGATCTGGTGGCCGGGAACAATATTGGACACGCGAACCGGCAACTCACCTTCAACGATGTGCAAATCGGTACGGCAGACGCCGCACGCGTGAACCTTCAGGAGCACGAAACCTGGCTTCACTTCGGGGACAGGCGTCTCCTGGATCTCAAGCGGACGAAGTGCGATATCGCGCGGAGAGAGTAGCCGGGCTGCTTTCACCCCTTTATTATCGGATCGGGGACATATTAGAGCGGCCAAGCTGTTGATCAAGGAGAAACAGCAACCAGCCCGCGATCAGATACCCGCATGCAATCAGCACGACGTTTGCGCCAGTTTGAGACCAGCCAATCTGCGGAACATCGATAAAGGGGTAAGCATAACGACCACTACTCGCGCCGCGTACAAGCGCGTAGAGCAGATAGCACAGCGGATAAATTGCCCAGAGCGGCGGGTCACGTCGGCTGAGCGTTCCTTTACGAACGAAGGCGAGCCAGAAAAGTGGGACCAGTGCGGGAGTCAGCCAGTGCAGCAGTACGTTGGCAATGACGGAGCCGCCCGTCAGTTCTTGTAATCCGTGCAACAGCAGGCTATACACAACGCCGACCAGGAGGATAGAAAGAGAAGTGCCGGCAACCAGCCACGGTCTGGCAAAAGAAGCCACTCCGGTAGTGATGCCGCTGAACACGACTGCGACCAGAAGATTGGTTGTGACGGTGAAATAGGCGAGCAGTGTCCATAGCGTGGAGAACACTGACTGGTTTTCCCGGAACAACACCACGAAATGGATCGCGATTCCGATCCAGGCGGCGCACGCTATCAGTGCTGCGGACAAACGCTTCCATAGCGTCACAAAACCCCTCCTTCGAACAAGATGATTGATTATCGCGGGTTCGAGATCGGAGACGACGCCAGGCGCATGGGAAAATTCTTCACATGGAGAGAAAGTTTAGTGTGCAGGAGTAGAGGCGTTTCACGCATCTGTTGGTCGAGCGTTGCATTAGCCATTGCGGCGCAACTCTTATTTGCTCAGGCTCCCGCCAGAGAAGCCGCCGCGCCTGCGCCCAAAGAGGAGAAGAAGCCGACGCCGATTCCTCCCGAGCACAGCTCCGTGACGAAGCATGATCTGACGCTAAACGGCCGGGTGATTCACTACTCGGCAACGGCCGGGACACTACTGATCAACGGCGAAGAGAATAAGCCGTATGGCAGCTTTTTCTACGTCGCGTATACCGAAGACGGAATCAGCGACGCGCGGACGAGACCGGTTACCTTTCTGTATAACGGAGGCCCGGGTTCGGCGAGCCTTTGGCTGCATATGGGATCGGTGGGGCCGGTGCGAGTGGTGACGGCGAGTCCAGAGGCAACGGGCGGGGCTCCCTATCAAATCGTGCCGAACGAATACAGTTTGCTCGACAAAACGGACCTGGTGTTCGTGGATGCGGTAGGGACGGGGTTCTCGCGACCGGTGGGCAACGCAACGGAAAAGAACTTCGCTGGCACGGACCAGGATGTCGCGGCTTTCAACAAGTTCATTACGCGCTACATCACGGTGAACCAGCGCTGGAATTCGCCGAAGTTTCTATTTGGCGAATCGTATGGGACGACGCGGTCGGCGGCGCTGGCGGATTCTCTGGAGGATGACGGTATCGCCTGCAATGGAGTTATCTTGATGTCGAGTGTCTTGAATTATTTTGAATTTGCGCCGGGGTTGGATAACGATTTCATAGATGATGTGCCGAGTTTCGCGGCGATTGCCTGGCACTACAACAAGGTTGCGAAGAAACCGGATAACTTAAAAGCATTTCTGGATGAGGTGCGCGCTTTCGCGAGGGGGCCGTACGCGGAAGCGTTGGCGCAAGGGCACAATTTGCCCGCTGACCAAGTGGACGCGATTGCAACCAAATTGAGCACGTACACGGGTCTCACAGTTCAGTACATCAAAGAAGCCAATCTACGGATCAGCGCATCGCGTTTTCGAAAAGAATTGCTGCGCGGCGACCGCGAAATTCTGGGCAGGTACGACGCGCGTTTTGAAGGCACCGATTTCGATGCGGCAGGCGAGACGCCCGCGTATGACCCGTCGAGCACCGGGATCACCGGAGCATTCGTAGCGGCATTTCACGATTACCTGGCGCGCGAATTGAAGTATTCTTCGGACGAGAGTTATTACGAGCACGGTCCCAACCTGATCCAGTCGTGGGACTGGAATCACCATGTGGCAGGCAGCAGGCAGCCTTTACACGAACCTTACGTGGCAGGCGATCTGGCGGATGCCATACGCAAGGACCCGCATCTTAAGGTATTTTCGGCAAACGGATTGTTCGACCTGGCGACTCCGTTTTTCAAGACCGAGTACGATCTTTCGCACATGGACCTCGAGCCGAAATTGCGGAAGAATATCGAATTCGGATATTATCCATCTGGTCACATGATCTATCTGAATGTCGAGGCGCTCAAGGAAGTAAAAGCCGATCTGTCGAATTTCTATTCGCAGGCTGCGCCGGGACATTGAATACCGCTTAGGGGAGTGAACCGGCCTCTCCGTCCTGTCATGAATGAGAGTAACCTTGTTACGAGCAGCATCCTTCACGGACCGCTCAGGCCAGTCTCAAGAAAGGGAGAAGCAATGCCGCCTACTTTGAGCGCCGAACGAAAAGCTGATTTTCTCAGCCGCGGCTTTTCCAGGCGCAGTTTTGGACGTTTGGCGACGGTTCTGACAGCCGGAGCAACACTGCCTTTTTACAACGAGCAAGCGCTGGCCCAGCTTTCGATGATCCGGAACATGCCGGCGGACGCCGTCAAAATCAACGCCAATGAAAACCCCATGGGCCCGTGTCCGGAAGCGGCCGACGCTATTTACAACGTCGTCAAGAAAGGCGGCCGCTATATGTATGAAGACACATACGCCTTAGCGGAAGCCATGGGGAAAATGGAGGGTCTGAAAACAGGCTACCAGCCCGGCGAGAGTTATGTAGAGATATACGCAGGCTCGAGTGCGCCGCTACATCAGGCGGTGCTGGCATTCTGCTCAAAGGACAGGCCGTTCGTGAAAGCCGATCCGGGCTATGAGGCCGGAGAACGCGCCGCCAAGTTTATCGGAGCGAAGGTGGTCGCTGTGCCATTGAGAAAGGGCACTTGGGATCACGATGTGCGGGCGATGTTAGCGGCCGCGCCCGATGCGGGACTTTTCTATATCTGTAATCCGAACAATCCGACAGGCACATTGACCAGCCGTACCGATATCGAATACCTGGTTGCCAACAAACCAAAGGGCTCGGTGGTAATGGTGGACGAAGCGTACATCCATATCTCAAAGAATGCGACTCGCTGCAATGACATGGTAGCCGCGGACCAGGATGTGGTGGTTTTGCGGACCTTCTCAAAGCTTTATGGGATGGCGGGTTTGCGAGCGGGGGCAGCTCTCGCCCGGCCGGATCTACTTGAGAAGATCAGGCCGTATAGCGCGGGCGCTATGCCGATTACCGCGATGGTGGGGGCGGCCGCCAGCCTGCAAAACAAGAATCTTGTGCCCGAGCGACGCAAGATTATGACTGATATTCGCGAAGACACCTTCAGTTGGCTCACCTCGAAGAACGTCGAATTCATACCGTCGGAAAGCAATTGCTTCATGCTGAATGTGAAGCGTCCGGGCGCGGATTTTTACAAGGCTATGGCCGCGCAGAATGTCTACGTTGGCCGTGTGTGGCCGGTATGGCCGAACTGGGTTCGCGTGACCGTGGGCAGCAAAGAGGACATGGCCCAATTTCGAGCCGCATTCACCGAGGCTTATAACGCATAGCACGTCTTCGGCTTCACTGAGGAGCCTTCTAATACGAAAGAGTAAGCCGGCTTATTGAGGAACTCCCGATAATCGAGTACACTCATACCAGCCGTGCTCGGCCGCGAGCGTTTTGGCCTCTCACATGCTTTAAAATGGGGGCGCGCACATAGCTGCGCCGCACGGGCAAATATTCGAGTCGCGATGCTCACCTGTCCTGTTTGCGATACGCCAAATGAAGATGGCTCCGTATCTTGCGAACACTGCAACTGCGCTTTGCAGGCGGAAAGCGGTGAGACCATCCTTTCCAGCAAGCCGCGTGACAATCAACTCACGGTAGTAGCAACCAACGCTTTTTCGCAGGGTGCCGCGCCAGCCCGGGCGCTCAGCTCCGAATTGCCCGCAGGTACGGTGTTGATCGGACGGTACGAGGTTCTCGCGCGGCTGGGGCAAGGCGGCATGGGGACGGTATATCGGGTACAAGACCATGAACTCGACCGGGTAATCGCCCTCAAAACCATCCGGCCCGACCTCGCCTCAAACACGGTTGCACTGCGCCGGCTTAAGCAGGAGACTCTGCTAGCCCGGCAAATTGCGCACCGCAACGTGATCCGGGTCTTCGATCTGGGCGTGGCGGAGGGGCTGCGCTTCATCACGATGGAGTATGTCGAGGGCCGCGATCTCAAGTCGGTCATCGAGCTTCGGAAAAAGCTTCCGCCAGACGAAGCAGTTGAAATTTTGAGCCAGATCTGCGAGGGCCTCGGAGCAGCGCACAGCGAAGGAGTAGTCCACCGCGATCTGAAGCCACAGAACGTACTCATATCGGCCGGCAATCGCGTGCGGATAGTGGATTTCGGCCTGGCGCGTTCCTTCGAGGACACGGGCATCACCCACACGGGGATGATTTTGGGAACGCCGACCTACATGTCGCCGGAGCAAGCACTCGGCAAACAGGGCGACACGTGCTCCGACATCTTTTCGCTGGGAGTCATCGCGTTTGAGCTGCTGACGGGCACACTGCCGTTTCCCAATCAAACGCTATCTGAATCGTTGATCAGCAGGACGCGCGGAAAGGCCCGGCCGATCGAGAGTGTCGATCCGGATCTGCCGGCCTGGCTTTGTCGCATTGTGATGCGTTGCCTGGAACGCGATCCACTGGACCGTTATGGAAACGCTCAGGAAATCGCAACCGACCTAGCGGCGCGCGACGTGTGTGCGTATCAGCCACTTCTCGCGGGGACCCTGCCGCCCGGTTCGATGGTGGGCTCGCGCTATCGGATCGAAGCCGAAGCCGGCGAAGGCGGGATGGGGAAAGTGTACCGGGCAATAGACCTTGATCTGCACCGGACGGTAGCCCTGAAAGTGGTACGGCCAGAGCTGGCAAGCAGCCAGGAGATGCTCGATCAACTGAAGCATGAGATCTCTATTGCCAGCCAGATCTCCCATAAGAACGTGCTCCGCGTTCACGACTTGGGGGAAGCGAGCGGGCTGCGTTATGTTTCGATGGCGTGGGCGGAAGGAGAAGATCTTGGGAACCTTCTCAGGCGGGCAGCGCCTCTTCACGAAGAGCGGATCATTGCGCTCGCGACGGAAATCTGCGAAGGGCTGGAGGCCGCACACGAGCAGGGCGTCAGCCATCGCGACCTTAAGCCGAGCAATATTCTATTGACCGCGGAAGGACATCCCTGCATCGCGGATTTCGGTCTGGCGCACAACCTTCGTCACACAGCGGCTCCGAAAGCCAGCAGCGGCGAAGCAACTCTCACCAGCTCGTCTTCAGGAACACCGCGTTACATGTCCCCCGAGCAAGTGGATGGCGTTTGCATCGATCACCGGACCGACATCTACTCGCTCGGATTGATTCTGTACGAGATGGCCACCGGACGTATTCCGTTCGATGACGCTTCGGCACTCCAAACCATGGCGCAGCGGCTGACCGAGAAACCGGCTTCGCCCAAGCTATCGAACCCGGCGCTTTCCGACAAACTGACGGAAATTATTTTGCGCTGTCTGGAGCGGGACCCGGAACAGCGCTACGCGAGCGTGCGCGAACTGCTCAGCGACCTGCAGCGAAAGGCCGAAACCTTGAGTCCGCCGCCGGTCGAGATTCGCCGCAAGGCCACTCGTCGAGGTTGGTTGATAGGCGCGGCGGCAGCGGCCGTGCTCCTTGCGGCAGCCGGTTGGTTCTGGCGTGAGCGTGCGCCGGTAACAGTAGTTCCGCCCCAAGGGAAATATATAGCAGTACTTCCATTCCGCTCAATAGGTTCGGATCCGAGCCTGAAATACCGCGCGGAAGGCATCGCGGACGCGATTTCGGCCAGGCTGGCCTCGCTCAGCAGCCTGCATCCGATCTCGGCCTCGGCTCTCGAGAAGGTCAATTTGTCGCAGCCCGAGGAGGCGATAGGCAAGCAGTTGGGCGCAAACCTATTGGTGAGAGGCACAGTACAAGGTGAGGGCGACCGCATCAAAGTGGATGCCCAGATCTACAACATCGCCAAACGGACTGCGCTCTGGAGCAAATCGTACGAGCGCGTGGTTGGCGACTTATTCACGCTGGAAGATGAGATATCGAACGACACCGAGAAGGCACTGGATGTGAAGCCGACGATCGAAGAACGGGAGCGTGCGGAACCCGCCCCGACGCAGAATCTGGCGGCCTACGACCTATACCTGCAGGGGCGAGACATTCTGAAGAAACATCGGGACGAAGGGAACGTAAAGACTGCGCTCGGGCTATTTGACCAGGCCCTGAAAAAGGACGATTCGTTTGCTTTGGCCTGGACCGGGGTGGCGGATGCGAGTCTGCTGCTGTATCGGATTACCAACGATAGTCTCTATGCTTCCCACGCCCTGGCGGCGGCGCAGGAAGCGCGTATGCGCAATAACAACCTGCCGGAGGTCCACTTCGCGCTAGGCAGCGTATATACTGCCACGGGGCGCAACGCGGAAGCGGTTAACGAGATCAAGCGCGCGCTGGAGTTGTCTCCGAATTCCGATGACGGCTACATACGTCTGGGCCGCGCTTACCGCGCCACAGGGCAAGGAGAAGACAGTCTGGCCGCCTTGAAGAAGGCCGTCCAGCTCAATCCCTACTATTGGTTCAATCACAATCAGCTGGGATCCGGATATTACCATCTGGGCCGCAATGAGGACGCGCGGCGCGAATTCCAGGAACAAATCGCCGAGAATCCGCAGAATGAAGACGGCTACAACAACGTTGCCGGCACTTTCCTGCAGCAGGCGGAATGGAAGAAAGCCATCCCAGAGTTGCAGAAAGCGATCCAGATTCATCCAACGACATTCGAATATTCGAACCTGGCGACCGCCTACTACCAACTGGGCAGGTATCAGGAAGCAATTCCGATCTACCAGCAAGCGCTCGCCCTGAATCCAAATGACACAGAGGTGATACGCAACTTGGCCGAAGCATACGCGCACGACGGGCAACGCCAGAAAGCGGATGAGACTTATGACCGCGCTATTTCCCTGATCTACAACGACCAGCTCGCGATCAATCCACGAGACGCCCAAGCCATCGGCACTCTGGCAATGTGCTTTGCCGGCAAGAAGAGCACCGCCAAAGCGCGGCAGCTCATTCTGCAGGCGCGCTCCATCGATAGTGCCGATAGCGGACTGATGTACGACGAGGCTTTCATCAACGCCATGGACGGACGTATTCCGGAAGCGCTCACCGCACTCGAAAGCGCGCTCGAAAACGGGTATTCATTCGAATACTGCCTCAGCGACCCCGACCTGAAGGTGCTGCGCGATTCACCCGGGTTCAGAGCGATCAAGAAGAAATTCGATCACCCGAGCAACGGGCGCCGCCGGTAGCAGAATCCTGCGAGCATGAGACCGCCAACGAGCATGAGGGCGATACCCGAGGGCTCGGGTGTCGTCGCGTTCGCCTTCGCATCGAAGTCCGTTCCCGCTCCCCAGCTTCCGGCGCCGTTCGGGTCATCGTTTTGGTCCGGGTCGTTCAGATTGACAGAGAAATTCTGCCCGTTCGCGATTCCGCCAGCTTTCGCGGGACCGAACAGGATGTTGTAGAGAAATCCCCCATTCACCGGAGACTCGGCAATCGTGCAGGTGATAAAAGGGCCAGGGCCGCACGTGATGGTCGTAAAATCCGGTAAAGTAGCTGATACGTCCAGCTCCTGCCAATTCTGGCCGCTCTCATTTTGAAACAAAAGAACTCCCCCGCCGAGAGCATCCGCTCCGAAGGCAAAAGAGTCGCTGGTGAGGATCACCGGCGTTCCTGAGGGGTCCTTGATCAGGATGTGGGGATTTCCCGCCTGTAAAGCACAGGGCGCAATCGCCATCATTAGCGTACAAAGAGAAGTTCGCAGACGCAATTTGTTCTCCGGAAGAAAAAGATTAAAAACGGGATCTATCCATTCTCTTCCATCAGGGCATTCACAAGCCGCTATAGAACTACCAGGACTATCGAGTGATTAGTCACACCAAGGGCTGCAGAGGAGTTATTCCTGTCGCAAGGCCGTGAGAGGGTCCACGCGCGAGGCCCTGCGAGCGGGAATGAGGATCGCGGCAGACGTGACGGCCAGAAGAATAAGCGCAACAAAGGTGAAAGTGGCGAGATCGGCAGGTGCGACGCCGTAAAGCAAGCTTTTGAGATAACGAGTCGGCGACCAGGGAGAGAGCGATGCCCAGCAGCAGGCCAACACAAACCAGGGCAGCCCCTTCACGCAGGACGGTAAGCAAGATTTGCCTCGGCACAGCGCCAAGTGCGACACGGATACCAATCTCGCGGGTTCGCTGTGTAACAAGGTAGCCGAGCAGACCAAACAGGCCGCTGCAGGCCAGCACCAAAGCGAGCGCGGCGAGAGCTGACAGCAACGACGACAAGAAGCGTCCAGCGGACGTTTCGCGGTCGCGCACGGCAGTTAGCGGTCGAAGGTGGTTGATGGGCAGCTCGGGATCGAGGCGGCGTATCTCGCGAGTGGCGGCATTGGCCAGTGTCATAGGGGGCACCGAGGTTTTCAGCAGAACGTTCATGTCGCCGAATGTTTTCTGCCACTCCGGCCAATAGATGGTGGGCATGACGTCGTTATTGACGCCGGTGTAGCGGACGTCGCCCACAACTCCAACGATCACGCCGGGTTCACGGCCATTCCAAAGGACGCTGATGGTGCGGCCAAGCGGATTTTCGTGCGGAAAGTATGTGCGAGCGAACAGCTCGTTGATGATATAGGCGCGAGGAGCGCCACTGGTATCGCGCACTGTGAAGTCCCGGCCGGCGCGCAAAGGGATTTGGAGAGTAGTGAAGTAGCGCGGCGTGATAGCGCGCAGTTGAGCGACGGGCTGGTCGCCGGGAGCCGGATCAGGCCGGCGGCTGATATAAAAGTACGTTCCCACCCCTAAGCCGCCAAGGGGCAAGTCCTCTACCATAGCAGCCGATTTGACTCCGGGTAGTGATTGCAGACCGTCGAGCGCTCGGCGGAAGAGAGCACGCTTATCGGAATCGGTTCGATAGTTTGCACCGGGAAGAGAGAGATCGAAGGTTAATACGTTGGCAGGATCGAAGCCGATCGGAGCTGCGTTGAGGTTCAGCATGCTGCGGATGAGCAGCCCCGCTCCGATCAGCAGCGTAAGGGCGAGCGCAGTCTGGACTATCACGAATGCCCGGCGCACGTGGCTGGTCCGCAAATGGGCGGCATTGCCTCCACGCAGGGTGGCCTGCGGGTCTCGTTTCGCGGCAGCGAGGGCGGGGGCAAAGCCGCAGATGAGACCGGTTCCCATGATTAAGAGTGCGGCGAATGACAGCACGCCTCCGCTAAAGCTGACGGGGCCGAGGCTCGTGATATCGAGCGTTTCCGGCACGGCTCGCACGAGCGCAGCGGTACCGGCCCAGGCAAGCAGGACACCGAGTAATCCGCCGATCGAGGTAAGCAAGAAGCCCTCCGTGAGATGCTGCGCGGCAACCCGCCAGCGCGTCGCCCCCAACGACACGCGAATGGCCGTTTCACGCGCGTGCGCTGCGCCACGGGCAAGCAGAAGACCGGCAATATTGGCACAGGCAATGAGCAGAATGCAGCCGAGTGCGCAAGCTAGAGCCAACACCGGGATCCGTCCTTTTCCGACGTACAACTCTCGCAGCGGTTGAACTACAACTCCGCGACCCGCCTCCATTTGTGGAGCCTCCTTGGCCATCCGTTCGGTAAGGGCATGAAGCTCGCCTTGGGCGGTTGCAAGCGAGATTCCAGGTTTCAGGCGAGCGACGACACGGAGGTAGCGGCCCTCGTTCCAGCGAGCGTTCGGATCGAGTCCGATAGGCGTCCAGCAGACGACGAGTTTGTTCAGGAAAATGAAACCACGCGGCATGACACCGATGATGGTGTACTTCTCGCCGTCCAGCGTGAGTGTTCTGCCCAGGACGCCCGGATCTCCGGCAAAGCGCTCCCTCCAAAGAGCGTCGCTGATCAGCGCCACTTTCGACTTTTGCGGCCAGTCTTCTTCGGGGCGGAAGTAGCGCCCGAGCTGAGGCTGGATACCGAGCGTAGGCAGAACGCCGGCTGTGACATTTAGCGTGGAGATCTGCGTGGCGTCGCCCTCCCCGGTCAGATTCTGACTGATAGGATGAGCGGCGCCCATGCTGGCGAAAGCGTGGCTGTTCTTCTGCCAATCGAAGAAATTCGTGGGAGCGACTTCGTCGGCTTCAGGGTGATGTGAGTCGCTCTCCCAGAGCATGGTAAGGCGCTGAGGGTCGGGAAACGGCAGCGAGCGCAAGAGCAAGGCATCGATAACACTAAACAACGCAGTACTCGCACCGATGCCAAGCGTAAAAATTCCGAGGGCCAGCAGAGTAAATCCCGGGGTGCGGCGAAGACTGCGGGCCGCGAAACGGCAGGATTGGAGGATATTCTCGAAAACAGGAAAACTGTGCCGATCGCGATAACTCTCTTTGAGCGATTCCACGCCGCCAAGCTTCAGTAAGGCTGCCCGCCGTGCTTCGTCGTGCGACATGCCGGATCGGAGATTGTCGTCTATGTGTAGTTGAAGGTGGCTCTCGACTTCGGCCGTAAAATCGAGATCACGCTCGCTTTTACGAAAGAGACCGGCCGACCGCAGGAGCCAGGCACGTAGCTTCCTCATGAGGTCCCTTCCCGGGGTGCAAAGAAACGCGCCACAATGGCTGTGGCTTGCTCCCAGTCGCGGGCCTCTCTTTCGAGTTGCTTCTTGCCAGCACGCGTAAGCTTGTAGTACTTCGCCCGGCGATTATTATCCGAAACTCCCCATTCGGAGGAGATATAGCCCTCCTGCTCGAGTTTCAGCAGCGCAGGGTACAAGGTGCCGTAATTGACAGCCAGAAGATCTCCGCTGGTTTGTTCGATCCGCCGAGCAATGCCATAGCCGTGCAGAGGGCCTATGGTTTCGAGGGTCTTCAGCACCATCAGGGCCAGCGTGCCCTGCCAGACGTCCGATTTATCGCTCTGCATTCCTATTGCTATCCAATAGGCATTCTCTCATGCTTGATATTGGGAAACAATAGGAAATGGAAGAGGCAGTCTACGCGAGCATCTTTTGATTGACCGAGCCCGCTACATCCGTGAGCCGGAAGTGGCGGCCCTGAAACTTAAAAGTGAGCCGTTTGTGATCGATCCCTAAGCAGTTGAGCACGGTGGCCTGGACGTCGTGAATCGGCACTGGATCGGCAACAGCGTTGTAGGAAAAGTCATCGGTTTCGCCAAGCGAGAAGCCGCGCTTGATGCCGCCGCCCGCAAACCACATGGTGAAACAGCGCGGATGATGGTCACGGCCGTAATTGTCTTTTGTGAGATGGCCCTGGCAGTACACGGTGCGCCCGAATTCTCCGCCCCAGATGACCAGGGTATCGTCGAGCAGACCACGCTGTTTGAGGTCCGCCACGAGTGCAGCCGATCCCTGGTCGGTTCCGCCGCATTGCAACGCGAGATCGCGCGGCAAATCGTTGTGCTGATCCCACCCGCGATGATAAAGCTGAATGAAGCGCACGCCGCGCTCGGCCAGACGCCGCGCCATCAGGCAATTCGCCGCGTACGTTCCGGGCTTTTTCGAATCGGGACCATAAAGTTCAAAAGTGCTGGCCGGTTCTTTGGAAAGGTCGGTCAATTCAGGCACGGAAGATTGCATGCGATAGGCCATCTCATATTGCGAGATGCGCGTAGTGACTTCCGGATCGCCGTAAGACTCCTCCGCTATATGATTCAGTTCGGAAAGGGCGTCGAGCATGTTGCGGCGGGTATCACCATCGACCCCTTCCGGATTCGCCAGGAAGAGCACCGGGTCTCCAGAGGCGCGGAAACGAACGCCTTGATATTTCGACGGCAGAAAACCGCTCGACCAGAGCCGCGAAAATAAGGGCTGGTCGCGATTGAGCGCGTTGGCCTGGGAAATGAGAACGACGAATGAGGGGAGATTCTGATTTTCGCTGCCAAGCCCGTAGGTGACCCACGAGCCCATGCTCGGGCGACCGGGCTGCATGAACCCTGTCTGGATAAAAGTAATCGCCGGATCGTGATTGATGGCATCGGTATTGATCGTTTTCACAAGGGTGATGTCATCGACGATCTTCGCCGTGTGCGGCAGCAGTTCGCTGAGATAAACTCCGTTCTCGCCGGCACGATTGAACTTGAAAATCGAGGGAGCGATCGGCAACGAGTTCTGTCCCGAGGTCATTCCCGTTATGCGCTGCCCCTGACGCACGGAATCGGGCAGCTCCGTGCCGGAGAGCGCCGCCAGCTTCGGCTTGTAGTCGAAGAGGTCGATCTGCGAAGGCGCGCCCGACTGATGAAGATAGATGATTCGCTTCGCTTTGGGTGCGAAGTGGGGCAAGTCCGGCAAACCGCCGAAAGCAGCCGCGCTTTTGAACGGCGGGGCTTCCGTCTCCGCAAACAGCTCGGGATTCAGCAGGGAGGCCAGCGCCATCACGCCTATGCCTTGACTCGTCCGGCCAAACAGTTGCCGGCGCGTCAGATTCAATTCACGATCACGAATCGGGTTCATTGCAGTCTCAGTTCTTAGTTATCGTTTCATCCATGTTGAGAATCGTACTGCTGACCAGCGTCCAGGCCGCCAGCTCCGCGGGGTCCAGCTTCGGATTCGGTTTCATCTCGCCGACCGAGATCAACTTCTCGGCCGCTTTCCGGTCCGTGTCGTAGTGGACGATCTCCTTCTTGTAGAGCCCTTCGAGGATCGAGTCCTCTTTGGGCGACGGATCGCGGTCCATAACTAACTGGAAGGCGTGTCGAATCCTATCGGCTGGAGTGGGCCCCGCCTCATGCAGATCGCGTTCGGCGAAGACGCGCGAGGCTTCGATGTACGTGGGATCGTTCATCAGTACAAGCGCCTGCAGCGGTGTGTTGGTGGTGCCGCGGAGCGCAGTGCATTTCTCCCGATCAGGAGCATCGAAGATATTGAGCGTGGGATACGGAACGCTGCGTTTCCAGAAGGTGTACATGCTGCGCCGGTAGAGATCCGGGCCGTGGCTCTGCACATATGTCTGGGCGGAGAAATCGCCGCCGAACGCCATCTCCTCCCACAGCCCTTTGGGCTGGTAGGGAGAAACGCTGGGGCCGCCAATTTTTTCATTAATCAGACCGCTGACAGCCAGCGCATTGTCGCGTATCATTTCAGCGGGCAAACGGAAGCGCGGACCACGCGCCAGCAAACGATTCTGCGGGTCTTTTTCGAGCATCTCGGGCGAAACCTTCGATGCCTGCCGATAAGTGGCGGAAGTCACGATCAAGCGCTGCATCGCCTTCACATCCCAATTCGTCCGAAGAAACTCGGTTGCCAGCCAGTCCAGCAGTTCCTGATTGCTCGGCGGATCGCCCTGCGAACCGAAATCTCCGCTCGTTTTGACAATGCCCGAGCTCGAAATACATCTGCCAGAAATGATTCACCGCGACCCGCGCGGTGAGAGGGTTACCAGGATCGACCAGCCACTTCGCGAGCGTGAGGCGGTTGCGCGGCGCATCCTTCGGTAGCGGCGGAAGAATGGCGGGAGTATTGGGCTCGACCTTTTCTCCCTTAGGCGGTAATCGCCACGGGCGAGAACGAAAGTGTCGCGCGGTTTGTCCATTTCGGCCATCACCATGGTCGAAGGAATCTCGCGGTTGATTTCAGCCAGGCCGCGATTCAACTCTTTATAGTCGACACTCAACTGCTGCTCAGCCGGATTACCCGCTTCTTGCAGAAAGTACTCGCGAACCCAGTTCTTCTGATCCTCGGATCGCTTGTCGCTTCGAATTGCAAGAACTGTATGGAGCGGAGACAAAAGGCCGAGCTCATAGGCTTCGTTTGCGTAGAGCCGACGGTTGTAAAGACGCAAATCGCTCAACTCGCCTTTAAACGGCGCGCCCCAATCTTTGTTTCCGATCTGAAGCTCGCCCTTCTCGAACGAGGCGGGAGCCAGCTTATCGCGATTAACGACGGTCTTCACGCTGCGGCCGTCGATGTAAATCTGAACGCCCTTCGCTTTGCCGGAACCGTCGTAGGAGACGATCACATGGTCCCAATGCTGGTTGAGTTCGCCCTGATCCGGGTTGGCCTCAAACTTGACGCCCTCGGTGGACTTCACTTCAATACCTGAATCAGGTCCGTCATTGCGCAGGCGGACAATGATGTTGCAATTTTCCTTGTTGCAGTAGTCCAGCGCGATTTCGTAGCCGGGACCGGCTTTGGGAGATTTTTCGTAGCGCTGCAAAATGGCCATGCCCGAAGGGCCACCCGCTTTCACCCACATCGCCGCGCTGAACGGTTTACTGGATGCGAAAGCGCCGGCGTTGCCGAGCGAAAGGTTAGCCTCGTCGGTTAGATCGATCGCGCGGCTGGTACGACCTTCCGCGAAAGGCGGAGTGCCGCTGAGGAGCTTGGCCGGAAGATCGGGCTGAACGCGGTTTGCTAGAGTGCCGTCGAATGCGTACTCCGAAACAAGCCCGGACGTCATATCGGAAACCGGCATTTCGAGCTGGTGCTGCTCCCAGATATTTTGGGCAGCCGTAATTTCTTCGTCCTTCTTCTTGATTGCATCGATCAGGGCAGCCTTCATTGCGGCCTGGCTCTTGCTAGGCAACTGCAGGAAAGGAACAGCGTTGCCCTTGTAGCCGTCCAGGCCCTTCTCCGGAACGCTGTTGAAGAACGCACCGAAGCTGTAGAAATCTTTTTGCCGCAGTGGATCGTATTTGTGATCGTGGCAGCGCGCGCAGCCGAGCGTGATGCCGAGCCAGGTGGTCGAGGTTGCTTCGATCCGATCGACGATGTACTCGTTTTGATATTCCGCCGCGATGGCGCCACCCTCGAAATCGATCATGTGATTCCGATTGAAGCCGGTGGCGATGATCTGAGATTGTGTAGCGTGGGGCAGCAGATCGCCCGCGATCTGCTCGACCGTGAATTCGTTATACGGCATGTTGCGATTGAAGGCCGAGATCACCCAATCGCGCCACGGCCACATCTCCCGCGCACTATCGATGTGATAGCCATGCGTATCGGCATAGCGGGCGAAATCCAGCCACTGCATGGCCATGCGCTCGCCATAGTGCGGTGAAGCGAGCAGCCGGTCCACCACCTTTTCGTAAGCCGTCGGAGATCTATCTGCCAGAAACGCTTTCAATTCGGCCGGTGTAGGCGGCAGGCCCGTCAGATCGAAAGTGACCCGGCGCAAAAGAGTCGTTTTGTCCGTCTCGGGCGAAGGATGCAGCCCTTCCTTTTCGAGCTTGGCCAGCACAAACCGGTCGATCGGATTACGAACCCACTTGGCGTCCTGGACTGCCGGCAGTTCCGGCCGCTTCGGCGGTACGTAGGCCCAGTGAGTCTCCCACTTCGCGCCGGAATCGATCCAGTTCTTGATCGTCTCGATCTGGACGGGCGTGAGTTTACGCCCCGAATACGCAGGCGGCATACGCATCGCCACATTCGGATTGCTGATCTTCAGGTACATCTTGCTGTGAGCCGAATCGCCCGGAACAATCACGCCCGGTTTGCCGAACGCGCCGTCCTTCGTGTCGAAGTGCAATCCAGCCATGCGCTGCTTTTCGTCAGGGCCGTGGCAGGCGAAGCAATTGTCGGAAAGAATCGGCCGGATCTGCCGGTCGAAGTCAACGGCCGGAGTAGCTCCAGGAAGCAGCGAAGAACTACTTAGTACCAGGACAAGAGAAAGTAAACAGATGCGCATCGGGGAAGATCGCTCGAGAAAGAGCTTGTGTTGAGTATATCGAGGTTCAGATCGGGTTGCGGAGGTCATCCGGGGGAGTTTTTACCGTCTATAAAGAAACACGCCCGTTTACCCGCCTTGACTTATAGGGGTGGGGGGTATAAGGTAAAGGGAATGGAACGCAAAGCGCTGGCGGTCGATCCGGAGATCAAACGTTCCAATCTCACCAGGCTGCGCCGCATCGAAGGTCAGGTTCGCGGTTTGCACAAGATGGTGGAAGAGGAGCGCTACTGCGCCGATATTGTGGTCCAAATAGCCTCAGTGCAGCAGGCCTTGCGCGGGGTGGCCCGAGCGTTGTTGAAGAATCATCTGCGCCATTGCGCCACAGACGCGATTCAGAGCGGCGACGAGAAGCGCATGTCCGAGCAATACGAGGAACTGTTGGATCTGGTGTACAGACACCTTCGTTAGGTAAAAACTATGGCAATAGATCCCGTTTGCGGGATGCAGGTGGACGAAAATAAGGCCGCTGGTACAAGCATCCATAACGGAACAACTTACTTTTTCTGCGGCAAGGGTTGCCAACTTCGTTTTGAGCATGGATTTAGTCAAGCTGTGCCAGAAAAGGAGCGGGCTCCCGCGATCGAACAGCAGGTCGAATACACCTGCCCGATGCATCCCGAAGTGCGCCAGATGGGACCGGGCTCGTGTCCGAAGTGCGGCATGGCGCTCGAGCCTGTCGAGATTGCGGTAAACGACCAAGTGAATCCGGAACTGGCGGACATGCAGCGCAGGCTGTGGATCAGCATTGCGCTGACGGCTCCGTTGCTCGGCCTCATGGTGCTCGATCTGTTTCCCACCGGGCATAGGCTACCCAATACAGCCAGCGGGTGGACGCAGTTTTTGCTGGCAACCCCGGTGGTGGTTTGGGCCGGATGGCCGTTTTTCCAACGGGGCTGGAGTTCGGTCGTAAACCGCCACTTCAACATGTTCACGCTCATCGCGCTGGGTACGGGCACGGCCTATTTGTTCAGCGTCGTGGCGCTGCTGTTTCCTTCTTTGATTCCGTCCTCGTTCCGTTTGCAGGGCGGTGCAACTCCCCTCTATTTTGAGCCGGCGGCGGTCATTACGACACTCGTGCTGCTTGGACAAGTGCTCGAGCTGCGTGCGCGAAGCCAGACCAGCAGCGCGCTCAAGTCTCTGCTGAGCTTGGCGCCGAAGAGCGCCCGGGTGGCGATGCCGAATGGAGAAGAGCTGGACACACCGATCGATCAAATTCAAGCGGGCGACATTTTGCGGGTGCGTCCCGGTGAAAAGGTGCCGGTCGATGGGACTGTCACGGAAGGCACGAGTTCTGTCGACGAGTCGATGATTACGGGGGAGCCGATTCCGCGAGAGAAAGCCTCAGGCGAGCGCGTCACTGGCGGCACGGTGAACGGCACGGGCAGTTTCCTGATGCAAGCCGATCGAGTTGGACGCGACACGATGCTGAACCAGATCGTTCGCCTGGTGAGCGAAGCACAGCGCACGCGAGCGCCTATCCAGCGGCTGGCCGATTCGGTTGCATCGTACTTTGTTCCGGCTGTAATGGCGGTCGCGGTGATCGCGTTTATTACGTGGGCCCTTTGGGGTCCGGAACCGCGCCTGGGGCATGCCTTTGTCAATGCGGTAGCCGTCCTGATCATCGCCTGCCCTTGCGCCCTGGGCCTTGCTACGCCGATGTCGATTATGGTGGGCACGGGACGGGGAGCCACGGCCGGCGTCCTAGTGCGCAATGCGGAAGCTCTCGAGCTGCTCGAGAAGATGAACACGCTCGTCATAGATAAAACAGGAACGCTTACGGAAGGTAAACCGCAGCTGGCGAGAGTGATAGCTCTGCCGGGAAGCCTTGGAGAATCCAAGTTGCTAGAACTGGCGGCCAGCCTGGAGCAAGCAAGCGAACATCCGCTGGCCGGGGCGATCGTTGCGGGGGCAAAAGATAGAAGGCTCGCTCTGCGGAAGACAACCGGCTTCTCTTCAGTAACCGGTAAAGGCGTCCTCGGCAATATCGATGGCCAGGAGGTGGCGCTGGGCAACGCAGCCTTGTTTGAACAGTTGAACATTCGGATAAAAGACTTGTCGCCGCACGCTGAAGAGCTGCGCTCGAAAGGCGAGAGCGTCGCCTTTGTTGCGATCGACGGGAAACCTGCGGGCATCGTTAGTGTGGCTGACCCGATCAAATTGTCCACGCAAGAAGCGATCACACAATTACACCGGGAGAAGGTGCGCATCACGATGTTGACAGGAGACAGCCGGACCACGGCATTGGCGGTTGCCAAATCGCTCGGCATCGACAGTGTTGAGGCAAACGTGTTGCCGGGCGAAAAGGCGGCCGCGGTGAAGAGATTGCAGGATGAGGGCAGAGTGGTTGCCATGGCGGGCGATGGAATCAATGACGCTCCGGCACTCGCTCAGGCCAATGTTGGCATCGCAATGGGAACGGGCACGGATGTAGCGATGGAAAGCGCGGCCATAACGCTGATCAGCGGCGATTTGCGAGGAGTGGTCCGGGCGCTGCGGTTAAGCCGCGCCACGATGCACAATATCCGGCAAAATCTCTTTTTCGCGTTTGTATATAACGCACTTGGCGTGCCGATTGCGGCCGGGATTCTTTACCCGTTCTTCGGTCTTCTGCTCAGCCCGATGATCGCAAGTGCAGCGATGACATTCAGCTCGGTTTCGGTGATAGCGAATGCGTTGAGGCTGCGGAAGGTGGAGCTATGAGGCAGAGGGGCCGTTCCATAACTGTCGCGGTTCCGTAAAACAGGTATCAGGCTATTCCGGGTTCCGATTTTTCAGAATGCTGCGCGTTTTAGCCAGGCCTCTTTTCGTTGAACCGGCGGCGGATGCATTCTTTCTTTGCAAGATACTCACCGGCCCAGCGGCTTCGTTTGGAGTTTCGTAGCTCTGCTGGCCGGTCGAAACGGGATCGCCGGCGTTATCGATGCGTTCGACTCGCGCCTGTTCGCTGTTCAGAGTTACTTTGTTCTGTACGGTCTCGCGCTCCTCGAGTTCGGTGATGTGAATCTCTTCGGTGACAACCCATTGCTTTTCGACCTTGAGAACTTCTGAAACGACGGGAATGATCAACGTGCCGCCAACGCGCCGCGGAGATTGCGGCCCCTCAACGACGCGGTTGCTTACGATGCGCTTCACTTCGACATGCGATTTTCGAAGTTCCTGCTCCACAACTTCATCGTGACTCTCCACGGATTTTGTGACGCGGACGCCGCCCGTTACGACTGGGACGGCATCCACATGCACTTCCTCGCGGATGATCGGAATCACTGACTCTTCGTTCTTCTCATCCATAAGAGATTGGAGCGACCCAAATTAACGGGACGCCGCCTGCGTTCGGGACTTTCCGGTCATCTTGTCCCAGCCGGAACGAATCGCGTCTTTCATGTTTTCCCAGGTACTGTTCGGATAGCGCCGTCCGTAGTCCGTCCGCAGATCGGATTCAACGTCATCGAAGGAGCGTCCCTCATAGCGAGGATCGGAAGCCATATCGTAGCCATATCGATAGGCGGGCTGGTAAGTGTCGTATGAGGCTCCGCTCGCCGCGTACCGGTTTTGAAAATCGGAACGAAATGTGGAGTCGTCGAATTCTTCCCGGCCATCATTCGGCGTTCGATCGATACTCACTTCCGTGTTTCGTACCGTATCTCGAATGGTTTGGGTACGTTCCGAAACATCCTTTCCGACGCGAACTTCTTCCACTACACGAGACTGCTTAGCGACGACCGGTTCTTCGGCGAACTCCTGCACCTCGATTACCTGTTCCTGACCGCCCGACAGATCGGCTCGAGTGGCATTGCGGTTAACCGGCTGGCGGTCCACCCGGACGTGTTCCTCGCGCAACGAGATGTCCTCTTGCACAGGCTGCTCAACAACCCGGGAATAAACGCGGACGCCACCCCTGAGCACTTGTCGCTTTCCTACCTGAACTTCCTCTTTCACGACTGGGATGGCCTCGGTGTCGCGGTTTGCGCGCTCTCCTTGTCCCACCTCTGCGCTGCGGTTCGGGAGCGCTTCCCGTTCCTGATCACCTTGTGCCGCATGAACATCGACCGGCGAATGACGATTTAAAATATCCTCAACAGTAGAGATCTGGTTGTCATTCACATCGACCCTCAGGAGGCAGTGCCCCTTCGTGATTGCATGCTCGTATTGAGAGCGATCCTCGTGCTCTTCTTCTCCAAAGAGGGATTTGAACCACCCCTTTATTCCACCTTCGCTGGATCTGGTTGTGGAGCGCGGCAAATCGCCAGAACTGTTGGCTTCTATATCGATATCATCACGAGTGATACCAGCCGTCTGCAGATCCGTGGCGGCAGCTTGCGCATCTGTACGGTTGGCAAAAGCGGCGATTATCGTGTTTTGTGTAGACATTACTGTACTGTGTCCTCACATGACTGGACGCCCGTCCTCTGGAATAGCTTCCAGCGGGGTGACCTAGTAGAAGTGCGATAGGTGGGAGGCGAGGCCTTCCGCCTTGGACTGGCGAGTAAACTTGTAGCTAGCGTCGGCCTACCCCATTCGCGACTCATCGAGTGTTGAAGTCGGGTGTAGCAAATCGCACCTCGTTTGGTGATCCTGACAGTCCGGACCAGGAGCGAATTACACCACCACATGCGCGAATTCGAGCAACCACCAACATCAGGCGAATTTTTGACGGGTGGCGGCATCATGGGCGAGTTGATTCGCTCAAAGAACTGGGCCGCCACACCGCTTGGGCCAATCGATTCATGGCCGCAAAGCCTGCGCACAACCGTGAGCCTTTGCCTCGCATCCAATTTTCCGATCAATCCTATATGGGGACCGGATCATATCCAGATTTATAACGATGGATACCGGCCGATCTGCGCGGGCAAACACCCGAAGTCGCTCGGCGAGGATTATACGAAGACCTGGGCGTCAGCCTGGGAAATCCTTGACGGAGCATTCACGCGCGCACTAGCCGGAGAAACTTCGTTCCTTGAAAATCAACGCATGTTCTTGGACCGTAACGGCTACCTGGAAGAGACATTTTTCACATTTTCTTTGAGCCCAATCCGAGATGAAACAGGAGATATCGGCGGTTTGTTTCATCCGGTAACGGAGACCACGGCGCAAATATTGAGCCAGCGGACGAGTACACCTTCGATTTTTTGGAGCTCGCCGACGAACACAGCGAGCGCCAGCTAGAACAGGCGATCCTGGCCAAGGTCGAGCCCTTCCTACTGGAGATGGGCGGCATGTTCTCTTTCATTGGGAGCGAGTACCGCTTGGAGGTCGGCGACAAAGAATACTTCATTGACCTGCTCCTCTTTCACCGCCGCCTCCGGTCACTCGTGGCCGTCGAATTAAAAGTTGGCGAGTTTCAGCCCGAGCATATCGGCAAAATGCAGTTCTATCTGGCCGTGCTCGATAACATCGCCCGTCTGGAGGGCGAGAACCCGGCGATCGGGATTCTCATCTGCAAATCGAAAGATCGTACGACGGTTGAATACGCCTTGAAGGACTCCTCAAAGCCCATCGGCGTGGCGACATACAAGATTGTCACGTCAGTGCCGTACGAACTCCGCAACGATCTTCCCGCACCTGAACAGATCGCGAAATTATTGGACGAATAGCTGCGTCCGTTCTCGATCCGATACTGGCACCCTGTCGGCCCTGCTGTGCAGTCCCGCTCGGATTTCAATCGTTATCGTGTCGTAAACTGAAGGGTCTTCGTATCCGAAAGCTGCAAATGCTCAACATCCTTGAAGTTCAAGGAGGACCAGCACCTGCTTGAATCGCGGGTCAGTGAGCCAAAGCCCGTTGAGACTGCCCACGAGAGTCTGAGACGGAATACGACAACACCCCGAGGCGGGTTGATCTCGCACTCTTCCAGCTGGAAGTGGCATGACGCAAGAGAAAATTACACTCTCCCAACTTGAAGGCTTTCTTTTCAAATCCGCCGACATATTGCGCGGCAAGATGGATGCCTCCGAATTCAAGGAATTCATCTTCGGCCTGCTTTTCATCAAGCGCCTGTCGGATGAATTCGACCGCAAGCGCGAGACGCTGCGCCGCAAGGACTTCGCCCATATCACTGAGCCGGCTCTCCTGAAGGAGCTGCTCGAAGACAAGACCTCCTATGGCGATACATTCTTTGTGCCCGTCCGCGCCCGGTGGCACGAGTCCTGGACAGACGAAAACGGCGACGAAGTCCCGGCCCTTAAGGACCTCAAGCAGGACATCGGCAACATGCTCAACAAGGCCCTCGCCGCTGTCGAAGACGAGAACGACTCACTTGCCGGGGTGTTGAAGAATAACATCGACTTCAATGCGGTAAAGGGGAAAACCAAAATTCCCGACCAGAAGTGGAAGGATCTCCTCGATCACTTCAACCAGCCGAAGTTCGCTCTGGTGAACGACAATTTCGAATTTCCCGACCTCCTTGGTGCCGCCTACGAATACCTAATTAAATATTTTGCAGACAGCGCCGGCAAAAAAGGCGGCGAATTCTACACGCCCGGCGAAGTGGTCCGCCTTCTGGTGCAGCTCGTGAAGCCCCGCGCGGGCCAGGAAATTTATGACCCGACCGTCGGTTCCGGCGGCTTCCTGATCCAGAGCCATCAGTATGTCGAGGAACAGGGAGAAAACCCGAACGACCTTGCGCTGTATGGCCAAGATTCAAACGGCACCGTATGGTCCATCTGCATCATGAACATGATCCTTCATAACATCACCCGATTCACCATCGAGAACGCGGATACGCTGGAGGACCCGCAGATTCTGGACAAAGGGCAAATCCGTAAATTCGACCGCGTCCTCGCGAACCCACCTTTTTCACAAAACTACAGCCGGGCCGTTGTGAAGTTCCCCACGCGCTTTCGGGAATGGTGCCCGGAGACAGGGAAAAAAGCCGATCTTATGTTCGTGCAACATATGCTCGCCAGCCTCAAGCCTGACGGTCACATGGCGACAATCATGCCTCATGGCGTTCTGTTTCGGGGCGGCAAGGAAAAGCTCATCCGCGAACTCTTCATCAAGGACGACGTCATCGAAGCCATCATCAGTCTGCCGCCGGGGCTGTTCTACGGTACCGGCATTCCCGCCTGCGTACTCGTCATGAACAAGAACAAGCCGGACGCGCTGCGCGGCAAGGTGCTGTTCATCAACGCCGACCGGGAATATGCCGAAGGGAAGAATCAGAACAAGCTTCGCCCCGAAGACATTGAAAAGATCGATTTCGTCTTCACGCAAAAGCGGGAATTGCCGAAGTACAGCCGCCTCGTGGACACGACGGAGATCGTCGAAAAGCACGATTACAACCTCAACATCCGCCGTTACGTGGACAATACGCCAGATCCCGAGCCAGAGGACGTGCAGGCGCATCTCATTGGCGGCGTGCCGGAGACCGAAGTGAAGGACATACAGAGTGACTTCGCCAAGTTCGGCGTGGCATACCTCTCACTTTTCCAGCCTGAACGGACCGGCTATCTTGCCTTTCGACAAGCTATTGGAGCCAAATCGGCCATCAAGACTGCTCTCGACGCTGAGGACGCGCTCCAGAAAGCCCTCGGAGCCCACCACGACACGCTTGAAGCCTGGTGGGGAGTGGCTCGCGACGACTTCGCACAATTACGTGATGGTAAAAAAATGCCTGACGTCCGCCAGGAACTGCTCACCACCATTAAGGGCAAGCTGTTACCCTTGGGAGTTCTCGACGAATTCAAGAGTGCCGGTGTCTTCGTAAACTGGTGGCAGCAAATCCGCTACGACCTCAAGACCATCATTTCTACCGGCTGGCATCACACGCTGATTCCTGATGGCTACCTCATTTCGGCCTTTTTCCAAGCTGAGGCGGATGCCATAGATGCGGTGGAGGCCAAGCTCAGCGAAGCTCAAGCCGAACTCGCAGAAGCCGTTGAGACCGCGCTGGAGGTCGCCGCCCATGAGCCGGAGGAAGACGAGACCGCCACCGCCGCAGTCATCAAGAGAGTGTTAAAAGAACTGATTGACGACTTCAAGGCCAGCACGGGTGAATCCGCACAGAAGGAACTCAAGGCCCTGCAGGCGCAGGAGGACGCCATTACCGCATTGGAAAAGCGCATCAGGGAGAGCAAAGCTGAACTCAAAGACCTGAACGACGAACTGGAGCTCAAGCTTCAGCTCAAGCGCTTAGGAGGCGATGAATTCAAGGCGGAGAGCAAGGAACTTCTGGGCCAGGTGGAAACCCAGATCGCTGCCCTAGATGAAAGCAACAAGGAACACAAGAAAGAGATTGCTGCTCTCCAAAAGGACAAGACGGCCCTTCAGGCGCGCATAGCGAAAACTGACGCTCTCGTTGCGGGCATCGGCGGCCAGCTTAGCGACACCGAGGCGAAGGCGCTCATTCTAAAAAAGCTCTGCGATCTTGCGAATGACGAACTCAACCGCTACCTGAACGCGGAGAAGCGCGTTCTCATCCAAGCGGTAGAGAACCTTTGGGATAAATATGCCATATCCCGGCGAAGTCTGGAATCGCAGGGAAGTCACACGTTCAGAACACTAGATACATTTCTCTCGCAGTTGGAGTATCAGGCATGAAAGTTTCAGACGGATGGATAACAAAGCCACTGTCTGCCGTGCTGTCTCTAATTATTGATTTCCGCGGAAAGACGCCTAAAAAACTTGGAATGGAATGGGGCGATGGTGACATTCCCGCGCTATCTGCCAACAACGTCGGCATGGGCAAGATTGATTTCTCGAAGGAATGCTATTTCGCTTCAGAGGCCCTTTACAAGAAATGGATGACGAAAGGCGACGCCAACGTAGGAGATGTCGTTCTTACGACTGAAGCACCACTTGGAAATGTCGCGCAGATACCCGATGACAGGCGATACATACTCAGCCAAAGAGTCATTCTTCTTAGAGCCGACGAGAACCAGATTCTGAACGACTATCTGACGCACTACATGAAATCAGACTTATTCCAGAGCCTGATGCGGCAGCAGTCGTCTGGGACAACTGCAACAGGGATACAACGGGCGAAGCTGGAAACGCTCCCGATACACTTTCCATCGTCAAATGAGGAACAGCGTCAGATAGCGAAAATTCTATCGACGATGGATCGCGCGATAGAGCAGACGGAGAGATTGGTCGCAAAACAGCAGCGGATCAGAAACGGCCTCGTACAGGACCTTCTTACTGGCAACAAAGGCGTTGCGCCTCTTCTTAAGCTATCAGTCGAACTTATGGAACAAGCCTCCTAATGACCTTTGATGACAAGACCGCCCAGGAGATAAAGCTCGACGAGCGCAACCACGTCGAAAAACCCTTCGTCGACCAGCTGGGCGGTCTTAAGTGGAAGGTGTTGGATTTCGACAGCAAGCAGAGACCAGCGCAAACCTTCCGCGAAAGTTTCACCGAGGTTGTGATGCTTCCCGTGTTGCGGGAGCAGTTGAAGGTCATCAACCCGTGGCTCGAAGACGACCAAGTCGATGAGGTCGTCAAGCATCTCACCGCAAGCTTCCCCAGCACAGGTCTCATCCAGAACAACCAGCACGCCCTTCATCTTCTGCTGGAGAACACCAGCGTTAGCGAGAACCGTAAGACGGCCGAGAAAAGCCCCACGGTACGCTTCGTCGACTTCAGGCACCGAGACAACAACAGTTTTATCGCTGTCTGCCAGTTCAAAGTGCGAATTCTCGGCACCGAGCATCACATCATTCCGGACATCGTGCTGTTCCTGAACGGACTGCCGGTAGTTGTCATCGAGTGCAAATCGCCGAAGCTGAAGGAGCCCATCCCAGAAGCAATAGATCAACTCATGAGGTACAGCGAGCAACGCGGGGCCAAGGGCGAAGGCAGCGCGGCGCTTTTTTATTTCAATCAGTTCGTCATAACCACCTGTCGGCAGGAAGCCAAGTTCGGGACTATCACGACACACACCGAAAAGCACTTTTACCGCTGGGCGGACCCGTTCCCGCGATCTGTGGACGATCTTGAACATGGGAACAGCAGCCCCAATGACCAGCAGCGTCTGGTTGCCGGGATGCTCGACCGCGACAATCTGCTGGATATCATTAGCACGTTCACACTGTTCTCCACAAACGACAAGGGTGAAACGATCAAGGTGGTCGGACGTTACCAGCAATTCCGCGCTGTCAAGCTGGCCGTGAAGCGCCTCCTGGAAGGCAAAACTCCCCGCGAACGCAGCGGCATTATCTGGCACACGCAAGGTTCCGGAAAATCCCTCACCATGATGTTCATGGTCCGGGAAATGTACCGGCATCCGGCCCTGTCGAAATGGAAGGTGGTATTCGTCACCGACAGAACGCAACTGGAAAACCAGCTCTCCGAGACTAGCCAAAGCATCGGCTTTTCGGTGAAGGTCGCGGACAGCATCAAGAAGCTGAAGGAACTGCTCGCATCCGATTCATCTGACCTCGTCATGGCGATGATTCATAAATTCCGCGAAGCGGACCTATCAGTGGTTTTCCCCCAGTTAAACCCGAGCACCAACATCCTCGTGATGACGGATGAGGCCCATCGCTCACAATATTCCCTGCTGGGCGCAAACCTAGACAAGGGCATCCCGAATGCGGCTCGCATTGGCTATACCGGGACGCCCATCGACAAGACGGAGCGGGTCTTCGGCGATTACATCGACAAATACACAATGCGCCAATCTATTGAAGACGGCGTGACACTGGAGATAGTCTACGAAGGCCGGACCCACAATGCGGAGGTGTCCGACACAGTGGGGATGGATACGGCATTCCAAGACGTTTTCAGCGATTACACTCTCCAGGAGCGGATGGCTATCCTGGGCTACGGATCGCGAGACGCTTACCTCGAAGCCAAGACGACGATTGAAGCCAAGGCGAAAGACATGGTCACGCACTACCTGACGCACGTCTTCCCGAACGGCTACAAAGCGCAGATTGTCGCCACATCGCGCGAGGCCGCTGCGCGCTATAAGGAATACGTCGATACGGCTCTTGTCAATGCCGTTGCCTCACTGGAGAAATCCAATCCCGAGAAGCTCGACATCGAACTGATAAAGCGGATGAAGACGGATGTGATTATTTCCGGTAGCCACAACGATGAAATGCACCTGAAGCCGTACACAGATGCGGCCAAGCACGAGACCACGATCAAGAGTTTCAAGTTGCCCTTCGGTAGCGAGGAAGAAGGCATCAAAGGTGACACAGGGATTGTCATCGTGAACAACATGCTCCTCACCGGCTTCGACGCGCCGGTGGAGCAGGTGATGTATCTGGACAAGATCATCGTCGCTCACGGCCTGCTTCAGGCGATTGCGCGCGTCAATCGTGTAAGCGGCCCCGCCAAGGACAAAGGCTTTGTGGTCGATTACGTCGGCGTCGGCCATCACCTGAAAAAGGCCCTCGATAACTACGAAGAGCGCGAACAGAACGAAGTGCTGGACGTGCTCAGCTTTCCTGAGGAAGAACTGCGCGAATTGCGGGCCAGCCACGACGCGATACTGGAATTCCTGAAGAAGCAGGGCCTGACAGACCTGACTGACCATGACGCCTTTTTCGACCTCTTCTACGACGAGGACCTCCGCTTTGAGTTCATGAGCCTGTTCAGGAAATTCACCGAGAGCCTGAACGTCGTTTTCCCATCAAAGGAAGCGCTGAACTTTATGGGAGATTACCAAACCCTCATGGAGATCAACGTGCTCGCCGGGAAACACTTCCGCGACGAGCGCCTGAGCATGAAGGGCATCCCGCCCAAGCTGCGGAAGATCACCGATTCATTTCTTGAATCGCGCGGTATCTCTGTAAAAGTCGAGCCTATTTCCATCCTTGATCAGGATTTTCAAAAGGACGTGAATAGCCGCGGCAGGACAAAGACAAAAGCCGCCGAGATTGAACACGCGATCCGCCATCATCTGGACGTCGAGCTTGATGATGACCCAGATCTCCAGGCGTCTTTTGCGGAAGCCCTTAAAAAGATTCTGGAGGAGTTCAGGGACAACTGGAACAAAATCTTTGAAGAGTTGGAAAAGCTCCGACAGCGCATCATCAACGCCGGCAAGGAACCGACTTACGGTCTCCACCGTAAAAAGCAGATGCCCCTCTTCCGCATGCTCAAGAAGGACATATTTGGTGACGCGGAACTGGATGAGGACGCCATATCTTCGCTGGTGTCTCTCACCCAACAACTATTTGACGGAATTGAACGGGAACTGAAGCTGACGGGCTTCTGGGAGAGCATTCCCGCCCGCAACAAGCTGAGGGCAGACATTCAGAGGACGCTTCTCCAGGCGGAGTTTTCCAAGCTGCCGGGACTCGTCAAGAATCGCGCGCACATCATCAGCCGCGTCATGGAGATCGCCGAAAAGAACAACGACACAATACTGTACGCCGCATGAACGAACTGAATTACCAGGTCTTCCGCTCGCCCAAGCGGAAGACGCTAACCATCACGGTGGAGCGGGACCGAACGATCATCGTCCGTGCCCCGGAGGGTACATCCGAGGAAACCGTCCAACGGGTGATGGAGGAGAAGCGGCAGTGGTTATTGGCGAAACTACGTCACCCGCAGAAATATCAAGATCGGCCGCATCCTCCGGGCAAGGAAGTGGTGAACGGCGAATCCGCACCCTACCTCGGAAGGGACTACCGGATCGAAGTTACTGAGACTGACAGCGGGGATATCGAGTTCTCGCGACGCTTTCTCGTGCCGCCCGCACGCCAGGCAAAGCGCCGTGAGGTGCTGCGGGACTGGTATATCGGGCAGGCCAAAGAGAAGATACTCCCCCGCGCGGCGCAACATGCCCAGGAACTTGGCGTAAGGTTCACGTCTGCTCGGATCGTCAATAACCGCTACCGCTGGGGCTCCTGCACAGTCGGCGACAGCGTGAATTTCAACTGGCGTCTCATCAAGGCCCCGATGTTCGTCATCGACTACGTGATCGTGCACGAACTCGCTCACCTCATCGAAGCCAACCACACCTCCGATTTCTGGAGCATCGTTCGCGCAAAAACAGCGACGATGGAAAAGGCAAAGGCCTGGTTAAAGGAACATGGACAGCTCCTTGAGCAGGAGTTGTAGCACGAAGCAAACGGATTGAGACGGGAGACAAAGGGCCTTTTGGGCACTCGTAAATTTGGATCCCCTACTGCCCCCGCTTCTACCCGGCAAGTGTAAGTACTTGATTTTGGTAGGACCTTTTGCTCCGAGAGCAAAACGGCCAGGAAAACGCATCTTTGAACCGCAATCGGTTGGCCGGACGCGTTGTCGCGGAAGCGAAGCTACGGGCATCCAGTTAACTTCATCGAAGACATGGGCGACGACGTGAGCGCTGCAAAACGGCTTGCCGTCACGTTACAGCGCAGACCTTCCGTCCGTTAGCCGTCCAATATTTGTATTTGGAGGCCGAAAACCAGGGGCTCACGCGGCGAGAGAGCTCGGAAGAACTCTCAAGCATGGCGCCGTCTAAGTCGCTGTTATAGCAGCAGGTTAAGGAACAAAAGTTTGGTCGGGGCGAGTGGATTCGAACCACCGACCTCCTGGTCCCGAACCAGGCGCTCTAGCCAGGCTGAGCCACGCCCCGAATACCTACAGTGTATAGGGTCACCAATCGGCTCTGCAATGACCGACGGCCAGCAGAGCAGATTATCAATTGAGCCGTTTCAATTCTTCTTGCAGTCCACTCATTCCCTTGCGACGGTAGATATCGGTAAGGCGTTGCTGTTCAGGGGATGAAGCGAGAGCGCGGCGCAGAACCGGGTCGCTGGTTGCTTCGGTAATGTCGACGCGGCTCGGAATCCAAACCTTTCCGTCCGAAAACTCCACGTTATCAACGAATGCCAACAGAGCGTCGACCATCATCGGTTGTCCGCTGGGACGCGAGAAGCGCAAGGTACCCGGTTGTGTCATGCTCGCCGTCTGGACGGGCGCGAGCCGAATACTGGATGGAACCGAGCCCGCGACAAAATCACGGCCTCGCTCATCGCGGATGATCCAACCGACTTCGAAGTCTTCTATCGCCTTGCCGGAGGTGTTCCGAACCTCCAATTGCGAGGTCCTCACTTCGTTGCCCCAGATTTGCGCATGTCCGCCAATGGGTTTCACGGGTGAGCTCGGAAAGGCCACCGCGCCCACCGAAACCGCCTGCGTTGCGGCGAAATTGGCGGGTCCGCGCAACAGTTCGAGGCTCATCCGAGTCGGGTTCAAATCCTGCAGACCGAAATTGAGTTCTTCGCGCAACTCGGCCAGGTTACCGGTCTCGAGCAGATTGGCTAAGTAGCGCCGATCCCTGCGCGCCTCCAGTTCATATACCATCAGCATCCGGCGGGATTGCAACTTGTCGGGACCGTACGCCGACAGATCCGAAAAGAGAGCGCAATCTAAGGACAGTTGCATCATCGCGCCCTTGCTTCTGCCCATGCTTATGGGCCGCGAGAGCTGCATATCGATGCGAACGGGAAACACTTCTCCCGGCTGGGCATGAAGGCTCGGAACAGTCACCGACCCTCTCCCGGACGGCGTGAGATCCGGCGCTTCCACCATCAGAGTCAATCCCGAGATCGTTTTCGTGCCGGTGTTCCGCAAGAGCAGCGAAGCGTGAAGATTCACCACGATCGACGCGCCGCGGACGGTGGCCGTTGTCGGCCCTGGTTCCTGCAGGCCAAAATGGACGGGCAATACCGGGGAGTCGTGCGGGAACTCTACTTCCAGCAAACCTCCGGTTTCATCGGCCGCGAATGCGGTGCAGGAAGCGAGCAGGCCACCGAGAACAATCACCCACAGCCAGTGCGCGGCCTTCTTATTGACCATAAACGCTGGTAATGGTCAACTGTCCGCTCTCCTCGTCAACATAGCGGGCCTCTACCGAGGAATTGCCGGAGAGTGAAACGACCGCGGTCGTGGGATGCAGAATTGTCAGCGTCACGCCTTCCGAGCGCACGGCAATAGTGTTCGGTGTCGCTTGAACGATATTCATCGACCTTGGCTTTTGTTGCAGTCCGACCATCCGCGAGAGAGAAGCCGCGAGATGATGCGTTTGCTCGGGCGGGATATGGGTGATCCATCCAGCAACAAACAAGACACTCAATCCCGTCCCAAATGCCAGTCGGCGAAACCACACGCGCTTCCGGCCAACGTTATCGATGCAGCGAGCGGCAGCGACGCCGACCACTACATTGCCAAGCATTTCGCGTTCGAGCGTCTTCCAGTCAGCTATTGCCTCGAAAGCAGTGAGGGTTTGGCTGGTGGCCTCGCGTTTAAGCTCGGACACGGCAGCGGCAAAGAGCGCAACCTGATGCTCACAATTTCCACACTCGGCCAGGTGCGCTTTCAGACGAAGGCGCGGGAGTAGCGGGAGATCGCCGCGCGAGTAGAGCGCCAGAACTTCAGCGGCGGGGTGAGTGGCGCTCGGTTTCGAGAAGAAAATCACGGTTTCCTCTCTTCCAGGTAACGCTTGAATTTGGCCCGGGCATTCGCAATATGTGATCTGACGGTAGCCATGGAGCAGTTCATGTACTGGGCCACTTGATCTGCCGGGATATCCTCTACGTCGCGCAGCAGCAATGCCATCCGCTCGCGTTCCGTAAGCACGGCCAGACCACCGTTCAGGTGCAATTTCCTCTCGCCACGCAACACCGACTGTTCGGGATCGGCCCAGGGCGTAGGGAAACCGGCCAACTGGCTGACGTCGCTGAAGGAAAGCTTCTTTTTGCGCCGCAGAAAGTCGATCGCCGTATTCGCGGCGATACGGGAAAGCCAGTGCGTTGCGCGTTCCAGATCCTTCAATTGGCCTTGCCGCTGCAAAGCTTTTATGAAGGTCTCCTGCGTCAGGTCTTGAGCGTCGTCGACGTTCCCCACAATGCGGTAAACCAACAGAAAAACGCGCCGGAGGTTCTGCTGAACGAATTGCGCTTCGGCATCGGTTCCGCTACGCAATTCCGAGTCTGGCGGAGGTGGCACGGGGTCGCTCACACGGCCCTCCAAACCTGACAAAACTGGTTTAAACGCCGAAATAGCCGAACCGTTAAGCGACTGGGGCATTCCCTTAATAAAGAATGACGAGGCATTAACCAAAACGTGCAGCACCGGCCGGTCATCAAGGCTATTTTGAGTATATGAGACCTGTAGCGATTGTCGGAATAGGGAAAACTGCCTTTGGCGCATTTGCGGAGCGAGACCTGAAATCGCTGGCGGTGGAAGCCATCGAACACGCATTGTCTGACGCTCACGTGACACCCGCTTCGGTAGAAGCATTCTACCTCGGAAACTTTGCCGGGCCGTTGTTCGTGGGACAGAACCATCTGGCGCCTTACATCGGAACCGCAGTGGGTTTCGAGGGGATCCCGTGCACACGGTTCGAGGATGCGTGTGCGTCGAGCGGTTCGGCGTTCTTTCACGCGTTCCAAGGAGTGAGTGCGGGTCTTTACGATGTGGTTGTCGCGGCCGGCGTAGAGAAGATGACGTCGCAAAGCACGGCTCGAGTCACCGAAATTCTCGCCGGGGCGGGTGACATGGCCGGTGAAGGGCGCGCAGGAGCGACCTTCCCGGCACTTTTTGGAATGATTGCGAGACGGCACATGCACCAATACGGCACGACGCGCGAGCACCTGGCCGCGGTTGCAGTGAAGAACCACGCAAATGGAGCAAAGAATCCGCAGGCCCATATGCGGAAGGTGATATCGGTTGAACAAGCGCTCGCCGGCAAGCCCATCTCGGAGCCTCTGACACTCTATGACTGCTCCTTGGTTAGCGATGGAGCAGCAGCCGTCGTGCTGGTTCCACTCGAACGGGCAAGAGATCTGAATCCGCAGTTTGCCCGCGTGCTCGCGGTTGCGCAGACATCGGATCACGTCGCTCTGGACAGCAAGGCGGATATCACGGTATTTCCGGCCGTTCGGGCCGCAGGCAAGAAGGCCTATGCTATGGCGGGATTGGGTCCGCAAGACATCGAGGTAGCCGAGCTGCACGACTGCTTCACGATTGCGGAAATCGTCGCCAGCGAGGATCTCGGGTTTGTCGAGAAAGGCGATGGGGGACCATTCGCGGCCGCGGGATGCACAGCAATCTCCGGACGAATCCCAATCAATACCAGTGGAGGATTGAAGTCCAAGGGGCATCCGGTGGGGGCAACGGGCGTCGGTCAGTTGTGCGACGTAATCATGCAGCTTAGAGGCGAGGCGGGAGAGCGGCAGGTTGCAAGACACCGCATCGGGCTGGCGCAAAATCTGGGAGGCTCCGGCGCGACCTGCGTAGTCACTATTCTCGAGGCAGCCTAAAATGCAGAATCCCGAATCCCGTGACGGTGTGGTCTACACGGAGACGATTGTTCACGCGCCGCCCGAGCAGTTTTCCGCCGACGTGCCGTATCAGTTGGCCATCATCGATCTGGACTCCGGCGGACGCGCTACAGTTCGCGTAATAGGGAAAACCCAGGCCGAACGCGCCAGAATCGGCGATCGCGTAAGCTTCGTCGAGGAACGGAACGGAGTCACTTACTATAGAAAATCGGAAGCCCGCTAGAGTAGCGGGCTTCCGGGATCCTGCCACTTACTGCGGATTGGACGGAGTGGATGGAGTGGATGGGTGGATGGCTGACTGGACGGCGTCGAGGTGGAACTGTCAGTCGAAGAGGTATCAGTGGCGTTGCCACCATCGGACGGCCGACGCTTCAGCTTCGGACGGTCATCTTCATCACCGGTCGACTTCTTCGAAGGATCCGTTTCATCCTCGATGGGCGTGTTCGAATTAGGATTTTTTCGCAGCGTGGGCTTGTTGGGGTCGTCTGCTGTCTTATCCGGACGACGCTGATTTTCGAGCATCGCCAGGCGGAGCTTCACGTCATTAAATTCCGAGGTCGTCACGACATACTCGGGACGCGGCTTCAGGTCCGAGATTTCCTTCTGCGATTTGGTTATCCGGTCGTCCGTGGGGGGATGAGTCGAAAACAGCTTGGACATAGTACCCGGCTTGCGTTTTTCGAGTGTCTGAATCTTCTCGAAAAAGTCGACAAAAGCCGTCGGATCGTACCCGGCCTTGTACATGTATTGAATACCCAGGTAATCAGCCTCGCTTTCGAAGTTGCGCGAGAATTTGAGGAACGATACGGGGATGATTAAGCCTGACGCCTCGTATATTCCGTAGGCAGCCGCGCCTCCCATGAAGATTAACGGGATGGTGGCCAACTGGGCGATCTCGCCGCGAGTGGCTTGCCGGGTTCCGTGGCGGGCGGCGACGTGCGCGATTTCATGTGCCATTACGCCTGCCAGTTCGGCTTCCGTGTCCGCCTTGAGAATCAATCCCGATTGAACAAAGAAGAAACCGCCGGGTAAAGCAAACGCATTAACGGTTGGATCTTCGATCACCTTGATGGTGAAGGGCACCTTGGCGTCGGAGTTGCGGACAAGATTTTGGCCGATCCGGTTGACGTATTCCGAAACGACCGGGTCGTTGATGATTTTGGATTGACGCTCCACTTGCTGGGCCATTTGTTTGCCCAGTGCAATCTCTTTTTCGAGCGAGTAGAAGTTTACCTTTCCAGAGACGTTGCGATCGCCGATGGCGTCGGGATCGCTCTTATCTTTATCGCCAGGAAAGGCGGGAAACGGCACAGCGAGAAGCAGCGCCAGAGCCAAACTTACGGAGGATCTCACAAGAACTAGTCGCCGCACAAGAACTCCTTTACATCAGCAACGCTACGCAGACAGACCAGAGATGGCAGGTTTCAACCTTCCTTCAGTATAGAGCGAATCCCGGCCGCCGGCGGCAGGAGATCTAGAGGAGTTAACGTATCCTCGGAAGAATGGGTTACCAAAATGTCGCGCTGCCGGCGATTCACACGCGTTACGCTCATTATTTTCCGATAACGGAGCGGTTGGTATACCTCAATCACGCGGCCGTAGCTCCGCTTTCCCGGCCTGCGGCAGAAGCCATGAAAGCCCTGACAGAGGACGCGTGTTTCTACGGATCGCTTCATTACAACGAATGGCTGGCGGCTTACGAGGGATTTCGCGCGGCGGCAGCAAAACTGATCCATGCCTCGCCCGGCGAGATTGCGATGGTAAAGAATACCTCCGAGGGAGTCGCCATGATCGCGGGCGGCCTCAGTTGGAAACCGGGAGACCGGATCATCGCATTCGAAGAAGAATTCCCGGCGAATTACTATCCCTGGTTGCGGCTAGAAAGCCGCGGCGTGGAAATCACCTGGCTTTCGATTTACGCGCCTATCGAAGAGATTGCGCGGGCTGTTCCCGGCGCTAAGCTGCTGGCAGTCAGCTATGTAAACTATCTCAGCGGATATCGCGTCGATCTCGACGAAATCGGCAAACTATGCAGGCAGCAGGACTGCTTTTTCTTTGTGGACGCTATTCAAGGAATGGGCGCGCTGCCGATTGACGTGGAGGCCTCCTATATCGATGCCTTGGCGGCTGACGGACATAAATGGATGTTGGGTCCGGAAGGTCATGGAATTCTTTATGTGCGGCGCGGCCGGCTCAATCAAGTAGAACCCGTAGAATTCGGGTGGACCAACGCGGCAAGCTTCAGTGATTACAGCTCGCGCGACATGACGCTACGGCCCGATGCGGGGCGGTATGAATGCGGAACCTTGAATACGGTGGGATGCTTCGGCCACAAAGCGGCTCTCGAGTTGCTACTCGAAGTGGGGATCGAGAATATCGCACCAGCGGTGCTTGATCTGGCCGATCAGATCGAACGTGGAGTCCGCGACAAAGGCTATGAAGTGATGGTCAAGCGCACTCGGGAGACAGGCTCGGGAATTGTCAGCTTTCGACATCCGGACACCGATGCGCGGCAAATCGTGGCCGATCTCAAGCAGCATGGAATCACGGCGGCGCCGCGCCAGGGCTGGGTCCGAACCTCTCCGCACTTCTATATCGGTCCGGATGATATCGATTCGATGCTGGGGTTTTTACCGTCTATAAAGAGAGGATGAAGAAACTCCTACTTGGTCTGGCCCTACTACAGGCCAGTTTTGGTTATTCGAGACAGGATGTAGCAAACGCGATCTGGCCTGCGCAATGGATCGCGGTGCCTGGCGCTCCAGCCGAAGACTACGGAGTTTATTATTTCCGCAAGGATTTCGAGCTGCCGGCGAAACCGGAGCATTTTGTGGTTTACGTGTCGGGAGATAACCGCTACCAGCTCTTTGTAAACGGCGTTCGGGTTTCGTGGGGACCGGCGCGAGGCGATTTGACTCACTGGCGATACGAAACGGTAGACCTCGCGCCGCAACTCCAAAAGGGTAAAAACCTCCTGGCAGCGGTGGTCTGGAATGACGGGCAATACCGGGCAGTAGCGCAGGTCACGAACCGTACCGGCTTCCTGCTGCAGGCGGCCGACTCCGAGGATGCCGTGGCAAATACCGGCCACTCCTGGAAGTGCATGGCGGATCGCTCGTATACTCCACAGCCTCTTCCGCCGGATCAGGCAACCGGATATTACGCGCTGGCGGCGAACGAGAAGGTTGATGGGCGGCTTTATCCCTGGGGTTGGGAGTTGGGTTCGTTTTTAGATTCTTCCTGGACTGCCGCGAGCGTGATCGGGCACGGCTCGCCGAGAGACGCGCGCGACGGCCCCAATCGCTGGATGTTGGTCGAGAGCAAAATTCCGGCCGAAGAACAGAAGCTCGAGCGTATGGCGGCTATCAGGAAGGCGGAGGGGATTCAGGCAGACGACGCATTTCTCAAGGGCACTTCCCCGCTGAAGGTACCGGCGCGAACATCGATCAAGCTTTTGCTCGATCAGAGCTATTTAACAACGGCGTATCCGGAACTCGAAATCAGCGGCGGCCGGGACACGACGATCGATCTCCGTTATGCCGAAACCCTTTACGTCTCGAAAGGGCCGCACGGGTACTCGGTTGTAAAGGGGAATCGCAACGAAGTGGAGGGCAAACAGTTCTTCGGACCGTTTGACACGTTTATTGCGGATGGCGGCTCACACCGAACGTACCGGCCTCTCTACTGGCGCACCTATCGCTACCTCGAATTGGATATCAAAACCGCGGATGAGCCGCTCACGATCGAGGATTTTCGCGGTACGTTCACAGCATATCCATTCACGCGACGAGCCGACTTCGAGGTGAAGGACGAGAACTCCAACGAAGAACTACAGAAGATACTGACAACCGGCTGGCGAACAGCTAGACTCTGCGCGCATGAGACCTACATGGACTGTCCTTTTTATGAGCAGCTCCAGTATGGCGGCGATGCGCGAATTCAAATGCTGGTATCGCTCTACATGACGGGCGATTCACGGCTCATGAAGAACGGGATTGCGCTGTTAAATTCGTCGCGCACTGCGGAAGGCGCTACTTACAGCCGCGCTCCTTCGTATCTGCAGCAGTATATTCCGCCTTTTTCCCTCTGGTGGATCGGCATGGTCCACGACTACTGGATGTATGTGGACGATCCTCAATTCGTGAAGCAGATGATGCCTGGAGTACACGCTGTTCTCGAGTTCTATGCGCAGCATCAGAAGGAGAATGGCTCTCTGCAAAAGATGCCGTGGTGGAACTTTGTGGACTGGGTCAAACAGTGGCCAAGCGGGGTGCCTCCGGCGAGCGCTGACGGTAGCTCGGCCGCGGCGCTCGATTTACAACTGCTACTGGCGTATCAATGGGCAGCGGATCTGGAGGGAGCGTTCGGCAGCAGATCGCGCGCCGCAGAATACGCCAGTGCAGCGCAGTCCTTGAAAGCTACGGTAGCTTCCACTGACTGGGATGCGCGGACGGGTTTGTTTGCCGATCAACCGGAACATCGGACGTATTCACAGCAAGTAAATACGCTTGCAGTGCTGGCCCACGCTGTGCCGCAAGGCCAGGAGCGAGGGGTTGTCGAAAAGCTTATCGGGAATCAGAATATAGGCTCAGCGACTCCCGAGCTGGCGCAGTCTTCGATCTATTTTCGGGCGTATACGAACGCCACTTTGCGAGAGGCGGGCCTGGGAGACAGATATCCCGCAATGCTGGGACCCTGGCGCCAGATGCTCGCGGACGGGCTGACCACATGGGCGGAATGGAATGGCCCCGATAGCCGTTCCGACTGCCATGCCTGGGGTGCAAGCCCGAACTTCGAGTTGCTGAGAACAGTTGCCGGAATCGAATCGGAGGCCCCGGGCTTCCGGAGAGTACGAATTGCGCCAAACCCGGGAGAATTCAAAGAGGTTTCGGCGCGCATGCCGCACCCGCGAGGATCGATTGCCGTGAGCTTGCATCTCGATGGGGCGATGAGTGCCGATATAGACTTGCCGGAAGGGACCGCTGGTGAATTCGAATGGGCGGGAGAGAGCCATCCATTACACGAAGGCGAGAATCACTTAAAGGTTCCGGCAAAAAAGTGAGTTAGAAATCCTTGGCACCGCGCGCCTTGTCCTTGAAAGCCAGCCGATAGGCTCGGCGCTCCGCGGCCTCGGCGTAACGGCGCTTTTCCTCTTCGGTTTCGGGAACAATTGGAGGCAGCACCACGCGATTACCGGACTGATCCAAAGCCACGAAGGTCAAATAAGCCGACGAAGTGTGGCGCAAGCCGGGCGATTGAAGATTTTCTACCCAAACTTTGACGCCAACTTCCATGGATGTTCGGAATACGCGATTGACCTGCGACTTGAGCCGCACAAGATCGCCGATACGCACAGGATGCAGAAAGGTCATCTGATCGATGGACGCGGTCACCACGGGGCAGCGGGCGTGACGCATGGCGGCGATCGCACCGCAAAGGTCGACGAGATGCATCACATGGCCGCCCAACATACTGCCCAATGTGTTGGTATCGTTTGGCAGACAAATCTCGGAGTAATCGGACTGCGTTTCGCGAACCGTTTTTATGGCGTCCTGAGATCCAAGGTCAACCACTTTTGAGCTTCTGTCCATAGGGACATTATGGGGCGCTCAAATCGCTAAGTCGGAAAGCGTCGCAGATAACTTCGGCAGAAAGCGACGATTTGAGCACGGGCACAAGCGTCCTCTAAACCGGGGTCTATCGATTCAGTGCCAACGATGTAGCGGACTGAACGCCAGTTGAGGGGAAAGTGATCGCGCTCCTCCACAAAGAGCAATTCGAGCGATTCCCGATTCGCGCTCAGCACATCGAATCGAATAGAAGAGCGCGTTTCCCCTACCGGGAAACGGCTGCAGCAGCCGCGCGAGTAACCGTGGTTACAACAACCGAAGCGGAGGTCGCGTGGAACACGGAAAGCTTCTGCGGCAGCACGACAAACGCCGTCGTATTCGTCCAGGAGCGGCAGACGAGCATTCGGATGCGCTGGATCGGAAGCTAGTCTTTGCGGCTCGAAGAACGGGCACGGCATCAAGTTCAGTATAGGGTCTAGGACGCCAGCGCCGGTAAGAGTGTGCGGAATACCCTTCCCCTGCACTTCTACAACAGTAGGCGTATAATCTCTTGTAGAAGTATTAGGGGAACCAAACTGGCCTTTTCCGACATGCTCAGTGACATTTTGTTCCGTATCCGCACTCTGTTCCGGCGGGGAGCAGCGGAGGTGGATCTCGCAGACGAACTGCGTTTTCATCGACAGCAGCAAATCGATAAATACACGAGGACCGGTATGACCGAGGCAGAAGCCATTGGCCGAACGCGGGTGCATTTTGGCGGTGTCGATCAGGTGAAAGAGGAATGCCGGGATGCGTGGGGAGTGCGTCTCCTCGAAACGCTTTCCCAGGATTTTCGCTACGGGTGGCGAGTACTTCGCAAGTCGCCGGGGTTTGTGGTCATTGCACTGCTCACGCTGGCATTGGGCATTGGCGCGAACACCGCGATATTTTCTGTTCTTTATGGCATCTTGCTGCGCCCACTTCCCTACCGGGACCCCGCGCGTCTGATTCTTCTGAACGAGACGACGCCGAAGGTCGGAAAGGTCAGCGTTTCTTATCCAGACTTTTTGGATTGGAGAGCACAGAACAGAGATTTCTCAGAGATGGCTGCGGTATACAACGTGGGATTCAGCCTCTCAGGCATTAATCAGCCGGAGAACGTCAAGGGGCAAATGGTATCGACGAATTTCCTTTCGATGCTTGGCGTGCATCCATTTCTGGGGCGCGACTTCGATCGCTCGGAGGACAAGCCGGGCACACCGGCCGTCACTCTCTTGAGTTATTCCCTGTGGCGATCCCATTTTGGCGGCGACCGCAGCATCATCGGACGCGTGATAGCGCTGGACGGGCGTAGCTTCAGCATCATCGGTGTGCTGCCTCCGGATTTTCGATGGACTGAAAAGACGGACTTGCTGGAGCCAAGCGGCGTTTGGCTGACGAATAACTCCTTGGCGAACGAGCGCGGGGAACGAGGCGCCATGATCGTGTTGGGACGATTACGCGCAGGGATCAGCTTGTCGCAGGCGCGCGCGGAAATGGAAGGTATCGCCGCTCGCCTGGCGAAGAATTATCCCGCCAGCAACGATCAGTTTGGCGTGGCATTACAGCTTTTACGGGAGGCATTCGTCAGCGACATCCGCCCGGCAGTCATTGTTCTTTTTGCCGCAGTCACATTTGTGCTTCTGATCGCATGCGCGAATGTCGCCAATTTGTTTTTGATGCGCAGCGGCGGCCGCAGCAGAGAAATTGCACTACGCGTTGCCCTGGGTGCGAGCCGCGGGCGTGTTATCACGCAAATGCTGGTTGAGAGCCTGATATTGACTTCTCTCGGCGGGATTACGGGTTTGGCACTCGCGGCCGGAGCGATTCGCGGCCTGGTGGGCTTGATTCCCGAAGACAGCCTTGCAGGCGCAAAGATCGAGGTAAACGGTCCGGCGCTTCTTTTCACGGCGGCCGTGGTGGCGTTCTCTGCGTTCTTCTTCGGACTTGTACCTGCCCTGGACTCGACAAGAGCGGACATACAGACGGAATTGAAGGATGGCGGCAGAGCCTCTGGCGTGAGTTTGTCACAGAGTCGCTGGCGCGGCATGCTGGCCGTCACGGAGATTTCGCTCGCGCTGATTCTTCTGACCGGCACAGCACTCATGATGAAGAGCCTGGTCCGCCTGCTATCTGTCGATGCCGGCATCAGACCGGAGCACGTGCTCACGATGCGAATCGATTTGAGGACTTCTCAATACGAAAAGGATGCCGCGATTCTGAATTTCTGGAATCGGGTGCTCAGCCGCGTGCGCGAATTGGCCGACGTACAGGAAGCGGCGGTCGGGACCGGTGTACCGCTGACTAACGATCATTCACGCGATGACATCACGATTGAAGGGATGGCCCTTCCGAAGCCTGGAAGCTTTCCTCATCCCGACATACACATGGTCAGCCCGGCTTACCCGGAGGTTTTAGGTATCCGGTTGTTGCGGGGCCGAATGTTGACAGATATGGATAATGAGAAGGGCGCACGCGTCGCCCTGATTAACCGGCTCGTCGCGCGCGAGCTTTTTTCGAGGCGCGATCCCATCGGCAGCCGCTTCATGTTCGGCCATCCGTCTCCAAAGACGCCGCCGCAATGGGTCACCGTGGTCGGGGTTGTAGGCGAAACCAAACTGTACGGCCTGTCGAATCCATCGCGTCTGGAGGTGTACGTTCCGTTCAATCAGGATGTCACGGGCTCCATGACGCTGCTAGTGAAATCGACCAGTGAGCCGCCGGTGCTCACGTCCGAAATTCGACAGGCTGTCGCCTCGATCGATAAAGATCAGCCGGTTTTCGCGATTGCAACGATGGATCAGTACGTGCGCGATTCTACCTCGACGCAGCACCTTACTTTCGTCGTGCTGGGCTGCTTCAGCGGACTTGCGCTGGCGTTGGCGGCGATTGGCGTTTACGGCGTGATCTCCTATTCTGTCGCGCAACGCAAGACAGAGATTGGGATCCGCATGGCGCTGGGCGCGCAACCCGGGGATGTATTGAGGATGATCATCACGCAAGGGGCAAGGATTGCGGCGACCGGAGTTCTGATTGGCCTTTTGGCTTCATTTTGCCTGACTCGCTTGATGGCGAAACTCCTCTTTGGCGTAAGTTCGAGCGATCCAATCACGTTCGCGACGGCAGCCGGCGTGATCCTATCTGCTATTTTGATTGCATCTTACGTCCCGGCCCGTCGAGCGTTGAGTGTCGATCCGATGAATACGCTTCGCTGCGAATAGTGGGTTACTAGTCTTTGCGGCTCGAAGAACGGGCACGACATTAAGTTCAGTGCAGGCGTCGTAAATTGAGATTGCGGCCATCAAGCCGCCTGGCCCTCCTCGACCGGGTGGACGGCCCGGAAGCCGACTTGGATTCGGTTCCAGCCGTTGATCGCGACGATTAGCAAGGTGAGCTTCACTTGCTCTTCCTCCGTGAACAGCGCTTGATAGACATTGTCGGGCGCGCGCGTCTCGGATACCAGCGTTAAAGCTTCGGTCCAGGCAAGCGCGGCGCGTTCGCGGTCGCTGTAGAGCGGCGATTCGCGCCAGGCGTCGAGCAGGTAAAGGCGCTCCTCCGTCTCACCCTGCTTTCGAGCGCTGGATTTCATAATCAAATCGTCTCCTGAAAACAAGGACGAAATGGGCATATCGAAATGTGACAAGAGATAGAGATTGCGTCAAGCAATGAGACTTAGCGAGCAAGATTTGATAGCGGACTTTTCTGCTCGAGCTGATCATCTAGTGTGGATCGGATTTCGGACAATACACGTTTCGAAAGCGGGCTTGGGAACGCGATACAAGCCGAGTCCATCCGAGTAAGCAAGCTCGTTTGTGGCGAGCAAAGTTGTGGGATCAACGCAGCTCGCGCGAAGTCAGGGCCCGCTGTTATGCGGCAGGCCCTTTTTGGTTGCGGGTGTAAATTATGAGAAATTATATCTTGCGATTTTTCTTCAGGCTTACTCCCAAAGCCAGGATTCCCCCAAGCAGCATGAACCCGAGCGAAGCCGGCTCCGGTGTCGGAGTACTTAACATGCCGTTTACGTGGGTACCATCGGAATAGAAACCGACTAAGTCACCTGCGTCGTTTATGCCGTTGATGAAGGTGCCGCTGACGCCGAATGCAGTTGTAAATGACTGGTTCGGGTCGTTCACCGTCTGCCAGGTATTCGTCACAAGGTTGTAAACGAGCCCATTATCTCCGCTTGCGTTGGCAAAGCTTCCCACCACTAAGCCCTGGTTGTTTAGTCCAAAGAAGCTGGTATTGGTTCCGTTGCCATTAGGATCGTCAAGGCTCTTGAAAGTCCCGGCCTCATCGACAAATCCGTGTGTTACTCCAGCCGTGTCCGTATAGAACCCGGAAATCCAGCCGCCATTATTGATGCCCGTCGTCGTTACGCTCGTAGCGTTAAACGAACTGGGAAGTGTAATACCCGTGAAGGTCTTAGTCGTGAGGTTGACCATATAGCCGTGGGAGTTCGCCCGCCGAGTCCTGATAGAAGCCGACCGCCGTGTTCGAGTCATTCAATCCGAGGAGTTGATTGAATGCCGGGGTAGCGGTGGTAGCCGGATTGTCGACCGTAGTTTGGGCCCCTCCGATTTGCGTGAAGCCGTGATTTGCTCCCGCCGTATCCACGTAGAAACCGGCGGTATTGTAAGTTCCGCCGCTCAGGGTATTGTTAATAGCTGTGACTTGTGTCTGCGCTGCTCCGGTGAAGTTCTCCGCAACGAAACCTCCTGATTTCGTCCAGGTGTAACCGTTGTTCGGAACTACCGAGCCATCGCCGAAATATCCAGCAATTACGCCCGCATTATTAATGCCGAGCAACTGATTGAAATTCAGATCGCCCGGATTGTTAATTGTCTGAAAAGTATACGTGCTCGCGCTTACACTTGCTGAAGTGAAACACAGCAGTGCAAAGGTCAAGAACGAAAGTCTCATTAAGCACTTCCTCCTGTGAGCGCCCGTACAAACAACAGGCGCGGCCAGTTGGATGCAGAGCACAAAAAAATGTTGCGGAAAATTTCAAGGACTCATGCTCAAGCCTCGATTAAAAGCACACGTTGTGCAAGATATACTACACATTTCGTAACTGGAAGTTACAAAAGCAGATTTTTGCGAGGATTGAAGGACTACTTGTTGTGTTGAGCGGGCAGCCGCGATGCGCTCTTCGATCTGTGTTTGGCGCCGCCACGACCATAATCCTGCAAATGGTGGTCGAAAGAGACGGATCAAAGTCGACATGAACCAATGATCCAGTTTGAATTTGCCACCGCGGCGCGCATCGTATTTGGCCGGGGGAAACTCGCACGGTTGCCGGGCCTGGTTCGCGAATTTGGAAGGCGAGCACTAGTGGTGACCGGACGGAATGCGGCGCGCGCGGACGGCTTGCGACAACACTTGAGCGAGGCAGGCATCGAGAGCAGCGTTCTGCCCGTTCCTTCCGAACCCACGATCGACCTGGTGCGGAATGGGGCGAAAGCAGCCGGGAACTACGATTTCGTGATCGGATTCGGCGGTGGCAGCGCTATCGATGCCGCCAAGGCGATCGCGGCGGTCGCGACAAATTCAGGCGAGCCGCTCGATTATCTGGAGGTCGTCGGTAAGGCGCGGCAACTCGAACGCTTGCCACTGCCCTTCATTGCTGTTCCGACGACGGCGGGCACCGGAGCGGAAGTGACACGCAACGCTGTTTTGGATTCTCCGGAGCATGGAGTGAAGGCAAGTCTCCGCAGCCCGGCTATGCTAGCCAGGATTGCGTTGATCGATCCCGATCTAACACTCGACGTACCGCCGTCGATCACGGCGAGCACGGGCCTCGATACGTTCACGCAGTTGATTGAGGCCTACGTTTCCTGCCGGGCGAATTCGATGACGGATCTGTTCTGCCTGGAAGGGATCAAAAGAGCGGCGACTGCGCTGCGCCGCGCATTTTGTGACGGCAAGGATGTGGAAGCCCGAGAATCGATGTCGTGGGCCAGTTTGTTAAGCGGGCTTGCCCTAGCAAATGCCGGCCTGGGTGTCATCCACGGTTTTGCCGGGCCGCTCGGCGGTCTCCTGCGCGCTCCGCACGGGGCGCTTTGCGCCGCTCTTTTGCCCTACGGTATGAGCGCCAACATTCGCGCGCTCCGCGAAAGAATGCCGGAGGACGATGCGCTCAATCGCTACCGTCAAATCTCCGCTTTGCTGACCGGAGATGAGCAAGCCGAGCCGGAGGATGGAGTCCGGTGGATGGCGCAGCTCTGCCGCGATTTGAGCATTCGCTCTTTGCGCGAGTACGGATTGAGCGAGACACAGATTCCGGATCTGATCCGGAACGCCCTGAAGTCGAGCAGCATGAAAGGGAATCCGCTGACGCTGGCAGAAACGGAGTTGGTTTCGCTGGTAAGAGATTCTCTTTAACGTTAGGAAGACTGGATGTCTCCGGATGCGGTGCTATCCCGGTAGTCAAAGTGATGCTCGCTCACGTAACGCGTTCGCGCTTGGGCCTTCACATGCTCACTGTGGGCCCATCTCCGGATTTTCATGACCCATTAAGTGGCGTTGAGCCATTTGTAGGAGTTGCATTTGACAGCTGTACAATTTGCGTGGAGATGTCTGGATATCAAAATAGTAACGATCATACGGGCTATCTGGGCGTACGAGTTGATGGACGGAGCCTCGAATGCGCTCTTGCAGGATAGGCTGACTTCATGGAAATGGTTAAGATGACCGCGGAAAATCAGCTAAACAGCTCGTTGAAATCTGCCCGGCCCAACAGCGACCGGACTGTGAAGAAGATTTTTAGCGATGCCGCGATTTTGCTGACGCTGACCTCGGCGTATCTATTCCTGGCCGGATAGGCTTATGAAACTGGCTTCTTCGAGGTGTTCGGCATAAATACAACGGTTTTGGATCTGCCGTTCCGAGAATACCTCGTTCTGTCGCTTTTCGCCCTAGGCAGAGGCCGAACCATCGTACTCGCTGCCATTGTAGTACCTATGGCGGCTTTGTTTTGGTATGCCGTAGACCAGTTTAGCCACGTGCTGGATAAACGCCAAATTGACGAGAAAAGCGCAAAAGGGTGGCGTGGCTTGCGAAGCTTGCTGATTGAGGTGGGGATAGCAATGGTCGCCTTCGCTTCTTTCGTTCTGACAGTGTCTTTGACAATCGGTGCTGGTGTAAGTGACGCAAAAGGGTACTTGAATTCCGCCGAGCTTGTTCACTTGATCTTCAAGGCTGAGAATCGTAAGCTCGTTGAGCAGTACGAGACGGATCTACTGACGGCGAACGATAAAGACCAACTCCGGTTCTGTTTCCAGACTAAGGACCTCATCATTGTCTTCGTAAACTCATCGACCGGATCTAAGTCGGGCAGAACATATGTGATTGCCCGAGCTGACCTGGCCTTGGTTCGCGTAGGCATTGATGCGCAGCCTTTTCGCGCTCATTGAAATCAACATATCAAATAGTTCACTACCACCGGACCGATAAGGTCTTCATAGCGAGTCAGTTCTCCCAAGTGGTCTGCAATCCCGGCATTAATTGCCGGAGTAACGCATAGGCGGAATGGATGCGACAGAAACTATAGGCGAGGCACAAGGCCAATGCCGTTCTCAATATCCCCTCCTTTTCTGTATAAAGGACGGGAAAGTGAAAAACGGCAGCGCCGAAGCTACCGTCCCTAGTGTTCGTACTTGATTCACCGTTGTAGTCGACAGAACAGATGACGGCTATCCGCGCCAGAGGAACACCGGCCGCGCCGTTAAACCCGAAATGTTCTATATTTGGTACGATTGACCAATCTCCCCAACCTGCTGACATTAGTCCGCATTTTCCTCGTACCACTGCTGGTAGCGGCCCTGGTACAGCAAAATCTCAGCATCCATTGGGACGGCAAGCTCATTGTTTCGAACGATTTCTTCGCCCTCCTCGTGTTCCTGGCGGCAGCTTTTACAGACCTTCTGGATGGCTATCTGGCGCGCCGCTGGAAACAGGTCACAACAGTCGGGACGCTGCTGGACCCGGTAGCGGACAAGCTCCTGATTTCGGCTGCGTTGATCTCTCTGGTCGAGACGCGACTGCTCCCGGGCTGGCTGGTGATTCTGATCATCAGCCGGGAATTTGCGGTATCCGGTTTGCGAAGTATAGCCGCTGCCGAAGGATTTACAGTGCGGGCGAGCGAACTAGGCAAATCGAAGATGATTTTCCAGGTAGTGGGGGTGTCCTTGGTGATGGTATCAAGCCGCTGGACGACTCTACGGCCATTTGCGCTCGCCGCCATGTGGGGCGTGGTGATCTTCGGACTGATTTCCGCATTCGACTATTTTCGGAAGTTTTGGCGCAAGGTGGATTCGAGCATCAAGCTGCGGCGCAGAAATGAACTGATCGCGCTGGAACGCCAAAAACGCAGACTACAACGCGGGGTTAAAACACAGGAGGTCGTGCCAGGTCCAAAGGCAGCCTCAGTTCGGCGGTCTGGGTGAATTCCACAAGAGAGACATGGCCGGGCGTTTGCAAAACTTCGTAGTTATTCTTGGTGAAGAGCACGGTGCGGATCTGGCCGCGCGGCCCTAATGCACCGAGGGGCTTGCCGTTGAATACAACCTTCACTCCTCCGGCATTCCCAGTTCGAATGCGGGCGGTGTGATGCCCTTCGAGGATCTTGGTTTCGGCCTTTTCGAGAATCCCGTTGAACGAGGGCTTTCCGTCCGCAATGATGGACAGCCAAGCCGGTTCCGTGGCCGAAAGTTCCAAAGTGAAGCCAGCCTGCGCTTCGTTCATGTCCGCTTTATCCTGCGGAATCGCCGGGTCTGCGTCTGTGGTGGCCTCGCTGCCCGTTCCGGACTGGCCGCCATTTACTGTGGGTTGCCGCGCATCCTGCCGGCCAGCAGAAGCATGCTGATTCGCGAGATGTACGAGGACGTTCTCCCGACGAAACGGCAGGCTCATTTTCGATTTCTGCCAAACCGCGTAGAGTCCCGAACAGGCTACCAAGACGACGCCGAACGAAGTGATGGAATAGAGCAGGCGAGAGTTTGCTTTGCGTCCGACAGGAAGCGCCGCAATCCTGGGAGGTTGAATGGCACCCTGGCCTGGCATGAGAGGCGCGGGAATCCGTTCGGCTGCCGCCTGTACCTCAGCAGCCAGCTCGGCGTAATCCAAACCCACGTATTCCGCGAATTGCCGTACAAAACTTTTGTACAAGAAGGCGGAACTGATGCAACTCAAGTCGTCAGCTTCGATGGCCTCCAGAGTCTTTAGCGATATGCGAGTGCTCGAATTAAGCTGTTCGAGCGTGCGCCCCTGCGCTTCGCGCGCGTGGCGGAGTTTCTGTCCGACAGACTGCATAAGTACCTGACAGCTAAGATTTCTTTGCACGGCTATAATACTACAGTCTCATCCGATTGCGATTTCCATTGAGCTGCCTGTAGTATCTGCAAATCTCAAGATAACTTCTCATGCAAAATAGTAGGTCTACTCCGCCAATTCTCTTGCATAGCGCGGCAATCATACGGTGCCTGATCACCAGGATGAGGCCTGCTTCTATCCAAGTGCTCCGAATGTTCGCTCTGATTTCCGCTGTGCTGCTCACAAACGCGCTGCAAGGGCGCAGTGTTGTGGCCAATGGATCAAAATTCCAGGGAATAGCGGCGCTCGCATATACCCGGCACGCAACCTCGTTCGGTGAGCGGCCGTCGGGTTCCGAAGCGCTGGCACACACGCGGGAGTGGATCATCGGCGAACTCAAGCCGCTGGGAGGCGACCTATCGCTCGATTCATTTACCGGGAACACTCCCGCCGGACCGATCCCGATGGTGAATATTATTCTGAAATTCGCCGGCACCTCGGGTAAGAGCGTCGTCGCGGTGACAGGCCACTACGATACGAAGGATATTCCGATGGTGCATTTCATAGGCGCCAACGACGCCGGCTCCTCGACCGGGTTTCTGATCGAGTTTGCGCGTACGATTTCGAAGATCAAACATCCGGACGACATCGACATCGTTTTCTTTGACGGCGAAGAAGCGAAGAACCGCGAGTGGACGGATACGGACAGCCGCTACGGAAGCCGCCACTTAGTGACGAAGTGGGCATCGGACGGCACCCTGGCGCGGATCAAGGCGCTCATTAACGTGGACATGATCGGCGATAAGAATCTGGACTTTTCGAATGACACGAATTCATCGGAGTCGTTACGCGCGGCCGTGCAGAAAATTGCGGACCGGCTGGGATATGCGAAGTTCTTCCGAACCGATCAGGGCGCGGTGGACGACGATCATGTACCATTCACAAATGCCGGCGTGAACGCGATCGACGTTATCGACCTGGACTACGGGCCGGACGGCTCCTACTGGCACACAGCACAGGACACCATGGACAAGCTGAGCGCCCACAGTTTTCAGGTGACGGGAGATGTGGTGATGGAACTCGTCAAAGAATTAGAAAGCAGTAACGGCAGCTAATTGCGCGATACCACAACCGGCTTACCCGGATTCAATTCGGCTTGAAACACCGGCTTCAGTGAATCGAGCGCAATCGGGCCGTTGTAGCGCTGGCCGTTTATGAATAAGGTAGGCGTACCTTCGACACCGGCGTGGTCTCCATCCTGGATATCTCGGACGACGGTTTCCCGCACTCCCGTAGAATCCAGATCTTCTTCGAAGCGCTTCATGTCAAGGCCGTTCTGCTGTGCCAGCGACAAAATCGTCCTGCGGGAGAGATCATCGTGATGAGCAAACAGAGCGTCGTGCATAGCCCAGAACTTTCCCTGCTTTTGTGCGGCAATGGCGGCAGCAGCGGCGAGATCCGCCTGAGAATGCATCTCTAGCGGGTATTGCTTGAAGATGAGCTTGACTTGCGTTGGGTAGGCCTTCAGCACGGCATTGATCTCAGGGACCGCGGCTGCGCAATAAGGGCACTGAAAATCGGAAAACTCAACGATAGTGATGGGCGCGCTCTGCGGACCGGTGGAAGGGGCGCCCGCGACTGGAATTTTGACCGGGTCGTCGAGGAGCTTGGCTTCCTGAACGTGGCCCCATTTGGACGCTGTAGCGGCGGCTTTAGCTTCTTCTTCGCTCTTTCCGTGGGCAATTGCATCCACAACAGCGGCCGCCATACCGGTGCTATAGGAACAGTTGGGATCCACCATCCGGCACTCCGCGAGCCGCATATTGCAGCCACAAGAGCAACCCTGGCTCCGCAGCACTTTGAGCACACTCGTTTTTTGAGCCGCCGAAAGATGGCTGAAGTCAACTCCCGGTAATGAATCGGCGGTCTTCCAAGCCTGCGCGAGCAGGCATACAGCAGCAAGCGAGCACAAACCGGCACCAATCAAACCGCGCCGGATGAAAATCTTCATACTTTATTGTAAGGGTGCCGGGAGGCGGTTGGTTGATGCAGATAACGGCCGGAATTCATCCATACGGTTATGAACATCGGTTTCGTCGGACTTGGAAAGATGGGTACAGGAATGGCGCGTAACCTGCTTCGGGCAGGTCACCAAGTACGTGCTTACAACCGCACAAAGGAGAAAACGGAGCGGCTGGTCGAAGATGGCGCGACGCCGGCGGACAGCCCGGCGGACGCATCTCGCAATGCCGATGCAGTGTTCAGCATGCTTGCGGACGATCCGGCGGTAGCCGCTGTAGTGTTTGGCGACCAGGGAATCGCGGCTGCATTGCCGAAAGGCGCGATGCACGTTTCATCGAGCACCATCAGCGTTCCATTTGCTCGCAAGCTGGCCGAAGAGCATGGCGGCCGGGAACAGATCTTTATCAGCGCACCGGTGTTTGGACGTCCTGAAGCAGCGCAGGCAAAGAAGCTGATTGTACTCCTGGCTGGGGACGCGGCGGCAACCGAGCGGTGCCGGCCACTGGCCGAAGCTATCGGACGCCAGACCTTTGTTGTGGGCAAGGAACCCTGGCAGGCAAATGCGCTGAAGCTTTGCGGGAATTTCATGATCGCAAGCATGCTCGAGACGTTTTCCGAGGCTTTTGCGGTTATACGAAAGTCCGGCATCGACGAGCAGGATTTTCTGAACGTGATGGTGGAACTATTCGGCTCGCCTGTTTACAAGAATTATGGAACAACGATCGTCGGGCGCAAATTTGAACCTGCCGGATTTGGGCTAAAGCTGGGCTTGAAAGACGTCAGACAAGTGATCGAGCTTTCGGGCGAAGTGAACGCCCCTATGCCTTTCGCAAGCATTATGAGGGACCGTTTCGTTTCGGCGATGGCGAACGGCCAGGAGCAACTCGATTGGTCAAGCATGGCACTGGTAGCTGCCCGCGACGCGGGACTCAGCTGACTGAAGGCCACTCCCTACCGCTCGTCGTTCCCTTTCGGTATTAGTGCCGCGACCGGTAGGGAACGGCGATAGGAACTTCGCCTAGCTCGAGAACTTCGAGATCACCCACCTCTTCTGATCCTGATCATAAGCAAAGGAGACGCCCGCGTCGAACTCTTTCGGACTCGGAGCAGTGCCGCACATAATGATGTGATCGAGGTCGATCGTCGTAGGATGGGAGCTCTGATCGGGCAAGTCGAGGTGATAGTCACAGGCGGCGTTTTGCCGTCTGACGTACTTCAGCCAATCCTGCGCTTTGTTGTTGTAGTGCAGCAAAGCGCCGGCCTCCTGCGGATTCAGAGGTGGAATCACGGACTTTGGGGGCCGACCCCCGCAAGACACTAAGAGCAGGAGCGAACCCAGACAGGCATATCTCATCGAAGACAATCGTAATACGGATGTCAGTTTGGGCGGATTTGTTTCGCTCGAAACAGGCGGAGAGCAATGGCGCCAAACAGATCGCGCGCTCGGGAATCGTTCAAGAACATCGCTTCGAGGAGCCGGATGGAGGGCGGTGTATGCCAATTGGGTTCCCGCTGTTTGCGGCGTTCGATAATACCTGCCAAGGCCTCTTTGGGGCGCGTCCGAAACTCATCCAGGAGTGCGGTTTGATGAACGCAGGAGATAGTGCAAAACGGCGCACATCCTTTGGGACTCGCACCTTCGCGAATCAGGTCATGCAGAGTGTAGTCGGCGAGCGGAATACCGGGACGGCCGCGCTGCTGGGAGCAGTAATGCACCAGCCCTTCTTCGCAGATGTAAAGGAAGCGGCCTCCGGCGGGACAGTGCCAGGAGTTGGGGAGCCCGCGAATCGTGTTCTGCTGAAACGCGTCGAGATGGGCGAAAGAGAAAAGTCCGGTTCCCAAGCCGAGTATGCGGTCGTAGACATTTCTTTGACGGGTTTGAAGCGCGCCCAGTTGGCCGCTGCCATCGTGCAGAATGCCGACCGTGCTGTTAAAGCCCAGCGCGCGCGCACGGGCCGCGATCGTATAGGCATCTTCCGGCGAACTGATTTCGCTTCCGAGAACGGAGTTGATGGTGACGTCGAAATCGGCGTACTGGGCTAGCCATTGCAATTTCTGATCGAGCACTTTGAGACTCTTTTTCGAGACTTCATCGGGCTGCACGTTGTCTATGCTGATCTGCAGATAATCCAGACCTGCGGCGTTCAGACGCTTGATGCGATCTGGCACCAGGAAGTAGCCGTTCGTGATCAGAGTGGCGATCGCGCCGGTGTCGCGAACGCGCCGGATCAGCACATCCAGATCAGGATGCAGCGTCGGTTCCCCGCCGCTAAAGGTGATGATGCTCGTCCCGAACTCACCGAGCTTGTCGATGCGGCGCAGCATCTCGGAGGTGGGTACGGGCGGGGAGTGCTTGTCGTATTCATTGCAGTAGGTACAAGCGAGATTACAGCGCCTGATCGGCACAATTTGCGCCAGCACGGGATGGCTTGGCGAAGCCATGGCGTGAACGAACATCCGCGCCTCCCGCCAGCGCCGGTGCATCTTGAGTGCCGCCCGCATACTTGATTGACGCAAACCCCGCGAATTCGATTCGAATTCCGGAAGCCGGGGCCTGCCATAATCACGGAACGGGGACATGCGCCGGGACGCCGAATTCTTCGAGGACACGGAGCTCGATCTGGTCTACATGGCGCACAGACTCCGCGATGCACTGAAACTCGAACGTATTTTGACCGACGCGGGCATCGATTACCTGGTGGAAACCGGTACGTATACGGCTGGATTTCTAATGAGGCGGGATCTGACGGGAGCCTTTTTCTACGTTGCACCTCAGGACGCGGAGCAAACGAGACAAATGCTTGTGCAAAACCGTTACGCGCCCTACCGGGGTAAGTGACTGGACGCCGTATCGTGCCGCAGCGGAAATCGCACCGTATTGCTGCTGTTTGGACCTTGCGTGATCGAGAGGTAAGCTTCGCCGCTGGCAGCTATCTCCGGTGGAACGAGCACTTCAATTCGATACACACCGATGGCGCCTTCGGGTAGGGTAGCCGAAAGCACTTCCGCGTCCTCGCCGTTGATCAGCGCTGCGACCGGCGCGGAAACCGCGGCGGCGACTCCCGCGTAGGGGCGTCCTGTTAAGCGCGAATCACTCGCACTATTCTCCGAAACAGCGCCCAAACCGGTTGCCCAGATAGTCAGCACTTCGCCGGGGCTGGCCGGGCTTTGATCGTCGACGGGCGGTCCGCCCTCCGCTTCAGAGCCGCCTGCGTGAAGCAGAATACCTGCGCGAGGTTCGCTGCCGCTGAAAGCGAAGAGTCCTGGACTTGCCGGCGTCAGCTTTAAACTGATCGGCGTGGTAACCGACACGGCGCCATTTGCATGTTCGGTGCGTATATAGAGACTGGCGGCGTTCCGATTCTCCAGGTCATACGGTATCTGAGCTTGCACTTGAGTAGGCGAGACCGCCAATAACGGCAGAGCCTGGCCATCGAATATAACTTCAGTTCCTGCCAGAAGTTTCGGCAATACCTGCAATTTGGTGGCGTCGGCCGAGTCCGATTCTTCGCTCAGGCCGGGCGCGTTTAGCGAGATGAGCGTACCTGGCGCCACCGGGCCGGACAATAGACTCGCCGAGTTCACAACCGCATCCGCAGTGAGTCGCGTATCGCCTGGGGAGAACACCAGTATCCGGCGATTACTGGAGTCTGCCACGAATAAATTGTTGCCGTCCGATACCAGGGCGGCGGGCACTGATATCGAATCGGGTTGGGGCGGGTCGCTCGCGTTTGCGGTGGTCAAATCCGGCTGGCCGAGTACCGCGTCCGCGGGCTGATCGCCGGATGTCGGCAACGAGTTCCAGACCAGCACGCGATGCAGCGACGCGTCACCCACAAAAACACGTTTACCATCGAGAGCGACAGAAACAGGATCGACCAACGTGCCGGGCCCCACCGCCGAAGCATCGCTGGTTTGACCCAGCACAACGTCGGGCCGGGAAGAAGTTGAATCGCGCCAGATAAGAACGCGGTGGTTAGCGGAATCGGCAATGGCCGCCATCCTGCCCCACACGCTGACTGCCGCGACGCCCGTCATGACTGACTGGTTGACTATGGATGTAGGAGTGAATCCACATACGCTGCAACCATTCGACTGCCGATTCGAAAAATCGTCCCGCACATCCGGCAGCTTCGAGATATCAAAGGTCAAAACGTGATGCGATGCATCGGCAGCATACAACCGGCCGTGTGAGACGGACATTGACGTTATCTTGATGCCCTGGTCCCGCGACGTGAAAGACGGTTGACCCAGAACGGCCCGGGCAGCCTGCCCGTTCTGAAACTCGGCCGCGAAGAGCGAAGCGCCGGCCAGCAGCAAAATTGCGATTCGGTAAAGCATTTTACTCACGCTGTCTGCTGCGCGAACGGCCGGCAGTCAGTTATCTTCTCTTACGTTGCTGGTAAGTCGCCGTGACCCGGGTCGTGATACCACCCCGGGCGGCAAAGTCACCCACTACTGTTGCTTCGAGGGGACGCGTCGCTTTCACGATGTCGGCCAGCACGCGGTTGACAACATTCTCCTGAAAAATACCAAGATTCCTATATGCCAAAGTGTACATCTTTAGAGATTTAAGTTCCAGGCAGTGTTTGTCGGGCGTGTAAATGAGGCGCAGAGTTCCGTGATCGGGAAGACCGGTTTTCGGACAGACTGACGTGAACTCGGGCATTTCGATCTCGATTTCATAGCCGCTATATTGATTCGGCCACGTCTCGATAGCCGGTAGATCTGCCTGCACGCCCGCCTCCGCGTGCTCATCCGTATATTGGCGAGTTTTCTTCATTTCGGTTGTAGTCTGCTTGCCAGGAGTTCGAGAAATAATCCCACGTCGGTCACCACACCGAGCGCATGGCCCGTGCCGCGGTCCGCCACTTTCGTGGGAACGGCGGGATTGATGTCCACGCACACCACTTTCACCCAGGCGGGAAGCATGTTGCCGGCCGCGATGGAGTGCAGCATCGAGCTCAGGCAAAGAACCACGCCCGCTCCGCTTAACTGCCCGGCATAGGCATCCTGCGCTTCGTTCATATCGGTCAAGACTTCCGGTAGAGGACCGTCATCCCGTAAGCTGCCCGCCAAAACAAACGGCACGTTCGCCCTCACGCATTCGTACATCACTCCACAAGTCAAGCGGCCCGATTCGACCGCTGCCTGGATTCCGCCGGCACAGTTGATGGCGTTGATGGCGCGCATGTGATTCCGATGTCCGTGTTCCTCTTGGCGGCCATCTGACGTCCGTACACCAAGGGAGGTGCCAAAGAGAGCCGCTTCAATGTCATGGACCGCAAGCGCATTTCCTGCGAGAACAGCATCGATCCAGCAGTTGCGAATTAACCGGCTGAACGCCGCGCCGCCGCCGGTATGAACCACCACGGGTCCCGCAACCGCGACAACTTTTCTACCGTCTCTTTTTGCCTGCCGTATCATGGCTGCAGTCTGGCCCACCGCGGTTTCCACCTGCCGTTCCGACGAAATGTCGTTGCTCATAAAGGCAAACGACTGGCGATCACGCTCCTTCGCCTCCGGAATCACCCGGATACCCTTCATTCCCACCACGACCATATCGCCGGCCTTCAAGTCGCGCAGCCGCTGGCAAGTGGCCGCCCCGTCATGTACGACGATCATGGCGTCCATGCGCTGATTGCGCGCTTCGAGCCACTGGCCGCGATGCCGGACCAAAGTGCGTTGGTTGGTTGTCGAATAGAAATCCTCGGGAGCGCAACTGTCTCGCTCGGCTTTCTTTAACTCAGCTTCGCCGGAATCGGCCAGAGCGCATCCGAGCCCGATCAACCGGGCCAGCATCTTCTCCAACTGGTCTTCAGAGGGAGCTTCTATTCGTAAACGAAGCCGCGATGGATCGCTGTTCGTGCGGCCGATGGAAAATTCTTGTACCTCGAAGCGGCCGCCAAATTCGACAACCGCATCGAAGATCTGTTCCATGATGTGCGAGTCGACAAGGTGGCCCTGTGCTTCAACGACCTCGCTACATGCGCTGCCCGCGCCCGTCTGTGCGTCCGGCATGCCTTAAGGATGGGAAAGAAGCAGCGGCATTCCTTCTTTACTGGCGTAAGTCGGGCGATAGCGCTCCTTGTTATACATGTGCTCCACATCCAGATGCCTGGGGCCGTCTTTGGGATCGGGAATGGTCACCATGGCGAATTTTCCCTCAGAGATCGAAGCCATCAGGCCGTGTTTGTGAGACGTGATCGCGTCGTAAGCCATCGTGCCGAACGTGGTCGCGACCATCGTGTCGAGAAAGTCCGGCGCGCCGCTTCGGAGGTCGTAGGTCAAATCGCTGACCACCGTCTCCGCCCCAGTACGCTTGATGACCTCGTCGCTGAAAGCCTCTGCAACACTGAATTTCTTACGATGCCCAAAAGCATCTGGATCGCCATACTCCTTCGTTACATAGCCCTCCCATTGCGCACCCTCCGAGAGAATGACCAGCGCGTAATTACTAGGATTGTTTTTCTTGTCCGTCATGAGCATATCGATCATGTGCTCGAGATTGAACTTATATTCGGGTATGCCGCAGCGGATCGAAGTGACATAAGCGGTATAAAGCGCTGTGTAGCCGGCATCGCGGCCAAACACTCTGAAAATGCCGAGACGCTCATGCGAACCGACAGTTGTGCGCTGGCGTTGAATTGCATCCATGGCGCGCGATACGGCAGTCGAAAATCCGATGCAATATTCCGTATTCCGGACGTCGTTGTCCATGGTCTTCGGAATCCCGATCACCTTGAAACCCTGCTTGTCCAGAACAGCCGCGTAACTGAGAGTGTCATCGCCGCCGATCGCTACCAGGTGGTCGATCTCCAATCTCTCCAGATTCGACAAGACGCGCTTCGTCATGTCGTACGTCTTCACGCCATCCTTGCCGGTCGCGGCCGAGAAGTCCTCAGGCTTGAGGAAGTCGGGAAGCTTCTTCATCTTCGAAGGATTCGTGCGGCTCGTATGAAGGAAGGTTCCGCCGGTTCGGTCGATGCGCCGGGTGTTTTCGCGGGTCAGCGGCAGGACGTATCTGCTCACGCTTGCCGGGTCATCGAAATTGAGATCCGTCAACCCCTTCCATCCGAGGCGAATGCCCGTCACCTCATGACCATCTGAGGTGGCACGATAAACAACGTTTTTGATGACCGCATTCAGGCCGGGCACATCGCCGCCGCCCGTCAAAATGCCGATTTTCCTTCCGGACATGACTCTCCTGATAACAACTCGCCCTGTGAAATCGAAACGATTTCATTGTAGCTTTGCGCGAAAAGAATGCGCGCTTCGCAAGTCATCCCTTCGTAACATCCAAATTGGACTGTTGCGGCGCGAGGCCCGGCAGAGTGGAGTTACTTGCGCCTTACACCCACCAAGGCGCGGCGGGCTGTTCCCGAATCATAATTTCGTTCAGGAACTCGGCGGCTTTTGTCAGGCCTTCGTCGGGCGACATCAAGGTGTCTTCATGTTCGATCGAGAGCACGTAATCATAGCCGTACATCCTGAGCGTCGAAATGAATTCCTTCCACCAACCGTAAGGATGTCCATAGCCGCACGAACGGAAAATCCACGCTCGGTTACGCTCATCGGTGTACTTCTTGGTATCAAGCACGCCGGTCTTGGGCAAATTCCAATCGTAAATCTGGGTGTCCTTCGCGTGGACGTGGTAGATGGCCTCCCCCAATACCCGAACTGCTTTGATCGGGTCGATACTCTGCCAGAACATGTGGCTGGGATCGTAATTGCAGCCGATATTATCGCCCGCAATCGAGCGCAGCTTCAGCATAGTTTCTGGACTGTACACCACGAAACCGGGATGCATCTCGATCGCGATCTTTACGCCATGATCACGCGCAAACTTCGCGTGCTTGATCCAATACGGAGTGACTTTCTTTTCCCATTGCCAGTCGAGCACATCGAGATACTCGGGCGGCCAGGGACAGGTTACCCAGTTCGGATATTTCGCGGCGTCGCTGTCGCCCGGACATCCCGAGAAATCGATCACCACCGGAACGCCAAGCTTCGCCGCAAGCTCTACGGTCCGCTTACTGGTATCCGCATATGCCTTTGCGGTCGCGGAGTCGGGATGCAGCGCATTCCCGTGAGCACTCAACGCGCTGATTGAAAAACCGTTGTCGTCCAGCTTTTTCTTGAACTCCTTCAGCTCCTTCTGATTCTTGAGCATGGAAAGGCTGCAATGTGGATCGCCCGGGTAATTGCCCGTGCCGAGTTCGACCGTGTTAATGTTCAGTCGCTTAAGTTTTTCAAAAACTTTTTCAAGCGGAAACTGCGCCAGCAGTGCGGTGAAACATCCGACTCTCATCAGCGCCAGCGTATCACAGCGACGGCCTTCCGCACCTTATCGCTTGATGCCGGCAGACCAGCATTTCCAGCACAGCCAGGCAACCGCGATAAGCCATCCGAGCGCCGCCTTGTACTCTTCGTTTCGCCAATAAAGCGTCCAGGAAAAACTCCCCCGGCCTGCCGAATATCGCCTGCCCGGCAGGAAACGATTTACGTGCCGCGCGTAATTTTGATAGGAGCTGAAGATCTCGCGCAGGTGCTGCTCTTCCAATTCGACGGCGGGCAAATAAACCAGCAGGAAAACGAGGCAGAAGAGGATTGCCAACCAGATATTTCGCGCCGCCAGAACAACGCCCAGAGCAACAACGAGCGTTCCTATATACAGCGGATTGCGAAAGTACGCATAAGGGCCCGAGACAGCCAGGTCCTTGTCTTTGGCGAGATGCCCGGCCGCCCACGCACGCAGCGAGAGGCCCGAGCAACGACACGGGCAATCCAACGGCCAGCGAAGCGCGAGACGGGCGCGCCAGCCACGCGAAGGCCAGCAGCAGAATGAAGCCGCCGGCGACACGCAATCGCTGTACGAAGTCCGCATAAGGCTTGGGGAACCAATAGCGCGGCTGCGCCTCGAAATCCACGCCGCTCACAGGCTTCGAGCCGCTGATTTCGTCGCGGGAATATCGGTTTGGAGAGAGCGAACGAGCGCCGCGGCGACCTCCTCGACGGATATTCCAGCCATGCTCGGATGCACTGCTCTCCCACGCTTGTAGGTCGTTTCGGCATTCGCCTGGCGCAACACCAACATGGGACTTTTGAAAGGCCCCGTTTGCGCCGGATCAGTCGGCCCGAATAGTGCTACTCCCGGCTTTTTCAATGCCGCTGCAAGGTGCAGCGGACCGCTATCGACACCGACCACCGCCGTAGCCCGCCTGGTTGCATGAATCAAGCCCGAGAGCGATGAGGGATGTACCAGCACATGCCTGAAGGCTTCTTTCGCCCGCTCGTCCGGAACGTTAAGCACCAAATCGAGTCCCTCTTTTCGAAGTCTCTGACCCAAGCCTTCGTACATTTCGAGAGGCCATTGCTTACTCTGCCAACCCGCAAGCGGGCTGGCTAGAACGTAGGGTCCGGATGGCAAATCTCCTTCTGGCGCACCTTCGGGTATCCAGCTTTCTTCCGCTCAACTGGTGCGCACCGGCCGCTTTGACCAATTGCAGATTTCTTTCGATTCGATGCGGACCGATTACAGGAATGCGATCGGTATAGAAGAGCGAGGCCAGAGGTTCGCGGGCGACCGTTCTATCAAATCCAAAGAAGCGCGCTGCGCCCGCACTTCGTCCCGTCAAAGCAGACTGAAGCAGGCCTTGGAAGTCTAATGCCAGCTCGGGCTGCAACAATCGCAGCGTCCGCCTGAGATTCCAGAACGCGCTCGGCCCGGAACGGTCAAAACAGATGAGTTCGTCAATGTAAGGATTGCCGGAAAGCAAATCGAACCAGCGCCGCCCCACCAGCCAAACGAGCCGCTTCTCAGGAAAGCTCATCTTGAGGCTTGCCACCGCGGGCAGCGCGTGCAGGATGTCGCCCATAGCGCCTAGGCGAATGACAAGTATCGTCTTTACTGGCGAGCCTGCTGAAGTTCTTGCAGCACTCACTTCAGAACTTCCGCCGATTTCTGCCGCCGCCAAATGAAGTCGATAAACTCAGCCGAACGCGTCCGCTCTGCTTCTTCATCGTCATGAACTCGCACGCCCGGCAGCGCGGAGCAGAGCTTCGCTAACTGCTCCGGATCGGCTATTGCCACCACATCTACTTCACGCAGCCCAGCAATCAGAATCGCTCTGGCATCGGACGTGAGCAAAGTGCCGGTGTCCGGATTGACGATAGCGGCTATGCGTTTTCCGTGGTTGGCAATCGCCGCCAGTCTCTCCGCCTGTGCCAGCGTAAGCGGGTCAAAGAAACCGGTCACGGCTGACCATTGGCCTCTCGACAACAACGCTGGCAGACTCTCAAACGGCACAATCTTCTCGCGCGTATCCACGAACTTTCTCGGTCAGCTCCTATCGTCTATCGTTGATTTCAACCAGGCTGAGAGCCGTTTCAGCAACCCTGCTCGCGGGAATTCCCGTCATGCAGCGATGGTCAATCGGGCACTCGCGCAAAAGGCACGGGCTGCATTCGACGGGCTCCCGCACCACCCGACTCTTTATACCCGTCGGACCTGTCGCCCCATCGTCAGTGGCGCCGAACACCGCCACAGTAGGCACGCCCAAGGCGCTCGCGATGTGCATGGGACCGGAATCGTTGGTCAGGAAGATGTCACATGCCGCTGCCAGTTCGATGAATTCAGAGAGGCTCGTCGCACCCGCAAAATTCAGGCAAGGCCAGCCTGACGCCTCCACCTTTTCCCGAACAGCCTCGCAGATCGGCAACTCCTCTCGCGAACCGAACACCGCAATCGAGGCGTGCCGTTCGCGCGCAACTTGCACCGCCGCTTCCGCGAATCGCTCAGCCAGCCATCGTTTTGCTCCACCGTACGCAGCGCCCGGACTAATGCCAACCACCGGACCCGAAACCGAAGCCGCCCTGAAGCGCTCTCGCCCTTCCCTGGCAGCGGCGGCCGCGCCTGACAGCCGGATCGCCTCATTGGCCACGTAGCTTTTAATCATTCCCGCTCGCTTGAGCAGCTCCAAATAATAAAAGCGCTGATGCCGGGGCGTCTCTCCGGCGGCCGGTGTGCGAATCGCATGCGTCAGCAAAGCACTACGCCCATCACGCGCATACCCGGCGCGAATCGGAATCCGCGCGAGCCAGACCAGCACCGCGGCTTCGAATGCGTTCTGAAAGAGAACGGCGCAGTCGAAATGCCTGCGGCGAAGTTCGCTGGCGAGTTTCCACTTCGCGCCCAGAGCGCGCCAGCCCTTCGGAACCTGATACGGAATCAGCTCGTCGCAGAAAGCTTCACGCCCATATAGGCCGGCCACCCACGGCCGCGCCAGAATCGCGATGTGCGCTGCGGGATAACGCTCGCGCAAGGCTTGCAGGGCAGGCACGGACATGACCGCGTCGCCCACCCAATTCGTCGCGCGAACCAGTATCTTTCTTGGCTTCATCGTTAAAATGTAATCGGATGGCAAAATTTTACAGCCGCGATGAGTTAATCGCCGAGCGCCATCTTTGGAAATCGCAAGGCCAAAAAGTCGTATTCACGAACGGCTGCTATGACATCCTTCACCCGGGCCACGTGCGGCTGCTCGAACGCGCTCGTTCCCTGGGAGATGTCCTTATTCTCGCACTCAATACAGATTCGAGCGTGCAGCGTCTGAAAGGCTCTGCCCGGCCCTTTTTCGATCAGAACACCCGAGCCAAACTCGCTCTGCATCTGGAAGCCGTGGATGCCGTCACCTTTTTCGATGAAGATACACCGACTAAGCTGGTTGCGGCATTGTTGCCCGACGTTCTCGTGAAAGGCGCCGATTGGTCGCACTTTATAGCTGGACGGGAAGAAGTCGAAGCGGCCGGCGGATCGGTGTATGCACTGCCGCTCGAACCTGGCTACTCCACCACTGACATAGTCGCCACGATACTCGAACGCACGCCGTGACCCACCCCGCCACTCGAGAACTCTTCCAATCGGCGGCGCGGCAAGCGGATTTCCAATCACTTCTTCAGCGGCTGACACGCGGAGAGCACGGCCCATTTTCTGTCGCCGGCCTGGTCACCACGGCAAAAGCGCTGTACCTGGTTCTGCTCTATCAAGCAACTGAGAAACCTCTCCTCGTGCTGGTCGACGGCAACAAGCAAGCCGAGACGCTTTTGGAAACTATTGAGGCGTTCTTCGATCTGTTTTTTGAAGGCCGCGATCTGCCGCCGCCGCAGCTCATCCCTGCTCTCGACGTGCTCCCGCAGCAGCGGCTCTCGCCCCACAACGAGATCATCGAAAAGCGTGCGGTCGGTTTGTGGCGTCTCTCCACGCAACGGGTTCCCATCACTGTAGTTCCGCTTGCCTCCGCTTTACTCCGCACTGAGTCGGCGAGCTTCTACCGGCAGCTCGCACTCAACCTGCGGGTCGGCGAAGAAATGTCGCTCGAAGACCTGACGCAGCATCTGGAGAGCATCGGCTACCAGCGTCGGGAACCGGTCGAGATGGTGGGCGAGTATTCCGTTCGGGGCGGGATTCTCGACGTCTTCCCCGCCGAAGCATCGCATCCGGTACGGCTCGAATTTTTTGGCGACGAGATTGAATCGGTCAGGCAGTTCGATGTCGAGTCGCAGCGCTCGGTACTGAAGATCAATTCGGTCACTTTGCTACCTCTTGCCGAGTATCCTCAGTCGCGCCGGTTATTGCACGAGCTGGCGAATGCAGCTGATCAGCTCGCTATAGATCTCTCGAATCCCGGCGAGATTTTTCCAGGCTGGCAGTTCCTTGTTCCTCTCGTCCGGCCTCGCACCCACAATATCTTCTCGCTCGCTCCGGATGCATTTGTCATTCTCGACGAGCCGAGCGCCATCGAATCCGCAGCCGACCGGCTCTGGCAAAGGCTGGAGCACCCCGACCGTCCGGCACCCATCGAACCCGAAAAAAACTTCGCTCGTTGGGAAGAACTCAAAACTGCTTTCGACGGCCGCACACAGATCGCTTTCGAAGAACTTGAGCTAGTGGAAAATGATTCGGCAGGCGAAATTCAGCGTTTTCACATTCCTACCCGGCCTTCGCTGACGTTCAAAGGGAGCATGAACGTCGCAGTTTCCGAGGCCCAGAACCTGATCCGGAGCGGTAACCGTGTCGCTTTCTTTGCAGCATCGACAGGAGAACTCGAACGTCTGGCCGACGTGCTTCAAGAATATTCAGTTCCCTACCAGCTAGGGCTCGAATCTACCGCCGGCGCGCGCCCCTCGCTCGCCGAGCGCGCCTACCATGCCGGCGCTGTTGCCAGCACTTACCTGATCAAAGGCGCCATCCGGCGTGGTGCGGTGCTGCTCGATTCCGCTCTGGCCATCCTCGGCTCTGAAGATCTTTTTGAAAGTTCGGACCTGGTTGCCCGTCAGCCAACTAAATCGCAACTTGCTGCTTTCGCCGCTGATATTGCTGATTTGAAACCCGGCGACTTTGTGGTGCACGCCACGCATGGGGTCGGACAGTTTCTCGGTATCCGCGAGATCGCGCAGGGCGACCAGAAAGGCGATTTCATGTTGCTGGAATACGCCGGCGAATCGAAATTGTACGTTCCGCTCACGCGCCTGGACCTGGTACAGAAATATCGCGGCGCGGGTGAAGCAAAGCCGCATCTTGATCGTTTGGGCGGCGCTACCTGGGAAAAAACTAAATCGCGTGTCAAAGCCAAAATGCGCGATATGGCGGACGAACTGCTGAAACTCTACGCACGGCGCCGTATGAGCCAGGGGTTTGCGTTTTCGCCTGACAGCAACTGGCAGCGTGAGTTCGAGGACGCGTTCGAATACTCACCCACTAAGGATCAGACCGATGCCGTAGGGCAGATCAAAGCCGATATGGAGGGGTCGCAGCCCATGGATCGCCTCCTCTGCGGCGATGTGGGCTTTGGCAAAACCGAGGTCGCCATGCGCGCCGCTTTCAAAGCTCTGGGCGATGGCAAGCAAGTAGCAGTGCTGGCTCCGACAACCGTTCTCTCGTTCCAGCATTACGAGACATTCAAGCGCCGCTTCGCTTCTTTCCCGGTGCGAATCGAGCTCGTCAGCCGGTTTCGTTCCGCGAAAGAGAACAAACTTGTGCTCCAAGACCTGACCGCCGGCAAAGTGGACGTGCTGATCGGCACGCATCGGTTGCTCTCGAAAGATGTGGAGTTCTCCGATCTTGGTCTACTCGTCGTAGACGAAGAACAGCGGTTCGGAGTAAGGCATAAGGAGCGTTTGAAGCAGCTTAAGCACAATGTCGACGTGCTCACGATGAGTGCGACACCGATTCCGCGCACATTGCACATGTCGCTTCTGGGCCTGCGCGATATGTCCGTAATTGAAACACCACCGAAGGATCGCCTGGCGATCAACACCGTTGTGGCCCACTTCAATCCCGATCTTATTAAGACCGCCATTGAGCAGGAACTCGCCCGGCAGGGACAGGTCTACTTCGTACACAATCGAGTCGACACCATCTTCATGCGTGCCGCTTCCATTCAGGAATTGCTTCCCCAGGCGCGCATCGGAGTGGGTCACGGACAGATGAGCGAGGGCGAACTGGAAAAGGTTCTGCTCGGCTTCATGCGTCACGAGTACGATGTTTTTGTCTGCACTACTATCGTCGAGAACGGACTCGATATCCCGCTAGCCAACACGATTCTTATCGAGAACGCGGAGCGTTACGGGCTGAGCGAGCTCTACCAGTTGCGCGGGCGCGTGGGGCGCTCGAATCGACGCGCCTATTCTTACCTGCTTGTCCCGGCAGATACGCAATTGAGTGAAGTGGCTCGCAAGCGGCTGGCCGCGCTCAAAGAATTCAGCGATCTAGGCGCGGGATTCAAAATCGCGGCTCTGGATCTCGAACTTCGCGGCGCAGGAAACCTCCTTGGCGGCGAGCAGCACGGACACATTGAAGCGGTTGGCTACGACACCTATGTCCGCCTGCTCGAAGAAAGCGTGCGTGAGCTCAAAGGCGAGGAAGTTCCGCTCGAGATACACGCCACGCTTAACCTTGGGCTGGAGATTCGAATTCCGACGTCTTACATCGCCGACGAAGCGCAGCGCCTGCGCTCGTACAAGCGCATCGCAGACGTAGCAGATGAAGAACGGGGCCAGCGCATCGTGGACGAACTCGCGGACCGCTATGGACCGCCGCCCGAAGAAGTGAAGACCCTGGTCCGCTTTTCGCTGCTCAAGAGCATGTCGGAACGTGCTGGTGTTGAATCCATCGATCGGCGGCACGGATTGGTCAACATCAAGTTCCACCAACAATCCAAGATCGATCCGTTCAGGCTCATGGCCCTGGTCCGGCAAACTGCTGGAGCGCAATTCACTCCCGCGGGAGTTCTTAAAGTACCGTTTAGCGCTACGGAATCAGCCGAAGAATTGTTGGAGAATCTGCGCAGGACACTGGCGGAACTGACCGCCGAAGCGCCTGTCGGTGTGCAATAGTATCGGGCCGGTGGCGGCGAATAGCGAATATTCGAAGCGATCGCTCGGATCGGAGGGGATCTCAGCGGAAACTCAGCATCCAGCTGATGCCGAATTGATCAGTGAGCATGCCGAAGCGACCGCCCCAAAATGCGTCGTGCATTGGCATTGTCACCTTGCCGCTTTCACTGAGTGCGGCAAAAAGTTTTTCCATTTCCGCTTCGGTCTCACAGCTGATGCTGATGGAGAAATTGTTCCCCTGCTGGAACGGCGTGCCTGGCAGTGTATCGGAGGCCATCAGAACCACCGGTCCGTTCGCCAGCTCCGCGTGCAGGATTCTGTCTGGCGCGGCTTTCGTTAGCGCGGACATTTCGGGCGGCCCCGCAGAGAACGTCGTGAGGTTCGGCTCGGCTTGCAGACACTTCCCGTAGAACGTCATGGCTTCACGACAATTCCCGTCAAAGTTCAGATAGGTATTTGCCTGTTTCATAATTGCTCCAACAAGAGTATCAGCCGTTTGGACCGCGAACATGTCCCAGGCCTGGGCCATATTCCCGACGGCTTCTTGCGCAATTCAACGATGGGCGTCGCGGTGAAATCGCCGGAAACCAGCACGCCGCTACGATGAACACCCAACGCTTGTGATGCCATATGGTGACTGCCCATGGGGTTTCCGAGAGGACCTAGGCTTGCGGCGTGTCCGCCTGATACGAATTACCTGGACGACGGGACAGCGTGCGACGCTTTCGCATACTTCTGCCACACAGCCGGATCGTCGAGCATCCGGATGAAAATCCCTCCCACTACTGAACGCGCCTGAAAGCCAACCTGCTTGCCCGTTTTCGTGTCGTACCAGTCGCTCAAAGGCACCCTGCTCGTTGATTCATCGGCAAACTTGTAAGCGGGATCGAACAGAGCCTCAAAACCACTCGACGACTTTTCGAGCGAAGCGGTCCAGGTAAGCCAGTCGATCTTGGTGTAGTCGGCGCGATTGTCGAGCGGAAGGCCATACTGATTTTCGTGTGTTTTGTAGAATGCCAGTTCTTTTTCGATCACATCCTGAGGGAAGAGATTCAATCCAAGCAGGTGATCCCAGACCAGGTTATATTTCTGGCTCCACGTCCCCGGGCGGTCGAATGCCAGACGGAAATGATCACCATCATTAGCCAAATCTATCCAACGCTTCGCGAAATTCCGCGCCATGGACGTGTACTGTTCGGAAACGCTCGTTTGTCCGAGAGCTTCCGCCAGCTTCCCATAGGCGCCTAGGGCAAGAATAGCCTTTACGGACAAGTTCGCGTTATGGGCCAGATGCCCGGCGAAATCGTCCGTACACAATTGGTTCTCAGGGTCCAATCCTTTTTCCTTGAGATATTCCGCCCATTTGGTGAGAGTCGGCCAGTACGCTTTGGCGAAATCGGCGTTGCCGTCCACCTGCGCTATACCGGCAACCATGAGCAGCATGTTGCCGCTCTCTTCTACCGGCATTTGATCGCGTTCGGATGCTTCTCCCGCACCATACTGTTGCCCATTTGCCAGCGGATATCTTCCCAGATCGTGCGGAGCGAAAGGAAACCTCCAGCGCGGAAGTCCCGCATAATCGAGTATCGGCTTGAGTTGACCTTTGAGCAGCGTGGTATTGAAAAGCAGGAAGAAAGGCGAGCTTGGATAGGTCACATCCACCGTATCAATCGAACCGTTGCTGAAGTTTTCTTTGGAAAAGAAGAGCGGCGTTCCGTCTATGTCGGCGGTCAACTTATGGGCGGCGATCGTCTGCCGATAGGCAAGTGCGCACAGGCGGGCATAATCCTCACCGCCTTCCTTTCGGAGGTCGTCCATTAATTCCCTGTCGAATGCGGCAGAACGCTGTTCGAGCGACTGGTAATCCCGCAGAGCCGCCCTGAGAAGTTCGTCAATTTCCATTCCGTCCTTGCGCCAATAGGGCCTCAAGCGGCGCTCGAAATAGGCGATCGAGTAGAGATCGTCGTAAGCCAGAAGCAAATGATGGGCAACGGGAGCGCTCGAAACTTTGCCAAAGTCGAGTGACTCCGCCAAAGACCGGGAGTTCTTGCGCATACGGCCGATCTATCTGCAGATCGTCGGAATCAGGAACGCGTCCGGTCTTAAGGAACGATTCTATTGCTTCCGGTCTGACGGTAGCCGCTTCAAAATTGCCGGTCACTGGCTGCGCCACCACGTACAAGTAGCCCCAATCGATCCGGAGGTCGTCCCCCGATTTCTCTAAAATAGGCTGTTGTTGCGTCCCGATTCGCAGTACTTGCATATCCGCAATGTGATAGCGCGACCACGTCACGCGCTCCTGCATAGAGTTCACCGCAAGCTGCGCACTGGCGTCAAAGTAAACCTCAACTTTGTGGATTCCGCTGTCAGTGGAACGAATGCTCCAGGTCAGGTAAGTCACGGGACGTGAGAGTATATCCAGGTTGTTCGGCAATGCGGGAGTCAGAAAAGTCAGGGTAAGGGCAATACCGGCGCCCTCAAATTCATAGATCGTGTGTGTAGGCAGAACTCTGAGGCTCGTTTGATTCAGCGCCGGAGACCCTTTCGGATCGCTCCCGATGACACGATAAATCTTGCCGTCGACTCGCACCAACCCGCAGACTGACTGAACCGTACCGGTCCAATGTTTAGTGGGTTGATCGGTCAGGCGATCGGCCATCGACCATATGCTGAAGTAAGGATCATGGGTAACCAGTGGCACAGCCGGTGGCCTGAAATCGGCGGCCAATAACAATTGCGCGCCAGCCAACGCAGCCAGTAAATACGTTCCCACACCTAATCGCAGATAACGAGTCATTGTGTTATTGAATTGTAAATTGCCGGTACAGCTGCGCGGCATTCTTCGGAGTTACGATTTGAGAAGGCACAACGTACTGCTTCTCCGGCTTGAAACTGGGATCGCGTAGCATCTTCAAGGCTATTTCAACGGCCTGCTCTACGCAGAGCGGATAAACAAATGTCGCTGCAAGAATTCCGTCCATCACCTTCTTAATGCCTCCTGCCGGTCCGCCGAGCCCGTCGACTCCGACGAATATCATCTGCTTCTCACGGTCCAGTTCCTTCGCTGCCAGATAGGCGCCCACCGCCATCGGATCGTTGTGCCCATAGACCACGTCGATATTCGCCTGCGCGCGCAGCACTTCCGTCATCCGGTCTTTAGCTCGTGCCTGGATCCAGTCCGCAACCGGATCGGCGACAACTTTAATCTCCGGATATCTGGCGAACACCTCATTCGCGCCTTTCGCCCGGCTGACTTCGCCCTCTACTCCGAGCAGCCCGCGCATTGCTACGACATTGCCCTTCGGACGATGATACTTCGAAACCAGGTAATCCTTAATGAACTCTCCCGCCATCCGGCCAATCGCGACGTTATCACTATGTACGTAGGTACTGTAATAAGGACGCAGAATATCACGCTCCAGGCAGATCGTCCGGATCTTCTCCTCCACCGCATCGCCCATCACCGCCGTTAACGCTGCACGTTCGTTAGGAGCGACGATCAGCAGATCGGGACGCTCGCGGATAAAGGTTTCAACCTGCGCGACTTGCCGGCTGTTGTCCTGCTGGGCATCCGCAATGACCAGCTTCACATCTCCGGCTTCCGCGAAGCGCTTGGCCATCAGCGCGTTCTGCGCGGCCCGATATGGCTCGGCATTGTTGCACTGGCTGAAGGCCACCACATACTGGCGCTTGCCGTTCTGCTTACGGCTCGTACCGCACGAACTCGCAGACAAGAACCCCGACAATCAGTGGCGCGAGCGCCCGTCCTCTCACTGCGCTGTTCTTCCCTGCTTCTGAATCGCCACCGCGAGAATAATAATTACCGCCTTCACCATCATCTCGACGTTGCTATCGACATTGTTCAAGCGGAGCATATTCGTGAGCACGCCGACCAGCAGCGTACCGATGACGGTTCCGGCTATTGAACCTCTGCCGCCGGAAAGTCGCGTCCCGCCGATCACTACCGCAGCAATGGCATCCAGTTCATAAGCCACGCCGGAGTTGGGATTGCCCTGGTGATTTTCCGCCGCGTATAAAACTCCTGCAACACCGGATAATAGGCCGGATAGCGAATAGACAATGACCTTGACCCGCCGAATCGGCAGTCCTGCGTACCGGGCTGCGCGTTCGTTATCTCCAATCGCTCGCACGTGTCTTCCAAAAACAGTCCGGCTCAAGAGCAAACCAAAGATGATTGCCAAACCGGCATAACAAGCGATGATGATCGTCTTCCCCCGAAAGATTTCCGCAAACACGGAGGCGACGTCCGTGCCAAAGCCGATGTCGGTATTGGCGTTATTTGAGAGCCATTTGGCTAGCCCGCGAATTCCAATCATGCCCGCCAGGGTGACCACAAACGGCTGCACGTCGAAAGCCGCGATTACCGCGCCGGTTACCGTTCCAGTCAGCGTCGCTACAACCAGAGTTGCGGCAATTGCGAGAACAATTTCCAAAGGATAACTGAATCCACCGTTCCAGCGCGTCAGAATCATTGCCACGATCGATGTTGACAGCGCCAGAATGCTCCCCACGCTTAAATCGATTCCGCCGGTCAAAATGACAAACGTCATCGCGAGAGAAATAATCCCGACGATCGACACCTGCCGCAGCACGTCGGTCAGATTGCCTAACTCCAGGAAGATTCGCGTTCCGTCGAATGCAGTCGGACTGATGATAATCGCTAAGACTATGATCCCGAGAAGCGCTGCCAGGCTTTGCAGAACATCGCGCCTCTCACCAGGCGACTCTCTCCAGAACAGAGTTATGCCGCGGCTCAGTTCCGCCAAGCATCGTCCCCTGAAACAACCGGATTCATCGCGTAAGACATGATTTCTTCTTGCGAGGTAGCTTCCGCGTCGAGATTTGCAGTAATCTTGCCCTCGCGCATGACCAGTATCCGGTCACAGCAGCGCAGCAATTCAGGCAGCTCGGAACTCACAAACATAAGCCCTTTCCCTTGCTCAGCCAACTGCGCAATGATGGCGTAAATATCCTCTTTCGCTCCCACATCTATTCCTCGCGTGGGATCATCCAGGAAAAGAACCTCGGGATTCGCCAGAAGACATCGCGCCAGAAGCACTTTTTGTTGTCCACCCCCACTCAATGAACTAACCGGGGCCGCGTACGACGAAGCCTTCACTGCCAGCTTACGAAACAACGGCGCGATCGCACGTTCCTCCCGTTCCCGGTGCGTGAAGCCCCCTGGAGCGAACTTTCGCAAATCGGTGATCGTGCCGTTTTCGAGGACGCTCATCTGCATCATGAGGCCGTCCAGCTTCCGATCTTCCGCCAGCAAGCGCAGTCCTTGTTCATGCGCGGTGTGAACCGAGTCCGGCTTTATAGTTTCGCCAAACAAACTCATTGCACCTTGCTTCCAGCGATCGAGACCGACAAGCGCCGCGCCTAATTCGCTGCGCCCCGCGCCCACCAGCCCGGCTATCCCGAGAACCTCGCCCCTGCGCAGTTCGAAGCTGACGCCATTCAACTTGCGAGTCTCCAAATTCGCGACAGAAAGAAGCGTCTCGCCGCTCAATGTTCGCGCTTTCCGTTCTCGAGCCTTCCAGGGCCTGCCCACCATCATGCTGATCAGTTCGTTCGCTGAAGTCTCTTTGCTGTCGCGCGTTCCGATCGTCTGACCGTCACGCATAACCGTCATGCGATCGCAGAGGTGAAAAATCTCGTCCATTTTGTGGGACACATAGATGACCGAGACGCCTTGCGCCTTCAGTTTCGCAATCAATTGAAACAATCGCTCAACGGAATCATGAAACAGTGAGCTGGTCGGCTCGTCCATCACGATAATCCGTGCCCGCATGCTCAAAGCACGCGCGATCATCACCAATTGCATTTCACCGATGCTCAACGTCGAGACGCGGCGGCGCGGGGAAATCGTTAATCCGGCTTGCTTCAGGAATTCGTTCGCAAAATCGTTCATTTGCCGAAATCGGACGATGCCGCGCTCTACGACCTCCTGGTTTCCGATCACTACATTTTCGGCCACCGTCAAGTTCGGGAACAAATCAAGTTCCTGATGAATAATGCTGACTCCGAGCCGTTGTGCCTCGAGCGGCCCGCGTAATGCCACAGCCTGCCCGTTCAGGAAGATTTCTCCTTCGTCCGGCCGCACAATACCAGCGATGACCTTGCCGAGAGTGCTCTTCCCCGCCCCATTCTCGCCGATCAAGGCGTGTACTTCACCGCTGCTCAGAGCGAAGTGCGCTCCACGCAAGGCTTGTACGCCGTCGTAGCTCTTGTGGATGTTTTGAACTCGAAGAACTTCGCCGGGCATCTCGCGCGCCAAAGCGCTATTGGCCGCTATACATCTTCTGCATGCGGCGCTGCATCTCGTCGAGACTTACTTCTTCTTTATGTGTCATGAGGCTCCACTGATACCCGAATGGATCGATCAATGTTCCGGCCCGATCCCCATAAAACTGATCCTCGACGGGCCTCTTCACTGTTGCGCCCGCCTTCACCGCTTTATCGAAAGCCGAATCGACATCTTCGACGTAGACGGCAAGCGAAATCGGACTACCGCCCAAGCTCTGGGGACTCTTGTTGCCGTAGGCCGGCATCTCATCGGCCATCATCACGCGCGAATTGCCAATCTCGATCTCGGCATGAGCCACTCCTCCATCGGGTGTCGGCAGACGCAGAATCTCCTTGGCCCCGAATGCTTTCTCGTAGAATTTGATTCCCGCATCGGCGCTTTTCAAAGCCAGATACGGTGTTACGGAATGATAACCATCAGGAATTGGCTTCACGTTAGGCATGTTGTTGTGCACTCCTCGGAAATAGATGCGAACCGAGTAATTCTATCGTGCGCATCCCGCACCATTGTTCTAAAGTAGTGGGCAGGTAGCAAGTTAGTGAAGGTGACTAGACGCGATCTAGTAGATTTAGCAATAAGAGCGGCAGCCTTACCGGCTTCGGCAGCGTTTTTCTCAGAGTGGCTGTCCGCTTCTCACACTCAAGAGCATGCCGCAGGACACGATGCCCCGCCTGAGCCGCCTTACCTGAGCAACTACCAGCCGAAATTCTTCAGCGCGCAAGATTTCGGAGCGCTCCAGGCATTCACGGAAATTCTGATTCCGACCGATGAGACTCCTGGCGCCCGTGAAGCTCACTGCGCCTGTTTCATCGATTTCGTTTTGCAGGCATCGAGCGGCTACGCCCCGGAAACCCAAGAACATTGGCGGCAGGCTATGGCCTCGCTCAAGGAAGCAGGCTTCCATGCGGCAAATGCGACACAGAGGGCGGCAATCGTGGAAGCGATCTCTCGACCTGAGCGCGACGGCTCACCGCGTACTGCTGCGTTTGCAGCCTACCAGCTCATAAAACGTGAAAATACCTTTGCCTTTTACACGTCGCGCGAAGGCATGATCGACTCGCTCGACTACCGGGGCAACTCCTACAACTTGGTTTTCCCAGCATGTAACCATCCGGAGCATCATGTCGTATGACGCAATCATAGTAGGTTCCGGCGCTTGCGGAGGATGGGCTGCGATGGCGCTTTCACAAGCCGGCATGAAGGTTTTGATGCTCGAAGCGGGCAGTCCGATCAACGCGGCTAAAGATTTTCATCACATCTTTCTTTATCAGTTACAATTCCGCGGACGCGGCCGTCCCGGCCTGCTTCGGCGTTATAGCGGGAGCGAGCGAAACTATCGCATCATGATCGATAACGAAGAGAATCCCTACACGACTTCTCCCGAAACCGTGTATAGATGGGGCCGCTCGCGCTGTCTGGGAGGCCGCAGCCTGCACTGGGCGCGAGCCAGCGATCGAATGGCTGACTACGAATTCAAAGCGGCTTCCCGAGACGGCTATGGTATGGATTGGGCAATCAGTTACGCGGACCTGGCTCCGTACTATGATCGCGTCGAAAGCTTCATCGGAGTCAGCGCCGCAAAGGAAGGCTGGGCGCAGTTTCCGGACGGCGTGTTTCTACCACCCATGCCCTTGAACTGCGCCGAATCGATCTTCGCCGCCGCGTGTAAGAGCCTCGGCTGGCCCACTACGCATCGCCGCCTGGCGCAGCTTACACGCATGCACAACAATCGTCCGCCGTGCCACTATTGTGGGAACTGCGTGAATGGCTGTGACGTCGGCGCGATGTTCAGCACGATCTCGACCACGCTGCCTCCCGCTCTCAAGACGGGCAATCTGGAGGTCCGCACCGATAGCATCGCAGCCCGTGTCCGCATGAATAGTGAGAATCGGGCAGGCGGCGTTACGTATATAGAACGCCATACAGGCAAGGCCGTCGACGTTGACGCGAAGTACGTTGTCCTGGCGGCTTCTACTCTGGAGAACACCCGCCTCCTGTTGCTTTCCGAAAAAGGCGGCTTGGCTAATTCGAGCGGCACGCTGGGGCAGTACATGATGGACCAGATCGGCGGAGGCGGCATCAGCGGTTTTCTTCCCAAGCTGAGGGGTGGACCGAGCCGCCTGGACGACGGGAAATCCGCGGGAATCACTATCCCCAACATCGTGAACATCGACGCCAAAACGGCCCAAAAAGATTTCATTCGCGGCTATGTCATCAATGCCACCGGCGGTCAGAGCGAGTTTCCTCTATTTGCTTCACGGCTGCCCGGCTATGGCTCCGAGTGGAAGCGCCAAATCAAAAGCCGCTACGTAGCGCAGGCCCGCGTCTGGATTGCCGGAGGCGAGATGCTGGCCCGCAAAGAAAATTTCGTCGAATTAGATCCCGAGGTAAAAGATCACTGGGGTATTCCCGTCTTAAAGATTCACTTCACTCATTGCGACAACGATCGCAAACTGATGCAGCACTTCCAGCAATCTGCTGAGGAACTGTTTCGGCGCGCGGGCGGCGAAACAATGGCTGGCATGGGCGAGAGCGGTCCAGTCGGATTTCCGGGCGCCCCCGGTTCACCCGATAGGACGCTGCAAGGCCCGGCAAGCGCCGGCGAATCAAAAACGAAACGCCCGCACGATGCATTAGGCGGAGCGATTCACGAGGTCGGCACGGCTCGCATGAGCGCCGACCCACGCGCTGGGGTCCTCACTCCCTTTTGCCGGACCCACGATATTCCGAACCTTTATGTCTTCGGAGGGAATGCATTTTGCTCCACCGGCGACAAGCATCCTACCTTGACCATGATCGCGCTCACCGCGCGCGGCTGCGATCATCTGCTGGAATCGGCAAAAAATAAGAACGTTTAGCGTCGGCTCTAGGCCAGTAAAATCGTGTTCAACCCGCCTGCGCCCTCTCCGTTTCCAGCCAGCTTCTCATGCGGTCCCGGCCCACGAGGCCGGGCTGCTGTAGCACCACGTTCCCGCCGCGGAGAACCAGAAAGTTGGGGATACTCTGGACGCGAAAACGAGCGGCGAGATCCGGATTCGCTTCTGTATCGACTTTCAGTACCAGCGCGCGACCGGCCATCTCGTGAGCGAGAGCATGCACGTCCGGAGCTGCGGCGCGGCACGGTCCACACCACGCAGCCCAAAAATCCACCAGAATGGGGACGCGCGCGTCCCGGGTGATCTCATCGAATGCGGCTGTATCAACGTCGATAGGCTCGTGGGCGGGCGGCAGGGCCGACTTACACTGCCCGCATTTTCCCGTATCGGATAAATGTTTGGCCGAAACGCGATTCTTTGTTGCGCAGTTGGTGCAAACTCGCAGGGCCGAGTAGCTCATCGTCTGGCATCCCCAATCAATTCCAGCTTAATTCAGAGGAGCCAGTTCATTAGCACTACTCGTGCCGCAGTGAGACTGCTGGTTCTATCCGCGACGCCCGGAAAGAGGGCAGCCAAGCCGCCAGGAGCGCGGCGAAAAGCAACACGGCGGCAGCGGTTCCGAAAGCCCGCGGATCTTGCGGCGACGTCTCGAAAAGTATTCCTCGTGCGAGACGCGTGAGAAAAAGCGAGCCGATAAACCCGATTAGCAGGCCCAACAGCGTCCAGCGCGAGGCAAACGTCAGGATCAGGGCAGCAATGTTGTAAGGAGTTGCGCCGATCGCCATGCGTACGCCGATCTCGCGAGTCTGCTGCGTGACGAGGAACGACATCACGCCATACAGTCCCACCGCCGCCAGCAACAAGCCAAAAGCGGCGAAGAGCCCGATCAGTACCGTCACGAAACGCGGGCGCTCGCTTAATTCATTGATACGCTGCGGCATGGATTCGATCTTGACGGGCAACGCTGGATCGAGAGCAGCCATCTCCCGGCGAATCATCCGAGCTAGATTGTCTGTGCGCAGCGAAGTCCGAAAAATCGCCACAGCCGAGTGCCCCAACTGAGTGGAATTCCAGGTACGCGCCCGATAATACTCAGGTTCGGGCGGCTGCGCGAGGCCGCTATTCTTCACATCCGCTGCCACACCCACAATCGGCGACCACGCTGTCTTGGCGCCCGCATCGCCCTCCAAGGCGATCTGCTGTCCCACAGGATTTTCATTTCCGAAGATCTTCCGCGCCAGGCTTGCGCTCAGAATCACCGCCCCCTGCATATTCGAACGCTCGGCTTCGTTGAATGTGCGGCCCGAAATAATGCGTATGTTGAGCGCATGGAAATAGCTCGGCGTCACGTAGCGGAACGCCACCATGCCGCCCTCGGTTGGAAGCGGAGGACGACCGGCAACTCTCATGTCCGAATACGGACGTCCGTGCACTCCCCCACCAGGCGGCATCGAGTCGGTCAGAGCAAACGCGGTTACTCCCGGTATGCCGCCGAGTCGCGCTTCGAGCTGGCGGTAAAACGCGTCTTCAGCTGCGGGTTGCTGATATCTGTGCGCGCCGAGCACAAAAGAAGCCGTAACCACATGCTCCGGTTGCATGCCAAGCGGCTGACTCTCTAGCTTCGCCAGGCTGCGCGCAAACAGAGACGCGCCTGTCAGCAAGATGAGCGAAACCGCGATCTGAAAGGCAACCAGGAGGTGACGAAACAGCCCCCTCTCCGAGCCGGCGGCGTGCCAGCCCGCGAGCACCTCCGCGCGGGGACGCTGCAATGCGGGAACCATCCCGAAGAGCGCTGCGGCCAGCACCGAAGCGATTACCGCAAAAAGAAGCACGCGAAAATCCAAGCCGGCCTGGTTCAACCGCTCGAGGGCATTCGGAGAGATCTTCACCAGCAGCCGTACCATCCCCCATGCCAGAATCAACCCCGCTGTTCCGCCTGCTAAACCGAGCAGCAGACTTTCGATCAAAGACTGTTGCATCAAACGTCCCCGTCCCGCACCGAACGCCGCACGCATAGCCATTTCGCGACGCCTCCCGTTCGCTCGGGCCAGAACAAGGTTCGCAGCATTGCCGCAGGCAATCAGAAGCAATGCCAGCACAGTTCCAAGCAGCAGCCACGACACCAATCGCACATCATGAATCTGCCGATCGCGCAACGATCGCAGCATCAGGTGGACCTCGCCCCGCAACATGGGCGGAACGTCCAGCAAGGTTGAGCGAAACAGCGGCTGCATCTGTTCGCGAGCCTGTTCCAGTGACACACCATCCTTGAGTCGCGCGAAGCAACGCAGAAAAACGCCTGTTTCCGCGCGTCGCTGCGCCGTTTCGTCCAGTTGCTCCGGCAGCAACACCTCCGCTTCCCCGAGCTGAGGCATCTCGAACGAGCTGGGAAGAACACCGATAATGCGCGTCTGCTGATCGTCGACCTGAAAGGTCCGCCCGATCGCACTCACGTCACCGCCAAAGCGCGCCCGCCATAAAGAGTAAGCAATCAGAGCTACGCGTGGACCATGCGGAAGATCGTCCTCACGCGTGAAGTCGCGGCCTATGAGAGGGGAAATGCCCAATGTCCGCAGAAAGTTCGCCTCGACCGAAATGCAGTGAATACGCACCGGATTCTGCTCCCCCAGATCGCACTGGCCCGCGGGCAGCATCGAGGTAAGCGATTCGAAAGGTTTCTGCCGCTGCCGCCAATCTACATAGGAATGGCCAATCATAAACTCGTTGGAGTCGATGGGCCCGGTGATACCCACCGAAACCAGGCGGCTCGCCTGAGGATACGGCAAGCTACGAAATAATAGCCGGTCGACTACGCTGAAGACGGCCGTACAAGCGCCAATTCCTATTGCCAGCGTCGAAATAGTCAGAAGCGCGAAGAACTTAGTGCGGCGCAGCGAGCGCAGCGCGAAGCAGGAATCCTGTACGATGCTCTGCCATGCATTTCTCATAACAGCGGCAGTATACTACATAGCCAGACTGCCGCCTCTATGGCTTGGGTCGAAAACTGCGCGCTTTATGCTTTGACTGCCTCAGCCTTGGCGTGGTTCCACTTCAAATAGCTACGTTTGCGATACGATTCTACAGCCATTTCACACACCACCACTCCGTATAGGCCGAGCATACAATCGCAGTTCAGCGGCTGATTCCTGCGAATTGCATCCTGCAAATTGCGGTGGTGCAGTGTCACATCTTCGGCCCCTTTCTTTTGATAGGTCACCGGCTGCATTTCCTTCGCATAGTCTTCCTGGGGGGTGATAATGAAGCCCGTCTCAGTGAAGCACAGGGTAGCCTTGTGCCCGCGGATCAGGTGATCCACCTTGGTGTCGTTAGCCATCGACGAGATCAGTTGCATAGTTGGGCCGCCGGGATAGTCTGCGAGTACGTTAAACGTGTCCGGGATTTCCGCAACGCTTTCCGTGAACTCGAATTTGCCTCCCGTGGCGACAACATACTCCGGGAACGTGAGGTTGATGGCCCGGATGAGACGCGTGGCGCGATGAATGAAAAGGTCGGTAGCGATGCCGCCCGAGTAATCCCAGTAACGCCGCCAGCGGAAGTAGCGCTCCGGGTCCCACTCGCGTTTCGGCGCTGGCCCGAGCCATGCCTGCCAATCCAGATTGATACCCGGCTTCGCGTCGGCATCGATCGGGTATTCATTTCCTGCCCAAAAGTCGCCTTGATAATTTCTTGAATAATCGATCTGCGCTAAAACGATTTTCCCCAGCTCGCCCGCTTTGATGTGTTCGTTTGCGACCGCGTATGATTCGTCCGACATCCCCTGCACACCGACCTGCAGCTTCAGTCCGGTCGACTTGACCTTTTCGACCAGCTTGTTGGCTTGATGGATCGTATGCGTCATCGGCTTCTCGACGTAAACGTGCTTGCCCGAGTCGAGCGCGTCCATAGCCATGTTGTAATGCCAGTGCTCGGGAGTAGCAATCAGCACCCAATCGATGTCTTTGTTGTCGAGAATGTCGCGGAAATCCTTCACAGGCTTGCCGCCGGTGAGTTGCGCTGCCTTGTCCAGACGCTTCTGGTAAATGTCGCAGACATTGACGATCTCCAGATTGTCGATATCGCGCGCTTCCACCAGACTGTGCATGTGCTCGGTCGCCATGCCACCCGCGCCGATGACTGCCATGCGTAGCCGGTCGTTAGCGCCGATAACACGCGAATAGCCGCGCGCCGTCAGTAAAGACGCAGCACCCACAGCGCCTACAAACGCGCGGCGCGAAACAGGAGAGATCATGCAAAGATTATAGGAGCATCGCGCAAAATTCCCGAATGATCCATCCTGGCTGACGCTGCCCTGCGCTCATTGAGCTGGAAGCTCGGTAAGCGGATTTTCTGCTTCGCCAGGTCCATGGCTAAAGATCAAATAGTGCTGATCCAGCAAGCGACGCCAGCTATCGTCGAGCGAGATCGCTTGCGCCAGAGAGTGCCGGTGTTCGCTCAACCGGAGCTGGAGATACGGAGCAGTTGAGACTGTTGGGGCTGGACGAGGCGGCTAGCAGGCGGAGCTTTATCGCAATAGGGGGCAGCGTTTTGAGATCCGGTTTCAGTGTTGCCGGAATCGCCATCACGCCACCTGATCGCGTACTTCTATGACCGTAATGTCATCGGCTTGTTGACCGCGCGCCACAGCAGCGGCAACCAGCTCGCCGGCAAACGCCGGCTTTCCTTTGCGATCCAGATTTCGAATCGCCTCGACTGCCCAGTCTTCTTCGTCATCTTGATCGAGCCCCGCTTCGGAGAGGCCGTCTGAAAACAAAACCAGCTTGCTTCCCCGTTCGAACCCCACGGTCTGCTCTTTGAAATCACATTTTTCAAACGCACCCACAATCATCGAGCTCGGTTTAAGCAGCTCGAAGCTTCCGCCGCCGTGCAGCAGAACTGCCGAGGGATGTCCGCAATTCACGTATCGCAGGCTGCGGCTCTTCGCGTCATAAACTCCGAAGAAGAGCGTGGCAAAATGCTCCGGGCGCGTTGCCTGGAAAAACTGCTGATTCACGCGCGAGAGGAGTTTCGCTAGATCTCCGCCGAGGTCCAGTTGGCTGCGGATCGTGGCTTGCAGGGCGGCGACCAGCATAGCCGCGCCAAGACCTTTGCCGCAAACATCTCCCAAGAGAAAGGCCGCGCGTTCCGAATCGATGTCGAAGAAATCGTAAAGGTCTCCGCCCACGTCCCCAACCGGCAGGAATACGCAATCGAATTCCAATCCGGCCGCCGTGAACTGTTGCGGTGGAAGCAGCTTTCTTTGAATTCGCCTCGCGATGGCGATCTCCGAAGCATGCCCGGAATCGACCGCTGCTTTTTGCGGTTCGGCGCCCAGGTGCTTCTCGAACATCTCGAGCACCGTGCGGACATCCCAAGGCTTAGTGATGAAATCGCGCGCTCCGTGCTGCATGGCTTGTACAGCGAGTTCGATCGTACTCCACCCGGTCATGGCAATAATCGGAACGTTGCGCCGCAGCGCTCTTAAGCGATCCAGCAGAGCGAGTCCTTCCTGACCGGAGGTTGTGTCGGACGTGTAATTCATGTCGATGACGATCAGATCAGGGTCGCAAGCGGCTGCCGTGGCGATCGCGTTATCGGGCGAGTCGGCCATCTTGATGGAATATCCGCCGCTCTTCAGCATGAGCCTGAGCGCTTCCCGCACGTCCGCCTGGTCATCCACGACCAGTACAGTGCGAAGATCGCTTCTGATTGTTTCCGTCGCTTGCATGGGAGTTACTTCGCTGTGTTAATGCAAACCGATGGCCACACTTATGCCATAAGGCTCACCCATAGATTCAATGCTTTAACTGGGCGACCGCCTCAAGCCAGTGTTCGGTTATGAACACCTCACTTGGCATTCTGCCACACCGGTGCTCGATACTCTTTCCGCTTTTCAGCGCGGAACCGTGGGGAAGGAATTGCGGTGCTCTGGGAATTGCATATAGCCTCGTTTTCTCACGATGACTTTCGGGAGCCATGAGCGAAGCAATTGGTGTCTTGCTCTCTATTCGCGGCGTTCTGTAACAGGCTGCAACGTTCGGCGTGCTGACAGAACGCGCACGCCAGTAAGCGGAGTTCTGACTTTTCACAACCTCGAAGTGATTGGAGCGGCCCTATTCTTCAACAAGCACGTGAAAGTTAGCGCTACTGCCCTAATTTGAGAATCTCGATCGCGCCGTTGTTATCCGTCAGCCGCATGTCGCACCGGCCGCCTCCCAATGTGCCATTCACGTCATCATTGGAGAGGGAACCGGAAACGCTCAGTGGAAATTCGGAGCTAATTTTGCCGAAGGATGTTCTCGCCGAGACGCGATAACTGGCATCTCGCCGGTAAGTGTAAACGCAATGTCGAGAACGACGTCCGCAAGGATATCGGCTGGCAGCTTCCACGCAGCACGCTGGTGGCATCTACCGCGCCGTTCTGATTCTCGACTTGAATCGGACCCGCTATGCCGTCGAGCGAAACTGACCCAAAGCTGGTTCTGATCTGAGCACCTTTTGCGTTGCTGCCTTTCACGCTGCCATTCGAGTTCTCCACAGTTAAAAGTCCGCCGATATCGCTTGCCTGCACCATGCCGAAGCTGGTTTTGAGATTGGCAGCGCCGCCAATTTTTTCCGCAGTGATGCTTCCATTGCCGGATTCGATACGGATATCGTGTCGTATGTCGCTAACCTCGGTCGCTCCAAAGGAATTCACGATCGTAAGAGTGCCGCCGACACCATTGCCGGAAACGCGCGAATTATTACTTCTTATCGAAAGCTCGTGGCCGATATTCGTAAACTGAACTTCTGCGAAAGTAGTCTTCAGGTTCGCCGAACCGTTCACGTTTTGGGCTATAACTTTGCCGTTCGTGTTGTTTACCGTCAAATCCCCGCGGAAGCCTCGAACACTAACGTCGCCGAAGGAGTTTCTGATGTCTCCGATACCCCCGGAATCGTTCACCTGAACAGCGCCGTTGCTGTTTGAAATGCTCACGCCATTTGACACTCGCGCAACGTTCAAACCTGCGAATCGGTCGTGCACGATAAGAGCTCCCTTAACATCGGCGGCCTCGACGGCGCCATTACTCGTTTCTACCGTCACATCCCCAACGTTGTTTGTCACCTCCACCCGGGCAAAAGAGTTCTCCAGGCGCTGCGTGCCGCGGCCGTCGTGAAAAGTAAGCTCGCCGTGCGAGTTCGTTATGTCTGAATTCGCTTTCACGCCGGTTACAGAAACCGCTCCGAATGCGTTGCGCACAGAAAGAGGCGAATTCTCCGGAACGGTTACTTCGTAGTGCACGGAATACGAAATGTTGGACCAGTGCATGCCGAATACGGATTTACTCGTCTCCGGATAACGCGTTCGAATCGAAAGTTCCGAAGCCGGCTGCACCAGAATCTCTACCTTGTCTGCGTATTCTTTGGCCTGATTCGAGTCGGCTGCTGAAACCCGGATGTCCGCGTGAATCGCGACCTCCTGCTGCGCGTGTGTGTGAATGACGATATCGCCGAACTTGTTCTCTACCATCACCTGTTCACCACTCCGTGTAGAAACAGTCTGGTCGAAATGGCGGGTGTATTCATCGCGAGCGAATGCGCTTGTGCTCAACGCGAATGCCAACACAAAAACGCTAATTTTTCCGGTCACGTGCAAGAAGCTCCTCCAGGGTCTGCTGCTTTTCCCGATATAAGTCGGCCAGGGTAGTCTGCAAATGGACGTTGAAACGATTAGAGGCGGCATTCGCCCTGGTATCGGCTATCGCTGAATCGAGAAGCAATAATTTTTCCCGGGCATTGACCACGCTCGGCGAAGCTGCGGCCGCCAGCTTTGGCTGAGCAAGTCGCGAGAGCTTATCGATCGATTGACGATAAGCCGCTTCGTTCTTTTCCACTTCACGCAATGCCTGGTCAGTGAGAAAATCTTGATCTGCCGGTCCTGTTTTCTGGGACTGAGCCGCAGGTACCGTCTGTGGTTGAACCCGCGCGCGCCAGAACCGCAGAGGGAGCAGAACCGCGATCACCAGAACCGCCGCAATGGCCCAGATCTTCGATTCTTTCCACCAGGGCCGGGCCGGCTTCGGCTCCGCCTCGATAGCTTGCCGGATTTTTGGCCAAAGATCGGCGCTCTCCCATTCTTCATGCAGTTCGCGCGCGCTGCTCGATATCTCCGTCCACAAGCGGTATTCGCGCCTGCAAATCGCGCAGGTCTTCAAATGCTCGCGCGCCTCCGGCATCAGATCTGAAACAGCCAGTGCGCGCTCGAGGTCGCCGCATTCGAATTTCATTTTGCCGTCTCCGTCAGCAAACGTTTCAGCTGGCTCTTGGCTTCGAACAGCCAGCTACGCGAGGTTCCCTCCGGAACTTCCAGAATGGAGGCGATTTCCGAGTGCCTCAATCCCTCCACTTCGAACATTAGGAAAACCAATCTCTGGCGTTCGCCGATCAAACCCAGCGCTCGCTCGATCGCGATCTTCATCGGCAGCTTGTTCTCGCTGCGAAATTCCGCCGGCGCACCGGATTCAGACAGGCGTTGCCGCTTTCGAATGATGTCGTAGCAGCAGTTCAGCAGAATTCGATAAATCCAGGTCGAGAGCGATGAATGCCCTTCGAAATTCTGGGCCGCCCGATACACCTTGAGGAAAGTTTCCTGTACGCTGTCCTCCGCGTCCGCTCGACTACCCAGAAGATGAAAGGCCAGACTCTTCATACGCGCGGAGTGTGTGAAATATAACGATTCAAAAGCACGCAGGTTGCCCCGCTTGCAGGCTTCTGCAAGTTCAGCGTCACTCGGATTGTCGGATAGACTAGCGGCTAAGTGGAGCGGCAACCCGATCTCCCACACCATATTCCTCGTTTTCGGGCTTTAGACGGTGACCGGAAGGCAAACGTTGGGAATCGTTGAAAAAAACATGCAGCGCAATCCTCGCCTTTGCGACTGACTCGAAGTTTTGGCAGCAAGAGTTCTCCAACTGTACAGCATCTTACAGGCATGTTTGTAGGCAAATGGACTGTCCAGGAGAGCCGTCCTGGCGAGATTCAAGAGGCAGGCTTTGAATCCAAAGACGAAGCGCTTGTATATGTATCGAATAGATTCAATGCGATCGATCCTCCTTCTTTAGGAACCCTGACCTTGATTGATCCGCAAGAAAACAGTTTGCTGGTGACTAAGGAATCTGTTTCCAATAGACCGGCGCTGCAGTAAGAAGGGCAGAAGAATCGACCTGAGCACTGGGCAAATTACTTGCCCCTTTTGCCAGTGCGATGCGACAAATCTTCGGGTAATTGCTCTTCTGCCGGAGTCTTGGTCCTGGTGAGGTCCTTGGGCGGCTTTTGCGGAAGCCGGCCTTCAGAGTCGCGAGTGCAGCGACCCCGAGGAGTTCGCAGCAGAAGTGCATCACGCTCCCATTTCTACCAGCCAGATGAAATACTGTTCTGGTGAACCTCGGCGAGAACATCGTTGCCCTCGATCTCGGCACTTCCAGTGTGCGGGCGCTTCTTTTCGATGCGCAATTCGCGAGCTACCCTGATTTGGGTCTGCAGAAAAAATACGAATTCACGACCAGGCCCGACGGAAGTGTCGAGGTCGATCCCAACGAACTTCTGCAATTGACTTGCGATTGCCTCGATGCCCTGCACGCCCAGATGCAGCAGAACAATTTGCAGGCAGCCGGTGTCGCGATCAGTACCTTCTGGCACTGTTTTCTCGGAATCGACCAGGATGCTAAACCGACCACTACGGTGGTGCATCTCTTCGACACCCGATCCGGCCGCCAGATGGAGGAAATAACAGATCTCCTTGAGCCGGCCTGGTTGCACGCAATTACCGGCTGTATGCCCCACACCAGCTACTGGCCCGCGAAGCTGCTCTGGCTCAAGCAAACCCATTTCGAAGATTTCCAGCGGACAAAACAATGGATTTCTCCGGGCGAATATCTGCTGCTCACGTTGACCGGCGGCGGCGCGGAATCCCTCTCAATGGTCTCGGCAAGCGGTATTTGGGATCACCGAAAACATGATTACTGCCAGGAGGTGCTCGATTTCGTCGGCATAGAGCGCGAGCAACTTGCGCCTGTGGAGACGCTCGATCAGCCTCGCCGCACGCTGCTCCCGCAGTTCGCTTCCCGTTGGCCTCTGTTTAACGGCATTCCATGGTATCCGGCATTCGGCGACGGAGCATGCAACAGCATCGGCAGCGGATGTTCAACGCCCCAGCGATTTGCCCTCATGGTGGGCACCAGCGGAGCTATGCGAGTGGTTGTGAAACAGAACCAGGTCACCATCCCGGCCGGGATCTGGTGCTACCGCGTGAACCGTGACCGCTTCATCTTAGGTGGAGCAATTTCCAACGGCGGCGAAGTTTTCCGCTGGGCGACGCGCACCCTGCAACTGCCGGATGACGCGGAAACGCAAATTGCGCAGCGTGAGCCCGGCTCCCATGGACTCACTATGCTTCCTTACTTTGCCGGCGAGCGCTCACCGTATTGGCGGCCGGAGTTGCGCGCGGTTATCGCCGGCATGAGTCTTGCGAGCAAGCCGATCGACATTCTGCAGGCCTGTCTGGAAAGTGTTTCCCTGCGATTTAAGCAAATCTACATGCTGCTTACCCGGCCCTTCGCTCAGCCCGAACAGGTCATCGCTTCCGGAGGCGCATTATTGCGCTCGAAGATCTGGCAGCAGATGATGGTGGACGCGCTCGGGCACTCGATTGCTGAATGCACCGTGCCGGAAGCGTCCAGCCGGGGAGCGGCCATCATTGCCGCCGAGCAGATGGGGCTGGTGGCCGATATAGACGACCTCCCGCTGCAGATTGGCGCCGCGGTTACACCGAAAAAAGAGCATGTCGCCGCCTATGAACGGATGTTCCGGCGCGACACGCACCTGTTCGAAGCGCTTTACGGCCCGCGCTCCCTGTTCGATCCACCCGAACACACCACTCCGCTCGGGAATACCGCCGCACCGTTTTCAACTGCGTAACCCGGGCCGAAATCCTGTAGATGCATAAAGACCAGCGAAGACCATCTCATGCATAAAACACTGCTGTCCGCATTGCTCCTGCTTTCTTTTCGAGGTCTGACCAATGCACAGACTTCGGAGTTGCCGGGTTGGAAACTTGTCTGGTCGGATGAATTCAATTACACCGGGCATCCGGATCCAGCTAAATGGGGATACGAAGAAGGATACGTACGGCACAATGAACTGCAGTACTACACGGTCAATCGCCTGGATAACGCCCGCGTGGACGGCAGCAATCTCCTCATCGAGCTGCGGAAGGAAACGCCCGATAGTTTTCTGCCAACTTCCATCAACGATGAATGGCATCGGTACACCTCGGCCAGTGTGAATACTCGCAATACGGCGTCGTGGACCTATGGCCGCTTCGAAATAATGGCCAAAATGCCGCAAGGCAAAGGGACATGGCCCGCAATCTGGTTTCTAAGCCCCCTCAGGACGCCCAGCGTTCCGGGACCTCCGCAGCCTAGAGGAGCCGACGGTAAGGAAGTTCAGGGTCCGCCTCGAGGGCCTGGCGGCGGAGAATCGAGTCAAGGGGAGATAGACCTAATGGAGGCTTGGGGGAGCCGTCCGGACCGAATCGCAGTCCACATCCACGGCACCAAAGGGCCCTCCCCGCATGCGACGGAGCCGGTCGCGGATATGTATAGCAAGTTCCACTTGTATGCGTTGGAATGGTATCCCGACCACATGGACTTCTTCCTGGATGAGAAAAAAATTCTCACTTACACGAAAGATGCACAGAGCGGGTGGTCTTTCGATCACCCGATGTATCTGATCATGAACGTTGCCTGCGGTGGCCCTGACGAACCCGCCCCGGACGACTCCAAGCTGCCACAGTTCATGACTGTCGATTATGTGCGGGTGTACCAAGCGGTCCCCAATAAAGGAACACGATGAACAGGGCAATGAAACCGCGCTGTTTAGCCCCATTCCGGTTCGTAAGGCTTGGCAAAAACACGCTTACAATCCATCGAGTGCGACAACGCTCTCTCTAAAACTTCAGAGCACATGCGGCGCAACTCTTCGCGCCACGATCTCGGCCACCGGCCGACGATGTGCTGGGTCCCGCGACGGTCCTTCGTAGTCCCACAGAAGTTCCCAGTCATTAAAGAATGCGCGCAACTCACCGGGTCGGGCCCGCTTCTCGCTCCATTTCTCCCCCTGCTCCGGCGTGTGCGCGATCGCAGCAACCACACCACCCGGGCGCACGGCCGCCTTTACTTTGCCAAACAGATCGCGTTGCAGATAATAGGCGATCAAGATAAGATCGAACGCGGCGCCCGGCAGCATCGTGAAGTCTGGGGCTGTCAGGTCGGCAACCTTCGTATGCACTTTGAGACCACGCCCGGCAGAGCGAACCTGTACCAGTTCAATTGCCCTTTCCGACCCGTCCACGGCCGTTACCGCCCATCCTCGCTCCGCCAAATACAGGGCATTGCGGCCAGCTCCGCACGCTAGATCGATCGCAGTTCCGGGAGCGAGTTTCTCCGCGAGCTCCACAACCAGTATGGTGGGCGCGTCTTCTTTTCCGCGCTCGCCCGAGCGATACTTTTCCTCCCAGCCCGCAATGTCCATCGCGTCATTTTGCAACCCGCTTCCTAATTAGGCGGCAACCGAACTACCGTCAACCAGAAATCTTCCACCGATCGCACTTTTCTCATGAAAGTCTCCATCTCGAGCGGCTTGGTGAGATAACAATTGGCGTGTAGCTTGTAGGCGCGCCGAATGTCCTGCTCCGCCTCCGAAGTGGTAAGCACAATGATTGGGATTTGCCGCAGTTCAGGATCCTGCTTCACTTCGGCCAGCAGTTCCCTCCCATCCTTTTTCGGCAGGTTGAGATCGAGCAGGATCAGGTCCGGACGGTCCACGTCCGCGTACCTGCCCACGCGGTGAAGAAACTGCAGCGCTTCTTCCCCATCCTCGACCACAGAGAGATTGGGGAAATAGCATCCCTCCCGGAAAGCTTCGCGCGTGAGCAGCACGTCGCCGGGATTGTCTTCGACTAGCAGTATGTTTACAGACATTATCTAACGCGCTACAGTGCGCTCGTGGAGACGGCGGTCCGCGACGAACGGCACGGTGAAATAGAAAGTCGAGCCGGCCCCTGGTTGAGATTCAGCCCACAGGTTCCCCCCATGGTGCTCGACAATCCGTCGGCAGATGGAGAGACCTATTCCATTACCAGGATACCTGCCGACGCTATGCAGTCTCTGGAAAACCTGAAAGATCCGATCCGAATACTTCGCATCGAAGCCAATTCCGTTGTCGCGGACCGAAAACAGCCAGTCGGTCGGGCGGCGCTCGGCCGAAATTGTGATTTCCGGCGGGACATCGGGCTTTCGAAACTTGATCGCGTTTCCGAGCAGGTTCTGTATCACCTGCATCATCTTTACTTCGTCTACCTCGACCAGCGGTAAGTTCTCAAAATGTACGGCGGCCGAGTTCTCCTGGATTACCAGCCGCAGATTCTCGATGGCTTGTCTGCATATCTTTTCGGCCGGCGTGATCTGCTTCGTAATGGCCTCTGTGCCGGCGTGCGAATAGGCGAGCAGATCGTGAACCAGAGTTTGCATCCGCACCGCACCGCCGGTTGCGTACTGGATATAAGTGCGGGCAGTCTCATCGAGCGTGCCGCCATACTTTCTGGAGAGCATCCCCATGTAACTCGCCACCATGCGCAGCGGCTCCTGCAAATCGTGACTGGCCACCGAGGCAAATTGCGCCAGATCCGTATTGGAACGCTCGAGCTTGGCGGCCTGCGCCTCAGATTCGAGCGTTCGGGCTTCGAGCTCGGCGGTCCGTTCCTGCACGCGCAATTCGAGTTCTTCGTTCAAGCTGCGGATTTCGGCTTCAGTTTCATCCCGTTCACGCGAGTAAAGCCTGCCGAAGTAAAGAGTAAAAATAAGCAGCAAAATGGAAAGAGCAACCCCCACGCCCAGCGCAGCAGTGAGATAGAGCTGGCTGCGCGTCTGCTGGGTATAGCGGCTCTCATAAGCTTCGGTCTGCTCAGATTTGAGCTGCCCGATCAGGCGTCGAATGCGCGCCATGGCCTGCTCCCCGCGATTGGTTCGGATTTCCGCCGTCATGGCCTCCTGGTTATGGGAGTCATGAAGAGAGATCGTCAGTTCGAGCTCACCCATCTTGGTGTCGACCGCAGCCCTCAGCTCGTTCAGTCGGGCCGATTCGATTCCCGCTCGCGATGCTAACGTCGCCATTTCCGAGAACCTTTGCGTTAGCTCTCCTTTGGCCCTGATGTAGGGCGCCAGGTAGACCTCCGAGCCGGTCAGCAGATATCCGCGCTGTCCCGTTTCGGCGTCCTGTATGGTGCTCAGGAGCTCATCGAGGCTGAGAATGAATCGGTCGGTCGCCAGCGTACGGGCTACGCTTCTCATGTGTCCTACGCTGGTGAAATAAGCAACCAGCGCCAGCAGGAGCGGCATTACAGCCAGTCCCAACAGAGAGTACCGGCTCGTCTTGGCCAGACTCGAGCCGGAGCCGCGCTGAAACTTTTCAGCGCCCGAATCGTTCGTCATTGTTGTTTATGGACGGTGGCGCAATCGCAGAGATTCCCAGCTTCCATCTGCAAACCAGCCGCCGTCCACTGAAAGCGTGTGACCATTGATGAATCCACTTTGCACCGGGTCGGCGAGAAACGCAATGGCGGAGGCGATGTCGTCCGGCGACGCGAAACGGCCCATCGGTATCCTTCCTTCGATATCGGCATCACTATAGAGACCAGCCGCCTGAGGCGCGACGTCCATCGGAGTCTTCACCCATCCAGGACAAACGGCGTTGCAGCGAACGCCACGGCCGCCCCACTCCGCGGCCAGCGTCCGCGTCAATCCGATCAACCCGTGTTTGCTCGCGTTATATGCCGCCCGGTCGGCTATCCCGAGCAGACCGGCAATGGAAGCGACGTTGACGATACTTCCCTGTCCTTGTTTGAGCATGATCGAACCGATCTCGCGCGACAGGAGGAATGGCCCGAGCAGGTTTACATCCATTACCCGCCGCCAATCCGCTTCAGTGGTTTCTTCCGCGCGACAAATATGCGAAATACCAGCATTGTTCACCAGAACGTCTACCCGGCCTAGCTTCTCCAACGCAGTCTGCGCGATGGCTCTGGCGTTCGCTTCCACTGAAACATCGCCGATCACCTCGATCGCTAAGTAACCGCCGTGAGAGATTTCCTCGTATGTTTCACTACAAGGCGATACATCGCAGAGCACCAGAGCATATCCTCGTTCCGCGAGTAACTCCGCTGTGCGCCTGCCAATGCCCTGCGCCGCCCCGGTTACGACCGCGGCTTTCGCCGGTGACGAGTGGTCTTGAAATCCGGAGTATGGCACCTCTCTAGCGTACGATTGCCGCGCAGACTGAGAATTCTCTGGGTCTTGCCCGACTTGTCCTTAGAGGAGCAAAATTGCCAACGATAATAGGCCTGCATCTTACTTCCGAATCGGCGCACGATGAATCTGTCTCAGACGCAGCCGAGCCGATGGACGGCAGCCAGCTCCGTTATGCCTTCATGGCGCTTCTGGCAGTAAACCTCTTTGTTCTTTCAGGAGCGGCCTGCTTCGCTATTCTCTACTTTTCCCATTGACTTCAGGTTATTGATCTTGAGTGCCATGAGGTGTATCTCAATCGTGGATAACAGCACTCTCCGGTTAGAACGAAATCGCTGGCTCGGCTTGGAGGCTCGCGCCGCCCTATTCGGCCGGACTGGTGCTTGAACTACCTTGCCAGCAGCCAACTTAGGACTTCCTCCATGAAAGCGGGTGAGTCCTTGCCCCACCACTTGGGATGGTCCGGGTCAACCGTGAGGCGTACCGCGTCTGGAACACCCAGGAAAAGGCTCGCCATGCCTTCACCCATAACGACAATCCTTCCGCCCGTGTCAAGCTTCACGTAAGCAGCGTAAGGCTGCGCGGGCTTGCCATCGCGATCCAATTGGTAGGCGAACGATGTGCCCCCAAAGACCTGCCGGCCGCCATCATAAGGGACTTCACGATCGGCCTTGTTGATTTCGCCTGCCTTGGCGATAGCGCCTGTGTTCACAATGTGCGGTGTATCGCCGGACAACTTCAGACCGAATGGTCCGATGATGTCATTCATTCCCACCACTGCCAGCCTCTGACGCTGCTCTTCGTCGAGCACCGCCAGAAGCGAGCCGCCTGCCTTCACGAAAGCGATAATGGCCTGCTTTTCTGAATCCTGGAATGCCTTATTCGGTGCACGCAGGTACACCAACTGGCTTCCTGCCAGCGCCTCTGGCGTGATGCTGCCAGTGCCTTGCTCAAGCCGGTAGCCGAGCCGTTTGCCGATCTCCTCCATCTGAGATGGCCAGCGAGCCTCGCCATGTCCGGTATCGAAGTAGATTCGTTTCGTATCGACTACTCCTGAAGAGAGCGCGTGTGCAGGACTTGGTGTGATCTTCAGGTCCGAAAAGTAGCCTTCGGTACCGGGGCCGACCCAGAGTGCGACCCCACCTTCTCTGGGTTCTATCTTCAGATCGTTAGCAATCAGCGTCGGTTGCTCGGCATCGCGTACGTACAGTCGTGCTTTGCGTCCCTCAACTTCGATCCTCAATTTTGTCCATTCGCCGGGCTCAAGATCCACATAGGACTCGTATTTCTCTGGCGACTCCTGCCTTAACCGAGCGAAATCGAATTCTGGATACGAACTGTACTGGGTCGAGTGGTTCCGGCGTACCTGGTCGTCTGCGCGGCCGTTTGTAGGTCTGATATAGATGTACTCGTAACTGTTGTCTCGCAGCCGAAACGCCATACCGATAAATCCGCGCGCGCCCGGACCGGCTCCGGCGGCCGGCTTGCCCGCCACATCAACCTCGATCGTGCCGTCCTGGAAAGCGATGCCTTTGAGGACTGCGTATGAAGAACCGTTGGCGCTGTCTGGCGCCGCCATGACCTGCACGGCCGAGCGGCCATGATAGGCCATCTGTTTCAAAAGGACATTCTGTGGAACTAACTGGTCCAGCTTTTGTCCCCGCAGAGACAGCGAAACCGATAAGCAAACGGTCAGCCCCGCGAGCAGGGCTTTTCTGTCATGTCGATGGCGCACGGCGATGTCGTCGCAATCGAGTGGCCCTCCTCGGATCGACCAAGTCCCTGATTATTTGAAGACATCGCGACCCCTGTTGCGGAACCGCTGTTCGATTTCGAGACTCCTGTGTTCAGAGCCGAACCCTTCAGCAACTCTTCCGTCTGACGCGATGCCGAGCGCACGGCGAATTCTATGAGCAATAAACCACGCGGTTTTTGGGTCACACCAAGAGCGCGGTCCCATGCATCAATCGCCCGATTTTGAAGGTGAGTTGCCAGCTATGTTATCCCTTTTTATAAACGGTAAAAACCCCGCTCTAAGTGGGCGTTTGTGACTGCCCCGGATCGAACACATCGATCGGGGAAAACCCCAAAATTCGCCATTTCCCCCTCTCCTGCACCAACCGCACATGAATTTCGGCACTGCGCTGGTTGCTCGAGTTATTACCCTTGTTGCTCACCGTAATGGCCCAGTGAATCGTCGCCAGAATCTCGTTGGGCGAGTCTTGTTCTTCGGTGACATCCACTTCGTTGACGATGTCGAACGCGTTCGTCAGGCCGATGAAGTAGTTTCTCAGCTTGTCGTAGTTTGCGAACGATTTAGAGAATGGCGTCATGGCATCCGCCGGATTCCCACCCGTCAGAGCCATCGCTATATCGCTCAGCTCTGAGCGAAGCTCAGTCGGCTGATCCGCTTTCGAACTTGCCACGCAACCGAACCAAATACAAGTTCCCAGAAAGTGCTCTACGTCCGATAGCTGCCATTGATTTGAATGTAGCCCTCGGTCAAATCGCAGGTAAAGAAACGTGCTTCGCATTTGCCCGCGCCGTTGAGCACGATTCGAATGAGAACTTCGCGCTCGTCCAGTTTGCGCTTGAGCTCACCCTCATCGAAATCCGCTGCCAGGCCGCTTTTGCAGACCGGAACGTGTTGCAGGGAGATATCCATCTTGCGCGGATCAAACGTAACGCCGGAATACCCCGCTGCGCAAAGCACGCGCCCCCAATTGGGATCGCTTCCTCCGACGGCCGTCTTGACTAACGGTGAATTGGCGACAGAGCGCGCAACTTTGCGGGCCTCCTCATTCGTGCGGAAGCCAGCGCTTTCTACGACGATCAGCTTGCGCGCGCCCTCACCATCGGCCGCAATCTGCTGAGCGAGCTGCTCCATCACCGAGCTCACCGCTTCGGCAAACGCCTTGCGTTCCTTGTCATCCGGCTTTACCTTCGACGCGCCATTCGCCAGCAGCACAACCATATCGTTGGTCGATGTATCTCCGTCGACACTCAGCGAATTGTAAGAGCGCTCCGTCGCCTCCAGCAAAATTGGACGCAGGTGGCGCGCCTCGACCGAAGCGTCCGTCATCACAAAACCCAGAGTGGTCGCCATGTTCGGATGAATCATGCCGGAACCTTTTGTCATCCCGGCCACACGCACCCTGCCGCGGCGAAACTGAATTTCCTGTGTGGCTGTCTTCATACGCGTATCGGTGGTCAGAATGGCTTTGGCAACGGCCTCGAAGTGATCCGGCGAGAGCTCCCGAGCCAGTCCCGGCAATGCGTCTGTCAGCAGCTTGGGATCGAGTTCCACTCCGATGACGCCCGTCGAGGCAGGCAGCACGTGCCGGGGCTTGATCTTCAGCGCTTTCGCGGCGGCTTTGCAAGAGGCAAGCGCGACCTTGTCGCCCGTACGTGTGGCGCAGTTGGCGTTTCCGGCATTTATAAGCAGCGCCGCTACCCTGCCCTTTGCGGCCTTCAAATTCTGGCGAGCCAGTCTGACGGGAGATGCCTGGACGACGTTTTGCGTAAACACAGCGGCGGCCGTTGCCGGACTATCTGAAACGATCAGCGCCAGGTCGTCTTGCTTCTGCTTGCGAATTCCCGCGTAAACAGTGGCATATCGATAGCCAAGGGGAAGCGTCAAATGGAGTCTCCAAGCATTTCATCTTCACCAGGCCGGTAGCCGTTCAGAAATGCTTCAGCGCTCATACGGCCCTTCCCGGCAAGTTGCAGTTCAAGAAGTTCCAGCGTACTATTGCCGCCGCAGCCAACAAACAAGCGTCGATTCTCAGTGCGCATCAGACCGGGAGCAATGCCGCGCTCCTGCTCGGCCGGACGGGCCCGGAGGATCAGCAACTGTCCGTTGCGGAACTTCGTATACGCTCCGGGCCACGGAGTAAAGCCGCGGAGCCGGTTGTAGATCTCCTGCGCCGAACGGAACCAATCGATCAGACCGTCTTCTTTTTTTAGAATGGGGGCAAGCGTCGCCTCTCGCTCATTCTGTTTCTGCCGGTGCGCCGTTCCTGCCTCGATCTGGCGAATCGCCTCAATCAGCAGTTCAGCCCCGGCAGGAGCCAGCCGCGCGCTCAATTCCGGAGCCGTTTCATCCGGTTCAATCCCGACCAGGTGAGCGAGCAGCATATCCCCGGTATCGAGACCTGCGTCGATCTGCATGATCGTCACGCCAGTTCGCGTCTCACCGTTTGCGATGGCCCACTGAATGGGCGCTGCGCCGCGATACTCGGGAAGCAGGGAAGCATGCACATTGAGAATGCCGTGCCTCGGGAGATCGATAATACTTTGCGGGATGAGTTGGCCGTAGCCGACCACCACCATCAGATCGCTATTGAAACTCCGCAGCAACTCCGGATTGGGCGGACGCCGAATGCGCTCCGGCTGATGAACCGGGATCGCAAGTTTCGCGGCCGCCAGCTTCACTGGTGATTCAGCTACTTTGTTCCCCCTTCCTTTTGGCCGGTCGGGTTGTGTGAACACTGCGGCGACTTCATGTCTCGCAGCAAGCGCCTGCAAGGAAGGAACCGCGAACTCCGGCGTGCCAAGAAAAACCACCCGCATACCAGCCGCTCAACCCCACTCGCCGGCCTTTTGCAGCTTCTTGATCTTGCGGCGGATGATGTCGCGTTTCAGAGCGCTGAGGTGATTGATGAAGAGGATGCCGTTCAGATGATCGATCTCGTGTTCGATGGCGCGCGCGAGCAGCTCCTCGCCAGTCAATTCGATCGATTCGCCCTTCGCGTTCCGAGCGCGGATGGCTCACCTTGTTCGCGCGCGCGACCGGTTCGCGAAAACCCGGAATACTCAGGCATCCTTCCTCGCCCACCTGCTTGCCGTCGCGAAACGTGATCTCAGGATTGATAATGACGAGTTTCTTTGTTTCGTCTTCACCGACGCTTATGTCAATAATCGAGATGCGCTTTCCCGTACCAATCTGCGGTGCAGCCAGACCAACCCCTTTCGCCGCATACATGGTTTCCCACATGTCCGCGATCAGGTTGTTCAGTTCAGGCGTATCAAACTCCGTGACCGGCTCCGCGACCTGCTCCAGCATAGGCTCGCCATACTTCAAAATTGTTCTAACCATCTATCGATTCAGAAATCCGATTCAGAAATTCTAAAAGCTATTTACTTGCGCCAGGTAGCCGTCATAATTGCGCCTGGTTTCGCCGAGCGAATCGCCGCCGAACTTTTCGAGGAAGGCCGAGGTCAGCGTGATCGCTACCATGGCTTCGCCGATTACTCCAGCGGCCGGCACGACGGCCACGTCGCTACGCTCATAGGCTGCAAGCGCGGGCTCTCGCGTCGGCAAATCGACCGATTCGAGCGGTCGCCGCAGCGTCGAGATCGGCTTGAGAAGACCTCGCACCACCACGTCCTGCCCATTGGTCATGCCGCCTTCCAAGCCGCCCGCGCGATTCGACCCGCGTTTGAACTCCCGTTGGTTCTTGTCGTACTGTATGGTGTCCTGTACGGCAGAGCCGTAAGAAGTTGCGCCCTCTTCAGCAAACCCGATCTCCACACCTTTCACAGCCTGAATCGACACGACCGCTTGGGCTAGACGGCCGTCCAGGCGCGTATCCCACGCGATGTGCGAGCCCAAACCCGGCGGCAGCCCATGCGCCACTACTTCAAAGATGCCGCCAATGGTGTCGCCGGTGCGATAAGCGTGATCGACAGCTTCTTTCATGCGTTGTTCCGTGCTGCTATCCACGCAGCCCAGCAGCACTTCGTCCCGCTTGCTGAGCAGAAAGATCTCTTCCCACGCTACGGAACGTTCAAGCCGAACGGGGCCTACGCCGATAACATGGCTCAGCACTTCAATGCCGAACTCCTTCAGAAACGTTTTCGCGAGTCCGCCCACCGCCACTCGCGCCGCGGTCTCGCGGGCGCTGGCGCGCTCCAGAACATAGCGGGCATCCTCGAAGTTATACTTGATCGCGCCCGCCAGATCGGCGTGACCGGGCCGAGGCCGATCGACAGGTTTTTCCTTCCCTGGCTCAGCATCCGATGCATCCACCGGTAGAGTTCCCATCCAGTTCTTCCAGTCCTTGTTTTCGATCAGGATCGCAATCGGCGAACCGATCGTCCGCGAATGCCGTACGCCGGAGACGATGCGCACCTGATCGGTCTCGATCTTCATGCGGCCTCCGCGGCCAAAGCCCTGCTGGCGACGCCAGAGTTGCCGGTTCAGGTAATCCAGGCAGACCGGCACGCCCGCGGGAATACCAGTTACCGTTGCGACCAGGAACTCGCCATGAGATTCCCCCGCTGTTTCAAAACGCAGCAAGACTTTATGGTAGCGAAATCGCAGAATTTTTCGCCTCCTCTCTCGATGTTCATTTGCATGGGATAATCCAGGCAGGCAAACGACCTGTGGGCATTTGGGCAGACTCGGGCCAAAGCCGGGTGCGAAGAGTAGTTGAAGGCGGATTCCGGCGCAGCAACCTCGTCTTGCTGGTGGAACACTCGGCCCTCGCCTTGGCTGCAGTGTTTGGCGGCCTTATTCTGCTCTTGCTTCTCGGCACTCAGATCTTTGATGGACGTTGGCTGCTTCTTTTGGCCCTGGCCGGCGCGGCGGTCGTGTTTGTACGCGTGCGCGGCCGGATTCTCAGCCGCTACCGTGTAGCGCAATTGGTGGATCGGCGCCTTCAATTGAATGATTCGCTCTCAACGGCATGGTTCCTACTCGAGAGCCCCGCAATCGGCGGCCTTGCCCAAACGCAGATCGACCGGGCAGAAGAAACCGCCCGGACTGTGAAACCCGCTGCCGTTTTCCCGTTCGTATGGCGCCGCACCTGGAGCCTCGCAGCCGCCCTGTTTGCTGTAGCGTTCGGCTTATTTGCCCTGCGCTATCTGGTGACCAGCAGCCTCAGTCTGAAACAAGCGCTGATTCCGTTATCATTTCCGCTGCCTGCGGAAGTATTAGAGCGCATCGAGAACCTTGCGGGACGCAATTCTCTCGATCATAAGAATCAGCTGAAAGGCTCGCTGCCAAATGCTCAGCGCGAGGCTTCGGACGGTAGCGATCCTTCCAGCCGCGACACTAACAGGGCCGAGGCGTCCACTGGCAAGCCAGACGCCGGCAACAACAATCAACGCTCATCTGAGTCGCGGGACACCCACGAAGCAGGAGGGCAGCAGAGCCAGTCGGCTGATCGCGCCAACAGTCCGGATCAGACGCAATCCGCGGAGAACAGCAAGCAGCGACCTGATCAGGCGGCGAACGGCCGGCCATCCAGCAACGAACAATCTGCCGCCAAGGAATCGAGCCAGGAGAATCGCGGCCAAAACCCGGGCTTGCTGGACCGAATGAAAGACGCGCTCTCCGGTTTGATGGCCAAGATGCGTCAGGAGCAGGGAGAACTAAAGAATAGCGAGCGCTCCCCGCAGCAAAAATCGGGCGAACAAGCCGCCGAGAGTCGCTCCCGAAACGGGCAGATGCAGCAGAACTCGCAAAGTCCCGCAAGAAAGCGAAGACCAGGGCCGGCAGCAGAGCGCGCTCGGCCAGCAGGCGGCTCAAGCTTCCGAAAAATCTCCGGCAAGCCAGAGCCATGCTTCGGACGCGAGTGCCAGCCGCAAAGGAGCCGATTCTCAATCGGGGATCGGTCGGCAGGACGGCGAGAAGAGCCTCAAAGAAGCCGAGCAGTTGCGCGCCATGGGGAAACTGGACGAGATTATCGGCAAACGTTCCGCCAGCGTGACGGGTGACATGACGGTCGAGACCCACTCGGGCCACCAGGCACTGCAAACGCAATACTCGGGACGTGTTGGCAGCCACGCGGACCTCGGCGGAGAGATTGATCGCGATGAAGTGCCGGTAGCCCTCCAGCAATACGTCCGCGAGTACATGGAGCAAGTGCGAAAACAGGCGAATAGCCATCCGTAAGAAAGCGTTATTCCTCTAATGGAATTGTTTCTAAAGGATCTGAAGCACGCGCTGCGCGCATTCCTGCAAAGCCCTGGTTTTACAGTTACGGCAATCAGCAGCCATCGCTTTGGGCATCGGGACAAACACCGCGATTTTTTCGGTAGTGAACGCTGTCCTGTTACGGCCGGTCCGCGCCCCCGAACCGAATCGCGTGGTCTCGTTCCTGTCGACAAGCAAGGAGGGAACCAGTCCGCTTGCGTCAGAGATCAAGTTCAATCTGTGGCGCGAACAGGCTGACGTCTTTCAGAACATTGCGGGCTACTACTCGGGCTTCGTAAACTTAACCGGCGTTGAGAAGCCGCAGCGAGCCAGCGCGATTTATGTAACGAAGGATTACTTCCCTCTCTTTGCTCTACCCTTGGCGCGGGGAAGGTTGTTCAGCGCGCAGGAAGAGGAATCGAATGGGCCTTCCGTCGTCATACTCAGCCATGCGTTCTGGCAAAGAGTGTTCGCTGGCAGGCCGGAAATCATCGGAAAGACTATTTCATTCGGCGCAACCGGTTACCAAGTCATTGGGGTCATGGCCGCCACCGCCCGGCCGGAGATAAACGATCCGCCGGACGTCTGGTTTCCGTTCCCGATCGATTCGAACAGCACGTTCCAGGCGCACTATTTCCTGGCGGTGGGGAGATTGAAGCAAGGCGTAACGCTCCAGGCGGCAAACGCGCGGCTTCAACTCACTACTCAGGAATTTCGCCGCAGATTTCCGCATAGCATCTCTACCAGCCGGGGCGATGCATTCAGCGTCGAACCCATGCAGGAGGTTCTGACAAAGGACATACGCCGGTCACTGCTGATACTCGCAAGCGCAGTGAGTCTGGTCCTGCTCATCGCATGCGCAAACGTTGCCAACCTGCTGCTGGTTCGAGCTACAGGCAGGCGGAGAGAGGTCGCTGTCCGGCTGGCGGTCGGAGCTTCCAAAGCGACGATTATCCGGCAGCTATTAACAGAAAGCACGCTGCTCTCCGCAGTGGGCGGAGTATTTGGATTGGGTCTGGGAATTGTAGGCGTCCATCTTCTGCTGGCCTTAAATCCCTCGAACATCCCGCGGCTTGGACTCGAGGGCCAGAACGTAACGATCGATTGGCGAGTGCTCGCATTCGCCGTGGCAGTCTCGCTGATTACCGGCCTGGTGTTCGGACTGGCGCCGGCACTCCAGGCCTCCGCTACGGATCTCAATTCGAGCTTGAAAGAGGGCGGCAGTCGCACGGGAACCGGATTTCGTCATCACAGGATGCGCTCGCTGCTGGTGATCAGCGAGATCAGCCTGGCGCTGCTGCTGTTGATCGGCGCTGGCTTTGCTGATCCGCACGCTCATCGCTTTGCGCTCCGTACATCCCGGATTTGATCCCCGACACGTCGTGACGACAGAAACTGCGCTTGATCCGCAGGCGGCGAGAATGCCGGGGACCGACGAGATCGTTCAGAAGGTGTTCCGGGAGCTCAGCGCCGCTGCCCGGCGTTGAGAACGCAGCCTACACCAGGCTTTTACCGCTTGGAGGAGGTTTCGACAGTATTCCGATTGTTGTGGTCGGGCGGCCGCTAAGTGGACCGTCGCACGGCGAGAGCCGCTGGATGATCGTTTCCGCCGGCTATTTCGATGTACTCAGGATTCCGCTTCTGCGCGGCCGCTCCTTTACGAAAGCGGATGATCTCCGTGCGCCGGGCGTCGCGATCGTCAACCAGACGATGGCTCGTCAGTTTTGGCACGATCGCGATCCGGTGGGAGAGCGAATCGTAATAGGGCAGGGACTTGGCCCGAATTTCAGTGAACCGGCGCGCCAGATCGTCGGCATCGCAGAAGACGTTCACGAGAACGCGCTTGGCGAAGCCCCGCAGCCCGCCGTGTTTGTTCCCGGGTCGCAAATAGCGGAAAAGCGGGCTGTCAATAGAGCTGTCGCCTGGGTAATCCGTACCACTGACGAATCGGCGGCTCTCCGCGCCGCAATCTTGGGAGTTTTACGGCGGGCAACGGGCGAGCCGGTTCCTCCTCTTCGTTCCATGGAAGAAATCGTGCGCCGCTCCACCGCTCGCCAGGATTTCAACATGCTGCTCATGAATATTTTTGCCGGCTCCGCTCTGCTGCTCGCCATGATCGGCATCTATGGTTTGATGGCCTATACCGTTGAGCAGCGTGCGCAGGAAATGGGAATTCGCATGGCCCTGGGTGCTCAGTCGAGCGATCTGCAAACCCTGGTCGTGTGGCAGGGAATGCGCTTGGCTCTCGCCGGTGTACTCATCGGAATGGCTGGCGCTTTCGGACTCACGCGCTATCTCGCAGTTTTTTTGTTTGGCGTGAAGGCCGTCGATCCTCTGGTGTTCGTTTTGGTGCCGGCTCTGTTCAGCGCTGTGGCCTTGCTTGCCGTGTGGCTGCCTGCGCGCCGAGCGAGCCGCGTCGACCCGATTCTGGCGCTGCGCTGTGAATAACCTGTAGCGAGTTCGAAAAACAGGTGAACGCGCAATAATTTGAAGAGCGGGAGAAAACAATCACGCCAATGGACGCACACGAGAACCACCTGGTCGGCACTTTGTCACACGGCGAGTACACGGCCGAAGTGTTCAGCACGAACATACCGGGAGAATTTAAGGTCGTGTATCAGGATGCAAGCGGTAAGCAACTTGAAGAAGCACCGCTGACCGGAATCAGCAGTTACCGGCAGCGCGAGAACGAAATCAGAGAACATCTGAGCCGGCTGGCGCACGGCGAGACAACTGCTGTACCCGATCTTGGAGACCCGGGCGAATACTGAAGCATTCCGCGCTGCGGGCTTGATAGCCCCACAGCTACCACTCGATCCGGGCGCCCACTTGTCCGGTACGGCTGCCGCCGAAATCGAATCCCTGTGCGCTGCTGATCACACCGACGCTTGAATTGTCGATGTTCAGGTTCGGATCCGCCAGATTCGTGTGGTTCAGCACGTTGGTGAACGAGCCTTCCACCTTGAGACGCACGCGTTCCGTGAAGCGAAAATACTTCGCCAGACCGGCATTGAGCGTCACAGTGCCCGGGCCAACCACGGTGCCAATACCGGCGGTACCGAAACGGCCCAAAGGAGGAGCATATTTCGGACTCGATCCAATCAGACATGCCGAGCCTGGCGTCCAGCCCGGTGTTCCGGGGCAGGTGAATGCACCGAGGTTGAACCAATCATTGCGGTTGCGAGTGCCGGTATTTGGATTTCCGACAATGTCCGGAGCCTGGTCGCGTCCGATCACTCCTGAGCCGGTGCCAGAAGGGTCTCCGCCGCTGAAAATGGGGGTTTCGAAGGGTCCGCTCTGCCAAAGGAAAGTCGTGCTGAGCTGCCATCCACCGATAACTCCGTCTGCCCAGCGATTCATCGTGCTGCCAAAGTGGCGGCCCCGTCCGACCGGCAGTTCATAGATCTCGTTGCTGATCCAGCGATGGCGGCGCGTCGCGTAGACATTCCCGTACTCACGCTTTAAATCGTAGAGATCCATGGTCCGGTGTCCGGAGTTTTCGTCCGCGAAATGATCGGCGTCGTAGCCCTGGTTGTCAGCTAGGTTGTGCGCCCAGGTGTAAGCCGAATCAAAGGTCAATCCGGCGCGCGTGCGATGGTTCACTTCGATCTGTAACGACTGGTAGTTGGCATTCGCACCGTTAGCGCGCGTATTAACGACTCCCCAGTTCGGGAACGGGCGGCTGCTCAGGGGCTGGTCCACGTAATATTGCGTCGAGTAGTAAGACTGGTTCAGGTTCGGCGACCAAGCCAGATCTCGCGTCGCCATTGCAATGTAAGAAACACGCAGGCCTGTCTGGAAACCCAGATCTCGATCGACGGAGAAGTTCCACTGCATGGAGTATGGATCTTTCCAATTAATCTGATTTGCGGTTCCGAAGTAAGCGGTTCCCAGAGGCGAGATAGAGCCAAGACCGGAGAGCTGGGTCTGCGGGAAATAAAAAATGGGCTGGCCAGCCGAGTTGATGTTGTTATAGGTTCGAGTATTCGATTGAAGAGTCCCGGTCAAAGCGTAGTAAATCGAGCCGAGGACCTCGGTATTGAACACACCGAAACCTCCGCGTATGACCGTCTTGTCGTCGTTGAACGGCCGGAAAGCGAATCCGAACCGGGGAACGAAGCGCAACGGAGCATTTCGCAGGTAATTCGGAAGGTTTGCCTGGCTTGCCGAAAGAACCGGGGTACACGGAGCGCCGTTGATAGTGGGACCGCTGGTGCTGCCGAGGTTCGGACAGGCGTTAAAACTTTGCAGATATCCCGGCGCGAGGGTTGAAGACGCGCCATCCGGGTAGATCACCGCACCGGACTTCGCATAGTTCGGATCGAAATTTCCAATGTTTCCGTTTGCATCGGTGTAACCGGGATGAAATTCGAAACGCAACCCGTATTCGAGAGTGAGCCGCTGGCTGACGTGATAGCTGTCCTGGATATAGGCGTTATAGTGATTGCTGCGGCCGTCGTTATCGTTTTTAACGTTGTCGACCGAGGTCGTAATCGGGGCGCCCAGCAGGAAATCGGCAAAGGGGTTGCCGGTGAACGATCCGTCGAAGCTATAGCCGCCGTAATTGTCGCCGGCGGTAAAGCCGAGCGCGGAGACTGCGCGGATTTTACGGTAATCGAAACCGGTTTTGATTGTGTGCCGCCCCTTATTCCACGTCAAGTTATCGGTGAACTGCCACGTATCGTTTTTGGTTGTGGAGTCGCCGCGATCGGTATTCAATCCGGTCAGATTGTTGATGCTGATATCCGGCAGGCCATTGAAGGGAAATGTGGGCCCGATTCCGACCAGGCCGAGGCTGGTTGTAAAAGCCCGCCCGTCGAAGGGCAGTGTTTGTGAAGCATTTTCGAGCGTAAAGCCGAAGCGTGCCTCATTGAGCAAATTTGGCCTGATGGCATAGTTATGGGCTAACACCAGCAACTTGTAGTTGTCGGGCTCTGATTCGGTGGGAACAAGCAAATTCTGGACGCTGTATTGGCTGATGTTCTTCCAGGTCCATCGTGCGAAGATCGACTGCTTGGAGGTCAGGTAGTGATCGCCGCGTAGATCGTACTGATTCGACGTGTAATTGTTTTGCCGGTTATCGATATAGTTGGCGGTGTGCGACCGGGTCAGATCGCCCGCATTAGGCAAAGGATACAAGCTCAGAATCTTTGCGGATACCTGGTTCACCACTGGAATCGTGTCATTTGGATAGGGCTTGCCGGTCGTAGGATCGGTGATCGTCACGCCTTCATTACTGAAGTTTCCCGCGCGCATCGCAGCAGTAGGAACTTCATTTTGCAGCACCTGCTGGCGAGGGTACTGGAAACCCTCGTAGGTTCCGTAGAAGAAAGTCTTGTCGTGTCCGTTGTAGACGTGAGGGATTATCACCGGGCCGCCGCCACTGACTCCGAAATCGTTGGCGACGAGTTGAGGCTTGATCGTTTGGCCGAAAGCGAGCGAGTTCAACGCGCGATTTTGCGAGTACCAGAAAAGGTCGCCGTGTAACTGATTCGTCCCGCTTTTCGAGATCGTCGTGATATCGCCCACCTGGCCGTATTCGGCCGGATTGCCCACACCTTGCACTTTGATCTCGGCGATTGACTCCGTCGAAGGGAAAGCGTTCGTTAAAGGCGAGTTGCCGCCCACGTCAGTGATCGAGATTCCGTCCAGCGAATACTGCGTTTGAGACTGAATTCCCCCTTGAATAGAGAAGTTGTTGCTGTTATCGGCCTGTACCCCGGGCAGAATCTGGATGAGCTGATAGGGGCTCGTATTGCCGTTCGCCCTGATATTTGCCGGAAGATTAAGGAGGGTTTTGGGCGCGAAAGTTGCCTGAATGACCTGGCTGTCGGTAGCAATGACTCCTACTTCAGCGTCGTTCACGGTGACGGTCTGCTGCTCTTTGCCGACCTGCAGAGTGGCGTTGACTCGCAGAATCTGCCGCGCCACTAAAGACAGGTTCGTGGCGTTGTAGGTATCGAATCCAGCGCTCGTAATGGTCACGGTATAGTGCGCCGGCAGCAGGTTTTCGCCGTCGAACTCACCGTTTTCGTTGGTTTCGACAATGCGGCTCGTGTTTTCGTCCGAGTTCGTGATAGTAACCGTTGCGTTAGCGATTCCCGCCCCCGAGCTATCCGTTACAGTGCCCAGGATCGCGCCATACGTCGATTGCGCGTTGGAAGGTACAGCGATCGCCAAACCAATAGCCATCAACCCCAATTGCGCGAAAGTTAGTTTTCGCATGCTTGTCCTCCTTTGAGACCTGTTCCTCAATATTGAAATTGAGCCTAGCAGAAAACCCTTACCTGCGGGTAACAAAATTGGCAGCGGCGGCGAAAAAGGACAAAAGGGATCAGCGCCCTAAGCGTTTCTTAAGCACGAGGTCGTCAGAGAAAACGTTTCTCGTTTGTATCAGAGTCTTTTCGAGATGGCGCAGGGTCAACAACCCTGCGCCATCGTAAGCCCGATACGAGGTCACATGAATATTCAGTGAGCTGTCGAGCCGCCGTTAAAACTCAGCACCCCAGCCGGTAATCGCCGAAAGGTCCTTGCCCATATTTTCATAAACACTGATTGGCAGGTTTGCGATGACAGCGCGGTAAATCATATGAGCTATCTTCGACTTTTCCTGCTGGAGGCGGAGAGGCGGGGGCAGAGGCTGCTGCAGTTCGTTTGGAATGAGTTCGTGCAGTAAACGCTGGTAGAGCCTTTTTGCTTGCTGATTACCCTCTACCGTGTTGTCGAGTTCCAGACGACCGCTTTCCGTCGAGTAATCGTAGTACTCAGTTTGAACGGTACTTGGGTTGATCACGCTGGTCGCTGTATACCAGTCCGCATACACCCCGAGCTTGCCTGCCTCGGTTTGAATACCAAGAACGTGCGCCGGCGCGTTGAGCCAGTTGAAGAAGTCGGGGCTGACCTCGTCAGTTGCAAGAAGCAGGTGGCGGCGGCCCGGAACAGACGCGGACTTGAGCATCGGGAGCATGTCGAGGCGAGAGCCATAGATCGCCGGCAAGTAACCCGTCATCCAGTCACGCGTACCGAGATTGCCGATGCCTACCAGCAACCCTAACAAATCGACTGAGGAAGCCAGCCCCGTGCGGATCGTGTCGACATCTGCTGTGAAGCGATCACTTCGGTCGACAACGATGAGAGGAATGTGCCAGGCCTCTTGGTAGACGGTTCCCACTTTGCCCTGAACAAGGCCGTGCGCACCCGCGTACTCGCCGTGGTCCGAAGCGAAGACGATCACCGTATTATCTTTGATGCTGCTGGGAAGAGATTCCAGGGCATCGACTACACGGCCGATCTGCTTATCGACAACACCCATGATTTGGGTGTAGCTGTCGAGCGCGCGTTGCCAGTAGGTGAACTCCATCTTGACGATGCCCTTCTGGATTTCCGGTACTGGATATTCCTCGATGTACCGGTCAGCCGGCGTATTCTTTGATGGGTCTTCCGTCACGCCGCCCCACTCGCCCTCCTGGAACTTTCTTGTGAACAGCTGAGTAGTCGGCTTCTTCCGATCCATCACGTCTTGTGTCGACTCCCAGTTGGGGGGTAGCTCGGGATAACCGTACGAACGGGGAGACTTCAATTCATTCTTGTCCCACGGAACCTGGGTCGCGGGCGCCTTATCGGCGTAGGGCGTGAACTGTGCCAAGCCGGTCGGATTGAGCGTTTGGTCGTGGAAGAGGTTTTTCACTGTCAGGTATTCGGTCCCTGCAGGGAAGAACTCTTTATCGTGCGGATTGACAAAACCCACAGTCATACACCAGGGTGAATCCTCCAGCTTCCGAGCTCCCAGAAACTTAATGGCGGCGTCGGCCGTATCTTTATCGCTCAGAAAAGTTTGGGAAGGAGGCGGTGGGGTTGAGGCCAAATCGCTGCCGTAGGTACCCTGCAGATTGCTCCCGGTGGGGTCAGGGTAGGTGCTGTAGTCTTCGAAACCGTAAGCTTGCAAACCGCCCGTTGACTGCTGCGGAATTGAAACGTGCCATTTCCCGAAGTAAGGGGTATGATACCCCGCGCTCTGTAGTAATTTCCCGTATGTCGGATACGCCGGGTTAAGAACTGGCATCAGTTTTGCCAGCAGAGGATTCGGGTCCGGAGGGGACAGGATGGTCGTCATCAACCAGCTTTGCTGCGAGTACAGCCCCGAGATGATCGTTCCGCGGGCTGGTGTGCACGCATTCGCCGCAGTATGGTAATTCCCGAATTTGACGCCGCTCTTCCAGAGTCTGTGAAGGTTCGGCATAAAGCAGTGCAGGAACTCTCCCGCGTCTGAAATGTGGTTGGGAAACACGCTGGGATAGCGTAGTTCGTCCACGAGAATGAACAGGATGTTCGGCTTTGGCCCAGACACCGGGCCGGAGCCGCTTTTAGCGGCCGCTTTGTGAAGTCCGGTCAACAGTCCGCTGCCAGCCGCGACCGTGGATTTAAGAAAATTTCTGCGCTTCATCTACTCTCCTTCTTTTGAAGGCCTCCTAACTGTGGTAAGCAACGAAATCTGCCGAAAACTGCCACCGTTGAGAAAAAAGAAGAGAGATGAAACACTTTCGTTGGCGCCGCAAAGCACTCTGCGGATTTTGCCCGCGCCGAAACTGCCGCTGATCACGGTGAGCATCTCGTCTCCGAAGATCCATTCACCCTCACACAGCAGAAAACGCGGTGCCGTATCCCACGGCAATGCTTAGTACTGTGTTCACAAATATGTAAAGAATATTTGACACGTCCTAACGGATGGCGCTATGTTACAAATGTCAAATATTTTTGACATGGAGCGATTGCCATGCTGACAAGCCTTTCCTACCGCGAAAAGACTCTTTACGCCTCGCTTGCGGCGGAGCTCGTTGTGTACGGACCTTACTTCTTCCTGCACCAGCAAAACTCCGTGAACAAAGTCGCGGGCATGATTGTCGCCATTATCGTGCTGCAGATAATCCTGCAGTCGGTCATTGCCGCAATAACGCGGAACCGTGTAACAGATGAGCGCGATCGCTTGATCGAGCTACGAGGGTATCGTGCCGGTTATCTGGTGCTCGCCTCACTGATGGTGATCGGGCTGGGCATGCTGTGGTTTCACGCGGCCGTCGGCCATCTTCGATTGGACAGCCGGATGGTAGGACTTCATTTCTTGAGCGTCTTCTTCGGGATGTTGGTAGTCGCGGATATCACGAAAACCGCCGCCCAAATCGTGGCTTACCGGAAGGCGGTCTGATGCCCGCCATACGCAATCACATTCGAGAACTCCGGGGCCGCCGCGAGATGACGCAGCAGGAACTCGCCGATCAAGTGGGGGTCACACGGCAGACGGTCATCGCCATCGAACAAGACAAGTATTCGCCTTCGCTCGAGACTGCCTTCAAAGTGTCAATCGCGCTTGGCGTGCCGATTGAGCAGTGCTTTCAGTATGACTCTCGCGGTAAACGCTAACCCGGGCTGCGCGAGGCGGCGATTAAGCACGACCGAGTCGGAACTGCTCACGAGGAACGGAAGAGATCGCGAGTTTAAGAATTCAGGCTCGGATTCATCGGGGCTGAACTCTTATGGCGGTAGGTGCGTCCACACGATCGCTCCTGGAAACCTGGAAACTGGCGATTAATCAATCGACAAGCTGTTGCCGACTAGAACGAGGCCGTTCATGCGGCGACGCCTCAAAGAATGATACGCGATCGCGCTGTTTGCAGCGGGAATAAGTCTGGCAGATTCACTGATCCAGTCCAATTCGTTTCAGCAAGCCCAGGTATCTTGGATCGGATCGCACTGGATCGAACCTGGGTTCGGCCCTCACCCAGGGAATAGAGCTGGAACGATCGGTATAAGCCTTATCCAAGTATGAGAATGCCGTGCCACGATCTCCCATTCGCAGATACACCAGAGCGAGAGGCACAGCATCAACATAGCGCCGTCTTGCCAGCAGTTCCAATTCGGTCAATATCTGCCGCGCAACCTCGTGGTTGCCTGCTGCGGCGTGAGCGTATGCCAATTCGGACAGCATCAGAGGCCAATTCGGATCGATCTTCCGTCCTGCCTCCAACGTGCTGATTGCCTCTCGATACTTTCGCTGCTGCACGAAGGTCCGACCCGCGTTCACATATGCGATCTGAAAATCGGGGTTGATCTTCACCGTGCGCCAGAATTGCTCGATAGCTTTCTCGTAATGGCGTGCGTAAAATGACGCACAACCCATCTCGTGGTTCATCCAGGCCGAAAGAGGATCTCTCGCCAGGAGACTAGCCATAGTCTTTTCTGTTTCACTCGTACGCTGTACAGCGTCTCTGTAATGCAAGTAGCAGCTGAACGCCTCGACTCCGTGCGGATTAAGGGGAGTGTCCCAATTCAGCTCGTGTGCGGCGCCCTGCCAGTCCCAGTCGTAAAGCAGCTTCACCAACCCGAGTGCAGCGTGTGCTCCCGATGTCGCACCTCCGAGTTCGATCGCTTTAAGAGCATACTCGCGGGCCTTCGGCATCGCTTCCCGAGGGGATATATAGTCGGCCAGCGCGACATATGCGTTTGCCAGGTCAACCGCTGCCGGGCCGTAGCTGGAATCAGTCTCGAGCGCGCGGTGTAAGTAGAGGACCGCTGCTTCCAGGTCGGCCTGTGTGGGCCCATAAAGTGCCGACTGGCCTCTTAAGTAGAGACGGTAAGCCTCCGGGCGAACATCGTGGCGTTTCTGCAGTTCTTCTTGCGTGTTTCTGGTCAGCCGGACTTTCAGCTTTCGAACGACTTCCCCTGAGATCGCGCCTTCCACTCCGAGCAAATCGTTCCAAATCGTCGTGTAGCGCTCGCCCCAGATACGGCGGTTCGTCTTCGCCTCAACAAGCTCCAGATGAATCAGCAAACGGTCAGCTCGTTGTGACACTCCACCGGCCAACACCTTGCGCGCATTCAGTAGTTTTCCAGCCTTCGCGGGATCGGGTCGCTGATGCTGGAACTGAAACGCAGCAGCCCGCGAGCTCACTTTGAGATTCGGAATCTCCGAGAGATCGCCGATAAGGCTGTCTGTGAGCCCATCAGCCACGAACTGGAGGCTCGGGCCACCTTCATTCACCATTGGGAGCACAGCTACGGAGTCGATGACCGAATTCGGCGAACCACGCAAGAACAGTATGAGGACGATTACCAGTGCCGCACTCACAGCCGCAACAGTAACGGCCCTCCAATTAAGCCGAAGAGCGTTTCGAAACGATGCGTTTCGCGATTTCGTGCGAGCGGTTGTCACGGACCGGAGATCCGCAATCATCTCTGTCGCAGAGGAGTACCGCTTTTCGCGATCTTTCTGGAGAGCTCGACTGATCACATCGATCAGTGTGCGCGGACAATCGGGCCGCAGGGTCGCGAGTGGCTCAGGATCGCGCGTAAGTATGGAAGCAATGATGTCGCTGGCCGTTGCTCCTTGCATAGCAGGCCGGCCGGCGAGCGTCTCGTAAAGAACTGCGCCCAGGCTGAACAGATCGGTCCTGCAGTCAACCGGCAATCCCCGCGCCTGTTCAGGAGACATGTACCTTGGGGTTCCTACGATGAGACCTGGTGTCGTCTCCCTCGACCCAATCTGGTGAAGATCCCTGAGTGCCGATTCGGTTCCGGTCCACTTAGCCAGACCGAAGTCCAGCACTTTCACCAGGCCATCCCTCCGCACCATAATGTTCTCGAGTTTGATGTCGCGATGGACCAGGCCATAGGCGTGGGCGGCCTGCAGCGCGAGCGCGATTTGTAGGCCGAGATCAGTGACTCTGTAGACGGGCAGTGGACCGCTGATCATCGCGTCGCGAAGGGTCGTTCCATCAACGAACTCCGTAGCCAGGAAGATCACATTCTCAACCTGACCGAGTCCGTAGACCGTGACGATGTTCGGGTGATTTAGAGCCGACACCGCGCACGCCTCCCGCTCGAAGCGAGTCAGACGCGCGGCGTCGGATGCGAACTCCGGAGGCAGCAGCTTAAGGGCTACCTTCCGTCGCAGGCGCGTGTCTTCTGCTAAGAAGACCTCTCCCATGCCGCCAGTCCCCAGGCGCGCAAGCACCCGATACTCGCCCAGAGTTTGCCCGATGAAAGATGGTTGCTGGCACCCCTGCAGGGCGTCCGCTGCGATATCGCCCGGCGGTTCAGCCAGGAACTCAGTCTCTTCCTCGTCCGCGGCAAGCATGTCCTCTACCTGATACCGCAGTTCGGCATCGTCTCCGCACGCCTCTGCCAGGAACGCACCTCGAGTCTCCCCCGTTTCGCTCAACGCCTGCTGAAATAACTTCACAACCCGTTCATAGCGTTCGGGCGTCATGCGCTTGCCTCGTTCTGCCGGATGTGTGCCGACGTAAGCTGGGTGTACAACCACGCTTTGGCTGCGCGCCAATCCCGCATCACGGTCTCGGGCGAGATATGCAAGGCCTCTGCCGTTTCTTCCACTGTCAAACCGCCGAAGTACTTCAACTCAACCACTGCGGCCTGACGCTGATTCAATCTGTGCAGATCACTGAGCGCATCATCTAGGGCGACAATTGATGCCACCCGGTCGCCTGACATGGTGCACGCTTCATCCAGTGTGATGCCGTTTTGATCGCCTCCGCGCTTCAAAGACAACTGAGCGCGAGCGTGATCGATCAGCACATGGCGCATGGCCTTCGCAGCGACTCGAAAAAAGTGACCCCGATTCTCCCAATGACTGTTCGTAACACCCACCAGCCGGAAGTACGCTTCGTGGATAAGCGCGGTCGGCTGCAGTGTGTGTCCTGCACTCTGCCCGGCAAGGTATCGTCTCGCGATGCGATGTAACTCGGCGTAGACGAGGGGCATTAGCTGGTTCAGGGCCGCTTGGTTGCCATTACTCCAGTCGAGCAGTAGTTGCGTGACTTCATTCGGCGAAGTCATAAGGGCAGATAGGCAACATATTACCTCGAATGAGGACGGCGCTGATGTAGCGGTACAATCATGCCGTAGGCCAACAAATCGCGGATCCGGTGCAGCATCTTGCATATTCTGTTGTGCGATGAACTTCTGCGCTAGGAATCGCATCTCCAGGCGGCTTGCAGCTCGCAGATCCTCGCCGCTTTGTCACCTTTACGGCGACTCGCAACAACAGTCTTGCGGCGATGTAACCCGGCGGAAAGTTTTCGGAGACCCGATGACAGTTTTCGCGCTGTCTTTGCGTTCATAAGAGTGACTACCCGCAGAGACGACCTTTCGGTGACACTGAAGGTCTTCCAAAAGCGGGCAAGCCAAGGAGGGACAGCATGGAAAGGATTTCACGAAGTAGGAAAGCGACGCTTGCGATATGGACGGGCAGCGCATTTCTAGCGGGCTTGGTTGCGGTAGGTCTGCCACTTTCGAGAACGGCAAGTGCTAACGGCGAGGGCGATTGGCTAACGCTCACGGTGGAAGTGTATGAAGACGGAAGCACATACAGGCAAGTGGACGTCGATCCAAACGAAGGACAGGTGAACTTTTCGAAGGGAGATCTGTCTTACATCGAGGGCGTTCTGTATCCGAAGGGGACGCTGCACGGTGGGAAATCAGACCCTGCTCCGGGCGCTCAAACGATTGGGACCTATCGGTACCGAGGGGTAAATACAGCCGGCATTCAGGATTTCCTCAACGCTGAAGCAAAGGATCCAAATGCGCCCCGAATTCTCGGTTTTCTCACGGAGACCTATGGTTTCCCGGACGACGATTCGGAAATCATTACTGAGGGAGCATGGCCCAACGCGCATCATGCTGTGCATCGGGCAGTCATCGGCGGAACAGGACGGTTTGCCGGGGTTGTTGGTGAAGCCTGGGAAGAAAACATTGGCGAAAACACCCGCGACGGAAATTGCAATCTGCGCACAACGTTCAAGCTGCGGCGGGCGGCTTGGGAACATCACTGAGTGGAACTTACATTTCCTGGGCTCCGGCCCTAAGTTACTCAGCCTCGGTGAAGTATGAGTTAGTCGTAACAAACTCGCTCGCTCCGGAATCAGTTCTGGAAGGGCAAAAGGGTCGGTATCTGTCTTAGATGCCGGCCCGGCATTCTGGTAAGCGGAGATCAACGAAAGAGGCGCAGCGCCTGGGTCGGCCGGTATGATACCGCCCGTCAAGGTTCACACAGCCTTAGTCAGCTCTCCGAATAATGAATTTGTCTGAAACCCAAAAAGGGAACCAAGGAGATTGATATGAGCATTAACCAATTCCCGAATTTGCAAGGATCGGTCTTGCTACCGCGAATCGTCAGCTTTTCTCGACGAATCCGGAACTTGATTGTAATCGTGGCGTTATTGTCAGTGTGGCTACCAAGCGCTGCTGCCGCTTGTGGCTCGTCAGTGCAACGGCTGCCACCGAGCGTGTCTTCGGCCCTGCAGCTACCGCCTCCCCAGGGGCACCTCTCGGATGGTGTCGCAGCAGAGGAGCTACGCCCTGGGAAGAGCCCATCAATGACCGGGCTTTGGAAAACGGTTTTTGTGGCCGACGGGACGGTGGTGAATCTTGGGTTTAATACGTGGCACGACGACGGGACTGAGTGGGCAGTCGATGGGTCGGTTCCGCCGTCGGGTGGCAACGTCTGCCCTGGAGTGTGGGAAAGGATTGGGCAACGGAGCTACCGTACTATACATCCGGCGTTCAACTACGACGCATCCAATACCCATATTGTGAGTATCACCATCGAACGGTTAAACGTTTCTATCAGCCGCGACGGCAATACCTACGAAGGGGATTTCACTTGGGATAACTATGACTTACAAGGAAACCTGCTCTCCGACAGCAGCGTGGCGGGCAGGGTAACGGGAACACGCATTCAGGTAGGTTCCGCCTTTCCATTCCCGTTCCCGCAATGAAATGGCTGAGGTTCCGACGAGCAGACGTTACTCGGAACTCGCCGCAGAATATTTTTGGGCGGCCCTACTCGTCTTCAAGCCCTTTCCAACTCACTTCTAAGTAGGGCAGGCCAACAACGTCGAAACGGGCATAGCAGCACCTGTCTGCGGCTTTTCCACCAGGAAGCATGTTTGCCCTCCGCTGTATCCCCTCAAAAGCGAAACCAAGTCTCTCAGCAATGCGGCGGCTTGCTTCATTTCCGCTCGAATGCGTAAGACCGACTCGCTGCATTCCAAGCGCGCCGAACGCATAACGAAGCATCGCATTGGCTGTCTCCGTTGCGACGCCTCGACGCTGAGCGCCTTTGCGGACCCAATACCCGGTGTCGCATTGGCGAGCTTGCCAATCGATATCGTGGAATCCACACCAGACGACTGCTTCACCGGTTTGCGTCTCAATTCCGATGAGCTCGATGGCCTCACGCAACAGGAAGCTGGCCATTACATGGCGGTTGCGAACCTCCATCAGCTCGGCTGTGAACGCATCTCGATTTTCTGCCCATCGCATCCATTGGTTCAGTTCTTCCCACGTTTCTGCGACCGCAAGAGATGTGATTGCGCCGTCACCAACTTTTTTCGGCCGGATCGTCAATCGCGGCGTGCGGATCGGCATTGGAACATCGATCAGGACTGGACTGGCGACTGCCATGGTCATCCATGATACCGAGTTCAAAAGGCGCGATCGGCGCTGATAAACACACGTGTCACCGCCTATGTTCGGTCGTCGCCACTCGTACATTGGGCCGCAGCGGACGGAGTTCGCGCCCAGTTTACCCGTAACACGCGCGGAGTTGGACGTGGAGTTGAGATGTGGAAGCAATCGCGTTGCATCACCCGCTCCTCGGAACCTCGAGTTGCCAACGGTTGCTCCTCTTCTATTGCGACCTTCGGTTGAAAAGGATAAATGAAGGAGCATCGCTCCGTGCTACCGCTACATCGAGTCGACCATCTCCATTCAGATCACCGCTGGCCATCCCGTAGATCGCCCCTTTGCCGTCTCCGAACGGATGCGCTTCGAACTTATTCCCGAATCCTTCGTTGAAATAAATCATCCCCGGCGAGTTGACATACCCGACCAGGAGGTCTGGTCGGCCATCTCCATTCAGATCTGCCGCGATCATTGAGTATGGCAATGCTCCTGGTTTCTGGAATTGAACACCATTGGAGAAGTTACCCTTCCCATCATTGAAGTAAACAAAGCAGCCGAGCTTCTCGGGACAGGCTGCAATGTCAGGATGGCCATCGCCGTTCAAATCGGCGACAGCAATCGCGCGGATCGATGCTGTCGCGGGTCCCCAAGGTTTTCCTTCCCCGTCCAGCTTGCGATCGAAAAATACCCGGCTCTGGCAATCGTCGCGGCAAGGAAAGACAATGTCGTTCAAGCCGTCGCCGTCCATATCCGCGATCAGGATGCTAGCCGCGCTCGGTGTATCGCGTAGCGGCCTGCATGCAAAGTGAAGTTTTCCGTCGTTGTAGCAAACGTAAGATGTCGCGCCGCGGTTCGCGACTGCGATGTCCGGATAGCCGTCGCCGTTAAGATCTCCGACCGCAGCATTTCGCGTTGGCCATTTCGGATCGCCATACGTTCCGCCGACCTTGAAATGCCCTGTGCCGTCGTTGACCAGAATCAACTTAGGATCTGGAGCGTCGTTGCTCAACACGATATCGAGATGGCCGCTCTTGGTCATATCAGCAAGGGAGCCGGAATAGCTTTTCGTGGCGTTGCTTGGCAGTTGTGGCCCGGAAGTGAAATGGCCCTTGCCGTCACCGAAGAAGATCCTGGACGTAAGTTGCCAGTGGCGGCCTTTGACCAAAACAATATCGGGAAAACCGTCACCGTTCAGGTCACCAATGCTAACGTTTGAAGAGGTTTCTGAAACTGTTTCAAGCGGGAAAACTTCGAATACGGGCACCGCGGCAAGGCACAGCAGGGCAGATACTATCCATTCGATTCCCAACAAAATCTTCGCGCGGCACATGGAAAAATTCTTGCATGACCTGCCTGCGGGACTTGAAGTGATCACTCGCATTAGAGTCGCGGTTAGACGCTAGATCGCACCTGAGCGGATTGTCGGCCATCCGTCCATTGCGGGTCCTAAGCGGTTAGGTGTTTCGGCTAAAGTGCCAATTCGATGGTTTATTGGTGTAAGGCATCTTCTACTGCGCGGACCAGTGAAGAATCGTCGGGCTCTACTGCGGGTTCGAAGCGGTTAATAATTTTTCCTTGACGACTGATCAAGAACTTTGTGAAGTTCCACTTTATGGGACCGCCGGTTTTGGGGTTCTGCTCTTGATCGGTCAGGAAATCGTAAACCGGCAGCCGCGGGTTTACGTTGATGAGCGATTTGGACATCATCGGGAACGTGACGTCGTATTTTCGGCGGCAGAACTGTTTGATCTCTGGATCCGATCCTGGTTCGCCTTGACCGAAGTCGTCGGAGGGAATGCCAATGATGACGAAGCCCCGATCCTTGTAAGTAAGGTAAAGCTGCTGGAGGCCGGCGTATTGCGAAGTGTAGCCGCAACGACTCGCGACGTTAACGATCATGAGGACTTTTCCTTTGAAGTCGCTCAAATGCAGCTTTCCGTAGTCGATGGTTTCGAGGTCGTAGTTGTAGATCGAGGCGGCTGCAAGGAACTGCGGCATTGCGGCGAGTGCCGGTGCGAAGGAAAGAAGAGTTCTCCGCGTCATATATTCCGACCCACGCTTAATCGTACGCCATAAGAGGGCTTGCGGTCATTCCTGTTCAGGCATTCACAAGGCTGGGTCAGGGGCGGCAGAACGAACGCAAGGCGCAGGAGAAAGAGCGGGGTTATACCAGCTTGGGTTTGGACGGCCCCACCCTCTACAGAAGAGAATACCGAGGCCAATGAAACGAATCGCGCCGGCTCAGAATCAGTGCACATGGCAATTTGGGAATGGGATTTAAATGTGCGGTTCTGTCCGGCTTGCCCGTGACACGCTCGCGGACATCAGCGGATCACCTGAAATATAAGATTTCTCGAACAACGTTTCATGGGCTGGTTTTCCCCTACACAAGCCAACCAAGGCGGAAGAACGGGGAGGCAACCCTTTCGCTAGAGTATGTGTAAGTTCGGAGGTGGATGGTTGTCGATAATCTGGCGCGTGCTTTATCTCGGCTGGGTAGCCGGTGAGATCGTCATCGCCATTGGCACACGGCGGCGCAGTCATGCGAAAGAGAGCCAGGATCGCGGAACCCAAGTCCTGCTCTGGTTCGCGATCGTGCTGTCGTTGACTGCCGCCGGATTCCTGGAAGCGTTGGTGCCGGCGTCTTTCCGTTGGTACGCAGCTTGGCTGCGTCCGCTAAGTCTGATCCTTATGATCTTCGGAATTGCCGTCCGCGCGGCCGCTATCGCGACGCTCGGGCGGTGGTTCACGGCGAACGTCGTCACACAACCGGAGCAGCAGCTACAACGAGGCGGATTGTACAGCCTGGTGCGGCACCCCTCTTATCTGGGTATGGAAATCATTTTCGTGGCAATCGGGCTACATTCCCGTGCCTGGCCTGCATTGATAGTCGCGGTGGTGCCTCCCACCGTCGCAGTGCTCCATCGCATTCGCGTTGAGGAAACAGCTCTGGTGCATGCGTTCGGCGAGCGCTATCTCGAATATTGTCGTGCAACCAAGCGACTTGTTCCAGGAGTGTACTGAGCATGTCAACGGGAAGCATCTGATCTAGAACGAATCTGCAGCAGGCCGAACTGATTTGAACATTTCCACTGTCGTTGTCGGGAATTTCTCGTGTGGGAACTCCCGAGCGATTCGCCAATCATGCCGGTGATAGAACTCTATGGCCGCTGTATTCGATCTCACAACGCGAAGGCGCAATATTGGATGGCCACACGCGATTATTTCGGCTTCTCCTTGCTCGAGTAGACGATGGCCAATTCCATATCCCCATCCCCTGTTTTAGCGAAGCACCCATAAGTCATCCAACCACTCTTCACCTGTCAGAACCACGCCGACAATCTTTGCGCCCCATACAACGATCCATGACAAATGCCAGTGCTCCTCATCAATCGGAAGCGGCGGAGGCGCCCAAATTACGCCATGAACCTCGTCCACGACGGTCTGGACGAGGGCTCGAACAGAATCGTGCTCTTCGGGCTTGCGACCAGAAAGGGGTTGCAATCGAAGATGGCGGATATGCTTGAGTCATGGAAGTTTGCGTCCGACGAGCGAAGCCGTCCGATCGTGATCAACTCGCCCGTCTTCGGGAAGCGCTCTGGCCGGAAACTTCGGTACAGGAACACGCACGCGAGCTTGAACCGATACTGGCTGGCGAAACTCCTGGTAACATGCCGTTGGTCAACTTGGTCGCGGAGACCGGCGACGGGAGACTATCCGGCTTTGCTGAGGTCGACTTGCGATCGCACGCCGATGGCTGCAGTCCGGCGCGGCCGGTTGGTTATCTGGAAGGCTGGTATGTCGCCGAGGAGGCACGGCGCAGCGGTATCGGCCGCCAACTGCTTTCTACAGCCGAAGATTGGGCGCGCAGTCACGGGTGCGTCGAAATGGCTTCGGATACATGGATTGACAACGAACTCTCGCAGACCTGCCACAAAGCTTTGGGCTTTGAGGTTGTTGACCGCTGCGTCCACTATCGCAAAACGCTTTAGGTTCAGTTTGGCGATTGGGAACGTAAGTCCCAATGTCCGGATCGCCCGTGATTCGCCCAGATCGGTAAACACTGGGCGACAAGAACGAAGCCGCTGGTGCGGCAGCCGGCCTGCGGCCGTGAGCACAGATACGGTGATATCTCTGTCGATGCTGTTTTGGCCGATTACTGCAAGCGTCTGAGCAGGACGAGGTACCAAAACAGCCAACTAGCTCCATAGCTCAACACTGGCCCGTGACGGCTTAGAGCTGGACCGTCGCGGTATTCTCTCGCCGCTGATTCGCGGCCGAGTGGATGGGGCTGATGACCGTTACAGAGGATGCCAGAGTTTTTCGCTCATGCAGAGAAAGCGTTCGGGGTGGACCTGTATCATCCGCCTTCGTTTGGCATTGCCGGGATCGACTAGCCGGCGCAGCAGGATGATCTATTGCCTCACTTCGGTTCGGGCATTCCGATTCGACGCCTCAGCTCATGAAACCGAGGATCTGAACGAACGCTGTCCAAACGGTTATCCGTGTTCAGGTAAACGGGCAGCAAGTATGAGCGGGCATCATAAGCGTGGTTAAACCAGCGGAATGCCTCGTCCTTATCTCCAAGCCCCGCATAAATGACGCCGATGTTGTAAGGAGCAACGTAGCGCTGCGTTGACAGCTCTTTCAGATGGTCAATAACCTTGAACGCTTCAACCCTATTTCCCGATGACGCGTAGGCATGTCCAAGCCCCGCCCAAAGTTCCGTGTTCCCCTCCAACGCCAGCCCATGCTTGAATGTCTCGATAGCCTCGGCCGATTTTCTTTTCTGCTCGTATGCTCGACCAAGAAAAAGGTAGTCGAACCAGTAATTTGGATCAAGATCAATGGCATAGCATAATTCCTCGATCGCCTTGTCCCATTGATGAGTGAAGACAAAGACTGACCCAAGATTCCCATTGCTTCCGGTCCCAAGCGTGTCTTCTTGAAGAAGCAGGCGAGCTTCCCTGACTGCCTCATCATTGCGCCCCATCGAAGCCAGGAACCATGAATAGTAGCCGTGGGCGTCTCCCTCGTCGGGCTCCAATTCAATGGCCCGCTTAAATTCTCGTTCTGCGGCAGTCCAATCCCATTCGTACCAATGATTTTCAATGGCAAGAGCGACATGTGCCATCGCGTCGCTTTCGTCCAACTCGATGGCCTTCCTGGCGAGGTCTCTTGCTTTGGGACCCGCTTCTCGGGGAGCCAAAAACCAGTCGTCCTGATTGATGTAGTTCGAGGCCAGCATACTGTAACTGCGAGCGTAATTAGGATCCAGCGCGATAGCCTGGGTGAGATAGGTGATACCTTTATCAAAGCCATCTTTGGTGAATTTACCCGTGTAGTAGGTGCCTTTAAGGTAAAGCTGATAGGCACCTGGATTGGACGTTGAACCCAAGGTCAATTTTTGCCGGTCAGCTGCGGAAAGCTGTAAGCGCAGCCGCTGCGAAACCTCCCGCGCGATGTCGTTTTGGACCATCAGGAGGTCGGCTACCTTGCGGTTGTACTGCTGGCCCCAGAGCTGTTTCCCATTGCGAACGTCATCGAGTTCGATGTCGATGGAAAGGTCATCGCCTCGTTGCACAACGCGACCGGACAGCACGGCCTGTACTCCCAGGCCATCGCCAATCTTTTGAAAATCCGCAGCCTTGCCTTTGTATCGAAGAGCGACACTGTTGGGGGTGACGCTAAGGCCGGGAAGCCGCGCGAGGCTGTTGTTGATGCTTTCGGCAATTCCATCCGAGATGTAGTCTGCGTCGGGATCCTTGCTGTGAATATCAAGCGGCAAAACGGCGATGGAATCAATGCCAGTTTTTCGAAGAACTCTTCGATAAACGGCAAAAACGACGAAGACGATCGCCAGGAAAGCAACCGAGATTGCCAAGGCCCGTTTAAGCTGTGTTCGCTGAGAGGAGGTCCTTGAGGTGCGATCTGTGGAGGCTCTTCCCAGTGCGGCGATCAGATCGGTTGCGGTCTGGAATCGGGCTTCTGGCGATTTAGACAGGCACTTGGAGACAATCGCGTTCAACTCGGGCGGCGCGCGGAGCGGATGCGGATTCGCATGAAGAATGGCGCCTAAAGTGGATGCGATCGAGTTCCCGGGGAAGGCACGCTGCCCGGAAAGCATCTCGTACAGAACGGCTCCAAACGAAAAAATATCGGAGCGCACGTCGGCACTCTTGCCCTCGACCTGCTCCGGGGACATGTAGCCTGGAGTACCCATAATGGTTCCCGGAAGGCTGCGGCTTAAAGCTCCGGAACTGTTGTCAGCCAGAGTGGTGGCCGGTTCTTGCTTCGCCAGACCGAAATCAAGCAGTTTTAGAACACCAGCCGCGGTGACCAGAATGTTGGCCGGTTTCAGGTCGCGATGGACAATTCCGTTGCTGTGCGCCGCCTCCAGTGCAGCAGCAATTTGCTTCGCCAGACGCACAGCTTCCAGCGGCGGCAGCGGCCTGTCTGGAGAAGTGACCGGCAAGCCGTCAATGTACTCCATGACCAGGTAGTTCGGACCGATATCGTAGATCTGGCAAATATTGGGATGGTTCAGTGAGGCGATTGCCTTGGCTTCCCTCTCGAACCCCTTGCTGAACTGAGCGGCAGACACTTTGATCGCGATGAAACGATTCAAACGTTCATCTCGGGCTCGGTAGACCTCTCCCATGCCGCCCGAGCCGATTTTGCGTTCCACTCGGTAGGGGCCGAGTTGCTCACCTGGAACGAGTTGCCGACTCTCGGCTTGCTCGCCTGACTGCAACAGGGTATTCGCCACGTCCCATGCCGGGCGATCAAAAACCGTCTCCGCAGGGTTCTCCTGTGCGAGCAATTCTTCTACTGCTCTACGGACATCAGGATCAGACTGGTCAAGCAACGACGTCCGTGCCGCGCCCGAAACTTGGAGCGCGGCATGATAGAGAGCTTCAATGTCCTGCCAAAGTCTCGGATTCGTGCCCTGTCAGCCTTGGATAGACCAATCTACCACCGGACGAACAATCTGGGGCCTGGAACGCCAAGCCGTTGGTACTGTAACGGGCGTTTACTTCTTTCCTGGCTCCTCCGCGTGCATCCGCGTCGCTGTGATGGTAAAGGTGCCACTGATGGAGGGAATGGCATTGCCGTTTTGATCGTAGTATGTGTAATCGCCCGAACCGCTGTATGAATTTCCATCGCGGCTTAGCTTTGCAGTCTGACGGACCTTTAGTGTTCCAGTGGGGTTCCCTAAGTTGAAAGAATCGAAGGTGAGATTGACATACGTGAGGACGAAGGTCCGGTCCCATGTGGCCTTCCAAACCCCATGGCCTGCGCTGGCAACGGCAAGCGGGGTAAAGGACAACTGATCGGCTTCGGTGTAGCCCCCGCCTGCCGCATAGGTCTCAATGCCCAGAAAAGTGTAACCCGGTATGGTCACGGTATAAAGCCATGAACCCTCAGGTCCACTAGCATCGGATCCTCGTCCGAATGCGCTGCTGTCGCTCTCTGGGTTTCCATCTTGAGCAAATGCAACGGTAGGAAGCTGCAGTAGTGCAACGCTGAGCACAGTCATCAAAGCGGCTGGGCTTTTCAAAAATCGATGTCTTGTCTTCATAGGGGGCTCCTTACTTCAACTTGCGGACCTTCTGTGTTTCGTCTCGCACCGGGTAAGCGAGAATTCTGATCAGGAACTACAAGGTGTCTTGAAAGTTTTTTCGAGTACGTAAAATTCAATCAGTAAGCCGCGAGCGAGGACAAATGGATCTGCAATCAGAGGGGGTTACCCAGCTCCTGAAGGCATGGACCGAGGGTGACCGGGGTGCTTTGGACGAACTCGTACCCAAGGTCTACGTCGAATTGCGCCGGGCTGCGAACAAGTACATCCGCAACGAGAAGACCGGCAACACGCTGCAAGCGACCGCACTAGTTCACGAGGTCTTTCTGCGGTTGGTAGGGGTGGATCGAGTCAGTTGGCGGGATCGCGCGCACTTCTTCGCAGTTTCCGCCAACATGATGAGGCACATTTTAGTGGACAGGGCTCGCGCCAAGGGCACGGGCAAGCGCGGCGGGAAGGCCCTGCACCTCAATCTGGACGACGCTCCGCAGATCGTGGACAACTTCCAAAACCCCAAGATCCTGGCGATCGACGAAGCTCTCAATATGCTGGCTCAGATCGACGCCCGCAAGGCGAAGGTGATTGAACTTCGATTCTTCGGAGGGTTAAGCGTAGAAGAGACGGCAGAGGTGCTGGCGATTTCTCCACAAAGCGTCATGCGCGATTGGAAGATGGCGCGAGCGTGGCTTTTGGCTGAGCTGGCGCGCTGATTTCACCGATTCACAAGTCACTCGTGTGTACCGGCGAAGGACTTAGCGATAGGTCCCGAGTGGTCAGCAAACAGGAAGTTGTGTCCAGTTTGTCCGTAATACATCAAGAATTAGGAAGAAAAGGGGCCAATGCAGCGTCCAGTCCATTTACGGACTGGGTTGCGGGTCAACGACAGCCGGAAATGCGGCTGCGGAATTATCATGCTTTGCACAAGCTCGAGCGATCATGAATAGAGAAAAAGCCATGCGGCAGGCGGCGACGGCGTCCTTGGGCGCTTTGGGAATTCTAGCAACGGTATTGCTCGCAGCCCAGACCTCTGAGCCGAAACTTCACCGGAAGACGGGCGTACAAACACCGGGCGTCCAGCACGAGATGGCTGACCTGATTCCCGTTGCTACGTTCGCGGTGAAAGGGCGCCCGGATTGGATGGCGGTTACCGGGGACGCCGTATGGGTGGCAAGTTCAAGCGTCAATCACGTGGTTCGTCTGGATGCGAAGACCAACCAGCCGGGGACGATTGTGACTGTCGCCAAGCCCTGTGCTGGGCTGGCCGTCGGCTTCGGCAGCCTTTGGATTCCGAGTTGTGGCGACCACACCGTAGTGCGCGTTGATGCAGAGACGGGTGCACCGCAGGCGACGATCGCCGCGGGGCCGGCCGACGACGAAGGCGGCATTGCGGTCGGTGCCGGCAGCGTGTGGATTGTGACATCGAAAGACAGTGACCTCGCACGCATCGATCCACGCACCAATGCAGTTAGTGCGCATATTCATCTTCCCGCGGGGTCGTTCAATCCAGTCTTTGGGAATGACTCTATTTGGGTCAGTTCCAATACTGGCGGCACACTGGTGCGCGTGAACCCGGCGACTGACAAGGTCGTGAGCGAGACCCCGGTGGGGTCGATGCCGCGCTTTATCACGCTCGGCGCAGGCTCCATCTGGGTTCTGAACCAGAGCGACGGCACCATTGCCCGAGTGGACGCGTCGACGGGCAAGCAAACGGCTTTAATCGCCGCGGGAGTTCCCGGGGAGGGCGGCGAGATCACTTTTGGCGACGGTGCGGTGTGGGCTAGCGTCATGGACTACCCCATCACACGCATTGACCCGGCCACTAACACAGTCACCGGGCAATGGCACGGCGTCGGCGGCGACAGTATTCGCGTCGGCCACGGGTCGGTGTGGCTGACCAACTTGACGGGCGCAAAGGTGTGGCGGCTACCCATTCCCAGACGGTGAGTCAGCCTCGCTGAGTCGAGGAGGGTCTGGGCCACGGACTGGGTTCCGCCTGGATTGTCGGCGACTCGTCCATTGGACCTCACCGGCGATCGGATTCCGGGTCAATCTCCGGCGTGTGCGTTGTCCAGGAGGAATGCGGAAAGGTCTCAATTGGCCCGCGGGGGCGAATGTAGCCGCGCAGGCCGACAGATTTCGGAGCCGCTCAGGAGAGGGGCGTGGGTCCCCACATTGAGGCGAACTCCAGACTTACTATACTCACTTTTTGCGACTGAAGCGTACAAAACAGATCCGCGAAGCTCTCTTCGATCTAAACTTTCCACAACTGGTGACGGAGTGCACGAAGCAAGCTATCACCAGCGAGATGCTGTTCGAAGTCGTTCAACTTGTAAAGCAGACTGGTTGCCTTCTGATCCAGCACTCCATGTCAGATCGTGAGCAGCGGCGGAATGCTTTTCTCGAATCTCTCCGAGGCTGGTTGTCCGATCGCGCAACTGAGGCCCTCGATGCACTAGACCGGCATAGTGCAGAGGCGGCCCTATGTGAAGACGCATTTCGGACAATCTATTCCAGCTTGGGCGAGTGTCCTATCGGCAAAGTCGACCCTTTAGTTGCCGCCTGGGCCACTCTCGTTGGCACTGCTTCCGACTTGGCGCAGATCAAGCACGCTGTTTCAACTACGGCACCGCCTTTCGTTGCACCAAACCTGGTGTTTCTGTCCAGCGAGGCTCTGCGGATTGAGGCCTTCGGCAAAGCCGGCCTTGATCCAGATTCTATGGTTGAGCGCTACGCGTATAACCTGGGTGGTTATTTGAGGATGCTTGGGCACTCTTACGGTTGGTTTTGTGGTGCAAAGCTCGTCATCCCGAAGGAAGCCGAGATACCCAATTATCTGCTACTCGATCGTTCTGCTCTATTTTTGGCTGAGGCTTGGAATCAACTTGAGGACCACTGGGATAAGCTGCGCTATTTCGACGGCAGTTCCGTCGTTTCTGAGCGGCGTTCCTATGCGGCAGATGAGGAGCAACGCGAAATCAATACGCTCGTGTTCGAACACGACTGGCAGTACTTCCTGGAACTTGAGATTGCGCGTGCCCGACTAAGGAGACAGGTGTCGGAGATAATGCTACACGTTGTCTATTCGCCAGAAACTGCCGAACGTGTTCACGATCCGACGACAACGCACGTTAGGTTGTTTCCCAAGGGCCTAATTTCTACGGAAGAGGCCATTTCTGCTCTGGTCCTCGACATGTGCTACGGCCTGCAGGTGGGAACCGACGCGGGCGAATATTTCGGTTTGACACTTGCCGAGTGGCTCCGTGGCTACTGTATTCTACAGTTCTGCTGCATACGGAGAATAGCCCTTACGGAGATTGCGGAAGGGTTGTGCTACTTGGATCTAGATGCGTTGGTTCGCCTCGCCGAACGATCTGGGATGGCGCGGGAACGGATGCTTCGGTTCGTAGAGCAAGTGACATTCCAAAAGAACAGTCGGGATCTATTTGATGCTCCGCTGCTGCAGAGCGCAGATGGTCGATATGTCTTGTTCCCGGATATTCAAGCACTTTCGGCAATACCGGAAGTGCTGACTTCACGGATCAACTCGCTGCTTGTCCAAGTCGAACGCAAGGGCTTCGGCTTCGAAGAAGAGGTGCGGCAGGAATTTGCCGAACTCGGCTCGGAAGTGAAAAGGATCATCTACCGCAACGCGGAAGGGAAATTCGAGTGTGATGCAGCGGTCCTCTGGGGAACTGACCTGTTTCTTGTTGAATGCAAAGCGTACACGCTGCCTCGCCAGTCGGGCGGTGACTTGTTCTTCTTCCGAATGAAACAGGAGCAGGCCGCTGAGCAGGTCAGACGCATTGATCGCCATCTCGCGGGAGATCCGTCCATTCTTGAGAAGGCGTTCGGCCACAAGGTCGAGGTTTCAAGAACCACGCTTTGCGTCCTGAACATGGCACCCTCTGGATGTCGACGAGTGGGCCCATGAAGTTCTATGATCGGCGTGCTTTATCAAAGTTCTCTGAGGGAGAAATCACTGCGCAAATCATGGGCGTGAATGAGCGTTCCGAGGGGCCTACCATCGCTCGACTTTGGTCAGGCGCGCACGCTGCGCCGGAGGACCTGATCAGGCAGATGGACGGTCCCTTTCAGCACAGAGCCGAAATGCAGATGTGGGGAACTCGGCAGATCATGGTGCCTCTGTCCGATACGTTAGTCATGATTTCACCGGTGCTGGAGCGCCGTCCGGACGTAATCCCGAACTTGGCGGATCCCAAAATTGGTGCGTAGGAGTGGTCCCGAGCGGATCGTCGGCCATCTGCAAACAATTTTTCTTAAGAAACGCTTATGAGATCAGCACCCAAACCACCCACCCGCCAACCCCAACGAGCCAGAACAAATTAGCCAACCATTTTTCTAGAGATCGGTGCTATTTCTGGTCAACTCAAGCAGCATTAATTTGAACGCGGAGGAGCACGCGGACCTGTATCAACGGCAAACTTGAATACAAAAACGGATCAGGGAACGGAAGCGGCGTACTAAGGTTCTGTCCTCCTGAACTCCAGAACCGCGGCGAAGAAACCGTCGCCTTCGTCGATCGAGGGGATCCGCCACACGGTCCGGAGACAGCGAAGAGCGGGATTAGCGGCCAGCGCCCGCTCAACTACGCGCTCGTTTTCCTCCTCTTCGAGCGAGCACGTCGCGTACACGAGCCGGCCGCCCGGCAAGAGGGTTTCTGATGCTCGAGAAAGGATCAAAAGCTGCCTTTCGCCAAGGCGATTGATCTCCCGCGCGCTGACCCGCCACTTGATTTCAGGATTACGCCCAAGTGTTCCGGTTCCAGAACATGGCGCATCAACGAAAACCCGGGAAAACTCTTGGCCAAAGGGGAATGGCTGGGTTGCGTCAAGCTGGACGCGTGGAATGATGTTCGGAATTTCTCGAATGCGCGCGGAACTCACATCGCAGGCGACAGCCAGGGCGAGCGGCGTTTCGAGCGCCTGCAAGGTCTTGTTGCCGGGCGCTGCGCAAACGTCAAGGTACGTATCTCCCGGACGCAGTTCAAGCAACGGCACGATGGCTTGCGAACCGATATCGTGAAACCGGATGCCGGAAGGCGCCGCAGAGGGCAGCCGGTAGGCTCCCGGAATCGCAGTTGGCTCGATTTGAAGATCCGTTGGTAATGCCGAGCCGGGCGGGATTCGCACATATGCTTCTGGTTCGTTCAGCGCCGTGATCGCGATTCGACGCGCTGTTTCAGGGCCGAAGTGAGCGGACCAGCGATTCACCAGCCATTCCGGGCAGCTCAGTTCCGTCGTAAGATCGGGCCAGGCGATCGCCTCCCGGTTGACTTTGCGCAGAACCGCATTCGTCAGGTTGGCTGCGGCCCGTTTCCGGGATTTCACAAACTCAACCGATTCATGAACCGCCGCGTGCGCCGGAACGCGTTCGAGATAGCGCAACTGGAGAAGCGCGATCCTCAACGCGAGGAGCACGTCCAAATCGAATTCCAGAGCTTTTCGGCCAGAATAATGGAAAATCAGAAAATCGAGCTGGCTTTGATAACGGAGACAGCCGAATACAATCTGGGTCGCCAGTCCAGCGTTGCGCGATGATAGATCCCGGGTCCGCTCTCGCAGCTCATCGGACGCATATCCTCCCGCAGCTACCGCTTCGAGAACTTCCAGAGCCGCAAGTCTCGCAGGCGATATTTGGTGCGTCAGATTCCCGGTCACAGGCATCGAATGTGGTGAATATCCTTTGTGTAGCAACGAATTGAAACGAATTGAGTCTTTCGCTGTTGCAGACCCTATGCTAGTATGCTAATAGCCTGCGGGATGCAGAGGTCCCGCGAGGCGTGCCTCGTAACTTTCCCTCGGAGAATACAACTACTAATACATGAGCTTTACCGTTTTTCTCGGAAATCTCCCTGTCTGGGTGACGGCCGACGATATCAAATCTTGGCTCTCCTCAGAAAACCTGGTCGCTGACGCGATCAAGGTCATCCGCAATCCCGAAACTCAGGAATCGAAGGGCTTCGCCTTCATTGAATCCCCTAATCAGGAAGAGATGAACGCCATTATCCGCCGCTTTGATCGCGCCCCCCTCGAAGATAGACTACTCCGTGCTAACCCCGCCCAGCCCCCCAAATCCTCGGGCAAAAGCGTTGGCAAAAGCGCGGCTCCAGCGGACCGCGGCAAACGCCCCGCAGCCGCTACCGGCAGTAATTTGCAACAGCGAAAGAGCGCAAACGGACGACGCCCCTCAGGCGCTGCCCGGCAAAGCGCTTTTGCAGAGGAACTGGCTAAGGCTCTCTGAGTCTGGAGCGCAGTTCCTCACTCCTCTTCCCTCTCCCGCCTCTCCTCTTCCTAAGACCTTTTGTGATATACTCCGTCCCATCCTTGTAGGGATACAATGATGGAAATTTGCATCCGCCGTTTGGCTGGATGCCGGCCAGGTTGTCTCCGTATACTCTGCCCGCCTGCTGGAAAGTGAAGTCGTGAACAAATTCCGTTGGGAAGCTCTCTTAATTCGAGGTCTTTTTATTGCGCTAATCGGTGGATTAGCCGCTATAACGCATCCTTTTCGTCTATCTCCGCCCGCTGCTGCAGCAAGCGGAATTCTGGTGGCCGCCGTTGCCTTCCTGGTAGAAATGAGGCTCAGGCGAGCTAGCCTGAAGGCTCTGATTGGCGGTTCCGCTGGAGTATTGGCCGGAACCGGAATTGGTTTGCTTTTCGCTTTTGTACTCAATCAATCGGTGTTGCTGCAGGGGCCAACGCTGCAGTTTTTGAGATTGGCAATTCCGCTGCTTGGCGCCTATCTGGGCGTCCTTGTCGGCGTTGCCAAGGCGCATCTGATTCCCGTCGACGTCATCGGCTTTAACGCCGATCGAAGCGCCTCGTCATCCCATCCCAAGGTGTTGGATACCAGTGTGCTCATTGACGGCAGGATTGCCGATATCGCCGAGTCCGGATTCCTGGACGGGCATTTGGTTGTCCCCGAATTTGTCTTGCACGAGCTGCAATTGGTAGCGGATTCCTCCGATTCCGCCAAGCGCAATCGAGGCCGCAGAGGGCTCGATGTCGTGCAGAGACTGCAATCCGTCCCTGCTCTGCAGCTGGAGGTCTCCGGTGAGGATTTTCCTACCGTGCGCGAAGTTGATCTGAAATTAATCGAATATGGCAAGCAGCATTCTGCAAAAATCGTCACTAATGACTTTAATCTGAACAAACTGGCTCAAGTTCAGGGTGTACAGGTTTTAAATATCAATGAACTTGCCAATGCCCTGAAGCCGATCGTTCTCCCGGGTGAGACAATGCGCGTCTTCATCTCTAAAGAGGGGAAGGAATACAACCAGGGTGTGGCTTATCTCGACGACGGAACTATGGTTGTGGTCGACAACGCGCGGCGGCTGATCTCGAAAACCATTGATATTACGGTGACCAGCGTCCTCCAGACCACCGCCGGCAAGATGATTTTCGGCAGGCACGACGACCGGCATTCCGGCGCGGCGGAGCCGAGAATTGCTGCCTCTGCTTCGGGTGCGGGTTAAGCCGCTCACGTTATCGACCTGCGTTCTGGCGGGCGATAGCTCCGCGCCTTGCCGGTTGCCCTAAAAGCTCTCCCGCGATAATAAATCGAATCCGCCGTCACTATGATGTTTGAGAGCCAAACTGTCGATGGAAGTTCTTGAGGCAGAAAGAAAGTCACTCATCAGTAGCGCCGCGTCTGTCATGATCCGGTGGTGTTGGACGCCAGGAACGCGCCAGCTCTCAGTGCGGTTGCTTTGCCTGTGTACTCTCGTCCCGTTAGTAAACTTGGCCGCGCCCGGCCAGCCTACTCTGACTACCATCGCGCAAGTGAGAAGTCTCCCGAAAAATACTGCGCTGCAGCACATTCCGGTACATCTTCGACCGGTGGTGACATACTTCGATCCGCTCTCTCATGATCTTTTTTTGCAGGACGAGACAGCGGGAATTTGGATGGGCTGGAAACCAGGTCTTCCCAAGCCCGTCGTCGGGGATCTGCTCGATTTCACCGGCGAGACCGATTACTCGTTTGCGCCGGATCTGAGCAAAGGGCATTGGTCGGTAATTGGTCCCGGCGGCCTTCCTGAACCGAGGCCTGTCTCGTACGACCAGATGGCCAGCACGTCCGAGGACAGCCGGTGGGTTGAAGTTGAGGGCATCATCCGGCAGGCGGAATATCTTCACCGCACGCCAACGGAGAAATCTCTCTGGATGGATGTTGCGATGTCGGGAAATGATATCGATGTTCAGATCCCCTGGGACGGCTCGCCAGTACCCGCCGGATTGATCGACGCGCGCGTGAGAATTCGCGGCGTCTGCGGTGCGGAATTCAATCCCAAGAGGCAGATGGTGGGAATCACTCTCTATGTTCCCAACCTCCACCAGATCTTGACACTTGAAGCGGCTAAGCCGGAAAGCCTGTCGGGGGCTCCAATGCCAATTGGCTCTCTACAAAGATTTGGCTATCAAAATAATGAAGGGCATCGTCTGAAATTGGTCGGCATCGTTACCGCGATTCTGCCCGCCCAGGGATTCTACATGCAGGACGATTCCGGCAGTATCTTAGCTGTGACCCGCCAGGATCTCCTCCTTTTGAAACCCGGCGACCGGGTCGAAACGCTGGGGTTTATTGGCTTTGCTGAGGCCCACATACGCCTGGAGGACGCCTATTTCAGCCGCCTGGGTAGTGGCCCGGTCGCACAGCCCACCAAGCTGGTGGCCGCTCAGGCAATGAGCGGCCAGTACGATTCCGAATTGGTGTCCTTGAGCGGCCGCGTAGTGGGTCGTTCGTTCCTGCCGCATCAGCAGGCACTGGCGGTCCGCGATCGCGATACGATGTTCACGGCCGTTTACGCGAACCAAGTCCCGGAACGTCAACTGCCGCGCGAGGGTTCGCTGATACGCCTGACGGGAATCTGTGTAGATCAAATCAACGATCTCGGAGAGGTGGCAAGTTTCCATTTAATCGTTCAGGATGCCTCCGCCGTGGCGATTCTCGAAAGGCCTACCTGGTGGACGGTTCGACTAGCGATCAACCTGCTCGGCATCCTGGCCGCCGCGATTGCCCTCGCGTTGGCCTGGGTCTTCATCTTGAAGCGGCGAGTCCGAAAGCAGACGCTGGTGATCAGCCAGAAACTCGCCCAGGAAGAATCTCTGAGAAACGCGGCTCAACTGGCAAGTAAAGCCAAGAGCGAATTTCTGGCCAACATGAGTCATGAGATTCGTACCCCGATGAATGCCATTGTCGGCTTTACGGACCTGCTGCTCGACACGCGGCTGGATGAAGAGCAGAGCGATTACGTCCGTACGATCCAGTTTTCCTCGCATGCACTGACTCGCATCCTGAACGACGTCCTGGACTTTTCGAAGATAGAAGCAGGTCATCTCGTCTTCGAGAGCATCCCTTTTTCCGTATCAGCGTGTGCTGCACAAGTACTGCGTCTGATCACGCCGGAGGCTAACCGTAAGGGGCTCACCACGGCTCTCCAGATCGATCCAGACGTCTGCGACCAGGCGATCGGTGATCCGTACCGGCTGCATCAGGTGATCCTTAACCTGTTGAGTAATGCCCTGAAATTTACCGAGCAGGGCTCGATCACTCTAGCTATCCGGTGCACCGCCAGAGGAGACGATTGGAGTGAGCTCCAGTTCTCGGTTGTCGATACGGGAATCGGCATCCCGAAGGAATCGCAAGAGCGCATTTTCGAATCGTTCTCGCAGGCTGACGGCTCTATGACCAGGAGATATGGAGGAACCGGATTGGGTCTCGCGATCTGTGCGCGTTTGGTTTCTCTTTTCAACGGGCGGATCTGGTTGGAGAGCGAACCGGGGTCGGGAAGCCGTTTTCACTTCACTGCGCGGCTTCTCACCGGTAGATCCAGCAAAGAAGAAGTAGCTGCTGCCACTCTCGTCAAGCGGCCGTGAATCAGTTCTTCTGTGTCAACTGCTCGATCGCCAACTGAGCAATGTCGAGCAGTTGCGGGCGGTTCTCGGAACTAGCCAGCGCGTCACGGAACATGCTGTTGCAGAACGGGCATGCCGCGCCGATAATATCGGCCCCAGTGGCGGCAAGCTCTTTGGCTCGGGCCTCGTTCACGCGCTCCCCGGTCTCTTCCCCAAGAAAAACCAGTCCGCCGCCGGCTCCGCAACAGAAAGAACGCTCTCGGGCTCGCGGCGGGTCGATTACCTTTGCTGACCGCGCAATGACCTGCCTTGGCTCGTCGTAAATTCCGCGGTAGCGCCCCAGATAACAAGGATCATGAAAGACAACGGTCTTTCCGGCCCCACTCTTTCCCGCATCGTTCGAGGGCAGCGCGTTCTGGTGGCGCGCCATGAACTCGCTGTGATGTTCGATTGGCGGCGCGCTGCCAAACTCCTGCCAGTCGGATTGGATCGTCCGCACGCAATGCGGGCAGATCGAAACGATTTTCTTCACCTTTGCCTGCTCGAGCGCGGTCAGGTTCTGTTCCGCCAATTGCCCGAACAAAAGATCGTTGCCGAGACGACGCACCGGATCTCCCGTGCAGCGCTCCTTTTTCAGCACCCCGAACGATGTCCCTAGATGTTTCATGACGCGGGCGAACGCCGTCACGATTTCCCTCCCGTTCGGATCATAGGCTCCCATGCACCCAAGCCACAAGCAGTATTCCTGCGAGCCATCGAAGAGGGGAAACTCCTGCTTTGCGATGAACTTGTCTCGCTCGCTTTGAGAGAAGCCCATGGCGTTGCCGTTGCGCTCCAGATTCAAAAACAGCTTGGTCCCATGCTCGTCTTCCCAGCCGCCGGTGTTCACCGCGCCGCGCCGCAGCCCGATGATCATCGGCAGATGCTGTATTCCGACCGGGCATTGATATTCGCAGGCGCCGCAGGTGGTGCATTGGAAGACAGCCGTCTGCGACACGGTAGCCTCCAGGATTGGTGTCTCGTTTTTCGGGCCGTATTCGTTTAGATAGGAACGCAGTCCCAGCGCGATGAGCTTCGGATTGAGTTCCTTCCCGGTGTTGTTGGCCGGGCAGTGCTCGGTGCAGCGGCCGCACTCGACACAGGAATAGGCTTGCAGCGCCGTAATCCGCGTGATGTCCTTGCCTGTGACAAGCCCGAAATCTTCATCTCCAGCGAGCGGCGGGATGTTGCTGAAACCCGCGCGATCGAGAAAAATCGTCGCCGGACTGAGGATCAGATGGAGATGTTTGGTGTGCGGAATGAGCGGCAGAAAAGCCAGCAGAGTGAGCGTGTGAATCCACCAGAGCGTCTGTCCTGTCGCCGATGTCTCCGCTACCCACCACTCCGGCATGTAGGTCACCATCAGGAGAAAGATAAACAGCGCAATTACGCCCGATTCATACGAAACCGGCCCGAGCCACTTGGGCCGGAGCACGAATCTCCGGAAAGCCAGATACGCGATCGACACGGCGCAGAGCGCAGCGAAAATAAATACAAACCAGAAGAAGAAGGCGCCGAATGCCGAGCGCCGGTCAAGAAACGCCACATCGAAACCCGCCGCGACGTGATTGATCGTAACCAGCGCGAAGGCGCAGAACCCCCAAAAGACGAAAGCATGGGCCAAGCCCGGGAGCGGGCGCTCGCGAATTACTTTGGCCTGACACAGAACCTCCCAAAAGAAATTCCAGAAGCGCGGCGCGAGTGAACCGACCTTAAAATCCGCATCGGGCCGCGCCCGCCAGATGCGGTCGATCGTTCTCCCAAATCGCATGAGAAACAATGCGAGCGAAAGAATGATCAGCGCGAGCAAGAGAATTTTGGCAAATAGGGGCTGCTGCATACGGGCACGGAAGAAGGTTAAACAGCCCCAAGGCCGTGTTTAGTAGCATGAAAAAGCGTGAGATATGTCATTTCGGGGGCTGCAGGCTTCATTGGATCACATCTGTGCGACAGGCTCGTCGAAGCAGGTCATGAAGTTCTCGCTCTGGACAATTTGATTACCGGACACCGCGAAAATATTGCGCATCTGGAGGGCAAGGCAGGATTTAGCTTCGCTCAGCACGACGTCTGCCAGCCGCTCGAAATCGGCGGCCAGGTGGACCGCGTGTTTCATCTTGCTTCGCTGGCCAGTCCGGTCGATTATCTGGCGCACCCCATCGAGACTCTGGAATCTGGCTCTACCGCCACTCGCAACATGCTGGACCTTGCCCGCCAGCATGGCGCACGTTTCCTCCTGACGTCCACTTCAGAGTGTTACGGCGATCCGCTCGAGCACCCGCAAGTCGAAACGTATTGGGGCAACGTCAACCCCGTCGGTGTTCGCTCCTGTTATGACGAGAGTAAACGCTACGCGGAAGCTCTCACCATGGCTTACCACCGCACTTATGGTGTGCGGACCAATATTGCCCGTATATTTAATACCTACGGGCCGCGAATGGCTTTGAATGACGGGCGGGTAGTACCCGCGTTCATCGACCAGGCAATGCGCGGAAGAAACTTATCGGTATTTGGAGACGGTTCGCAGACGCGCAGCTTCTGTTTCGTCTCCGACCTCGTCAGCGGCCTTCTGCTGCTGAGTGAATCCGACGAACGCTATCCGGTAAACCTGGGCAACCCAGCCGAGATCACGATTCTGGAATTTGCCAGGCAGATTCAGGGGCGTTTCGATAAAGCTGTCGGTATCGACTACAAACCTCTGCCGGCCGACGACCCCAAATTGCGGCGGCCTGACATCGGCAAAGCCAAGCGGGTCCTTGGATGGGAGCCCAAAGTCTCGCTGGATGAGGGCCTGGCAGTTACGATCGAATACTTCAAAAAGAAAGCCCGGAGCGATCAACAACTTACTGAGCCCCGCCCAGAGGAAGCAGTATCGCAAAAGTTGGTGTGACGAACTTCGCTTAAATGTGGCAGTGCCGCAGGCCGCGCTTGGCCAGGTATTGCTGGTGATATTCTTCCGCCCGATAGAAGGGCTGCGCCGGTTCTATCTGCGTCGCAATCGGTTTCTTGAATTTGCCTGAGGCTTCGAGCTTTGCTTTCGAAGCGCGCGCCGCCTGTTCCTGCTCAGGCGTGTAGAAAAAAATCACGCTGCGGTACTGTGTCCCCGTATCGGGCCCCTGGCGATTGACTTGGGTCGGGTCATGTGCGCCCCAGAAAACGTCCAGCAGCTTGTCGTAAGAAACTTTCGCCGGATCGTATTCCACCTCGACCACCTCCGCGTGCCCCGTACGATCCGTGCAGACATCCTTGTAAGTCGGATCTTGCGTGTGACCGCCCTGATAGCCGGATATAGCTTCCACCACGCCGTCGATTTCGGCAAAGGTCGCTTCCACGCCCCAGAAGCATCCGGCTCCAAAACTTGCTTTTTGTGTCATGCCTAATTCTATAGATGAAAAGAAGGAGTTAATGGACGCGGATGGTCAGCGATTCGGACTTGGTGTGGCCTTTGCCATCATCCGCCGTGATGGTGTAGGTGGTGGTTTTTTTCGGCGCGATGTCGATGCAGTTCCGATACATCGGCTTCAGAGTAGCAATGGGCGGGTCCAGTTTGACCGTTTTTGCGTTCTCGACTCCGTAGCAGAGTTGTGTTTGCTCGCCGCGCTTCAGCAGCCCTGTATCTGCCGAAAATGTGCTGAAGAGAATCTCGCCCGAGCCGAAGACGGCATTCACGGTTCGCTGGCGCCGCTCTTGTTCCTTCGCCGCGGCAGCCCTTTCGGCCTCTACGTTGCTCTCGTGGCGTGAATAAAAAATCCAGGCGACGTAAAGAAGGGCAATGATGACCCCGATGGTCGTGAACGGCAGAAGTTTTCTCAGCCAGGCCCAGGGCCCTTTCACGGGGGCGTCTTGTGGCGTGTCGGTCAGACCCATGCTCCTATTCTGGCCGACTACCCGGCTCCGGCGCTGCTACAAAGCCGTTATACTGGCGAATAAACATCGAAATGCTGGACGTCGATCAACAGCTCAACCGTTTGCGGGCGCGGATATCCGCCATTGACCGGAAATATGCAAAAACGAACCCATCGCCCAGGCCTGCTCCGGCGCGCGTGGCTTCGTTTCGCAATCCGATCGAAGAATGGTCGGAGGGTCAGGTCGTTCGAAACGAATTCGGCGAACACTTCCAGGTAGAAAGGTTATTTGCTTCGCATAAGCACCACGGGTCAGCCGATATCGGAGCCTTATTCGAACTGTCCCCGAGCCTGCTGGACGTATTAAGCGAAAACGAAATAGCGGCCTTCGAACCCGGGCGCTGGGCCTTCCTCGACACCGAAACCACCGGCCTCGCTGGCGGCTCGGGAACTTATGCGTTCCTGATCGGTGTCGGGCAGATCACAAACCAGGGATTTCAGGTCCGGCAGTATTTCATGCGCGAGTATGCGGAGGAGCGCAGCATGCTTTCGGCATTAGAGGAGCAATTGAAGGAGTTCGATGTTTTAATCACCTACAACGGGCGGAGTTATGACCAGCCGCTGCTCGAAACCCGTTACCGGATGAACCGCCACGCGCCCCCGTTCGGCAGGCTGGGACACTTGGATCTTCTTCACGGGGCCCGGCGGCTCTGGAAATTGCGTCTCGAAAGCTGCCGCCTGGTGCAGCTCGAGCAGGAGATTCTGGGCGTCTGTCGCGAAGGCGACTTACCCGGTGAGCTGATCCCCTACGTGTACTTTGAATACCTGCGCTCGCAGGAGGCGCTGCAGCTCGTTCCGGTGTTCCACCACAACGCCATGGATATTCTCACGCTGGCGTGTTTGACAGCAATTGTTCCGACAGCTTTTCGTAGTACGGATGCCGAGGCGCTATCCCGAGTCGGAGTGCACCGAGGCCCGGAGCTGGCCGGGATCGGGCGCTGGCTGCGTAAGGCAGGGGAAGACGCGAAGGCCCTCGAATTATTTAAACGAGCCGTGGACGCCGGACTGCCGGACCGCTATCTTTTCGCCACCTTGTGGGACATAGCTTGCCTTGAAAAGAAGCTGCAGAGGCCGAATGATGCGCTGCGCATCTTCATCGAGCTGTCCGGGTGCCGCAACGAATTCCGCGTTTCAGCGCTCGCAGAGCTGGCCAAGTTCTACGAACACGAAGAACGCAATTATGCCTTAGCCCTCGATTTCACCGAGCAGGCGCTGAGCTTCGAAAACTCTCCGTGCCTCGTCCATCGAAGAGAGAGGCTGCAGAGGCGCCTCGCGAAGCCAAGACCGCGAAAGCTGCTGTGACGGGATGTTGCGCCTTACGGTTCTCGGTGACGCTTCGTCTCGGCTGAAAGCGGGCGAGGCGAGATATTCTTCCACACTCAGCAAATGATTGGCTGTTGCCATAAACGCCTGATCAATTTATAACTCGGTTCGGGACATGATACGCCGTCATCTTGCGTTGACCATCCGTCCGTCTGACCATAAGTCATGGTAAGCGACGCGTTTTTCAACGAACTCGAGCATATTCATCCTCCACCGGCGCTGGAACAGATTGTCGCCCGGACCACGGCGCTCGGTTTCGATATGGCGTCGGAGCCGCGAACGGGCGCACTGTTGCGAGTTCTGGCTGCGTCTAAACCACGCGGCCGTTTTCTGGAGTTAGGAACCGGAACCGGCATTGCAACAGCGTGGCTCTTGAGCGGCATGGATGCAAATTCGAAATTGACTAGTGTCGATACCGATTCCAAAGTTCAGGAGGTGGCGCGCGAATTTCTTAGCAGTGATCGCAGATTGAAACTTGTTCTCGAAGACGGACTCCAGTTCTTGCAACATGAGCAGCCCGAGAGTTACGACTTCGTTTTCGCAGATGCGATGCCCGGCAAATACGATGGGCTACGGGAATGTTTACGGGTGGTAAGACCAGGCGGATTTTACGTGATCGACGACATGCTCCCGCAGGCGAACTGGCCGGCGGGCCACGCCGGGAAAGTCCCAACGCTCATAAAGGAACTGGCAGCGGCCGAAGCTTTTACGATTCTGCCGCTCGCCTGGGCCAGCGGTATTGTTGTAGGCAGTCAAACAGCCAAGCTCTGAGTCTTTGGAGCCTGTTGTTCACACATCGCAGTCAAGGGATCTATTCTAATGGCGCGAGAGCAGTCGAAATAAAAAGAGCTCCCTCGACGGCTTTCGCCTTCGAGGGAGCTCTCTTTTTCGCGCTGTACGCTGATACCTTAACTAGCCAGCGCCAGCTGCTTCAACTGTATATTCGGGATCACGAGTGCCAGCACCTGCTCTACCCGCTCCACGAAATGGAACTGCATCTCCTGCCGCACATGCGCCGGCAGGTCGCGCAGATCCTTCTTATTGCCGATCGGCAGAATCACGCGATGGATACCGGAGCGCCTGGCGGCCAGCACCTTCTCCTTCATGCCGCCAATCGGCAGCACCAGTCCGGCAAGTGTTACCTCACCGGTCATGGCCACATCGCTGCGCGCCGGAACCCGGTATAAAGCGACGCCATTGCGGTAGTCATCGTCACGCCAGCCGAAGGGCCGTCTTTCGGAATCGCCCCCGCCGGCACGTGAACGTGTACGCCGTTGTTCTTGATCGCATCCGGGTTGACGCCCAGATCCGCCGCATGTGCCCAGATATAGCTCTGGGCAATCTTGGCGGATTCCTGCATCACTTCGCCCAGTTGGCCGGTCAGCGTGAGGCCCTTGCCTTCTGGCAGCAGCGTGCTCTCGATATAGAGAACGTCGCCGCCCGATTCGGTCCAGGCCAAGCCAGTCGCCACGCCCGCCGGAACCATCTTGCGCATCTCCTCCGGCAGGAAAATCTCCGGCCCGAGCAAATCGCCCAATGACTCCGCTGTGACCATAACCTTTTCGGTCTGCTCTTCGGCAATCTTGAGCGTGACCTTACGTGAGACTCGCGCAATCGCCCGCTCCAGCCGCCGCAAGCCAGCCTCGCGCGTGTAGCCATGAATGATGGCTTTCAGCCCGTCGTCGGTAAACTCGATTTGCTCTTCCGTCAGTCCCGTCGCCTTCAGTTGTTTCGGAATCAGATAGCGCCGGGCAATCTGCTGCTTCTCTTCCTCGCTGTAGCCGGAGAGCCGCAGGACCTCCATACGGTCCATCAGGGCCTGCGGAATCGTATCGAGCGAGTTCGCCGTGGTGATAAACAGCACCTTCGACAAATCGAAAGCCAGGTCGAGATAGTTGTCGCGGAACGTCTTGTTCTGCTCCGGATCGAGCACCTCGAGCAGCGCCGCCGCCGGATCGCCCCGGAAATCTCTCCCGAGCTTGTCGACTTCATCGAGCAGCAGCACGGGGTTCAGTGCGCCCGCGCGCCGCATGGCCTGCAGTAGCCGCCCGGCCATCGCGCCAATATAGGTCCGCCTGTGGCCGCGCAATTCCGCTTCGTCGTGCATGCCGCCCAGGCTGAAGCGCTCGAATTTCCGCCCCAGCGCCCGTGCCACGGATTGCCCAAGCGATGTCTTACCCACACCCGGCGCGCCCACCAGGCAAAGAATCGGCGCCTTGGCGTCAGGGTTGCGCTTCAATACGCTCAGATGCTCGAGAATGCGCTCCTTGATCTCCTGCAGCCCGAAGTGATCCTCATCGAGCACCGTTCGCGCGTGCCCGATATCCAGGCGGTCCTCCGTCGTCTTATCCCACGGCAGGTCCAGCACAAACTCCAGGTAAGTGCGCGTTACGTGGTAATCCGGCGCGCCCGCCGGCAGCCTTTCGAGCCGCCCCAGCTCTCGCTCGATCTCCTTCTTCGCCTCCTCGGAAAGCTTGGCCTCTTTGAACCGCTCGCGCAGCATTTCCACTTCGGCCTTATCCGCGTCTTTGTCGCCGAGCTCCTGCTGAATCGCGCGCAGTTGCTGCCGCAGCATGTACTCACGCTGCTCCTTCGACATTTCGTCGCGAGCCGTCGAAGCAATCTTCTGCCGCAACTCCAATACCTGCAGCTCGTGCGCCAGAAAGGAGTGCGTCAGGCGCAGCACATCCACCCGGGTCTGAGCCTCGAGCAGTTCCTGCTCCTTCGCCAGATCCAGGCTGAAAATGCTCGCCAGCAGGTACGCCATCCGAAGCGGATCTTCGCTGCTCGCCAACATACGCGTCACTTCCGCAGCCGATTGCGGCTGCGCCAGCGCGATCGCCTTCGAAGCCAGCTCCAGCAGCGCGCCCGAGAGCGCCTCCACCTCAGAACCGCCGTCCTCCGGCAGCGGAAGGATCCGGTACTTGGCGCTCAGGTAGGGCTCCGTCGATTCGAGTTTCGCCACTACCACCCGCTCCAGGCCCAGAACCAGAATCTCCAACACGCCCGCATTCGGCCGCGACGACTTGCGAATTACCGCTTTCGTCCCAATCGTGTAGAGATCGTCCTGCTGCGGCGATTCCACTTGCGCATCCCGCTGCGCGATCAGCAGAATTTCCTTTTCTTCTGTATTCAGAGCGGCTTCCACCGCTCGCAGTGAACTTTCCCGCCCCACTGACAGCGGAAGCAGCAATCCGGGGAAAAGAATCGTGTTCTTCAGCGGAAGCGCTGGCAGGGTTTGATACTCAGTGTGTGCCATTACAATCCTTCTAGAGTAGAGATGCACGCTGCCTCCCGAAGGCTGCGATTATTTGCGCGCTAGAGACTCAACCCGCGCGATTGTACCGAACCAAGCCAGTAAACGCTTCAAAACAAAGGAACTCTTTCTGAGCCGCGACTACAAAGAGCGGGTTTTCAAGAGAGCCGCTGTCCCCGACTTTCGCTGTGACCGTTGCATACGAACCGAATCTGACAAATGGAACGGGCTAAATAGATCTGACGTAATGCTTTTTGGGGTGAATTCGCCATGCCGATTTGGAGCAATCTAGCCTACGCTGCCCGCCAGCTCCGTAAGACTCCCGCTTTTACGATCACCGTACTCGCGACCTTAGCTTTATGTATTGGCGCCAATACCGCCATTTACACCATCGTCGATGCGATTTTCCTCCGGCCTCTCTCGTACCCTCATCCCGAGCAACTCGTGATGGCGACGACCGTCTTCGGCAAAAACGGCGCTTTCGACGTTGATACCAGCCAGGATGGCCGCCAGTGGGAGCTGATTCGCGATCACGCCACCTTCCTCGATAGCGCCGTCTATGGCAGCGGCAACGGCGTCAATCTGGTCGCGGGCGGTCGTGTCGAATACGTGCAGGATCAAAGGGTTAGCGCCAATTTCTTTCACGTGCTCGGCCTGCCTCCTCTGATCGGCCGCGAATTTACCCGCGCCGAAGATGTGCCGAACGGTCCCCCTGTCGTCATCCTCAGCCACGCTCTCTGGCAGCGCGTCTTCCATAGCGACCCCTCAATCGTCGGCCGCAGCATTGATCTGCGCGGCGCTCCTTATACCGTGGTCGGCGTGATGCAGCCAGGTTTCCGCACTCTCCCAGGCGGACCGGGCGGCGATGTGCCGCCGGATGTCTGGACGCCTCTGCGCCCGTCCCGCTCCGGTGAGGGAGGCGGTGACAATTACGGCATTATCGGCCGCCTCAAACCAGGTGTTTCAATCGCCCAGGCGAATGACGAACTGAATTCTGTCCTGCGGGAAGCTCTTACCGAGATGCGCGGCCGCGCGAATGGCGTGTCCGTCGAAGAGCGTGCGATTCCGCTGCAAACCGGAATCACCTATGACTTGCGTTCCCGTATTCATCTGATGTGGGGAGCCGTCGTGCTCGTGCTGATCATTGGCTGCGTGAATATTGCCGGGATTCTCATGGCCCGATCGGCTGCGCGTTCTCGTGAGTTCGCCACCCGTCTGGCACTCGGCGCGAGCCGTTTTCGACTCATTTCCCAACTCCTTACGGAAGCCATTCTGCTGGCGCTCGCTGGAGGCCTGATCGGGCTCGCTCTGGGCCGTCTTGCCCTGGCCGGCCTGCTACGCCTCAGCCCGGGAGAGTTCACCCTTGCCGGGCCGGTTCACCTGGATCTGCGCGTCATGACCGTCATGCTGATCCTCTCGCTTGCCACCAGCATTGCCTTCGGCCTCTTGCCTGCCTTTGAAGCCACTGCCGTCGATCTGCGTTCCGCTCTGGCGGAAGCCGGCCGCGGCAGCGCAGGCAGCCGCCGCCAGTGGAAACGCCAGTCTCTGGTCTTTGCCGAAGTGGCGCTGAGCGTGGTGCTCGTCGTCGCGGCCGGCCTGCTCATCCGAACCTTTACTCATATTGCCAACGCCGGACCCGGCTTCGATCCCGAGCATCTGGTCCTCGCCTCCGCGTCCTTAGAGGATGCGCGCTATGCCACCCCATCCGCCGGGGCGCGGCTGTTTCGCGAAAGCCTGCAGCAGATCGAGCAAATCCCCGGAGTCGAATCCGCAGCCGTCGCGCTTTCTTCTCCCTTCAGCCGGCCGTTGAACGAAAGCGTGCCACAACTCAACGGACGGCCGTTGCCCAATGGCATTACGGAATTCACGTATGCGACGCCCGGCATGTTCGCCACCTTGCGCATGAAACTGCTCGGCGGCCGCCTGTTCACCGATCGCGATACCGCCGGGAGCACCCGGGTCGCCGTCGTCAACGAAGCTTTCCTGCGCCGCTATCTGCACGATAAGGCCGATCCTCTCGGCTCAACCATGAAGATCGAAAACAAGGATTGGCAGATTATTGGCGTCGTCAATAACGTGCAGGAGAAGAATGGCATTGGTCTCGGCGGCCCCATTGACCAGTTCCCCGAAGTCTACGTTCCGGTCGAACAGTTTCCCGATGGTATTTTCGCCATGGCCAATGTCTGGTTCTCTCCCGTTTGGCTGGTCCGCACTCATGGCGACGATCCTGCTCTGCCGCAAGCCATGCAGCGGGCGCTCGCGTCTGTCGATCCGCGCTTGCCCTTCTCGTCTTTCAAGACCATGTCGACCGTCCGCAGCGAAGCGCTCCAGCAGCAGCGCTACCAGGCTACTATCTTTTCCGTCTTCGCCGGCTTGGCGATTCTTCTTGCAGCGCTCGGCCTCTACGGTTTGATCGCGCAATCCGTTGCGCAGCGCACGCGAGAGATGGGTATTCGGCTGGCGCTCGGGGCCACCACCGAAGGCGTGATCCGCACGGCTGCTGTTCCCGGCGTTACGCTCGCGTTCGCGGGAATTGCTTGCGGCACTGTGCTCGCGCTATTCGCCAGCCGGCTGCTGAAAGGCCTGATCTGGGGCGTTGCGAATACAGACCCCACAACCTTCGTCGGGATGGCGCTGCTGCTCATCGCTGTCGCTGGACTCGCGAGCATCATCCCGGCCCTTCGACTCGCGCGTCTCGATCCTGCCCAAACGCTGCGCGACGAGTAGGAGTCGCCGCCGCAGTGCGGTCCGGAACATGCGTGACACTTCACACGGAAATAGAGCACAGGTTGGCAATGGACACCCCGCCTCGGCTGACGGCACCATCGGGCTGACGCCTCTAGGTAAGGGTGTTGCCGAGACTGTCGTCGAGCGTCCGGCCTCGAGTGCGGGACCACTGGGCGGTGGGACGCACCGTCGACGTACGCGGCGCCGCGGCCGCAGAGGCGTCACCTTCCCTTGTGTGGCCTTCTCTCGAACCCGCAACGCGTCCAACTCCGTCTGGAAGATGCTCCTATCGACTATTCTTGTGCTCCAAGTTCATCTCCAGGCTGCCTTTCATCCTTCTCCCCGTTGCTACACAGGTTTCAGTCTTCTGCATCGCGCTTGCGGAAGGCGGCTACTCCAGCATCGGACACCTCGACCCACTTCGGGCTAGGCGCGGCTTCCGCGTCGTAGTTGTCGTGCCAGTTCCACCACTTGTACGGCGCAGTCTGCGGATAACCCTCTGGCGAGTCCTCCCAAGTTTCCTGGCGGCCGAGCGGCGTGATATCGAGGTAGCTCCAGGTGCTCCCCATCGCCTCATCGCCGCGGTTATTGATGAAGTATGTGCGGAACACCCGCTCTCCGTCGCGGAAGAATACGTTGTGGCCGTGCCATTCATCGACGCCGAAGTCCACGTCGAAGCTGTCTGTAATCGTGTACCAGGGCATGTCCCAGCCCATCCGCGCCTTCAGGCGTGCGATATCCGCCTGTGGCGCGCGCGAAGCGTAGACCAGCGTGGTGTCGCGAGCGTTCAGATGCGCGAGGTGAGCCACTTGATCGGCGCCGAAGGAGCAGCCGCGGCAGGCGTGCTCGGGCCAGCCGAACACCCCGGGCTCGAAGAAGGCTCGATAGACAATCAACTGCGGGCGGCCCTCAAACAGGTCGAGCAGGCTAATTTTGCCCTTCGGCCCTTCGAACTCGTACTTCTTCTCCACCGCCATCCACGGCATCCGGCGGCGTTCGGCGGCCAAGCGCGTCGCGGGAGCGAGTAAAAGCTTTCTCCTTTGACGAGCATCTGTTGGCGCGCAGCCTCCCATTCCTGCTGCGACACGACCGGGGGTGTGTTCATCGCGAGATGCCCTTTCCCGTGTTCCTTGTCTCTCTCGTTGCTTGTTGCCATCTTGTTTTCTCCTTTGTTTTCTGAAACAGACCGAAATGATTCGCTTTGAAAAATTTTCTGAACTTGCCGATGCACACCGCCAGAATCCCTCCCGTGGATCCGGCTCCGGCGACCATTACTGCTGTGCTTGCGATGCATGCTGGGCACATACCTTCCTCCTCTGCGTTATGCACGGGCGCACTTCTGGTATCTGGCCCGTGCGGGGTTGATAGTTAGCCCGCCTTTGGGCGTTTCTTACTCTGTGCCTCGGCGGCGCGGCCGCCACTGGCGTTTGCTTCAGCGTCTTCTTTGACGCGCAGGAGGCTGCTCGCCCACAACTCCTCGAAGCGGCCCACCCAGCGCTCATAAATTTGCCGAATCGGCACTACGTTCAACGAGTTGATCCGCCGACGGCTCTCTTCACGCGTGTGAATCAGCTTGGCCTCGCGGAGCACCTCAATGTGCTTCATCACCCCGAAGCGGCTCAGGTGCGGAAAAGCCTCGACGATCTCGGTTGTCGTTCGCGGACCATGCCGCAAGAGATCGAGGATCGAACGCCTGGTGCTATCGGACAAGGCTTTCCACACAGCTGTCGAGTTCGTCGTCGGGCACATGAGCTCCGTTATCCATCCCCGCCCGCGGAGCAATCCTCGGCAACTCGATCCAGCATGTATTTCCAGCCGGTACTCACACCTTCTTTGTGAGCCGGGTCGATGAACCCGATAGCGCGGTGACGAAATTCCACGTGGGTTCCTCCTGGGCGCTGTTCGAGCTTCACTTCGATATGGTTCAGCGCCGGGTAGGACATAAATAGAGGGCCGCTCAACTCCAACAGCACGGGCGGCTTGATCACCTGCAGGTGTCCCCAAAGGTGGCCTACCCCATTACCGCGATCGCGGAACCAGCGGCCTCCCGGCCATTGCTCCAGGATCATCTGCAACGATTCACCTTGCGGATTCGCAAAGCCTTCGCCAAGTCGATGCAGCACGCTGCGAAAGACATCTCCGATGTCGGCTTTGATGTCGATGGCCTGTGTTGTGTCCAGCTTCAAATCGTCAAGTGTCACGGTTACTCACTCTCACGTGACTATATAGTAACGTGACTAGATAGTAACGTCAAGCGATTTTTTTCGCGACGAGCGGACTCGCGCGTCTGGATAATTGACAACTCTATATCCGGAGCAGATCACGCACCAACCGGACGTTGGCGACTCTCTATTCTTCGCGGAGTGTCTTGGCTGGGTCGATCCTTGCAACTCTCAGGGAAGGTATTGTTGTTGCGAGAAGCGTTGCAGCAGAGAGGGTCAACACAACAACCAGGATGGTCGGTACATGATATATGCCGACGCCATAGAGAACGCTACGCATGGCGCGAAGTGCGCCGGCGCAGAGTATTATTCCCAGGCGTCGCACCTAGAGCAATGCGGATGCCCATCTCGCGCGTCCTCTGCGCAACTATGTTCGCCATCAGCGCGAAGATGCCAACCGCGCTCAGCAAGAGCGCGAGCGATGACATGACAGCCAGTAGCGCGACCTCGATCCTTTGTGCCGCAAGCGTCGTCGCCATCTCATACGGTAGAAGCCGGAAAAAGGCAGGTTGGGATCGGCGACGATTTGTGCAGCGGGGAGATAGATGGCCTCCTCTCGCGTTAGCGGAGCCGTGCCTGCGTTCAACCGGGAGGCAGAGGACTGCACGGTATCCGCCACGACTCCAACGATCAACATGTTTTTGTTGAGATATCGTCCCACGGGGTTCGCCCCATGGAAGAACTTGCTTGCGAAGGTCTGATTGACGACAACGACGCGCTGCGCAGCCGGACCGTACGTCGACCCGAAAACGGGAAAGGTGAGCTTGGCGAAAGCAGGCTCGAGAGGAACCAAAACGTCGTCCTTGGTTCCGCTGTTAGGGCACTCAACTGCGGTTCAGAGCTAGTTTTCTGATGATTCACGCTACTCAGCGGGGTTTCAGGAATTTTCGTGTCGCCCCGCTGGGGTGTGAAGTTCAGGATGATTCAGCATGCGCCCGGTGGACGAGCCGTCAGGGCTGCCGAACTTCCAGGCAATCTCATGTGGTAACGCTAGGGAGTAACAGAGAAACTCCACTCCTGATTAGGGCTACCCGCGCAGGAATTTTGCTGCACGAGGGCGCCATCGGCTGTAGATGAGCCTAGGACATCCAGGCATTTCCCGCTATTTTCCAGTTGTAGTGTGAAGTATCCATCGAGGTTGTAAGTAGGAATCCAGACCTGATCGGGGGTGTTGTTGTAAAAGGCTTGTTGAATCAGAGCTCCATTCGCGAGCATCGAAGGTCCACCTCGAACGCCTAACGAATAGTTGCTATTGCGCGCGATGATTCTGTAACCACCATTGACCTGAGTAAACCTGAATTCCTGGTTTGTACCTCCCACGCAGGTCCATTGATCCGCGAGATCGCCGGCACCTGTCTGCGTCGGACTATTACCAATGCTCAGGCACTTTCCGCTATTTCGCGAGATGATGTTCATCCAAGTGATTGCATTGAGACTCGGGTCGTATTGGGGAACGGCGCCTGTTCGCCACTGAACGTAGTCGAAGCTCCAGCGGTAGTTTTGGCTGAAGATCTTGCCGCTATAGCTGATATCGGTATCGAGCGCGTGCCCGAACATGATATCGCTCCGCTGGCGATAGACATCGTTTTGGCTGTAGGTCCAATACCAGGCATAGGCTGGAACGAGCAGGTTCGTGAGATCCGGGTCATATTCCTGACATCCGACTGAGCAGGTGGGACCCACCGGATCGGGATTGTATGCCAATTCGTGAGTGGTCTGATTGTAGGCATTCGCCCAATCACCATCGAGCATCATTTCGATGGCTGGGGGAACCCGGGGATCCTGTGTCAGTTCATAGTAATCGATGAGGGCCTCGGCCGCGAGTCCATCAAAAAACGGTTGATGGAGTGTATAGCCGCCCGTAACAAAGATGCGTTCAAAATCATTGATCAAATAGGTTGCGGCTTGCTGCAATTTCGGATTGCGAGGCTGACCGACCTGTTCGGCTTCCATGTAGGCTTCGGCCACGTAAGCTGTTTCCCGCATGACCGTGTCGGAAGGGCCGCCTGCGCTCGGAGCAAACGCCGAATTCGTCGCTAGCAAGATCACTGCTTGCTTATAGCTATTGTCGCCGGTACGCTGCCAAGCCATACGAAGCCCGCGAGGAAAAACGCGCCAGCCGGGGATTTTCCCGGAATTCGAGATCACATAGTCACGATACTGCTGTGCAACGTTAAGCGCACACGGGTTCCAGGAAGGATCTTGTGTGTAGTCTGCAATCTGATAATACACACGCGTTCCGTCGTAATACCAAACGTCCTGTTCCCAACCAAAACCGTAGGTTTTTCCATCACACCACTTCCGGCCGAGCGTCATCATGTCGCTTTGCCATTTGGCAAGGCCTGGAGTGGCGCTTGTGCCCGGTATGATCCCTGTCTGGGCGCCTGCTTGACTGGCAAGTGACAACAGAGAAATCGCTGCCGTAATAAGAATTGAATTACAAAAACGCATCCGCGTTCCTAGCCTCCGAATAATGCGCACGCTTATCGGCGTGCATGAACGCAGTTTCGGCTGTGAAATGCAGACGCCGCAAGAGAATAGTGGGGCCTAGCGGTACTAGCCTAAATTCGGCGTGTTTGATTAAAAGAGAATAAATTAGCGTGAGAAAAAGCTCGATTCATTTTGATTACTAGGAAATCAACCCATAAAGCAAAGTTATCATTGGGATCGCTTCATCGCCCGAACCGGAATACGCACCTTTATTCGTATTCGCAAGTACGGTGCAGGTTGGTCCTGAAATTTATGCCGTACGGCTGGGGCATAACCATGAGTTGCATACCACTTATTGCGCCTCGGTAGAAATGGAACCGCGCTCCGTCGCCCGTTTAAAGCCTTTGGTTTTTGGCGTGCGGGATCTCTGCAAAGTCTGTGGATTCCGATCTAGTGACGGAAACCAGGAACTTTGGATCTGCGCCATGATGCGCTGGCCGTGGCGAAGGTGTGATCGAGGTCGGGCATTTCGAAATTTACCGCGGTCAATTTGCCGAAAATGAGCGCCTCAGATTTTTCCCAACTGTTGCGAGACTTTGCCCGCATAGCTTCGTCGAACGGCGGAACTCGCACTCCCGGTTGCTGACCATCCGGACATGGCGAATTCGCCGTTGCCAATGGGGTCGTTGTTAGCGAAAAGCGCCGGGCGGTGCTGCGCGACGAAGCGCCATTCACCATTCCGCCGAAACTTCTATTTCTTTCCTGCTCAACTGCTTGGCCATCGAGCATCTCAACCGTCCATGGGGTCTCCCGCTACGCTCCGGGAGGAGTCATTATTATGTCCGCTCAACCTACCAAGAAAACCCGCGCTGAAATCAATCGCGAAAATGCCCAAAAGTCTACCGGCCCGAGAACCCCGGAAGGTAAAGCCGCTTCCTCTAAAAACGCCTTCAAACACGGAATCTATTCCGACGAAGTCGTCATCCCCGGTGAAGATGCTGCCCATTACGAACAACTCTTAGCTGATCTGCGCGCCGAGCACCAGCCCACTACCCCGACCCAAGAAATCCTGGTCGAGGAAATCGCCCAGCACTATTGGCACATCCGCCGTTGGCGTAAAATCGAAACCCAGATGTATATCCCCGAGGGCCCTGTCACCTCCGGCAATCAGTCGCTCGACATGACCCATCTTCTTAGCTACGTCGATACCGGCCTGTTCAACGTCATCCATCGCTCACTCGCTTCCGCCGAACGCAATTTGCACCGCGCCTTATCTTCTCTGCTGCGGCTCAAGAAGCAAAATGGCTTCGTTCCTTCAGAACCGCGCGCGCAAGCAGGCAGCACTCGCACCCAATCGCCCTCTGCTGGCTTCGTTCCTCAAAAACACTTCGAAGCAGTCTCCTCGGTGGCTTCGTTCCACGAAAAGCTACCCGCATCTCCGGCTCCGATCTCCACCAAAGCCGCCTGAAGCGCACTTTCGGGCTAGCCTCGCAGCCGAGCGTTTACCTATGAGTTCTTTGAAATCTGAATAACGTGAGGCACGCTTCGAAACCCGCAGTGTGCCCAATCGCTGACCGCTGTTTGCTGTTTGCTGATCGCTCCTCGCTGACCGCTCCGCTGCGAGTTATCATGAGTTCGAAACATGCCGCCATACGCCGAAGCAGATCAATTGGGCGAAAAGGTCATTGAGGTGATTGCTCGCACTCAACGTTTGCCCGCCGAATCTGTGAATCTCGACAGCACGTTTGAACAACTCAAGATCGATTCGCTGGACGGTATCAATATCGTCTTTGAGCTGGAGAAAGAATTCGATATTGAGATTCCCGATGACGGAGTGGCCAACCTGCGGTCGGTGAGAGATACGGTGGAGGGAGTTCGACAGCTTATCGGGAAAAAGAACCAGGTATTGCCCTCGAACCCGGTATGAAGCGGGTGGCGGTAACCGGGCAGGGCTTGGTCTGCGCGCTCGGAAATAATGTGGCCGAGTGCTGGGCCAATGCGGCGGCCGGAAACACGGGCATTGCCCAGTTAAGCGAGGCTGGTTCACCCCCTTACCGATTCCAGAACGGAGCCGAGGCGCGGGATTTCAAGCCGCTCGATCACTTTGGCTCAAAGGACCTGATCGTGCTGGAGCGATTCGCGCAGTTGGCGACGGTGGCAGCCCGGGAAGCGGTCACGCAGAGCGGCCTTTGCTTTGACGGCGCGCTGGGTGATGAAACGGCGGTGATCACGGGCAGTAGCATCGGCGGCCAGTTCACGGAGGAAGAAGGATATCAGCGTCTGTTCAGGGAGAACAGCCCCCGGGTTTCGCCGCTGACAATTCCGCGAACCATGGCGAATGCAGGTGCAAGCCACATATCGCTGGAATTCGGCATTCATGGACCGGCGTACACCATATCGACGGCCTGCTCGTCGTCGAATCACGCCATCGGCCAGGCGTTCTGGATGGTGCGGAGCGGCCAGGTAAAAACGGCGATCGCGGGTGGCAGCGAAGCTGTTTTCACCGAAGGTTTGTTGCGCGCTTGGGAAGCGATGCGGGTGGTATCTCCGGAGCCGTGCCGGCCGTTTTCGGCGGATCGCCGTGGACTGACGCTCGGCGAGGGTGCCGGGATGATGGTTCTCGAAGAATGGGAGCACGCGAAAGCGCGCGGGGCCACCATACTCGCGGAAGTGATTGGCTTCGGAATGAGTTCGGATGCGCACCATATTACGCAACCATGCGTGGAAGGACCGGAGAGGGCGATGAGCTGGGCACTGAAGGACGCCGGGATTTCATCCGGCCAGATCGATTACATCAATGCGCATGGCACGGGAACACAGGCCAACGATGCCATCGAGAGCGAAGCTATCCGGCGAGTTTTTACCGCCAAGACCGATTCGCTGTTAGTGAGTTCGACGAAATCCATGCATGGGCATACTCTCGGCGCGGCCGGAGCAATCGAGGCAGTATTGACCACCAAGGCGCTGGACGAGGGCCTGGTCCCCCCGACCATCAACTTCCAGCAGCCAGATCCGGCCTGCAATCTGGATGTGGTCGCGAATGAAGCCCGGCGGGCGGATTTGAAGATTGCCCTGTCGAATACTTTCGCCTTCGGCGGCTTGAACGCAACACTCGTCCTGCGGCGCGCCCGAACGAATGACACTGGATTTTAGTCGGAAGTAGAATCACGTATAGCTAGACACTCAAATGACTATTTCCATCGGGGCAGACCACGCCGGCTACGAGATGAAGCAGCAGCTCATTGAAGTCGTGAAGAACCTTGGACACAAAGTTCATGATGTAGGAACGTTTGAACCGGACAAACCGGACGATTATCCAGATTACGCAACACTGGTGGCCGAAGAGGTCCGCTCGGGAGGCGCCGACCGCGGCATCTTGGTCTGCGGAAGCGGTGTGGGTGTTTCGGTGGCCGCCAACAAATTCAAAGGTATTCGCGCAGGCTTGTGCCACGACCATTACTCGGCGCACCAGGGCGTGGAGCACGACGATATGAATGTGCTTGTTCTCGGCTCGCGTATCATTGGACCGATGGTCGCCCAGGAATCCGCGGAAGCTTTCCTGAAGGCCCAGTTCAGCGGCGAGGAGCGTCACGTCCGCCGGCTCAATAAAGTGAAAGGAATCGAAGAAAATGAGTTCCGCTAAACCGCAGTCGGGCTCCGGAATGGAGACGTTCTCCTATGCTCTTCCAAACGCGTTGCAGTCGGCTGTAACAGAAGCCGCCAAGACCTGGGAACGCGCGGGAAACACAGAAAAGCTGTGGAAAAAGGACGCTTCCCTCTGGACCAATAACGGTGAGGGCAAGTGGCTTGGATGGATGGAAATCGTCGATCAGCAGCTCGCGAGCCTGTCGAAGTTCAAAGCCTTGGGAGCGGAGATACACGAGGACGGTTTCACCCATATCTTGCTGCTGGGCATGGGCGGCTCCAGCCTGTGTCCGGAAGTATTCAGTCTGACCTTTGGCAAACAGCCGGGCTTTCCGGAGCTACTGGTGCTCGATTCGACCGATCCGGTACAGATCAAGAGCTTCCGGGACAAAATAGATCCCGCGCACACGCTGTTCTGCGTCTCGAGCAAATCGGGAACAACGCTCGAGCCGAATATCTACATGCAATACTTCTACTCTGAGACGCAGAAGGCGGTGGGAGAACGAGCGGGAGATCACTTCATCGCGATCACGGATCCTGGCTCAAAACTGGAAGCTACCGCAGCAAAATTGAAGTTCCGGCACGTGTACCATGGCGTTCCGAGCATAGGCGGACGGTATTCGGCGCTGTCTGATTTTGGGTTGGTGCCGCACGCGGCGGCAGGTCTCGACACGGAGAAACTGCTCCGGCAGGCAGCCCGTATGGTCGCGGATTGCAAAGAGGCGCAGACAGGTAAGAACCCGGGCGTGATGCTGGGGCTGATACTCGGAACCGCAGCGGTAAAGTTCGGGCGGGACAAGGTCACGCTGATCTGTTCCAAATCCATTCACGATCTCGGCGCCTGGCTCGAGCAACTGCTGGCGGAATCGACGGGCAAGCAGGGGCGCGGGCTCATTCCGGTAGACCGCGAGCCAGCGGTAGATACCGATAAATATGGCAAAGATCGGGTTTTTGCTTACATCCGGTATTCGGGCGACAACGGAGCGGAAGAGAGCGCGGTAGCGGCGCTCGAAGCGGCCGGGCAGCCTGTTATCCGCATCGTTTTGAACGACCTGTATGACATTGGGCAGACTTTCTTTCAATGGGAGATCGCAACTGCCGTCGCAGGTTCGCTCATCGGAATCGACGCGTTCAATCAACCGGACGTGGAAGCAAGCAAGGTCGCCACGCGCGACTTGACCAGCGAGTTCGAAAAGACCGGATCGCTTCCGCCGGAAAAACCGATTCTCGATCAGGAGGGGATCAAATTATTTACCGACAAAGAGAACGCGGACGTTCTCCTGAAGGGTAATAACACCCTCGGTGCAGTGATTCGCCAGCACCTCGATCGCATACAACCGGGCGACTATTTTGGACTGCTGGCGTATATTCCGATGTTTCCCGAGTACGAGGCAAAGCTCCAGGAAATTCGGAAACAGGTATTGGAAACGAGACAAGTTGCGACCGTGCTCGGTTTTGGTCCTCGATTCTTACACAGTACGGGTCAAGCTTATAAGGGCGGCCCAAACTCCGGGGTGTTCTTGCAGATCACGTGCGATGAGGCAAAGGATCTAGCCAGTGCCAGACCAGAAGTATTCATTCGGCGTGGTGAAGGCAGCCCAGGCGCGCGGCGATTTTCAGGTTCTTGCCGACCGGCACCGTCGGGCCCTCAGGGTGCACTTAGGAACAGACTTGGCAAAGGACCTCGACCGGTTACGCGACTTGATTTTCGCTGCCCTGGCGCACTAAATTTCGCATCGGTCTAGTTTATTGCCGGATAGGAAAAGATCGAAGCTGTAAGGCTCTTCAATAAGGTCATTACTATCGGCGATGACTTTTCGGCTATACGTCCGGGTATAGGACCGATTTTCTGCCTATATAAAATAAATTCGCGCTCATCAGGCTCTTTCTGGAGTGCGTAAACGCAGATTTTGAGTTATTCTTTTTCTACGGATTCGCAGCAAAGGCCCGGTTTGGACGGACCCTTGCTGTGTCGGAGGGGGCGGGACGCGCGAGTGCGCCATCGCCCATGTTGCACTCAGTGTACCTCGGAAGTTATCCGAAGATACAACAAAATGTAGATTTGCTTCTGCAGCTTTACAAATTTCGGTAGAAGATAGCCGATCTGAAGGCTGGAGCACGGTTGCTCGCCGCCATATGGGAGCATCTAAGTATGCAACCAGGCGCGCACGGGCCCATACAGGTGCCGCAGGCAGTCGATGAACACTCGAGCAAGGCCGGGCTGCGAACGGTCGCCAGCTTCGAAGCATTGAAGGGCGTGGTGGTTCTGGCTCTTGGCATCGCTCTTCTGGCGGTGCACTCGCACGTACAGGATGTCGCGGAAAACCTCCTCTATCATTTGCATATCGATTTTGACCGCCGGGTCGGGCACATGCTGCTGAACGCGGCGTCCACTGTCAACAACGCCCGCTGGTGGACGATTGGAGCGGCGGTCGGAACATACAGTTCCGTGCGCTTCATCGAAGCGTGGGGATTGTGGAACATGCGCGTCTGGGCCGAGTGGTTCGCGCTGCTGTCGGGGACGATGTACCTTCCCTGGGAGATTCTGAAATTGATGGAGAGAGTTGACTGGGACCGGGTGGCGGTTCTGTTAATCAACCTGGTCATCATTCTTTACATGCTCACGATTCGGATCCGGGAAAGAGGCTTTTCCGGATTGATGCAGAACGATCCAGCCGAGCGAACCGCAGTGAGCGAGCGCCCCTGATTTTGACTGCTAACTGAGGCTGCTAGAGCCCGGGGCGATATAGTTGCAACGATGATGATTCGCTCGTTAGCAACTGTTACAGTCCTCATGGGCTGCGCGGTTACCTTGCCCGCGCAATCCAGTTCCGTCAGCCTGAAGTCTCCGGACGGCCGCATCGTGGCGAATTTCGAGACGGTTGAGAACGATCAGCCGGCCGCCTCGGGCAAGCTTGTTTACTCGGTCACCTTTCGCGGAAAGCCTCTCGTTGACCGTTCAGCATTGTCGCTCGAACTACAGGGCCAAAGGCCGCTCGGACCGGAAATGCAGATCGTGAGTGCTGCACCCGCGACCACGGACGATACTTATCAGCTCGTAACCGGCAAGGCCAGCACAGTACGGGATCACTATAACTCAGTGCGGCTGGACCTGAAAGAGGCCGGCCATGGACTGCGTAACCTCAGCATCGAAGCGCGGGCCTACGATGACGCTCTTGCCTTCCGCTATGTGGTGCCGGATCAATCGACTTTCCGGGAATTTCGCCTGACCAGTGAAGACACTGAGTTCCGGATCAGCAAAGATCCGGTGACCTATGCGCTGGTGCTGCCGCACTATCGAACGATGTATGAAGCAGAGTACATCAAGTTGAACGGCAGCGCTTTTGCGGGTCCGAATGGTCTCTCCGCAGGCAAGGTGCTCATCGGCTTGCCTTACCTGATGCAGGTGCCGGGCGTGGGCTGGATGGCGATTACGGAGGCTAATCTGCGCGACTACAGTTCGATGTATCTAATGAACGCATCGAAATCCTGGGGCGGAGCGGATTTCACCTGCCATCTCGCTCCGGGCGACGATCCGGAAGTTGTGGTGACCGGAGCGCTGCCGCATCACTCCGCCTGGCGGGTCCTTCTAATAGGAGACACGCCGGGAGCGCTGGTCGAATCGAATGTTATCACCAGTCTGAATCCCGCGAGCGAGATGAAAGATACATCCTGGATACATGCTGGACTCGCGGCCTGGGATTGGTGGAGCGGCAGCGTGGGAGCGGATGGAAAGCCTGCTTTTACCACGGCAACGATGAAATATTACGTGGATTTTGCAGCGCAATCCGGGTTTCCCTACATGCTGATCGACGCCGGCTGGTCGGTGCCTGGGGACATCACAAAGATGAACGGGAAGGTGGATGTACCAGAAGTCGTACGATACGCCGCTGCGAAGAACGTGAAGGTCTGGATCTGGATGAACTATCGAGAGGCAGATGCGCAGATGGAGGAGGCATTTCCGCTTTATGAAAAATGGGGAGTGGCCGGACTGAAGATCGACTTTGTGGAGCGTGACGATCAGCGTGGGATCGATTTCTATTACCGAGCTGCGAAGGAAGCGGCTGAACACCACCTGATGCTCGATTTCCACGGCGCAACAAAGCCGACGGGGATTAATCGGACATATCCGAACGTACTGAGCTACGAAGCAGTGCTCGGAATGGAGCAGAACAAAGCGGGAGCGCGCGACAATCCGCAGCACCGCGTGACTCTTCCTTTCACTCGCATGCTGGCCGGGCCGATGGATTACACGCCGGGAGGATTCGAAAATGTAACCGAGGCAAATTTCGTCTCGCGGAGTCTGCGCCCCATGGTGATGGGCACGCGCGCCGCCCAACTTGCCATGTATGTGGTTTATGAAACGCCCTTCCAGATGGTTTCCGATACGCCCAAGGCGTACGAAGATCAGCCTGCGTTCGACTTCATCAAGCACTCGCCGGCCACCTGGGATGAAACTAAGGTTTTGAACGGACAACCGGGCGAATTCATCACAATGGCGCGGCGAAAGGGAGACGAGTGGTTCCTCGGCAGCATGAGCGATTGGACTCCGCGGGAGTTGGAGGTGCCTCTGAGCTTTTTGGGTCCGGGCCGGTACACGGCTGAAATCTATGCCGATGAGGCCGATGCAGCCCAATATCCGAAAGGCGTGAGCGTCCAGAAAAAGACAGTGGATCGCGCTGGACAACTCACTATAAAGCTTGCGCCGGGCGGCGGGTACGCCGTTCGGTTCGTCCCGGTGAAATAAAGAGAAGAGAGGTTATAGACGTGAACGAAACGGTAGCTCAGTATACGGCGCGACTGAAAGGCTACACGGAAGGCAAGGACCCGCTCGGGATTCAAGGTGAGACTGCCGATACACTCGCTCGCCTGACCGAAGGCGTAGCCGAAGAAGCGCTGACTCGACAGCAAGCGCCGGGGAAGTGGTCCGCACGCGAGATCCTGGCGCATCTCGCCGAGGCAGAAATCGTGATCGCCTGGCGTTACCGCCAGATGGTCGAGCAGAGCGGCGCCGGTCTGGCAGCATACGATCAGAACGAGTGGGCGAGACTCGGCGACTACCGCGCCGCGGACCCGAAGGAATCGCTGGAGCTCTTTCGCGTGTTGCGCAAGAAGAATCTGCAGATGCTTGCGCGGCTCACACCGGAAGAATGGCAGCGCTTCGGCGTGCATTCAGAGCGAGGAAAGATGACCGTCGAAGACCTGGTGCGTCAGGTGGCCGGCCACGATCTCAACCACATTGAGCAGCTGAGAGAAATCGTGGGGAAGGCCAAAAGCGCCAATTCTTGAAATCTGAATTTAATCGGTGCGCAGCGCCTGCATGACGTCGACGCGTGACGCTCGTATTGCCGGCAACATAGATGCGACAACGGCGGCGGTCAGCAGCACGATCGCCGAGGCGACCACCGGCACAGCACCCGGTGTACGCAAATCAAGGAAAAAGCTGCTTGCGACGCGCATCAATAGGAAGCCGCATGCTACACCCGTAACAACTCCGATGGTGGCCATCACGATGCCTTCCTCGATAACACCGGCCAATAGGTGCCGCGGTTGAGATCCAACCGCCAGCCGGATACCGAATTCGCGCGTCCGTCCACTGACCGAGAACGCCAGAACACCTGCGACACCGACCACCGCAATTAACAGTGCAACGGTCGCGAAGACGCCAAACACCAAGGTGTTGAGCCGATCCGGCGTGAGCACCTCTGCACGAATATCTTCGAGCGTAGCTGCGTGCTCAACCGGCTGGTCGACTGACATTTCGCGGATAACGCGTGTGACCGGCGAGACCAGAGCGTAAGGGTTCGTGTGAACGTGAACGAACAACCGGCCTCCCCAGAGCTGGGTTTGCTCGAAGGGATGATAGACGGTCAGAGCGGGACCCGGAACCACGTTCTCGTCGTCGACATCGGCGGCGACTCCGATGATGCGGCGCGGCGCCGGACTGACATCGATAAACTTGAGCACCGGGTCGGTCCACATCATGTGATGGTTGACAGCGTTCTGATGGGGAAACATTCGCTGCGCTACGCTCTGGCTCACGATCACTACCGGTTCGCTGCTACGGCGGTCGGAATCCGTAAAATCGCGGCCTGAGATCAGGGGGACACCGAGTGCGGAGAAAAACCCGGGCGAGACTATACGGAAACGCGCCCGCGGGTCTTCTTCGCCCCCGCTGCGGACATGGCCATCGGCCGAGAACTGGAGCCCAAAACCGAAGTCGCCCGCATCGCGCCAGGGAACGTTCGCACCGACGGCGACGCCATCCACGCCCGGCAGTTGCTTGATACGCCGCACGGTTTCTTTGTAGAAGCCGATAATCTGATCGGGCGTTCGTCCGTAGGACATCACCGGCACGTTCAACGCGAGCACATGGCGCGTATCGAAGCCGGTCTGCGCCGCCTGCAGAGCGAGCAGAGTCTTGAGCAACATGCTTGCGCCGGCCAGCAGCACAAAAGACGCAGCGATCTGTGTTACCGCAAAGACACGCAGCCGGCGGCCGGTGCTACCGGTAATACGCAGGCTGCCGCTCGATACAGAGATTGCACGCGATGCGTCGGAAGAGGGCAGGCGCGGGACAAACGCCAAAAGCACTGCTGCCAGAAGCGCCAGCCCAGCTCCTACCCAAAGCATGCTGGAGTCGATGGTCAGGTCAAGCGCCCGAACGGAGAAGCGGGAGGCGTATCGAGCGAGGATGCTCACCATGGGCCGCGCGCCCAGCACGCCGATTACTGCACCAGTTCCACAGAGCAGGAGGCTTTCTGCCAGCAAGGTCCTGCGCAACGCGCCGGCGCTCGCGCCGAGAGCGGCACGTATCGCAAGCTCTCCTTCGCGCCGAACCGAGCGCGCCAGAATGAGGTTTGCTACGTTCGAAACGGCGATGACAAAAACCAGCACCGATGCCGCAAGCAAGACCAGCAGCACGGTCCTGGCGCGCGAGGTAATCTGGTCGCGCAGCCGCACGGCGTTGATGCGGAAGTCTGCCTTCGGCGAATAGGCTTCCGGATGCTGTTTCATCATTGCGCCGTGAACGGCCCGCAATTCCGCGCGCGCGGACTCGAGAGTCGCACCGGGCGCAAGTCGGGCGAACAGCTCCGTCATCCGGTGGACCCGGCCGGTCACCATCGTCGCGGACAGATGATGCGGGCTTGTCACTACATTCGCGATAATCTCGGTCTCCGCAGGATACGGAACCGACGGCTCCAGTACCCCCACGATGGTGGCTGTCCGCGTGCCCAGCCTAACAGTTTTGCCGAGCACCGAAGGGTCGGTTTTCAATACCGTAGTCCAGAAACGATAGGTTAGAACCACAGCGCCGGCGGCTTTCGGACCGTCATCTCGCTGATCGAGCAGTCTGCCGAGTACCGGGCGCAGTCCCATCACGTGGAAATAGGATCCGCCGACCACGCCTGCGCGAACCTCGCGCGGCTCGCCGAGCCCGATCATGGTAAAGCCGATAGTAGAGAAGTCGCCGAATTCGCTCAGAGTCTTGACGCGCGAACGTAGATCCTGAATTTCCGGTACGGAGAACGTGGTGTTTTCGGTACCAGTTCCACGGGCGCTCTGGCGAATATAAATCAGGCGGTCCTCGTCACGATTAACGAGCGGGCGCAGCAGTACGCCTCGCACCACGCTAAATATGGCGGCATTCGCGCCGATACCGAGCGCCAGCGTGAGCACCACCGTGATGGTCAGCCCTTTCGTGCGCGTAAGGGAACGGACAGCAAATTTCAGATCCTGAATGAAGCTCGTGATGATAGCGCCCAATTGTAGACTTTCCGTCTCGCTCCCGATCATGATGATCCTTCCTTTTGTTCGGCTCTACCCTTAGGTCGAACCACCATCGCGGAAATCGACAACTTCCGCATATTCTTTTCTAACCGGTTCGAGTGGGATATGCTCGTCACAATTATGCCGCTAGACAAATTGTCCAGACGAACCTTCGGCAAGGCTGTAGGAGCTATTGTACCCGCGAGTCTGGCCTCCTCTCCGGTGGGTGCACAGGGTGCAGCGCGGTCGAACTTCTACGAATTTCCCAACAGTTTTCGCTGGGGCTGCGCGACGGCGGCTTATCAAATCGAAGGCGGCGCCAAAGAGGACGGCCGCGGCCCGTCAATTTGGGATACTTTTTCGCACATTCCGGGCAAGGTTCACGAGAATGAGACCGGTGACGTGGCAGATGACGCTTACCACCGCTATAAAGACGATATCCGGTTATTGAAGAATTTAGGCGCAAAGATTTACCGGTTTTCCGTTTCGTGGCCACGAATTTTTCCTGAGGGCAGCGGCAAACCGAACGAGGCCGGAGTCAACTATTACGAGCGCGTTGTCGATGAGCTTCTGAACAATGGCATTGAGCCATTTTGCACACTGTTTCATTGGGATCTGCCGCAAGCGCTCGAGGACCGTTACGGCGGGTGGCAATCGCGGGAGACGTCCAAAGCTTTCGCCGATTATGCCGGTTACATAGCGGGACGCCTTTCCGACCGCGTCCGCAACTTCTTCACGATGAATGAATTCTCTTCGTTCATCGATTTGGGTTACCGGGATGGACGGTTTGCGCCGGGTCTCAAGCTCGCTCCGGCGGCGCTCAACCAGACCCGCCATAACGCTGTTTTAGCGCATGGTATGGCGGTGCAGGCAATTCGGGCGAATGCCCGCTCGGGCACCAAGGTTGGGCTGTCCGAGAACTACGTTTGCGGTACGCCCATTATCGAATCGAAAGAGCACATCAAAGCGAGCGTGCTCGGAACCCGCGTGATCAATGCTCCCTATCTGACTGTGATCATGGAAGGCCAATACATGGAGCAGTATCTGCAGAAAGAGGGAGCCGCGGCACCGAAGTTTACTGCAGAAGACCTGAAGATCATCAGCAGTCCACTCGATCTGGTTGGAATCAATATCTATGGACCGACGTATATCCGGGCCGCCGAGGAACCGGCCGGCTATGCGGTTGTTCCCATGCCATCTTCTTATCCGCACATGGCGTCGCCGTGGTTGAACGTGGGACCGGAGGGTTTGTACTGGGGCGTTCGTCATCTGGCGGAGATCTGGAATGTAAAGGACATCTACGTCACGGAAAACGGCTGCTCTTCCGCCGATGTAGTCGCTCCGGACGGACAGGTTTACGACACCGATCGCGTGATGTTCTTGCGCAATTATCTGATTAACTTGCACCGTGCGGCTTCCGAAGGCTTTCCGATCCACGGCTATTTTGTCTGGAGCCTGATGGACAACTTCGAATGGGCTGACGGTTATAGCCTGCGCTTTGGAATTTACTACGTAGATTACAAAACACAGAAGCGGATTCCCAAAATGAGTGCGCATTTTTATCGGGAAGTGATCCAGCGAAATGCGGTGGTGTGAATGAGCTTTAGTGAATTCCGGCGACTCTGAGGAACACATTGAGCCCAAAGGCTTCGAGGATTATGGCTCCAGTAAGCGAAAGCAGAATGCAGAAGACGAGGACAGCGAGGTACTGGAGACCGTTTCCGGTTACTGTTTGCCTGGGCTGGAGCAGATGCTGAACGTAACGCGCGCATGCCAGCTGGGCGGCGAAAAACAGCAGAAGAGCGGTCATCGAGAGCCGGGCAAGCCAAACGGACGGGCGAGGATCTACGCGGCTATCGGTTGCGGCGATGCCGCACACGAGGCGCAAATAGAGGAGCGCCGCCGGGAGGCAGATCGCCAGGACGAGATAGAGCAGCCTTTTTCCCTGATACGTTTCTGCCGCATGGCGGGGCTTTTCGCAGTTATCATGCATCAAAGGATCACATTTCTACGTTAGCCCTGATATGCCGCTGCTTCTTCGCTATTTGAAAGTACATTGGCCGCTGGTGGTGCTCGCCCTACTCCTCGCTGCCACGAACCAGATTTTTTCCTTGCTAGATCCGGTGATTTTTCGACACATCATCGATCAGTATGCGACCAAATTCCACCAATACACGACTGGTCAATTCATCCGCGGTGTAAGTCTCCTGTTGGGAGCGGCCGTGGGCGTAGCGTTTATCTCGAGGGTGGCAAAGAATTTTCAAGATTATTACGTGAACGTAGTGACGCAAAAGGCTGGTGCTCAGCTTTATGCAGACGGAGTAGAGCGATCACTTTCGTTACCCTATGTTGTTTTCGAGGACCAGCGCAGCGGCGAAACATTGGGGAAACTGCAAAAGGTTCGGACGGATGTCGAGCGTTTCATCACCGCTTTCGTAAATGTCCTGTTTACCGCAACGGTGGGAATCGTTTTCGTCACATTCTACGCGCTGCAGGTGGATTGGGTGATCGCGCCGGTGTTTCTCCTAACAGTGCCCTTACTCGGCGTCATCAGCTCGGTTCTGAGCCGCCGGATCAAAGCAATTCAGAAAACGATCGTCGCAGAGACGACTGCGCTGGCCGGGGCAACGACGGAATCACTGCGCAACATAGAACTGGTGAAGACGCTGGGCCTGGCGCGGCAGGAAGTGAACCGGCTAAACACGACAACAGACAAAATTCTAAAGCTAGAGCTGAAGAAAGTTCGCTATCTGCGGAGCCTTAGCTTCCTGCAAGGGACGGTGGTGAACCTGTTGCGGACGAGCATCCTGTTTCTAATGCTTTACCTGATATTTACACAACGCATCACGGTGGGAGAGTTTTTTTCGCTCTTCATTTATTCGTTCTTCATTTTTGGACCGCTGCAGGAACTCGGGAACATCATCAACATCTACCGCGAGACGGAAGCCTCGCTGAACAACCTGGAGGAGATTCTGCAAATTCCACCGGAAGCAAAGCCATTATTCCCGAAGCCCCTGGGAAATGTGGCGACGCTTGAATTTGAGCACGTCACCTTCGAGCACCGGACGGCGAATCGCCCCGCTGTTTCCGACGTGAGTTTCAGTATGGAGCGGGGAGAGACAGTGGCTTTTGTGGGACCATCGGGCGCCGGCAAGACAACCTTGGTGAAATTGCTGGTCGGGCTCTATCAACCGCAGCAAGGCACAATCCGATACAACGGCGAACCCGCAACTGAAATAGATCCGGACGAGTTGCGTACGCAGATTGGATTTGTTACGCAGGATACTCAGTTGTTCTCCGGAACGATTCGCGAGAACCTGCTTTTCGTGCGTCCAGACGCGACGGATGCGGAGTGCCTGGAAGTGCTGCGCCGCTCAGCGGCGGATTCACTGCTGGCGCGGGCGGACAAGGGCCTCGATACTCTGATCGGCGAAGGCGGCGTGAAAGTTTCCGGAGGTGAGAAGCAGCGCTTGTCTATCGCGCGGGCACTTCTTCGAAATCCGCGGCTGCTGGTCTTCGATGAGGCTACTTCATCGCTCGATTCGATCACCGAAGAGGAGATCACGCACACCATTCGAAGCGTCGGACACCGGTCCAACGTGATGACAATTCTGATTGCGCATCGACTCTCCACCGTTATTCATGCTGACCGAATCTATGTTTTAGAAAAAGGCCGGATCGTGGAGCACGGTTCTCATTTGCAACTTCTGGCGAGAACCGGCCTTTACTATGCGCTGTGGCGGCAGCAAATTGGAGAAACTGCAGAAAAAACTGCCCGCATGCCGGCCTGAGCAGCGATGTGCCGCAATATCGCTCGGTATGCTAAAAGGCTTGTGCTCGAATTGCGCCGCCTTTTGTCTTACTTGATGGTTCTAATGGCCGGCGTTGCTTCCGCCCAGCACCAGACTACTTCATCCTGGACCGGCACCCTGATCAGTTCCGGCGGAGACACGCTGGCAGGAGCAACTGTTCGGCTCAGTTCCGCCGCCCTAGCGCGAGAGAGCAGGACGAGTTCGAACGGAAGTTTCCGTTTCGATGCGCTGCCAGCCGGCCGCTATAGACTTTCGGTGAAGTGGCACGGCCAAGAGGCCGACTATCAACAGCCGATCGATATCCCTGGAGGCCATGCGACGAATGAGTTTGTCCTATCGCCGCAAGGAGTGCTGTCGATCGCTTCCTCCAACGCGCCTGCTGCCCGGTCGGGTGGCGAACAGCTATCGAGTACGGCGGTGTCGTCGATTCCGCTGAACAAACGCGACTTCAGCCAACTGCTTCTTCTGGCTGCCGGCACGATGACCGACACCAACGGAGCGACGAACTTTACACAGCAGTTTGCAATTAACGGACAGCGCGGCGTCGAAGCGGTATTCGCCATGGATGGAGCAGATACCAGCGATCCCGAAATGGGCGGGGCCACATTTTCCAACTTCAATGTCGATGCCGTTCAGGAGATCCAGTCCAGCTCGGGGTGGATGCCGGCTGAGATTGGACGCGGAGCTGCCGGCTTCACCAACATCATCACTCGCAGCGGCGCGGATGGGTTTCATGGGTCCGTATTCGAGTTCGTCCGCAATTCAGCGTTCGACGCGCGCAACTTTTTCGATCGACGATCGATTGCCAATCCGGGACGAATTCCGCCATTTCGCAGAAATGAGTTCGGATTTACAAACGGCGGACCGGTGATTCTTCCCGGAGTCTACAACGGACGCGGCAAGACTTTCTATTTCACGGAATATCAGGGATTCCGGCAGGTGCTCGGAACCACGCAGGTTTTTCCGGTTCCGACGCGCCGCTGAACGGCAAGGGATCGATACCACAGCCTTTCCGGGGGACACACTGTTTATCCCGGTGAATAGCGCGATTGCAAAAATACTCTCGCGATATCCGTTACCGAACGACACGGCAGGTCCATTTGGAGCCCGTACGTACGCGACGTCCTCCAAGGTGGCCACGGACGCCGATCAGTTTTCCATTCGAATCGACCACAAGATCTCGGACAAGGCTCAATTGTTCAGCCGCTTCACGATGGATAATTTGACCGGACCAACGACCAACCCGGACCAAACTGCGATCGATCCGAGCTTTGGCATCCAGTACGTCGATCATCAGCGAAATGCAGTGATTACTTACACTCGCACGGTGTCTCCGAGATTCCTGTGGAGCTCTTCACTCAGCTTCACTCGCAGCACACCCTCTTTCCCAACGCCTAACCGGACCGACCCCGCGGTGACCTTTAACGACGGGCTGTACGAAGCTTTCAATTCGGCGGGCGGATCTGTCACGGCAGCGTATGGAAATCTTTTTCAAGGCCGGCAAAATTTCTCCTGGACCACCAAGAAACACGGCATTAAGGCGGGAGCAGAATTTCGCGGTAACCGCGACTCCACCTATTTTGGCATTACCCCCAACGGCGCCTATACATTTGGCGGAGGCACGGCATACTCGCCGGCGGCGATTCGCTCTCTGAGCGGCGCGCACGATATTTCCGTTGGCGCGCCGCTGCCCGATACCCTGAGCGCTCTGCTCACCGCCAGCCCGTTTGCTTATACTCTGGCCGTTGCGCCAGCGTATTTTCCACAAGGCGATCAGATCGGTGTCGCGGCTGACTCTCGGTACGACACGAATCTCTATGTGCAGGACACTTGGAAGGTATCGGATCGTTTGGTTCTCGATTATGGTTTGCGTTACGAGATTTACACGCCGATTAGTGAAAGAGCCAAACGGACGTCCGGGCTTCTCAATGTAAATGGACCGAGTGGTCCGTACCAGGAATATGTGGTTAATCCTCAGCCCGGATACCGGCTCGACCTGCGCGGCTTTGGACCCCGCGTGCGGCTCACCTGGCGTGCCGCGAAGGATTTTGAAATCAATGCGGGTGGCGCAATCACCACTATTCCGCCCAACATCTGGCAAGACAATTCGCTGACCGGATCGACGCCATTTGTCATTTATCCGCGACTGACCGCGGCACCGGGAGCGCCGGTACGATTTGGCGTGCCGATTACGCCCGACGAATTACCTGAAGTGTTTACGCCTTCCGGCGCAAATATTTTTGCAGCTCGAAATACCAAGTTGGTGCCGCCGAACACGGTGATGGACGTTGACCGCTTCGAGCAGGGGATCGCGGCACTCAGCGCTAGCGATCAGATCACCCCGCTGAACACGAACACGATCTCTCCCGATTTCCGGAACGCCTATCTGGGCACTTGGACGTTTGGATTGGAGAAGCACTTTGGCGCCCTAGACGCAAGTGCGGCTTACGTGGGAACAGCCGGCATTTCTCTCCCTGCGATCAATTTTCCGAATGGCTACCCGGGCGCGGATCCGGAGTTCGCGCCTTATACGCAATTCAATTCGGCCGGAAATGTCACGGGCGGCTTCGGGACGGAAACGCTGATGACCAACCGCTCGCATTCCACCTATCACGCGCTGCAGACGTCTGTGCAGGGAACAGTTGCGCATGGCGGCCCGGGAGTTCAGGTAAGCTATACCTTTTCCAAATCGCTCGACGATACCAGTTCCGTACTCGGCGGATTCATCGCCGGCGCGTCGGGCGCATCCGCGCAAGCCTGGCCGCAAGATCCCTTTGACACCAGTGCCGACAAAGGACCATCGACCTTCGACGTGCAACAGGCTTTCAGCGCAAGCGTTTTTCAAGACCTGCATATTGATGGGCTCGCGTTTCTGCGGGGTGTCAGTCGCAAAGCCACAGCCGGTTGGCAGCTTTTCAGCGTTTCTACTGTCAGCACTGGACTTCCCTTCACGGTTTACTCGGGCGTGCAGCAGACTGGCGTAGGATCGAACGGCGTTGACCGGCCGGATCAGATCGGCACGCCTGTTCTATCGACCAGCCGCACGGTGCGGGAGGATTACTTCGGGCTGAGCGCCAACAACGCATCATTCTTTTCGATCCCGATCGATGTGCCGGGAGGTACGGGCCCGAATCGTGGAGAGTTCGGTACGCTCGGCAGAGATACTTTTCGCGGACCGCCGCTTCACAACTTCGACTTTGGGCTGATTAAGGACACTCCGTTCGGCACGCGAGGCAGCGGCGAGTTGATCAATCTCCAATTCCGCGCAGAGTTTTTCAACTTGTTCAATATCGTGAACTTCGGCCTGCCCGCAAATATCATCAAGGGCTCCGGTTTCGGGGAGATCAACCGCACAGCGAGCAATTCGCGACAGATTCAGCTCTCGTTGAAACTGATTTTCTGAATTAACTAGCCCAAAGTTCGTCAGAACACTCCCTCCGGTCATGGGCTCCGAAAGCGCTCCGGGGTTTTCAATAGCTTTGCTGAGCAGCCGGTTTAGCCGACTCGCAGGGCCGCCATGGGATCGGTGCGCGATGCGCGAAAAGCAGGGATATAGCCGGCAAGCGCTGCGACGGCCGCCAGCACCACAAGCATGCCAGCGAAAGTTGTCGGGTCTCCCGCGGTTATTCCGAAAAGCAATCCACTGAGCGCTCGCGCCAGTATCCACGAAGAAAGAGCGCCAACGAGCATTCCCGCGCCTACCAGGCTGAGAGTTTTCCAAAGAATGGTGCGCTGTACTTGACCGGCCGATTCGCCTAAAGCCATGCGAATGCCAATCTCCTGGGTACGCTGTGCCACCGAATAAGAGATCACGGCATAGACACCTAGGGAAGCGAGAATGAGGGCGAAAGCTGCGAACCCGCTCAGCAGCATCACGATGAAGCGACGGGGAGAAACAGCCCTGTCGACCGATTGCTGCAATGGCCGAAATTCGTTCAGCGGCAGAGTGCGATCCATGTCGCGCAGAGTAGAACGCACTTGGGAAACGAGCACGGTTTCGGGCAGGCTGCTGCGAACCACCAGATTGGTTCCGAAGGAATCGCCGACCTGCCGATTGGGCAGGTACATCTCATCGCCCGAGGCTTGTTCAAGAGCTAAATGTCGAACGTCTCCGACAACTCCCACTACCTCGGTGCCGTTTTTGCCGTAGTCTATGAACTTACCGATCGCGCTCTGACCGGGCCAAAGGGTTCGAGCCATCGTTTCATTGATGAGCACAACCGGTTTGCTATCAGGTCCGTCGGTTTCGCGCAGGTCGCGGCCTTCCTTCAATTCGATCCCGAGAGCTTTGAGATAGCCGTCACTGACAAGACGTGGGTACACGGCTGGTTCCGGGTTCTTTTCGGTGTAGATGACACCTTTTGCTCCGGCGGTCCAGGAGCGATTTGTGCCGAGCGGGATAGTATCGGAAAGCCCGGCGGCCTGCACTCCAGGAATCGCCCTGACGCGCCGCAGTAGTTCTTCGAAATACGCGTTCTTCTGCAATGGCGTCCTGGCTCCTGCGCTCGAATCGACCTTGACCACCATCGCACGTTCTGGCTGAAAGCCCAGATGAACGTCGAGCACGCGCATCAAGCTGCGGATGAGCAGTCCGGCGCCAATGAGCAACAAACAAGCGAAGGCAATCTCTGCGACCACCAAGGTGTTGCGGATCCAGGCGTGACGCCGGCCGCTGCTGGCTCCTCGTGTACTCTCCTGGAGGCTGTTTTGGATATGCACATCACGCACCTGGAGTGCCGGGATAATTCCAAACAAAAGACCGGCTAGAAGAGCCGTGGCTAACAGGAAAGTAAAAGCGGCGAGATCGATACGAACATCGGAGAGTAACGGGATATTGAGGGTGCTCAAGCGACTGACCAGATGCGCTCCAATTTCCGTCAAGACCAAGCCCAGGGTAGCGCCCGAAAATGCCAGCAAGAGACTTTCAGTAAGTAGCTGTCGCACGAGGCGCTTTCTGGCGGCACCCAATGCGGCACGCACAGCCAGTTCTTTCTGGCGGGTTGCGGTGCGTGCCAGAAGCAAGTTTGAGAGGTTGGCGCATACGATGAGCATCACGACGGCTATCGCCACGGCGAGAATCAGGAGCGCAGGACGCAGTTCCCCGCTCACATGCTGGGAGAGCGAACTCAACAAGGGAATGAAGTCGTTGCCCGAACGGCGAGCTTTCGAGGCTTGAGCGCAGAGAGCAGTCGTCTCGGTCACTGCTCTGGGGAACGATACCCCTGGTTTCAGCCGCGCCACTATCGCCAGGGTGTTTCCCATGCGATCGTTTTCCGGGCTGAGTGGGAACACGGAATAGAAATCCACGCGACTCCCAGGGGCGAATACGGAAGCGAAATCGAAGGAGGCCGCCATGACGCCGATTACGGTGGTCGGTTGGTTATCGAGTGTCAGAACGCGGCCAATCACGCCAGGATCGCCGGCAAACCGGCGCTGCCACAGGCCGTGGCTCAAGATCACTGCTTTTGGTCCGTTTTGTTTGCATTCTTCCGTGCTGAACAACCTCCCAAGCTGAGGCGTCACGCCTAGCGTTTGAAAGAAATTTCCGGTTACCGGTACACCGGTCAAGAATTCCGGATCGCCCTGGCCGAGGAGTTTGCTCTGGGTGTAGCCATAGAACGCAAAATAACCCGCTACCTGGCTGAAGGAGCGCGTGCCGTTCTTCAGATCGAGGAACGGATTGACTTCGACTGTTGCTCCGGAAAGTCCATCCGGGCCACTGTTTGCGATCCAGACAAGATGCTTCGCGTCTTTGAACGGGAGGGGCCGGATCAAAAGCGTATTGAAAACGCTGAAAACGATGGTGCTGCCGGCAATACCCAGGCCGACAATCAAAACGGCAAAGAGCGTGAAGCCCGCATCGCGCTTCAGAACACGAAAGGCATAGCGCAGATCGCGCAGAAAGCTATCGAGCGACGGGAATCCGCGCGCTTCCCGATGAATTTCTTTCGCCGCCTCCACGCCGCCGAACTTGAGCAAGGCCTGGCGGCGGGCTTCATCGGGTGCGAGTCCATTGCGGATGTTTTCGGCGGTGGCGAGCTCGAGATGGGCGGAAAATTCGCGATTAAGTTCGCTGTCTCTCGATGTCTTGCGAAGAAATGAACGCACCCGCTCCAGCATTTCCGCAAGAGCGTCTCTCATTTGTGGCCCGCTTCCGCAGACATGGCGAACAGCCGGCCCATGACGTCGGCTATCCGGTTCCAATGGGCTGCATCAGCCGCCAATTGCCGGCGACCTCTTCTGGTGATCGAATAAAACTTCGCCTTGCGGTTGTTATCGGAGATGCCCCATTCAGCGGCGATCCAGCCGCGCTGCTGCAATCGCACCAGAGAAGCGTAGATCGTGCCCTGGTTCAACAGGACCTGGTCGCCGCTGACCTGTTCGATACGCCGGGCAATACCATAGCCGTGCTGCGTTCCCAGGGTCGACAAAGTCTGCAAGACCATGACATCCAGCGTTCCCTGCAGAAGATCGAGCTTGGTTGGTTTCAGTTCAGTCTCATGTGGCGCCACCACACCAATATGTCACAACCGCTGTGGTGACGCACATGAGCCGGAGGACTCACGAAGAATTAAGAAGCCGGCGCTAATTCAGCAGGCCGCCGTGGCCGAGGCAGGCAATCTCCCAGCCGGTAATTTGATATTTGGCCAGTATCGGTGGCAGAACAAAATCGAGTACGTTGGGTTTGGCGGAACGGAAGCAGCACGGCGCGGAAATGATCGGCACGTCGTCCTTGTAACAGAGCATCATCAGGTTGCCCGGCTCGACAGGGGCTAGAAATCTCTCAATTCGAGCGCCCAGACGAAGCAGCGCCCGGCCGATCACATCCTCTGGTCCGGCGGGCGCGGTAGTTGAAGCGACGAGGATAACGGACGGTTTTGTGCGGAGAAGGTGCTGCAGAGCGCGGGTCACCTGCTCTTCCTCCTCGACCGCCGAGAGTGCATAACGGACATTGGCGCCAAAGCGCTCGAGACGGGTCCGGACCACACCCTCAAACAAGGTTCGGGCACGATCGCCGTGTACGAGATCGGTGTAGAGGACAGCCACGCCAGGATCAACGATAGGTCTGGATTGCAGAATCGCGCCCCGTTCCTGCAAGATCGACAAAACGGTCTCTAACTGGGCGCCTGCTACCGCAAATGGCGCACTTTTGATCGTGGCCATTCGCTCGCCCGCTTTCACATACCGGTAATTGGAAACGGTGGCAATAGCGATACTGCTCGTACAGTTAATCTGCCGGAGCAAATCATCATCCACGAGCGCACAGCAATTCGCGGTAGCGACCAGATTGGCTCTTCCTCCCGCGGCTAGTCGAATCTCTACAGATCCGCAGCACATTGCCTGTGCGACATCCATCACAGCCTGATCTTCTCCGATCTCTCCGTCCTCGAGTTCCGTGACCCAGACCTGATTCATGCCTTCGGTCTGCAGTAGACGGATATCCTCATCATTCAGAATGTGGCCTTTCGCCAGAAGCTTTCTGCCGCCCTGCCGAAAAATAGTACAGCAAAGTATCCGACCGGCAGATGCTTGAATGTCTAAGGTAAGAGCTCGCATTTACACTTTCCTTCCGCAAAAACCTAACTAGTACCAGACGTGGTACTGAGTATAACGGTACTTTTTCTATAAAAGCTAGTACAAAATTAATAAATTGGCAGTTTTTACTAATTTGATTGCGGACTGAGTTCTATGTGTAAGGTAGAATACTAATTCGTGGTAATTCCTACCGATAAGTGTGTGGGGCTTCGGTAGGAAGTGCAACAAGCCCAGGGTGCCGATCTGGTTTGATGCGAACCTTAGGGGCCACAGGATTGCACAACGCTTTTAGAACTGCAATTTCATCGCAGCACTGGAATTTTGGGCAGCGCAGACAGTCTTTCCAGACTTTGAGGGGGAGCTCTCCCCGGTCGACTTCATTGAAGCCGAGCTTGGCAAAAAAGCCGGGAACGTAGGTGAAAGCAAAAATGGACTGCAGACCATTCTGACGAGCCTCTTCTTCGAGTGCCTGGACGAGAGCGCGGCCCACGCCGTGCTGCTTGAGGCCGGGCCAAACTCCGAGCGACCGCACTTCTGCGCTGGTTGGGGTATAGAAGTGAAGCGCGCCGCAGCCGAGGAGGGAGTCGCCTGCATAAGCACAGGAGAAATCGCGAATATTCTCTGACATTTCAAATTCCGTGCGCGGCAGCATAACGCCTTTCGAGGCGTACGCATTGATGAGCTCGAGAATGCGCGGGATGTCGAGCATGGTGGCCTTGCGCACGCGTGACGGCTATTTGCGTCATTGCGCCACCGCCTCGGCTGCTGGAGGTAAAAGTCTGGTGCCGGCATTTCGCTCGCTGAGGAGCGTGGCAAATACCGCCGGCTGCAGTCCGGGAGCGATTACAACTTCCTTGATGCCGGTTTCGAGAGCATGCGCCGCAGCCTCGAGCTTTGCCTGCATACCTCCGTGCGCTACACCGGATTTGATCAAATCAGGAATGTCTGTACAGGCAAGCTCCGCGAGAACTCGTCCAGCAGCATCCCGGACACCTGGTACATCGGTCAGAAAAATCAGTTTCTCCGCTCCGAAGCCAATTGCGCAGGAGACAGCCATCTGATCTGCGTTGACGTTGTAAATCGTTCCGTTTTCATCTCCGGCAATACAGGCGATAACGGGCAGATAGCCGTTCGAGACCAGGAGTTTCAAGAGCTTTCCATTTGAGTGCTCCGGGCGTCCGACAAAGCCGAGAGCGGGGTCTTTCCGAGTGGCGTCGGTGAGACGTCCGTCCACGCCGCTGAGGCCCACTGCGAGTTGCCCGGCAGCCGCCAGAGCGGCGACAAACTGCTTATTGATGCTGCCGGCAATGACCTTGCTGGCGGCGTCGATCACAGCGTCATCGGAGACTCGCATCCCATCTACAAAGCGGCTGGAAATACCGCGCTCTTCGAGGTAGCGCGTCATCTGCTTGCCGCCGCCGTGAACGATGACGAGTTCGCACTTCCGCGCCAGCATGGCAAATTGCCGAGCCAGGTCATTTCGGCTCGCGGGCTCATCTAGGAGCGTGCCGCCAACCTTCACAAGGACTCTCACAGTAATCCTTCCGTCTCCGGAATACCCAGTAAGAGATTCAAATTCTGTACGGCTTGTCCGGCGGCACCCTTTACCAGGTTGTCTTCTGCTGCTACTATCACGGCGCGCTGACTTTCGGGTTCGAAAAAGAAGCCGATGTCGCAGAAATTGGTACCCTGCACAGCGCGCAAATCGGGGAATTTGCCCGGAGCATACAGCCGGACGAAGGGCTCATCCTGGTAAGCCTCTTCATAAATCGAAAGCAAGTCAACTGCTTTCTCGATCCGCTGGGTGCGAACGTAGATCGTCTCCAAGATGCCCCGATTGACAGGTAGGAGCTGGGCTGTGAAAGTGAATTCGCGTTCTCCCAGGCCCGAATTCTGAAGCACCTCGGGGACGTGGCGGTGCTCGACCACGCCATACACGCTGAAGTTATCGGCAGCTTCGCAGAAGCTCGTCTTGAGCGACAGCTTGCGCCCCGCTCCGCTTACGCCGGATTTTGCATCGCAGATCACTCCGCGGCTGCGGTCAATGACCTGCGCTTCTATAAGTGGCCGGATCGCGAGGTTAGCGGCAGTGGGATAGCAGCCCGGGTTGGCCACCAATCGGGCTTTGGCAATTTCGTCGCGATAGAATTCGGGCAAGCCGTATGCTGCCTGCGAGAGAAGCCCCGGCTGAGTGTGGCGCTCCTTGTACCAGCGCGAGTAAGTTTCGGCATCGCGCAAGCGAAACGCGCCGCTCAAATCGATGACTTTCGCTCCGGCATCGAGCAGACCGGGGACAAGATCGATAGACACATCCGGAGGAGTGGCCAACATCACTACTTCGAGCTCTTCCTGGCGCACAGCTTCCGGATTGCAAGAAATTGTGCGAAGCGGCCGCCGCCCTAATGGACTGGGCCGTAGCGAAGAATCGCTGCGATGCTCCAATAGCACGGGTTCGGTCGCAGGATGCCGCTGAAGGATCGATACCAGCTCGGCTCCGCTGTAGCCGCGGAAACCGACGACACCGACCAGGTGCCGCTTTGAGTAATTATTCACTACAATGAATAATTATACTCCACCCCGCTCTAAAGTTGCTCCATGGTGGAACGGGCAGCTAAGTCGCCAATGATGGGCAGCCGGACCTGCTCTTGGTGAGTGGCCTTGATCAGCAGGTAAATCCAACAAATAAAGAGCACAACCTTGAGAGCGTCTACAAACGCGTGTTCTACTCCCCAGCCGGGCATTCCGACAATCAAAACGGGCACCGCGGAGGAGAGGATCAGCCAGGCGACGAATAGGTATAGAGACTGAAACGCGTTGAATCGCACCTTGAAATTGGTTCGGAATCTCTGGGAGGCCAAGAAGACAATGGCCGCGATAACGCCGAAGACCGGGATGTAGCACAGGATGGAAGCGGTTCGATCACTGATTCCATCGAGGAAATCGCTGAATTGCGCGGCCGTACGCGGCTGCGGCGTGCCGCATTGGGAACAATAGGACGCAGACGAATCCACGTTGGACCCACAGTTAGTACAAAACGGCAACGGTTAGTTCTCCTGACTCCATCCCCTATCCGAGATTACGCTAAAGGGGGGCGAGGTGTTCCGGGAAAGAGCCTTCCGAAACCAAAAGTCGGCCGAAACGTGACCAGGCTCGAGGCAGGGGAGTCACAGATAGTCAGAGGCTCTCCACCTTTTGTTTTTTGGCAATGCTCCGCTCCTTCATCATCACGAAAAAAACCGGCACCAGAATCAACACGTGAATCGTTGAGGTGATCATCCCGCCGACAATCGGCGCGGCGATCGGCTTCATCACGTCGGAGCCGATGCCGGTCTCCCAGAGGATGGGCGCCAGACTGGCGAGCACGGCCGTCACCGTCATCAACTTGGGGCGGAGCCGTTGCACGGCTCCTTCTATCACAGCGGATTCCAATATCCGCTTTGGTCATCGGCTGCCCCGCTTCCAGCTCGCCGGTCCAGCGCTTCGTGCAAGTAAACGACCATGACCACGCCGGTTTCGACCGCGATTCCAAAGAGCGCGATGTAACCGACCCAGACCGCTACGCTGAAGTTGTAACCGAGCCACCACTGCAGCAGCAGGCCCCCTGTCATCGCGTAAATGGTGGGGAAGATCAGAACCGAGCGCTTCTGCGACCGAATGAAAAACCATGTACAGCAGCAGAAAGATCACGAAGAACACGATCGGCAAAATCATCTTCAGCCGTTCCTTCGCGCGCAGCTCGAATTCGTATTCGCCCGACCACTGATAACGTATAGCCCGCGCGGCAGTCTGAGCTTTCGCGTCGAAGTTCACGGCTGGCTTGGGTCACGAAGCCGCCGTAGTTCGTGTTCTTCAGGTCGATGTAGACGTAGCCCGTCAGCACGCCGTCTTCATCGCGAATCATCGATGGACCGCGTGTGAAACGACACTCTGGCGACCTCGCCCAAAGGAATCTGCGCGCCTGAAGGTGTTGCAAGCAGTACGCCTAGCATTCGTTGCAGGCCATTCCGAAAATCCCGCGCGTAGCGCACGTTGATCGGGTAGCGTTCACGTCCCTCGATATTCTCGGCGATATTCTCACCTCCGATGCCGGATGCAACCGCACGCTGGATATCATCGATCGTAAGGCCGTACCGGGCTGCTTCTGCGCGGTCTGGCTTCGACGTTGATATAGAAGCCTTGCGCGACGCGTTCGGCGAAGACGGACCTGCATCGTGCGGCATGGTCCGAGAGAATGCTTCTGTATCTGCGATGCGGCCTGCTGCGATCCCTCCACGCTCGCCCCTTGCACCTTCATTCCGAGCGGGGTCTTGATTCCGGTCAATTCCATGTCCAGGCGATTCTCGACCGGCATCGTCCAGGTATTCGAGAGTCCCGGGAACTGCAGCTTTGCGTCCATCTCCTGGATGAGCGCGTCGTAGGTCATTCCGGCGGGCCACATGTTCTCGCGGCTTCAACATGATGGTGGTGTCGTACATGTCGAGCGGCGCATTATCCGTCGCGCTATCCGACCGCCCAACTGACCCGAAAACGCTTTCGACTTCCGGGAAGGTGCGGAGAATGCGATCCTGCTCACTGCAGCAATTGCGGTCGCCTGGCCGATTGCAATGCCGGGTAGCGCCGTCGGCATATAAAGAGCCGAGCCTTCAAAGAGAGGCGGCATGAATTGGCTACCTAGCTTCGAAGCGCAGGGGCAGGGTCACCACCAGGAAAGCGAGATTCGACGCATAATGTCAGCCAGCGGTGGCTGCAGGCAAAACCGCAGGACCGGCAGATAGAGAGCCTGCGTGAAACGGGACACCGGATTGGCGCGTTCTCGGCCGCAGGCGGCCACGGATGAACAGCAGTCATCAGGACCGGGACCAAGCGTGACGGCAAGAATCGACGAACAAGCCAACCGCGAGCGTCTTGGTCCAAGCGAGAGGGCGAAACATCCGGCCCTCCTGAGCTTCCAGCAGAAATACCGGCAGGAACGAAACGACGATGATCAGCAATGAGAAGAAAAGCGCCGGTCCAACCTGCTTTGCGGCATTGATCAGAAGCTCGCGATGCGCACATCGTTGGAACCGGACTCAGGATCGTGCTCCTGATACTTCGGACACGATGGCGATAGCCGTTCTCCACCATCACGATCGCCGCATCCACCAAAACGCCGATGGCTAAAGCGAGGCCGCCGAGCGACATGATGTTAGAGGTTACGCCGCAGGCAGATACATCGGAATGAACGAGACCAGGACGGCGATGGGCAATGCGAGGATCGCGATCAAAGCAGAACGAAAGTGCAACAGAAATATGATTACGACTACGCTGACGATGACAGCCTCTTCGATCAAGTCGCGCTGGAGCGTCGTGATCGAATCCCGAATCAAGCCTGAGCGATCATATCCGGGCATGATTTCTATGCCTGCGGGCAGAGACGGCGCGATCTCCCGGCAACTTCCGTTTCACCCCTTCGATGACATTCAGCGCGTTTTGTCCCTGGCGCATGACGACGATGCCGCCGACGGTTTCGCCTTCGCCATTCCATTCCGCGGCGCCCTCGCGAATGTCAGGACCAAAGCTGACACGTCCGACATCGCGCACCAGTTACCGGAGTTCCGTTCGTGCTGCCCACGGGCCACCGATGCCAGGTCATCCAGGGAGTGCAGATAGCCAAGCCCTCGGATCATGTATTGCGCTCCGCTCAACTCGAGAACGCGGCCGCCCACCTCGTTGGTGCTGGCCTTCACGCGGTCGATTACCGTTGAGAGCGGGATGTTGTACGCCAGCAGCTTGTGCGGATCGAGTTGCACCTGATACTCGCGAACAAATCCGCCAATACTCGCAACCTCCGCCACACCTGGCACTGTTTCAAGCTGCGTATCGGAGCCGCCAATCCTGTAAGCTACGCAGATCAGCCAAGCTGTGCCGGTGCGATCTGATCTACCATGGCGTATTCGAATACCCAACCGGCACCGTGGCATCCGGGCCGATAGCCGGATGTACATCTTGCGGAAGGCGGCCGGCAATCTGCTGCAGGTACTCCAGTAACCCGCGATCGCGCCCAATAGAGATCCGTGCCGTCTTCGAAAACGACGATAAACATACGAATCGCCAAACATGGTCTGAGCACGCACTGCTTTCACGTGCGGCGCGGCGAGCAAACCGTGACGATCGGGTACGTGACCTGGTCTTCGATGACGTCGGGAGGCTCGCCCTCCCACGCCGTATGCACGATTACCTGAACATCAGAGATGTCGGGCAACGCATCGAGCGATATGTGTTCCAGGGACCAGACTCCGCCGAGCGTGAGTAACAGAACGGCGGTAAAGACCAGAAAGCGATTGCGGGCGCAGGTTTCAATGATGCGGGAAGGCACGCTACATCCCTCCCGTCGCATTTACTCGTAGCTGTTTAGCCGCTGATGATTTGTCCGTTCTTCTGTGCGGTAATCGTCACCTGCCATGACCCGCCAGATTTGAGCACGCCTGTCACTTGATACACACCATTGGCTGTCGCCGGGAGTTTCGATGTTGTTGTCATGACGGCCATTCCCATCGCTGGCATGGCAGGCATGTAGAACGTAACGGAAACGTCCTCACCAATCACCGGTGTCCATTCGCAGCAGTTAAGCTGACACGAAACACATTGCTTCCTTTTCGCGGCGGAGCCGGATCAGTTATGAACTGAACATTGGCCTGCGGGTTCTGCTGTGAGAGCTCGGGAGAGGCCGTATTCGCGCCCGGCGGCGGTGGAGAATACGAACCGGCCGCAGCCTGCAACTAACTTTCCGAATCGATCAGGAAATTCGCCGACGTAACGACACGCTCGTGAGCGTTCAGGCCTTTGAGAATGATCAAATCGTCGCCGACACGCGCCCCCGTGGTCACCTCTCTCGGTTCCAGTTTGCCCCCACCTTGATCAACAAATGCGAGCTGGCGTATGCCCGATTGCAAAACAGCAGACGCGGGGACGACCAGTTGCTGGCCGAGGTTCGTTTCGAAATCTACGTTGCAAACATTCCGGGTTTCAGCTTCAAACCCGGATTGGCGATGTCCAGCCGTACGCGCACGGTACGGGTCGCCATATCCACTTGCGGCAAGATGCTTTCAATGGGGCCAGGAAATACCCGGCCTGAATACGAGTCCACGGTGATCCGTGCCGGATCGCCTGGTTTCAACTGTCCGACGTCGTCCTGAAACATTTGCGCATACACCCACACCCGCGAAAGATCAGCGATTGTGTAGAGACGTGTGGACGGTTCTGCATATAGGTTTGGCAGCGCATTGCGCTCTGTGATATATCCGGAGACCGGTGAATCGATTTGCAAATCGGAAATCGGCTTGCGCGTTTTCCTCACGGCGGCAATTTCGGCTTGCGGTATATCCCACTGACGCAATCGCGCTTCCGCTGCTGACGTCAAAGCGGCAGCGCCGGAAGCGACACCATCGACGCTACTTCGGCTCAACAGATTTTCATTCCGGAGCGCAAGCAGGTATTCGTTCTGCGTTGCAATGAGATCGGGACTGTAGATCGTAAAGAGCGGATCGCCTTTGCGTACGAACTGATATGTTGCGTTTGCGAATACCTTGCGGATGTACCCGGAGAACCGGACCTGGACATACGAGATCAGTCGCTCATTCGTGTCTACTGTTCCTGTTGCCCGGATGTGGTCTGTAATCTGCTTCCACTCGACTCTACCGGTTTGGACGCCTATGCTTTGCATGCGCTCCGATGTGAGTTGGACAGGAGCAAGCGGCGCTTCGGTCGGGACATTTGGATTCTTTTCGGGCGACACTGATTGCGAAGCAGCGGACCCGACCGCAAGAGGTTGGACACCGACAAGTTTCACGGCCCGCCGTTTCGGTGTGTAGGTGCGGTACCAATACAGCCCGGCGCCCCCAGCGACAAGCGCCGTCCATACCAGGGAAGTTCGAAGCACGTATTTGTTCATCGCAGTGCTTCTCGTGTAATGCTTTCCAGGTGGGCAATCGCGAGTTCATGATCGAGAAGCGTCTGCTGGTAGTCGCGCTTGAGTTCAAGCCCTTCGTTGAACGCCGCCAGCACGGAATCGAGTGGCTGCTTATTCGATTGATATCCGACAAGCCCGGCGTGGAAGAGAGCATCTGCTTGCGGGATCAATCCTTCGCGGTATTGAGTGAGCAATTCCGCCGTGCGGGTGGCGACAGCATATTGCTTTTGGGCATCGGCGAGCTGCCGTTGCAGCACTGCATCCAAATGCTCTTTCGCGCTGGCGAGCGCTTCAGCGGCTTCGGAAAGCTCCGCATGTACGCGCGACCGCCGCGGGAGCGTCATGCCAAACGTAACCATGTAATAAGCCGGGAAATCCAGACCCGTGCGTTGGTACATGTATCCGATGCTGAAATCTGGTTTACCCTCGCGTTCTGCCGACCTCAGTTCAGCATCTTGTTTTGTAACAGAGGTTTTCTCCATGCGGATCTCCGGGTTCTGTTTGCGGATGAAGTCTAGTAGTTCCTGAGAGCTGTAGTGTAGAACCGTGGGGGAAAGTTCCTCGGGCAGGATGTCAGGCGAATCCTGTGGACGATGCACCAACTGCTTCAGGTCTGCTTCGCTTTCGGCCATTTCCTGGTCATGCATGGTGATTTCGCGTACCAGCTTTGTGCGTTCGAGCTGCGCATTCAGGACTTCCATCTGGCTGCCCTGACCCGCGCTATATCTGGTAATCTCCGTATCGATAACCTGGCCCAGTGTGTCCCGGCTGCTTTCAAGTAGCTTGAGCGTTTGCTGAAAGTAGGCGAGGCGGAAATAGGCAATTTTGAGTTGCTCCGTGATCGAGGCTTGGAGAACCCCGATCTGAGACTGCTGCACGTTAGCGGCTGCATCCGCTGCTTGCCCCTTTAACTGTCGCTTCCCCGGATAGGGCAACTCCTGTGAGGCGCCGACGCCAATATACGCGAAGTTGCTGCTATCGAGCCCGGCGAACGGCCTAGGGCTGCCGACGCTGAACTCCTGAAGCGTGAACTGCGGACTGTGCAATGCCGTTACTTGCGCTCGCAAATGCGTGGCAGCCCTCCACGCACGCTCCGCAGCGTGCAGGTCGGAATTGTTCCGCAGGGCTTCGTCGAGGAGCCGCGAAAGCGAATTTGGATTCTGCCCGCGAGCGGGCAAACTGCTCGCCATGGCTCCCGCCAACGCGAGAAATAGCGCGGTTTTCATTGATAGATCTCCTATTCCAAATCAGTTGCTTTGAACTGCAGGCGCGCGCACACGTGCATGCACAAGCGCTCAGCGTCGCATTGAAGGAGAGGTCTAGATTCTTAGGACAGATATGCCGGCGACAGGGTCGGGTGGTGGGGAATGCGCAGGTTGCGATTTGGGCTGAACCGCGAGGTTCAGAGGGTAAGCGAATGTGGAGATGGGCAAGGCCGCGATCACCGAAATTCCGGGATGAAAAGAGGCCGGTTGGGGCGGAACAGCGTCCATGCGGCTTCCTTCAACATTTCTCAGGCAGCACCCATGCGAGGCCGGCATTTTCATGCTGCCGCATTCGCTTTTCATCTTGCGACAGCAGGCATGCTCCGGCGCGGTCATTTGAGACCCAGGCAACGTACAAGCCATAGTCGGCACTAGAAGTGACAATAAAACCAGCAACACTGTCCCTATGCGACCTGCTGTGTACATTTCTACATTTAGGATAAGCGGCTCATCCAGCAAACGCAATCTCGCCGGGGCTGTGCAAGACGGCCTGTTTTGATACGATCGCTGCCATGCGGGCTTTCGCACTTGCTGTCTGCGTGATTCTGCTGGGGACAGCGGTTCTCCAGGCGAGCGACCGAACTCTTCAAATCTATTTTGTGGACGTTGAGGGCGGCCAGTCTACTCTTTTTGTTCCTTCACATGGCCAATCGCTATTGATCGATACCGGATGGGGCTACAACGCATTTCGCGATGCCAACCGAATTGTAGCTGTGATGAAAAAGGCGAAGATCAAGAACATCGATTACGTGCTCATCACTCACTATCACTCCGATCATGTGGGCGGCGTACCCCAACTGGTGCAAAAAGTGAAGGTTGACACATTTATCGATCATGGCCCGAACCGCGAAGCTTCCAAAACGAGCACCACGCTGTATTCCGAGTATCAAAAGGCCATTGCAGACGCGCAGCATATAGTCGCCAAACCTGGCGATCATTTGCCCATCAAAGGGTTGGATGTGACGGTGGTCTCCGCTGACGGCAACGTGATCGATGCGCCGCTGCCCGGCGCTGGTCAGCCTAACCCCGCCTGCGAGGGTGTCAAGCCCAAAGAGTACGATCCGAGCGAGAACGCGCGTTCGCTCGGGACGGTGATCCAGTTTGGTAAGTTTCGGACTGTCGACCTGGGTGATTTGACGTGGAACAAGGAGTTGAAGCTAGTCTGCCCGGTAAACAAGCTCGGCAAAGCGGACCTGTTCGTCGTCTCCCACCATGGCCTGGATATCAGCAACAGCCCGGCTTTGGTGCATGGTCTCGCGCCGCGCGTTGCCATCATGAACAACGGCTCAAAGAAAGGCGGCACTGTGGGAGCTCTGGACGTCGTTAAGTCCTCGCCCGGATTGGAAAATCTTTGGCAGTTACATTTCGCCGATGCCGCCGGGAGTGAACACAATACATCCGATCCATTTATTGCAAACGTCAATGAAGCGGACACCGGCTTCTATCTGAAGGTAGAGGCGAAAGAGGACGGCAGTTTCGAGGTGTATAACCCGCGAAATAAGCTTACAAAGCAATATCCGGCCGGAAAGTAGCTCCTAAGTAGACGCCCGGCAACGCACTGCACACGGCTTGGCGTTTTCTCACCGGTGTTGACCAAGCCATGCTTGGCTGCCAGGCTAGCTACCCGAAAAAGTCCCGGACTTTTTCGAACACGCTTTTTTCGTGCGGCGCGTTCTCGACGGGGAGCACTTCCTGCAATTGCTCGAAGAGTTTGCGCTGATCGCGCGTGAGTTTCTTCGGAATCTGCACATCCAGATGTATGAAAAGATCCCCACGGGAACGGCTATTCAACTGCGGCACCCCGAGATTGCGCAAGCGAAACTGCGCCCCGGGCTGCGTGCCCTCAGGGATCTTGACCGTCTGCGGACCATCGAAGGTATCGATCTCGATTTCGGCGCCGAGCACGGCCTGCGCAACGTTGACGGGAAGCGTGCAATGCAGTTCGGTATCGCGTCGTTCAAAGACCGGGTGGTCGGCCACCTTGATCACCACGTAGAGATCCCCAGGCTGGCTGCCGGCGGGACCGGGATTACCTTCACCGGCCAGACGCAAGCGCGTGCCGTTGTCGACACCCGCCGGAATATTGACTTTCAGCTTCTTCTCGACGCGATGGTAGCCTTCGCCCCGGCATTGCGTACAGGCCTGCCGGATGACCTTGCCTCGACCGCCGCAGGTCGGGCAGGTTTTGCGAATAGCCAGAAAACTCTGCTGATACATCACTTCGCCGCGGCCGCCGCAAACCGAGCAGGTGATCATACCGCCATTCGGTTCACCGCCCGTACCCTGGCAGCGCGAGCAGGCCTCCATACGGGGGATCTGAAGGTCGGCAGCTAAGCCGCGCATAGAATCTTCGAAGCTGATTTCGAGATCGTAACGGATATCCTCGCCGCGCTGGGTGCGGCGTCCACCTCCACGGCGGCCGAAGATGTCGCCGAGGCCGAAGAGGTCGCCCAGAATATCGCCGAAGTCGGCAAAGGTCGATTCATCGAAACCGGGTGCGCCGGCACCGGCTACTCCCTGGTGCCCGTAGCGATCGTAGGCCGCGCGCTTCTGCGGGTCGCTCAGGATGGCATAAGCTTCAGCCGCTTCCTTGAATTTTTCCTCGGCTTCGTGATTGTTGGGATTCCGGTCGGGGTGGTACTGCAACGCAAGCTTGCGGTAAGCAGATTTCAGCGTTCCATCATCGCAATCGCGGGACACGCTAAGTACTTCGTAATAGTCTCGTTTGGCAACGCTCATCGGCATATAGAAATCATTCCCAGTAACAGCTTAGTGCCCGGCAGTGAATCATCGTACGGACGGCGAAAGTGAATTACACGACGATCATTCATTGACCGCCACTTTGACCATCGCAGGACGCAGCAGTCGCCCCTTAAACTGATAACCACGCTGGTATTCTTCCAGGATAGTCTGATCAGGGTGGTCTTTTGTATCAACCATTTCGACAGCGTGATGAATATGGGGATTGAAAAGGGGCGGATCGGACGGAATGGGTTCGAGCCCGATTTTCCGAAGAGCTTCCATCAAGCGCTGGTAGATGATCTCCATACCACGCGAGTACTCTTTATCGACACTCTCCACCTTGAGCGCACGTTCGAAGTCGTCAAGAATAGGAAGCAAAGTCTTGACGGTATCCATGGACGCATACTCGCTCAACTCGCCGCGCTCGCGTTCATTCCTCCGCCGATAGTTGTCAAATTCCGCCTGACGGCGCTGCAGGAGATCTTGTATCTCCTTCTTTTCTTTGGCCAAACGGTCCCGTTCGGCCACAATCTCGGCTAAAGATTCCGAGCTGTTGAGTCTGCTCTTCAGTCTCGTCCGTAACGACAGTATCATTGGTGATTTCGGATTCCATGGCAATACGTAAGGGGATTAAGGAGAGAATTCTCCTTAAATATCAGGTTAGCAGAAATGGACCATTTTCGCCCAGGTCTGAGCGCCTGCGATGTACTGGCCGGAGGGATCTTGCACACCGCCGTTTACTTGCGCCACCGCCACCGCCTGCGACAGACACTTTGTCGCCAACAATAGACCGAGAGAAAAGCAAAGAAGACACGCGCCCGGTGAAGCGTGCTTCGTGGCACGACGCGAGAACCTCATGCTCGGGAGTGTACACCCGCTGGCGCTTTACGCCAAGTTCAAACTTTCGAGTCAAAATTTCGCCCGCCCGAAAGCTCGCTCCGCTCTGGGACTGTGTCCCACATGCCGCATAATAGTTGGGAAACTTGCTCACCGCGCTCATCCCGCAGAGAAGACTCTACACAGGAGCAGCGATGCCCGCGATTGGAATGGGCACATTTGGCTCAGACCACGTGGGCGCGGACGAGATTGCCGCTGCCGTCAAATACGGCACAACAGTTGGCTACCGCCATTTTGATTGTGCGTCCGTATACGGAAACGAAGCCGAGATCGGCCACGCGCTCGCCGAAGCCATCAGGGGCGGCATCCAGCGCCCGGAACTCTGGATCACCTCCAAACTTTGGAACGACAAGCATGCGGAAGAGGACGTCATCCCGTCCTGCCGGAAGTCGCTTGCCGATTTACAGCTCGATTACCTGGATATGTACCTGGTCCACTGGCCTTTCCCGAACTACCACCCTCCTCATTGCGACGTCGCAGCAAGGAGCCCGAATGCGAAGTCTTATATCCATGCGAATTTCATGAGGACGTGGCGGCAAATGGAGAAGCTGGTCGACTTGGGACTGGTTCATCACATCGGAACATCCAACATGACGATTCCCAAGCTTCAGCTGCTGTTGGCAGATGCACGCATTCGTCCGGCCGTGAACGAAATGGAATTACATCCGCACTTCCAGCAGCCTGAACTGTTTGACTTCGTCCGCAGAGAGGGCATCGAGCCTGTGGGCTACTCTCCGATCGGTTCTCCGGCGCGTCCGGAACGCGACCGCACGCCGGGGGATACGGTGGATGTGGAAGATCCCGTCATTGTGAAGATAGCGAACCGGTTAGGCATTCATCCAGCCGAGGTTTGTGTCAAGTGGGCCGTGCAGCGCGGACAGACGCCCATTCCCTTCTCCACGAAACCGCGTAATATTCTGGGCAATATCCGGGCGGTGGTGAGTGATCCTTTGACGGTTGAAGAGATGAGCCAAATCGCAGGCATCGACCGGAACTGCCGGCTGATCAAAGGACAGGTTTTCCTGTGGAGAAATGATCAGTCGTGGGAAGATCTCTGGGACATGGACGGAGAAATTCGCGTCATGACAGGCGCTTATCTGCCTGGTAACAGCACGGTGGAGCTTCGCGAAACGCCCACACCCAAACCGGGGCATGGGGAAGTATTGCTGCGCATGAAGGCTTCTACGATCTGCGGCTCCGATATCCGCGCCATTTATCGCGAGCATCTGGGGAAAGGACCCGAAGGCTATCAGAACGTAATCGCCGGCCACGAGCCCTGCGGCGTGATCATCGAAGCCGGTCCCGGGTGCCGACGCTTCAAAGAAGGCGACCGTGTGATTGTTTACCACATCTCCGGCTGCGGCGTCTGCAACGACTGCCGCCGTGGTTATGCGATCTCTTGCAGCAGTACAACGTATCGACGCGCCTATGGCTGGCAGCGCGACGGCGGCATGGCCGAATATCTCCTCGCCGAAGAGAAGGATCTGATCTACCTTCCCGCCGAGCTTTCGTATGGGGACGGCGCGCAAGTGGCCTGCGGCTTTGGCACTGCCTACGAAGGTCTGCAGAAAATCGGTATCAGCGGCAACGATTCGGTGCTTATCACTGGGCTGGGTCCTGTTGGCCTGGCCGTCGGCGCGCTCTGCCGGAAACTGGGCGCCGCCAGAATCTTGGGCATCGATGTTCTGGAAGAACGCATGAGGTTGGCGCTCGAGCTCGGGGTTTGCGACGAAGTGCTTCCGAGTAGCCCGCAGAATGTGGACGAGATCAAGAAGCTCACCGGTGGTGCAGGAGTCGAGCGGGCAATCGATTGCTCGGCTCATGAATCTGCCCGCGCAACAGCCATTCGCGCAACGCGCAAGTGGGGCAGGATCGCTTTCTTAGGGGAGGGCGGCAGAGTTGAATTCAATCCGTCGCCAGATATCATTCACGATCAGAAAACCATCTATGGTTCGTGGGTCACGTCGCTCTGGCTGATGGAGGAACTGGTCGAGCGGCTTGTGCGATGGAAACTTCACCCGGCGGATCTGATCACGCATCGCTTCGGTTTGGAAAAAGCCGGAGAAGCCTATGCGCTGATGGCTTCCGGACGCTGCGGTAAGGTCGCCGTCTGCTTCGATGAAGAGTTGCGAGTGCAGTGACGAGGTGGCGAAGCCTTTAGACTCTTAAGGCTTTTTGCTGCTTCGCCCTTGTTTTTTCGATCAAAAATAGATTACCGGGATCGCGCACCGGAAGCGGTCTCAGCAAAACGGCGTTCACGAAGCCAAAGATGAGTGCGTTGACGCCGAGACCGACGCCCAGCAGGAGGACGATGACGGCAGTGAAGGCCTTGTTATGCTTCCATTGCCGGAAACTGTAGCGTAATTCTCGCCACACGTCCGAAATTATATCGCCGCACGGGCCCTGAAATCCGGCAGCATTCCGGCGTTACGATGAGGTGTGAGGCCCTGGATCTGGATCGCGAGCGCTCTAGTCATTTTAGGCGGCTTCGCTTTGATCGACTACAAAGGTTATCAGAGCCTGAAGCGCATCGAAGGCGCGATGAACGTGCTGAGTGGGCGAGTAGACGACGCAACTCGTCTCGCCCAGGAAGAATCGAGTGCTGCTGCGGCTGCCAGCCAGCGCGCCGACCAAGCTGCCGCGCGCGCGGAAGTGGCGGCCGGTGCACGCAAACAGGCGGAAGAACAAACACAGCGAGCCGAACAGCAAAAACAGCAGGCCGAAGCCGGCCAAGTGCAAGCCCAGACTGCCGCACAACGAGCCACCCAAGAGGCGCAACAAGCACAAGATCAACTAACGCAAATCCGGCATGAGCGCGAAGAAGAGCTTAATCGAATGCAGGAAGCTCTGAACCGGATAGTCGAGACACGCCGTACGCCGCAGGGAATGACCATCATCCTGCCCGATTCGACGTTTCGCTTCGAGTTCGATAGCGCGGAGCTTTCACAGAAAAACCGTGAACTGCTCAGCCGAATCGCGGGCATTCTGCTGGTATCGAAAGGCTATGGACTGTCCGTTTTCGGATACACAGACGATGTGGGCACGGCCGAGTATAACCAACAGCTATCTCTACGGCGCGCCAGAACTGTTCAACAATATCTGATTCAAGCGGGCCTCGATCCGGCGATTATCAATCTGAAAGGGTACGGCAAGACAAGCCCCATGGTAGCGGGTACCAGCGCGGCGGCGCGGTCGAAGAACAGACGAGTGGAGATAGCGCTGACCGACAGCGAGATTAAGTACGTCGGCGAGGAGCCTTCGAACCATCAATGAGACGGGCTGAATATGCTGTCATGTCGACCCGCGAGCCGCGAAAGCGCACTCCTTCCATTTCGAGGCGCATGCGTTGTTCGAGCGCAGATTCGCGTGACGTCTTGATGTGCCCACCGGAGCCGAGCACGCGATGCCAGGGCAGCGCATCGCCGTATTTGCTCAAAATCCGGGCGACCTGGCGATGATAACGCGGGTAACCCGCCGCCTCCGCGACGTCACCGTAAGTAGCAACTCTGCCGCGTGGAATCGATCGGATCGTCTGGCGGATAGCGGCTTCCATGTCGATTTTTATGGAAGTCATTTATTTTGTAGCCGCTTTGCTTGTATTTTTTAGAGTAGAGGTGAGCGAATCCTCTGGCATCTTCTGTGTGTACGGAGCAACGGCCCAGGCGAGACCTTGCGGAATATCGCGCGAGAGCGAAAGCGTGCGGCACTCAGCCAGCACGCCTCCCCGGAACGCTTCCAGACTCCAGTAACCGTAAAGCCGCCACAAGAATCCATGCCCCTCCCCTAGAGGAAATTTGCGGCCCCGGGTAAACCAGCTTGTATCCACTTCCGTGATATTTCGCGCGTAATTCTGGCCTTTCCACTTGCCGGGCGCGAGTTCCGTGTAATGCGCATCTTCCTGTACATCGAGGATTACCGGCACAAGTCCTTTTTGCTGAAGCCGCCAGTAGCCCTTGATGTTGTTTCCTTCGCGGCTAATGGTGCGCGATTTCGTTATGGAAGGATAGATATCTTTATGGCGATCAAAATCCTCGAGGATATCGACCACTCGTTGGATGCTAGTGTTCGGAATATAAATGGCACCGAGCCAGTCGTGAATCAATCCACTTGCGATCGCGACCGGATGACCGCCGTTCATTTGTTTAATGAAGAGATCTCCATTAAGAACGCGCTGTTTAGTCTGCTCGTCATCTTCAATGAAAAGAAAATTCTTCTTGCCCGCCCAGCGTTCCTGCAGCGTGGCTTCGACCCCGCGCGCGTAATTCTCGAATTCAGTCACCGTCTGTTGCGAGAGCTTGACTACCAGTTGCGCCTGCAAGGGCTGCTCCAGGGCAGCGATGAGAATGAGGCAGAAGAACCCCGCGGCAACATTTCGCCGAAATCGTTTCATCCACTCTCAGCGTAGTGGACTCCTAGCGAAGCATGGAAGAGTAACAATGAATACATTCCTCCGATGACGACCCCGGCTGCAGTGCCTGAAAAGACAACCGGTTTTGAACCGTTGGGGGAACCGCTTTTCCGGGACCGCTGGATCGCCTCGATTGTTTCCAACATCGGCGGATGGATGCAGGATACCGCGGGCACATGGCTGATGGCGGTGCTCACCACCTCGCCCTTGCTGATTGCGCTGATGCAGACAGCGGCCAGTCTGCCGGTACTTCTACTTGGCTTACTCGCGGGGGCTACAGCCGATGTCTACGACCGGCGGCGGCTACTCATCTTCTGGCAGGCTTGGATGCTCGGCTCGGTCGCGATATTAAGTGTTCTCGCGTTCTTTGGAGTAATTTCACCTTGGGTGCTGCTGGCGCTGACGTTCGCGCTGAACATAGGGGCGGCCATGAATAATCCGGCGTGGCAGGCCATTGTTCCGGAACTTGTGCCAGCTTCTCAGGTACCAGACGCGGTAGCGCTGAATAGCGCCGGTTACAACCTGGCGCGCGCAGTCGGGCCGGCGCTCGGAGGCTTGGCTGTGGCGGCGTTCGGAAGCCACGCGATGACCGGAGCGGCGTCCGTGTTTCTACTGAACGCTTTATCGTTCGTGGCGGTGATTTGGGTTCTGTACCGCTGGCATCGAACGCCCTCGTTCAAGAGCGCGTTGCCCGCTGAGCGAGTGTTCGCTTCTATCAGAGCAGGCGTACGTTACATCCGGCATGCGCCGGCGCTTCAGGCAACGCTGATCCGCGCAGTGTTTTTCACGATATTCGTGAGCGCGGCCTGGTCTTTGCTGGCCGTTGTGGCGCGTAACGATCTGCGTCAAGGCGCGATGGGTTACGGCATTCTGAACGGCAGCATGGGGCTGGGCGCGGTGATCGGCGCATTTTCTCTGGCGCGCCTCCGGCGGAGTTTTCCGGCCGATAAAATCATTGCCGCTTCGACCCTGGTGTTTGCTGCCACGTTAGCCGCGCTCGCCTTCATACGGGTGCCATACCTCATCGTCTTCTTTTTAATCGCAGGAGGGTTTGCGTGGACAAGCACCATGTCCACGCTGAACGTTTCAGTCCAGCTCTCAGTGCCGTCCTGGGTGCGGGCGCGGGCGCTCGGGGCGTACCAAATGGTTTTGCAGGGCGGAATGGCATTAGGAGGCGTGATCTGGGGCTTCCTCGCTGAGCACGCGTCGACGCAAATTGCTCTGGCGTGCGCTGGCGGGGGACTTCTTCTCAGTTTGCCCTTGGCTATCCGCTTCCATGTGTTGCGCGGTGCGGTACAGGATCTGAGCCCTTATAAGCGCGATCGCCCTGCTCCGCAGTTTGTGATTGAACCTAATCCTGACGATGGCCCGGTGCGTGTCTCGATTCAATACTGGGTGCGACCGGAAGACTACAACGGTTTCACGCGAGCAATTCATGAACTCCGCGATGTACGGCTGCGGGATGGCGCGATTCGTTGGGGAGTTTTTCAGGACGTCAACGATCCGAATCATATGAACGAGACATTTCTGGTTGAATCGTGGATCGAATATCTGCGACAACGCGAGAGATTCACTGCGTCGGATCTGCAGATCCGCGATAAAGTCTGGAGTTTTCATCAGGGAGAGACGCCGCCGCGAGTTTCGCATATGATCTATGCGAAAGAGATTACGGAATAACTACGGGCGCGTTCGGTCCGGTACTGACCAGAGTACTGATTTCAACTCAATTCGTGCTAAGATCGGCGGTCGTCGCGCTGTTATGCGCGGCGCGAGGTAGTTGTTGGAAACAACGCTGGACCGATCGGAAGACTCGGCGATTCATCGAGACCTGGTTAGAGTGGCTTCGCAGCGGCGCGAGATCCGTCGCGTTGAGCAGAATCGCGGCCGCCTTTCTTTTCTTGTTCCTCGTTGCGTGGTTTCTCCAGTATCTCGGTAAAACATGGAGCGGCGAGCTTAACGTAGGTTCCGACGATCCGGCTCACTATATCTCCGGATTGATGATCCACGACTACATCGGCGATGGGTTTCCGACGACCCCGTTGAAGTTCGCCGAGACTTTTTACGCTCATTATCCTAAGGTTGCTATCGGGCATTGGCCGCCAGCGTTCTATCTCCTGCAGGCCTTCTGGATGCTCATCTTCGGCGGTTCGATTCATTCGGACCTGGTCTTCATGGCGTTCTTGTGCGCATTATTAGCCGCTACTCTGTACCAAGTTATCCAACGCGAATTCGGGGCGCATGCCATCGGAATCGCCGGCGGCTTGCTTTTTCTCTCGATACCGCTCGTCCGCCTGTACGGGGGCACGGTAATGGCTGATCTTCCAGTTTCGCTATTTTGCTTTTGGGCGACGCTTTATTGGGCGAGGTACCTCGATAGCGGACGCCAAAAATACGCAATTGCTTTTTCTGCGCTGGCTGCCCTGGCGATTCTTACAAAAGGGAACGGGTTCGCGCTCCTGCTGGTGCCGCCGGCGACAATTCTTCTCGGGCGGCGATTCGAGCTGGTGAAGAACTGGCGTCTCTGGCTGAGTGGATCTCCGATCCTGCTTTGTCTTCCATGGTCACTGCTGACGCGTGGCTTGGTTACGCCAACAATGCAGTATCGAGCGTCATGGCAGTTTTTCGCGCGGGCGATTCGTTTCTACTCAGCCAACCTGCTTACTGTAACGGGAGTCTTTATCTGCCTGCTCTCAGTGCTGGGGGTACTCAGCCTCATTCCCGCCTTGAAAAACAGAACGATCCCGGGGCTGTGGCTTTCTCTTCTGGCTCTGTTGGCGGCAACCCTGCTGTTTCATTCGGTGGTGCCGGCGGGTCTGGAACCCCGCTATCTGCTCATGGTAATTCCGTGCATCGTGCTATTTACCGTGCGCGGCGCTAAATATCTGGTGTCGCAGCTGTCCTTTGTTGGTTCGAACAAGGCTCTGCGCATTGAAGCTCTTCTGGTCTCTGTAGGGGCGGCACTGGCGCTGGCATCGCCGACCGACTCTGCGCGGCCGCGGGGATTTGCCGAAGCTGCCGCATGTCTGACGAGCCGCAGCGAGTTTGCCCAGCCGGTCATTCTGGTTTCATCGGAAGACGATGGAGAGGGACCGCTGATTGCACGAATCGCCGAACTCGATCAACCCCGCCCGAACCACATTGTGCTGCGTGCCAGCCGTACGCTGGCCGACAGCGATTGGAACGGCCGAGACTACCGATTGCGGTTGCACACGCCCGATCAGGTTGAGAACTACCTGGAATCCGTGCCGGTGAGCACCGTCGTGATTGACCGCACCAATTATGCGCTGCCGAATTCTCATCAGCCATTGTTAGAAGAGGCGATCGCTGCGAATGCGCAGAAATGGCGGTTCGCCGGCGTTTTTCCTTCTGATCCCGCGCAACGGCAGGGCCAGGGTGTGGCTGTCTATTCCTTTACCGGTGTAGTTCGTACTCATTCGATCATGCTCGACGCCGGGGGAACATTGAAGCGTACGATTGTGATCGATCCGTCGCGGCGTCCCTGGTAGGGCAAAGACCACGATCGACTGTCATCGAGCTAATCCCATCACCTGTTAGCGTCAACGCCCACTATCCGATTGACAATCCGGGGCGGATTTGACACTCTTCCCAACATGACAGGAAGAATGAAGACGGGAGGCAGGCAAAGTGTGATCGGGTGCCTGCTCCTGGCGAGTTCGGGCCTAACGCTCGGGGCAACGCGGGTCGAAATCCAGATCGACGCTCAACAGAAAGCGAACTATAGAATTCCCAGAACTGTGTTTGGTACGTTTCTCGAGCCGATCGGAAACTCTACGTACAACGGTCTGTGGGCCGAAATTCTTCAGAATCCCAGTTTGGAGGAAAACCTGTGGAGCGTGGGAGCGGTTGCGCGAATGATTCAGGAACAGCCCGAATTGGTGCGGGCCTCACAACTGGCTCTGCCACTTCCCTGGGAGCCGCTCGATCCGGCCGAGGGCAACAGGTATGAGCCGCGTTGGGGAGATGCGGCCAACTCGTGGCGCTCACTGGCGATTTTCGGCGTTCCCGGCAAGGCAACCGGCATCAAGCAGGAGGTTTATTTACCGGTACATCGAGAACTCGAATATCGGGGCAGCGTTTATGCGAAACATTTGAGTGGACCGGCGAACCTCACGGTCTCGCTGCGAGTCCGCGGTAACGCCGACCAGGTCCTAAGTGAATCGAAGATAGATGCTCCAGATACGCAGTGGCATAAATATGATTTCTCTTTGGCTGTTCCGCAAGGAAAGTTGGGGATGCTCGAACCGGTCGATTTTGTGGTGCAGGTCGAGGGCGATGAGCGGGTCGAAGTGGATCAACTTTCTCTAGTGCCGGTCGACGCCGTGGATGGCATGGATCCGGACATTGTTCGTATGGCAAAAGATATGCACACGCCCCTGGTGAGATTCGGCGGGAACTTTACGTCCGCCTATCACTGGCGCGATGGCATCGGACCGCGTGACAAGCGCGTCAGCATGTTGAACATTGCGTGGGGCATTCCGGAGTACAACCAGTTTGGGACTGACGAATTCCTGCGCTTTTGCAAGCTCATCGGAGCAGAACCACAAATCGCGCTGAACCTGGGAAGCGGCACGGCGCAGGAGGCAGCCGATTGGGTGAGCTACGTCAACGATCACTGGCCCACGCATGGCGGTCTTCTCTGGGAACTGGGAAATGAACTTTGGGGCAACTGGAATCTGGGGTATCCAACGATCGAAGAACTGCCGGGCCGCACCAGACAATTTAGCGAAGCCATACGGCGTGTCGACCCGCGGGCCAGGCTCATTGCTACCGGCCAGGATCCAGATAATTACCAGCAGTGGAACGCAGCGCAACTCACCAATCCCCCCGGAACTTTCGATTTCCTGTCAACGCATTTCGTGGTGACTACGGATCGCTTGCAGCAGGCCCACGCGACGCCGGATACGGTGGCTTTGGATGGCTTTGCTCTGCCGGTGGAACTTGGCAGACGGCTACGTGGCATGCAGGGGCAGATCGACCAAACTGCTGGCTACCGAGGTAAAGCGCATATTGCTTTTACTGAATGGCTTTGGGTTTGCTGCGGAGATCGAAGGCCGCCCAACGCGCCCAAGTGGGACAACATGGGGGGTGCCGTGATCACGGCCGGCTTTTTGAACATGTTGCTCGAGAACGCAGACATAGTGCCTATCTCCGACATGACAGGTATTGTCGAGTTCGCCGGGATTTGGAAAAAGCGGGCGCGTGTCTTCGGGACGCCCGCTTACTACGCATTTCAAATGTATGCGGGCGCGGATATGGATCTTCCGGTAAAGGCGTTGGCTGAGGCAGGTCACTACGATGTGCAGCACGGCGTGACACGGATGCCCGACATTGCTGATGTACCATTTTTGGATGTAGCGGCGGCGCTAAACAAAAGCGGCGACAAGCTGACCTTGTTTTGCGTGAACCGGCACCTCGATCAGGACGTTCCAGCCAACATTGCTCTAAAAGGTTTCGCGGCGCGAGGAAAGGCGGAGGTGGAAACGCTCAATTCCGATAGCATCTATGATGCCAACGACGAACTGGAACCGGAGGCCATCACGCCAGTTCATTCAAGCACTGCGATCAAGAAGGGCGTGCTGAGTTACGCGTTTCCGCGGGCGAGTGTTACGCGCATTGAAGTGAGCAGAGACTGAGAGTGGCCGCCCGAGGGGAAGAGGCCACAAATATTCTTGCTTCGACAGATCACCGGCCGTGGCCGCTGCCGTCCGGGCAATGGTCGCTCAGAATGCGTTGGACAGATCTGCTGTTCGCTCACTGGCCGGTTCCCGCAAAAGAAATTGCGCGCCTGCTTCCTGACAGGCTGACGCTCGATACCTGGGAAGGCTCCGCTTGGGTGGGCATCGTTCCCTTTCGCATGGAAGGCGTGCAGCTACGAGGGCTTCCCTTGATACCAGGCACCCACTTTTTTGCAGAAGCCAATGTCCGGACCTACGTGCGCGAGCCGAAGAGCGGGCAAAGCGGCGTCTACTTCTTCTCACTCGATGCCAGCAATCCGCTGGCCGTGTTGGCGGCTCGCGGCTGGTACCATTTGCCGTACTATTTCGCTCGCATGAGTATTGAGCGAGAAGACGGTACGCATGGAGGCTATTGGCGGTACCGCAGCAAGCGGCTGTTTTCACCTCTGCCGGCCGAGTTGCGCGTGCGATATCGGGGAGCCGGCCAGGAGCGGCGTCTGCCGCCCTCGCGGACAGGTACGATCGAGCATTTCCTGACGGAACGGTACGCGCTCTTTACGCACTCGAAGACGCGCCTGATCCGGAGCGATATCCATCATAGGCAGTGGACGCTCGAACCCGCCGAAGCACAATTTGAAGCGGTGACCCTGGCGGCTGCACAAGGAATCGACCTGCCTCTGACGCCGCCCATTCTGCATTTTTCGCAGCTTCTCGAAGTGCTGGCCTGGGCACCGGCGGTAATTGCATGATCGTTGCCTGGGGACCGCGCCGAAGTGTTGTTACAGACGTATAATTCAACAAACAGACAAGCCGTCTGCTGCGAGAAAGTTGGACAGAAGAGGACAGCATGGAAGCACTTGATTGCGTGTCGGCGATTCTCAAGGACAAGGGCGATCGGATCTGGTCGATTACTCCGGAAGCCACTGTTTACGAAGCGCTGGAGATCATGGCCGGTAAAGGGGTGGGCGCCCTGCCGGTGATTTCGAAGGGCCGGCTCATCGGCCTGCTTTCCGAGCGTGATTACGCTCGCAAGATTGTTTTACGAGGACGGTCTTCAAGAGAAACCAAGGTGGAAGAAGTAATGAGCGCCCCAGCGATTACCGTTGCAGCCGACTGCTCGGTAGAGCACGCGATGCGCATTATGACGGAAAGCCGCGTGCGTCATTTGCCCGTGATTGCCGCTGAAGGGGACATGTTGGGAATTATTTCAATTGGGGATCTGGTCAAGTGGATTATCACTTCGCAGGAAGAGACGATCAAACAGCTGCACAGCTACATCGCGGGCGGCTGAGCTCTTTTCATGACGAGCGACCGCGTCGCGCAGGGTCGTGAATAGCGTTGATAGTTTCAGAGCAACTCCCGTAGTTTCCGGTAGGTACTCTGAGTCACCAGGTGAAACTCGACTGGCAGATCTGTCAATTTCCTTATCTTTTCGAAGGCGTCGGGGGACGGAACGCCGGCAGTCGCCAGCAGCAGCTTTCCCGACTTGACCTCGAACGGCAGTACCCCATATCGTTGCTCGACAAGAGTAGGCAGCCCCCTGACAATCTGCATATTGGCTCCGTGAGGGTCGACGCGCGCAGAGGGCAACCCCGACTGAAGGCTGAGCGCCGTACATAACTCCTCTTCGCTCACCAATCCGCGCGCCAGCAGCAGCAGGTCGAGAGTCGATCCGCCGTCCAGCTCTCCCTTCACCTCGGCAATTTGCTCTTCCGAAACATATCCACAGCCGATCAGGACATCCACCAGCCCGCGCCTGTGTCCGTGCAGAGTGTCATGCGCCGGATAAGCGTGCTCAGTTTTCTGCCAGGTCAGCGCGCGGCTCTGGCGGCGCGCGGAAAAATAGTCGTGCACCGCCCGTAGACCAGCACAGCAGTTGATCAAATTCGCATGGAAGGATCGCAAGGGGACGGCCAGAGCGGCGGCCGGTCCGAAGATGCGCCAGACACAGACTGCCCGCACCACAAGGCGCAGGCACTGTAGTCCCAAGCGCCACGGCGCACAAACCCGCTACAGTCGGGTCAGTAACCTCGAAAAGCCAAGGCCGGTGCAATGCGATGCCGGCAAGATAATCAAGAACTCCGGCAATAAACAAAACATTCGCGAAGACGCTCAGTGGGTTTGTGATGAGGCCTTTGCGGTCGCGCCAGAACCAATATTTGGTTCGCCAGGAGCCCCGCCAGCCTTGCCGCTCCCAGCATTGTAAAGCGATGCCCGTAATCCAGCGCGTGCGTTGCCGTATGGCGGTCCGCATGGTGCGGGGGAAGAACTCCCGCGTCGCTATGAAGTCCTGTGCGTCGCGCCTGAGCGGCACAAAACATTGCCGGTAGCCCATCGCATGGATACGTACGCCGATCTCGTAGTCCTCGGTCAAGCTGGCAGGATCAAAGACCTGGGAATTCCGTTCCTGGGCAAGCTGCTCCAGAACTTCGCGGGCAAAACCTGTGCCAACGCCATTTGAAGGAACAAACGACCGGCTCAACTGCCTTGCGCGCATGTCGATCGATTGGTATTCCGCAAATTCATCGCAATAGACCCCGTGGGTCACGTCGCTGAAGACGGTCTTGAGCGGCAGGACCGGCACCTGCACCATCTCGTAGCGGGCTCGCTCGCTGCTAATCAACGCAAGCGCTTGCGGGTGGATCAGATCCTCCGCATCGTGCAGCACGATCGTGTCGAACTTGATGTCGTGTTCCTTTTCGAGGAGGGTCATGAGCGTGTAGACGCCGTTCAGGCAGTCGGCTTTTGAAGTCGGCCCCGGATTTGGGCACTTGGCCACATGAACGTTCTTGAATTCAGCGGCCAACTGCTCGGCGACCCGGACAGTGTCTTCGTCATTCGGATAAACACCAAGGAAGAAATCGAAGTTTCGGTAACGGATGGCCGCCAGATTGTGCCTCACCATATTGCCGATCACGGCCGATTCATGCCAGCAAGGCACGAAGATCGCGATGCGCCGTTCGCGTGCGGCTTCGTTTTCGCCTGGAATCGGGGCGTGCGCGGTATGGTGGCGAAGGAAACCCCTGACAGCGGCTTGCAGGAAAAGCAAGAGCGGGACAAAGTCGTCGACTCCGCTAATCAGGAGGAGCACGGAAAGCGTTCCCAAAGCGAACGGCCAGAGCGCAGGCACGAGGATGGCGACCATGGCTACCATCGGGCTGCAAAGTTCGCCGGCAAAGAGCAGGTACACAATCCTCCTCTGATAAAGTGCGAGCAACACCGCTACATTGCAGGAAATCCTTAGAGTTTTCTGCCGTAAAGCCTACTCTTCTAAGTGATCGAATCATCAGACTTGAACGCTGTCTGGGCATCCTATTGCCAACTGGTCCAGCAATTGACTCTCGGCAATGTGCGCCGTAACACTTTTAGTCAGTGGGAAATGGAGCTCTTACTGGATTTCCAGATGGCGCGCATTCGAAGATCATCCCGCACCGAAACCCTGAGGCGTTATCTAAAGGCGGTACAGCAGCAACTTGCGCGCGGAGAGCCTATCCCGCAGCGTTTTTCGCGCTTTATCGAGACAGAAATTCAGCAGCGCAAGATGGCGGAGATAGTAGCTCAGACGCGCCGTCTGGCCCGCGCAAGCTGACGGATCTCAGACTTCCACACAGCGCAGCCTGTAATTCCTCACTGGGCTATCCTCGAAGGGAGAGAATCAGGAGAGAAAATGATGGCTAGCGCTTCCGGGCCGGACCCGAAGGCAGAGCATGTGGTGTTTTGCGTCAAACTTCAGAAAGAGCTGCCGGGACTCGATGAAGTTCCCTTCGACGGCCACCCTCTCGGCCAGCGCATCTACGACAATGTGTCGAAAGAGGCGTGGCGTATGTGGGTGGAACAGATGAAGATGATCATGAACGAATACCGTCTGAATTTAGGTACAACAGAGGCCCAGGAATTCCTGCTCAAGCAGATGGAAGAGTACTTTTTTGGCGAAGGCGCGGCGCATCCGCCCGGCTATGTGGCGCCCGGCCACTAAGTTCTTCGCCAGGATGCTTTCTTTTCTGCACGCCTAGTCTCTCGCGTACGTCCTACAGCATTTGAAGTCATTCATTCTTTATTGTCTGGTGCTGGCAGTAAGCTGTTGCGCCGGCGATAACAAGGAGATAGCAGTCCACCTGGCGCGCCTGGCCACGAAGGCAGAGCGGTCTGGCCAGACTGTGCGCGCCTATCTGCTCTTCGCCGAGGCCGCCGCCCGGGATCCGCGAAATTCCACTTATCGCGCCAATCGCGACGCCCTGGCGCCGGCTGCGCAGGTACTGACCAAGGCGAAAATCGAGACTCCCGACATTTCGAAAGATATTCAGGCGGCCGAGAACGAAGCCGCACACCCACAACCACCGATTGAACTGACGTCGAGCAACGATTGGCTGGATCAGCCCGCTCTGCAACCGATGCCGCACGTTCGAGCAAATTCGTCCGAACACGATTTCGATCTCCGCGCGCCGGCGTCCTCTCTCTTCGAGCAGGTAGCGGCTGCTTATGGTATTCGCGCCCTCACCGATAAAGACATCCGCTCAAACGTTCCGATCCACTTCGAACTGCGAGGAGTTGGTTTTCGAGCAGCGCTGGAGGCAGTTACCGCAGCGACTCATACCTTTGTTTTTCCGGTGAGTTCTTCTCTGATTTATTTTGCTCCCGATACCGAAGCCAAGAGGAACGAGCTTGAGCCGATCATCGTGCTTAGCTTTCCTTTGCAGGAAGCTCTGACCGAAAGAGATCTCATTGAGGCGGCAAACGCAGCGCGCAGCCTGTTAGGTCTTCGCACCATGGGCTGGGATAGCTTGAACCGGATGGTCGTGGTAAGAGATCGCGCGACGCGAGCTCGTGTTGCACGTTCTCTGATGGAAGCTTTGTTGCTGCCCCGCGCACAAATCTCGTTCAATGTGCAATTTATTACCCTTGATACGGACCGCAGCTATCAGTATGGTGCAAGCCTCCAAACCTTGTTTCAGTTCATCGATTTCGGCAAAATCGGCGGCGTCCAGAGCGTATTGCCGAGTGTCGTAGGTTCGTCTACATTCGGGACTTTTGGCGCTGGCGCTACGCTGTTCGGCGTCGGTGTAGCGGATGCCACGGCGTTCGCTACCTATAGCAAGTCATTTGCCAGCACAATTTATAACGCCACAGTGGTGGTGGCCGACCGGCAAACCGCCAATTTTCACATTGGAGACCAGTACCCAATCGCAACATCGCTCTACACGGGTTTCCAACAGCAAACGGGAGGTGCATCTATTTACGACCCTGCGCCGCAAATCAGCATGGAAGACCTGGGCCTGGTTCTGAAGATGACGCCGCACGTAAACGGGGATGGCGATATCGCGCTCGATCTCGAAGCGGACTACAAGTCGCTCGGCAATCAGACGTACAACACAATACCAGCGATCGCGGAGCGGGCGTTCAAAGGCAGCGTGGATCTGCGGGAGGGGCAATGGGCGATAATTGCAGGCCTCGATTCTTCATCCATCACCTTTACGCGGAGCGGTCTGGCCGGGATCGGTCAAATCCCGGGGATCAAGCAGCTGCTAACGCAAACGACGCGTGACAATCAGACCAGCAATACGCTGCTGGTGATCAAGCCGACGATTACGCGTCTGCCGATGACGGACGCGTTTAGTCCACAGTTTTTACTTGGTCCGCGGCGTGGTGAGCGGGTGGTGATTTGAAGGTTTCCTTTGGATCCAGTTGAACGGTTCGGTGGCACAGCCAATCGCTCTGGTGCTTAGCTCGCTCCTGGATGAAGCTCAAACGATTTTTCAAAGCAGATTTATCCGTCAAGACTCGCGCAGCAGCCTGAACAAGCTCTACGGACTTCGGTCCGCCGGCTCCAGTGGTTCTAGTGAGCGAATCGCTGTGGAGGCGTGAATATGGCTATTCGTCAGAGCCCGATCAAGAAACGACGAGTGTGGAATCTTGCGGCCCACCATAGATGCATCGGTGATAGTCGCGTCGTTCGCCATGCGAAACGTGCAGGCAGCCGTTGGTAAACCGGGTTATATTTCTACTCAGAGCCGGGAGAAAGACAACGTTCACCCATACCATCAAAGCTCTTTGCTGTTTTCTGCCAATCGAAAAAGTCCGGTGCGGCCACTTGATACGAAGAGAAATCGGGGTGCGTCTCGGCCAGGTGCACGAGTCGATTGGAATTCCGGTACGGCAATGAGTCGATTAAGACGGCGTAGATCAAGTTGAACACCGCCACATTGACGCCGATGCCGAGAGCAATGGTCAGGACTGCTGTTGCAGAAAATGCTAAGCGAGCGAAACAAAGATCGGATACCGTAGCGCAAATCCTGTACGCTGTCATAAGCCCAGCCCAGTCTCTTGTTATACTTTGCTCCTCACCTTCGAAGTGTCTGTCCTCCTACTAACGGTCCCGTCAATCTAATTTTGAAGGTTTTTATTTCATAGGGCCTTAGGTCGAATGTGAAGCTGTCGTGTTGTACGTCGAGACGAGCGCCTGGGTCCTCGATCAGATTTGCTTCGTGGACTTGCACGATGCCAGCATGAAAAGTTACCCGCACCTGATGGCTGGGCTGGCCTGCCGCTTCATAAACTCTGAACACAACACTCGCATCCTGCCCCGGCTTCAGTGCGGAAGTGACGACGTGATCATTAGAAACCTCGAGCAATCCCCACTTTGCCGGCAAATCTCCCTTATGGAGAGCAACGGTCTGAACGATCAGAGGATTATTGAACTCCAGCCCCGTTCGCCATGGTTTTGCAGCCCGCCATTCGCCCGTGTGCGGGACAAGGGCGTAATTTAGCGCGTACTTCCTGCCGATCCCGAGACCGGTATCGCGATCCGACACCTGGCTCATAGCCGCCGCTGAAGCCGTACGAAATCAGGCGCGCCGAGCGCATCAGCGAGAGCAACAGGGTATCGTCTGTCACGTTGTTGCCAGGAAGGCCATGATTCATCAGCGCGAGGCCTTTCTTGCCGTCTCCGTAATCGATCCAGTTCTGCGCCGGATACTCCTGGCGCTGAGATCTTTCGATAGCGCCGAACGGAATCTCATGAATGGCGATCCCATCGCGAATCGTCGTTGGGAACACGCACGCGGTATCGCACGAACTCCTCCTGATTCACCAAGTCCGTACTGATATCGATCCTGCGCAGGCCGTTGTAAATGCGGACTCGGGTCTCGAATTGATTTTTGCCGAATGGATGCTTGATACTGAATTCCGAAAAGACCGGGCCCCGAGCTGGTTTTTCCGCTGCCGCCTACGAAATCGCTGCTCCATTGCGTGTAGTTCGGGCGCGGAAGCAAAACCTCTCTTTTCATGGCGGTGAACCGAGCGCCGTTGAGAGTACCGTACAGCTCCCAAAAATCCCCTCCGTCGTATTCACGTGCAACCACATTGCCAGGTCGCGCCAGAACCTCCCAGTTGTTTTCTTTCAGCACAAGGCTGGTCATTTCGCCGGTCCACAGGTTGAACGATGCGCGATAGAACTCGTTTTCGATGGTGGCATGATCTTCGCGCGTGCTGTTGTGAATTTGCGATCGGAGCAGCTTCGGGCCCGGAGAGATTTGGAACAGCGTGATAAATCGCGTAGCCCAGGGCAGGAATGTCGCGCGCGATAAACGCGATATGTGCCTGGCGAATACCGCCGTCGTCATTCCTTAGAACGTTGAGGAATTGCACCGGTACGGCTTTGCCGTCTGAATCGACCAAGCCGAATTGTTGAACTCCGGGAATCGAGAATGGCACATCCGTTTCGGCTATATCCGTGCGCGCCCAGCCCAAATTGTTAAAAACGAGAATCGGCACGCCCCTACCGGAAGTATCAATGCGCGCAGCGATTACCTCGGTATCGTTGTGAACGACATCTTCGGCCAGGCCGCGAGCGTGCGCGTAACGCTGCATGGAGTCTTCGTAGACCTTATCTACCATCACGCCCGAAGAGAGGTCGTGAGCCTGGTTGAATAGCACTGGTTCCCATGCCTGGTTGATTTGTTCGAGATTCGAAGGCGCTCCCAGCAGGTTGGCAATCACGCTCAACTTCTCGGCGGTCGTAAGCATCGCCTCCATGTTGCGCATCGCCTGCTTCACTTCGATGCGGCTGCTATAAACGCCCTGAAACACCGGATTCAATTCGCCGCTGATGACGGGTCGGTCGGTGCGCTTCTCTACCAGCGCCTCGAAATCGGAAGGCACCGCCAGGCGCAGCTTGAACGGGACGCCCTGGTGAGAAGCATTGAATTTGTCGATCATCACGGGCAGTAGTTCTTCCGGCTCCCAGACATCGGCGCCCGCCAGCAAGACACGCTCGCGGCCATAGCTGAACGGAGTGAGGCTATTGAACCGGTTCAGCACGAGACTGCTGAACTCCGCCTCGTTCCCCGGAATATTCTGCAATGCCCCGTATCCGATTGGCAGCCAAAAGGCGGGTATCCGCGTTCCATCTATGCCCTGCCAAAGGAACTCGCTCGGCGTATTGGCGCTCGGAACGCCGCGCTGGAACCAGTACGATTTCATCCCCGCCAGCTTCAATATCTGCGGCATTTGCGCGTTGTGGCCGAATGTATCGAGGGCCCAGCCGGTGGTCACATCGTAGCCGAGCTTTTCGCGAAAGAACGACTTCCCAAGCAGATATTGCCGAACGATCGATTCGCCGGAAGGGATATTGTTGTCATGCATCGTGTCCGTACCGCCGGCAATCTGCAGCCGGCCCTGCGCAAGAAACTCACGAAAGGCGGCAGCTTCCGACGGGTAGCGCTCGATAAACGGCCGCACGTAACACATCTGGTCCAGCACGAAGCGGTAGTCCGGATACTTCTTAAGAAGGTAGAGCGCTTTCAGAATGTTTGGAAGACCGACCTCCAGATATTCTTCGCGAGTTTTGAAGACTGCACCTTCCCAATGCGTATGAGGAATCACTACTAAGGTTTCTTGCGAGTTAGTTTGGGCAGAGGCCAGGCCCAAAGTCAACAGACAACCGCAGGCGAACGCGACGGAGCTTCGCTCGAATCCTCTATACGGCCGCGTTCGGATCATGTTCATTGGTAATAGCAGGGTACTGAAGTCATATCACGCTCGCCCACGGGGGAGCCTTTGCTATCTTCACAGCATGTCGACCATGCGCGACGAGATCTGCCAGCAGCCTGCTGCGATCGAGCGCACTTTGAAAGCGGAATGGGAACGCGCCGTCAAGTTACGGGGCCATTTTGAGCGGCACCCGGTCCGCTTAATTGTGCTCGCAGCGCGCGGCACATCGGACAACGCGGCGCAGTTTGGCCGTTATCTTCTCGAGATCACAACCGGAATTCCTGTCTCGCTCGCGGCTCCCTCTGTTTATACACTGTATGCGTCTAAGATCAACCTGAAAGACGCCGTGGTGGTCGGGATTTCGCAATCTGGGGAATCGACCGACACCAATCTCGTACTCGAAAGCGCTAAGACCGCCGGCGCTTTCACCGTAGGCGTGACCAACGAGAGCGAAAGCACGCTTGCGAAGCTCGCGGACGAGACTTTTCTGGTGCGCGCAGGCAAGGAGAAGAGCGTGGCGGCTACCAAGACTTACACGGGACAGCAGACTTGTTTCTATCTGCTTGCTCACGCGTTGGGAGCATCACTGGGATTGGACGACCTGATGAGGATACCGGAGTGGGTCTCCTCGGCGCTCGAACTGGAAGACGTCTTACGGGAACGCGCGGAGCGTTATTGCTTCATGCGGCATGCGGTTTGCGTGGGCCGCGGATTGAATTATTCCAACTCGTTCGAATTTGCTCTGAAGCTGATGGAGACCTGCTACGTTATCGCGGAACGTTTCTCTCCAGCGGACCTGCTGCATGGTCCGATCGCCATGCTCGAGCAGTCTTTCCCATCCTTTCTGTTCTGCCCTGCCGGTGTGACGTGGAAACCTATGCTGGAGCTCTATGCAAAACTGCAGTCGATCGGCGCCGAAACCGTGATTATCACGGACAAGAGCAATCGCGCGGTGGAAACGCTCGAAGGACTGAGACAGCCGCCGTTCGTGATTCCGACGCCGCTCAGCGAGAACACCAAAAGCCTACCGGGAGATCTCTATACGCCCATTCCGTACATCATTCCCGCTCAGTTGTTCGCGGCCAGTCTGGCGGAGGTGAAGAATCTGGACCCCGACAGACCCAGATCGCTGAACAAAGTCACGCAGAACTTGTAGCCAGGCACAGACGCTTACTTGCGCGCGCCGGGAGTGGTGCCCTTCAAGGCCGATTGACGGCGTTTGGCAGCCTTGCGCTTGGGCTTGACTATGTGGAATGTTCCGCTGCCAAAATACTCCGCCTGGTAAATGCCCTCCTTCTGCTTGATCTTCGATGAGGCTGCATGGGCAGGTCGCTGGGTTGTTTGTTGATCGGCCATAGAACTTTTAGTGTAACGAATCGTGCATCCTTATATATTTCTACGGGTGGGCGATCACCATCAGACTTCGGGCGCGGCGCATGGTGGTTTCGAGGCCCAGCTTTGCGTTTTCGGGGTCAAGCGCCGCAAAGCTTTCGTCGAGAATAACTAGATCGGCCGATTGCAGCAGCGCCCGCGCGATGAAAACACGGCTTCGCTCTCCGTGCGAAAGCTGCCAACCGCCCTCGCCCACCATTTGCATCAGACCGCTTGGCATGGAATCGAGCAGTTCTCCTAAACCCAGTTCCCGGCAAACGGCTTCAGCCTCCTCAAAGTCGCTTCGACAAGGAGGCCAGCGGCGGCCGAGCAACAGGTTGAAAGCGAGCGTCTCGGTCAGAATGTGATTCTCGTGAAATTGCGGCGCGGCGGCTATCCGTTGTCGCCAGCGAGTGTCGCCAAGCGTATCGCGATCCAACCCATTCACGAGCAGCAGCCCCGACTCAGGCTGCCGCATACCGGAGAGCAGGGAGGCAAAGGTCGTTTTGCCGCCCCCGGATGCGCCTTCGAGCAGAATGCGGTCGCCCTGGCGAATGACTAGGCTGCCCGACTGCAGTGCGGCTTTGCCGGTCGCGCGGTAACGATAACTCAGGCGGTCGGCTTCGATCACCTTGTGCGATCTTTGGTTTTCTGCAACGGACGCTTCGCCCAGCTTTTCAGGACGGGCGGCGGCTTGAAAGAGCGGCTTGATTCTGCGAAATGCCACCCAGGCAGCCGCCACATCGGCGAAAGAGGATGTCAATTTTCGCAGGGCAGCATATGCCAGAAGAACGCCACCGAGCGTCAAGCCGATTCCGCTGTCGAGACTCTGCCGGGCAGCGATCGAGGGCAGCAGACAGGCTAGTCCCGTCAGTAACCATCCGCGTGGCACTGAGGCGATCAGCCAGGCACCGGCGCTGTCCAATGATTTAGAATGCGCGAAGTATCCATGCAGAGCCTGGTCCTCGCTCTCGTGCCATTCGTCGCGGGGCAATTGAGCGAGGCGAGTGCGATGCCCGACCATGGCCTCGACCAGGTCTTCCGTCATGGTCATACGTGTATCCGTCCATGTCTCGAAACGGCGGAAGAAACGCCAAGCCGCGTAAATAGCCAATAAGGTCCAGAACAGCAGAGCTATGGCGAATCGACCCAGTATGAACATGGCAAGCACGATCTCGATGGTGGCGAGCAATCCGGCAATACCGCCGCTCAGCGCCAAGGTCTCGATAGACTCTGCTTCCAATGCCTGTCCGAGAAAGCTGCCGATCCCGCCGTACCGCATCTCTTCGGGGCGCAGCTTCATGGCTCCTGCGAGCAGCCGGCGCTTGATGAATCCGCCGAGGCCGATCGCGAACGAGCCCTGCAGCCACGTGGTCATCACCTGGCAGGGCACAACCGTCAGCAGCAGCAAAGCCCAGGCCCAAAGCCACGACCGGTCCATATGACCGGCTAGAGACAGGCTGCCTAGCAAACCCCAGGAGACCAACCAAAGCAGGTACTGCAACGTGTGCGCAGCGATCAATTTGCCGGCATTCTGTACAACTCCGGCCTCCTTGAGGAGTCGGAGCGGCGCGGCTCCTGGATTGGAGCTGAGAACCCAGCAGCTATCGAAGCGCGCCGTCGAAAGCTGATCAGCGAGCAGCAGATCCAAAGCTTTCCCCTGTGCCCCGTCAGAAAGACCGGCCGCGCCCAACAATGCCGTCAATTGGCGGCGATGAGCCGATTCGGCGGGCTCGCGGAAAAGCCGGCAAACATCCGCCACGGCGATCTGCTTACGCCGCAAGCTGGGAGTAAGCACAGACAGCGTCTTCTTCCCGGAACCGAGCACTGCTAAATAGCGCTCGCCGCTGATGCGCAGCAAAGCCGGGCCGAGGAGGCACAGCTCGTCCGGCAGGTTACCGAGAGTGGTCGCCAGCACCTCCGCTTCGCATCCGGCGTGTCTTGCAACCATTTCGATCCACTCGCGCACCTCATCCGGCTCTCGCGGGCTGCGCTGGAGGGTTGGCGATTTCACTCCGAGTCCGCTCCGGCAGATCAGTTCGTGAAGCGCTTCAGAGAGGCGATCAAGCGGCCACGCCAGATCCTCCCAATCGAGTGCCGCCATCAGGCGACCTCCGATCGTTCCGCGCCTACCTCGCACTGCGACACCTCTTCGACCACGCGCCCCGAGTGAACGTGAATGCGGCGCCATATCTTGCTGCGCCATAACCCGGAACAGATGTCTTTCTCGGCATCAAGCAGTTGCCCGTAACGTGAGTTGCAATTCGACAGAAGCTCGGCGGGCGAACCCTGCTCTACTACTCGCCCAGCTTCGATAACGATCACGCGATCGAAATCGCGTGTCTCGCTGAGGTCGTGTGTGATGCAGACCAGCGTTGCCGTGCGCCAGAACTCGCGCGCCGATGCGAGGAGCTGGCGCCTCTTCTGCCGGTCGAGCCCACGAAAAGGCTCGTCCAGTATGACAACCTTTGTATCTTTGCGAAGAAGCGCGCGCGCGAATCTTACCCGCTGTCCTTCGCCGCCCGAAACGAGCGCGCCGCCTTCACCCAGCTTCGTTTGCATACCTTCGGGCATGTTTTCCAGCACTTCCCGGAGCAGCGCGCCATCGATAGCTTCCCCGACTGCTCCGCGAGAATCCGCACCGTATGTGACATTGGCGAGCAGAGAACGATTCCAAAGCTGCACAGCAGGATCGACCCAGGCAGTCGAAAGGCGCAACTGTTCGATGTCAAGCGGTTTGCCATCGATTACGATTTGGCCGCTTTGCGGCTTCAGCCAGCCAAGGAGGAGTCCGGCCAAGCTGGACTTGCCGGCGCCCGACGGACCGACGATTGCAATGTGCTGGCCAGCTTCGATTCGAACGTTGATTTCGCTGAGAACGGAGTGGCCCGAGACCTGAACCGAAGCATCCCGGAACTCGATGGAAGGAGGCGCAGCAAGCGGTTCCGAGGTTGTAGTAGTGATGGGTTGTTCTTCGGGCGCGCCCAGCGGGTCGAGCAGTCTCAGAGTCAGATTGCGATAGTACGGATACTGCCGCATGAGCGTACCGATCTCCTGGCCAACCAATGGCAGATTGAGCGCCCAGTACACGAGCAGTAAAACTCGCCCGATACCCGCCCCGGCGAAGGGATGCGCGAGCAGCAACATCGCTACCAGGGCAAAGGTCACAGTGAGCTGAACACCTTCGAGAAGAACCGCCAGACGTTGCAGGTCGAGCGCCGCATGTGCCCATTCGCCGAGCAATCTGCCATGTTCGCGTTTCATATTCCGCTCACCGCCATGGGCCCGAATCGCCAACAGCCCCAACATCGCGTCGAGATAAAAGCGCGTCAGCCCCGCCGCATGGCTGCGTACCCGCAGGTCACGCTCGGCCAGAATCGATTGGGCGCCGAATGCGGGGATCAGTACGATGGCAACGATCAGACAGACAAAGACGGCTGCAGAAGGCTCGATCCATGCGATAGCCGCGGCCGTGAAACACAGTTCAAAAACGGAGCGCAGCAGCTGACGAACCTGGTCCGGCAGAACGCGGAGACGCTTGGTGGCGTGACTGCGTTCGGCCATATCGCTGGTGAGGCGGCTTTGGAAATAACGATCGCCCAGGGTGGGAATTTTTTCGAGGAAGCGAATGCGCAGACGGTTTTCGATCTGCCGCCCCAACCTTGTACCGAGAGCGAAAGATGGGAATTCGACCAGCAGCAAAGCGAGACTGAAAAGCAGCACGGCGGCGAGTGCTCCGAGCCGCTGGCCCACCAACCCGAGTTCTTGTGTAATGTCGAAGAGCCCGCGAAAGAGCATGGCCTCGGCGATCACTCCGCCGGCCGCAACGAGCAAGGCGGATAAAAGGAGCACGGAAACGGCTGGCCCGCTGCGGTACAAGGCGCTCGCCAGCTCACGGCCGGGGCACAGAGGCTTTTCTGCAATGGCAGCCGCCAATTCGCGGCTCAATGTTTCAGGCGCCGCGCAAGCGCTCTTGCCCGTAACGCGGAGAAGTACCGCGCCACGCATCAGCACCTGCTCGCCGGCTACGTCGCCCTGCGGCAAAGGACCCGCCGACCAATAACGGTCCGGTATCAACTCGGGATGTTCGGCACAGCTTTCGAGAACACGGGCCGGCGCGCGCGATCCCCGTAGCGCACCGCCGTCGAGCAGCGATTGGACGAGCCTCACCGCGGCGTCAAAGGCAGCCAGACGACGCCAATCGGCGGTTGCGAGCACCTCGGCCAGCAATCGATCCCGCTCGTCTTCCCGGATATGCAAGTTCCTGAGCCGGGCCCGTAGTACGTTCTGGAAGTCATCCGAGACGGCGAACGTGTACCAATCGGAAGCCGGTACCGGCATGGCGTGCCGGTACATCTCGCCTGCGAAGCGCTTCACAGGAACCCAGCGACGGCCGACCGACGGGTCCATCACTTGCAAAAAACTGCCATGGCGGCGCCACGCCACCACGAAATGTGTCAGGCCGGTTGGAAGAACCACAACCAGCAGGGCCGGGAGAGCCTTGGCTTCGGGCAGAAATACATGATCGACAGGCAGGAGGATCTGTTCCGCCTGTAAGCCGAGTTGCTTGGCGACGGCTTCTATCGTGTCGATCGAAGTTCCGTCGAGTCCGGTTTGACAAGCCTCGCGTAGACGGCCGTAACTGACAGGAATTCCCCAGCCCTCCAGCAGGCACTTCAGCGAAGCCGGCCCGCAATCCATGTTCGAGGTCTGGACGACCTCCGGCACAAAGAGCCGTCTCAACGGGTACCCATAAACTGGCCGGCAGAACGCAGCACCAGAACCGCCGGCGATACGCGTTCGACCTGGATTTCGACCGAGCCGGGCAGCCCGTGCTGGAACCGAATGCGCGAATGCTGGATGGAATTCACGGCGAGTTCTACGCGCACTTTGCCATCCCGAATCTCGCCCGCCACGCGGGATACGCGCGCCGCAACCGTTCCATATTGCGCCCAGGGAAAACCCTGCAGCCTGACCGATGCCGGCTGTCCCGGATAAATCTTCCCCAGAGCAGCCGAAGGCTCGAATTCCGCCACCACCTGCAGCCGACCGTCGGGCAGAATCACTCCCAATTGCTGTCCCTCGCCAATGTGCGCGCCGAGACGCAGGGTGGCGCATTCCCCGAGGCGCCCGGAAACAGGAGCCAAGATGCGTCTGCGCTCGAGATTCCCCTCCAGCCGGCGAATTGTAGCGGTGGAAGTCGCCGCGTCCGCTTCCAGTTTTGCGACATCCACCAGAAGCTGTTTCAGACGAACCTCGCGGTCCCGTTCATGCGCCTGCAGCTCGGGCTCCGAGGCGCGACATTGCCATGTGCAGGTTCTCCGCCGCCTCTCGCTTGCTCTGGGCTTCTGCCTGGGCGCGCTGGGCATCGGCATCCGATAAGATGCCTTCGGTGTGCAGGCGAGAGGCGCGGTCGCCTTCCTGGGCGGCGAGTTGTGCCTGTGTTTCCGCCGCCTGGTATTGCGCGCGGGCTGCCTGCGAAGAAAACGTAAGCACGCGCCGGTCATCCGACCCACCCTCGGCCTCGGAGGTCATCTGCGATCGCAGCGCGGCAATCTGCGGCTGAAGGCTCGCCAGGTGGGTGCGCTGTTCCTCGAGACTCAGGCGCTGTTCGTCGCTGTCCAGTTCGGCAAGAACGTCACCGGCGTGAACTTCCTTACCGAGACTCATGTTCGAGACAATCAGCATTCCGGCCACATTGGCCTGCACCGGATAGGCGGAACTGTCGATCTCCAGACGGGCGGCATCAGAAATTTCGTAACGCGGCACTTTGGCTTCGAGAGCCCAGGCTGTCCAGGCGGCAAGGAGCGTAAAGGCGGCGATTACTGCGAGAGCCGACCCCAAGCCGTTGTCGACGCGAAGCGCGCCCTGTGTTCGCCGGAAGCTGTTGGCCATCCCGAATGGTAGTGGCCATTCCCACAAAAAGTTATGGCCGCCTCGCGAAAAAATCGGGGCGGCCCATACTTTTTATTAATGGTTAACCTGAAAAATGCCGAAGAGAAAACTATGCACCCCACATGGAAGCACCGGCCTTAACGTTGCTTTTAACTTTCATTTCTGATCCTCCTCTCTTAGAGTCGGGTTTTGCTGGCAGGCAGAACCCGCTTCAACCTCGCAATCAAATATTAGTCCAGTGCGGCGCAATTCGCCGCCACAAAGCGAACAGATCACGCTACAGAGTCAACTGATCTTTCCATTGAACCCGCCCGCGCTTTCTTCGTTTCTTCGTGCGAACTAGATATTCAAGTTATAACGAACTTTTGCGAATTCTTGAATAAGGATTAGCCTGACGAGTGCTATTCTTCGGCGGCTCATCCGCCCGGTGCTATCCTCGCAAGCGAGGTGATGTACGTGAGTCGCCAGGCATGGGCGTTGCTGGCTGGATGCGCCCTCATCTTCATCGGAACGGCGTACGCGCTGGATCGAACACTGCCTCGTCCGTTTCGGGAATATAGCGGAATCGAATACCGCTTGGGCTCGATCCCGTTGCCGCCCGATTATCAGGACAAGGCCGAGTGGGCGTTTGCACGATTGATGTATCCGGGCGGCTGGAACGACGGCTACGCCGGCCGCGAATCAAGCGACTGGCGCGAGGGCGGCTGCCTGTGGACGCAGGATTTCCCGCGCGCGGACCGCCACTTCGCCGAGGCGGTCCGGCGATTGACTCGTATCCACGTGAGATCGGTCGAGCAACCGGTCAATCTGGACGATGGCGACGACGTCTACAACTGGCCGTGGCTGTACGCCGTGCAGGTGGGCGAGTGGGGCATCACCGATGCACAGGCCCATAAGCTGCGCGATTACTTATTGCGCGGAGGATTCTTCATGGCCGACGATTTCCATGGCACTACGGAGTGGCAGGTCTTCCAGGACAGCATGAAACGGGTATTTCCGGATCGCCCCATCGTCGACATCCCGGATAGCGATCCGATCTTTCATACTGTCTATGATCTCGATCAGCGCTATCAGATCGTCGGCGCGGAGCATCTGAATACGGGTCACAAGCTCGACGGCTATGTGGCGCGGTGGCGAGCGATCTATGACGACAAGGGCCGCATCATGGTGGCGATCTGCTTCAACTCGGATATAGGAGATTCGTGGGAGTGGGCCGACGAGCCGGAGTATCCGGAAAAATATTCCGCGTTAGGCGTTCGCATCGGCGTGAACTATATCGTCTACGCTATGACTCACTGAGCGCGGCTCAAGAGCGATGTCTGAGCGCTTCCGTAATACACGCCGTTGAACAGCAATTTGAAGGTAGCGTGCGGCTGCGCGCGAAACGTGACTTCCGGTCCCAGCAGGAAGATCTTCCCGTTTCCGACCGCCGCTTCAGCGACCGCAGTGCCTCCGTCGAGGTATTGCTGTCCCCATGCCCATCCGCTTACCAGGGGCTTGGGCCCGGAGAACCAGGCGACAGCGGACGTGCGTTTCAGCTCGGCGTCGGGCCGGAGTTTGAAGACGGGACTGTTATCGAAAAAAGCATCCACTGTTTTCGAAATGCCGTAAGCAAGCGGATTGTCGTTGTCCATATTGACACGCAGTAAGGAGCCCGGGATGAAATATTTCTGGCGAGGCAAGGGCCGCAGCTTGCCGTCGGGACCCATTTCGGTGAGATAATTGTCCACCGGTACGCCAAACAACTCGGCCATGCTGGTGGAACTGCCGATGGTGATCACCGAACCTCCGGCGTCTAGAAATTTCCTGATCTGTGGAACGGTCTTTTCGACCGTGATTTTGCCGAGCCAGCCACGATATTCTTCCGGGATTTCTTCGGCTTTCGGCTGCCGGTTGGAAGCGCTCTCGTGATCGGCGGAGTCCAGACTATGAAATGCGCCTCCGGTAAAGACCAGAACATCGTATTTGCTCTTCAAATCCCCGGCATCGAGCTTTTGCGGATACACCACGTCGAATGGAAATTCATACTGTTCAAAGAGCCAGCGGTCCCACCCGGACGTGATCAACCCGCCGTACTGATCGTAGAGGCCGATGCGAACCGGCTTCAACTTGAGCGCGCGCCCCTGCGGCGGCCGAGCCATGCCGTCGGCGCCCACCCCCAGTTCTTTCGCGCCTTTTTCGATAATCGAGAGCGCGGCCGGCGAAGCCGTCACCCAGATCGCGCCCGTACCGAGATCTCTGCCTGCGACCGTTTCCGGCTCTTGCAACCAGTAAACATCGCAATTCGCCTTCAATAAGCGATTCACCACGATAAATGAATTGTTCAACTGGTGGCTGATCAAATAGCCGGCCGGTCGAGCGGGCCCGCTCACCGAGGCCATCGGCGCTGCGAGTAAACCGTCCACTTTGCGGAAAGGACCATCGAAGCCGTCCAGAATGCGATCGAATTGCACGCCCATCTGCAGCGCGAGCGTCCAACCGGCGCTATCGTACGGAGGAATGGGCGGTCCTCCCGGATATTCGAAATCATTCGGATAATGCTGTGGTTCAAACATGTCGAGCACGTGCGGACGAAACGCCTGTGCCGTCTTCACGATGTACGAGCCGGCGGGATACGTTTTGCCGTTCACCTGGAAAGCCGCATCGGCTTCGAGCACGTTGATGCCGGTTTTCAAAAGAGCGTTTACGAACTCGGTGGCCGTTGCGAAATCCGGCTGATTGGAGGGAATGACATAACCGCGCGCGTCACGATGAGCGGGGTCACGCAAAATCTTTCCATAGAGATCCAGGGGCAGGTTGGTACGGTCACTTGGCGCAGCAGCGCGCAAGGCATCAATTCGATCCGGGGTGATTGTCCAGTGATCCTGGCTGCCGTTGCGAATCGAGTTTCGGCCCATCGAATAGAAGTCATAGAGCAGAGTTTCGCGATTCCGGGACGCATAATCGAGGACCGCCCGATTGTTCGTAATCTCGTAATCGATGGATTGACGATAGTGCCAAACCTGAGGAACTACGGGAAGCGGCCAATCGCCGGTCGGAAGCTGCTTGTCTGCTACCAGCGGGATTTGTATGGGAGTCGGATTGCCGATGATCTCCGTCAGTAGCCCGATCATATTGTGGAAGTAAGTAATCGTGCGCAGACCACCGTTCCACCAGGTTGAATAGTTGGCTCCGGTGCGCTGCGCTGAACCGCCCTTACCTTCTGCGACGAGCCGTTCGTGCATGGCAGTTCCTACCGCCTCGACGCCGAGCGGGATCAGCGGATCGAAATTATAGTTAAAGGGATCCCGGAACGGCGGCATGAAAATGACGGCTCCGGCCGGTCCTGTCTGGTGGTGGTTGTAGACGATTTGCGGAAACCACTCGAGAAACAACTGACGATTCATGTTGGTGGTTTCAGGCATGTTGGACATGTAGAAATCACGATTGTTATCGTGACCGATATAGTGCTGGAAAAGCCGCGGCAGGTAATCGAGCTTTCGTTTTTTCGGGTCGGCTTCACGCATGTACCAGTTGGCGACTAGCTCCTGTCCGTCCGGATTAGCCAGCACGCAGAGCTGGATATCGTCATTGAGAAACCGCATCGTCTCCGGGTCGGTGCGGCTGACCATCTGATAGACATGCTCCATCAATTGCTGCGAGCCTACTGTCTCGGTCGCATGCAGGCCGCCATCGATCCAGACCACGGCTTTACCTTCATGCGCCAGCGCATGAGCCTGCTCGTCGGTGAGGCCCTCGGCATGCGCCAGTTTTGCGGATATTTCTTTGTAGTAGGCGAGGCGCCGGATGTTTTCCGCAGAGGAGATAACCGCCATATATTGATGGCGGCCCTCGGCGGTCAGCCCGATATCCACTAGCTTCATGCGATCGGATTCGGCCGCCAGCTTTTTCCAGTAACTTTCAAGCTGCGTGTAGTTCGCAACGTGATAATCGTCGCCGATGTTGAACCCGAGAGCCTCCTGAGGGGACGTAACGTGCGGCGCGGCCACTGCGGCGGTCAGGCGTATCGCACAGAACAGTGCGAGAACCGAAATTTGCCGGATTTTCATTTTGAAGATTTATTCTTTCGCCAGTAGACCGTGCAATCGTCGAAGTCTTGTTTGTTGGGGAAAATCTCGTCGAGCTTGAAATCATCAATGATTTCGTCCTTGCACGTTTCGACAGTGGCAAAACGGCCTTTCGAAACCTGCTCCTTCAATTCCTTCAGCGAGATGATGTGATAGCGCGCTTCGTCGCGCGGCGGCAGTTCCAGTTTATGAGCGTAAGAGAACTCCAGGCCGGAGGGCGGAGTTTGGCGAAGAATGAAGTAAACCAGCTCGTCCGCCCAGTATTCCTTTCCTGGTGGAGTGACTTGTTTGACCTTCGCGGCAATCTTCTCGTAATCGTGCCAGTTGGTTGAATCTCGCTCGTCGAAGATGTACTTGGCCGCGCTGACGGCCAGAATGAACACGAGAATGGCGGTCGGCCACCAGGGACGTTCGCGGTTTACTAATTGGCAGGCAGTGTAGTAAAAGCCTATGCTCGCCAGGATAGCCATAAACGGGACCATAAAGATGAAATAGCGGCCGAAGGTGGGGTGGGCGATGGCAATATATGCGCCGAGCCCGGCGGCGAGCCAGGCAGCCAAATAAATCTCGCCGCGCAGTACCCGCTCCCAATTGCTCTTTTTGATGACAAAGATAATGCCGATGAAGGCGAGCAGGCCGAGCAGCAGAGCATGCGCCGAGTTGGCCCAATCCGTGAAGGTGTCCAGGTCGTGTAGGTTGGCGTCGCCCCAGTTCACGCGCCGAAACAGAGCCTGATACTGCACGACATTAAAAAAGGTCACCGCAGGAGCTTTGAAAAAGAGCCAAAACTCCGGCGTTAACGGGATCAGCGCGCCAACGCAAAACGCGATAAATTTCACCCAGCGGTTTCCGGCGCGGTTTGCGAACACGGTCCAGACCAGCAGAACGGGGAGAACGGGCGCGGTCAACAGCGTACAGCCGACGGCCGCTCCGGCGAGCAATGCCGTCAGAAATGTCAGCCATACACTGGCACGATCGACACTGCGGATCGCTGCGCAATAAGCAGTAACGACCAGGAACATTCCGCTGCCGTAAGCCTGAGCAACCGTTCCGAAAGGAATAACAATCGTGTCGAGCCCGACGAAGCACATAACGACGATGGCGCAGGGAAAAGCCCAGCGCCGGTCGGGAAAGCGCCGCATCACGTAGGTGGTTGTTAGACAGGTGGCCGCTGCCACAAACAGCGCATCGAAGAAGTGCAGCGCGTGCCAGGTGTGGCCGATAATCCGCAGAACACCCGCGTTGAAATAGGCGTTCAGCAGAGTTTGCGGAAAGAGAAAATCGATGTAAGGAGTCTTGCCCCAGGCGATCAACTGCGCGGCGACAAGATGGAAACCTTCGTCCCAAACGAAGGCTATCGTCTCGGCATAAACAATGAGTCCGGCGCTGATGAGAAGAAGAATGGCCCACAGCACGCTCCAGGGACGAAGGAGCTTTCGAAACGCGCTCCGCTTATCGGGCACGCGCGCCGCTGTAAAGCCACCCTCGCCCATTTACTGTGACGATCCGGCACTGAAGCGTTGATGATAATTCGGATAAGTCGGGCGCTCGAAAGTGGGAGGAGGATTTTTCTTCAGCATCTCTAGCGCAACTGTCACCGCGCGTTCGAGTTGGGGATCGTGGCCTTCACGAGCCAGTTTCGGATCGAGATCCACTTCAACATCCGGCGCGATGCCGTGGTTCTCGACTTCCCATTGGCCAGTGAGCCCATAGAATGCCCAGCGTGGCGCGGTGACGTGCCCGCCATCGATCAAGGCAGGGTAGCCTCCAATGCCGACCAGACCTCCCCACGTCTTCATACCGACGAGTGGACCTACACCCGCTTTGCGGAAATACCATGGCATAGCGTCGCCGCCGGAGCCCGCGAACTCATTGATGATCATCACTTTCGGGCCGTAAATGGCCTGTGTCGGATCGGTGATGTCTTCTCCTTCACGCGTCGTAATCCTGCCCATCGGCTTACGGCTCAGGTATTCGATCACATAGTCTGCGATATCGCCGCCATGGTTATAGCGCTCGTCGATCACCGCACCCTGACGGCCAATTTGCGCGAAAAAGTAGCGGTTGAAGCTGGTAAAGCCGCCCATCGCGGTATCGGGCAAGTGGACGTAGGCGATTTTGCCGCCGCTGAGCTGATCGACTTTCCTGCGGTTGTCTTCAATCCAGGCAAGATGCCGCAGATTGGTTTCGTTGTCAACTGGAACGACAGTAACTTCGCGTGAACTGCTGCCATCCGGATTCGGACCCACCTTCAGCACGATTTGTTTGCCGGCAGTCTCTTCAAAAAAGCTGTAGACATTCTCCGAGCTGTGCAGTTCGCGGCCGCGTACCGCGAGCAGGTATTCGCCTGCCACCACGTTCACTCCAGGCTGTGTAAGAGGCGCCTGTAGTTGAGGGTTCCAGTTTTCGCCGTTGTATACCTTGGCGAAACGATAACGTCCGTTCTCGATCTTGTAATCAGCTCCGAGCAGGCCGACCTTGAGTTTCGGCACAGTCGGTTGCGTTCCGCCTCCGACGAACATGTGACCCACTGTCATGTTGCCGAGCATCTCCTCGAACAAGTAGTTCAGATCGTTGCGGCTTGAAATTCCGGCGACATACGGGACGTAGAACTTCTCCGCGGCGTCGATATCCAGGCCATGGAAATGCGGATCGTAAAAATAGTCGCGTTCGATGCGCCAAACCTCGTGATACATCTGCTTCCATTCGGCACGCGGATCGACGTAGACTTCCATATCGGCTACCTTGAGCGCTCCATCGCCCGGCTTCGGTGCACTTTCAGCGCTGGCGATGAGCCATTGCGGGCCTTGGCGGTAGAGCATCTTCTCGCGATTATCGGAAAGCACGAAGGCCGTCACGCCTTCCAGAATTTTGTCGGTTTTGCGAGTCTTGAAATCGAACTTGTTGACTGTGATCTCGCGCGGGCCGGCCTGCATGTCCACCAGTGGGCCATCCTGCGCGTAGAGAATTCCTTCCTTGCCGGACGTAACGGCAAAATAGTTCTTTTCGGGAAGCGGCAGCGCCAGAATCCGCTGGCCGATGTTGTCGAAATCGATGCGAACTTCCGGCGGAGCACTCTCTTTAGCGCCGTCCTTGTCCTTATCCTTATCCTTGTCTTTATCTTTCGCGTCCGGCTTGCCAGTGTCTTTCTTGTCCGGATTTGCGTTTTCATCGTCGCTCTGCGGCGCAAGCGGCGAGGGCAAATCTTTGCGCAGCACCATGACATACACCGCGCTCGTAACCGGATGCTCGATGCTTGACATATCGATCCAACCTCCGCTCAGAGCCACGTTGGTACTCGCGATGAAGTACAGATACTTGCCGCTCTTGTCGAAATCCGGCGAGGTGGAATCGCTCAAACCATCCGTGACTTGCGTCGCTTTCGCGCTCGCCAGCGAGTAAACGAAAATGCCGTGCTGATGATTCGCAAGCTGCTTACAGTAAGTGAGCCAGCGGCTGTCCGGCGACCAACGCGGGCTGAAGCTATACGAAGGACTGTCGTAGCGATCGGTGTCTACCTTTACCGGAGTTTTCTTCTCGAGATCGACATACCAGAGATTCAGGCGCTTGTCGAAGTAGGCAATCTTCTTGTTGTCAGGTGACCAGGTAGGCGAATAGAAAAAAGAAGGCGGATTACCCAGCGAAATTTTGGTTACATCGCCGAGACCGTTTTGCGCGCGGATGTGTAACGCATATTCTCCGGATTGGTCGGAAAAGTAGGCGACCAATTTACCATCCGGAGACCAGGCCGGGTCGCGATCGGCCACGTTCGGGCTTGCCGTCAAATTGCGGATATCACCTTTTTCAGCGGGAACAGTAAGAATTTCGCCGTGCGCTTCAAAAACTGCGCGCTGGCCGGTGGGAGAGATGTCTGCGTTTTCGATCTTGGTCGCGTCTACTTTTTCAAAGTGCGGGCGAACTTCCGGCAGATCGGCGGAAACGTGGATGTCCACGTGCTTCGACTTGCCTGATTTTAAATCGAAAAGATAAATTGAGCCGAACTGCTCGTATACGATCGCGCCGGGACCATCCGAGGCTGACTTGAAGTCGAGGCCATCGTTCTTCACCGCTTCACTGACCTTGCGGGAACCCATATCATAGAACCAAAGACTCACCGGCCCGCTGCGATCGGAAAGAAAGTAGATTTTTTTGTCGACCCACATGGGATTGAAATCGTTCGAGTTCTCGCGAGGAATCTTCACGATGCTCGAATCCGCCAGATCGGCGATCCAGATTTTCGTAGTCTGGCCGCCGCGATAACGCTTCCATGCGGCTTGCCATTGAAATACGGGCACGTAGGCGATATGGGAAGCATCGCTCGAATACGCTCCGTCCTCCGCTGTCACCAGCGGGAGCACTTCCGGAAGACTCCCGCCAACAGCCACCGTGTAGAGTTGGCCACTATCCGCGAAAGCGTCGCGCCGGGAGTTGAACAGAATACGCTGGCCGTCCGGCGTCCAGCCGATAGCAATATCGGGACCGGGGTGATACGTGAGGCGCCGCGGAACCCCACCCGTAGCCGGCACGACATACACATCGACGTTGCCGTCATATTCGCCGCTGAAGGCGATCTGGCTGCCGTCCGGCGAAAAATGCGGGTTGAACTCACGGCCCACACCGCTCGTCAGGCGGTTGGCTTCTCCTCCTTGCCGGCTGACAATCCAAAGATCATTGGCATACTCGAAGACGATCTGGGTCTTACTGATCGCCGGAGTGCGCAAGAGAAGCCGCTGTTGTTCCGTCTGTGCGGTAAGCAAAAGGCTCGTCGGAACGAGCGCCAGGGCGAGAAGAGAGACGTGTCGCATAAGTGATTGGTTTGGCCCATTATAGGGTGTTGCAGCGGCCCGGGCACATAGCTTGAGTTTGCTAGTACACGATTGCTACAGCGGGTTCGTTTTCTGATTGGGAGTGACTTTGAGGAAATCCCGATTGTTCTTCGGCGCAGTCGCGGCGATGTTCTGCTTGACAACAGGGATTGCGGCTGCCTCATCCAGTGCCAGCGACCTTCACCGGCATCCGACAGCGAGCAAAGTTCCGGCCTCTATTTGCCAGGTGAGAAATCAACAACGGCTAGATCGAGCGGATACTGTTCGCGGCGCGGGCTAGGCGAACGAAAGAGCCCTTGGCTCCAATCACCCGACAAGTCGGACGAGGCGGCGAATTGGGCTTCGGCAACCTGTCCGGCCAAAACGAACGAGTCCAGCAGGTAGGGTATGCCGTTCGAGCAAAGGACAGAGGAGTTCTCCATAAGATGGAAGTGCAAGTGCGGCGCCGATGTGTTTCCCGTGTTGCCGAGCTTGCCCAGAACTTGACCGCGCCGCACGCGTTGGCCAGGAGCTACCGTTATCGAATTCTTCCGCATGTGCCCGTAGAAGGCGAAGACGCTGTTGCCGAGGTCGAGCACGACGTGATTTCCGTCGACATTGGCGATGTTGATCGTTTTGGGGTCGGGCAAGCTGCCGGGCTTTTGATCATCGAGTGAATTGAGCGTGTCGACGACGGTACCGGAGGCAACTGCCAGCACATCGGCGTCGTAATCCGTATAGCTGTGCACATCGGAGGCATCTCCGTGCCAGAGGCGTCCAGCGCTGTCCAGGCGCATCCAGTCAATGGCAAAACGCTGGGCCAGGTAGATGCCGCCATCGCAGGCTAAGCTGCTCGAGCGGTGAATGCCGGTAGCCCCACAGCATCCGTTGAGCGCTACCCAGCCTTTACCTGCCAGAGGCGGACCGATGCGCGGCAGTTGCGGAGTTATAGCTAGAGGCGCGGCTGTATAGCTGAGTGGAACGGGCGTCTGCGCTTTCCGCTGCGGCGAGGAAGCAGCTAACACGTCGACATGGTGCAGCAAACGCGCAGGTGGCGCGGCCGGACCGTCGAGAACGAGATCAATGAGAAAGAGCCGCGTGCCGTTAAATTCGATCGTAGTATCCTCAAGCGCACTGTTGCCCGTACTGCGCAAGCGTGACGATAATTCATGGCCCTGGTAAACAGCAAGGACGGTGGACGGGCTGGCGGCATCGAGTACTTCGATCTTCTGCAAGGTGGCTGGAGTGGGGTTGGTATTCGTGAGAATTAATTCATAAACGAGGTGTCTTCGTCCATCTGTGCCCGGAAAGCACCTGGCATTCGGGGTCAACGCGGATGCTACCAGCGGAGTGAACTGATCGGATTTCGGCTGAGTGCCCGCAAGGAGCAGAGGAACAACGAGCAATAGCATGAACCAACGTCGGCGATACATCGGGACAATCATACTCCGGCAGAGGTGCAGCCCACAGCTTTCGCCTGAGATGCACCGATAATGGCCCTCTATCCGCATCTCACCGGCGACAATGTTGAGGAAATAAGCTGCGCTAAAATACGCTTGTTGCCGGTGTAGCTCAGGTGGTTAGAGCGACGGTCTCATAATCCGTAGGTCGCAGGTTCAACTCCTGCCGCCGGCACCAATCCGTTACGAAGTAACCACGCTCTCCGCGGTACCGGCTGTGCGGTGTTGGTATCCCTTGACCAGCGCGCCAAAATGGCACAGAGCAGCGGTCAGAACGAAATGCCCTCTATAAGGATGAAAAGGCGGATAGCTCGTTTCATGATCGAATCTCCGCCTGCCTCTCATGAAGACGGAGCCAGGGAAGGTAGAACATGGATGAACGCTTCGGCAGCGTCCATCCATGCTTGATAGAGTCGGTTTGATAGAGCCGGTGTTTACTGCACCATCCGGCGCTGTTTGCGCAGGATGGCCGGCATATCGTAGTCGTCCACCGGTGCGGCTTCTTCGGCGTTCTCCTGAGCCGGTTCCGGAGAAGCCATGACGGACTCTGACTCAGTCTGTCCGTTGACCGAAACATGAGGCAGCTCGGGCGAATTGCCCGGAGTGAACGGAAAGTGCGGATTGCGCCGGTCGAACTCGGGCAAGCTATCGCGCTGGAATCCGGTGGCAATAACGGTGATCTTGACCCTGTCCTCCATTTTTTCATTCAGGACCAGGCCAAAGTTGATCTGTACGTCGTCGTTTTGAGTCGCCTTGCGGATGAGATTGCAAGCTTCGTTCACGTCGTGAATGCCGAGCTGGCTGGACGCAGTGATGTTGATGAGCACGCCGCGCGCGCCGAGAACGCCGCCTTCTTCCATTAACGGGCTGTTGATAGCACGTTGTGCGGCCTCGAGCGGCGCCTTCTCGCCGGATGCGATGGCAGTTCCCATCATGGCGTAACCCATGCCCAGCATGTTCGTCCGGATATCGGAGAAGTCGCGATTGATCAGCCCTGGAGTGGTGATGATGTCGGCAATCCCCTGTACCGCCTGGTAGAGCACATCATCCGCCATGCGGAAGGAATCCACGAAGCTGGTGCCTTTGGGCGCGAGGCCGAGCAGTTTTTCGTTGGGAATGCTGATGACGGTATCGCAGCTACCGGCGAGCTCTGCCATACCGCGCTCAGCCTGCTTCATGCGGCGCGGTCCTTCGAAGGCGAACGGCTTGGTAACCACTGCCACCGTGAGCGCATTCAATTCCTTAGCGAGCGAGGCCACCACGGGGGCGGCACCAGTGCCGGTGCCCCCTCCGAGCCCCGCCGTGACAAATACCATATCGGCGCCTTCGAGGATTTCTATAATCTGCTCGGTATCTTCGAGGGCAGCCTGGCGGCCGACGGACGGGTCCGCCCCCGCTCCCAAGCCGCTTGTCAGCTTCTTGCCGATCGTTAATTTGTTGGCGACCGGCGAGGCGGCAAGGGCCTGTTTATCCGTATTGAGGATGTAAAAGTCGATGCCAGCCAAGCCTTCGTGAAGCATGCGCGCGACTGCGTTCGAGCCGCCGCCGCCCACGCCGATCACCTTGATGCGAGTTCCGAGTTGAACTTCGTCTTCTATCAGAAATTTCAAATCATCTGCCATAACCGATCCCCATCTCCTTTTTGCTACTTAACCGCCAATCCGGCGAGTCCCGCAGAGGCACGCTTCCAATCGCGCTTCATTTTGAGCCGTCCTGAATACATGGCTAGGCCGGCCGCCGTCGTCCAGACCGGATTATCCAATTCCTGCGGCCAGTTCTCGATTCCGGTAGCGAGACCGTTCCTTGCCTGGCAATTGAGCATGCGTTCGGCGAGATCGCACATGCCGCTCAACAGCGTACCGCCGCCAGTGAGGATTGCGCCTTCGAGCAGTGACTGCTCCATGCCGACGCGCAGAATTTCCTCATAGATGCGCTCGAAGATATCTTCGGCGCGCGCCTCCAAAATTTCGTTGAGCTGGCGGCGATGAGCTTCACGCGTACCGCGCCCTTCGGCAGTTGGAATCTCGATCAGACTGTGATCGGATTCGGTACCGCTAAGCGCGCATCCGTATTCGCGCTTGAGGCTTTCAGCATCCTCATAGTTGACTTTCAGCAACCAGGAGACATCGCGAGTAAAATGATCGCCACCAATAGGAAAGGATGCGGCGAGCAGCAGGGCGTCACCGTCATAGACCGCGAGATGAGTCGATTGCGCGCCAATATCGATGAGCGCAACCCCGCGAGCGCGATCCTCCGGCAGAATCGCAGCGTATGCAGCGGCCGCTCCCTCAAAGATGGATTCTTCGACGGCCAGGTGAGCCTTGTGTACGGCAGAGATCAATGCCTGATGCTCGCCGGTGATGACCGTAATCACGTGAACATTCGCCTCGAGACGCGCGCAAAGAATGCCTTTCGGATTGCGATAGCCGGCCCGGCCGTCCAGCGTAAAATCCTGCGGGCAGATTTGCAGAATCTGCCGGTCTTCTTCCAGGTGAACGCGGGAGCCGAGTTCCACCGCGTAGCGCAGGTCATCGGGCTCAATATTGCGCCTGCGGCCAAACTCGTAAAGGCCGCGGCTATTAATACCCTCCACGCTACCGCCCATTCCGATGACCGCCGAGTCGGGGGAGGCTTGTGCCCGCAACTCCGCTTCATGCAGCGCGAACTGAATGCTCTGCGATAGCGCGTCCTGATCCGATAACCGTGCTCTGCTCCAGGCCTGCACCGGGGCTTCACCATATCCAAGGAACCGAACGCCCTGATCCTCCAACGCACAGATCACTACACGCGTGCCAGTACTACCGAGATCCAATCCAACAGCTAGCTTTGTCTTACTCGCCACCGCCATCGCCTCCAACCGCCGTTATTACTCCGTCCACTCGTAAATCGAGGGTCTTCACATCGGGCCGCTTCTCCTTGATCTGGGAATAATTGCCCAGGAAGCTCTGTAGCCGCTCCGTGTAATTATCGTCGCCGAGCATCAGATTTACCACCGTGTTCCCAACATGCTCCGCCACAATGAGATTATTCGGATCGGCGACATCGATTTCCGAAATCTGACCCGCCAGAGGGCCAATTTCCTTGAGCATGCCGAGTACGCGGCGGACGCGGGCACGCCTATTCTCAACCGGTTCCGTTTCGCGCACACCGCTGATCACGGGCAGGGTGAATTGTGCCGCGACGCGAGGCCGCAGAATATGTCCATCCTTATCGATCAAGGCAAGGCGCGACATACCATCCTTGCGATTGGGCGTGAGCCGGGCAAAAGCCACAGGCACTCTTTCGTGAATCAGCACTCTCAGCGTGCTCGGCCAAACCTTCGAAACCGTTGCGTCCTCCACCCAGTCGATCTGCAGTAGTTCGAGCCTGCGCTTTTCAATCGGGACCAGATAAAGACTGCGGCCAAAGTCCTCCGCGAAAACATGACGGATCTGGGAAGTCGACGCATAATGTATCCCTTCGACAACAAGATTTGGACTACGTCCTGCGAAATCCTCCGACTCGGCGACGCGAAAGCGGCCATCTTTGATAAGAAACTCCTCCGTCGAGTGCCAGGCGAAGAGTGTACTAACCATCAAAAAGACGCCCGCGAGCAGCCAGAACGTGAAGCGCATCCAACGAACACGCTCTCGCGGCAGAGACTCCGGCTGTTCCCGGCGGGGCATCAGGCAGCTTCCTCGCGCAGTTTGCCAAGAATACTGTCGGCAGCCTGTGAAACACTACCTGCGCCCAGAGTAATGATCAGGTCACCCGGTTCAGCAGCGGCGATAACTCGGGCGATCCCTTCCTCCATGCTCGAAACGTAGTGCGCCGAGCGGTGCCCATAGGAACGGATCTTCTCGAGCAGAATTTGCGAATCCACGCCTGCCAACGCCGGTTCCGACGCGGCGTAGATATCGAGTAGATAAAGATTGTCGGCCTGATGAAAGGCGGTCCCGAATTCGTCAAGCAGATGCATGGTCCGCGAATAGCGATGCGGCTGAAACAACACATGAATCCTGGCGGAGTCCGAGAGCCGGGCCGCTGCCAGAGTGGCTTTGATCTCGGTGGGGTGGTGGCCGTAATCATCCACTACCGTCACACCGCGCGCCTGCCCGCGAATCGAGAACCGCCGGTCGACACCGCTGAACGCAGCCAGGCCCTCGGCAATCTGCTCGGCCGTTACGTCCAGTTCGAGCGCAATACCAATGGCGGCAGCAGCATTCAGCACATTGTGTTCACCGGGCACGTTCAGCCGGAATGGCGCGAGATCGGCCCCGCCTCGACGTATTGTGAAATCGCTGTGATCCGCCGAGAGAACGATGTTCTGGATCTCCAGATCGACTTGCGCGGAGCGCCCGTATGTCACGGTGCGGCGGCGCACGGCGGGAAAGATCTGCTGGATGTTTTCATCTTCCATGCAGAGAATCGCCGCGCCGTAGAACGGCACGCGATTGACAAACTCGGTGAAAGCGGCTTGGATCTCGTCGAGAGACGCATAGTGGTCCAGATGCTCGCGATCGATATTGGTCACCACCGCAAGGATGGGAGCAAGCTTGAGAAACGACCCGTCACTCTCATCGGACTCGACCACCAGGATGCTGCTCTTCCCGACGCGCGCGTTCGAACCCTGCATGGCGGCTACCTTGCCGCCCACGACAACCGTGGGATCGAGATTAGCGGAGTTGAGGATTGAGGCGACCATCGAAGTAGTGGTGGTCTTTCCATGGCTGCCGGCTATTGCAATGCCGTATTTGAGCCGCATCAGCTCCGCCAGTAGTTCACCGCGGGGAATCACCGGAATCTGTAAACGACGGGCCTCGGCTACTTCAGGGTTGCCGGCATCGAGCGCCGACGTAACGACGACGGCTTTAGCGCCTTCTACGTTATGCGTCCGGTGTCCGATATGAATCTTCGCGCCGAGCCTCGAAAGGCGGTCCGTGATTGCGCTCTGCCGGAGATCCGAGCCGGAAACCTGGTAGCCGAGCGTCAGCAACACTTCGGCAATCCCGCTCATCCCGATGCCCCCGATTCCCACGAAGTGCACGTGTTGGGGCTTAAAAAACATCCGTCCCCCGTATTGTTTCGGCTTTCATAGTGGGTGTCAAGAGTAAACGGTACGCGCTTCTCATTTTTTATTGCGGTTCTTATTGCTGTTTTTACGATGGTGTCCGGCGGCCTCCTCCAGAACATCCGCGGCCCGTTCGGCCGCGCCGGGTCTGGCGAACTGCCGGACGTGCTTTCGCATAGTCGCGAGTGTCGCAGGATCCAGCCGCAAAGTTTCCGCCTCGCGAAAGAGGCGTTCGCCGCTGAGCTCCTTATCGGGAACCATGCGCGCCGCCCCGGCCTGGACGAATGCCTCCGCGTTCCTGCGTTGGTGATCGTCGGCGGCAAAGGGCAGCGGAACAAGAATGGACGGCATCCCGGCGGCGGAGAGTTCATTTACTGTGCCTGCGCCGGATCGGCATATGACCAGATCGGCTTCAGCAAAAGCCCGCGCTATCTCCGGAATAAACTGCGTGATTTCACCCGCTACTCCGGACTGTGAGAATTCGCGGGCAAGGAAATCGTAGTCGGCAGCAGCGCCGGCCTGATGGATGATCCGCACAGGGGCGCCGCTTGCGCGGAATAGTGGCCAACTCCGAAGCGAGGCTTGATTTAGAGTGCGCGATCCGCGACTGCCGCCGGTAATCAATATCGTGAACGTTCCCTCCTCTTTGGCTTTCACTTCAAAAAATTCCGCGCGTACCGGCAAGCCCGTCACTTCGCTCCGTCCGCGCGGGAACCACATTTCGGTACCGGCAAATCCCAGCAGCGCCCGATACACCCAGCGGGCCACTCTGCGATTCGTGAATCCAGGTACTATGTTCGGTTCGAGTAAAACGATCGGCACACGCGCGAGCCGGGCTGCCAGCATAACCGGTCCCGCCACATAACCGCCAGTACTGAAAACTGCCTGCGGACGAAATTTTCGCAGTAGCGCCCACGCAGCCGCAATACCTATGGGCAGTTGCGCGCCTGTTTGGATCTGTTTGCGCAATCCCGCTCGGTTGAGAGCACCGCTGCGGATGTACTGGATCTCGAAACCGGCTTCCGGCACGAGCCGGGATTCCATACCGGCGTGAGTTCCGATAAATAAGAGACGGTGTTCCCGCTCGCGCAGTATCCGTGCTACCGCCAGGGCGGGAAAGACGTGGCCGCCCGTACCGCCCCCAGTCAAAACAAACGAATGCGGCATCAGGTGGCATGCTCACTCACGCTCAGCAAAATTCCCATCATCAACAGCGTGCTCAAGAGCGAGCTTCCGCCCGAACTAATAAAGGGCAGCGGGATTCCCTTGTTCGGCAGTAAGCCGAGCACCACGCTTATATTCATGAGCGCCTGCACCACTACGCAGACCGTCACGCTCAACGCGAGATAGCGCCCGAAGTTATCGTTAGCCCGTACAAAGGTTCGTATGCCGCGCCAGAGGACGACAGCAAAGCCGACGATCAGTAGTGCCGCTCCGAAAAAGCCGGTCTCCTCACCGATGACACCGTAGATGAAATCGGTGTGCGCTTCGGGCAAATACAGCAGCTTCTGTTTACTCTGCATCAGTCCTACGCCAGAGACTCCGCCGGAACCCACCGCAATCCTCGCCTGCAATTGCTGGTAGCCGGGATCGCTTGTCGAGGCCGTCTGGTGAGCATACTGCAGAATTCTTCCCTTGGGATCGATTCTCGCGAGCAATTTGTGATCCTTATCTACAAACTCGATTGCGCGCATCAGGCGATACGGCTTCATGGCGATAAAGCCGATGCCCAGGAGCATGGCGAGCACGGCGCAAAGAGCCAGATAGCGCCGCTCGATACCGGCCACGAACATAACCGCGACCGTCATCGCGACCAGTACGACGGCCGTACCAAAATCAGCAACCGCCACAGCCAGAGCCATCACCGACACCGCAACCGCGATCGGTCCGAGCGTGTGTCTCTCATTGATAGTTTCAAGCCGGCGGCAGAGAAAGAAGGACAGAAACAGCGCCAGAGCCGGCTTAGCCAATTCGGACGGCTGCATCGAGAGTGGACCGGCGCGCAGCCAGCGATGTCTGCCATCTGTAACGTAAACCAAAACGAGTAGAAGCATGACGCTGCCCAGGCAGGCAAAAGCCACCTTGGGATTGTTCCAGCGGCGATAGTCCTTCCGCATGCAATATAAAAGCACCAGAAAAGAGAACACCGCCCATCCAAGCTGGCGGAGGAAGAAGTACGTACTTGAGACGTTGTACTTCAGTTCGGCAACAAACGAGGAAGCGCTATATACCATCACCAGGCCGAAGCACACCAGCGTGAGAACGGTGAGGAAGAGAATCCAATCTGTTTTGAGCCGTTGCGCCATGATTACCGTTGGTTTTGCATTAGAACAATTCTTGCACTAACTGTTTGAAGACTTTGCCACGCTCTTCATAGTTTTGAAACTGATCGAAACTGGCGCAGGCGGGCGCGAGAAGCACGACATCACCGGGCGCAGCGTGCTGGCACGCGTAACGAACGGCTGCGGCCAAAGTACCACAATCGACGACAGGCAAACTGCCCTCGAGTGCATCTCCGATTAGCGGGGCAGCAGCGTAGGGATAAGGCCGGGGCGCTCCGATCAGCAGCGCTGCTTTCGCGCGCTGCCGCAGCGCTTCCCGCAGAGGGCGGTAGTCACTACCTTTATCCTTGCCCCCGAGAATGATCCACAGATTGCCGGCGAAAGCAGCGATCGCCTTCAGGGCGGCATCCACATTGGTAGCCTTCGAATCGTTGTAGTACTCGACTCCATGAAGTTGGCGGACAAATTCGATGCGATGCTCGACGCCAGGAAATGTTTCAACGGCTGCGCCGAGATCTTCGAGCTCCGCGCCCGCCAGCCGAGCGATCAGCGATGCAGCCATGACATTTTCGACATTGTGCAGGCCGCGCAGCTTGATCTGCCCGCGAGGCATGAATGCCTGGCCGCAGTAGAGCAGTTGATCGTTCTCCATGGCTACCCCTTGCGGGACCGATTGCGAGGCACTGAACCAGTAAACCTCGGCGTGGGTTTCGTGAGCGTACTGGCGGCAAATCGGATCGTCGTAGTTGAGAACCGCAAAATCGCCGGCTACCTGCGTTTCGAAGAGGCGTCGTTTGGCTGCAACATAGTTGACTAGGGTACCGTGGCGATCGAGATGATCCGGAGTGACATTGAGGCAGGCACCGATGCGAGCGCGAAAGCTCTGGATCGTTTCCAATTGGAACGACGACAACTCGAGAACGTTCCACTGATCATCGGCAGAGGAATCGACGAGCGACGTGACTGCTTGACCGATGTTGCCTCCTACCTGACAGGCGATTTCGCATTCGTTGAGGAGATGGCCGGTGAGCGCGGTCGTGGTAGTTTTGCCGTTTGAACCGGTGATTCCGATGGTGGGCCCGCGCAAGAAGTACGCGGCGAGTTCTACCTCGCCAATCACCGGGACACCGCGCTCGCGAGCAGAGGCCAGGAGAGTCGTGTTGAACGGAACACCAGGCGAGAGCACAATCAGGTCGGGATCGCGGCCGGCCATTCGAAGGTTGACTATGGATTCCAGAACGACCGGGACACCCAGAGCGTCGAATTTCGCCTGCTCTTCGGAAGAGAGAGGCTGCTGGTCCATAACACGAACGTTTGCTCCCCGGTTGTGGAGCAGTTCGGCCGCGCCGACGCCCGAACGCTTCGCGCCGATTACCAGGACGTATTTTTGCTTCAGTTCCAAATCGGACAACTATCTCAGCTTCAGTGTTGCCAGTGCGAATAGCGCCATGACGAAACCCGCGATCCAGAAACGCACAATTACTTTCGATTCGGGCCAGCCCAGCGCTTCAAAGTGATGATGAATCGGCGCCATTTTGAAAATGCGTTTGCCGTGCCGCAGCCGGTAACTGCCGACCTGCAGGATGACTGAGAGCGCTTCAATCACATAAATACCGCCAATGAATGCGAGCAGCACCTCCTGCTTAATCAGAACCGCCACGATACCGAGGCCGCCGCCCAGCGCCAGCGAGCCGACGTCTCCCATAAAGACCTCGGCGGGGTGGCAGTTGTACCAAAGAAAACCAAGGCTAGCCCCAACCATGGATGCGCAGAAGATCGTCAGCTCCTGCGAATTTGGCAAACGGGCCAAATCGAGATAGTTCGCAATCGCCGTATTGCTTGAAACATAGGTTAGAGCCGTCATAGCGGCAGAGGCAATGATCATTAAGCCGATCGCGAGTCCATCGAGACCGTCGGTGAGGTTTACTGCATTAGACGAGCCCACCATGATAAAGACGATGAAGGTGTAGAAGGGCAAGAACGCGAGCGGGTAAGTCCAGTAGCTTCTGGTCAGAGACTCAATAAGTAGATCGGGCTTGAATTGTTTGAAGAAAGGGAAATTGATGGCCGTTGAATAAGCCTGATGGGCGTGTAGCAGCAGGAGAAAGAACCCGATCAGCATGGCAACGAACACCTGAGCCAGAAGTTTCTGTTTCGCGGTCAGCCCGAGATTGCGCTTTTTGGCGATTTTGGCGTAATCGTCGAGGAAGCCGATCGCGCCGAAACCGAGCAGGCCGAGGAGTGCGATCCATACATAACGGTTCGAGAGATCGGCCCAGAGAAGGGTCGGGATCACGACAGCGATGACAATCAGGAGACCGCCCATAGTTGGGGTTCCGGCTTTCTTCTGGTGAGATTGCGGGCCGTCTTCGCGGATATGCTGGCCGAAGCTCCAGGCACGCAGTTTGCGGATCATCCATGGCCCCAGTAACAGAGCCAGAGCGAGCGCTGTCAGGTTCGCCAACGCCACGCGGGTTGTGATGTATTGAAAGACCCGGAAAGGCGGAACGTAGCGGTGAAGTACCTGGTAGAGCAGCCAATAGAGCATGGTTATTCTTCCATTTTGGCGAGAGCTCTCTCGACGTGTGTACCTCGTGAGCCTTTGAAAAGCACAGCGTCACCGGATTGCACGAAGCCGCGAAGAAATGTTCCGGCGCTTTCGGAGTCTTCGAAAAAAAAAGCGGCGTCAGAGTGCAATCCGGACTGGGTGGATTCTTCGATCATCCACCGGCTCGCGCCGCTCACGCCGATCAACACATCCACGCCATGTTCAGCGGCATAGCGGCCGATATCGCGGTGCAGCGTTTCGGCCCACTGGCCCAGTTCCAACATCTCTCCCAGGACGGCAATTTTTCGGGGCGCGTTCTCTTTGGCAAGAACGTCGATCATGGAGCGCGCGGCTTCCGGATTCGAATTGTAGGAATCGTTCAGAATCGTTACGCCGCGCAATTGTAGACGCTCGCCGCGCATCTTGCCCGGGGTCAGCGCAGCGACCGGATCCACCAATTCTTCGAGTGGTATTTCGAAAAGCCGGGCCACGGCCAGCCCCGCAAGAATATTCGAGACGGCATGGCGGCCGGTCAACCGGGTTTTAAACTGTACTCCGGCAACCCTGAATGCTGACGAATCTGTGCCGGGTGCGATGTCCGTGGCTTGCAATTCGGCCTCGCGGGAAACACCGTACGTGACGACCTTGCCCGAGTAGAAATGGCGGAAATCGAGCACGCGCTGGTCGTCTGCATTGAGAACAGCTACGCCGTCGAGCGGTAGCGCTTCGATCAGCTCGCGTTTGGCGGAGGCAATGGCGTCGATGCAGAGAAAGGCCTCTATATGCGCGTAACCGACATTGGTCACAACTCCGATCTGGGGCTGAGCGATTGCGGCCAGCTCGCGGATTTCACCCGGATGATTCATGCCCATCTCGACCACCGCTACGTCCGCGTTTTGCGGAAGGCGCAGCACGGTAAGGGGCAGGCCGATGTGATTATTCAAATTCCCCACAGTCTTAGCGACCGTGAGCCGGACCTTCAACAGAGCGGCAATGATGTCCTTCGTGCTGGTTTTGCCGGCGCTGCCGGTAACGGCTACCAGCGGCTTACTCCAATCCTGGCGTACCCGGCGCGCCAGTTGCTGAAGAGCCTTGATGGTGTCTGATACCTGCAGAAGCGGTCCACCAGGATTGCCGATCGGTTCACTGACTACCGCCGCGGCCGCGCCTGCCTGGAAAACAGCGGGAAGAAAAGCGTGGCCGTCGAAGTGTTCGCCCTTGATCGCAAAGAACAGATCTCCGGCCTTGACAGAACGCGAATCGATACTCCAGCCGCCAATTGCCGTGTCGCTACGGACAGCACCATGGATGCACCGCGCCGCGGCCGCTTGCTCGATCTGCGCCAGGGACAACTCCATCGCTTGGCCCTTACGCGTTCTGTGCAGACTCGGCAGCCAGAGAATTCCTGCGCTGCAATTTTCGATAGCCGAAAGATCGCAAAACGCGCCGCGCCACTTCGCGATCATCGAACGGAATCGGACCGTCTCTTAGAATTTGATACGTTTCGTGACCTTTGCCAGCGAGAATGACGACATCGCCGGGGCCGGCCGCCTCAATGGCTTTACCGATGGCGCGTTCGCGATCCGGCTCGGCAATATGCGGAGTATCGTAACGGCTGAGCCCAACCAGGGCGTCGTTCATGATTGCCAGCGGATCTTCGCTGCGTGGATTATCTGAAGTCAAGACAACATAGTCGCTGAGCTCAGCCGCAGCCACGCCCATGAGCGGTCGCTTGGAACGGTCCCGGTCGCCGCCGCATCCGAAAAGCGTAATAACGCGCTTCGGGTGCATGCCGCGAGCTACCCCGATCACGTTGCGCAGCGCGTCATCGGTGTGCGCATAGTCCACCACTACAGTGAACGGCTGTCCTTCTTCGATGCGCTCGAATCTTCCTGGAACTCGTTGCAAGTTCGCTATCCCCTTCTGAATCTCTGTTTCGCCGAGCCCATAAGTGAGGGCAGTAGAGCAGGCGAGCAGAATGTTGTAAGTATTGATCTGGCCGACGAGAGCAGATTCGACAGTAAAGCGCTTTGAGCCGGCCACCACCTCGAAGCGCAGGCCGGTCAAACTGGACTCGATATTTTCAGCGCGCACATAGGTCTGCGTGGAACTGCCCACGGTGTGGGGTGGTGGTCGCTGATCGACGCCGTACCAGAGCACTTCCGTTTCGGGATGCAGTTTGAGAGTCCGAAGCTGCTGATCGTCGGCATTCAACACCGCGAATCGGGGGGGAGGACCGATTCGCGGAGCAAACAGCAACTGCTTGGCGGTGAAATATGCGTCCATCGTCCCGTGGTAATCGAGATGATCGCGAGTGAAATTAGTAAACGCAGCCGTGTGGAAGTGCATGCCGTAAATACGCCCTAAATGCAACGCGTGCGAAGAGGCTTCGAGCGTCGCATGCGTCCCACCCAGCTGGGCAAGCTCTTCGAACATGCGGTACAAATCGAGGGACTCGGGCGTGGTGTTGACGGCAGGCAATACCTGCCCGGCCAAGTGATATTCAATGGTTCCAATCAGGGCGGTCGTTTTGCCGGATGCGCGCAGAATCGCGTCGATTAACGAGGTGCTGGTCGTTTTTCCATTCGTGCCGGTAACGCCAGTGAGGTGAACGCGTTCGTCGGGCTTGCCACAAAAATTCCGCGCTGCCAGAGCCAGCGCTTCACGCGCGTGCGACACTTGAATCCACGCAGCATTGGTCTGCCCGGAGGGCGGCCTATCGGCGATGACGGCGAGCGCACCCCGTTCGATTGCGGCGGCTGCGTAATGCGCGCCGTCTGTCTTGGCGCCTGAAAAGGCAAAGAAGAGGAACCCCGGCTCTATCTTGCGGCTATCGTAGGCCAAGCCGTGCACATCGGCGCTCAACAGCGCAGAAGGCAATTCGCGGATAACCGGAACGGCTTCGAAGACCTGTTGGAGTTTCATGAGGATAAGCGCTTCAGCGCGCGAACCTCACTGCGATGTGCTCGCCCGGCAAGAGAACAGCGCCTGGCGTTGGAGTTTGGGCGCGAGCCATACCATCTCCAAACAGATCGACCTCGATCCCGGTCGCGGTAGCCTGCTGCATGACGTCCTTCACGGTTTCACCCACGAAGTTGGGGACTCTGGGCGCACTCGAATCGGCAACGACCTGTTCGCTTCCAGTATCGCCGGAGGCCTGCTGCATCTCCTCGGCAGTAGGCGGATTCAATTCGGCGAGAGCGACATCGTCGGTTTCCCTAATATTATTTTTGTCGCTGTCCTTCGAAGCTCCCTTTTCCTTGGCCATTAGTTCGTCGATATCTTGCGGCTGATCCCGAGGGATTCCCAGGCGCTGCATAGCCGTCTGCATGACGTTCTCAAACACGGGGCCTGCGGCTTGTCCGCCGTAGCCAGCTATTCCAGTGGTTCCGCTGATCGTGACCACGACAATAATCGATGGGTTTTCAAGCGGGGCGAATCCCATGAAAGAGGCATTGTACCGGTGTGTATAAATGCGATGCGCGTAGTCATAGATCTGCGCCGTGCCGGTTTTCCCGGCAAAGGCATAGCCTGGAACGTGGATGTGATGTCCGGTTCCTCCTTCTTCGGTTACAACTGAGCGCATCATGGATCGCATCAGCATCACTGTGTTCGGGCTCAAGACTCGCGGCGGGTCGGGCCGGTCGATAGATTGCTTTGGTCCGTCGTGCGGGCGTTCCCAGGCAATGATAGTCGGATGCACCAGAAATCCGCCGTTCGCGATAACACTTCCGGCTTGCGCCAATTGAACCGAGGTGACGGCCAGTTCGTGTCCCATGGGGATGGACCCAATCGAGGTTGGCTGCCACCGTTTGAGGGGTCGCAGCAGACCGGGCGCTTCTGCCGGCAACTGTACGCCCGTCCGCGAGCCAAAGCCAAAACGGCGAATATAGGTGTAGAGATTTTTGTTGCCCACCTGCATGCCGATCCGGATCGCGCCTACGTTGCTCGAGTACGCCAGCACATCGCGCATCGGCAGTGCCGAGTACGATTTGTGATCGTGTACCACGCGGCTGAAGATTTTAATGGAACCGTTGCCGCAGTTGATGATCGAATCGGGACGCAGATTTGTTGTCTCCAATGCGGCCGAGAGCGTAACCACCTTGAAAACCGAGCCGGGTTCAAAGGGCGCAACCACGGCGAGATCTTCGCGGCCCTTCGGCTTTTCGCCGGGCAGCAGGTGCTCGTTCAGGTCGTAAGTGGGGTAATTTTCGAGGGCTAGAATCTCACCGGTATTCGGATTCATGGCGATCAAGCTGCCGTGATCTGCATGATTCTTCACCACCGCGTCCCGCAGCGTCTCTTTCGCGACATACTGCAGTTCCCGGTCGATGGTAAGTCCTATATCTTTGCCCGGGACCGCTTCTTTCACCACTTCGGAGGAGTAAGAGTTCTCTTTTCCGTCCTGCTCGATTCTTACTTCTCCAGGCGTGCCCCGCAGCTCTTTGTTTAACTTCAGCTCAACACCGGCAACGCCCTGCCCTTCAGCATTGAGATTACCGATCACGTGCGCTGCAACATCATTGTTCGGATAGGAGCGTACACTGCCTTCACGTACTTCGAGCCATTCGAGTTTCATCTCCCGCAGTGTCGCCGCCTGATCATCGGTCACGTGTTGGTCCACTACGAAATAGCCGTTGTGATGCTTGGACGCCGCGGCGACTTCGAGCGCGGCCTCCAGGCGCTTGGCATCGATCGAGAGAACGCCCGCGAGCAGCGCCGCGGCGGTGGCCTTATCCGGAATTCGCTTGGGATCGACAACTACAAAGTGGGACGGGGAACTGATGGCGAGCAGATTGCCCTTGCGGTCAAATATGGAACCGCGCGGGGCATCTACGAGTTCCAGTCTTTCCTGCTGTCTCTTGGCGCGCTTGACGAGATTGTCGTGCGCCAGAACCTGAAGATCGAAAAGCCGGAAAACAAGAATCAGGGCCCATCCCAAAAGGATGAGCCCTATAATGAGTGCCCGTTCTACCGATTGCGAGACTGACTCAAGCGGCCGGGACTCCATGTTTTTCACCCACCAAGAAAACCTTCATTCGAAAGCCGCAGTTTTTTCTGACGCCCGAATCCAGGATTAGCGCGCCACACTGTCCGCGGTGAGCGGGAGCGTATTGCGCGCTTCCGTCTTGGCGGGCTTGGCGTCAAGGGTTTCGACCTGCTGGGGCGCCGGCTGAGACATCTTCAATGTCTTTGCCAGTTGCTGCAGGCGGTCCAGGCTCACGAGCTTGGCCTCCGCTGCGTCGAGTTTGGTCATTTGTTGCTGAAGCTGGGTCTGTTCTCCGCGCAATTGTTGCACGGTAAAGCCAGCGGTGGTGTTGTAAGCGGTGGGCACGAGACCGGCAATTACCAGCATGGCAGCTACGAAACCAGTTAACATCGAACGGCTGCGCGCAACACTGGCCGCGGGATCGGCGGCGCGCACAACGGCCGTGTTGTCGATCCGTTTCACAAAAAGATAAACATCCTCGTTGGCGATAGGGCGTAAGCGCGGCGATTCCGTCCGCGTCCAGACGGCGGGTGAGACGTCGGCCAGTTCCTGCACGCCGACGAATCGATTTACGAAAGTTGCGAGTGTTGCCATGGTTATCTGATCCTCTTCTTAAATTCGCTGGGCCGCCCGGAGCTTTGCGCTACGCGATGCGGCATTCGCCAAAATCTCGTTTGTGCTCGGCCTGACAACATGCTTGGTCAGGATCTTCGCTCTCCCACTCAATGCCTGCGCCTGAAAAGCCCGCTTCACCATTCGGTCCTCGGTCGACATGAATGTCAGCACTACAAATCGACCACCCGGATTCAGTCGTTCCGGCGCCAATCTAAGCAACTCTTCCAACTCCTCCAACTCCTCATTCACCTTCAGCCGCAGAGCCATAAAAGTCTGCGTCGCCGGGTGAATTCTCCCCGTTCGCGGCACGGCGCTCTCGACCACTTGAGCTAGACGCAGCGTGGTGAGAATCGGCCGCGCGCGAACGATTGCTCTGGAGATTCTTCTCGACCTCCTTTCTTCGCCCAACTGAAAAATCAGATCGGCGAGCGCCTTTTCCGGTAGTTCATTCACAATGTCCGCAGCGGTAAAGCCCTGACTACGATCCATGCGCATGTCCAAAGGGCCATCCTCATTCAATGAAAACCCACGCTCGGCCTCAGTCAACTGATACCGGCTAACACCCAAATCAGCTAATATCCCGTCCACCGCATCCACTCCGCTGGCAGCCAGCGCCTTCGGCAAGTCGGAAAACGGTCCCTGAAAAAAGCGGATCCGATCCGCAACCGCGGCCGTATTGGCGCGAGCCAACTCGAGCGACTCGGCATCGCGATCGCAAGCAATCACGAAGCCGCCTTGCAGCCGCTCCGCGATGGCGCGCGCGTGACCACCTAAACCGGCGGTCATGTCTATGTAAATCCCCTCTGGCCGAATCGCGAGATACTCGAGCGATTCGTTCAGCAGAACCGGATAATGCCGGGGCCAGCCCTCTTCCCGCATGCCTTCCATAGCATGCCGTTAACGCAGCCCCTTCTTCTCCAAAGCCTTCAGCTTCTCCGGCAGATTGGTTTTCGCCGAATCCAGCCGCTGGCTGTAAATCCTGCTCCCCAGGACCTCTATCCGCTGCTTGTAACAGACCAGATGGACGTCATCTTTTTCAAACTCCAGCTCACGCCGTAGCAGAGCCGGCATCAATACTCGCCCCTGAGCATCGATCTCAACATCCTCACCATAGTGATTCGCAAGGAAAGCAATGTCGGCACGCACATCGGCGTCCTCGCCAGGCTCCTGCAGCATCTTTTCGGTTTCCCGCCAGACGGAAATCGGGTAAATTAGTGCTGTCGAGGTATTCAGCGTGGTTACAAAAACTCTCCGCTCCCCGAACGCTTCCAGATACTGCCCGATTGCTGCCGGTAGCTTCAGACGGCCCTTTTCGTCCACGCGGCTATGCGGAGTCCCGCGAGGGGCCTCCACCTGCTTTTGCGGAGTTGCTTGACCATCCTGTTCCACTCAGAACCACTTTTGGCCATCTCAGACCACTGATCGATCCTCTCACGCGTAGTAGGTGAATGCAATAGATTTATTCAAAGAATGTTGCGCAAGTCATTCATTTCGCCTTTGTTACGCCATCCAAGTACGACTAGTACACATGCTGTCGGGGCTGTATCTGAATGGATAATGTGCTGCGCGGCACTTCGTTCCAATCGGCCAGCGTTGGGAGTTGCCACAGCGCTTTCCCTACCGCGCAGACTACTGCGGTTGCGCCGGACATCTCCACCGCTGTCCACACCGTTCACAGAGAGGCGGTGAAAAGCACGGCAGTCGAGCAGTTCTGGACAGCAGAACGATTGCTGAGCGCCAGAACGATCGAACCACCTTTACGAACAGCGGCAGATGGACGCCCGATGGTGTCCGACACCGCCGCACAATTCGCAGGACCGGCCGTGAAGAGTACCGGGGGGTCTGCCCTCACGCGCAGATGCATCCCAGAAGACTCTTATATCGGCTTCGGCGCTCGCGGACTCACAGGCTGCCGCAAACGTGAACGAAGCTCTCTCTGTCGTTCCGGACGCCACAAGCGCTTTCGGCGCACACTTCACCACCAGCCGGGTCTTTCCGGATACGACGACTGTAGCCTATCCGTATAGGACGGCCGGAAAGCTGTTCTTCCATGACCCACGGACCGGGGGCAATTTCGTCTGCTCGGCGTCCGTATTGAGACCGCGCATCATTGTCACCGCAGGCCACTGCGTTACACACCCCAGCACGAGCGCTTCTAACCGGTACTTCTATTCGAACTTCTACTTTGTACCGGCTTATAATATCGGCGCCGCTCCTTATGGCACCTGGACTCCCTGGGAGGAGTGGGTGACCAACACCTGGTATTTCTCGGACGGATCGGTTCCGAATCCGCAGGACGTAGCCATGTTAATTCCCTACGATCAACGGACCAAACTCGGCTACATCACAGGCTGGCTCGGCTACTATACGAATCAGCTCGGCAACAATAACGTCATATGTTGGGCTATCCCTGCAACCTGGATAGCTGTCTGAAGATGCAGGAAACGTCCGCGCAGACATTCGAATACGGCGGAAACAACACCTACATCTACGGATCGGCCATGAAAGGCGGAGCCAGCGGAGGCCCGTGGGTTCAGGACTTCGGCGTTGCACCCGCAGCTCAGCAGGACTGCTGGGGAATAACTACCTGGTCGCTGTAACTTCCTATCAGCCGACGAACACGTCATTGATGTTCCTCGGCGCATCGAACCTGGATCAGGATTTCATCAATCTGCTTAACGCCGCGTGTGCTTCCTACACAGGCAACTGTCAGTAGCTAAGTAGGCGCCGTGCGCCGGGTTATACCGGCGCACGGCGTATTGCAACGAGCCAAAACGATGCTTCTCGAACTTTTGCTCATCTTTCAAACGAGCATCTCCATTGGAACGAAAGACTCGCTCGTGATTGCGCAAAACAGGTACGCGTCAATTCTCTTTAGAGCTGAATCGTCATCGCCAGCGACGGGCGTGCCGGAGCAGTTCAGTTTCACAACAGCGGGCGACGTGCCGCCCGGCATGGTTTTCGAGAGTTATCCCTGCCATAAACCCGGCACAGAAAACTGTCAGGCGCTCGCCAGCTCCGATGGAATCTACCTGGACGGCGTCCCGACAAAAACGGGTTCCTATCACGTGACGATCAGCGCGAAGAGCCCGGCCGGCGATTCCCGGAGCAGACCGTTCACCATCACAGTGAAGAGTTCGAAGTAGACAGCGGCATAGAACGAATGCGCGCACCGGTCGCATGAAACAGCGCGTTTGCGATAGCCGGAGCGATTCCCATGATCGGCGTTTCGCCGGCGCCGGCGGAGGGTTGGTCAATGCGATCCAACAGCACCACGTCAATAGCCGGCACGTCGCGGAATCTCGGGACACGGTATTGCGCCAAATGCGGATTCAGAATGCGGCCATTCGAGAATTCGATGGCTTCAAAGAGCGCGCCACCGATTCCCATAACGATTGCGCCTTCGACCTGGTTCTTGAGATGTTCCGGATTCACAATGGCTCCGCACTCGAAGGCCTCTGTGACTCGTTCAACGCGAATTTGCTTGTCCGAATTCACTGAAATCTCCGCGCAGCAGGCGAAGACGCTTCCCTTCTCCATCCCGCAGGCCAGGCCGTAGCCGCGGCCGCTGGCGCGTTTGGCTTTCTGCCACCCGAAGCTTTCGGTGGCAGCCTCGAGCACCGCACGCACACGCTCATCTTTCAAATTCTTCAGGCGGAATGCCAGCGGCTCGATGCCGGCGGAGGCGGCCAGCTCATCGATGTGCGATTCGCGTGCGAAGTGATTGGCGGTGGCGGCGAGACCTCGATAGGAACCCTGGCGCAGCGGATATTCTGTCGGTTGAAACCGGATGTTGCTTTGAACCGCGTTATACGGACTGGGCAATCCGGAGGGACCGGAGTTGTAATTGACGAAGTCCCAGGAGGAGATGCTGCCGTCTTTGGCTACGGAACTCTTTACTTCGATGACACCGGCCGGCCGGAAGTAAGCCCAGGTGAACTCTTCCTCTCGGGTCCAGACGAGCTTCACGGGTTTGCCGGCGGCCTTCGATAATTTCGCCGCTTCGATGGCGCATTCTCCGGTATGTTTCCCGCCATATGCCGAGCCGGTATCGGGCACGATCACGCGCACATTTTGTTCGGGAAGCTTGAATGTCTCAGCGAGCTCCGAACGGACGCCGAAGGGCCGCTGCGTACCAGTCCAGACCGTCAGTTTTGCATCCTTCCATTCAGCGACGGCTGCTCGAGGTTCAAGCGGCACGTGCGCGATGTACGCGACGGTGTAAGTGCTCGCGAGCGCTTTCGCGCCGCTATCTTTCAGAGGTTTTGAATCCGGGCTTTCTTTGCTTTCGTTGCTTTCAGTTGGATGCGCCTTGAGATAGGCGAACAGCTCCGGAGAAGAGATCTGTTTCTGCTCACTCCACGTGGCATGCAGGGATTCGACGGCCTTTTCGGCGATGAATTCATCGGGGGCAACTACGCCCACGAAATCGCCATCGCGTATGACTTTGACACCCGCCATCTTCGAAGCGTTCGAATCATCGAAGGACTCGAGCTTCGCACCGAACGAGGCAGGGCGCATGATCCGGCCATAGAGCATACCCGGAAGCTTCACGTCGGACGAGTATTGGTGTTTACCCGTGACGAAGTCGCGAGCGTTGACTTTGGCAACACTCCGGCCGCTTTGTTTGCGCTGGCGCGGGGGCGTGAGGCAATCGTCGCGGCCGAGCACCTTCAGCCAATCGACGGAGCCTGCGATTTCCGCGAAACTAACCTTGCGGGTGGAATCCTTCACACAGATGAATCCGTCTCGCGCAAGCAATGTATCGCTTTGCAGATGCCAACGTTCAGCGGCCGCCGCAATCATCTGTTCGCGAGCGCTGGCCGCCATCATGCGAAGGCGCGGAGCCATGGTGGGCGTCGTGCGGCTACCAAAGGTGCCGAGATCGAACGGCGTGAGTGCGGTATCGGCCATCACGAGCTGGACCGAGGAGCTTGCGATGCGCAATTCGTCCGCCACGGCCTGGGCGAGCGACGTCCGGATATTCTGGCCTACCTCGGCCTTACCGGTAAAGACTGTCGTGATTCCATTCGGACCGATGTGCAGCCAGGCGCCGATATCGTTCGGGAGGTTATCCTCCGCATTCGGCCTTCGGTGGTGGGCGCCGGATTCCTGCGGCCAACCGGGCTCCTCGAGCGACAGGAGAACCAGCAGTCCCCCGCCGAACTGTTTCAAGAGGTCGCGGCGCGTCGAGAGCGGTGGCATCAACGTCTCGCCTGTTCTATCGATGCGGAAGCGCTAACTGTTTTTGCGGCCCGGTGGACGGCAGCGATAATACGGTTGTAAGTTCCGCAGCGGCAGACGTTTCCATCCAGGGCGCTTTTGATCTGGGCATCGGAAGGATCGGGATTCTTGTGCAGCAAAGCGACGCCGGAGAGAATCATACCCGACGTGCAATAACCGCACTGCAGGGCATCGCAATCGATGAAGCTTTGCTGGAGCGGGTGAAGCCGATCGCCTTTGGCCAAGCCTTCGATGGTGGTAATCGCGCGCTCACCGACAGATCCGCATTCGATCTGACACGAGCGCACCGGTGTTTCCCCCAAAAGCACCGTGCAAGCTCCACACTGGCCTTCTCCACAGCCGTACTTGGCGCCCGTAAGGTCCAGTTCGTTGCGCAGCACCGAAAGCAACGGGCGTTTAGGATCTGCTTCGACAGGCCGACGCTGGCCATTGACCACGAGGACCATGTCTTGAGTTTATTCCAATCGCGCCGGGTTATGCGTTTGCGCCATGACCGCGACTGCTTAGTGCCGGCTGCCATTTCGTATTCAGCCAGCGCTCGAAATTCGTGAGGTTGGGCAACTCCTGGCGCAGGGCTGCCAGATCGACGTCGTACCCGCCCTCCTCAAACCAGCGGAACATCACTGCCATTTCGTGTCCGGCTGCCTTTTCGAATTGATCGAACGGTAACTGCTGATACCGGACCTCCTGTCCGGCCGATGTTCCAAAAGCCTTGGCTATGTCGTTCATCGACAGGTCGTCTCCCGCAATCTGTACCGCGCGCCCGGTCCAGCGGCCGGGTTTCTCGAAAGCGGCGGCCACAAAGGCGCCTATGTCATCCACCGCGATCATTTGCAGGTGCCGCTCGGGGCTAAGCGGCAAAGCCAGCGTGCCGGCTTCGATCGAGTCCTTGCTGCCGAACCAGTTCTCCATAAAGAACACGGGCCGAAAAATCGTGTGCGGAATACCGGAGGAGCGAAGATGCTCCTCGATCTGAAATTTACTGTCGAAGTGCGGGATGCCTGTGTTCTTGTCGGCTCCGGCTACGGAGCTGTAGACGAAATGGCTGACGGCTTGCTGCCGTGCTGCGTCAATCAGTTTGATGCCCTGCCGAATTTCCGTTTCCGCGCCGCCGGTCCAATCCTGGACCGAGTAGACGCCGTCTACTTCGTCCAGCGCGCGCCGGAGCGATGCCGCGTCGTCCAGATCGCCGCGCACCACGTCCACGCCCCGGCCGACCAGCGCCCTTGCCGCAGGCTTGTCAGGATCTCGCGTCAGGAGGCGCAGAGAAAATTTGTTGCTTTGGCGCAAGTGGTGGAAGACCGCGCCGCCCTGCTTACCGGTTGCTCCGGTGACTAGAATCGTTTTCTGAGCTTTCTTCGCCATGTATTATTCGTACCGCACTGGATTCGCGGTCAGCGGTCAGGGTCAGCATCAGCGTTCAGCGACACTGCGAGTGCGAGCCGTGCCGAACAGTTCTAAAAACCAGGGGAAATGTGGGCCGGTCAGGCGGCTCCGCGGAACAGGGCGGTCAATTGCGCCTCGTTCATGCCGGTAGCGGCCTCCACTTCGGCCCATTCCTCGGCAGCGCTGCGCTGTTTGGCAGGAAAAGGGGTGGGAGCGACGGCGGCGTTTTGAGCCTTTGCAGGAACGAAGCCACGGGCCTTCTGCAACTCGCGTAAAGTCTTGAGCGCCTTATAGAAGCTGCGCTCGGCAGAGTTCAGAACACGCTGGATGGAGGTGAATAATCCGAGCTCGATGCAGCTCACCAGATTCTCCACATCCAGGTCCGTGTTGCCATTCGCATTGGTGCCCTGGGATTTGTACATCTGCGCTTCCAAGGCGCGGTAACGCTTCATGCGCCAGTAGTGCTGCGCCACTTCGTCGACCAGCAACTCTTCGGTCAACCCTACAGGGCTATGCTCGGCAGCCAGATCGGTGCGCAGGGCTTCAAAGAGTGCGGGATCTTCACCGGGAATGATCAGGGCTTTCGAATAGAGACCATGCTTGAAAGAGTTTTGCGAAGCGGCGGCTTTCCCCTGCTCGGTCTTCGGACCAGAAGACTTCTGAGCATTGGCGCGATTGGCAACGGCGCGTTTGGATTTCGATTTCGATTTGGAGCGTTGAGCAGACATACAAGAGGGACCTTTCGCGCGAAAAGTAGCATGCGGGGCGAACGGGCGAAAAATCGATCGAGGGCTAAACGATTGAAGGTGGGGAAGAAAGAAGATTTTGAGGGGGCGTGATCGATCCTGAATCCCCGGGCAGCACACGCGCAGGTTCGGCATCGATATAGGCTAGATTCTATGCGAAAACTCGAGGCTGCGGCAGTTAAAGCAGCCATCCTTGTACTGGCGACGGCGACCGGCGTTTTACCTGCTTCTGCACAGAATCAGAAAGTTGAGGAGCCTCTGCCGCCGGGACCGAATCCGAACTCGCAATATCGATTGGGTCCGGATTCAATGCCACAGGAAGGAGTGCCGAAGGGTGAAATACGCGGTCCCTATCACTTACCGAGCCAGGTCTATCCCGGCACTCAACATACTTATTGGGTGTATGTGCCGGCACAGTACGATCCCGCGGTTCCAACGGCGCTCATGATTTATCAGGACGGACAGGCCTTCAAAGACGAAAACGGAGATATCCGGGCACAGAATGTGATGGACAATCTGATCTACCGGCGCGAGATTCCAGTGATGCTGGCCGTTTTCATCAATCCGGGGCGGACGCCAGAGCAGGTCGAACCCTCGCCGCAAACCGGCTGGGGCGATGGTACAACCAATCGCGTCACCGAATACAACACGCTCGACGATAAGTACGCGCGGGTAATTACCGAAGAACTCCTGCCGGTGCTGTACAAGGAGTACAACATTTCAAAGGACCCGGAACAGCATGGAATCGGGGGGTCGAGTTCGGGAGCGATCGCTGCGTTCACGGTTGCATGGGAACGGCCGAACGATTTCCGGAAGGTATTGAGCAATGTCGGCAGCTTCGTTGATATCCGGGGCGGGTATGTTTATCCGGAGCGCGTACTGGAGAGCGAGAAGAAGCCGATCCGTGTGTTTCTATGCGATGGACGCAACGATCATCGCGGATTCGGGCGCGACGGGATGTATAACGCGAAGCGCGATTGGTTCTTACAGAATGTCCGGCTGATGAAAGCGCTCACGCAGAAAGGATACGACGTGAATTATACCTGGGGGATGAACCTGCACGGACAGAAATTCGGCGGAGCGATCATGCCCGACATGATGCGCTGGCTGTGGCGAGACGGGCCGGTATCGACCGATCCGAACGACATGGTAGAGCGGTCATTCCGGCAACCCGCGGGAAAGAAGAACTAGATCTAACTGAGGCATGACCGTGGCATCATCGAAACAAACTGGCATTATGCGAGCTTTTCGAGCAATCCTCCCAGCTATCGCATTGACGGCCGCCGCAGCAGCACAGCAGCAAGTTTCTTTTCCGACCCAGGACGGCGGAATCGTCTATGCGGACCTGTATGGGAAAGCCGACCGCGGCGTCGTACTGGCACATGGGGGTCGATTCAAGAGAAACAGTTGGGAGAAGCAGGCGCGAGAGTTGGAAGCCGCCGGATTTTGTGCCCTGGCGATAGACTTCCGGGGAGAGGGTCAGTCGCACGGGGGAAGCCAGCTTCGGCCTGGGGATGACGGATTGCGTTTCGACGTGTTGGCTGCTGTCCGATATCTGCGACGGAACGGTGCAAAGACTGTATCGGTGGTCGGAGCAAGCTTCGGCGGCGCTGCGGCTGCAGAGGCGTCGATTGCATCCGATCCGGGTGAAATCGATCGATTAGTGCTGCTGGCCGCGTGGACTGAAAAACCCGAGAAGTTAAAAGGCCGCAAGTTGTTCATCGTCGCCCGCGACGATGCGAATGATGACGGCCCACGGCTCCCGAAAATTCGGGAGAATTACGAGAGAGCCAGCGAACCCAAAGAGCTGATCGTCCTCAATGGCTCCGCGCACGCGCAGTTCCTCTTCCAGACGGACCAGGGAGCGCGAGTGATGCGGGAAATTTTGCGATTCCTGTCCGCGCCGTAGAGCGTTCAGGAACACAGAACGCGGAGCAACGAACCGAATGGAGGCTCGGAACGAATCGACGCGGGCGCTCTTTAGCTTACGCTTGGCCCCGGGATTTAGAGCTTTTTGTTGACTAGCGCCTTTAGCTCGGCAATACCCTTTTCGTCACGCTGGTAGAAGGTCCATTGCTTGATACGTTTGCCGTGAGCGAGCCCCGATTGCGTGAGAATTCTCATGTGCTCGCTGACAGTGGACTGGCTGACTCCTAGCTTGTCCGCGATCGAGCACCCGCACACGCCATCCCTGATGAGATCGCCATCCACCTGGGGCGGAAAATTCTCCACGGGCTTCTTCAGCCATTCGAGTACCTGAAGCCTGCGCTCGTTTGCCACTGCCTTCAGCGCTAAATCGAGATTCATGTAGACAATTCGCCAGGCGACCGATTATAGCGTGATTATCGGGATCTAATAGTCTGGTCTCCTTCGAGGTAGAGCAGCGGACAAGCGCATGGAGCTCACTTGGCCGTTACACACGATCTATCCGCGCCGAGGCTCACATCTAAGTTTGCGCGTTTTACGTCAAGAACGAAGTTCGAGCGAGAAAACTCCCGAAGCTGAGGCCATCGGCTAGAACACGATACGCGCTCCGAGTTGTACGTTCCGCTGGGTGCGGGCCGACGTGATGGTTGCGGTAGTCGTTGTCGCACCTACCACGCCAGGGACAACTGTCGCGTTGGGTTGACCGAAGTTCGGGTGGTTGAGCACATCGAACGCGTCGGCGCGAATTTGTAACAGCCCCGCTTCACCAAGCCAGCGCGGCTTGAAGCTCTTGGCGAGGGCGGTGTTCATGTTGAAGAAGCCCGGTCCGAAGAGGACATTCCGTCCGGAGTTGCCGTAGGTTCCCTGTGCCGCACTGGGGAAACAGTCCGTGTTAAACCATTCCTGAATGGTAGGGTCGCTGATCGCCCCGTTGCAAACCCGGTTCGGGTACCAGGTTCCCGACCCGGAGAAATTGGAGCCTCCCCCTCCCCAGGTGGGAGTGAATGGCATGCCGGTTTGCGCCTGCCAGGTGTTGCTGATTTGCCAACCGCCTACAAAAGCGTTCAAAACCCCACCCTTATTGAGCAATGCCTTTCCCGTTCCGAAGGGCAATTCGTAAATAAATGAGCCGCTGAACGTGTGCCTCAGGTCGATTTGGGAGTTCCCGTAGCTGAGTTTCGGGTTCAGAGCGATCTGAAAGTCGGACTCAGCACCATTCCAGCCGTTCTGGGTGTTGGTGTCCAGCGCATGACCGTAGGTATAGCTCGTTTGCAGCGACAGGCCATGCGAGGTGCGCTTCCTCAGGCTCATTTGGAGCGAATTGTAATCGCTCCAGCCTCCCAGCGACTGTAAAGTAATACCAGTGTATTGCGGGTAGGGACGATAGGGCTGAACGTTTACGCTGATTCCGCCAGCGGCGATGATTTGTTGAATGCCGGCTTCGGAAACCTGGTCCAGATCGGAAGGATCGGGAAGGTGGACGCCCCGGGACCCAACGTATCCAACATCCAGCATCAAATTACTGCTGAATTGATGCTGCACGCTGATGTGCCATTGCTGGACGTACGCGAGGGGGATGTGATACGGCCAATACGCTACAGCGGTTCCGTTGTAGAATGCCGCGCTAGGGGGAAAGGCTGGAATCGCGGGCGGGGCGTGTCCCCCGTCCAGGGTCATAAAGGGCACTAAAGGATTCCCGTGCAGACCAGCGGAATCGTTCCCTGCGACCGCAGTGCCCACGCCAATCCCGTTCTGGTAGGTGTCTCCACCCCACATGTCGGCAAATATTCCGTACGCGCCGCGAATCGACCAGTTGTTCGCAGGCGCCCAGGCGAAACCAATGCGCGGTTGAAAATTGGCCCACTTGGTCGCCTGCAAGGCATTGTTACCGTTGGCGCGTTCACCAATTCTTTGGCCGCCGTACCACATCGCGCCGGGGGTGTTGGTGGCGGGGTTGATGATCGTCGGATCGAAGGTTCCTAGCCGATTAAACTGTTCAGTGTATCCGCGTTGTGCCAGCCAGCGCACGCCGATATTCAAGGTCAGCCTGGGAGTGACCTTAAAGTCGTCCTGAGCAAAGGCCTGGGCGGTGCCGGTCCGGTTGCCCGTCGCCGGGGTCCAGTTATCGGACCAGGAGCCCGGAAGGCCCAGCAAGAAATCGGCGAGTCCTGCCCCTGTGGCGGAAGGATTTTGCGGATTCTCACTGAACTGCCCGGTGAAGGTGAAGTTCCCCGCATTCAAATCAGCCCACGCCAGGTTGTCCCGGCTGTTGTTGTACTCGCCACCGAACTTCAGGATGTGCTTGCCGTGAATGAATGTGAGGGTATCCGCTTCCGTAAACGTCGTATAGCCAAGTTGCGCGTGCTTGAACGAGGTGCCAATGGCGGCCGGGGCTCCCGTTCCATCGACAGTGATGCCGGGAAACGTCAAAGCGGTAAGTTGCGCGATCCCCAGTTTCTGGCCATAGTCCGTGCCTGTGTCCGCTTCGGAATACGGTTGGTGGGAGCGCATCAAAGAAGCCCGGAATTCGTTGACAATGTTGGGATTGATGCTCCACACGTCGCTGAGCACATACGTTGAGTAGTGGGAAGTGTTGCTGACGCAATCGATGGGGCACGTCGGCCCTTCTCCAGGCTGATTTTGCTCGTACAGATTCTCAGAGAAGTCCAGCCGGTTACCAGAGGAGATGTTATAAGTGCCCTTCCAGTCGAGATTCCAACTGTTATTCGGGGCAGGAACCGCGTAATAGTAGTTGTTCACGTTTCCGGCGCTCGGGATGTTCGGCATCGGCATATAACTCATGATTTTGAGTGCCGCGGGGCTGAGCTGACTCAACGGAATTTGGTTGTTAACGTAAGGCGTGCGCGTATAAGTGGTCCCACTTTGAACCAGCGTATTGGGATTGTATATCGCAGGCAGGCCTGCCAGATTTCCAGCCCGCTCCGCCGCAGTGGGGTAGGTGGCTATGGCCGCCGAGGGAGTGTTGGTGGGATTGCGCTGGTAGCTAACGAAGAAGAAAGCCTTCTCCTTTATTACGGGTCCGCCAATAGTGCCGCCATACATATTCCAGCGAAGCGCGGGTATCGTTGGCGAGAAGAAGTTGCGGGCCTCGAATTTGTCGTTCTGGACAAATTCAAAACCCTCGCCGTGAAATTTGTTCGTTCCGCTCTTAATAATCACGTTGAAGACGGCCAGGCCGTTGCTGTACTCCGCGCTGAAATTACTTGTTGACATCTGTACTTCGCCGATGGCTTGGATGGGAACCACAACGTAGTTCTGACCGGGCAGGAAGGTGGCGGTACCGCCATCCTGGAGCCCTAACATCTGGTATCCACCTTGCCCGTTGAATCCCGTGCCCGCACCGTTGTTGTTGTTATTGAAAGAATTGGATGTCATCTGTCCATTCGCGCCCGGCATGAGGTAGGTGTAGTCCATCCAATAACGATTGACGCTGGGGAGTTCGGACACTTCCTTGGTGGTGATTGTTTGTGACAGGTCCGAGGTTTCCGTCTGCACCAGGGCTGCCCCGCCTTTGACCTCTATCTGCTGGGTTACCGAGCCCGGTTCCAAAGTGGCGTTCACCGTGATGGCTTCCACATGCAAAGTAATGTCTCTTTTGATAACCTTCTGGAAGCCCTCTCTCTCAAACGACACGGTGTAGGTGCCTGGGTCCAGGGACGCGGCGTCATAGATACCTGAGTTGTCGCTTGTAAGTCTGGTAACCACGCCCGTGAGTTGGTTGAGAATGGAAACCGCGACGCCCGGAACCGCAGCGCTACTGGAGTCCAAAACCGTACCTCGAATCTCACCCGAGGCCCGACTCTGGGCGTATGTCGGTGAAACGGATAAAAAGCCAAACATCGCCAAAAACGTAAGAAGACTTCGAGCGATGGCGACCTTGTCAGACAGCTTCGGAAGTTGCGCGTTCTTTCTCACGAATTGTTGTCCTCTTCCCTGCACCACTTACTGTCCTCCTAAGAACCGTTACCCGAAGCAACGAACAGGACGATAAGAGATTCGCAGCGCTAATCTCGTTTCTCCAGAGAATTAGCCTACGAAGCATATTTGAGACACGCCAATTTGTCAAGAAACATTTACTGTTTTTTCGTTAACATACGATCTGTCCTGTCGAATTAACTGCAATGAGAGTCTTCGCCGGTCACCAGGTCAAGGCATATCATTAAGTTCCATCATGGTTTACCGATAAAGAGAAGATCGCCGTGCAATCGTTTGCTACATTTCGAGCTGGGATCGGCGCTTGGATTGTTCTCCCGGCCGCACGTCTGCCTGGGGCATCGAGTTGTGCAATATCCCGACACAGTTTGGAGGTGCTTCTGCGTGCGTACGGTTCTTTTGAGGAACTCGCGCCGTTTGCTTCTGGCTCTGACGGTGTTGGCTGGGTCTAGTATCTGGCCGCAAAGTGGTGTTTCCAAACAGCAGCAGATTCAAGCCCACGTGCAAAAGGCGCAGCAGGCAATTTTATCGAATGATTTTGTCTCAGCGGGCCGCGAGTTAGAGGCCGTCGTTACTCTGGATCCCGGCAATCTCGATGCTCGCGGCAATGTGGGGGTGATGCGGTATTTTCAGGGCGATTGGGCGGGCGCCGCCGAAGAGTTCCGTAAGGTCCTGGAGCTGCAGCCCAAAACCTGGAAAGTACAGGCATATCTTGGGATGTGCGAACAGCACCTGGGCCACCAGGCGCAGGCGCAGCAGCTGCTCGCCGAGGCCTTGCCCCACCTGCAGAAGGGCCCGTTTGAAATGCAAGCCGGCCTGGAGCTGGCCGAAATTCGCTATCAAACCGGCGACCTCGATGGGGCCGTCGATGTAGTTCGGATCCTGCTTCCCTCCAATAGTACGAATACGGACGTGCTCTATACTGCCGCTCGGACCTATGCGGACCTCGCCAATCGGTCTCGCGACGCTCTGCTGCTCGCCGCACCCGATTCGGCGCGGACGCACCAGCTCATGGCGGAAATGTTGATCAACCGGGGTAACTCTCGCGCTGCCATCATCCAGTACCGTAAGGCGCTGGAGATCAACCCTAAACTTCGCGGTGTCCATTACGAGCTAGGAGAAGCCATTCTTGAGGACTCACGCCAGGAGCAGTCTCTCCAAGCCGCCGAAAAGGAGTTCCGGGCGGCGTTAGCCGAGAATCCCGCTGACGGTCACGCCGAGTACCGCTTGGGCACCATTTGCTCGCTGAGGAAGGATTATAGAACCGCCATTGAGCACTACTCGCGCGCGCTCCAGCTTCAGCCCGGCGACGCCTATGCTCATCAAGCGCTAGGTGCGGCCTGGCTCAGAATGGGCGAGCCGGAAAAGGCATTGGAGCCTCTCCTCACGGCCACTCACCTGGATCCACTGTATTCAACCGCCCATTATCAACTTGGCACGGTGTACCGGCACTTGGGGCGTGAGGCCGATTCCCGCCGAGAGCTGGCCACCTTCAAGAAGTTGGAAGAATCGAGAAAGCAGATCGATCAGGTGTACGTGCAAACGCGAGGAGAATTTCCAGAAACCGAACCCACCGGGCCGCAAACAGGCGGCAATCTCAGCAACCGCTGAGGTCTTGTCACCAGTTCCGGATCTTGCGCCAGGCTTGCATCGAATGCTCCAGATTCGTGCGCGGGTCGCCCTTGATCGCATAACACTGCAGGCCAATTGGTCCGTCGTATCCCAGTTGGACCAGAGTACGGACGAATCCGGCGACGTCGAAGGTGCCGCGGTCGAGCGGCTGAATTAATTGAGGCCAGTCGTTGCCCTGCGGATCCGCGCCGTTGATACTTACTGCGTAGAGCCGTGGCAGAGCACGTTCCACTAAAGTTCTGACATCAGGATCGAATCCGGATCGGAGTTCGTGGCAGAGATTGAACGTTACGCCGAGATTGCTGCGCTTTGCTTCATCGGCGACTCGCAATGCATCGCCCAGGCGTGCGACATACATGCCGTAGTGCGGGTAAAGTGCGACGCGAAGATTTTCCCGGCCCGCGAGATCACAGATCTTTCTCGCAGCTTCAACGGCCCGCTGCTCTGCTCCGGGACCGCCGCCGCGAATCGTAAGCCAAACAATTGTGCTCCGGCCTTTGAGGGCGCGAATTGAGTCTTCGATACCAGGCTCGTAGACGATATGTCCGTCGCTTACGTTTGCACCGACATAAAGGAAGAAGAATTGGAGCCCGCGCTCGTCCAGAGCTTTCAAGCGCCCAGGGACGATCTTGGCTCCATCAAAAGAGATTCCATCAAAGCCGACGTCCTTCGCCAGCTTGGCCTGTTCTACAGGCGTTCCTCCGCCTAATCCATCCTCGAATACGAAGAAAGGATTATTGAGGCGGGGAGTCGCTGGAGCGCAACAGAGACAAGCAATCGTAAACACCCACAGCGCGACGACGATGTTCCAGGGCCTCATCACGACACGATTTTAACCGCAAACTGTACGAAGCTCGAAAAGAGGACCGGATTTATCAGACCTATTTCGCTTTGCCCCAGGATGATAAGCTAACTGAGCGCGGCGATTGTCTCGCGATCACTAGGATCAGCATAGTCAATCGCGAGTCGTCCCTCACGATCCCTAAAGCGTTCCGCCGAGCTCGCCCTTGTTCTTACCTGCAAAGCGCGTTTGCTTCACTTAATGACGCATGGCGCCGACGCTAAAAAGCTCGTCGATAGACATAGATAAGCAAATAGGCACACGAGGGCAATACCGGCGGCCATTGACAACACAAGCATGTTTTTTCTACGCCGAGGAGAGGCTTGAGCGGTTTCAACAATCATTGGTACCGGGAGGGACTCAGCGCGCGCAACGGTGAGCGGTGTTGACGCCTCACGCACTTCCACCACTGGACAGATGAACCGGTATCCCAGGCGGGGCAGAGTTTCGATGTAGCGGGGCGAATCAGCCGAATCGCCTAACGCGGCGCGCAGGCGGTTGACGGCTGTATTCAGGCCGCTTTCAAAATCGACAAACGTGCCGGCGGGCCAAAGCATCTGGCATAAATCACTTCGGCGGACGAGTTCACCGGGATGTGAAACAAGTGTTTCGCGAATCCGTACGGGTTTGGCTTGCAGTTTGATACGCGTATCGAATTTCGAGAGCTCGCCGGTATTGGACTTCAGTTCGAATGGGCCGAAGCGAAATACCCGGTTACCAGGAGAGAGCCGGGCTGTTGGGCCGATCGCTGCCGGGGGCAAACTCTGGTTCAACATGACGAAATAGGCGTAGAATCCGCCGCGGGTCAGTCCGGCCTCTTCCATGATCGAATTGATCGATACCGCTTCGAATCCACTCCGGTTGAATGATCGCCGTGCGCTCTCCACAATCCGAACGCGAACCTGCTCGCGATGGCCTTTGGAATAAGGCATCGATCCTCCTGAATATGATCTTGATCATATTCAGCACACGTGGTTCAATTCAGGAATGAAACGTCAAGAGTTGCGGGAGATGACAGCCCCGTCTCCCATTCCAAGACGAGCCCTTCTGTGCGCAGGTTTGGCCGCGCTTGCCACACCAGCTTGCCCTGCCGGCCGACCGTTCTGCTGCTCGTAATCGTGAGGTCACCTAGCCTCCGGAGGAGATACTTTCTGCGCGAGACGAAACGTTATGCCCATAAAGTGCTTAGGAACGCCATTCTCTACCGGGGTCTTTTCAAGAAAGGCTTTTGCCCAAGCGTCGTGCTTCAGGTAGGCATCCAGGAACTTCAAAGTGTAGAGCGCAACCCAGGCATAACTCGTGTTGGCATCATCCCGTCCGTAATCGGCTACCTGATTTTCCGCAAAGCGCTGCGCACTCTCCCTGCGTTGAAACATGGAGCTGAACTCCGGGTGTGCCATGCCCAGCATATTGACGGTGAAAAGATCGCCGTGTATCCAGGCGTTCAGAACGTTTGGACCCACTATGTCTGCCGAGGGCCCATCATAATGTTTGTCAATTTCTTCAAGGAGGTTTTCATCTCCCCGAGTGAAGAAAAGGAGCGGTATGTTCATCCGTTCTGGATGAACATCGCCGGCCATTTTGACGAGACCCGGGTAATAGCGCATGCTGCCGTCCATCTCCACCAACCCCTCGATGCGATGGTCTCGTGCCGCGGCAAACAGGCTCGAGATGCCGCCCCAACTCCAACTCACTACAGCAACCTCGGACAGATCCGTGTCTTGAAGCGAATTGGCATATGTGATGAGAAACGAGATGTCGCTAGCTTGCGCATTGATCCCGTCCAGATCGTCCGTCATGTCCCGCGTCGACACTCCCATCGACGGGTTCGCAAGAACGACGTAGCCATGACTGGCAAGGTACTCACACAGGTCGGCGTTCTCCCACGAAACGGAAGAATCGCTGGGAGCGTAAATCAGAACCGGATAGCGCCCTTTCGTCGGCTGCGCATCCCGCACCGACCACAGCGGGATGTCGAAGGACGTCTTCAAGAGCGAACGCCACCGGTTCTCCTTTTCATCCGGAGCGTTGAAGTGGATCTCCGTGTCGGCCAGCCGGACATAGTCGCCAACCGTCATCGGTTTGGCTGGACTTCTCAGCGACGGATACCAGATCAGGGTTTGCAGTGGCCGCGCCTCATCGCCCGCGGAGGACCGCAACGAGTCCTTCGCGGGGTAGCTGCGTGAGCGATCGTACTGATCGACGACCTTCAAACCTACCGGATAAGCTTCAGGCCTTTGCAGGAACTGAAATCGGGATGTTTGGGAGGCCGCGAGTATTGAGCCAGGGCATATGCACAATGCGCAAAAGGCAACTAAAATTCGCCCTCTCAATCTAGTATTCCTTTCGTGTGCCACAGCACATGTCAAATTTTCTTCTCTACACCAGCAAAACAAGACTATATGCAGGATGGGGGTTCCTACAGCATCGGCAAACTCCTCAGCTCGAATTACGTATGCTGCTTTCTTCGAAGGATTACGGCATCTACACACGAGGTTGGGAGTGAAGCACTTGGACTTCAGAGTATACGGGGAGCAAAGCTAGGAAGTTTCAAAACGCAAACAACAAATTTTCACTTAATCGCTAGATTAGTCCTCATAACTCCGTTTCCGTAATCCACTTGGACGTATGTCGGCGATACTTCCCTCTGAGCCAGCGACATTCAAAGTGAAGCAATGCGTGTTACGCGGACGGATTACTCGGGGGCGGCCGTGAATGCCGAAGCCGCTTCCTCACGGCCCTGAGCGGAAATCGGAATGCGGCCCGCACTGCGCAGTGATCCAGTGCGGGCCACTAAGCGAAAAGCGTCGCTATTTCGTTATCGTCACTTTGCAAGGATTATCGCTCAGCACACGCCGGTAATCCTCCAAAACTGTGATCGATCCGCCCGGTTCAGCATAGCTCAGCTCGATAAGCGGACCGAATTCGGCGCTCGATGTGCCACCGAATGTGTTGGTCGTACCGGCGATATCGGGTCCTCCGAACTGCCACACACAGGCGTCTTTATCGTGATCACTATCCGTATCGATTCGGACTGTCGAATAGAGCGGATAGAATTCGGCTCCGGGCGGCGGATTTGAACAGCCCGTTCCTGTATAAGGATCGCAGTTCGATTCAAATACAGGAATATCGGCCTCAAACGCCACTCGATCATAGTTTTCCCAAGTCCCAAAGCTCGATTTGAACAAAGGGCTCGTGAACCGCTTGGGCTCGGGATAATATGCAGCGTCTATTGCCGGGTTACTCGAAGTTCCCGGCCAATCGAGTAGGTAAGGAGGACCATCGAAATCCAGGTCGGCGTCAAGGCAGCCACCTATAGGAATACGTGAGGATGCCGCGGCATCAAAGCAATATTGTTTGTCGGCCTCCTTGTGAATACAGGGTCCACCTTCCGCCTCGACGGAACTGCAGTAATCGAAATGGCCGATTTCATCCGAAAAGGCGATGTTGTATGAATGTGCCGCCCAGGGAACGCGAGTGTGCTCGCTGGAGGTGCTGTACATGGGATGGAAGTCATAAGGGATGTTTTCGCAAGTCGTCCCAGACGGATCAAATTTGACCTGACCGAAAGTGTTGGCCGCGCTCGCCGTCATCGAGCCGCTCTCGTGTGTCGTAAGGTCCTCTATGACAACCTTGAGACCTCCGGGGGTATCGTACATCTCGACCCGCAGGAGGTCACCCGGGTTCATGAATAAATCAGCGTCCGGGTTCGGGGTAAAGGTCGCCAACGTGGACTCAATGGGGTTCGCAGGAGCTTGGGCTTTGCCGTTTTTCGTCACAAAAGCGAAGTTTGCAGTTTCCTCCCCAACGGTACTCAGACAAGCGTTGTTGTTGGCCATCTGGGTGGCGTTATCGAAAGCATAGCTATCTATGTTGAGTGCTGAGCACCAGCGAGTAGAGTCGCAGCTAACCCCAGGCGGCCATAGAACCCAGCCCGGCGGATAGAACTGCAGTTCCACGAAAGCAGCCCCTGGATGATAACCAATCCAACGGGGCGAGTCGGGATCGCGGCTATCGAAGATGTTGCTATCGCTGTCTGGGGTGCATTTCGATGTGTATTCGGGGAACGACTGCGTATCGCAGACCGCCATGCCAAACCAAGGAGCGATGCTAAGTTCGAAATTGAACGTGCCTCCTTTACGGTTTTGCTTCGGCGGAGTAGGAGGGTCCTTCGGCAGCCTGAACAAATAGGTAGGACTGTTGCCAGAACCAGGTTGGTTCGAGTAGAACAGAATCGAAGGTTCGTCGTGACCAACATACGGCTGGTCATACGTGTACACTGTTGCAGCGTCGACACAATGGCCGATCGGCTGCTGGCATAACGGTTTCGGTTTTTGGGCCAAAGCTGTGGCGGCCTCGACCAACAAAACTGAGCAGATTGGAAATAGTGATCGGTGGTGCATTGTACCTCCTATGGCTTAGCGAGAAAAGCATATGTCTGTACCTCCTCCGAGTCAAGACAGAATAGCTAGTTATTTAGTACTAGACGTCCTCACAGTACTGCACACTCACTGGAGACGGAGGCCGACCCACGACTTCGGACACACGGCAGGACGGCGCATGCCCACTATCGCTGCCATCCCGATCGGATAAGATCGAGGTTCCAGCACATCCTCGCTACCCTACTGATGGGGAACGGGGAGGAAAAACTGACCTATTCCTATCGCGAACGTCACCTGTACGTATAGTCGCCGAGTTGGAGAAGTGGCTTTGTGGATAGAACGCGGGTAGTCGCCAAGGTTTCCCAATCGTGCGGTTTCACGATTGCGCAACCAGCGATGCTGTTGAAAAACTCTGATGGATGCATGGCCTCTGGAGTCGTTGGGCGGCCAACTTCCGAGTCGCCTGTCATTGAGGAGCTGTCCTGCACCAAGCGCTACCGCGAAGCCTTCTTCTCGCTAGAAACTGCGAATCCTGTAAGTCTTCGCGGGCCGGGCATCCCCAGGACCCGTGTTCGTGATGGGCATCGATAATTTTTCAACCGGACTGGCAGGTTTCTGCGAGTTTCGTTGCTTAAAAATACAGGAGGCTTCCAGATGAAGCGTAGAGATTTTCTCAAGTCAACGGCAGCGGTAACAGGCGGAGTGTTTTCCGGGCTCCACACCGCACGCGCACAAATTAGCGACCATCCTGTTCCTGGTGATAAGCCCAATATCCTGTTCATCATGGTGGACGAGTTGCGCTATCCGACGGTGTTTCCGGACGACATCAAGACCCCCGAGAAATTTCTCGAGCGCTATATGCCCCACGTTCACCACCTGTGGCAGCGCGGCGTGAAGTTCGGCGAGTACCACTGTGCTGCGAATGCTTGTGGGCCATCACGCGGCGTGATGATTACGGGCCTTTACAGCCAGCAGAACTGGTCGGTCACGACCATCCTTTCCACTCCTCCACAGGACGGCGGGAATCCGGATCAGAAGCAACCGGTCTTGAATCACAATTATCCGACCTACGGCAAGCTGTTACAGGCTAATGGATACCAGACCCCCTATATTGGCAAATGGCACGTTTCCGTTCCCTCTTCAGCGACCAATACCCTGCAAAATTACGGTTTCGATTACTACCCGACCTATTACGACCCGACAGGCGATAATCTGCAGGGCACGTACGGTGACGAAAAGCATGGCTTCCATAGCGATGCCTACTCGGCAGATCAAGCTATCGACTGGCTAACAGGGAAACAGCCTTTCCAAGAGCCTTGGTGCCTGACGGTGAGCCTCGTCAATCCCCACGATCGCGAATTCTTTCCGGCGGGAACGGAATTCAAGACGGTTAACGATTTGTTCGCCGATTCTAATCTCACGCCAGCGATTGGACCTTATGGCGTACCTCCGGAGGACGGCGGCACTGGTTGTGTTGTTCCATGGGAGGATAACCAACTGAAATCGCCGCGTTCGTATGGCTACCCGCAGCTGCCGCCGAACTGGGAGGGGCCGGACTCTCTTAAGAGCAAGCCGACGACACAGACGTTTATCCAGGAATTCCAGCAAGCGATTTGGGGAGGCGTTACGAATGATCCCTCGCAGGATACTGCGGCCATCGAGCCGTATCCGAATCGCCCGGGCGAAGATCTAGGCTTCGGCGTCGCGAAGATGCCGTTCAGCTACTGGCAGCGAGGCATGGATAGCTACACGCAGATCATGCAGGTTGTGGATGGCCAGATCGGAAGGGTGCTCAAGGCGTTTCATTCTTTACCGCCTAAAGTAGTCGAGAACACGGTCATTGTGTTCGTTTCCGACCATGGCGAATATAACGGGGCGCACGGCATGTTGCAGGGCAAAATGATGACGGTCTACGAGGAAGCCTGGCACATCCCGCTGATCGTGGTAGATCCGAGCGGTAGATTCACCGACGATATCGGGCAAATTCGCAACGGGCTCACGTCCTCAGTCGATCTGTTAAATATGCTCGTCAGCATCGGCTACAAAGGCACGACAGAGTGGATGACCGGCAATCTGGCTACCATCTACGGCAAGCGGCACGATATGCTCGCGATGCTCAAATCTCCAGCCGCACCCGGCCGGTCCCACGTGCTATTTGCCACGGACGAAGTCGTGCCCGCCAAGGTCGTCTTTAATAAGGCGCCGACGCATGTTCTGGGCTTGCGGATGGAGGATACCAAGCTCGGCGTGTACTCGAAATGGCTCCCGCTCTCAGCGACGATCATTCCTTCCTCGGTCGAGAAGGAGTTTTACGATTATTCGAGCGAGCGCGGATTGCTCGAGCTGGACAGCATGCCGTGGGATGGACGGGTCCAGCTAATGTACGAAAAGCTGATCCACGATCTCATTCCGACGGAACTGCAGGCACCACTTCCGGGCGCGCTCGGAGTCGTGCAGAAGGCCTCCAAACTGGCGCATTTGGCCTTCCGCGAACTCATAGCCATTCAACCCTCCGGGAAGTGGAAAAACCACGGACTCCGAACGTTGCTCGGCTACGGGCACGAGTTCTGACACCACGGCTCACGTGAGGGCGCTTCGGGCGCCCTCATGCCGCCGCGCTTTCCTGGCGTGAGCGAGAGCATATCAGATCTAAAGGCATTCAAAGGAAAAGCCAATGCAAGCTAGAAAAACTCGTTCTGCTGGTCTTGCCGCTCTGGCCCTGTTCGGAACCGGCGTCCTCTTGGGGCCAGCCTTAGCAAGAGCGGATACACTCACTACATTCCTTGTCTTCGGCGGTTATTTAGCGCCAACTGAAGGTACATTCTCCGGTACGCTAACGGCCAACGTTAGCGCCGGCAACCTGACCGCTGTGGACATCACGTTCAACGTGATCGCGGGCGAATACAATGATCTTTCTGAAAGCGCACCAAGTGGTGAAAACTGGGAGATCTCGGTCTACGACTCTTTAGGCGACAAACTGGAGTTGACGTTCAGTACGATCCCGAACCCGGGGTCGCTGGTGAACCTCGCTGGCGGGAACATCGTCTCCGGCCAACTTCTGGATGCAAACGGCGTCCCGATCGTACACGATTTCACCGGCGCCCTTCTTCCGAGTGATACCTCTGGGTCGCCCGTGCCCGAGCCGTCTTGGCTGGCGCTGCTGGTCCTGAGTTTTCTGGCTTTTGGGTTGGCACGGAATCGTCTGTACCGCCCAAAACGGCACACCCATTGTTCCAACAGCCGAATCCCTCCCGGACTCGGGCCGAAATCATTGAACGGCTGATCGAGACGTCGAGCCTCGATTGGACATTCCTGCGACCAGGGATGTTCGCCCTAAACGCTCTAGGCTGGTCGTCACAGATACGAGTCGGCGATGTGGTGCGCTGGCCAAGAGTGGATAGCACGCAGATCCGCGCCGATGCCAGTCCGGACCGGAAGATCACTCGCGAACAACTGCCGGAGATCGCAAAAGTGAATCGCACCGTGCGTGAATATGTGGAGCAGGTCGAGCGCGAAAACATTGTCGCGGAGCAGGCACCGACGGCTGATTTATCTTCGTCCGAAGTGGAAGGAGAACCGGAACTGCGCCGCACGTATCGGAACTCGCCACCCATGAAGATCTCGACAACCGACCCGGACACGGCCTTGTCTAGCAAGCGAGGAGCGTCCGAGTTCGCCTTTTACGACAACTATCTAATCGACAATCGAAGCTGCATTATCGCGGGCGTCATGGCGACCCCAGCACGCCTTAGCCAAGAGATCATTGCGGCCCGGCAAATGTTGGAAAGAGCGAAAGAACGTTTCGGACTGCAACCCGTCAGCATCACCGCTGATAAGAGCTATGGCACGGGCGAGTTCCTGTCTTGGCTTTCGAAACGACAGCTGACGCCGTACATACCAGTGTTGGATCGAAAGCAACAAACAGAGGGCTTCTACAGGCAGCATGACTTTATCCGGGCCCCGGAAGGAAATGCCTATCGCTGTCCGGCAGGTCATTTGCTTCACTACATTGGGTTGAGTCGAGGTTCACAGGGCTTTACGTACAGCGCAAAGCCATCGCAATGCCGAAACTGTTCCCATAAGCCCGCGTGCACTCCCTCGGCGACTCGCCGTACGCGGAGAGTCAATTGGTATGGAAACGTGCGCGAGCACGTTCGAAAGCTTAGTCAAACACCGGAATATGCGATAACCCGCCGCGCTCGAAAAAGATCGAGGCGCTCTTCTCGGAGCTGCGCAATCAGATTCGCGTTCGTAAGCTGCGGTTGCGCGCGCTGCCAAGAGCCGAAGAGCAGTTCATCCTTGCGGCAACGACTCAAAACATAAAACGGCTGGTGCGGTTCATCAGTAAGAGCAAAGAGCCGGAAGCAGCGATGGCCTGAAGCGGCCAGCGCTCGAGGCTCGTCAAGCTACCAGTCCTAGCTTGTCCGATTCGGCCTACGGAGTTTTTCAACAGCATCCAGCATTTGCGCGCCGAAACTGGAGACTGCTATTTGCCGCTATTCTGGTGTTGCAAAAGGCTGTTGCCTTGCCGGTTCTGTTGGCCATACGTTGTGCAACGCATTGGTGGCACCCAGGTTCTCCGTCGCTTTGTCGTGCATCACTTACACCGCCATTGGCTAGTGCTTCTGGTTATGCTTCGTAGGGAACATTCTTCTCTAATTACGAGACCAGCGCCTCGAATCGGATGGGGCGCGCCGCGGTGCTTCATCTCGAAGCGTTGACGGAACTCATGCAGTCGATTACTGCCGGAAGCCGCTTCGATGCCTGACTCTTGGGCACCTTCGCCGAGCTCGCCTTTGTTCTTACCTGCAAAGCGCGTTTGCTTCACTTAATGACGCATGGCGCCGACGCTAAAAAGCTCGTCGATAGACATAGATAAGCAAATAGGCACACGAGGGCAATACCGGCGGCGATTGACAACACAAGCATGTTTTTTCTACGCCGAGGAGAGGCTTGAGCGGTTTCAACAATCATTGGTATCGGAAGGGACTCAGCGCGCGCGGCGGTGAGCGGTGTTGACGCCTCACGCACTTCCACCACTGGACAGATGAACCGGTATCCGAGGCGGGGCAGAGTTTCGATGTAGCGGGGCGAATCAGCCGAATCGCCTAACGCGGCGCGCAGGCGGTTGACGGCTGTATTCAGGCCGCTTTCAAAATCGACAAACGTGCCGGCGGGCCAAAGCATGTGGCATAAATCACTTCGGCGGACGAGTTCACCGGGATGTGAAACAAGCGTTTCGAGAATCCGTACGGGTTTGGCTTGCAGTTTGATACGCGTATCGAATTTCGAGAGCTCGCCTGTATTGGACTTCAGTTCGAATGGGCCGAAGCGAAATACCCGGTTACCAGGAGAGAGCCGGGTTGTTGGGCCGATCGCTGCCGTGGGCAAACTCTGGTTCAACATGGCCGTTTGCAGCCGATTATAGCATCGTTAGTTTGCCAATTGGCAATATGCTAAATCAGGCAGAAAGCCGGCAGGTGCCGCGGTCAAGGGTGGTCCCGCTCTTAGCGGTTCCAGTGATTGTGATTATTCTGATAATCGTGGAGGCGGTTCAGATCGTCGCTTAAAACTGCTCGATCGCGCGGGGCTAAACGATCGTCATTCGCCGATTTTCGAATAGAGTCAATGACGTCGTTCAAGGTGCCATTGTCGAATTGGCCGTGATCGAGTTTGGCTTGCAATTCCGTTAACTCTTGTTTCGTTCTCTCAAGACGTGTACGTTCCTTATCGCTCGCCCGTCTAGCACTCCAGACATGGTCCAGATCCGACCTTACCTGCATGAACACCTGGGATCTCCACTGCTCGCCCCGGTAGCGGGCATCACGGTCGTGATACCAGTCCTGCGCGGCGGCACTCAATCCAAAGGACGCTACTACGATCAACCCTGCTGTAACGATTCGCTTCATGGTCACAACTCCTCTGCAACTATTATGCAAGGGAGCGCCAGCTTTCAGCGATCCGCCTCCCGTATCGAGCCGATCGCTGATCGCTGTTTGGCCTCTGTTAAGGCGTCGGCAATGTTAGCTCGACGCTCGCCATTTCAAAGTTTTGGAAGCGTTTTGCCAGGGCTCTCTGCCGTTTGCCCAGCAAGAGACTAAAGCCCTCGGTGGAACCAGCGTTCCAGATGCTGGCCAAGTAATAGGTGTCGCCGTAGCGGTTGAACACCATCTTGGCATCGCGCGTCTGACGGGAACGAGATGCGTTCATGGTGAGGTGGAAGACGCTATTGTGGCCTCCCGGTTGAAAGACCCTAAGTAAGCTGTTCGAGTCTTGCACTAAGTAGTCGCCGGCAGGCAAAGCGGTCTCGCCAACTTGAAACGCGAACGGGATGTGAGCGGTGGCGATGATCTTTTGCGCATAGCCGGTGGAGCTGAGCATTGCTATAGCAAATGCGGCCGAAAAGAGAGAGAGTTTCATGTGTTCCTCCTGAGGGATGGTGAATCGCCTCACCAGAGAAAGCGTGGATAGAGGAAAGATCCCGCCAATCGCCTGAGTGCCAATCGCCGGGCCGGGAAGTTGCAAATGCAAGACGTGTTATAGTTGATGCCCACCAGGCGGCACACATGTCAGATGAAGCCGGCGACATCACGCAGCTCCTGCGTGCATGGGGAGAAGGCAGCCCGGACGCGGAAAATCAGCTGTTCGAGCTGGTACACGGCGATCTGCGGCGGCTGGCGCACTTTCGTATGAAAGGCGAACGCAAGGGCGGCGCGCTGCAGACGACGGAACTGGTGGACCAGATCTACATCCGCCTGGTTACGGCAAAAAATCGAGATTGGCAGTCCCGGCAGCATTTCTTCGCTATAGCAGGTAGAGCTATGCGGCGTTATCTGATCGACCTGGCGCGCGGGCGCCCGGATGCCGAGCTGGTCAGGCTGACAAACCTGGAGCAGCTGGTGCCGGAACGCAGCGCGAAAGTGGACCTCGCCATCACCGTGGGCAAGCTCCTGGACGAACTCGAGGAGACAAACGCGGAATGGTGCAAGGCAGTCGAGCTCAAATTTTTCCTGGGCCTGAACGACGAAGAGGCAGCCGACGTGCTTGGTGTCAGTGTGCGCACCATGCAACGCATGTGGCATGATGCGCGGCGCTGGCTGTTTGAACGCATGGAGCCGAGCAATGGAGAACAGATCCCGCAATAAGGATCGTGCGTTGACGCTGGTTGAGGAAGCGCTGGCTCATCCCGAAGACGAGCGCGAGGCCTACCTGCGCGGAGCTTGCGGTTCGGACGCACAGCTATTCGCGGAAGCCTGGACCTACGTGGTCTGGGAAAAGCGCATGCAGGGCTTCCTGGTGGACCCATTGCGCCCGGCAGCGGATCTGCCTTCTGCTTTCAAAGCGGGACAGGTGCTGATCAACCGTTTTCGCGTGGTGCGCGAAGTGGCGCGCGGCGGCATGGGGATCGTCTGGGAGGCACACGACGAGAAGCTCGACCGGCGCGTGGCACTCAAGTGCGCGCAGGCCGGATTCGGCAAGCAACTACCGCCGGAGGTGCGAAATGCGCGGGAGATCAGCCATCCTAACGTGTGCAAGATTTTCGAGATCCACACGGCTTCGACGCCCGACGGCGAGGTGGATTTCATCAGCATGGAGTTCCTCGAAGGAGAGACCTTGGCCGACCGTCTCTCGCACGCTTCGCTAGGACATCGCGAGGCAGACATCATCGCGCGGCAGCTTTGTTCCGGGTTGGCAGAAGCGCACCGGAATGGTTTGGTACACGGCGATCTGAAGTCGAATAACGTGATTCTGACGAGCGATTCGCAGGGAGCGATGCGCGCCGTGATCACTGATTTTGGTCTGGCGCGCCGGGCGGATTCATCGGCGGCGCTGCTGGGCGGTACACCGGCCTATATGGCGCCCGAGCTGTGGAATGGCGCAAAGCCATCGATTGCGTCGGACGTCTACGCGCTGGGCGTTTTGCTGTGGGAGATTCGTTCGGGCCGGCTCCCCGGGCATTTAGCAGGCATTTCCTCAACGCTCGCTCTGGGTGAGCGGCTGCGCTTGAAACCGCCGTCAGGCCGGGGTAAATGGAGCCGTATCATCGCGCGCTGCCTGGATCCGGAGCCGTCGCGCAGATTTGGGAGCGCCGTTGGGGTTGTCGCAGCGCTTGGGCCGTCCGAACGGCTCAAGCGGCTGCGGATTGCGGCGGCTGTGGCGCTGGTGGCAACTGCGTCCGGGGTGATTACTTACGAGCGTGCCACCGCGCCTGCGGAAACCGTGCGGCTGGCATTGCTGCCGTTTGCGGCCGCGCCGGACAGCGCGTCTCTTTCTGAAAAGCTGCTGCACGACACGGCAGCCGAATTAACGCAATTGAAGGGCACGCCGCATACCCGCTTCCGGTTTATCTCCTTGGATAAAGGTATTCGCAATCGGGTGAATACGCCGGAGGAAGCGCGCGTGCTGCTGGGAGCGAGCCATGCGCTGCGGGCGGTTGTGGAGCGCGCGGGCAAGGCGATCAAGCTGCATGTGTACGTGACGGATCTGGGGTCGGGCGTGGATGCGGGGGAGTGGGAAGCGGAGTACAAAGCTGGGGAGATGCGCTATGCGGCGACGGCCTTGGCGGGAGTGGTAACCGAGACGCTACATTTGCCGCCGCCAAAGAACGGGTCCAGCGTGAATAAAGAGGCGCGGGAGGATTACGCGGCTGGGTTAGCGGCGTTGCGGCGGGACACTACGCTTGGCCAGGCACTGAAACGGTTTGGAAGAGCGGAGAAGGAAGAGCCAGATTCGGCGCTTCCGCTGGCGGGTTTGGCGGAGGCGGACTGGTTTGAGTACGCCGCTGACAGAAATAAACTCTGGTTAGATCGCGCAAGCGAAGCGGTGCGGGAAGCGCAGCTGCGAAACCCGGACTTGCCGGAGGTGCACCGGGCAGGAGGGCTGTTGAAATCATACAGCGGATTATATGAGCAGGCGAAGAATGAGTTCTCGCGGTCAGTCGAACTCGATCCCAATAGCGGCGATGCTTATAGACGGTTAGGTGAGATTTACGCACGCGACGAGCAGAACGAGAAAGCGTTGGAAGCACTACAGAAGGCGGTCGCGGTCGATTCTCTCCAATACCGAAACTTCCGCGCCCTCGGATACTTTTACGATCAGCGGTCGCGTTATGACGAGGCTATCGAGCAGTTTCATAGGGCAATCAAATTGGCGCCTGGCGAATCAGACTTGCACTATCAGCTAAGCATCGCCTACCAGGACGCCGGTCGGTTCTCTGCGGCCGAAAAAGAACTCCTTGTGTGCCTTCGTACCGCTCCGTCACCGATCGCATCGGACATGTTGGGAGTTCTTTACATTTATGAAGGAAGGGACCGAGAAGCAGTTTCCACTCTCCTCCTGTCCATTCAGCAAGATGACCGGCAGTACCTGCCGTGGATGAATCTCGGGACTGCGTATCGAAGGCTAGGTCTTACTCGTGATTCTTACCATGCTTATCAACGTGCGTCTGATTTAGCCGAAGAAGAGCTCGCGAGTAATCCTCGGGACGCGTTAGTTCGGGCGCGTGTTGCGTACCTTTGCGCTCAGCAGCACGAGGAGAAAAGAGCAGCATCCGAATCAGCGCAGGCATTAAAGGAAGCGCCAGACGATGCCGATGTACTTTGGGCGGCTGCCAGTACCTACGAAACGTTAGGACGCCGGGAGGACACCCTAGCTGTTTTGGTGCATGCGCCCCCGGGCGTGCTGGCCGATATAAATCGCTGGCCAGACTTGGCGGATTTGCAACAGGATCGGCGCTTTAGACAGTTGTTAGCAGTCCACCAGAAATGAGGTATGCTCTCTCAACATGTTCTTGGATGGCAACAGAATCACTCCGTTGGACCAATCACCTGACCAAGCTACCGTTGACGGTCCCTCTAATCATCAGCCAGCCACAACGGGTGCACTTGGTTTGCTCGATGACGCGCCGGGCGAGCCGCCTGCCTGTCCGCCCGGCGCGACGAGGGCGTTCAGATTGGCCCAAGCATTGCACAACTCTTTTGGCAGACTTTGAGTCGGAACCGGGAGTTAGGGCGCCCTTTCCACGGCGCGCTGGCTGACCTACGCCGGTCGCCAGACATGGCGGACTTGGGGAAGATTTGCGATTTATTTTATCGACTAATCACAGGAGCAGGGAAATGCAGATCGAATACTCAATCAAGTTTCAGAAAGACGGTTTCACCATTACGGAGTCGATTGACACAGGTGGCGGCGCGGCAGCCTCTGTGAAACCGGGTGCCCCCGTCGCGCAGAACTCGCTCGGGGCTAGTTTCCAAGACAGTCAGTCGGCCGGTAACCCCGCTGGATCCGGCCAGGGCGGGGGCCCCCACGATCGTTCCCCGGGTGGCGGTCCACATGATCGTTCGCCCGGCGGTGGCCCTGCCGACGGCGCGCCCATCACGATCATCGGCCCGTTCATTTTCCTGTGTCGCCCTCACGAGCCGGAGGCCGATCATGGCAAGTAAGTTCACCATCCAGACGCAAATAGAACTGAACTGGTGCTGGTCTGCGGTAGCGACCACCGTTGGTCTCTACTACGATTCGACCAAGAATCTGCAGCAGTGCCAGGTTGCACAGAAAGTCACGGGCATCGCGAACTGCTGTCCGGACAATGAGGCGTGCGACCAGTTCGCCGGGCTCGATACCGCTTTGACTGCGGTGAATTCGATGCTGACTACTCCTTTGAATAACAAGCTGCTGCCGGGGCAGGTCCTGAAGTTCGCCGCCGTCCAAGCTGAGATCGATGCCGGCCGGCCAGTTGGCGTGCGTATTCAATGGTACGGCGAAGACCCGGATGCGGGACACTTCGTAATTATCAGCGGGTATGCGATCGAAGCGTCGGGCGAGAAGTGGGTCGATGTATCTGATCCCTACTACGACGATTCGAGCGCCCCCTATGACCAGTTTGTATCCGCGTACCTGGAAGCGGGTGCGTGGAGCGACACGTACATGATTGGGCAGCCGTAAGAGGAGAGCCGTTTATGCCAATTATTCCGACAACTTCGTCCACCGAGCGCAAGCTCGAATTTGAACGGGGGCTGGCACATCTGGTGCGGCTCGGGCGGGTGCCGGCCGGGCTTACGATTGATGCCCAAGCCCAGCCCATTTACTTGCTCAGCGTGAGAGAAGCAGCCGAGCATCCGGATCTGAATCAAGCCGCCAAGCTGGTGGCATGGCGCTACTTTGCAACCGACGCCAAGGGTGATGTTGTGGCGGGCGAGGTGAGTGCGTCACTGCCGCCGACGCTGTCCAGTCTGCGCTATGGCGCCTCAGCGAGCAAAATCTTCGAGGCGACGAAGACGCTGGATGAGTTGCCTCAGGTGCAGGGCGGCAGTTTCTACCTGCGGGTGCTCCGAATTCCGGGAGCGCTGACCGAGGCTTTTTGGTTGCCGCAAGTGACGAGTGCGGATGGTTTGATTGTTCCGTTCGGAAAGAGCTTTGAACGGGAGCGGCGGGAGGGAAGACCAATTGGGATCGATCAATTCTTGGGTACCTTGCGGCCAGTGGGCCAACTGAGGTCGAGCAGCAGGTAACAGCGGCGACGCCTCACATCTCCTCCAGATACTCATGCACCTCTCAATGCCTCAGCGTGATGGCGAGCTTTAAATGCTAGCTTCCGTTGTACACAGTTCAGCCGCCGCAAACGTGCGGACCATCAGGCATGTGATGTCGTCGTGCTGGCGGGCTGACCCGACGAATGCGTCGACTGCTGCGAGGAGCTGCTGGAGCGCGGCAGCGGCGCTGCAGCCGAAGAATTTAGGAAAGATGCCCAGCATCCGGGCTTCTCCGTATTCCTGCTCTCTCTCGTTCTCGGCTTCAATGAGCCCATCGGTGAAGATCAACAGCAGATCACCCGAGCCAAGGGTCGATGTACCGCATTCGTATCGTGCGCCGTCCATGATGCCGAGTGGCACACCTCCGGCATCGAGACGCTCGATCGCACCCGAAAAACGCCGCAGGACAGGCCAATTGTGTCCGGCATTCACGTACGTGAGCTGTCCAGTTGCGGGCTGGAATTCCGCCACAAACGCCGTGGTGAAGCGGCTCCCACCCATATTTTGCGCGCAGGCGTATTGGTTGAGGCGTCCGACTAATTCGACCAGAGAAACTGGCAGCGCGGCCAAAGTGCGGAGACTCGCTTGCAGGGTGGCCATCAACAGCGCGGCGGGAACACTCTTACCAGCGACATCCGCCACCACCAGCAACAAACGCTCCTCGCATTCCGCCGGCCGTGATTCTGAGGCGGAGTCTACGGGGCAGGCACGAAAGAAGAAGTCGTAGTAATCGCCGGCGACGGTATTGGCTGGGCGAGTTGCAAAAGCGATATCCACTCCGGGCACCCGGGGAGGCGCGCCCGGCATGAGCCAGCCTTGGATCTCGCGTGCAATTTCCAAATCGCGCTTCATCGTGACGCGGTCCGCCAGTTCGAGGGCGAGCAGGATGAGCAGCACAATGCCACCCAAGAAAGCCAAGTTGGGCATTTGCATCTCGAAGTTCCCGTAGCGGACATCGAAACCAGCAAACACGAGCAGGACCAGCGCGATGAGACACAGCAAGCGGCGCGCGGGAGATAACTTCATCATCATCGCCCAGAACAACCCCTTCGCCACTCGCCGGGCTCGTCTCGAGCGCGATTCTCCCTCCGCTAAGTTCCAGTCGACCTCTTTCGAATACAACTCGTAACCAGCGCGGGCTTCGGCGTGAAACTGCGACCAAAGGTGCTGAATTTCGACCCCGTCGGTAACGCGCTCCCAGAACCTTCGTGTGGAACCTACCATGTCTGGATTCTAAGGCGCGGTGCTCGAAGGAGACTCGCAGCGGCGGCGCGCAACCAGTGCCGGAAGAGAGCGGAAAGCTCAAAATGTCTCGGGCGATTGTCTTCCCCGGGTTGGGGAGAAAATCCAGGCCCGGTTTGCACAATGCTAGAAGCAGGTGCTTTTATCAAGTAGAGCGCTATTACTGCTAAGCGCGGTGGACAAGAGCTTGCCTGACCAACGAACTGCACCATCCCGAATGCCCACTTCCGGTGTAAGGCTCGTCCGGGTGCTGATCCTTTGGCTTTTCGCAATCGCACCTTTCCGAGCTTATGCCTCCGATGCTCTACCCACGTTGACAACGGTCAGGCAAGTCCTCGAACTTAGCCGGCCGGACGCGGTCAAAGGCTATCCCATTCGGATCACGGCTGTTGTGACCTACTATGGCCCGGCAATTCCGGACGAACATGGCAGCCAACCCACTCCCGACCTCTTTGTGGCTGATTCCACTGGAGGAGTGTGGGTGCATTTACAAGCCGGTGAGCCTGTCCTCACGGCAGGCGACCTGGTTGAAATCAGTGGTGTCAGTGAACAACCGGATTTTGCTCCTCAGATTGGAAATCCTCAGTGGCGGCGGCTGGGGACTGCGCCTCCCCCGAAGCCCCGGCGAACGACATTCAATGAGATGATTTCCGCGCATGAGGACGGCCAGTGGGTTGAGGTCGAGGGCATTGTGCGCACCGCGAAGATTGATCCAAGAGCCAAACTGCTGGTGCTCAAAATCGCCATGACGGACGGATTCATCACTGCTGAAATTCCCGAGTACGAGGGCTTTGATACCGATACCTTAATTGACGCGAAGATCCGTATCCAAGGCAACTGTGGCGCTGTGTTCAATCTGAGTAACCAGCTAATCGGGATTGCGCTGTACGTTCCGAATCTGAAAAGTATTCGGATCTTGAATCCCGCAGTTGCGGATGCTTGGGCCAAACCGGCGAAACTCCTCAAAGACGTGCAAGGCTTCGCGATTGGCCGTGAAGCCGGGCGTCGCGTTCGAGTAGAGGGCGTGGTTACACTTGCATTGCCGGACGGCTCGTTCTATATCGCGGATAAAACGGGTTCCACCTACATTCGTGGTAACCAAGGGCCGCGTTTGGCGAGTGGGACACGAATCGAGGCGCTCGGCTTTCCCGGAATTGTCGACCAGCATCCATCGCTAGAAGACGCCGTCTTCCGTGTTGTAAGCGCCGGAGCGCTGCCGCAATCTGAGACGATCACGCCCGAGGCCGCACTCAAGGGCAACTTCGACTCAAGCTTGGTTCGGATCAAAGGGACGTTGATGCAAATCGCCTTAACGCCCCAGGAAGCTCTACTGGTCTTACGGCAGGGTCCGACAGTGTTCACGGCGGTATCGAAATCACCTGCCTCAATCAGACGCCTGACCTCCTTGCGGGAGGGCAGTTTGCTCGACGTGATGGGTGTTTGCGTACTGAACAGAGATGCGGACGGCCAGACTACATCCTTCAAACTTCTCTTCGATAGCTCGAAAGACGTAACTCTTTTGGAGCGGCCCTCTTCCTGGACAGTACGGCGAGCGCTTGGAATTGCGGGTTTCCTGGTCTTTGGGATTCTGATCGTTTTCAGTTGGGCTGCTACGCTCCGGCGCCGTGTCAGGAGCCAGACCGAGATGATTCGCGCCACGCTCGATTCCACCGGCGACGGGATCCTGGTTACGGACTCTAAGGGAGCAGTTGTGAATGCGAACGTCAAATTTGCAGAGATGTGGCGCATCCCGCCGGAAATCATGTCCGGCGGCGACGAGTCACTCCGGCTTAACTACATCAAAGCGGATCTAAAAGACCCGCAAGGCTTCGTTTCCAAAGCTCAAGAACTATACGCAGATCCCGACGCCAAGAGCGACGACGTGCTGGAGTTCAAAGATGGCCGGGTGTTTGAGCGCCACTCCGAACCTCAGAGAGTAAAGGGCAAGTGCGTCGGCCGGGTGTGGGCCTTCCGCGACATTACCGAACGCAGACGCGGCCAGACGGAACTCGAACGGGCCAAGGAAGCAGCCGAGAGCGCAAATCGGGCTAAGAGCGAGTTCCTTGCCAACATGAGTCATGAGATCCGCACTCCCATGAACGGAGTGCTCGGAATGACCGAACTCGCCCTTTCCTCCGAACCGACTGCCGAGCAGCGCGAATACCTGAATGCAGCAAAGAGCTCTGCCGATTCCCTGCTGACCGTCATCAACGACATTCTGGACTTCTCCAAAATCGAGGCAGGCAAGCTCGATCTGGATGTGACCGAATTCAATTTGCGAGAACAAGTGAGCGAGGCGCTGCAAATGCTCAGGCTGCGCGTGCGAGAAAAGGGCCTTGATCTCAAATGGGAAATCCAGCCTGGTATACCGCCCTGTGTTTTGGGAGACCCGAACCGTCTGAAGCAGGTGATCGTCAATCTCGTCGGGAATGCAATCAAGTTCACCGAGCGCGGCGAAGTCACGCTTACTATCGAGCCGGAGACCTTCTCTCCAGACGGGCCGCGTATTATTTCGGAGGACGAGTGCGTGTTGAAGTTCGGTATCCGAGATACAGGCGTCGGAATTCCACCGGAAAAGCAGGCGCTTGTATTTGAACCTTTTGTTCAGGTGGATGGTACGGCGAGCCGCAAGTTTGGCGGCACTGGATTAGGTTTGAGCATCTCGTCACAGCTTGTAGGGATGATGGGAGGACGAATTTGGCTGGAAAGCGCGGTGGGCGAAGGCAGCCATTTCTTTTTCACCGCTCGATTTCGGATTCCCGATGCCGGAGCATCGAGACCGGCGGCGCAACCAGTACTGGAGCAGCACAGGGTCGGCGAAATGGCAGCTCAGCAATTTCTCGCAGAACGTAAGCTGAATATCTTGTTAGCAGAGGACAACCCGATAAACCAGGCTATCGCTGCACGACTGCTGGAGAGACAGGGGTGTTCAGTAGTAATCGCGAACAACGGGCGGGACGCCGTGACAGCCGTTGAGACAGGGGCTTTCGATCTGGTTCTCATGGATGTACAAATGCCCGAAATGGATGGACTGGAAGCCGCCATCAAGATTCGTGAGAATGAAAGGCGTTCCCATGCGCATATCCCGATTGTTGCGATGACGGCCCACGCAATGAAGGGAGATGAGGAGATGTGCCTCGCTGCAGGAATGGATGGGTATGTAACCAAGCCCGTTCAATCCAAAAGGCTTTTTGAGGTGATCACCGAGTGCTTTCACCGATGCCAGGTGGAAGTCCCTAAACAAGCGTGATGCGACGGATGAAAAGATGGGGGTGACCATCCCAGGCTGGCTCAGAGCTACGTGCCGGAAGAGAATGGAAACTTCGGAATGGCTCAGGCAATTGCCAGATATGCTCCGCGATTTAGAAGAGCGGTGGTCGCTCTCGCTCGGGACGGCATTCGATGGCGACGAAGGGAGCTGCGCATGGGTTGCACCGGTGACCACCGCGGACGGAACATCTGCGGTGTTGAAGCTCGGCATGCCGCATATGGAGGGCACTCACGAGATCGACGGTCTGCGCTTCTGGGATGGCGACCCGACGGTGCGGCTTCTGAACGGCGACGATAAGCTGGGCGCCATGCTGCTGGAACGCTGCGAACCGGGCACGACGCTGCGAATTTTGCCGGAGGCTGAGCAGGATATCGTCATCGCGGGGCTTCTACGGCGGTTGTGGCGTCTTCCGCCCGCGCGAGAGCCCTTCCGTCCGCTATCAGAGATGATCGCAAGCTGGAGTAATGAGACGCTGAGACGGGCAGAAGCGTGGGCCGATTCGGCCCTTGTATCTGAAGGGTTGCGCCTCTTCAAAGAACTAACAGAGAGTGCGCCTGCGGAGGTGCTTCTCGCAACCGATCTGCACGCAGGAAACGCCCTTCGCGCGCAGCGGGAGCCTTGGCTCGTAATCGATCCGAAACCATTCATTGGCGATCCCGCCTACGACGCCACGCAGCACCTGTTCAACTGTCAGGCAAGACTGCGCTCGAATGCCGATGAGACAATCCGCCGCTTCTCGGACCTGCTGGGCCTGGATTATAGACGCGTTCGTCTGTGGGTGTTCGCTCGCGCCGCGGCAGAGCCACGCAACGACTGGAAGAATGATCGTCTGATGAAGCTTGCGCGGACAATCGCTCCCTAGCGTCGTGGAGTATCGGATGCGCTCAGTGATTGATTCTGGTGCGTTCCGATATGTCATTTTTCTGCCAAACCGGCAAAACGGCCCAAGTCGCGGGCTGTGTCATCTTACGCCGCTCGTGTGACAAATCTCGACAAATACCCCAGCGCTCGCGGAGGGATCCGGATGCGAGGATCGGCTCGGCCGCTAATCGCCAAGTTAGAGTAAGACTTGTGACTCTATGTAGAGGTACATTTGTATGCAAAAAGAAGGATACGCCTTTGTGGCGTTTGCTCTTGGCGCCATTCTGAGTACTTCTATGAGCGCTGGAACACCCGCAATTTCTGTCGGCCCTTCGGTTGCCGGAGTGGAGATGATCTCTGGCTCGTCGCCAGAGTTCACTCAAAAACTAACGGATTATGTTGGGCCCGAGGCGGTTTCGGTGTTGCATCCGATTCAGCCTTATCTCGTTATCGTTAAGAACGGCGCTTCCGGTCGGATAACAGGCCTGACGCTGCGTTGGTACCTGACCGACAATCGAGGCCAAACCATATCCAATACCGGATACTTCGTGATGGTTGGCACGGCTGCTAGACCCGGTGACATGGTCCTGATGTCGCCAGTTTCAGGTTTAAGCATGCTCATGAGGCTTGATAAGGGACGACCTCGGCTGCTGAACACTGAAAGATTGCCACAAGTAATCTCAAATAGAGTTCAACATTACGAAAAGGCAACGACAGTTTCTATATCACTCGATTCGGTTATCTTTGAAGACAACACCATTGTTGGTCCTGATACCGCTGGAAAATTCGGTGACATAAATTCTGAGAGGGCCATAACACGAGAGCTAGCCACTGAATTACTTAAGAAGTCACCCGCAGAGCGTTCTGGTTACCTTGCAGCAATTACAGATGACTTGAGCGAGCCTACTGCAAACCCCGAAGATGTTTCAAGTCAGCGAAAGCGAATCGCCGGTGCGCTTCAAAGCATAATTGAAACTTCGGCGACCGAGGAAATGTTTCGCAATAGTATCGATTACATGCTAACTAACCAATCGCACGAACTACGCAGGAGGAATCCATAAAGATTGTAGGCCTTTTTAGCGTTCTTATGACATGTTCGAGCACCGGCTCGGCACAAAGCTCCTCCTAGACCGGTTACCCAAACCGGTACGAAATCGCCGGTATGCAGTGGGGCTCGGCGCGGATAATTAGGAGTCCGAAGCACCCGCCTGTTTCGCAAACCCGACGGACCCTTGGCCGTTGCTGCACGTCCAGCAGTCGGTGGTCTGTAGATCCGTGTAGTCCGGGACGTGCGCTTCGTGCCCGCGGCAGAGCCACGCAAGGACTGGAAGAATGATCGTCTGCTGGAACTCGCGCGCTCCCTAGAGACATGCGGTAGCGCAGGGATTCCCGGCCGTATTTTGTCTGCTATCTTGTGCCTGTGAGACGGCTTCCGCTTTGGGTTGCAGCCGGCATGCTAGGCGGCTTCGCCGCCAACGCTGCACTACTGACTGAAAGACCGGCTGAAGCTTCGGCCACTGGTTGGGTAGTGGCGCGAAGCTCGCATTTCGAGGTCTACTCAGAAGCCGGCGCTAATCGTGCAAAGGCAGCGCTCACAAAATTCGAGGAGCTCAGATCGTTTTTCGACCGGAACCGTGTGGTTCAGGCCGGATCGGGATCAGAGAAGAAGCCGCCGCTGCGAGTGATCGAATTCGGCTCGAAGAAAGAATACGATGCAGTTAAAATTCGAGTGACCGCCGACGCGTACTACACCAGCACGGCAGATCGAGACTACATCGTGATGCCGATGTTGGGGGCGAATAGCTTCGGCTTAACTGCGCATGAATATGCACATTTCGTGCTGCATTCCGGCGGCCTGAAGCTTCCGGCCTGGCTCAATGAGGGTCTTGCAGAACTCTTCTCGACAGTCCGCATAACGAATCGGAGATGCGAACTCGGCGGCGAACTCCCGGCCCGAGTTGACACCTTGCGCCGGCATGCATGGCTGCCCGTGCCAGAACTGCTTGCGGCCGAACCCAATTCAGGGGTGCGCGAGAGCCGGGATGGAGCGGCTATTTTCTACGCCGAAAGCTGGGCGCTGGCGGACATGCTCACATCTTCGCCGGAGTATGCGCCCCGTTTCGGTGACCTGATCGGAATGCTGAATTCGGGCGCGAGCAGTTCGCAACAGGCGTTTGCGAGGATCTATGGCAAGACTCCGGATGCGATCTTAAACGATGTACGCGACTGGATTGATCACACCCGGTCATCCAGGCGAACACTTTCCGCGCTTGCGCCGGAGACATTCGGAATGGATGTAAATCCGGTATCAGAGTTTCAGGCGCGAGCCATGATAGCGGACCTGCTGTTTGCCCAGGGAGAGTGGGACCGCGCCGAACAAATATATAAAGGGCTGCTGGATCAATCGCCAACCGATCCGGAAATTCTCGCGTCGCTAGGGAGTATAGCCCTACGAAAGCGTGATCGCAGCGACGCAATTGAGTACTGGCGCAAGGCAATTCACAACGGGCTGAAGAATGCCGGCCTCTGTTACCGCTATGGCGAGCTTGCGGACGAGATGGGATTGCCTTCGGAGGGAATTGAGCATGCTTTAGAAGAAGCGATCTCGCTCAATCCGCATTTCGACGATGCGCGGTACAAGCTGGCGCTTTTGCAGAACAATGCGGGTGAGTATGACTCTGCTGTAACACAGTTGCAATCCATGGGCGCTCCGGCGAGGCAGCGCGCTTACGGCTATTGGACTGCGCTCGCCTACGCGTTATCGGAACTTGGCAAGCGGGACGAAGCGGAGGACGCGGCCAAGAAGGCGATGACATTTGCGACCTCTTCAGAAGAGCGTGCGCAAGCTGCTGGACTTGCCTACGTGGCCAAGACCGATCTGGCTGTCCAGTTCGCGCGGGACCGCGATGGAAAGCCACAACTGGTGACGACGCGAGTTCCGCACGGGACGACGGAGTTCAACCCTTTTGTCGAGGCGGGAGATCAGATCCGAACAGTAGCGGCGCAGCTTCGAGAAGTGCAGTGTAGCGGAGGAAGGCTGAGCGGCTTTCTGGTAGCGAGCGAGACTGGAACGCTTACGCTTTTGGTTCCCGATCCCCTGCATGTGCTGGTAAGAAATGGTCCATCCGAGTTCAATTGCGGCCCGCAGGTTGCTAGAGAAGTGAAAGTCGAGTACGCAACGACACCCAAGCCAGGCACCGGTCTGCTGCGCGGGATGGAATTTCGGTAGGCGATCGCAGGTAACCTCGCTGATTTATGCTTGGCCGAGGGGCATGGGAAAGCGCAAAGGGCATGGCTGCGGGCCGCCAAACAGAAGAGGAACGCCTCCGTCCTTCGGGCGGGGCGCTTGACACCGTGCCCGTCTTGCGCGTTGTTCAAAAGACAGACAGGGTGGCGGTGGCATTTTGCCTGGCGGCGGTGTTATATGCCGCGGGCGGATTTGTTTCACGCGGAGGCCCGAAAGGGATTGCACCGATATCGCTGGCGCAAGTAAATCCCGAGGAGCCTGTTCTTTCGGGAAACGGTTTTGCGCTCAATGCGGTTTCGAATCTCAGCCAGCCGAGCTACATCACGCGGCCGCTCGCGTTCTATGGATCGTTTCTCGAACAGGGAGATTCAACCGGATCGGTGCGAACG